>KI543170.1:0-7030 GCA_000496195.1 uncultured archaeon A07HB70
TCGTCGCCGGCACGACGGCGGCTGGATGGCGGCGCTCGCGGGGTGTAGCGACGGGAGCGGCGGCGACGACAGCGACGGGAGCGGCGGCGACGACGGCGACGGGAGCGGCGGCGGCGAGAGCGAGACGACGACGCCGGAGCCGGAGCAGACACCCAGTGGGACACCGACGCCCCAGACGGCCTACCCCGACCTCGCCGAGCAGACACAGACCGTCGCCGAGAGCCTGCGCTGGCACGCAACCGAGTACGACGCGGCGACGAGACAGCTCCGAACGCTCGCCAACCAGGTGGTCGGCGTCGTCGCCGAGCTCCGCGAGAAGTCGTCGGTGACGGCAAACGACCTGACCCGTCTCGAGGACGCGACGACGACCGTCGCCGAGTTCGTCCGGCAGAACATTCAGCCGTACTACCCCGTCGAGGACGCCGTCTCGAACGGGAACAACACCTTCGTCCAGCAGGTGAAACTCGCCGCCGAGCGGGGCGACCCGCAGTCGCTCGACAGCGCGCTGGAGCGTCTCGGGACGTACTACGGCAACTACACCGACCGGCCGTTCTACGAGACGAACTTCCCGAACGACGTCGTCCACGAGCGGCTGTACGACCGGGCGACGCGGGACGACACCACCAGCCTCCTGTTCGGCCTGTTCCACCCCGGCGGCGACTACGTCGCCGTCACGAACGAGGACAGGACGGACGACCTGAACACCGACGGGGTTGCCCAGCACGCCCACAGGTGGGACAGCGGCCACGTCTCGGTGACGCACGTCCACCCGCACGACGACGCCCACGCCACGAGAAACCACGACAGCGAGCCGACGGACCGTCGCGTCTACGCCTACAACCGCGACACCGGGACGGGTAGATATCCTCGCCGACACGGCCTCGGACCAGTTCCGGATGGACAGGTACGAGCCGCGACACACGGACGTCTTCGGTCCGGTCCGGCTCTCCGAATCGGCGGTGGACGAGTCCTACCTCGAGGTCGGATACACCGACGACGACTTCGGAACGAGCATGATCGCACACCTCCAGACGTTCCCGACGGTGGACGACACCCAGGACGCAGTCCAGGAACTCCTCGCAGCCGACGTGTTCGAACAGGGGACGAGCCGTATCATCGACGACGTGGACGAGGCCCGCGAGTGGCGCCGGGTGTTCTACACGCGCAACGACGTGACGCTGTACGCGTTCATGCTGGAACTCGGCCGCGTGCTGGTGACGCTGGCGCCGAGCGAGACGGAGTGGGCGAACCGCGCGGACTGGCCCGGCCCGCTCGCCGACTGCTGGCTCGCCGACACGTCGCCGCTCGAAACCTGACCCGCGGGGCGGCGACAGTGTTTAATTTATGGGACAGTTATACGCGTTATATGTATGACCTGACGGGTTTCCAGCGGGACCTGTTGTACGCGGTTGCGGGCCTCGACGAGCCACACGGCCTCGCGATAAAGGACGAGCTCGAGACGTACTACGAGAAGGAGATTCACCACGGTCGACTCTACCCGAACCTCGACACGCTCGTCGAGAAGGGGCTGGTAGACAAGGGCCAGCGTGACCGACGGACGAACTTCTACACCCTGACCCGCCGCGGTCGGCGCGAGCTCGTCGCCCGGCGCGAGTGGGAAGACGAGTACCTCGACGAGGCCAGCGTCGTCTCGGCCTAGTACCGCCCCTGTTCACCGAGGCGAGCGCGGAGTTCGACCGCCGCCGCCCCGACGCCGAGTGCCAGTACGGCTAGCCTGACCGCCGGCCCGAGGACCGACGGGAGGCGCCCGAGCAGGGCGACGATGACGACACCGGCGGCCAGTCCAGCCGCCGGTCGCTCGACGTCGGCGAAGGAGACGAGCCACGCGCCGAGCGCGAACCGGCCGAGAACTGCTCCGGCCCACCCGAGCGCCGGGAGGGCGAGAACGACGACGGCGGCAACCGGGAGGCCGACGACGGTGACGGCGAGGGCGAGCACCGCGAGTGGGGCCGCGACGAGCGCGACGGCGCCCCACAGGAGGCTCACGGGAGCGTCGAGGACGGCGTTCTCGGCGACAGAGACGGAGAAGTCGCCGACGCCGCGGAGGAGGATGGCGCCGACGAGCAGGTTCGACAGCATCCCGTAGAGGACGAAGGTGCCGGGCGGGAGCGCGGGCGCCGGCACGCCGAGGCCGAGGTCGTCGGAGGACCGGACCTCGCCGCCGACGGTCGCGCCGGGCTCGCGCTCCAGCCGCCCGTCGTAGTTCACGTCGGCGCCGACCTGGCGCTCGGCGCGAGCGTCACGAGCGCCGAGCCGGCGGTGACGTCGCCCCGGACCGTGCCCGCGACGGTCGTCTCGCCCGCCGCGGCGCCGAGCGACCCGCCGACCGTCCCGCTCGGGCCGACGGCAACCGACCCGGCGTAGGCGACCGCGTTGCCGCCGACCGTCCCCTCGACACGGACGCTGCCGGCGTAGGCCCGGAGCGTTCCCTCGACGACGCCGCCGTCGGCGACGACGACGGAGCCGGCGTAGGCGTCGACGTCGCCCGTGACGGTGCCGCGGACGACGACGGTGCCGCCGGTGGCGGTCAGCGAGTCGACCGACTCGTTCGGACCGACGACGACGGTGCCGCCGGCGCGCTTGGTCGGCGGCGGCGACGCCGGGGACGGCTGCGAGCGCGAGGAGGAGCGCGAGTGCGAGCGCCGGGAGGACCTGGTCGCATACCCGCGACCGCGCGGCCCCACGGCAAGTCGGTTTCCCTTTCTACAGCGTCTCGGGGTTCGCGACCAGCCGTTCGTCGACGGAGGCGTCCGAGAGGAGCCGCACGACCGAGTCTGCGGTTGTCTCAAGCATCTCGACCCGCGTCAGCCGACCCGCGCCCGCGAGGTGTGGCGTCGTCAGGACGTTCGCCACGTCGAACACAGGGTCGTCCGGTGCGGGCGGCTCGTCGTGGAAGACGTCGAGCGCCGCGCCGGCGAGACGGTCCTCGCGGAGCGCGTCGTACAGCGCGTCCCGGTCTATCACCTCCGCGCGGGCGGTGTTGAGCACCACGCCGTCGGTGCCGAGCCGCGAGAGCGCGTCCGCGTCGATCGCTCCCCGCGTCTCGTCGGTCAGGCGGACGTGGACCGACAGGACCGACGAGCGCTCGAACAGCTCGTCGAACCCGACGAACTCGACGCCGGCGGCGTCCGCGTGGGTCGTGTCGACGTACGGGTCGTGAGCGAGCAGGTCCGGCCCGAACGGACGGAGGCGCTCTGCCGTCGCCGTCCCCGTCGCACCGAGGCCGAGGAGCCCGACCGTCTCGCCCCGGAGCTCGCGGCCCCACCACTCCGGCGAGCGCCAGCCCCCGTCGCGCAGGTGTCGCTCGCTCGGGCCAAGCTTCCGTAGAAGCGAGACGAGCATCCCGACGGCGAACTCGCCGACCGAGTCGGCGTTCAGCCCCGGCGTGTGGGTGACCGTGATCCCGCGCGCCGTCGCCGCGGCGGTGTCGATGTTGTCGATACCGGAACCGGGTTTACCGACCACCTCGAGCCCGGGGAGCGCGTCGAACAGGTCGGCGCCGTACTCGTTCTCCGAGTGGACGAACAGGGCGTTCGCGCCCGCCGAGCGGCTGGCCAGTTCGGCAGTCGTGTAGCGGTCTTTCGGTACCTGGACGACGTCGAGGTCCGAGAACGTCTCCGCGACGGGGCCGACGTCGCGGACGGCGACGAGGCACGGTCGTGACACGGCAGGCGGGTGGCGGAGCGACGGTATGAACCTCCCGCCCGAACGGCTTAGTCCGGGGCCGGCGAGGCCCGGCGTATGGACGCAGCCGACCCGACGGTCGCCGTGTTGCGCCAGGGGACGGAGGGGCTCGACACCCGCGAGTACGCGGCGGCGCTCCGCGACGAGGGGCTGACGGTCGAACGGGCCGGGACGCCGGCGGCGGAGCGCCGCCTCGTCGGCGAGGCGCCGGTCGTGACGGGCGTCCACGTCGACGAGGGGCTGGTCGAGCGGTTCGACGGCGTGCGCCTGTTCGCCGCCGGGTCGTCGGGCACCGGACACCTGCCGGTCGACGAGATGGTCGACCGGGGCGTCGCCGTGACGAACGCCGCCGGCATCCACGCGCCCGGCATCGCAGAGCAGGTGCTCGCACACCTGCTGACGTTCGCGCGTCGCCTCCACCTCGCGCCGGGGCGACAGGAGCGCCGCGAGTGGCGCCACTGGCAGGCCGGCGAACTCGGCGGGTCGACGGTCACGGTCGTCGGACAGGGCGCCGTCGGGACGGCGGTCGTGGCGCGTCTCGGGTCGTTCGGCGTCGAGACGCTCGCGGTACGACACAGCCCCGGAGAAGGGCGGCCCCGCCGACGAGGTGGTCGGCTACGGTCGCCTCCACGACGCGCTGGCGCGGACTGACTACCTCGTGTTGGCCTGCCCGCTCACCGACCTGACGCGGGAGCTGGTGGACGAGGCGGCGCTCGCGACGCTCCCGCCCGACGCGGTGGTGGTGAACGTCGCGCGTGGCGGCGTCGTCGACGAGGCGGCGCTCGCGGCGGCGCTCGGCGAGGAGGCGATCCGCGGCGCGGCGCTCGACGTGACCGACCCCGAGCCGCTGCCGCCGGACAGCCCGCTCTGGCGGCTGGAGAACTGTCTCGTCACGCCACACGTCGGCGGGTCGACGCCGCGTCACTGGGGTCGGCTGGCGGAGATCGTCGCGGAGAACGTCCGAGCCCTCGCCGGCGGAGCGGCAGGAGCGGACCTGCGGAATCTCGTCGCCGCGCCGGGCGGTGTCTGACCGGCGTCGGACCGAAGCCAAAGTTATACGTCGGACTAGTCGTTGGGAGTGAACGCATGCCGAAATGCCAGAACTGCGGCTCGTTCGTCACAGAGGCCTACGTGCGCGTCTTCGCGCCAAACGGGATGGAGCGGCCGCGTGTCTGTCCGAACTGTGAAGATCTCGTCCGTGACGGCAACGACGTTCGAGAGGCGCGGGCGAAACGAACGTAGCAGGGGCAGAGCGGAGGAGTTTAGCGCCTCGCGGGCGGCGGGGTGGTGTGCTCACCTTCGTCGGACTGGGGCTGTACGACGAGCGATCGGTCACGCTCGCCGGACGCGACGCCCTCCGCGGAGCCGACCGGGCGTTCGCGGAGTTCTACACGAGCGACCTGGTCGGGACGACCGTCGACGAACTCGCCGCCGCCCACGACGTCGAGGTGGAGGTGCGCAGCCGCGCCGAGGTCGAGCGCGACCCGGCGCCGGTTCTCGCCGCCGCCGAGTCGGCGGACGTCTGCTTTCTCGCCGCCGGCGACGCGCTCGTCTCGACCACCCACGTCGACCTGCGCCTCCGCGCCGAGGCCCGCGGGATCGACACCCGTGTCGTCCACGGCGTCTCCGCCGCGAGCGCCGTCCCGGCGCTCTGTGGCCTCCAGAACTACCGGTTCGGGAAGGCCGTCACCCTGCCGTTTCCGGACGCACACGGCGCCGGGGCGGTGCCGCCCTCCGTCGTCGAGAGCGTCGAGTCCAACCGCGAGCGCGGCCACCACACGCTCTGTTACCTCGACATCACTGCGGACGACGCCCAGCGCGCGCGTCGCGCCGAGCGCCGGGGCGACACGGAGCGCGGCACCTACATGACCGCCGACGTCGCCGCGGACCTGCTCTACGAGGGCTGGCGCGACGTGCTCGGCGTCGCCGTCGCCCCGCGCCGGGAGCCCCAGCCCGGTCGTCGCCGCCGACCGGCTCTCGGCGCTCGCGGCGCGGTCGTTCGGCGGCCCGCTCCACGCGCTCGTGCTCCCGGGAGCCCTCCACCACGTCGAGCGGGACGCGCTGGCGGCGCTGGCGGACGCACCGGGGGCGGCTCTCGCCGACCACTGCGAGCCGTTCGAGGACGGCGGCTAGTCGTCCGCGTCGACGCCGCCGTCGGTTATCGCCGGCTGGCGGGGCAGGTCCAGCGCCGCCGCGAGGTCGTACTCGTTGCGCGTGAGGAGAAAGAGCGCGTCCTCGACCAGCGCCAGGAGCTCCGGGAGCTCCCGGACGAGCAGGTAGGTGACGCCGACGAGGGCGAAGACGGCGAGCGACTGGCTGATGACCCGGTCGGAGAGGTAGAACGACACCTTGTACGGGTCGGAGCCGTCGAACAGGAACAGCACGGCGTCCGCGAACCAGTGCATATACTGCTTGCCGAACACGAGACCGATGAACGTCGTGCGGGCGAGGTTCAGGGCGTAGATGACGGGCACGACGACGGCGAGGCCGCGGAGCTTCCGGCGGAGCGGCGCGTCGACGGCGGCGACCAGTCCCGCGAAGATGGAGATGCTCCCCAGTCCCGTACAGGCCAGGACGAGCGAGAACAGGATGACGTGGCCCTCCGGGGTGACGAACCTGAACGTGTTCAGGTAGCCCTGGTCGCCCCGGACGAGTTCGGGGTGGTGGCCGAGGGTCTTCATCACCCACATCGTCTGGTCGGTGACGACACCGATGAGCGCGGCCCGCGGCGCGGGAACGGAGACGCCCGCGACCGAGAACGCGGGCACTGTCTCGAACGGCAGGTAGATGAGCCCCATCCACGCGACGGCGCGGGAGAGCGCGACGAGCGAGTCCCGGCCCTGCCAGAGCGTGTAGCCCGCGTAGAGACAGAGCGGCACCGCGAGCGCGGAGAGGCCGGCCTCGATGAACGAGCGCTTTGCGACCCAGAAGTGGGGGGCGAGCTGGGCCCAGAAGACGGCGAAGAGCGCCCACGACACGACGAGCACGGAGCGGCCCGTCTCGCGCCGCCGCTGCCAGAGCAGGGCGCCGACGCCGAAGGCGACGACGGCGGCCCACGCCAGCGCGTTGGATGCGGGGCTCGGCATACCCGACGGAACGACGGCTGGTGGTAAATCCCTTGCCGTTCTGACGGCCCGACCGCACGGGCGTCGCCAGTCAGAACGGGAACAGCGAGTCGTCGTCCGGCGAACGCTCGAGAACCTCCACCTCGTGGCCGTCGTTCGTCTTCGTGAACGCGTACCTGTCGTCGCAGTCGGCAGGCGTCCGGTACGCCTCGGCGTGGCGGCTGGTCAGCTCGTCCCACGCGTCGTGGAGGTCGTCGACG
>KI543170.1:7859-16055 GCA_000496195.1 uncultured archaeon A07HB70
GCCGGTCGTCGGGGGCCGGCGTCAAACGCTTTGCCGTTACCGGCGGACGAGGACGAGCGCGACGACCCAGCAGACGAGCGTCCCCGTCGGCCACGCGGTGCGGGAGGGCTGGAGCGAGAACCCCCACGCGAGCGAGAGCTGTGCGACCCCGGCACAGGCGAACGCTGCGGCGGTGACGCGGCGGTCCTCACGGCCGGTCGCGGCGCCGACGGCGACGCCCGCGACGCCGACGAGGGCACAGCAGACCGAGAGCGGCCACGACACGACGAATCCGGGCAGGCCGGCGGTGTAGACGAACAGGAAGCCGTACAGCGTCGTGACCGTCGGCGGGCTGGTGTTGACCAGCCCCCACGGGAACAGGAGCGTCGCGTCGGCGCGCGAGAACAGCTGTACGGACCACGGGAGCGCGAACGGAACGAGGGCGACGGCGAGACGGGCCCGGGCCCGGTCGGTCCGTCGCGCCGGCCCGTCGACGCTCACTTCCGGACGACGATCCGGACGACGTCCTCGTCGGCGAGGACGTGGTCGCGACCGACCTGCTGTTCGTCGTGTACCGCGCTGTCGCCGGTGACGCGGGCGAACTTGAACCGCTCGACGAAGCTCCCGCCGAGCTTCTGGAGGGCGTCGTCGACGGTGTCGCCCTCACGAATCACCAGCGGCTCCTCGTAGTCGACGCCGCGGCTCGGCTTGTCCATGTAGAGCCGGACGAGGCCGAGTTCGTCCCAGAGCCGCTCTCGCAGCGCGTCGAGGCCGCGCTTCTCCGCCGCGCTGACGTAGACCGCCTCCGCCGGGTCGACCCCGCGCTCGCGGAGGTCCGACTCGACGGTCGGGAGGTAGTCACGGTCGATGAGGTCCATCTTGTTGACCGCGACGACCGAGGGGAGGTACTCCCGGTTGTCCATCACCGCGTCGACGAGTTCGTCGATGTCGGGGTCGCCCCGAACGGTGACGTCGGCGTTGACCACGTCGTTCTCGCGCAGCACCGACCGGATGGTGTCGTGGTCGAGGCTCACCTCGTCGCTGGTCGTGACCCGGATGCCGCCCCGGCCGGTCTTTCTGACGGTGACGTCCGGAGGCGCCGTGTCGAGGCGCACCTTGTTCGCGTACAGTTCGCGCCTGAGACGGTCGTACTGGCCCACCTCGAACGGCGAGAGAACGAAGACGACGAGGTCGGCGGTTCTGACGACAGAGAGCACTGCCTTCCCGCCGCCGCGGTTGTCCGCGGCGCCCTCGATGAGCCCCGGCACGTCGAGGATCTGGACGTCGGCGCCGCGGTACTGGAGCATCCCCGGATTGACCTCGAGGGTGGTGAACTCGTAGGCGCCGACCTCGCTGTCGGCGTTCGTGAGCGCGTTTATGAGCGTCGACTTGCCGACGCTCGGAAACCCGACCAGCGCGACGGTGGCGTCGCCGTGTTTCTCGACGGCGTAGCCGACGCCGCCGCTCCCGGAGGACTGGCGGCGCTCGAACTCCTCCTTTTTCTCCGCGAGCTTCACTTCAGCCGACCGATGTGTGCCTCTGTCGACTTGTTGTACGGCGTCTCGGCGATCTCCTCGCGGAGTTCCTCGATCTCCTCCTCGAGGCCCATCGGGAACAGGTCGACCGTGAGCGGCAAAGAAGCCTGTCGTTCCCCTTCGACACGATTATGTTTCATTAGGGATTATTCGCGCTCGTGTCGAGTCCGGGCGCCTTCCGCGACAGCACGGAGATTGTCGTCCCGTGTGACGCCCTCGACGGCCACAGGGAGGCCCTGACTGACGAGTTCACGGTCTCGGTGTTCACCGCGGGCGGGACCTGCCGGATCGTCGGGAGCCCGGTCGAGATCAAGGGCGCGACGGACTTCCTCTCGCGTCGGGGCGTCCCGCTTCGCTGAGCGCGGGGCGACACGCTTTGGACGCTGGAAATCCCAGCGTCCGCATGGACGAGAACCCGGGGATCAGCGACCAGTACCGGACGGCCTCGCCGTGGCCGGTGTTCGTCGCGCTCGGCATCCCCGTCTCCGAGGTGGGTCTCCTGTTCGGACTGTTTCCCGTCGCGGTCGGCGGACTGGTGCTGTTCTGCGGGAGCGCCGCCGGGATGGCAGAGGAGGCGGGCTACGTCGAGCGCCCGTGGGGTGCGCTCGGGGTGCTCGCGGCGCTGTGTCTCGTCCTCGGGCTCGCCGTCACCCTCGTCGCCGGACAGCCGGTCCGCGGGTACGCGACGGCGGCGGCAGGGGTGCTCCTGCTCGCCGGCGGCGTCGTCGGGCGGCTGTTCGTGACCGAGGAGCAGCCGGCGATCTGATCGACACGCACATGTACCCCGTCGCGTAACGCCGGACATGGCCGCGCGCACCTTCGACCGCGAGACGCTCCTCGACCTCGTCGTCAACGCGGTGCCGCTGTTCATCATGGCCTTCTTCGTGGCCGCGTTCGTCCTGTTCGCTCCGTTCGGGTTCGACCCGCTCGCGAGCCTCCTCCAGTTCGGGCTGATAGTCGCGCCGTTCGTCGCGCTGCTGGTGCTGACCTACTTCTCGGCGCGGGCGATAACCGACGCCGAGCGGGGCGGTCCGGTGTTCCTGCCGGGACAGACGACACCGGCCGAGGCGCGACCGGTAGAGCACGAGGCGGAGGCCGAGGAGGCGGGAGCGGCGGAGGAGAGCGAGCCGGCGGCGTCCGGGGACGGCGACGCCTGACGCGGGGACCCGAACGTTTCAATACCCCTCACACCTCAGGACGGGGCATGGCGATCACGGGACAAATAGCGCTGACCGTCCTCATGGGGCTCTTTCTGGTCGGGGTCGCCGCGTGGCTCGCCCGCGTGGAGAACTGGCGGTCGTACACCCCGGTCGGTGGCGGCACGACGGGCGGGGAGACGGCCTACGGGTCCGACGAGAAGCCCGCAGGGCTGATCCGGTGGCTCACGACCGTCGATCACAAGGATATCGGACTGCTGTACGGCGCCTTCGGGATCACCGCCTTCGTCGTCGGCGGGCTGATGGTGATGGTGATGCGGCTCGAGCTGTTCGACCCCGAGATGACGCTCATCTCGAACACCTACTACAACTCCCTGCTCACGAGCCACGGCATCACGATGCTGTTCCTGTTCGGGACGCCGATCATCGCGGCGTTCGCGAACTACTTCGTCCCCCTGCTCATCGGCGCCGACGACATGGCGTTCCCGCGGATAAACGCGATCGCGTTCTGGCTCCTCCCGCCGGGGGCGCTGCTCATCTGGGCCGGCTTCCTGCCGATTCCCGAGGTCATCCCGGCGCAGACCGGGTGGACGATGTACACGCCGCTGTCGGCGGGCGTCGGCTCCGGCAACCAGGCGAACGCCGGCGTCGACCTGATGCTCCTCGGCCTCCACCTGACCGGCGTCTCGGCGACGATGGGCGCCATCAACTTCGTCACGACCATCTTCACCGAACGCGGCGAGAACGTCTCGTGGGCGAACCTCGACATCTTCTCGTGGACCATCCTCACCCAGTCCGGGCTGATCATCTTCGCGTTCCCGCTGCTCGGGAGCGCGATCGTCATGCTCCTCCTGGACCGGAACTTCGGCACCGCCTTCTTCATCAACGGCGGGTCGCCGATCCTCTGGCAACACCTGTTCTGGTTCTTCGGCCACCCCGAGGTGTACATCCTCGTCCTGCCGCCGATGGGCCTGGTCAGCCTCATTCTCCCGCGGTTCTCGGGCCGCCGGCTGTTCGGGTTCAAGTTCGTCGTCTACTCGACGCTCGCCATCGGCGTGCTGAGCTTCGGCGTGTGGGCCCACCACATGTTCGCGACGGGTATCGACCCGCGCCTCCGCTCGTCGTTCATGGCCGTCTCGCTCGCTATCGCCATCCCGTCGGCGGTGAAGACGTTCAACTGGATCACGACGATGTGGAACGGCCGGCTCCGCCTGACGACGCCGATGCTGTTCTGTATCGGCTTCGTACAGAACTTCATCATCGGCGGCGTCACGGGCGTCTTCCTCGCCTCCATCCCGGTCGATCTGATCCTCCACGACACCTACTACGTGGTCGGGCACTTCCACTACATCGTGATGGGCGCCATCACCTTCGCCGGGATGGCCGGGCTCTACTACTGGTTCCCCGTCTTCGCCGGCCGGATGTACCAGCGCCGTCTCGGGAAGATCCACTTCTGGCTCTGGCTCGTGGGGTCGAACGTCACCTTCCTCGCGATGATCCTGCTCGGCTACGGCGGGATGCCCCGGCGCTACGCGACCTACCTGCCGCAGTTCGCGACGCTCCACCAGGTCGCCTCGCTCGGCGCCCTCGTGATGTTCGTCGGCGGCCTCATCTGGGTGTACAACTTCGTCGTCTCGTGGCTGGAGGGGCCACGTGTCGAGGACGCCGACCCGTGGAACCTGAAGGACAACGGCCTCCGCACGAACGAGTGGGCGTGGTTCGAGCGGAAGCGTGAGACGGCACTCGCCGACGGCGGCGAGGTCGACGAGGCGGACACGGAGTAGACCGGTCCGGCTTCGCCGGCCCTCCGCTACACGACCAGCACGATACCGGTCAGGAACATGAGGAGCGCGATGCCGCCGAGGACGATGCCGAGGAGGTCCGTGTCGCTCACGCCGGACGTCGAACCCCGAGCGACATAGCTGACACGGTCGAAAACGACAGGTACAACAGCGCGCGCGCCCGGTCGACGGCGTGGCACGTTCGCACCGCGGTCCCCGGTTCGTCGTCTTCCTGTACGCCGGGCTGGTGACGTTCGCCGGGGTCATCGGACTGCTGTTCTCCGTCGTGGTGACCGACCCGCAGCCGCCGCGGCTGCTCTTTCTCGTCTCGCTGCCGCCGACGGCGTTCGGGTTCGTCGTCTACGGTGCCGTGAGCGTCGGACTGGTGCTCGGCGTCCCCCTCGCGGGCGTCGTCTACGTCTCCCGGCACGTCGACGCCGTCGAGGCGCCGGAGTGACGGGCGCGAGTGGGCGGTTTTACTACCGCCCCGGGTGTACGGCACGGTATGGACGTACGTGCCGCAACCGTCGCGGACGTAGACGCGATCCGGACCGTCGCGCGCGAGTCGCTCCAAGCATCCTACGGCCACGCACTTCCGGAGGGCGTGACCGACGGGTCGGTCGAGCGCTGGTACGACGCCGGTGGGCTCGCTGACGACGTCGACCGGGACGACACGGTCTTTCTGGTCGCCGACGAGAACGGCGAGGTCGTGGGGTTCGCACAGGGCTACGTCGCCCGCCAGCGCGAGGTCGTCGGCGACGTCGACTGGCTCCACGTCCTCCCCACGCGCCGGGGCGAGGGGATCGGAACCGAACTGCTGAGTGCCGTCGAGGCGACGCTCTGCGACCGGGGGGTCGACCGGGTCGAGGCACGTGTCCTCGCGGCGAACGGCGAAGGCGTCGCCTTCTACGAGGAGTACGGCTTCGACCCGGCGGGCGAGACACAGGTCGAGATCGGCGGCGAGCGGTTCCTCGAACGGCGGTTCGCGAAGCAGCTCGACGACGACGAGGACGGGAGCGTCGTGCTAGAGGCACGTCGGGGCCCGGACGGGGAGCGGCTCTACGTCGACTACGACGTCCGCGAACGCGCCTCGCTCGGGGCCTTCTACGTCGCCTACGCCGACCGGGAGCGCGGCGAGCGGTACGGCTGGTTCTGCTCGCACTGCGAGGGGTTCGAGGCCGCGATGGACTCGATGGGCCGGGTCGAGTGCAACCGCTGTGGAAACCGCCGGAAGCCCTCGCGGTGGGACGCCGCCTACCTCTGATCCGATTACCCGGTAGTACCACAAGCTATTACCACGCGACGGCCGAAGCGGGCACATGGTCGAGACAGGAGCCGCGCTCGTCGCCGTCGCCACGACGCTCGTCGCGTTCGCCGTCGTCGGCGCGTGGGCAGCCCGCGGCAGCGTCGTGTCGGTCGAGTCGTTCGTCACCGCGCGGTCGAGTCTCGGCGCCGGCGCGCTGACGGGAACGGTCGTCGCCTCCAGCATGGGCGCGTGGATACTGTTCAGCCCGCCCGAGGCCGGCGTCGCGTTCGGCGGCGCCACAGCAATCGTCGGCTACGCGCTCGGGTCGGCGCTGGCGCTCGCGGCCTACGTCGTCGTCGGCCCGCGCATCCGGGCGCTCCTGCCGGCGGGCCACGGCATCACCGAGTACGCCCGGGCGCGGTTCGGCCCCGCCTTCGGCACGTACGTGCTCCTCGTGAGCGCGGCGTACATGTTCGTCTTCCTCGCGGCGGAGTTCACGGGCGTCGCGGGGGCAGTCCAGGCACTCGCCGGCGTCCCGGGGTGGCAGACGGCGGCGCTCGTCGGCACGACGGTGTTCGCCTACACCGCCTACGGCGGCCTCCAGGCGAGCGTCGCCACCGACGTGCTCCAGACGGCGCTCATTCTCCCGCTCCTCGCCGTCGTCGTGGGGGTCACGTTCGTCGCCGCCGGCGGCCCGACGACGGTGGCTCGGGACGTCGCCGCCGCCGACCCGACGCTCCTCGACCCGACCTACGGGCCGGGACTGCGGTTCGCGGCGTACGTCGTCGTCGCCGTCGTCTCCGCCGAACTGCTCAACCAGTCGTGGTGGCAGCGGGTGTACGCCGCGAGCGACCGGCGGGCGCTCCGCCGGGGCTACCTCGTCGGCGCGGCGCTCGTCTTCCCCCTCGTCGTCGCCGTCGGCCTGTTCGGCCTCGTCGCCGTCGGGCGAGGACTCGACGGGTCGCCCTCGGTCGCGCTGTTCCTCGTCGTCGAGGCGGTGTTGCCCGACGCGCTCGTCCTCGGCGTGGCCGTCCTCGCGACGCTCCTCGTCGCCTCCAGCGCGGACACCCTGTTCAACGCGCTGGCGAGCCTCGTCGCCGTCGACCTGCCGCGTGTCGTCGGCGTCGCGGAGCACCGCCTGACGCTCGTCGCCCGCGCCGCGACGGGCGTCGTCGCCCTCGCCGCCACCGTCGTCGGCGCACAGGGGTACAGCGTCCTCACGCTGTTCCTCCTCGCGGACCTCATCGCCGCCGCCACCGTCGCGCCGCTCGTCCACGGGCTGTTCTCGCGGCGGGCGTGGAGCGGCGGCGCCCTCGCCGCCAGCGCCGCCGGCCTGGTCGTCGGCGTCGCCTTCTTTCCGCCGGCGCGGGCGGTCCTGCCGCCGGGGCTGCCAGAGGCGACGTTCCTCCGCGCGTTCGGCCTCGCGGTCGGCGTCTCCGGCGGGGTGAGCGCGCTCGCTGCGCGGGTCGCCGACCGGCGGTTCGACCTCAACGGCCTCGCTGCCGGGGCCCGCGACTTCGGCGAGGGCGACTGATCGAACGTCAACGTTTGCCACAGACCTGACCCGAGCGCTCTCGAGCGGACCCTACCGAAAACCCAAGTTAGCGACGCTCGTGCGCGTGTTATGGCGCTCGCTGACTACGTCGGACGGGCCCCGCCGGAGGGGGCGGACGGAACCCGGATCGACCGGGTGACGGCACACCGGGTCTGGAACCTCGAGAGCGAGACGACCGCGACGTGTGCGAACTGCGGCACGGGCCTGTCGCTCGGCGAGCGACACCTGCTGGTGAGGCTGGTGTCGCGGTCTGCGACCGCCGACCTCGACCGGCGGTACCTCTGTGACGAGACCTGCGTCGCGGAGTGGGTCGGCGAGACGTCGCCGACTTAGTCGGACGCGCGGGCCTGGATGTCGTCGACGACCTCGGGGTTGCGCAGCGTCGACGTGTCGCCGAGGGCGTCGCCGTCTGCGATGTTCTCCAGCAGGCGGCGCATGATCTTCCCGGACCGGGTCTTCGGCAGGTCGGGCGTGAACACGACCCGCTCCGGGCGGGCGATCGGACCGATAGCGGCCTCGACGGCCTCGACCACCCGCTCGCGGAGCTCCTCGCTCTCGGTCTGGTCGTCCTCGGTGATGGCGTACGCGTAGACGGCCTCGCCTTTCACCTCGTGGTCGCCGCCGACGACGGCGGCCTCGGCGACGCCCTCGACGCCGACGATCGCCGACTCGATCTCCATCGTCCCGAGACGGTGGCCGGAGACGTTCAGCACGTCGTCGACACGCCCCAGCACCGTGATGTAGCCGTCCTCGTCGACCTTCGCGCCGTCCTCCGGCGAGTAGACCCAGTCGGCGGGGTCGTCGGAGTCGGTGTCGGAGAACTCTGCCCAGTACTCGTCGACGAACCGCTCGTCGTTGCGGTAGAGCGTACGGAGCATCCCCGGCCACGGCTGCTCGACGGTCAGGTAGCCCGCGCGGCCGGCCTCGACCTCGTCGCCGTTCG
>KI543170.1:19292-21577 GCA_000496195.1 uncultured archaeon A07HB70
AGCGTACCACGATGCAGAACGTCGAGATCCCCGACGAGATGGTCGGCCTCGACGTGCCGCTGAAGCGTCTCGCCGAGGAGGCCGGCGGCGCGATCATGCGTAACGTCGTCGCCCTCGGTGCCGCCTGCGAGGCAGCCGAGTTCCCGATCGAGAACCTCGACTCGGCGCTCCAGAAGCGCTTCGGCGACAAGGGCAGCGCAATCGTCGAGAACAATCAGACCGCGGCCCGTGCCGGCCAGGACTACGTCCGCGACAGCTACGCCGACCGGGAGTTCGGCTACGAGCTCGAGTGTACCGACGCCGACTACGTCCTCCTCAACGGCGACGAGGCGATCGGTATGGGCGCGATCGCCGGCGGCTGCCGGTTCTACGCCGGCTACCCGATCACGCCCGCGACGGACGTGATGGAGTACCTCACGGGCCGCATCGAACGGTGGGGCGGTCACGTCGTCCAGGCCGAGGACGAGCTCTCGGCGATCAACATCGCCCTCGGCGCCGCCCGGGCCGGCGCCCGCGCCATGACCGCCACCTCCGGCCCCGGTATCGACCTGATGACCGAGACGTTCGGGCTGGTGGCGACGTCGGAGACGCCGCTGGTCATCTGTAACGTGATGCGCTCTGGCCCCTCGACGGGGATGCCGACGAAGCAGGAGCAGGGCGACCTGAACGCGATGCTGTACGGTGGCCACGGCGAGGTTCCGCGGTTCGTCCTCGCGCCCACCACCGTCGCCGAGTGTTTCCACAGGACCGTCGAGGCGTTCAACCTCGCCGAGAAGTACCAGGTTCCGGTCTACCTCACCGCCGACCTCTCGCTCGCGGTGACCGAACAGACGTACGGCCCCGACGAGTTCGACATGGACGCGGTCGAGGTAGACCGCGGCCGGGTCGTCGACGAGGAGTCGGTCGCCGAGTGGCAGGCCGACGACGGCAAGTTCAAGCCCCACGCCGTCACCGAGGACGGCGTCAGTCCCCGGACCATTCCCGGCACGGCAGGCGGCGCACACATGACGACGGGACTGGAACACGACGAGTTCGGCCGCCGGACCGAGGACGGCGGCATGCGCGTCGAACAGGTGGACAAGCGCGCCCGGAAGGTCGACACCGCCCGCGAGCGGGAGGCGTTCGAGCCGCGGGAGTTCGGCGACCCCGCAGCCGACGCCCTCGTGCTGACCTGGGGGTCATCCGAGGGCGCGATGCGGGAGGCGCTCGAACTCCTGGACGAGCGAGGGGTGTCCGTGCGGTTCCTCTCGGTGCCGTACGTCTACCCCCGCCCGGACCTGACCGAGGCGGTGGCGGCGGCAGACCGGGTGGTCGTCGCAGAGTGTAACTCGACCGGTCAGTTCGCCGACCTCGTGGAACACGACACCTTGACGAGGGTGAAGCGAATAAATAAGTACGACGGCGTCCGATTCGGAGCGGACGAACTCGCGGACGCGGTGGCGGCGGCGCTCGACGACGACGTGACGGCAACGGAGGTACACGCATGAGCTCAGACGTTCGATTCACCGACTTCAAGTCCGACGCCCAGCCCACGTGGTGTCCCGGCTGTGGCGACTTCGGCACGATGAACGGCATGATGAAGGCGCTGGCGTCGACCGGCAACCACCCCGACGACACGTTCATCGTGGCCGGCATCGGCTGCTCCGGCAAGATCGGGACCTACATGCACAGCTACGCGCTCCACGGCGTCCACGGGCGGGCGCTCCCGGTCGGCACCGGCGTCAAGCTCGCCAACCCCGACCTCGAGGTGATGGTCGCGGGCGGCGACGGCGACGGCTACTCGATCGGCGCCGGCCACTTCGTCCACGCCGTCCGGCGGAACGTCGACATGAGCTACATCGTGATGGACAACCGCATCTACGGCCTGACGAAGGGGCAGGCGTCGCCGACGAGCCGCGAGGACTTCGAGACGGCGACGACGCCCGAGGGGCCGAAACAGCCCCCGGTCAACCCGATGGCGCTCGCGCTCGCAGCGGGCGGCACGTTCATCGCGCAGTCGTTCTCCTCGGACGCACAGCGACACGCCGAGATCGTCCAGGAGGCGATCGAACACGACGGGTTCGGCTTCGTCAACGTGTTCTCGCCCTGCGTCACGTTCAACGACGTCGACACGTACGAGTACTTCCGCGACTCGCTCGTCGACATCGAGGAGAGCGACCACGACCCGACCGACCGCGACGACGCGAAGGAGGCGATCTTCGAGACGGGCGCGGAGTACCAGGGCGTCATCTACCGCGAGGACGACGCCGTCTCCTACACGGAGCAGCACGGCGTCGACGCGAACA
>KI543170.1:21945-25409 GCA_000496195.1 uncultured archaeon A07HB70
CCGGGGCCGTCCTCGAGTTCGCCGACTTCAAGCGGTGGCTCGTCCGGGACGGGCGCGAGAAGGGCGCCGAGTACCGGTTCGACGCGCGGGCGACCGAACCGATCACCGAAGGCGAGGGGTCGAACGAGCGGGCGGTCGGCGTCCGCTACGACGGCGACGAGGAGGTCTACGCCGACATCGTCGTCGACGCGACGGGGCCGGCGGCGCCGCTGGCGCGGAAGCTCGGCGTCTGTGAGCTGCAGCGCGAACACCAGGCGATCGGCGTCGAGTGGGAGATGGAGGGCGTCGACGTCGATCATCCCGACTACGCCGACCTGACGGACGCGATGATGCTCCGTCTCGACCACCACCTCGCGCCGGGGGGCTACTCGTGGATGTTCCACACCGGCGGGGACCGCGCGAAGGTCGGGATCTGCTACATCCAGAACGAGAGCCACGAGCGCTACGGCGACGAGGGGATGCGCATCGACGACTACCTCGAGCGGTGGGAGGCGGAGGACCCCCGCCTCGCCGACGCCGAACGGATCGCCGGCGAACAGCACCGCGGGTCGGCCCACGTCCAGATGCCCGACGGGCTCAGCACCGGCGGGTTCATGGCTGTCGGCGACACCGTTCCGACGATCGACCCGCTCTGGGGCGAGGGCATCTACAAGTGTATGGAGTCGGGCCGCGCGGCAGCAGTCACCGCGGACCGGTGTCTGATGGGCGACGACAGTTCGGCTGCGGCGACGAGCGTCTACGACGACCTCTGGCACACCCGGGTCGCGCCGAACATACGGACGCGACTGACGATGACACGCCTGCTCTACCTCGCCGGGAACGAGCGGTACGACCGGCTGATGGCCGACCTCGACCGCCTCGGCGACGGGACGCTCAGCGCCGCAAACGGCGGGAGCGTCCGCGCGCTCGCCCGGCTCCTCCACCTCGACGACGCCTCGCTGCTCGCGCGGTTCGCGCGCGAACACCTCCTCGGCTCGCAGCCGGGGTAGCCGGCGCCGAACCGCGCCACATTTCCCCGCGCCGACCGGAGGGGGGCCGATGACACAGCACGGACGCCAGGGCGCGGCCCCGCGAGCAGACGAGATGCCGATGCTCGGCATCGGCACGTGGGAGAACACCGACCCGCGGGAGTGTACGGATGCCGTGGAGACGGCTCTGGAATCCGGGTACCGCCACGTCGACACCGCACAGGTCTACGGCAACGAGGAGCACGTCGGCAAGGGGATCGAACGCGCCGACGTGCCCCGCGAGGCGGTGTTTCTCGCGACGAAGGTGTGGATCGACCGGCTGGACGCCGACGGCGTCGTCGAGTCGACGGCGGAGAGTCTCGCGAAACTCGGCGTCGAGAGCGTCGACCTGCTCTACGTCCACTGGCCCTGCCGGACGTACGACTCCGAGGAGACGCTCGGGGCGTTCGACGACCTGTACGAGCGGGGGCTGGCCGACCGGATCGCGGTCAGCAACTTCCAGCCCGAACGGGTCGACGAGGCGGTAGACGTCGCCGACGCGCCGGTGTTCGCGAACCAGGTCGAGGTCCACCCGTTCCTGCCGCAGCGCGAACTCGTCGACCACTGCCGGGAGCGGGACGTCGAGGTGGTGGCCTACTCGCCGCTCGCCCGCGGCAAGGTGTTCGAGAGCGACGTGCTGACCGGTATCGCCGAGGACCACGACGCGAGCGCCGCGCAGGTGAGTCTCGCGTGGCTCCGCGACCGGGGGATCACGACCATCCCGAAGGCCACCGCCGCGGCCCACATCGAGGACAACTGGCGGTCGCTCGACCTCGCCCTGAGCGAGGACGAGATCGCGCGGATCGACGCGGTCGGCGAGCGCGACCGGCGTGTCGACCCCGACTGGGCACCGTGGAACTAGGTCGGTAGGGACTTGTGGCGGCGGGCCCGTCCCGGCGTATGGAGTGGAACCTCGCGACGACCGTCGTCGCCCTCGTCGTCCTCGTCGCCGCCGGCGCCGGGGCGCTGATCGCCGCGCCGATCCCGATGACCGCCGCAACGATTCTGATGATGGTCGTCCCGTCGATGCTCGTCTTCGGCGGGCTCTCGGCGCTCATCGGCGCGAAACACGGCGAGTGGCGGGCGCGCTAGTCGGCGGCCCCTTCGTCGAGACTCTCGTCGTCGCCCACCGTCGCGGCCACCCGGACGCCGACGAGGCTGACGACGATGCCGGCGACGACGAAGCCGGCCAGCCGCGAGGTGGGGTCGAGCGTCACGGTCGCGAGCGAGAGGTGCGCGAGCACGCCCTCGCGCTCGAGGAAGTAGCCCGCGAACCCCCGGACGACCAGCCCGAGGGCGATGACACCGAACGGCAGGTTGAGGTACGGCGTCGGGACGCCCTCGGCGTCGATCGTCTCGTCGAGCAGGCGGCCCGTGCTGGCGGTCAGGGCCGCGAGCGCGAGCCACGGGACGGCGCTGTAGAGGAACTGCGTCACGAGGACGACGGCGTCGGCGCCGAGGTACGGGTTCGCGTCGAGCGCACCGAGCGACGCGCCGACCAGCGCCAGCCCGGCGGCGACGACGTAGGTGACGACCGACACCTGCCCGGAGTACAGCGCGGTCTCGACGCGCTCGCGGGCGGTCGCGAGTCGGTCCTCGACGGCCAGCCCCTTGAACAGCAGCGCCACGCCCGCCAGCGCCGCCACGGCAGCCAGCGCGACACGGGCGGAGAACTGGTAGAGGAGCGCGGGCACCACCAGCAGCGCGGTGCCCAGCGGGACGAGGACGGTCGAGCGGAGCTCCTCGTCGCCGAGGAACTGCTTCAGCAGGTAGTACGTCGACTCGATGTCGCGGGCCTGCCGGACGACGACGCGGTCCACCGAGTCGACGGCGACACGCGACTCGACGACGGGAACCAGCCGCTCGTCTTGGACGCTGTCGACGACCACGACAGCCGAGTCCGGGTCGTGCTCCGCGACGAGTTCGTCGAGCTGGGTCGCGACCGAGCGGTCCGCACCGATGGCGGAGTCGCCGCCACCCGCGACGACCGCGACGACGGCGTCCTCCGCCTCGTCGCGCAGGTCGCGGGCGACCCGGAGCGCCTCCAGCATCGAGTTGACGCTCGTGTCCTCCGGGTCGACGAGGCCGACGTCGGTGACGAGCGACCGGACCGCCTCCCAGCCGACGATCGGGGGCGTCACTCCCGCTGCCCGGCCGACGTCGTTTGCCCGGTCGACACAGAGGACGAGCGTCGTCACGGCTAGAGGGGCGCAGCCGGAGATAAAAACCCTCGCGGGAGGAGCGCGCGGGCGAACGCCGCGGACGCTCGCGCCGCCCGCTTCGGTCGGCGCCGTGCTACCGCCGCAGCCGCAGGTTCAGGTCGCCGTCCTCCGCCGGCGTGACGGCGCCCGCGACGCCGGCGCCCGCGGCGTAGGCAACGGCGCTCGCCCCACCGCGGAGGCGTTCGGCCACCCCGCGCTCCGGTTCGAACCTCCGGACGCTCGGCTCGACGCCGAG
>KI543170.1:27320-44466 GCA_000496195.1 uncultured archaeon A07HB70
CTTGGGCCTCGTCGACCTTCTCGCGGGTCTTCGCGTTCAGGTCGTCGCGCGCCGAGGCGCGCTCGGACGCCATCTGATTCAGCTCGTTTCGTCGGTCGCGGAGCTTGCCGGCGAGCTTGATCAGCTCGCCTTTCGATCCGTTCTCGAGCTTCGCGTCCGCGAGCTCGACGTTGTTCGTCTCGTCCATCGGTTCGACGTCGTACTCTTCGAGTACGTCCTGTTGCGTTACCATTGTTGGAACTTCGATACCATACAGCTCCGGGAGACACCAGCGGGTGTGTCGTGCGCGTCCGACCGTTCACAAGAGTTCCCGTTCATTCTACGCGCGATCCGCCGGAACGCCGGAGGCGTTCTGGTAGCTCGACGTACGTCAGATTCGCACATAAACACTTCGGTCAGGTGGGCCGAATTTTGCCGTGAGACGCCCTCTACCGCCGCGTTTCCCTGGGAACGGTTCACACACGGGGCTTTTGCTCGTGGCCACGAACGGCCGTCGTGTCGCAGATAGTCGAGACGGTGAGCGGGCGCGGCCACGAACACGTCGCCGCGACCCACGGGAGCACGTTCGAGGTGACGACCGACGACTGGCTGACGCCGGCGGGAGACTGTATCGTCGGCGTCGCGGCGGACCGCGCGCCCGCCTCGTTCGACCCGGCGTTCGTCGACGCCTGCCGCGACGCCGACGCGACGGTGCGTGTCGTCCTCCGGGCCGACGGCCACGAGTGGCGGACACGGGCGCGGGGACATCCGGACCTGACGTTCGCGAGCGCCCGGAGTCTGGTCGTCCGGACCAGCGACTACGTCGACGACCGGACCGTCGCCGTCGGCGCCGCCGACGCCGCCGCGGCGGTCGACCGTGACCTCGTCGCGGCGCTCGCGGCCGGTGCGCCGCTCTCGGTCGAGCTCCGCGTCGAGTAGGTGCCGTGGCCGGTCCGCGGCGGGGCTACTCGAACCGGAACGTCTCGAGGTTTCGGGGCGCGAACGTCCGCATGTTGAACTCGTGGTAGAGCGCCGAGGAGAGGTCCTGGACGGAGCGTTCGTCGCCGTGGACACAGAGCACCTTCTCGGGCCGGGGGTTCATCGTCCGGACGAAGTTCTCCAGCCCCTGCCGGTCGGCGTGGCCGGAGAAGCCGTCGACCGTCTCGACGTCCATCTCGAGCGAGAGCGTCTCCGACCGCCCGCGGCCGTTTCGGTCGCCGATCGGGACCTCGTCCCGGCCGTTCTGGATGCGACGCCCGAGCGTCCCCTGTGCCTGGTAGCCGACGAACACCAGCCGCGAGACCGGGTCCGGACCGATATGCCGCAGCCACGACATGATCGGGCCGCCGGTCATCATCCCCGACGTCGAGAGGACGATACTCGGGCCGCTGTCCGCCACCTCCCGTCGCTCGTCCTCGCCGCCGTCGATGTGATTGAACTGCTCGGCGAGAAAGGGGTTCTCGTCGTCGTGGAAGATGCGCTCGCGCAGGTCGTCGCGGAGGTACTCCGGATAGGTCGAGTGGATCGCCGTCGCCTCCCAGATCATCCCGTCGAGGTGGACCGGCATCTGGGGGATGTCGCCCGACCGCATCGCCTCCTCGAGGACGAGCATGATCTCCTGTGACCGGCCCACGGCGAAGGCGGGGATCAACACCGTGCCGCCCCGGTCGTGGGTGCGACGGATCACGTCTTTCAGCTTTCGCTCGGAGTCCTCCTGATCGGTCTGGTAGTCGTTGCTGCCGCCGTAGGTGGACTCGAGCACCAGCGTCTCGACCCGCGGGAAGTCGTTGACCGCGCCGTTGAACAGCCGGGTGTCCTCGTAGTGGATGTCGCCCGAGAACGCGACGTTGTAGAGGCCGTCGCCGATGTGGAAATGCGACACCGCCGAGCCGAGGATGTGGCCGGCGTTGTGCAGGGTGAGCTTCACGTCCGGGGCGATGTCGGTCACGTCGCCGTACTCCAGCGGGACGGTGTGTTTGATCGTCTCGCGCACCATCTCGGAGTCGTACGGCGGGGTGCGGCCCTCCTTCGTGGCGACGTCGAGGTAGTCGAGCGAGAGAAGTCCCATCAGGTCCCGGGTCGGTTCGGTGCAGTAGATCGGGCCGTCGTAGCCGTACTTGAACAGGAGCGGAACGAGCGCGGAGTGGTCGAGGTGGGCGTGGGTGAGGACGACGGCGTCGATCGAGTTCGCGCCGGAGCCGAGCGCCTCGGGCACCTGGAGGTAGGGCACCTCACCCTCGGCGCCGGGCTTGTCGCCGCAGTCGATCAGGATCCGGGTCTCGGCAGTCGAGAGGACGAAGGCGGCGCGGCCGACCTCGCGGCAGCAGCCGAGCGTCGAGATCCGGACCCACTGGTCGTCAGCCATCTCCTCGCGGTGGATCTGTCGCCCGACCCGCTCGAGGATCTGCCGGCGCTCCTCGCGCTCCTGTTTCAGGAAGTTGCGGACGTTCGACACGGTCGAGGACTCGATCGGAGGCGTGCGGACGACCTCGGGCGTCCAGCCGACGCGTTTCGTGATCTCCCGCAGGGTCGAGCCGCCCCGGCCGATCACCATCCCGGGCTTTGCTGCCTCGATGACCACCTCGCCGGTGTCGGCGTGGAAGTCGAGACCGGCGATCTCCGCCTCGTCGGGGACGACCGTGCGAATCTCCTCCTCCGCCTCTGCCGGCCCGGAGAGCACGTCGGGGTCGGGCCGGACCGTGATCCGCTTGCGGAGCTTCGAGGCGAGCCTGCGGACGAGGTCGCCGTTGCTGGCGAACTCCTTCGGGGTCCGGGTGTAGACGACGAGCTCCGGCCCCTCGTAGCTCACGTCAGAGACGGCGATATCACCGGGAAGTTCCGATTCGATCTCTACCTTCAGCGACTCGAGCTTTGTCTCCACTGAGTTCATGATACGAGGACGCTCGGGCACCGCCGCCCCTGATGGATGTGGTCGTCCCGACGGACGAGAGGACAGCGAGAACCCGCTTACGGTCGGGTCGAGAGGCACAGATAAAAGCCTTCCCAAAGGCGAAAGCCTCCGCGGCGTCTCGTGCCGGCGTGAGACTCACGCCGGACCGGGTGCGGGCGGAGCGCGACGCCGTGCGGGAGCGAGACGACGTCGTCGAACTGATAAACGAGACGCGGACGCGGCTGGGCGAGGCGTTCGAGACGGACGTCGACCGGGTGACGGCAGCGGCGTACCGCCGCGAGGTCGACCGGGTGTTCGCCGAGGGCGACCGAGCCGTCAACGTCGCGGCCTGTGTCGCGCTCCTGCGCGACCTCGACGTCGCCGGCGACTACCCCGGCTTCGTCGTCGACGAGCGGCTGGGCCGGCTGCTCGCGGCGACGGTCGCGGGCGGGGAGCCCCTGACCACGCTCGCGGAGGCCACGTTCCACGTCGCGGACGTCCACACGGACGGCGACGGGCCGGCGGGACGGGACGACCTGACGGCGGCCCTCGCGGCGGGGTTCCAGACCCGGCTGCCGGGCTGGCCGTGGACGGAGGGCGAGAGTCCGTTCGCCGTCGACCCGCCGGAGAGCGGGTAGAGCGGCCGACTTATGCCCTCCCCGAACCGACCGTCGGCCACGGATGAGCACGGACGGCGGTCAGGATCTCGGCGTGACGAAGTCGAAGGAGCACGAGACCGGCGAGTGGTACGCCGAGGTGGTCCAGAAGGCGGAGCTGGCGAGCTACGGCCCCGACCGGATGGGCGGGTTCATCGTCACCCGGCCGCGGGGCTACGCGCTCTGGGAGCGGCTCCAGTCCGAACTCGACGGCTGGTTCAAACAGACGGGCGTCGACAACGCCTACTTCCCCCTGTTCGTCCCGGAGTCGTTCTTGGAGCGCGAGAAGGACGTCGTCGAGGGGTTCAACCCGGAGGTCGCGTGGGTGACCCACGGCGGCGAGGAGGAGCTGGATGAGCGCCTCGCGGTCCGGCCCACCTCCGAGTCGATAATCGCGCCGTATATCGCCCAGTGGGTGCGGAGCCACCGCGACCTGCCGATGCGGCTGAACCAGTGGTGCTCGGTCGTCCGGTGGGAGGCGACGGAGACGACGCCGTTCTTCCGCACGAAGGAGTTCCTCTGGCAGGAGGGACACACGGCCCACGCGACGGACGCCGGCGCGTGGGCGGAGACGCTCACCCGGCTCGACCAGTACGCCAAGCTGTACGAGGACGTGCTGGCGATGCCGGCGCTCCGGGGCGCGAAGCCGGAGCACGACAAGTTCCCGGGCGCGAAGACGACGACCACCGTCGAGACGCTGATGCCCGACGGCAAGAGCGTCCAGGCGGCGACGAGTCACCACCTCGGCACGTCGTTCGGCGAGGCGTTCGACATCACCTACACCGACGAGGACGAGGACGAGCGGACCTGCCACACCACCTCCTGGGGCGTCTCGTGGCGCGCACTCGGCGCGCTCATCATGACCCACTCGGACGACCAGGGGCTCGTCGTCCCGCCCGCCCTCGCGCCCGAACAGGTCGTGATCGTCCCCATCTGGCGCGGCGAGAACCGCGACGCGGTGCTCGACTACGCCGGCGAGATCGCGGCGGACCTGCGCGAGGCGGGCCTCCGTGTCGAGCTCGACGACCGCGACGAGCGCAACCCCGGGTTCAAGTTCAACGAGTGGGAACTGAAGGGGGTCCCGCTCCGGCTGGAGGTCGGCCCGCAGGAGGTCGAGGCTGGCACGGCCACGGCGGTCCACCGACCGGACGGCGAGAGCCACGAGATCGACGTCGACGGGGTCGCCGCGGCGGTCCGGGACGCTCTCGACACGGTTCACGAGACGCTGTACGACGCCGCGGCGGAGACCCTCTCGGAGAACGTCCGGGAGGCGGACTCGCGCGCCGAAATTCTCGGCACCGTCGGTCAGCACGGCGGCTACGTCGCCACGCCGTGGTGTGGCAGCGAGGCCTGTGAGGCGCCGATCAAAGAGGAGATCGCGGCGGAGATCGTCGCGGTGCCGCTGGACGCCCCGACCGAGGCGGACGGACCGGGCGAGCGGGTCACCGCGGCCCACGACGAGAGCGACACCTGTGCGCTCTGTGACGACCCCGCCGAGACGACCGCGTACTTCGCCCGGACCTACTAGGGATACCAAACGTATCGTATCACGTAGTGTCTGTTCGGACGGCTCTGGACGGATGGGAGTAGAGTCATAAGGTCGGCTCTCTAGTGACACGTATGCGCGACACAGAGCAGGGGTCTGACCCAGATCTCCTTGCGGACCCCACCGACGAGCGGTCGAACTGCGGCGTCGGGGCCGTCGTCGATCTCGACGGCGGCGCCGACCACAGCACCGTACGCCGCGGCCTCGAACTCCTCGAGAATCTCGAACACCGGGGGACGACGGGCGCGGAGGAAGACACCGGCGACGGCGCGGGGGTCATGCTCCAGCGCCCGGACGAGTTCCTCTCGGCGGTCGTGCCTGTCAGCCTGCCCGAGCAGTACGCCGTCGGTTCGGTGTTCCTGCCGCAGGACGAGGCGACGAGTAGCCGGGTCGTCGAGGCGTTCGAGGCGGCGCTGGCGGACCACGGCCTCGAGGTGTGCCACTGGCGCGACGTACCGACCGACGCGACGGGCCTCGGCGCCACCGCCATCGAGTCAGAGCCCGACATCGTCCAGCCGTTCGTCGTGGCCGCCGACCCGATTGACGACGAGGCGTTCGACCGCGCGCTGTACGTCGCCCGTCGGGCCGCCGAGAAGCGGGTAGAGGCGCTCGACGCCCCCGAGGCCGAGCGGTTCTACGTCTGCTCGCTCGACCGGACCCGGCTCGTCTACAAGGGCCTGCTGAAGGCAGAACAGCTCCCGGCCTACTACCCGGACCTCACGGACGAGCGGGTCGCCTCGACGTTCGCGCTCGTCCACGCCCGGTTCTCGACGAACACGCTCGGCGCGTGGCACCTCGCACACCCGTACCGCAACATCATCCACAACGGCGAGATAAACACCATCCAGGGCAACGTCAACTGGCTCCGCGCCCGGGAGACCGACCTCGCACACGACGAGTTCGACGTCGACGCGGTCAAGCCGGTCATCCCCGACCCCGGCCAGTCCGACACCGCGAGCGTCGACAACGCGCTCGAACTGCTCCTCCACGGCGACCGATCGCTGCCCCACGCCATGCGGATGCTCATCCCCGAGGCGTTCCGCGGCGACGACCTGATGGACGAGGACCGGCAGGACTGGTACGACTACCACGCCTCGCTCGTCGAGCCCTGGGACGGCCCCGCGCTGGTCTGTGGCACCGACGGCGAGCGCGTCGTCGCCGTTCTCGACCGGAACGGCCTGCGTCCCTGCCGCTACGACGTGACCGAGGAGAACACCCTGATCATGGCCAGCGAGGCAGGGGCCGTCGACGTCGACCCCGCCGCGGTCAGAACGCGGGGGCGGCTCCAGCCCGGACAGCTGTTCGTCGCCGACCCGACAGAGGGCCGGATCGTCCCCGACGAGGAGGTGTTCGACGAGCTGACCGACCCGAAGTACGGCGAGTGGGTCGACGAGCACCAGCGTCACGTCGATGACCTGCCGGCGGGCGACGACCCCGGCGAGATGGATGCGCTCCGCGCCCACCAGGCCGCGTTCGGCTACACCCACGACCAGGTCGACCACCTGATCGAGCCGATGATGGAGGACGGCGCGGACCCCGTCGGCTCGATGGGCGACGACACGCCGCTCTCGGTGCTGTCAGACCTCAACCGGCCGCTTTTCACCTACTTCAAGCAGCTGTTCGCGCAGGTGTCGAACCCGCCGATCGACTACATCCGCGAGAAGCTCGTCACGTCGCTCGAGTCGCGGCTCGGCCCCCAGCCGAACCTGCTCGACGAGACGCCGGAACACGCCCGGCAGCTCGTCCTCGACTCGCCGGTGCTGACCGACGAGCGCACCGCGGCGATCCGCGACATGGACGGCGCCGACGGCGGGCTGTCGTCCGCCGTCGTCGACATCACCTACCCGCGCGACGGCGAGACGACGCTCCGCGAGGCCGTCGAGCGCGTCCGCGACGACGCTCGCCACGAGATCGAGGACGGCGCCGACACCGTCGTGCTCTCGGACCGGGCCGCCGGCCCGGAGCGAATCGCGATTCCGTCGCTCCTGGCGACCGGCGCGGTCCACCACTCACTCGTCCGCGACGGCTTGCGTAACTACGCCGGCCTCGTCGTCGAGTCGGGCGACCCGCGCGAGGTCCACCACGTCGCGACGCTCGTCGGCTACGGCGCCGACGGCGTCACTCCGTACCTCGCCTACGACACGATCCGTGACCTCGTCGCCGGCCCGGACGGCGCGGACGAGGACGAGGCGCTTGCACACTACCGCTCGGCGCTGGAGGACGGCCTGCTGAAGACGATGGCGAAGATGGGCATCTCCACCGTCGAGTCCTACCAGGGCGCCCAGATCTTCGAGGCCGTCGGCCTCGACTCCGGCTTCGTCGCCGAGTACTTCGAGGGAACCGAGATCAGGACCGAGGGGATCGGCATCGAGGAGATCGAGGAGGACCTGCTCACCCGCCACGGCGTCGGCTTCGGCGCCGACCCCGAACTCGAGCGGCAGGGCGAGTTCGAACACCGCACGGGCGGTATCCACCACCAGTGGAACCCGGAGACGGTCGGGAAGCTCCAGGAGGCCGTCCGCTCCGGGAGCTACGACACCTACGGCGAGTTCGCCGAGCTGATCAACGACCAGACCGAGGAGCTCCAGACCCTCCGCGGGCTGCTCGAGTTCGACTCCGACCGCGACCCCGTGGCGCTCGACGAGGTGGAGCCGGTCGAGTCTATCGTCCAGCGGTTCTCGACGGCGGCGATGAGCCTCGGGTCGCTGTCGCCAGAGGCCCACGAGAACAACGCGATCGCGATGAACCGCCTGGGCGCGAAGTCGAACACCGGCGAGGGCGGCGAACCGATAGAGCGGTTCGGCACCGAGAAGCGCTCGAAGGTGAAACAGGTCGCCTCGGGGCGGTTCGGCGTCACCTCGGACTACCTCGCGGACGCCGAGGAGCTACAGATCAAGATGGCACAGGGGTCAAAGCCCGGCGAAGGGGGCCACCTGCCGGGCAAGAAGGTGAACGAGATGATCGCCCACGTCCGGTACTCGACGCCCGGCGTCGGACTCATCTCGCCGCCGCCGCTCCACGACATCTACTCGATCGAGGACCTGAAACAGCTGATCCACGACCTGAAGGTGTCGAACTCGGAGGCCGATATAAACGTCAAGCTCGTCTCCGAGGCCGGTATCGGTACCATCGCCGCGGGCGTCGCGAAGGCGAACGCCGACGTGGTCCACGTCTCCGGCCACTCGGGCGGCACCGGTGCGTCGCCGAAGACGAGCATCAAGAACGCCGGGCTGCCGTGGGAGCTCGGCCTCGCGGAGACGAACCAGATGCTCCGCGCGACGGACCTGCGCGACCGGATCAAGGTGACGACCGACGGCGGCATGAAGACCGGACGCGACGTGGCCGTCGCGGCGCTCCTCGGCGCCGAGGAGTACGTCTTCGGCACCGCCTCGCTCGTCACCTCGGGCTGTGTGATGGCGCGGATCTGCCACACCAACAACTGCCCGACCGGCGTCGCCACCCAGAAGGAGGGGCTACGCGACCGGTTCGCGGGCGAGCCGACCCACGTCATCAACTACATGACGTTCATCGCGCAGGAGCTCCGCGAGATCATGGCCGACCTCGGCTTCCGCACCGTCGAGGAGATGGTCGGGCGACCGTCGGTGCTCGGCCAGCGCGAGACCAGTCACCCGAAGGCCCGGACGCTCGACCTCTCTTCGGTTATCGCGGAGCCAGCCGGCGACGACCGGACGAAGACCCGCGAGCAGCACCACGCCGACCTGGACGACCAGCTCGACCACGCCCTGCTGTCGGTCGCCGAGGACGCGATCGAGTCTGGCGACCCCGTCACCGTCGAGCGCTCTATCTCGAACGTCGACCGTGCCGTCGGTGCGATGCTGTCGAACCGCATCTCAGCCGAACACGGCACCGCGGGCCTCCCCGACGACACCATCTCGTGTTCGTTCCGCGGCGTGGCCGGCCAGAGCTTCGGCGCCTTCCTCCAGAACGGCGTGACGATGCGCCTGACCGGCGCCGCGAACGACTACGTCGGCAAGGGGCTGTCGGGCGGCAAACTGGTCGTCCGGACGCCGGAGAACGCCGCCTACGAGGCCGACGAGAACGTTCTCATCGGCAACGTCGCACTCTACGGCGCGACGCAGGGCGAGATGTACGTCAACGGCGTCGCGGGCGAGCGGTTCGGAGTCCGCAACTCCGGCGTGAAGACCGTCGTCGAGGGCGTCGGCGACCACGGCTGCGAGTATATGACCGGCGGGGCCGTCGCCGTTCTCGGCGAGTTCGGGCGGAACTTCGCCGCCGGGATGAGCGGCGGCGTGGCGTACGTCTACGACCCGGACGACGAGCTCCGTCAGAAGGCGAACACGGGGATGGTCACCCTCCACGGCGAACTGGAGGAGTCTGACCGCCGGATGCTCCGTCGTCTCGTGGAGAACCACCGCGAGTACACAGACAGTAGCCGGGCAGCCGACCTCCTCGACGACTGGGAGACGGCGCTCTCGGCGTTCACGAAGGTGATGCCCGACGCCTACGCCGAGGTCATCGCGGGGCGTACGCGCGACGACGTTCGCGACGACCTCCCGCCCGCGGCGGCGGCGACGACGCCCGGCGAGGACACGAGCCACGCGGCAGTGAGCGACGACTAACTCGACGGCTCCTCGCGGTCCATCCCGGGCACCTCGTCCTCCAGCCACTCCCGGAACCAGCGAACCCGCTTCAGCCGCCGGTGGGCGACGCTCTCGGCGGTGTCGGACTCGACCCGCTCGGCGGCGTCCTCGCCCCGTTCGAGGACGCGTTCGACCATCGTCGCGGCGTCCATATGCGTCCGGGACTCGTAGCCCATCCGCAGCATCATCAGGACGGTGCCGTTCGCGCCAACCTTGTCGAGCAGGTCGGCCTCGATCAGACACCGGGTCTCCAGGGAGACGTCCGAGAGCGGTCCCTGGTAGGAGTGCTCGCGGACGCTCCGACAGACCGCCTCGACGAACGACGACGGCAGGTCGGCCCGGGTCGTGAGGTACTCGCGGGCGACGCGGGCGCCCTCCTCGGCGTGGCTGTCCTGTTCGGCCTCGAGCTTCGACACGTCGTGGAACAGCGCCGCGACGCGGACGATGTCGACGTTCGCGCCCTCGCGTTCCGCGATATCGGTCGCCAGGTCGACGACGTTCCGGGTGTGGTTGAACCGGTAGTCGGCGCTGTGCCACGGGTACCACCGCATCCGTCCGCCGTCGGTCTCGCTCTCGACGCTGGCGGCGAGGTAGTCCCGGACGAACGTCTCCATCTCGGCGAACTCGGCGTCGGCAACCGGTGAGCCCTCTATTTCGACACCCACGGTTGATCACCCCGCTCGGACGTGTTCGTACTCATTACCGTGAACGACGACCGACGGTGGCTTAGACGTTACGACGACGGCTCAGGCCGGGAGCGTCGACAAGAGACAGTGGTAAGCCCCGGGCAGCCGTCTGTCGTGGCGTGCCGACCAAACGCATCTACCTCCGTGACACCGCCCGGCGGCGGTTCGAGGCGCGGGTCGACCGGACGCTCGCCGACCCGCCGCGGGTCGTCCTCGGCCGCACCTGTTTCTACCCGTCCGGCGGCGGCCAGCCACACGACACCGGCGAACTCCGGGCCGACGGGCGGACGTGGCGCGTCGTCGACGTCTCGGGCCGGGAGACGGTCGAACACGAGGTGACCGGGGCGCCCCTCCCGGACGAGGGGACGACCGTCGAGGGCGTCGTCGACGCGGACCGGCGCCAGGGACACGAGCGCCACCACACGGCCCAGCACCTGCTCTCGGCGGTCCTGCTGTCGGTGTTCGACGCGGAGACGACCGGTAACCAGGTGTACGCCGACCGAGCACGGATCGACTGTGCCTACCCCCGGTTCGACGACGCGGACCTCGCACGGATCGAGGAGCGCCTGAACACCCTCGTCGACGCCGACCTGCCGGTGCGGTGGTACGAACGCGACCGCGCCGCGGCGGAACGTGATCTCGACCCGACGCGAACCCGGATCGGCCTCCTGCCGGACGCCGTCACCGAGGTCCGGATCGTCGAGGTGGGCGATCCGGACGACCCGTTCGACCGGACGGCCTGTGCGGGCACCCACGTCGCCTCGACGGGGGCAGTCGGGACGGTGACGGTGACAGGTCGGGAGACGAAGGGACCGGAGACAGAACGCGTACGCTTCCGGGTCGACTAGTCGAACGCCGCGGCGGCGGCGACGACGGCCACCCCGACGGCGGCGATGCCGGCGGTAGAGAGAAACCCCGTCGAGAGCGTCGTCGCGTCGGCGACGACCCCGAGAATGTACGGTCCGGCGGCGCCGCCGAGCGCCGCCGCGGTCTGTGTGACCGCGAACACGTCGCCGGAGGAGTCCTCCGTCGAGAGGCCGGCGGCGAGGGCGTTCGTCGCGGGGTAGACGGAGTACATCACGACGCCCAGGACGACGAAGCCGACGGCGAGGCCGAGCCGACCGAGGGGGAGCAGGGCAACGGCGGCGACGGCGACGGCGGTGAGCGCGAAACAGCCCCCGGCGAACAGCCGGCGGTCGATCCGGTCGACGCCCGCGCCCGCCGCCGTCGATGCGATGCCCGCCGCCACCATCGTCAGCGCGAACATCTGGTTGCCGAATGAGGCGGCGGCGTCCTCGCCCGCGCCCGTCGTCGCGACGGCGTCGGCTGCGAACAGCGTCGTGAACGACTGGACCGCGCGCACCTCGGCGCCGACGACGGCGAACAGCGCGATGAGCACGAGCATCGCCGGCGAGCGCAGGAACGCGAGCACACGCCCGCCGGAAGCCCGGACCGTCCCGCTCCCGAGACTGGCACGCAGCCCCTCGCGGAGGCTGGCGTCGGGGGACGTACTGGGCACCGTACGCGGGTAGACGACGGCGAGGACGACCGCGAAGGCGAGGCCGGCGCCGGCGCCGGCGAGCAGCGCCGTCCGCCAGCCGAACACCAGTGCGAGGCCGCCGACGGCCACCGGTGCCGCGACGGTGCCGAACGTGCCGAGCATCCCGTGGATACCCATCGACCGGCCGTGGGTCGACTCGCTCTCGGCGTCGCTGATGACCGACATCCCGGTCGGGTGGTAGGTGCTCCCGCCGACTCCGGCGACGACCATCCCCGCGAGCATCGTCTCGTACGTCGGCGCGAACGCCACCAGCGCGATGCCGACGGAGAGCAGGGCCTGCCCGCCGACGAGCAGCCGCTGGGCGCTGTAGTGGTTCGCGAGGCGCCCGGCCGGAAGCTGTGCCACTGAGTAGGTGACAAAGAAGACGACGACGAGGAGCCCCGTGTCGGCGTAGCTGATGCCGAGGTCCGGGACGAGAAAGGGGAACAGCGGGGGGACGATGACGCTGAAGAACTCGTTGAACCCGTGGTTGAGACTCATCAGCCAGACGAGACCGGGGTGGTCGACGTTCACGAGCGCACGGGCGCGTCGCGCGACAGACATCCAGCCAGAATCGCGGGGGAGACGGACTAATACCTGTCGCCACCGGCGGGACAGACCGTCACAAGGGTCAAATACTCCGGCAGAGACTGGGAGACAGAGATGTCGCTCCGAGAGCTCATCGAGGGAGTCGAGGCCCACGAGAAGACGCTCACCGTCTTCAACCCGACGCCCGGCGCCGTTGGGGCACTCCGCGAGCACTTCGAGAACCGGAACCTCGTCGTGGAGGGCGCCTCGACGGAGACGGGGCCGTCGGGGTACGCGGTGCTCGGGAGCGACGACGAGTTCGTCACCGCGGTGTCCGTCGACGACCTGCTCGACCCGGGCGCCGACGACGGCGCCTATCGGTCGATTCTCGACCACCTCGACGAGACGATGTTCACCTCGTACGACCGCGACCGGATGCTCGCGGCGTCGCGCGAGATAGAAGACCGAGCGTGGCGCGTCGAGGAGGGCTCGCTCCACGCCGGCTTCCAGTACCCCTCGAACGTCGAGCCACAGCGCGAGGCCTACGAGCGCCTCGGCGGCGAGAGCGACCTCGACGTCCACGTCTACGTCGCCCCCGGCGACCAGATCGAACCGCTGTCCGGCGCGACGCTCCACGTCGAGGACGTCGACGAGATCCGGCGGTCGTGGTTCGTCGCCTACGACGGGGGCGGCCTCCGGGAGTACATGTGTGCGCTCGTCGCCGAGGAGCGCGCGGGCCGCGACGGATTCTACGGCTTCTGGACCTACGACCCGTCGACCGTCGAGTACGTACTCGACCACCTCGAGGCGACGTACGTGGCCGACGGGAACGAGCCGACCCGTACCGGCGTCTGAGTCCGGAGCGGGACTCGTTCGCCCCGCCGGCGTTCGGATAGTCCCGGGCGGATTCGAACCGCCGTCGAGGGCTGTCTCCCGCACGCGGCGGTGCCGCGTCGCGTCCAAAGGCCCTCATGATTGGCCACTACACCACGGGACTACGTCTCTGTCACCGGTCGTCCGCCTCTTAGAACTGTCTGTCGTCGACCCGTCGGCGGGCGGTCAGTTTCCGGTCGGCTGTCGACGGCCCACGCAGAACCCGCCACACTCCGGGCAGACGTGGTAGCGCAGGTCGAACCCGGCCTCGCAGCCCTGGCAGACGTACTCTGGAGGGTCCGGGTCGGCGCGCGCCCACCGCAGGAGTGCGTCGAGTCGTCCCATCGGTCGACGCTACTCGTGGGCGACACTTAGTGGTACGTGTCGCCGGCGTCGGGCGGTCAGTCCGCCGGCTGTTCGGAACAGGCGTCGAGCAGCTTGCAGGCGTCGGCCTCGGGGTCGAAACAGTCCGGACAGTTGGGGCTGCGGTTGATGATGGTGTCGAGACGCTCGGCGACGGTGTCGTCGATGACCGCCTCCAGCGCCCGGGCCTCGTCGCGGAACTCCTCGACCTCGAGGACGTTCGCGAGGAAGCGCTGGATGATGCAGTAGTTACAGAGCGCGTCGCGGGCGCGCTGGACACCCTCGTCGGTCAGTCGGACACCCTTGTACTTCTCGTGGTCGGCCAGCCCGCGCGACTCCAGTTTGCCGATCATCTCGTTCGCGCTCGCGGGGCTGACGTCGAGCGAGTCCGCCACCGCCCCTGTCGAGGCCGGCCCGTCGGCAACCCGCTGGACGAGGTAGATGCTCTTGAGGTACTGGTCTGCCGTGTTCATCGCCGTTCCATGAGTTCTGTCACGTCCTCGACGCCGTCCGCCTCGTCCTCGCGGATGGTCCGCAGAACGGAGAGCAGGCGCTCGCGGTCGACCGCGAAGCGGGCGTCGGTCCCTTCGATTGCCTCGATCATGTCGTCGTAGAACTTGTACGCCGTCTCCTCGTTACAGAGCTGGTCGTACAGCACGCCGTCGAAGTCCTCCGGTCGTGTCCGGCCGTAGTGCTGCTCGACCAGGCGTTCGATCTCCTCGTACCCGACCGGCTCTGCCTCGACGGTCGTCCATCAGCTCCTCCAGCCGCGCGCGTGGGCCGCGGACTCCTCCGCGGACGCGTCGAGGAGCGCCGCCACCTCGTCGTCGCACTCGCCGTCGTCGAGACTACGGTGGTGGCGGGTCGACCGCGCCTCGACCACCTCCTCCAGCACCACGCCGATCTGGAGGAGCCGTGCGAGCTGGTGGTCGGACGTGACGGTACTCGCGAGGCTCACACACGCAGATGAGGGAAGCAGTTACTTAATGACCGCGCCTGGAGCGGAGCGCCGGCTTACCGCAGCCGCGCGGCGATCCGCTCCCGGAGGTCGTTGCGGAACTCGTCGACCTCGATCTCCTCGAGCACGGGCACGAAGAAGCCCTCGACGAGCATGTTCCGCGCCACTCGCGGGTGGATCCCCCGCGACGTCATGTAGAGCAGGTCCTCGCGGTCGACCTGCCCGACCGTCGCCGAGTGGCTCGCCTCGGTGTCGTGGTTGTGGATGATGAGCTTCGGCGAGGCGTCGGCCTCGCTGTCGTCGCTCAGCATCAGGGTGTTCTCGCGCTGGTAGGAGTTGGTGTCCCACGCGTCGCGCCCGACGTCCTGGACACCCTCGTACACCGACCGCGCGGTGTCGTCGAGGACACCACGGGTGACGAGGTCGGCGGTGGTGTGCTCGCCGTGGTGCCAGACCCGCGCGTTGACGTCGAGATGCTGGTCCTCGTGGCCGAAGAAGGCGCCGACGATCTTGCTCTCGGAGCCGTCGCCGGTCAGTTCGGTCTCGACGTCACTCCGGGTGAGTCGAGAGCCGAGGTTGCCCTCGATCCAGTTCACGGTCGCGTGGCGCGCGGCGTCGGCGCGCTTCAGCGTGTAGTGGTAGCTGCCCTCGTCGAGCGTCTGGAGCGAGCCGTACTGGGCGTAGCTGTTCTCGCCCGCGGCGATCTCGACGACGTTCGAGACGTAGCGCGGGTCGTCGGCGGGGTCGCTCGACGTCTGCTCGAGGATCGTCACGGAGGCCGACTCCTCCGTGACGACGAGCGTGTGGCCGAACAGCGACTGCGAGGCCGCCTCCGTCCGGATCGTCACGTCCTCTGCCGCGACTCCCTCGGGGACGTAGACGAGCGTTCCGGTCGTGAACAGCGCCGCCGAGAGCGCGGTCAGGTAGTTCGTCTCCGGTTCGGTGACGCTGTCGAGGTGTTCCCGGACGAGTGCGGCGTACTCGTCGTCGTCGAGCGCCTCGACGAACGACAGCACTGCGACGCCGTCGGGGCCGACGCGCTCGGTCTCGTCGCGCTGGTCGTTCGGGTCGACGAGCGACTCGAAGTCGAGTTCGTCGAGGTTCGTCCACCGCCGGCCAGGCGTCTGGATGACGTCCGGCAGGTCGCGGTCGGGGAGCGCAGCGAGCGCGTCCAGCCGTCGCTGGCGGAGCCACGACGGCTCGTCGCGCTCGTCCGCGATCCGCTCGACCGTCTCCTCGGTCAGGCCCGCGGGGATCTGTGCCGACATTACCCGAGCGAGCCTTCCATCTCGAGCTCGACCAGCCGGTTGAGCTCGACCGCGTACTCGATCGGCAGTTCCTCCGTGATCGGCTCGATGAACCCGGAGACGATCATCTGCTTTGCGTCGTCGTCGTCCAGACCCCGGCTCTGGAGGTAGAACACGTCCTCGTCGCCGATCTTGCCGACCGTCGCCTCGTGGGCGACGTCGACGCTGGACTCGCCGATCTCCATGTACGGCATCGTGTCCGAGGTCGACTCGTTGTCGAACATCAGCGCGTCACACTCGACGGCGGTCGAGGAGTCGGTCGCGCCGTCGGCGATGTGGACGAGGCCGCGGTAGTTGGTCCGGCCGCCGTCCTTCGAGATGGACTTGGACTCGATCGTCGACTTCGTCTCCGGCGCGTTGTGGTAGACCTTCGCGCCGGTGTCGATGTTCTGGCCCTCGCCGGCGAACGCGATGGTGATGTGGTTGTCGCTCGCGCCACGGCCCTTCAGGATCGAGGAGGGGTAGAGCATCGTCGCCTTCGACCCCATCGACCCGGAGATCCACTCCATCCGGCCGTTCTCCTCGACGATGGCACGCTTGGTGTTCAGGTTGTACGTGTTCGTCGACCAGTTCTGGACCGTCGAGTACTGGACGTGAGCGTCCTCGTCGACGAACACCTCGACGCCGCCGGAGTGGAGGTTGAACTCGGAGTACTTCGGGGCCGAGCAGCCCTCGATGTAGTGGACCTCCGAGCCCGACTCGGCGACGATGAGCGTGTGCTCGAACTGACCCATCCCCTCCGAGTTCATCCGGAAGTACGCCTGGACGGGCATCTCTACCGTCACGTCCTCCGGGACGTAGACGAACGAGCCGCCGGACCAGACCGCGCCGTGGAGCGCCGCGAACTTGTTGTCGCTCGGCGGCACCGCCTTCGTCATGAAGTGTTCGCGGACGATCTCTTCGTGTTCCTGGACTGCCTCGTCCATGTCACAGAAGATGACGCCCTTGTCCTCCCACTGCTCCTGCATGTTCTGGTAGACGATCTCGGACTCGTACTGGGCGCCGACGCCCGAGAGCGCGTTCTTCTCTGCCTCGGGGATGCCCAGCTTGTCGAACGTGTCCTTGATCTCGTCGGGGAGGTCGGTCCAGTCGTCGACGCCGCCACGGGTGTCGATGTCGGGGCGTATGTACGGGACGATCTCCTCGATGTCGATCTCCGAGAGGTCCGGCTGGCCGGGCCAGTCGGTCGGCATCGGCA
>KI543170.1:45535-52187 GCA_000496195.1 uncultured archaeon A07HB70
GGTCCCATCAGGGCGTGGATCTCCCCCGAGGCGACCGTCAGGTCGACCCCGTGGAGGATCTCCTCGCCGTTCTCCGCGATCTCAGCGTGGAGGTCAGTGATTTCGCCTGTAGCCAGTGTGCCTTGTACGTGGAGACTAGAGAGAGACGGGTATAATTGTTACGGGTTCCCCGGTCTCATATTTTGAGATTCGGAACGAAAGTTTCCGTTCTCAGAAGTTCGCGTCAGCCGAACTGCCCGAGACCGGTCTGGGTCTGCCCGCTCCGCACCTCGTCCCACGACATGTCCAGCGCCTCGATGACCCGGGCGATCGGTCCCTGGAGCGTCTTCTCAAGCATCCGCTCCCAGTCCACCTCGAACTCGTCGGGCACCTGGTCGTCGTACTCGAAACAGATCACGTCCGGATCGCGCTTGAACGCCCGGTAAACCGGGTCGCGAGACGGGTCGAGCCCGTCTTCGCGCTCGATCCGGCCGAAGAAGTCCGGGTGGACCTTCCGGAGGTAGACCCGCTTCGGCTTCGACCCTCGCCCGAAGTTCGTCCCGAGCAGGCGGTTGGCGTACCGCGCCCCCCGGACCTGCGCGGTGTCCGTGTCGTAGTCGTCCAGGCGCTTCCCGATTCCGCCGGGGATGCCGACCTCCGCGAGCGACCGCTCGCCCGACTCGAACGCCGCGATCTCCTCGTGGAGGAACTCCTTTACCTCCGAGAGGTCCTCGCCGCGAACGATCATCTCGATCACCTCGCGCTGGACCCGTTTCGTCACCGTCGCGATGTCCGAGCGCTTGTACTCGAAGCCCGTGATGTCGATATCGTCGACGTCTTTGCCCTCCTTCCAGACGATGTGGCCCGCGTACCGCTTCTTCTTGCCCGCCTGGAAGAACCGCCGGTAGAGCTTCTCGAACTCGATCTGGAACCGGTGCTCCTCGGCGCCAAGCTGGTCGCGCGCGAAGTCGTCGTACCGGTCGTTGATCTGGTCTTCGATGTCGAAGGAGCGCTCGATCGCCTCGGGTTTGTCGACGTCCGATCCGAGTTCTAACATGACGCTGTCGGTGTCCCCGTACGCGATCTGAGAGTCCATCTCGCCCGCGACGTCTTTCGTGAACGCCAGCACCTCCCGGCCCGTCGCCGTCACCGCCGCGGCGTTCTCCTTGTCGTACAGGCGGAAGCGGTCCCACCCCGACACGCCGTACAGCGACTGCCCGACGAACTGGAAGCGACCGTTTCGGCCCGCGAGGAGCGTGTGGTTGTCTGCGACGGTGACACAGTAGACGCCGTCTTCGGCCGTGCTCCGGGCACTACTCCGATGCATCCGGAGCGTGTTCTTCGCGTTCTCGCCGCAGTAGATCCGCCACGAGCCGCTGTCGTGGCCGTAGTTCGCCGTCAGGCCGAGATGGGCACAGAGGCGCAGCACGTCGTCACGCAGACGCTCGCTCGACGTGGTGTAGCGCCACGCCGAGCCGGTCGGTCGGTCGCCGTCGCCGGCGACCAGCGTCTCGAGAAAGCGTCGTTTCTGCGCGCGGCTCGCCTCGAAGACGAGGTCGGGAATCCGCTTCTCGAAGCTGTCGCCGCCGCAGGTCCGTTCGAGGAACCGTCCGAGCAGCCGGGAGGTGAACTGGTACCCCCGCTCGTCGGCGTAGTAGTCAATCCCCATCCGGTCGAGCAGATTGCCGATCGCCGCGTGGTCGGACTCCCCGCCGTCGGCAGCCACGCCGTCGGCGCTCACCTCGGGGGCGTCCTGTGCGATCTGTACGCTCGTCGCCGACCCGCGGAGCTGACCGTCGAACTCCTCGGTCTCCGAGGTGTACACCGACCCTTCCGTGAGGTACCACGCCAGGAGGTCGAGAAAGTCGTCGCCGTCGTAGAATCGGGGGATCCACTTTCGGCCGCGTTCTGTGTGGAGGCGGAACCGCGAGCAGTGGTTGTCGAGGTAGTCGCGGCAGTCGTCGAACTCGTCGGCGTCGAAGACGTACCCTGTCGTACCGAGGTCATTCTTGCGAATCTTGTCTGGATGCCAGCCGACCGCTGTTCTGAGCGTGTGGCCGTGAACGTCGTTGTCGCACCAGACTTCGAACTCGCTGTCGACCAGTCCCGTGAGGTCGATCCGGTCGATCCGGTCGCCGTCCGGGCCGTCCCAGTCGTGCGGGAGCTGGTAGTTGCTCGCATCGTCCAACTCACCCGCCTCGACGAACCGGTAGTCGTCCCACTCGACGCCGTTCGTCTCGGCCTTCCGGACGAGCATCCGGTGGTTCGGCGTGACGCGGAAGTCGATCTTGCTCGTCTGAATATCGACGAGTTCGTCCCGGTAGTCCGGGTACGCCTGCGTGTCGACGACCGGCTTCACTTCCATCTCCATCGTCTCCGGGTCGAGCGAGTACACCTCGTCGCCGACGGTGAGGTCGGTGATGTCGCGAACGCCGGCAGGAGTCACGACCTCTGTATCCGGCGTGAAACAGTTCATGATCACTTTCGTCGCGGCCTGCTGACGGTCGAACTGGACGTACTCGTCGGTCCCGGGGTCGAACTCGTCGCGCTGTGACTTCTTCTCCTCGCGCTCGGTCAACAGTTCGTCCACCATCTCGCGCATCATCCCGTCCGGTTCGGCCCGGAAGTGGGTCCCGTTGGGGGCGCGGTAGGTCTCGCCGTCGTACGTCTCGGGGTCCACCTTCGTCTCCGGCGAGGCGTTGATCGTCACCATACACATCGGGTAGAGGCTCTTCAGGTCGAGGACGGTGACGTTCTCGCGGACACCGGTGACGGGTTCGAAGACGGCGCCGCCCTCGAACTCCTCGGACGCCTGCTGGCCCTTCGTCGGCAGGGCGAACCGTCCGTGGGCGTTGTGGAGGACGTAGACGTCCACCGCGTCGCCGGGCGTCGGGGCGTCCTCCAGCAGACAGCCGACGAACCGCCGCACCTCGTCCCAGAACGCGATCACCGACTGCTTGCGGTCGATCTCGACACAGAGCTCGACGTCCCGGAGGTTGTACTCCAGGAGACGGGTCGGCTCCTGCTCCCACAGGTCGCCGATGTCGCCGGAGTAGCGCTCCTTCCCGACGTCGAGTTCGAGTTCCGCGACGGCGTCGAGGCGGTACGACTCCAGTTCGGTGAACTGCGTCCGCTTGTACGCGTAGAGGAGGTCGAACACCACCCGCCCTTTCACGTTCGGACCGCCCCACCCGCCGCGCCACACCTCGTCGACGCGGGAGAGCCGCTCGGCGGCCAGCGACTCCTCGGCGTCCGGGTCGAGGACCTCTAGCCGGTCCAGCAGGTAGGGCGCGTCGAAGTCCTCGAAGTTCCACCCGGTCAGGATGTCGGGGTCGGTCGACTCGACGTACGAGAGGAAGTCGTCGAGCATCGCCGACTCCGTCGCGAACGAGCGCACGGTCACGTCGGCGCCGCCGTCTATCTGTTCGTACCCCGAGAGGTCGTCTGGCGCCGGCGCCGTTCCGTCGGGCGCGTCGTACAGCCAGAGAACGTACTCGTCGCGGTAGGAGTCGTGGCTCGTCAGGCAGACGATCGGCTCCTCGCCGTCCTCGGGGAACCCGCGGCGGTCGTCAACCTCGATGTCGAACGTGTTCACCCGGAGGTCGGCGTCGACGGCGGCGGCGGTCACCTCCTCGTGGTGGACCTGGAACCGGCCGTCGTCGAGGCGGCGAGCGGGCGCCTCGATACCGCCGCCGACGTCCTTGTCGATGAGAAAGCGGTTGGGAAACAGGATGTCGGCCTCGTAGGTCGTCTCGAAGTCGTCGCGTATCGACCCGACGTCCCGCGGCGTGCGGGTGACGACCTTCGTCAGGCGCTCGCCCCGAATCGACTCGAACGGCTCCCCGTCGGGGTCGGCGTCGCGGGCGGCCAGCACCGCGTCGTAGGCCTCGGTCGGGTCCTCGTCGAGGTCCGCGGTCGGCGTGTAGAAGTACGGCTCGAACTCCAGCACCCGGACGTGTTCGCGGGTGCCGTCGGGCGTCCGGCCGAAGACGTGGACGACGGGGTACTCGTCGTCGCCGCGGCCCTCGACGGTGTAGTTCACCTGCGCGACGGCGAGGCTGACGGTGTCGGCTGCCGCGGGGAACCGCGAGTCGTCGGTCACCACCTCGGTCGAGTCGGGCGTGAGGCCGGTGCCGGCGACGGCGGCGGCCTCGGCCTCGGGACGAGTCGCCTCGTCGTCGGCCGCGAAGTCGCCGAAGGAGGCCTGGTCGGTCACGAACACACGTTTGGCAGGTCGGTCGTAAACGCTTCGGACGTGGCTGTTCTCGGATCTGAAAACGCGACGGAAGGTATATATTCGTGACACGCCCTGTCACACCCATGACTGACCGGCACGACCGGGGCGTCTCGTCGCACCGCGACCGACCGACCGACGGCACCGAGACGGTCGAGGCGTACGAGGTAGATGGTGGGGTAGTCCTTCACGACGCCGAGGACCCGTTCGCGTGGGTTGAGGCGTCGCTGGCGGTCGACCTCCACGAGCAGACGTAGGCGAGCGGTTTTTATTCCGCGGGCCGACGCGCAGCCGTGACCGGCAGGTCCGAGGACGACCCCGAGAACCCGTTCGGAACCGAGTTCGACCCCGAGGACCGGTGGGGGTCGCCGGAGGAGCTCGGCCCCCGCGTCGACGTGCCGGAGGTCGACGCGTCGGACGTCGACGCCGGCTTCGCCGCGACGTGGTGGGGTAGCGTCGTCCTCGCGAACGTCGCCCTCGGCGGCGTCGCTGTCGGCGCGATGGTCGGCTTCTTCACCGGCGACTGGGAGACGGGTGGCGCCCTCGTCCTCGTCGGACTGGTCGCCGCCGTCGGCGTCGTCCGGATCGTCCGCCGGGTTCAGGCCCGCGCCGACGGGTCGGCGGACGAAAACGCCTAACCGCGCCGGTCCCCCACGTCTGGACGTGCAAACCGTCGAGGACTCGGCCGGGCGACGACTGCTCGTGGTCAAGCGGGCCGCCGAGTCGTGGCTGGTGCGCGACCCCGCGACCGGCGAGGAGCAGTACGTCGACCCCGAAGCCGTCGACCCCGTCGCGGGCGCGTCGCCGCTCGCGACCGCCGCGGGCGCCCTCGACGACGACGCGCGGCGCCTCGTGCTGGCGGCACGCGACGACCGCGCGCTCGGCCTGCTCTGTCACCTCGCCGCCGACGGGCCGGTCGCGGTCCGGGCGCTCCTCGGCGAGACTGACCTCTGCGAGTCGGACCTCCACGGTCTGCTGGCGGAGCTCCGGGCCGCGGGGCTGGTCGCGGAGCAGACCGTCGACGGTCGGCGAGGGTACGCGCTCTCCGGGCGTGGAGCAGACGCGCTCGACCGCCTGCGCTAGTCGTCCGCGTCCGCGAGCGCCCCGAGCGCCGTCGTCTCGCGCCGGCGGACCGTCGAGCGGTTCGTGCTCGGGTCCTTCTCGACGGTCACGAGCGCGTCTGCCGCCCCGACCAGCTCCTCGTCGTGGCTGACGATCACCGTCTGCGCGACGCCGAGGTCGCGCATCTCCTCCACCAGCGCGGCCAGCCGCGAGACGTGGCCGGCGTCGAGGAACACCGTCGGCTCGTCGAGGATGAGCGGCGGCATCGGCGCGGTTCCGTCGATGCCCTCGGCGAGCAGGCGGTAGATCGAACACCGCAGGGAGAGGTTGAACAGCGCGCGCTCGCCGCCCGAGAGCTGGTCGGGGGCGAGCGTCTCGCCGTCCTTCTGGACGACGGTCAGGTCGTAGTCGTCGTCGAGTTCGATCCGCGCGTAGGCGTCGTTCTCGTAGACGAGCGCGAACGTCTCGTTGAGCATGCGCTCGAGCGTCGAGACGTTTCGCTGGCGCAGCTCGGCCCGGAGGTCGCCGTACAGCCGCTCGAGCTCCTCGGCCTCCTCGTGAAGGTCGTCGAGCGCTGCGACCCGCTCGCGCAGACGCTCGGCTGCCTCGCGGAGCGACTCGATCCGCTCGACGGCGTCGCGCGCGGTCGCCAGCCGGTCGCGGACCGCGTCGCGGCGCTCGTGCAGGTCGTCGAGCTTCGGCGCCACCCGGTCGAGGTACGTCTCGGCCTTCTCGCGCTCCGCCCGGGCCCGCTCGACGCGCTCGTCGTCGACGGCCTCGCGCAGGCTCGTCCGGCGCTCCCGCAGGGCCGTCAGCCGCTCGCGGCGCTCCTCGTTGCGCTCGGCGAGGCCGGCGCGCTTCTCGCGCAGGCGCTCTGCCGCGTCGCGGGCCTCGTCCCGGGCCGTGACGGCGTCGGCGAGGTCGTCGAGCGTCGCCATCCGCTCGGACAGGTCCGTGCGCTCGCCGTTCAGCGCACCGAGGCGCGCGCGCTTCTCCTCGGCCCGCTCGCGGGCGTCCCGCGCCCCCCGCTCGTGTTCGGCGGCCTCGCGGACCAGCCCGTCGGCCTCGCGCGCCAGTTCGTCGGCGCGCTCCGCCGCCGTCTCGGCCCGCTCGCGCCGGCTCGTCAGCGTCTCCCGTGCGCTCGCGAGGCGCTCGTCCAGCCGGTCGAGACGCGCTGCGGCCTCGGCGAGCTCCGTCGCGGCGGCGAGGCGCTCCGTCGCCGACTCCACGGCGGCCTCAGCCGAGTCGACCGCCTCCGCCAGCTCCGTGACGCGCTCCCGGCGCTCGTCGAGCGCGGCGACGTGGGGCGACCCCTCGACGGGCTGGCCACACGCCGGGCAGTTCCCGGCGTCGACGAGCGACTCGGCCTCGGCGACG
>KI543170.1:52207-75930 GCA_000496195.1 uncultured archaeon A07HB70
CGGTGAGCCGCCGCGCCTCGGGGGCGACCGGCGCGTCGTCGAACGCCTCGTCCGTGTCCTCGCGCTCGGCCTCCAGTTCGGCGACACGCTCGGCTGCCTCCTCGGCCCGCTCGCGGTGGTCGCGGCCTCGGTCCGGGCCGTCTCCGCGCGCTCCCGGCGCTCGACGGCGCGCTCGGCGGCCTCCTCGGCTGCCGTCTCGTGGCGCGCCGCCTCGCCGTCCAGCGCCTCGATCTCGCCGCCGAGCGCGCCGATCCGTTCCTGTATCTCGCCGCGTTCGTCTGCCAGCTCGGCCCGCCGCTCCGCGATCCCGTCCGGGTCGGCGGCGTCGAGGTCGGTCGCCGCGAGCAGCGACTGTGCCCGCTCGCCGTGGTCGCCGGCGCGGGCCTCGTGCTCACGGGCGCGCTCCGCGAGGTCCTCGCGGCTGCTCTCGGCCTCGGCGACCGCGGCCTCGACCTCGGAGATCGTCGACTCCACCTCCGTGAGCTCCTCGCGGCGCTCCTCGGACTCCGCCAGCGTTCGCTCCGCCTCCGCGAGCGTCTCGCGGGCCTCCTCGCGGTTCGCCTCGTAGCGGTCGATGTCGGACTCGACCCCGGTCAGCTCCGTCTCGAGGTCGTTCACCCGCTCGTGGGGATCCTCGGCCTCGGCCTCGGCGAGGTCGTCCTCGACCTGCGAGAGTCGCCCCCGCCACTCGCTCCGGACGTCCTCGACGCCGAGGCGCGCCTCGCCGGCCCGGTCGCGGTACTCCTCGAGCCGGCCAAGCTGGAGCAGGTCGTCGATCGTGGCCCGGCGCTCGCGCGGGCTGGCCTCGATGAGCTTGTTCACCTCCCCCTGCCGGACGTACGCGCAGTTGACGAACGCGTCCGCGTCCATCCGCAGGAGGTCGGTCACGAACGCCTCGACGTCCGAGGCGCCCTCCACCGTCACGTCCGGCCCGGAGAGGGCACACTCGTGGTCGACCCGGTCGTCGTAGCGCCGGAGCCGCCGGTCGACACGGTATTCGGTCTCCTCGTGCGTGAACGTCAGTCCGACCTCGGTCTCCGCCTCGCCGTTCCGCACGAGGTCGGCGAGGGTGACGCCCGCGTCGAGCGCGCTCGACCCGTAGAGGGCGAAGAAGACGGCGTCGAGGAGCGAAGACTTGCCGCTCCCGTTGACGCCGTGGACGACGGTGACGCCCGCCTCGAACGACACCGCGCCCTCGCCGTAGGGCTTGAAGTTCCGGAGGTCGACGCGGTCGACCCTCACGAGTAGTCCTCCAGCGTGACGCCGGGGGTCCGGTCGGAGTCGGTCTCGTCTGTCTCCACGGCGCTGCTGTCGGGGTCGGCCTCGTCGTCTGCTGGCCCGGCCTCGTCGGTCCCACACCGTCGTCGTCCGCGCGCTCGGTCGACCCGTCGACCCCCTCGAGCGCGTCCAGCCCCTCGTCGAGCCGCTCGCGAACGCGCTCCTCGGCGCGGCTTCGAACGTTCGAGTCGGCCACGTCGGGCGCCCGGACGACCCGGTCGAGGTCGGCGCCGGCGGGCGACAGTCCGGCCTCGCGAACGCGCTCGCGGACTGCCTCGTCCGGGTCGGCAAAGGAGACGTCGGGCGTCTCCGTCTCGGTCTCGACCGCTCGGTCGTCGGCTACCCGTGCGACCAGCGCGCCCGCCTCGCGGGCGGCCTCCTCCACCGTCGCGGGCGCGACCGGGTCGCCGTCGCCCGTGACGTCGACAACCACCACGGCGCCGGTCAGGTCGTGCTGACACACCCGCTCGACGACGCGGTCGACACCCTCGCCGGGGGCGAGGTCGACGTCGACGAAGACGAACTCGCGGGTGTCGAGCGCCCGCCGGCGGACGGTGACCCCGTCCGGGCCGGCGGCGTCGGCGTCGAAGTCCACGAGATTGTAGCCCCGGCCCTCGCGTTCGCTCGCGCTCGCACGCTCGGTCGACCCGGGGTAGGTCGCCCACGCGTCGCGCTCGCCGACCCGTTCGACGCCGGGAGCGTGGTTGTCGCCGAGGAGGAGGGCGTCGAAGTCGACGGTCGACGCGGCGAGGAGCCGGTCGGTGTCCCAGTCGGCGTGGGCGAACGGCTCGAACAGCCCGTGGGCGACGAGCGCGGCGTGGGAAGCGTCGTGGGGCGCGAACGCGTAGTCGAGGTCGTCGCGGCGCGAGCGGGGGACGTGGTCGAGGCCGTAGAGCGCGGTGTCGCCGACCCGGCGGGGGTCGTCGCCAAGCCGCTCGGCCAGCCCGAGCGACTCGAACACGTCGAGCCACTGGCCGTGCCGGGTCGACTCGTGGTTGCCGACGACGGCGAGAAAGGGAATTCCGGCGTCGCGCAGGCGCGAGAGTGCCTCGACGGTGCCGACGAGGTCCGGCAGGTCGGGGCGGCGGTCGTGGTAGAGGTCGCCGGCGTGGACAACCGCCGCGACGCCCTCGTCGACGGCGTCGTCCACCACGCGCTCGAACGCCGTCATGAAGTCGCGGCGGCGCTCCGGCGAGTGGTACTGCCGGTAGCCGAGGTGGGTGTCGGCGGTGTGGAGCAGGCGAGTCACGCGGCGTGGTACCGGCGGCGCCGATAAAGACGCGTCGGGACCGGGGTGAAAGTGGAGGCGGCCTCAGTCGACCGTCAGCGTCCCGGCGTAGACCTGTTCGTCGTTCACGTCGATCTCGACGGTGTGGCTCCCTGCAGTCCCGGGGTTCTCGACGCCACGAAACGCGAAGACGAGGGCCTTCCCGGAGTCGAGGTCGTAGTTGCCAGTTACCCCGACGGTCAGCGTCAGGCCGCCGTTCGTCGCGTCGACGTCGTTCGTCTCGACGTCGTCGCTCCAGTCGACCTCGATCCGACCGTCGTCGTCGGTGTCGAAGCCGGCGAGTCTGATCTTGTCGGCACCGGTCCCCGACGCGCCGCTCGCGGCGTAGCTGATCTCGATCTCGTTCAGCGAGTTGCCGACGTTGTCACCGGTGATCTCCAGGACGACGACGTGGGTCGTCGTCTCGCCGGCGTCGTCGTCGAGGGCGTAGATCACCTCGTCCTCGACCGGCTGGACGCGCTGGTTCGTGGTGCCGTCGTCGACCACGCTGTCGGTCCGGTCCTCGGGCAGCGTCGTCTCGAACGTCCCGGCCGACCACGCGACCGAGACGCCCATCATGAGCGTGATGACGACGAGGGCGACGACCCCGACGACGGGACTCAGGCCGCGGTGGTCGGTCTCGAACACGTGTTATATCCGGGCTCCGTGGATAAATTCGCGGGGCGGAGTTTCAGCGCGTGAACCTCCTAACCGGCTGTAAGGGGCCGTCTGACGCTACCCGAAGCCTCTTGAGTGACGCCGCCGTATAATTCGTGATGACCGACACCGTAGACGACGTCGACCTCCCGTACGACGAGGAGATGACGTCGCAACAGGAGAAGATCGAGGCCCTCCGCGAGCGCCTCGAGGTGTTGGAGGACCAGAACGAGGAGATGCGCGACAAGCTCCTCGACGCCAACGCCGAGAACAACAAGTACCAGCAGAAGCTGGAGCGGCTGACCCACGAGAACAAGAAGCTGAAGCAGTCGCCGCTGTTCGTCGCGACGGTCCAGGAGATCACCGGCGACGGCGTGATCGTCAAGCAGCACGGCAACAACCAGGAGGCGCTGACGGAGGTCACCGACGAGATGCGCGCCGACCTCGAGGCAGACGCACGCGTCGCGGTCAACAACTCGCTCTCGGTCGTCAAGACGCTCGACGACGAGACGGACGTCCGCGCCCGCGTCATGCAGGTCGAACACTCTCCCTCCGTCACGTACGGCGACATCGGCGGGCTGGAGGAGCAGATGCGCGAGGTTCGCGAGACGGTCGAACTGCCCCTGACCCACGCCGGGGCGTTCGACGAAGTCGGTGTGGACCCGCCCTCCGGCGTCCTGCTCCACGGGCCGCCGGGGACGGGCAAGACGATGCTCGCGAAGGCCGTCGCGAACGAGACCGACGCCTCGTTCATCAAGATGGCCGGCTCCGAGCTCGTCCACAAGTTCATCGGCGAGGGCGCGAAGCTGGTCCGTGACCTGTTCGAGGTGGCCCGCGAGAACGAGCCGGCGGTGATCTTCATCGACGAGATCGACGCGATCGCCTCGAAGCGAACCGACTCGAAGACCTCCGGTGACGCAGAGGTCCAGCGCACGATGATGCAGCTGCTCTCCGAGATGGACGGCTTCGACGAGCGCGGCGAGATTCGTCTCATCGCTGCCACGAACCGGTTCGACATGCTGGACGAGGCGATCCTCCGGCCCGGCCGGTTCGACCGCCTCATCGAGGTGCCAAAGCCCGACGACGCGGGCCGGGAGATCATCTTCGACATCCACACCCGCGACATGAGCGTCGCCGACGACGTCGACTTCGCCGCCCTCGGCGAGATGGCCGACGACGCCTCCGGCGCCGATATAAAGGCGATCTGCACCGAGGCCGGGATGTTCGCCATCCGCGACGACCGGACGGAGATCTACATGCAGGACTTCCGCGAGGCGTGGGAGAAGGTCAGCGTCGAGGAGACGGACGACGAGGGCGGGTCGCTCGCGTTCGCGTAGCCCCGGACTTTTCGAGCCGGGCCGCCCACCGACGGGCGTGAACCTCGGCATCGTCTCGGACGTCCACCTGCGGAGCAGCCACGAGGCGGCAGTCGAGACCCAGCTCGCCGCCGTCGTCGACCGGTTCGACGGCTGTGGTATCGACCGTATCCTCGTCCTCGGGGACCTGATCGAAGACGAGAGCGAGCGCGCCGACCGGGCGCACGTCCGGGCGGTTCGCGACACGCTCGCGGCTGCCGACGCGCCGGTCACCTACCTGCTCGGCAACCACGACGTCGAGCGCCTGTCGCGCGCCGACCTGCGGGAGGTGTTCGGCGTCGAGCGGTTCTGGGGCAGGGTCGAGGGCGCCGACGCCGACCTGTTCTACCTCGACTCCTCGGCGCCGGAACGCTCCGGCGCGCAGGGCGCCGTCGGAACGGCGCAGGTCGAGTGGCTCGACCGCGAGCTCGCCGACGCGTCGGGCGCGGTCGTGTTCGTCCACCACCCGCTCGGCTACCGCGACCTGAGCGGGAACGCCTGGTTCGCGAGCGAACCCGAGCGGGCGTTCTGCGGGAACAAGCGCGAGGTAAACGACGTCCTCGCGCGTCACGACGTCCGCGCGGTGGTGAACGGCCACGTCCACGAGACGGCCCACGTCCGGTACCGCGGCGTCGACCACGTCACGGTGAACGCGTTCAGCAAGGAGCTGCCGGACGTCCCGGTGACGGGGACGTACGCGCAGGTCACCGTCGACAGCGGGGTCGCCGTCCGTGTCGTCGAGGGCGACCGGACGGCGACGACGTTCGAGCTGCCGCCGGGCGCCGGGGGTGGGGCGTCCGGGCCGTCGGGTTGAAGCAGCCCCGCGCCGACCGGCGGGTATGGGGACGGCGCTCGACACGCGGGAGGCGCAGGCGAGCGAGGTGCTCGACCGGCTGGCGAAGGCGTACCCGGACGCGGGCATCTCGCTCGAGTTCTCGACACGGCTCGAGCTGCTCGTCGCGGTGGTGCTCTCCGGACAGTGTACCGACGAGCGGGTGAACTCGGTGACGCCGGCGCTGTTCGAGAAACACGACCACCCCGAGGACTACGTCGAGGCCGGCGCGGAGGCGCTCTCGGCGGATATCTCTTCGATCACCTACCCGAACCAGAAGGCCGGCTGGATCGTCGACGCCTGCGAGCAGATCGTCGAGGACCACGACGGTTCGGTACCGGGGACGATGGGCGCGCTCACGGACCTGCCGGGCGTCGGTCGGAAGACGGCGAACGTCGTCCTCCAGCACGGACACGACGTCGTGGAGGGCATCGCCGTCGACACCCACGCGGGCCGGCTGTCGCGCCGGCTGGGCCTGACCGAGCAGACCGACCCCGAGGCGGCCGAGCGCGACCTCGTCGACGTCGTGCCAGAGGACCGCTGGAGAGTGTACACCCACCTGCTGATCGCACACGGTCGGGCGACCTGTACGGCGCGGAACCCCGACTGTGGCGACTGTGTCCTCGCCGACGTCTGTCCGAGCGAGCGCGGCGACTCGTCGGTCGACCTCGCGACCGGCGAGCCGTGGGAGTAGCGGGGCGGAGCGGCCCGCCGCCTGCGATAGCGGCGGGCTGTCGACCGGACCCGAGGCACGCCTGCTACGCCAGGTACCGCACCCAGAACCGGTAGAGGCCGAGGAGCCACGCGACGATCCAGAACGCGACGTAGCCGAAGACGCCCACCCGGAGCCGACCCCGCCACGCGCCCATGTTCTCGTGGAGGTCGTCCAGCGCGACCGAGTCGGGGTCGTCGTAGGCGTCGTTCGCGCGCTTGACCTGGAAGATGCGAACGATACCGGTGAGGGCGAACACGAGCATCGCGTACGCCTGGAGGCCAAGAACGGCGTGGAGCGCCGCGGGACCGTTCAGCTGGTCCAGCAGACGTGGCATCATCCAGCCGAAGACGGGCACCGACGTCATCACCAGCCCGGTGAAAATATACTTCAGGTGGTGTGTGAGCACGTCCCATGTCACCACGTCGGCGTCTATCATCACCTTCGCGCCCCGGAGGTAGAGCGGCAGGCTCAGCGTGACAGAGAGCGCCGCGAGGGCCGCTATCGTCGACTCCGAGACCATCTGTCGGCTCTCGGGACGGGGTCCTCCTAAACGCCGCGGGTCCGTCGCGCGACCGTCACGCTAAGGAGACTGCCGGCACAAGGGCGGACGATGGACGACGTCGAGGAGGGTGTCGGGTCAGACGAGCCGCCTCCGTCCGACGACCTGCTCGACGAGGCCGAGGAGCGTGACCTCGAGGCGCTCCGCGCCGAGGTCGAGGAGCGCTACGATTTCGAGGACTTCGGCCCGTCGGAGATGGCCGAGATGGACGGCGACGAGTGGGAAGCCGTCTTCGACCCGGAGACGTGGGTCATCGGCAGTGACCTGCTCGACCGGTGCGAACGGGACCTGAAGTCGCGAATCGCCCGGCGTGACGTGTTCGCACAGCTCGACCGCGTCACCGAGGGCGGCGGGGCGTCGGAGACGCCCCGTACAGACGGCGAGGACCTCCTCGTCGCGTGGTCCGACGAGGGGTACGCGGTGGTCTACGGCGACGGGAGCGTCGAGGGAGCAGGCACCGTCCTGCGGGACGTGAAGGCCTCCGTCGCGCTCTGCTCGATGGAGAGCTACGACCCCGAGGAGGTGCCAGCCGGCTACGAACTCCCGGCCCCCGAGGACGTCGAGGCCGGCACCGGCGAGTTCGGCAACCTGATGCTCCAGGTCGTCGCGGGGGCACAGGTGCTGGCGGGGCTGGCGCTCGGCGTCGCGTGGGCGGTCGGCGTCGTGCCGAGCATCGTCACGCCCGTCGTCGCCGGCTTGTTCCTCCTCGTCGGCCTGTTCCTGTTCGGCATCGTCGCGAACGCGCGCCTGTCCGACCGCTTCCGCGCGGAGGAGTTCCGCGGGCGGCTCCGGGCCGTCGAGGCCGCCGGGGAGCGCCGGCCGGAGTTCCTGCCCGGCGGGGACGAGGAGGCCGAGCCAGAGACGGGCGCGGAGGCCGGGTGAGCGGGCCGGTGAGTCGCACTGCCGCGCATTCGCTGGGTTTAATCACGTCGCTGTTCGAGAGCGGTGTATGAGACGCCGCGATTTCCTCAGGGGGGCGGGCGGCGGGACGGCGGCAGCCGTCACGGCGACGGCGACGGCGGGCACGGCGTCTGCCCAGCCCAGCTTCGGCGGCTGGCTGTCCGGCGTGACCAACTACTCGGAGGTCGTCGACGAAACCGGCCAGGAGGAGGTCACCGTCCAGGTCGGCGTCGAGGCAAACGGCGGCGCGTTCGGCTTCGGTCCCGCCGCCGTCCAGGTCGACCCCGGCACGACCGTCGTCTGGGAGTGGACCGGCGAGGGCGGCCAGCACAACGTCGTCGCCCAGTCCGGCGGCGACTTCGAGTCCGAACTGGTCGGTGACGCCGGCTTCACACACGAACAGACGCTCGAGGAGGAGGGCGTCGTCCAGTACTACTGCCAGCCACACCAGTCACTCGGGATGAAAGGCGTCGTCGTCGTCGGAGCGGTCCCCGAGTCCGGTGGCGGCGGCGAGGGCGGCGAGAAGGAGCTCCACGAACTCGGGGTTGCTATCCAGGCCCACTGGGTCGGGTCGGCGACTATCCTCGCCATCATCGTGAGCATCGTGTACTCGTTCTATATATTGAAGTACGGCGAGACACCACACTCGGGTCACGGAGGGGCAGAGTAATGTCGACGAAGGGAAGCACGTACGGCGATATCCACCGGTACGAGCCGGCGCGGGAGAGCACGGCGGCGGCGATCGCCATCGTCCTGCTCACCGTCGTCGAGGTGGTGTTCGTCTCGCTGTTCGTCTTCGGGCTCGTCAACGGCTGGGCCCTGTCGGACACGGGCAACATGTTCCTCGGTAGCCTGCTCGCGGCGGTGTTCGTCGACCTCGCGTTCATCCTCGCGCTCTATCGAAAGGAGTTCCTGCCGGACGTGATGATAGTGAAAAAGCGCCGCCGGAAGTGGGAGGACCTCTACGTCCGCGAGGACGACGTCGACGGCAGACACCTTGGTGACGGCGCCTGGGACACGGTCAAGCGGGCAATCTACCCGTACTACAAGCAATAACAGATGAGCCTCAAGAAACAGGACGACTACGACCACAGCGCCTGGATCAAGTCGAAGGACCTCTCGCCCGTCGAGACGGTCTTTCTGACGACGCTGGTCTGGCTGGACAAGCGCCTGCGAATCGTCGACTACCTCGAGCTGCTCGAGACGCTCTACTACCGGTCGAACATGCAGATGCCAAAGAGCCACACCGAGCAGTACGACCTCGACAACAAGTTCTGGTACTGGTACCCGCTGTACACGCTCGGGTCGTTCTCGACGATCGCGTACGTCGTGGCGGCGGTGTCGGGCGCGCTCCTGGGCTTCTACTACTCCCCGTCGACGGCTGCGGGGGCCTGTAACATCTCGAACGCGAGCGTCGCGTACTGCTCCATCGCTGGCATCATGCGTGACCTCCAGTTCGGGTTCATGCTCCGGTCGATCCACCGCTGGTCGGCGCAGGTGATGGTCGCCGCCGTCTTCCTCCACATGCTCCGGGTCTACTTCACCGGGGCGTACAAGGAGCCGCGCGAGTTGAACTGGCTCATCGGCATCGTCCTCATCTCGCTGACGATGGTGTTCGGCTACACCGGCTACCTGCTCCCGTGGGACCAGCTGGCGTTCTGGGCCGGCCAGATCGGCGTCGAGATGAGCCTCTCGATCCCGCTCGCCGGCGAGTGGGTCGCACAGCTGCTGTTCGGCGGGTTCACGCTCTCGCAGGCGACGCTCCAGCGGATGTACATCATTCACGTGTTCCTGCTCCCGTTCGTGGTGACGACGCTCATCGCCATCCACATCGGTATCGTGTGGGTGCAGGGAATCGCGGAGCCACACTGAGACAATGACCGACGACACCACCACCGGCGACCGCGAAGCGCCCGAGAAGACTCCCGTGGCCGACGGGTCTGGAATCGTCGCGCCGGACGACGAGACGCCGACGTGGCGCGAGCGAAAGCAGCGTCACGTCGGGCTCGCCCGGCTGACCTACGAGTACTTCGAGCGGGCCCGGCGCGAGGACCAGGACCTCCGGACCGAGTCGGACTACGTCGAGCGGGACGTACTCGCCTTCCCGACGTGGCCCCACGAGACGGTGCGAAACCTGTCTATCGCGACGTTCTTCGTCGGGATGATCATCTTCCTCTCGGCGACGCTCCCGCCGCACATCGGCGACCCGGCGAACCCGTCGTCGACGCCGGCGATCATCCTGCCGGACTGGTATCTCTACTGGTCGTTCGGCCTGTTGAAGCTCAACCCCCTGAACCCCGAACTCGCCGTCCTCGGCGGGCAGAAGATCATGGCCGACCGGACCTACGGCGTGCTCGCGAACGTCGTCGTCGTCAGCATCATCGCCGTCGTCCCGTTCCTGAACAAGGGCGCGGCCCGCCGCCCGGTCGAACAGCCGTTCTGGGCCGCCGTCGGGGTGTTCGGCGTCGTCTTCGCGTTCACTATCAGTCTGCTGTCGGTGAAGAACATCATTCCGATGAACGTCGACCTGCTGTTCGACCTGACCTTCCTCGCGCCCGTCGTGACCGGTATGATCACCTACGCGGTGCTGAAGACGATGCGCGAGGGGTACATGTACGACCTCAACCGCCGGTACTACCGGCTGCGGCCACCGAAGTAGCCCGCGGCGGCTCCCCGTCCTCACACACCAGATGACCGATCAGTCGTCCGTCGACGCCGACCCGGACCCGGAGAGCACCGGCGCCGGCGGGCGCGACGTCGTCGTCCCGCTCCGCCTGTACAAGACGATCGTCGTCTTCTCGACGCTCATCGCCGTCGTGAGCGTCGTCCTCGGGTTCACGCTCCTGGACGCTGCGACGCTCCAGGTGAGCCTCGTCCGAGGCCTGGTCGCCGGCGCCCTCTCGGCGGTCGGTCTCGCGCCGGCCGAGGGCGCCCTCTCGGCGGCGCTGGCAGCAGCGGGACTGTCGACGATCGCCCTGGGGGCGGGCGTCTACACGCTCGGGACGCGCTTCCGCACCGCGGGGATGGGAAACGCTGAAGACGGCAGAAGCGATACGAGCGAGTAATGGCCGACGAGTTCGTCAAGGGCCTCGGCATCCTCACGGGAGCCGGTCTGATGTGGATGGTGCTGGCCGGCTGGTACCGGACGCCGTCGTTCGGGAGCACCGAACAGCTCGTCGCCCCGCTCACCGTCGACACCGCGAACGCGACGCTCCTGAACCTGGTCGCCATCACCCTGATGGACGTGTTCTTCTGGCTCGCGCTCCTCGGGCCGCTGACGTTCTGGGTGTTGATCCCCGCCGGGCGACAGGCCAGGAAGGCGGTCGAAGAGCGGCGGTCCTGAGGCGGGGCGGACGGAGCGTCCTCAGACGACGGCGTTCCAGAACGGCTGGATTACGAAGAAGATAGACTGGTAGCCGGCGTACAGCATGACCAGCAGCGAGCCGGTGAGGGCGCTCTTCGGGCGCTCGATCGGCATGTCGTTTCGCGCCTCGACCTTGCGGGACTCGAACTCGAAGAAGTCCGCGAGCAGGGTGCCGACGACGAGAACGGACAGCACCATCCCGCCGTGGGGGGCGACGATCATGTACGCGAAGCTCACCAGTAGGAGCGAGACGGACGTGACGGTGTGAGGGACGTACCGGCTGACTGCGGCGACCCCGCCCGACTCTGCCTGGCTCACGTACGTTCGGTGGCCGAGCAGCCGGGTGACCATGTTCACCAGCACGAGGGCGAGGGCGGCGTACGGCAGGAGACCCTCGACGGCGACGAGGTCCTCGACCGGGACGAGGAACTGCAGCGGCTCCATACCTCGCTCTCGGACACCCGCCCGTTAGAAGGTTTCCGATCCCTCAGCCGGGAGCGGGAGGGCGACGGGTCCGGCGGCGCGACCGGGTTTCCCCGCCGGCGATAGCCGCGCCGAGACGGGTCGTCGGGCCGCGACACGCGCCTGCCACGGGCGGCAGGCATTTGACCCGTGGCCTCCCGAGCGTAACCATGAGTCGCGTACGCGTGGCCGGGGTCGGCCTGACGGAGTTCGGCCGGGCGCCCGAGCGAACCGGACGAGAGCTGTTCGCCGAGGCGTCGGCACGGGCGCTCGACGACGCCGGCGTCGACCGCGAGGCCGTCTCGGCGCTCCACTACGGCAACTTCATGGGCGCCCTCGGCGAGCGGCAGGGCCACCAGGCACCGCTGATGGCAGAGGCCGCCGGACTGCGGTGTCCGGCGACCCGGTACGAACTCGCCTGTGCCTCCGCCGGCGCGGCGGTCCGTGGCGCGGTCCAGTCGGTTCGCGGCGGCGAGGCCGACGTCGTCGTCGCGGGCGGGATGGAGCGCATGACGAACCGGACGATCGAGGAGACGACGGAGGCGCTCGCCATCGCCGCCGACGAGCTGTTCGAGGTGCGGGCCGGGGTCACGTTCCCCGGCGCGTACGCGCTGATGGCGCGGTCGTACTTCGAGCGGTTCGGCGGCGGTCCGGCGGACCTCGCGCACGTCGCGGTGAAGAACCACGCGAACGCGGTGCCGAACGAGTACGCCCAGTACCGCGAGGAGATAGCCGTCGACGACGCCCTCGACGCGCCGACGATCGCCGACCCGCTCGGCCTCTACGACTCCTGTCCCGTCACCGACGGCGCGAGCGCCGTCGTCCTCGTCAGCGAGTCGTACGCCGAGGAGAACGACGTCGACGCGTCGGTGGCGGTCGTCGGCTCCGGACAGGGCGGCGACCGCCTCGCGCTCCAGGACCGCGCGTCGCCGGCGCGAACGCCCGCGACCGACGACGCCGCCGCCGAGGCGTTCGCCGACGCCGGCTGCTCGCGCGAGGACGTGTGCGCCGTCGAGGTCCACGACTGCTTCACGATCGCGGAGGTGTGTGCGCTGGAGGGGCTGGGGTTCTACGACCCCGGCGAGGGGATCGGCGCGGCGCGGCGCGGCGAGACGACCGCCGACGGCGGCCTGCCGGTCAACCTCTCGGGCGGCCTGAAGGCGAAGGGTCACCCCGTCGGCGCCACGGGCGGGAGCCAGGTGGCCGAGATGACCCGGCTCCTTCGTGGCGACCACCCGAACAGCGACGCCGTCGACGGGACGGTCGGACTGACCCACAACGCGGGCGGGACGGTCGCCAGCGCCGTCGTCCACCTGCTGGAGGTGGTCGAATGACCTGGACCGACGAGGAGATTCGCGACGACGGCTTCGACGACTGGCTGGACGCGGTTGCCGCAGACGAAGGGTACCACCTCGAGTGTCCGGACGGCCACGCGTCGCTCCCGCCGCGTCTGGTCTGTCCCGACTGCGGCGCGACCGACCTCTCTGAGGCACCGCTCGCGGACGCGGGCGAGGTCGTCACGCACACGACCGTCCACGTCGGGACGGGCGCGTTCGACGACCAGACGCCGTACGTCGTCGCCATCGCCGAGTTCGACGGCGTCCGGATCACGGGGCTCGTCCGGGGCGTCGACCCGGACGACGTCGACGTCGGCGCGCCCGTCGAGGTGACGGTCGGCGAGAACCCGGCGACGGGCGACCGCGTGGTCGTCCACCGGGCACGGTAGTCAGGCCGCGCGTTCCTCGGCGGTCTCGACCGAGAGCGGCCCGCCGCGGACGACGCTGGCGACGGCGCCGGGGAACTCGACGTGCGGGAGGAGCATCGCGCCGTCGACGACGACGAGCCGGCAGTCCGCCTGCTCGGCGAGGGCACGGCCCTCGGCAAGGGGCGTGACGGTCGCCTCGCGGCCCCAGACGAGCGTCGTCTCGACGCCAGCGTCGCGGAGGGAGGCGAGCGCATCGGCGAGGTCGGGCTCGGCGTTGAGGTAGCCGGAGACGAAGGATGCGGTTGCGTAGCGGGCGCCCGGCTGGTGGGTCGTCCGCCACTCGTAGTCGACCCACTCCTCGCTCGGCTGGTCGGGGCCGTAGTAGCCGTGGTCGGCGTTGAAGTAGCGGATCGAGGGGCGCGAGACGAGGGCGGCGTGGAGCAGTTCGCCGACGACGGGCGCCCGGAGCGCCTCGCGGAGCGCCGTCTTCGGCGGCTCCGGCCCGGCGACGGCGGTTGGACAGACGAGCGTCAGGTCCGCGACCAGGTCCGGGTCGTCGCGGGCCGCCCCCACGGCGTAGGCAGCGGTCAGTCCCGACGCGAGGACGCGCGGGTCGTCCCACTCCGCGACGAAGGCCTCGACGAACTCGGCGTAGAACCGCGCCGAGTAGCGCAGCGGCGGGCGGTCCGAACAGCCGTAGCCCGGCAGATCCGGCGCGACGACGTGGTGGTCGGTCGCCAGGTCGTCGACGACGGCGCGGAACTCCCCGGACGAGCCGGCGGCGTTGACCCCGTGGAGGCAGACGAGCGTCGGGTCGTCCGGGTCGCCGGCCTCGGTGTAGGAGACGTCGACTCCGCGCCAGCGGAACCGGCGGTGGTCACCGTCGAGCGGCGGTTCGAGCACGCCGGCGCTGTTCCGGAGGCCACGGACGGCGGCGACCCCCGCGGCGACGAGGAGCGTCAGGGTCGCGAACAGGCGTCTGAGTCGCATACCCGCAGCTGCGGGCGCGAACGACGTAAGCGCCGCGCTCTCAGGCGTCGTCGTCGGCCTGGCGGCGGTCGAGCGCCGCCTGGACCGGTGCGAGGAGGTCGTCGGCGACGGTGTAGGGGTCCGTCTCGCGGTCGGCCACCCGCTCGGCAACCGCCTCGACGCCGCCTCGGCGCCGGAGCTCCGCCTCGACGAGGTCGGCGGTGTCCTGCCGCAGGAGCGTCCGGATCTCTGCGGCGGCCCGCGACCGCGCCCGGTCGCGCATCCGGCCCGTCTGCCGCAGGTGGTCCCGGTGGTCGTCGACCGCACCGGCGAGGTCGGCGACGCCGTCGCCGGTCGTGGCGACGGTCTCGAGGACGGGCGGGGACCACTCGTCGTCCTCGTCCTCGTTCTCGTCGTCCCGCCGCTCGTCGGCCACCCCGACGGCGCCGTGGTGTCCGACGCGCGTCCGCCCCTCGCCGCCGCGGAGCTCCAGCATCTCTCGCAGGTCGGCGACGGTGCGGGCCGCGCCGTCCAGGTCGGCCTTGTTGACGACGAAGACGTCGCCGATCTCGAGGATGCCGGCCTTCAGCATCTGGACGTCGTCGCCCGACCCCGGCTGGACGAGGACGACGACGGTGTCGGCGGTCCGCACCACGTCGACCTCGTTCTGTCCCGCGCCGACCGTCTCGACGACGACGCGGTCGAACCCCGCCGCGTCGAGCGCCTTCACCGCGTCCGCCGTCGCCGTCGAGAGGCCGCCCAGGTGTCCGCGTGCGGACATCGACCGGACGAACACGCCCTCGTCGCCGACAGCCGACCCCATCCGCACCCGGTCACCGAGCACCGCCCCGCCGGTGTACGGCGACGAGGGGTCGACGGCGATGACACCGACCGTCTCGCCGTCGTCGCGGTAGTAGCCGACCAGCTCGTCGACGAGCGTCGACTTCCCGGCGCCGGGGCTGCCGGTGACGCCGACGACGGAGGCGTCGCCGGTGTGCCCGTAGAGCGCGCTCACGACGTCCCGGTAGCCCTCGCTCCGGTTCTCGACGCGCGAGATCGTCCGGGCGAGTGCACGCGGGTCGCCGTCGAGCAGCCGCTCGACGAGCGCGCGGTCGGCGTCGGCAGTCATCGCCGGGTCGGAACGTTCTCGCGGACGAACTGTACCGTCTCGCTCATCGGCGTCCCGGGGCCGAACACCTCGGCGACGCCCGCCTCCTTCAGCCGCTTCGCGTCGCCGTCCGGGACGATGCCGCCGAGGAGGACGAGCGTGTCGGCCAGCGCGCCGTACTCCGCTAGCCCCTCGACGACCTTCGGGACCAGCGTGTTGTGCGCTCCGGAGAGGATGGAGATGCCGACGACGTCGACGTCCTCCTGGACGGCGGCCTGGACGATGTCCTCCGGCGCGCGGTGGAGGCCGGAGTAGATGACCTCGAACCCGGCGTCCCGGAAGGCCCGCGAGATGACGTGCGCACCGCGGTCGTGGCCGTCGAGTCCGACCTTCGCGACCAGACACCGGATCGGTCGGTCGCGCTCGGACTCTGCCTGGCCCTGCTCCGCGCTCATATCTAACTTATCGACGGCGGGCAATTTGATTCTGACGCACGCGTCCCGGCTGTGTCAGACGTGTTCGTCGAGGAAGTCGACGACCGCCGTGTACGCCTCGACCCGGTTCTCGAGCCGCGAGAAGCCGTGTCCCTCGTCCGCGAACGTCAGTTCGCGCACCGGTACGTCCTGCGCCCTGGCCGCCGTGGCGACCTGCCGCGCCTCGCTCACCGGCACGCGCGGGTCGTTCTCGCCGTGGAGGACGAACAGCGGCGCGGCGATGCGGTCGATGCGGGAGAGCGGACTCAGCGCCTCCAGCAGCGCGCGGTCCTCCGCGAGCGACCCGTACTCGGCCTCGCGGAGCTCCCGACGCCAGTCGCCGGTGTTCTCGAGGAAGGTGACGAAGCTCGCGATGCCGACGACGTCGACGCCCGCGGCCCACCGGTCCGGAAACGTCGTCAGCGCCGCGAGCGTCATGAACCCCCCGTAGGAGCCGCCCATCACCGCGACCCGGTCGGGGTCGACGAGCTCGTGTGCGGCCAGCCAGTCCGCCGCCGCGTCGAGGTCGGCAACCGCGTCCATCCGCCGCTCGACGTCGTCCAGCGCCGCGTACGACCGCCCGTAGCCCGCCGACCCGCGGACGTTCGGCTCGAGGACGGCGTAGCCACGCGAGCAGAGGATCTGTGTCACGGCGCGGTAGCCCGGTCGGCGCTGTGACGCCGGACCGCCGTGGACGTCGACGACGACGGGCGTCTCGCCCGGCGTCGGGTCCGGCGGGAGCGTCCACAGCGCCGGGATCTCCCGCCCGTCGAACGTCCGGTAGCCGATCAGGTCGGGCGCGCGGAACCGCTCACGGGGGATACCCGCCGTCGAGGCGCGTGTCCACCGCTCGCGCTCGCCCGTCGCCGAGTCGAGGACGTGGACGTTCGTGGTGTCGGTCCGGCTCGACGCCGAGAGCGCCAGTCGGCTGCCGCCGTCACCCCACGCGACGCCGCCCGCGACGCCGTCGAACGCCGGATCCGGCTGGACTCTGTCGACGATCTCGCCGTCGGCGAGTCGACCGACGGTCAGCTCTGTCCGCCCGTCGACGTTTCGCGAGTACGCGACCCGACCGCTCTCGTGGACCGAGACGCCGTCGACGGACCACTCGCCGCCGTCGACGACGACGTCGTACCCCCCGCCGTCGACGGCGAGGCGCTCCAGCCGGAGCCGGTCGCTCGCGCGGTCGGTGCAGGCGTAGAGCGCGTCGCCGTCCGGGCCCCACTCGACGCCGCGGTGGCGGGCGCCGTCGACGCCGAGGGGGGTCCGTTCGCCCGTCTCGACGTCGAGCACCGAGACGGACTGGTCGAACGACGACCGGGACTCGACGAGGACGACCCGGTCGCCGCCGGGCGCCCAGCCCGCGACGACGACCCAGCCGTCGGTCTCGTGGACGCGGTCGGCGGTCCCCGTCTGCCGGCCCTGGACGAAGACGTCGAAGCTCGACCGGTCGCGCCGGTTCGCCGCGAACGCGACCCGGTCGCCGTCGGGCGCCCAGCCGCCCCAGCGGTGTTTCGCGTCGGGGTGGTCGGTCAGGTCGACGGGGGGGCCGCCGTCCGGGTCGAGCAGGTAGAGGTCTGCCCGCTCGTTTCCGCCGACGTCGGCGCCGTAGACGAACTCCTCGCGGGTCGGCGAGTAGTCGACGAACGTGACCCGCTCGTCGAGGAAGGTGCGCTGGTCCGGCCACGCCGCCGGGCCGTCGACGGTCCAGACCTGCGGGACGCCCGTCGTGTCGGTCAGAAAGGCGACGCGGCCGGACGGCGAGACGCTCGCACCGTAGGCGCGCCGGACGGTCAGGTAGCGCTCGACGTCGAACGTCCGGTCGCGGTCGCTCGGCATACCGTTCCGGCGAGGTCCGGCGTGAAAAGCTTACAGCAGGTTCTCTGTCCGCATCGCCCGCATCACGTCGTCGACGAGACCCTCGGCGGAGTGGTAGGGGAACGACTGGTACTCCCCGATCTCTGCCGCGAGCTCCATCGCGGTGAACGAGCGGTCGCCGGCCTCGAACCGTGTCATCGGGCCGTCCGGGAGCGCAGGCACCAGGCCCATCTGGTCTTCGACCGGAAACTCGGCGTTCGAGAACGCAGACAGCAGCTGGTCGCGGAGTTCGCCTTCTGCGTCGTCGGTCACGCCCGTCGATGGGCGCAGGCGAGTAAAAGGACTTCCGGAACCACGCCCCCGGACCGATGGATTCACTTCGGCGGGTTACCGACCGGGGGATATGAGCGACTCGACGGTCTCCCGACGGGCGGTCCTCCGGGGCGCCGCGGTCGGCGCGGCGGCGGCGACGGCGACGGCGGGCACGGCGTCTGCCCAGCCCAGCTTCGGCGGCTGGCTGTCCGACGTGACCAACTACTCGGAGGTCGTCGACGAAACCGGCCAAGAGGAGGTCACCGTCCAGGTCGGCGTCGAGGCAAACGGCGGCGCGTTCGGCTTCGGTCCCGCCGCCGTCCAGGTCGACCCCGGCACGACCGTCGTCTGGGAGTGGACCGGCGAGGGCGGCCAGCACAACGTCGTCGCCCAGTCCGGCGGCGACTTCGAGTCCGAACTGGTCGGTGACGCCGGCTTCACACACGAACAGACGCTCGAGGAGGAGGGCGTCGTCCAGTACTACTGTCAGCCACACCAGTCACTCGGGATGAAAGGCGTCGTCGTCGTCGGGAGCGTTCCCGAGGAGGGTGGCGGCGGCGAGGGCGGCGAGGGCGGCACCGACCCGCAAGGGGTACCGGGTACAGCGAAGACACTCGGCGTCGCCACCGCCGTCGCGATGGTGAGCGTGCTCTCGCTCGGCTTCTTTTTCATGAAGTACGGCGGCGACTACGAGACGCCGGAGACGTAGTCAGCGCAGCCCGTGGCGCTCGACCGCGTCGCGGTAGCAGTCCTCTAGCCGGCCCAGCACCGCCGATCGGTCGTGGTCGGCGTGCGCGTCCGAGACGGTCCGGTGTTCGTAGGCCGCTGCGGCGGCGATCTCGTCTGCGAGCTCCTGCGGGCTGGTGACGCGGGCACCCCGTTGCAGTCCCTCGACGAGCTCGTGGGCGGCGGAGTCGCTCTGGTACTCGACGACGCCGACACAGCCACACGCGAGCGCCCAGAGGAGTTCGGTCGCGAACGGCTCGCGGGTCGCGGTCTGTGCGAACACCCGCGCGCCGCGCAGGACCGGGACGAGGTCGGCGAAGGCCAGGTCGCCGAGAAATGCCACGCGGTCGTCGATGCGGAGTTCGGCGGCTGTCGCCTCAGCCGCGTCGCGCGCCGGGCCGTCGCCGACGACGGCGGCGCGCCACGACCGGTCGCGGAGCTCCGCCAGCGCGAGGAGGAGGCTCTCGACGTTCGCGTGTTCGTCGAGACGGCGGGCGTACACCACGTCCGCGCGGCTGTCGACGGGCGCGGCGCACACCCGGTCGTAGTCGACGGACTCGGGCACGAGCGTCACCCGTTCCTCCGGGACACCGTGGGCGCGGGCGACGGTCGCGGCCACCCGCGACGGCGCCGTCACCGTCGCCGGCAGGCCGGCGACCCGGTCGTATGCCACGGACCGGTCCGCTGGGTGGTCGGCCCACCAGTCGACGACCAGCGGCGCACGGACCGCCGCAGCCGCGGCGCGTGCGCTCGCGACGGCGCCGGGCGGGCTGGCGGCGGCGTGGACCACGTCGGGCCGGACCCGTGCGAGAGCGGCGGGGAGGCGCGCGGCGAACGTCCCCGCGGCGGGCAGGTCACAGACGGCGCGGTAGACGACGCCGTTTCGCTCGAACGTCGGGCCGTCGAACCCCCACCAGCGAGCGCAGCAGACGGTCACGTCGTGGCCACGCGCGGCCAGCCCCTCCGCGAACCGGCGCCGGCGAGCCGTCGCGTCGGCGGCGAAGGGCGGGTCGGTCCGCATCCCGACGAGGGCGACGTCCATCGCTCGGCGCGAAGGGCCCGTCGGTCAAAAAGCAGGCGGGAGGAGAGACGCGGCGGCGAACTCCCAGCCGTAGACGTGGTTGAGGAGGACGTACGCGACGACGCCGAGCGTGAGCGAGAGTATCCACGACCCCGCCGCGACCCGGCCCACGCGGCGGTGGTTCGTCTCCCGGAGTTCGGCGGGCGCGTGGGTGAGACCGAGGACGAGGGCGTACAGCACGACCGGCACCGCGAGAATCGAGAGCAGGATGTGGACCGCCAGGGTGGCGAGGTAGACGTAGTACGGGAGCGCCGGTCCGACGAACTCCTTCGTGCCGCCGCCGCCGATCTTCGTCAGGTAGAGCACGAGGAAGACGAGGATGAGGACGAACGACGTCGTCATCGCCGCGGCGTGGCGCTTCACCTGGTCGGTCCGGATGAAGTACCAGCCGGCGGCGAGACAGAGCGTCGTGACGGTGTTCACCGCGGCGATCGCGTGGCTGAACAGGTTCACCTGCGCGAGCGTGAGGTCGGGGAAGACGGCGGCGGGAACGAGGCCGGCGAACGTGCCCAGCACGGCGCCGTAGCCGACGACGGTGAGGGCCGCGGCGGTTGCGCCGGGGTGTGCCTTCGCGAGCCCCGACGCGTCTGCCGTCGCCATATCCGCGCTCGGAGCCCGAGCGGTATGGCGTTTGCGTTCGCGGTCAGGCCACGCCCGTGCGCTCGACGGCCTCCCACGCCGCCGGTTCGCTGATGCCGTCGCCGAGGATGGTGTAGCGGTCGCGGATCTCGTGGGCGGACGTGAGCGCGGCGACGAGCGTCGCGTCGTCGACGCCGAGTTCGGCCGCGGTCGTCGGCGCGTCGATGGCCGCGAGGGCGTCGCGAACCTCCCGCCAGCCGCCGTCTGGACCGTCGTGGAGGTAGGCCGTCACGACCGAGGCGACCCCGACCTGGTGGCCGTGGAGCGCCGGGTCGTCGACCGCCCGGTCGAGCTGGTGCGAGATCAGGTGCTCTGCGCCGCTCGCGGGCCGTGACGAGCCGGCGATCGACATCGCGACGCCGGAGGAGACCAGCGCCTTCACGACGATCCACGCCGACTCCTCCAGTCCGTCCTTGATCGAGTCGGCGCTGTCGACCAGCATCTCCGCGGTGAGTTCCGAGAGCGCGCCCGCGTACTCGCTGTACGGGACGTTCTTCAGCCGTGCCGCGAGCCGCCAGTCCTTGACTGCGGTGTAGTTCGAGATGATGTCCGCACACCCGGCGGTCGTCAGGTCCCACGGCGCCGCCGCGATCGGTTCCGTGTCGGCGACGACCGCGAGCGGCGGGTTGGCGGCGACGGAGTGGCGGGTGTCGCCCTCCGGGATCGACGACCGGCCCGAGACGATGCCGTCGTGGCTCGCCGCCGTCGGGACGGAGACGAACCCGAGGCCGAGCTCGTCGGCTGCCATCTTCGCGAGGTCGATCGGCTTCCCGCCCCCGAGCGCGACCAGGTAGCCCGCCTCCTTGGCGCGGGCGACGAGGTCGTCGACCGCGCCGAACGACGCGGACTCGACGACCGCCGTCGCCGGAGACGGCCCGACGCCGGCGAGCGCGTCGCGGACCCGGTCGCCCGCGATCCGGTTCGGTGTCGGCGAGGTGACGACGAGCGGCGGGCCGGTCACGGACAGGTCCGCCACGACCGCGCCGATCTCGTCCAGCACCCCGTGTCCGACCACCACGTCGCGCGGGAGCTTGATCCACGTCGACTTCTGGAACACGACGACCGATCCGGTCCCCGGGGTTTAGAAGACGCCGCTCGGAGGAGCGCAGTCGGTCCGTACCGCCGCGCGCGAGGCGGCGCTCAGTAGCCGCTCTCGACCGCGTCGGCGTCGGCGGGGTCGCCGATCGGCACGGCGTAGGTCCGACCGTCGCCGGCTGGACTGATCTCGAGCCGGTAGTCGTTGCCCGTCGGCGCGTCGAACACGGCTGCGCCGGTTACCTGGTCGCCCGGCGGGATCGACGCCTGCGAGATGCCGTCGATATCGAGACGGCGGTCCTCGGTGACCGCCTCGCTCGCGCCCACGTCGACGTTCTTGATTATCCCCGGCGCGCGGAGCTTCATCTGGTCTGCCGGGACGTCGGTGGCCGACGACCCCGGGTTCTCGACCGTCATGACGATCAAGAGGAAGGTGTTCTGGGCCTGTTCACTCTGTGCCGGTCCGAGCCCCTGTGCCTGGAGGAGCTGCTGGATCGTGAACCGGAGCGCCGCCCCGCCCTCGCCGACGGTGAACGTCTCGCCGACTGACGTCGACGCGACCGACGGCGTGCTCGTCGGCGTCGGTGTCGGCGTCGCCGTCGCGGTGTCGGTCGCCGTCGCGGTGTCTGTCGCCGTCGCGGTCGCCGTCTCGTCGCCCCCGCCACCGCCCCCGCCGCCGGAACAGCCGGCGAGCGCACCGACCACCGCCGTCCCGAGAGCGGCGAGTGTCTCGCGTCGTCGCATACACCCGCTTGTGATGTGTCGCCACATGTAACCTCCGGTCATCTGACGTGTTCCGTGTCTACCCCGCGAGGAGCCGGGCGGCGTCGGCGAGAAAGACGACGCCGGAGCCGGCCAGTATCAGCGCGGAGACGCCCGCGACGGCGGGTGCGAGGCGGTCGACCCGCCGGCCCGCCGCGACCAGTCCCGCCGGGAACCCCGCGATCCAGAGCGCGATGCCGCCGAACAGGCCGACGACCAGCGCGGGACTGCCCGTCTCGACGACGAGTGACCCCGCCGCCGCGAGCGGCGTCCGCGCCAGCAGGTCCATCTGGCCCGGAGCGAGCAACGCGACCCCGACGGTCAGCCAGAACAGCACCTGGTAGGGGTTCGTGAGCGCGAGGACGAACGCGCGGCGAAAGCCCCGCGAGCCGGCGTCGCCCGCCGCCTCGCCGTCGTCGAACCCGCTCGCGGCGCGGGCCGACCGCGCCGCGCCGTAGGCGAAGTAGAGCATCAACAGGCCGCCGGCGGCGAGCATCGCGCCCCGGAGCGTCGGCAGGCGCTCGACGACGCCGACGACGCCGAGGAGCGTCGCGACGAGAAAGACGGCGTCTGCGGTCATCGCGCCCAGCCCCGCGCGGACGCCCGCCGAGAGGCCGTGGAGCACGGACTCCTCGGCGATGACGGCGTTCATCGGCCCCGGCGGCGCGGCGAGCGCGAGGCCGAACGCGACGCCGGCGGCGAGCGAGACGGCGACCCCCATCAGGCGTCTGTCGGCTCCGGCTCTCGCTCCTCGTCCCCGGCTGCCCACACCCGGATCGTCTCGGCGACGGACTCGGGGAGGTGACGCTCGCCGCCGGGGTGAGTGACGACGTAGACGCCGAGGGGCGTCACGTCGCGCACGTCGAGGTGGACGCCCGGCTCGACACCCGCCTCGGCGAGGTAGTCGAGTTCGGCCTCGTCCCGGTCGCGCACCCGCGCGACTTCGACCCGGTCGCCGGCGCCGTGGGCGGCGAGCGGCGTGGTCTCGTCCTCGACCGGCTCGAGGTCTGCCGTCGGGATTGGGTCGCCGTGCGGGTCCACCTCCGGGTCGTCGAGCTTCGCCGCCACCCGGCGCTCGAACTCCTCGCTGATGTGGTGTTCTAGCGTGTCTGCCTCGGCGTGGACCTCGCTCCAGTCGTAGTCCAGTGCCTCCGCAAGGTACGCCTCCAGCAGGCGGTGGTGCCGGACGACCTCGAGCGCCACCTGCTCGCCCTCGGGGGTCAGCTCGACGCCCTTGTACTTCTCGCGGGAGACGAGCCCCTGCTCGGCCAGCGTCTCCAGCGCGCTCGTCACGGTCGGCGGGGTCTTACCGGCTGCGTCGGCGACCGCCGACGTCGACACCGGCGGCCCCGACTCCGCCTGAAGCTCGTGGACGATCTTCAGGTAGTCCTCCATGACGTCGCTGAGCATTCAGTACTGGTTCGCAGCCGCCGCGCAAGAAGCTGTCCCTGTGCTACACGCCCTGGCCCATCAGGTGCGAGCGCAACACGTCCGCCGTCTTGAACCCGGAGTTCGGGACGACGAGAACGACGGTTCCGTCGAGGTCGGCGGCCCGCTCCCACGCCGCCGCTGCCGCCGCGCCGCCCGCCGGACCGACCTCGACGCCGGTCGTCGACGTCGCCGCGACCGCCCCCTCCTGCAGGTCCGCGTCGCCGACCGCGACGGCGGAGCCGCCGTGGCGGTCCAGCGCCCGGAGCGCGAGCGCG
>KI543170.1:78338-83679 GCA_000496195.1 uncultured archaeon A07HB70
GGCTGACCCACCGACGGCGCGGGAGCTGTCCGGCGTCGACGCCGTGCCGACGGAGGGGCCCGGCTCCGTCACGCAGTTCTACACCCTGCCCGACCACGCCGCGATAGACACCGGACGCCGTATCGTCCTGAACGTCGAGGACGCGGCGCCGAACGCGCTCGTCCCGCTCTCCGACGTCGCGCCCGGGTACGCGCCGGGGGACCGACAGCTCCTGTGTGCCACGTTCCTCGCCGACGACGGGGTCGACCCGTTCGAGGCGAGCGACGAGGCGCTGGCCGAGCAGACCCGCGCGGCCTTCGAGGCGTGGTACCCGGAGCGCGCCGCGGCTGGACTGGAGCAGCTCGACACGGTTCGGGTGCCGTTCGCACAGTTCGCCCAGCCGCCGGGCGTCCACGAGCGGCTGCCGGCTGTCGACGACCCGGACGGCGCCGTCTATCTCGCCGGCGACTACACGGAGTGGTCGGCGATACAGGGCGCGCTCCGGAGCGGGCGCCGCGCCGCGGCGGCGGTACTAGAGTAGCCGGCGGAACTCGCGGAGCGGCGGGAAGCAGAGCGACTCGCCGGCGTCGGCGTCCTCGACGACCGGCCGGAGCGCGCCGGCGTCGCGAACGAGCGGCGTCTGGAAGTCGCGGGCGCGGGCGCCGTTGACGGCGGTTCCGGGCGCGAGCGAGCTGAACGCCGGAAGGACGAACAGGTCGGCACCGCGGTAGACGCCCGCGCCGTAGAGCAGACAGGGGTGGCGCTCGCCCTCGACGTCGAGCGCCGGGTGGTCGTGGCCGACGACGTAGCGCGGCGCCTCGCCCGCCGGCTCGGCGTGGCCGTGACAGACGACCGTCCCGTCGTCGAGGCGGTGCTCGTCCGGAACGGGGCCGTCCCAGACGGCGTCGAGCATCGTGTCGTGGTTGCCGGCGACGACGACGACGCTCGCGCCCCGGTCGCGGCAGGCGCCGGCGAGCTCCGAGACCGACGCGCGGGTCCGCTCGGTCGCCTCGGCGAAGCTGTGGAGCACGTCGCCCGCGAACACGACCGTCGCGGGGTCGAACCGGTCGAGGAGCGAGCCGACCCGCTCGCGGAGGTCGGCGCGCTCGCCGAGCGGAAACGCCACGTTCGAGGCCTCGTCGCGCCCGACGTGGAGGTCTGCGAGGACGAGCGTGTCGACGTCGACGAGGTAGAGCGCACGGTCCGCGAAGGCGACGGAGGTGCCGAGTTCGAGCATCGCGGCGGGTCAGGCCCCGGCGTCGGGGATCGGCCCCGCGCCGGCGCTCGCGTGGTTCCGCGCGGTGGCGTACGCCTCCTGGACGCGCCTGAACTCGTCCTCGTCGCCGCCGGCGTCGGGGTGGACCTCCTTCGCCCGGTCGCGGTAGGCGCGCTTGACCGCCGCCGCGTCGGCGTCCGGGTCGAGCCCGAGCTCCGCGAACGCCTCGGTGACGGGGTCGGCGGCGGGCGTCGGCGGGTCGACGGCGGGCGTCTCGAACGGGAGACGCCGGCCGAGCGACCAGCCCGGCATCTCGTGTTCACAGAGAACCGCGGCGACGCCGGCGGACTCCAGCCGGAAGTACGCCTGCGCGTCGAAGGTGATTGCGACGTCGCGGTGGAGGAGCCAGAACGCCACCCGGCGGCCCTCGACCTCGTGGTCCTCGGCGTACGGCTCGCCGATCTCGCGCAGGAACGTGCGGATCTCCGCCCGCCGCCGCTCGGCTCCGTCGACCCGGTCGGAGGAGGCGGCGGGTCGTCCCGGGAACAGCCGCTCGCCGGCGGCGAAGGCGACGGTGGCTGCGAGACTCGCCGCGGCGCCGAGCGCGAGGCCGGCGAGCAGCCACGGCGGGAGGAGTCCCAGCGGCTCCGGAATCACGGGGCGACGTAGCGCACCGTCGCAGAAGAACTCGTCGGCGCGCGGGCCCGGAGACGAGGAGCGGGGGACGGCAGCACACCCGCCCGCCCGCGTCTGTCAGCCGATGTACCGCAGGTCGTCGTCCGGCACCGGCGCGTTCGCCTCCTGCATCTCCCGGATGCGCCCGGCGACCTCCTCCATCTCCTCGGCACGCTCCTCCAGGTCCTCGAGCGCCACCGAGAACCCGAGGAGGTCCTCGAGCGCCGTGATCACGGCGCGCGCGCTCTTCGGGTCGACGAGGTAGCCGCTCGTCTCGCCCATCAGGCAGGCAGCCGCGAGGCCGCGCCGGCTGCCGAGGCCGAGGAGCAGCCCCGACACGCCGACGATGCCGCCCGCCGGCTCGCTGTCGCGGAACTCGACGCCCGCGGCTGTCAGGTCATCACACATCTCGGCGTCGGTGACTGCGCCGACGACGGCGTGGTCGTCGTCGTCCATCAGCTCTCCCGTCGGGAGGCCGCCGAGTGCGTACGCCCGCCCGACGCCGAACGACTCGGCGACGTCGAGGAAGGCGTCCGTCAGGCGGTAGTGACCCGCCGTCGACCCGGCCTGGTGGTCGCCGGTGAGGACGAGGAGGTCGACCCCGTCGGCGTCGACGGCGTGGAACTCGGCACAGGCGAGGCTCGCGACGCCGTCTTCTACCGCCACCTGCGGCGGGAAGTCGTCGGCGTACACCCGGCGGACGAGCGCCGAGTCGAACTCGGAGGTGAGGTGGTCGGCGGCGAGTTTCCCGACGTGGCCGACGCCGGGGAGCCCCTCGACGAGCACCGGGTCGTCGAGCGACGGGTCCGCGACCCGGTCGATCTCGATAGGGTCCATGCGGACTAGCCGCGTCGGCGACGCTTAAGAGCGCGGCGGTACTCGCCGTACGGGTCGTCCGGGTCGAACGGCGCCGGCGCCGAGTTCTCCGTCCCGGCGCCACAGTCGGGACAGGTCCCGCCGAGCGTGTACACCGGCCGGTCGTGGCGGTCGCGCCACGCGCCACAGACCCGGATGTCGGACTTCACCTCGCGTCACTCCTCGCGGCGCTCGCGGTGGTACTCGGCGGTGCCGCCCACGCCCTCGATCGCCGCCCGGGCGCGCTCGGCGCTCTCCTCGAGTTCGGCCTCCGCGATCTTGTAGTCCGGTGCCTGCACCCGGATTCGGTACTCGGGCGCACCGACGTACGACACCGACAGGTCGACCTCGTCGGCGACCTCGCCGTTGCCCTCCGCCGCCGAGAGCGCCTCGCGGACGACGTCGACGCCGTCGCCGGTCGGACAGCGCAGGTCGACGTAGCCCGTCACCGTCACGTACGGGACGGAGACGTTCTCGCGGGCCGTCTCGACGACCGCGTCGACGTCGTCGTCGCGCAGGTCGAGGCCGTCGAGCGCCTCGGTACCGTGGATCGCGGCGGCCTCGAAGGCGTCGTACAGCGTCTCGAACTCCGCGATCAGGGCCGTGACGACCGCCCGGTAGCGCTCGTTCGAGAGGTCCTCGCCGAACGCGACCGTCATCCACGCGTCGGCCTTCTGCTCGTTTTTCCACTCCTGGATCTTCTCCTTTCGCTGGTGCTCGTTGACGTCCTTTATCGACAGGTCGATCTGCTGGGCCTCCTCGTCGATCTCGAGCACCTTCGCGACGACCGTCGACCCCTCGGTGACGTGGTCGCGGACGTTCTTGATCCAGCCGCTCGCGACCTCGGAGACGTGGACGAGGCCACGCTTGCTCTCGTACTCCTCCAGCTCGACGAACACCCCGAAGTCCTCGATGTCGTCGACCTTGCCGACGACGAGCTCGCCCGGCTCCGGCCAGCCTGTGTACTGCATACAGACGGGTCGGCGTTCCGTGGTCACAAGCGTTTCCATCGGGACGGGCCGGACGCGTCGCCGCCGGAGCGCGGGGGCGGCCCGGCAGCGGAGACGCCGCCAGGGGGAGACACGGCGACGAGCGGGTGGCGGCGGTGTGCGAGAAGAGCCGCGGCGTCTGCGCGCTACTCGCGCGCCTCGACCGTCTCGACGACGTCGCCGGTGAACTGCGCCTTGCCGCCCGTCGGCGTCGCGAGTGTCGACCCGCAGACGACGCAGGCGACCGGCGTCGACGCCCGACCGAACACCGTCTGCTCGTTTCCACAGTCCGGGCACTCGACGACGTGGAAGCTCCCCGCCATTACTCCTGGAACTCCAGCCGACCGGCGCGCCAGCCCTCGCGCATGTGCGCCTTGCCACAGTCGCCACAGCGGTACTTGAGGTTCGTCTTCTTCGTCGGCTTGTCGCCGCCGGGGACCTTCGAGAACTTCCCGGCGTTGCCGACTGTCGACAGCCCGCGCGAGCGCTGGCGGTCGATCCACTTCATCCCCGTCTCGCGCCCGCGGCGCACCTTCTCCACCTCGTGCTCGTGGTGGGCGTTACAGTGCGGACAGTACGTGTTCATCCGGCGCGGCATCTCCATAGTGCCGGTGGTTGGCCGCCGCCGGTCAAGAAGCGTTCGGTCTCCAGCCGGGGCGGAGCCGAAGCGTTCAATCCCGGGCGGCCGCCACCGACACCACATGGAGAACCTGATCGTCCGCGGCGACCCCGGCATCCGAAAGGGTGCAGTCGTCGAGTACGACGGCGAGGAGCGGGTCTGTTTCGCCATCCAGCGACAGGGCGAGTACCACGGTCCCGACGAGATGCAGCTGTGGTGTACCGTCGGCACCGAGGACGAGCGCGAGGACTTCGAGAAGCGCCGGTTCGTCCCACACTGGCTCGACACCGTCTCGGTCGACGCCGACGCGCTGACCGTCCACAGGGCCAGCGAGGCCTAGCGGGCCGCCAGCGCGTCCCGGTCGACGGCGTACAGCGTCACCGTCTCCGTCTCGACGACTGGCTCGACGCCGTCGATCCGGTCGAACGAGACGTCGCCGTAGCGCGCCCGCTCTGCCTCTCCAACCCAGACGTAGTCGACGCCGTACTCGCGCACGAGCGCGACCCGGCGCTCCGGGCTCGCGCGGTACATCTCGTCCGCGGCTCGGACGCGGGTCAGGTACGCCGCACGCCCGCGGTAGCCGACCTCGTGTCTCCAGCCCGCAACCGCCGGCACGCCCGTCATGCTCGCCGCCGGCGACGAGGTCCAGCTGTACATCCCCGGCGGGGCAGGGGACGAGCCACCCGGTGGGGGGAGAGCGGTCGCGGGCGCCGACAGAAGCGTCGGTGTGCCCGGCACGCGGTCGAGGTACGCGATCGCGGGCGCGGCGCCGGGGTGGCGCTCCGAGACGAACGCCCGCGCGTCGAGCGTCGGGTCGGCCCGGCCCGTTTCGGCGTGCGCCGGGAGCGCCTGCGCGCCGTAGACGAGCGTCGAGCAGAGGAGGACGACCGCGAGGAGCGTCGCGAGCGTCCGGCGCGGCGGCCCCTCGAGCGTGACGACCCGGGCGCGCACGCCGGAGCCGTCGGCGGCGGTCCCGGACGTGCCGGCCTCCGCCGTGCCCGTCGCGCC
>KI543170.1:84612-89806 GCA_000496195.1 uncultured archaeon A07HB70
ACCCGGCGACGAGGAAGACGCCGTGGACGAGCAGGAGGCCGCCGGCGCTCGACCGCTCGTCTGCCGCGAGGAGCGCCACGGAGCGGTCCGAGGCGGCGTCCGCGGCGGCACCGAACAGGAACGGCGCGGCGAGGACGCAGGCGACGACGGCGGCGCCGACGGCGGGGAGCGCCGCGACGACGGGTCGGAGGAGTTCGCCGGCGGGACCGCGGGGGAGGCGCTCGCGAACCGGCGCGGCGACGGCGGCGGGGAGCAGGTCGAGCGGGTCCGTCGGCGAGAGCGCGAGCGTGAGCCAGAGCAGTCCGAACGGCGTCGGGAACGACCACGTGTTCACCACCGCGAGGACGCCCGCGACGGCGGGGACGGCGCCGAACGCGAGCAGGCGGCGGCGGCGCACCGCGGCTGCGGGCGTGACGGCGTAGGCGAGACAGAGGCCGACGACGAGCACGGCGAACGGCGTGCTGGTCATGTGGGCGTGGAGGTCGCCGTTCAGCCACGCGAACAGCGGGAACTCGTTTATCGTGCCGGGGATGACGCGGCTGTACTCGAAGTAGCCGAACTGCGCCGCGTCGCGGACGACCTGGGCCGGGGGCTGGTCGGAGGCGGCGGCGGCGATCGGGTGCGCCACCGCGTCCGGGAGGGCGACGAGGAGGACGTCGGCGGCGGCCAGCAGGTTCGCGGAGAGGCCGACGAGGACGGCCGCCGTCCCGCCGGTCACCCGGCGGTCCAGCCCCCGCCGGACGCCGATCGCCGCCGCGACGTCGTAGACGGCGGCGACGAGCGCGGCGTAGACGGCCGCGAGCGCGAGGTTGTACGTCAGCCGCGGGTCGGTGCCGGCGAGGTCGCCGAGCGTCGCCGCGAGCAGGTGGCCGCCGTAGTAGTACGCCACCGGCTCGCCGGCGAACCAGAAGTCCTCCGGCGGGAGGCGGTCGGCGCGGGCGAGCGCCTCCAGCATCCCGTAGTCGAGGAACTTCTCGCCGCCGAGCGGTCCGACGGCGGGGTCGAGCGCACGGACGGCGACGACGAGGGCGAACGCGGCGAGAAAGACGCCGGCAGCCTGTCCCGCGGCGCGGCGGTCGAGGGGCGGGAGCGAGAGCGAGAGCGCGACGGTGTCGCCGACGTCGACGTCGACGGAGAGCGCGGCGGCGACGAGAACGAGGAGCGCGAGGCCGGCGAGCGTCGCGTGGGCGCCGTAGGTGACCTGTCCGACGAGGTATGCGCCCCACCAGACCGTCACGAACGCGACCGGCAGCGCGAGACCGACGCCGCGGCCGTCGAGTCGCTCGAAGGTGCGGGCCGCGAGCGGCAGGCCGAGTCCGGCGAGGAGCGCGAGAACGACGAGCCACCGGGCGACGACGCCGAACTCCATACCCGTCGGACGGCTGCCGGCGCCGATAGGCTTTCTGGATGCCGAGTCGGACGACTTTTACTGACGCTCCGGATACGCGGTGTCATGGACGTTGGGGTAGTACTGCCGGCCTATCGGCCCGACCCCGACCGGCTCGTCCCGTACGCGGAGGCGCTGTGTGAGCGGCTCGACCCCGCCGTCGTCCGCGTCGAACTCGACGCCGCCGACGCGGCGACACGAACGGCGCTCGCCGGGCTCCCGGACCGGGTCGTCGTCGCCGACGCCGACCGGCGGCGGGGGAAAGGCGCCGCCGTCACGGCGGGGTTCGAGGCGCTCGAGACGGACGTCCGCGCGTTCGCCGACGCCGACGGGTCGACGCCCGTCGGTTCCGTCGCCCGCGTCGTCGACACCGTCGGCGCCGGCGACGCCGCCCTCGCCGTCGGCTCCCGGCGCCACCCCGACGCGACGGTGGCGAGCCACCAGACGTTCGCGCGGCGGTTCCTCGGCGACGGGTTCGCGTGGCTCGCCCGCCGGCTGCTCGACGTCTCGCTCTACGACTACCAGTGTGGCGCGAAGGCGCTGACCGCGGCGGCGTGGAACGAGGCGCGCGCACACCTCCACGAGCCGGGGTTCGCGTGGGACGTCGAACTCGTCGCCGTCGTCGACGCTCTCGGGGGACGCGTCGCCGAGGTGCCGGTCGACTGGGAGGACCAGCCGAACTCCACCGTCTCGCCCGTGACCGACACGCTCGGCATCGCCCGCGGCCTCCTCGTCGCGCGCCACCGCGCCCGGCGGCTCCGGGGGCACCGGCTCCACCGCGCGCTCGAGGGGAGCGACCCGGCGCTCGTCGACGGAGACCGGGTCGACACCGCGGAGGAATGATCGACCGTCTCGACGCACTCCGGTCGAAGGCACGGTTCGGCCAGTTCGTCTCGGTCGGCCTCGTCGGCGCCGCCGTCGACAACACGACGCTCGTCGCGCTCCGCCTCGGCGCCGGCCTGCCGGAGCTCCTCGCGAAGGCCGGCGGCGTCGAGGCGGCGATTCTCGTGATGTTTCTCGTCAACGAGCGGTGGACGTTCGCCGGCCACGGCGAGGCCGGTCGGCGGCCGTTCCTCCGACGCCTGCTCACCTCCCACGGCGTCCGGGCCGGCGGGGTGGCGGTCCAGCTCGTCGTCTACTGGACCCTGACCAGCCGGCTGGACGTGACGCTCGTCGTCGGCGGCACGGACCTCTGGTTTCTCGCGGCCAGCCCGCTCGCGATCGCCGTCGCGGTGCTGGTGAACTACGTCGCGGAGAGCCTGTTCACCTGGCGCGTCGACGCCGGCAGCTGATCGCCGCGCCGTCAGGCGGGTGTGACGGGTGGGGATCACAAGCCTTAATCTGCGGCCGAGGCTCTTTTTTTCCAGCGGGATGGGATAGTTCGGAGATTCCGCCGGGCTCATAACCCGGAGATCGGTGGTTCAAATCCACCTCCCGCTATGCCGCCGTCTCGTCGCCTCTTGTCCCGTGTCGTGAGCGAGCGCAGGGTTCGAACGGAAGAGCCTGGTTCGAGTCCACCTCCCGCGACCGTCGCTCGACGCCACAGCCGAGCCGTCCTGTTACGTCCCCCCGAACCCGACCCGACTCCCGGACGACCGATCTCTGTCGTCGTCGCCCCCGAGGCTCTCGAAGGAGAACCCGTCCTCGTTGAGGTGGACGGTGCCGTCGGTCACCTCGACGCCGACGGCGTCCAGCACCGCGCCCTCGCACGGCCCGAACGTACAGCGCCCGGACTCGCGGGTGAACGTCGCGCCGTGGCGCTGGCAGACGAGTTCGTCGTCGCGGACGAGGGCGCCGTCGCCAGTGTCGAGGCGCACGTCGGTCCAGTGCTTGCAGTAGTTGCGGTAGGCGACCACGTCGTCGCCGCGGCGGCTCACCACGGCTTCCACCGCCTCGCCGCCGTCGACGGGCCGAATCGTGAACAGAAGCGTACCGTCGGTCGGCACGTTCGCGACGGGCGCGATGGCGTCGTCTGACATTGATCGATCCAGGGGCCGCACGGTAAAAAGCGCTCAGGCGTCGGCGAGTGGGTCGTCGACGCCGCCGTGACAGACCGCCTCGACGTGGCGGTCGTACAGGCGCGCGAACAGGGGCACGACCGGGCCGCCGGGCAGGTCGATTCCGTCGACGGCGGCCACCGGTCGGAGGCCGTCTGCCGTCGCGAGGAGCGCCTCGTCTGCCGAGCGCACGTCGTCGGGCGTGTACGGCCCCTCCCGGGTCGGGACACCCTCGGCGGCGGCGAGGTCCAGCGCGAGCGACCGAGCGACCCGTGGCTCGACCGGGCAGTCGAGCGACGGGGTGTGGAGCGCGTCGTCGACGAACAGCAGCGCGGCGTCGGCGCCGCCGACGACCCGGTCCTCGGCGTCGAGCACCAGCGCCTCGTCGGCGTCGTGGAGCTCCGCCCGCGCCAGCACTGCGTCGAGGCGCGCACCCGTCCGGGCGTCGGCGGGCACCGAGCGGTCGGACACGCGCCGGGGCGTGACGGTCTGGAGGCGCGCCGGGGCGTCCCACGGCGGCGACCCGGCGACACCGGCGCGGTCGCGCGGCTGCGTCCGGATCACGACCGTCGGATCGGGCTCCGCGGGCGGGGTGAGGCCGCCTCCCGTCCCACGCGTCACCGAGACCGAGAGCAGGGCCTCCTCGACGCCCGCGGCGATCAGGTCGTCGACACGGGCTCGCAGGTCGTCCGGCGCCGGGATCGAGAGCCGGTCGAGCGACGTCCGCAGACGAGCCGCGTGGGCGTCCCACGCGTGCGGGACACCGCCGTGGACCCGTACGGGTTCGACGGCAGCGTCGCCGTAGCGCGCGCCGCGGTCGTCGACGGAGAGGGTCGCCTCGTCGGCGGGGACGACGACGCCGTCGACGTGGTGGATCACGCGGTGCGGTCGCGCGCCCGGTCGACCCACCGCTCGACCCGCGACTCGGCCACTTCGATCGCCTCTGCGAGCGCGGTCGGGTCCGCGGCCGCGAGGTCCGGAACCGTCTCGACGCCAGCGTCGTCGAGCCGGTCGGCGTAGGCCGGGCCGATGCCCCGGACCGTCTCGACTGGGTCGCCCCCGTCGGACGCGTCGTCTGTCGGAGCGTCGTCGTCCTCGGCCTCGTCGACGAGCGACTCGACGCCGGCGTCTGACTCGGCGGCACCGCAGGCCTCCGGGTCGACCCGCGGGCTGGAGGCCGTCGTCGCCTCCGGCGGCTCCGCGGCCTCGTTCGGCCCGGTCACGCTCTCGTCGACCATCGACCCCGTCGACGCCGTCGCGTCGGTCCCGGCAGCCGCCGGGGGCTCGTCGTCCGCGGTTTCGTCGGTCGCGTCGGTCGTCGCCGGCGCCGGCGGGTCGTGTTCGACCGTCACCTCGCCGTCTCCCTCGCGGCGGTCGTCGGGCCCTCCAGAGAGTCCGAGGAGCGAGCGAATCGTGTCGAGGAGTCCCACAGCCGGCGAGTCGTGCGGTCGCGACAAAAGCACGCGGGTTAGAGCCGGCTGCGGAGCGCGCGGTTCATCGCCGCGACGGGCGCCTCGCGGCCGGTCCACGTCTCGAACGCCTCGACGCCCTGGTAGAGGAGCATCCACGCGCCGTCGACGGTCGTCGCGCCCGCGGCGGCGGCGTCGCGCAGGAGGCGCGTCTCGACCGGGCTGTACACCGCGTCGAGGACCGCGAGGCCGCCGTGGAGGTGGTCGGCAGGAACCGGAGTCGTGTCGTCGTCCATCCCGACGCTCGTGGCGTTCACGAGGAGCTCGGCGTCCGGCAGTCGGTCGGCGAGGCCGTCGAGACCGCCGGCGGTCGTCCCCTCGCCCACGGCGTCGGCGAGGTC
>KI543170.1:90284-92154 GCA_000496195.1 uncultured archaeon A07HB70
GCCGGCGAGGTCGGTGTTGTGGCCGCGCGGCGGGTCGGTCGAGAGGTCGACGGTGTTCACCGCGCCGACACGCTCCGCCAGCGGGGTCGGGTCGACGTGGCCGAGGACGTCCCGCTTGAACGGGATCGTCACGTTGAGGCCGGCGATTCCGAGCGCGGCGGCGGCGTCGACGGCGGCGCCGGCGCCCGTCGGCTCGAAGGTGACGTACCGGGCGTCGACCCCGAGCGCGTCGTACGCGGCCTCGTGCATCGGCGGCGACAGGGAGTGTTCGACCGGGTCGCCAATCAGCCCGAACACCTGCATACCGCGAGAGCGGACGGGAGAGGACATAAACCCCGGACCGGAGCGAACGCAAGAGATAGGTGTCGGGGACGTCCCCCTCACGACGTGTTTGGCCGGCTTCGACACCCGCTCGTCGGCGTGGCGATCGCGCTTGCCACGACGCTCCCGTGGGTGGTGACGCGGTTCGGCGCGGAGGCGGGCCTCCCCGTGCCGACGTCCGAGACGCTCGGTACCGGCGTCGTCGTCGGGTTCAGTGGCCTCGCGGTGCTCGGGGCCTCGTTCCTGCTCGCGTGGGGCGCCGAGACGGCGGAGAAGGACGTCCCGCAGGCGTTCGCGATCGCGGTGCTGGCCGTCCTCGCGGTCGCGCCGGAGTACGCCGTCGACGCGCTGTACGCGTGGAACGCGGGGGCGAACGCCGGCACCGCGGAGGGCGCGCGCGCTGCCAACCTCGCCGTTGCGAACATGACCGGCGCGAACCGCATCCTCATCGGTGTCGGGTGGTCGACGATCGCCCTCTTCACCGTCGTCCGCGCCCGCACGTCCGACGACCAGGCGGTCACGGAGCGCGACGGATTCATGGCGAACGCGGTCACCCTCGACCGCGACCTCTCGACCGAGATGGCGTTTCTCCTCGCCGCGACGGTGTTCGCCTTTCTGGTCCCGTTCTCGCCGACGACGCTGGCCGGCGCCGGGGCGGTCGGCGGCATCGGCGTCGTCGACACGCTCGTTCTCGTCGGCCTGTACGCCCTCTACATCGCCATCATCGTCCGCGGCGATGCCGGAGAACACGAGGCGAACGTCGGGGTCCCGGCCTATCTTCAGTCGCTCCCGCGCGTGCCTCGGGTCGCGAGCGAGGTCTTCCTGTTCGTCTACGCCGGCGCGATGATATTCGTCGCCGTCGAGCCGTTCGCCCACGGCCTCGAGGAGCTCGGCCTCCAGTTCGGCATCCCCGAGTTCTTCATGATCCAGTGGATCGCGCCGCTGGCGAGCGAGAGCCCGGAGCTCATCGTCGTCGCCTACCTGGTCAACAAGTCGCGCTCGACGGCCGGGTTCAACGCGCTCATCTCGTCGAAGCTCAACCAGTGGACGCTCCTGATCGGCACGCTCGCGGTTGTCTACTCGATCGCGGCGGGGCAGGTCGGAGCCCTGCCGTTCGACACGAAGCAGGTCGCCGAGATCTGGATCACCGCCGCGCAGTCGCTGTTCGCCATCGCGATCATCACCAACTTCGAGATAAGCGTCCGCGAGGCGGCGGCGCTGTTCGGCCTGTTCATCTCGCAGGTGCTCGTCGAGTTCGGCCTGATACTCGTCTACCCGGAGCCGGTCGCCGAGGCGCTCAGTATCGACGTGCTGTACGCCTACACCGCCCTCTACCTCGTCGTCGGGGGCGTCCTCCTCGTCGTCCGGCGCGAGGAGGTGCGGGCGCTCGGGGCACGGGCGTTCGTCACCGCCCGTGCGGCGTTCGGCGACGGCGTCGCGTCCGCGGAGGGCGCGGACTGAGCCGGCAGAGCGGTCTCGTCCGTCGTGGACGTGCCCGCTGGCCCGGGCCGTCTGGTGGTCCGACGAGGGTGACGACGCCAGCCGTCGG
>KI543170.1:93638-108261 GCA_000496195.1 uncultured archaeon A07HB70
CGAGGTGCTGATGCGGTCGGTGAAGGGGATCACGGAGCTGATCACCAAGCAGGGTCTCGTCAATCTCGACTTCGCCGACGTCCAGACGGTGATGGAGCGCGGCGGCGTCGCGATGATCGGCCTCGGCGAGTCCGACTCCGAGAAGAAGGCACAGGACTCGGTGCGGTCGGCGCTCCGGTCGCCGCTGCTCGACGTCGACATCTCGGGCGCGAACTCCGCGCTCGTCAACGTCACCGGCGGGACAGACATGGCGATCGAGGAGGCAGAGGGCGTCGTCGAGGAGATATACGAGCGGATCGACCCCGACGCGCGGATCATCTGGGGCACCTCCATCGACGAGTCGCTGGAGGGGACGATGCGGACGATGATCGTCGTCACCGGCGTCGAGTCACCACAGATCTACGGGCAGGGCGAGGCGTCGGTGCCGGAGGCGGACCGCAAGCAGGAGATCGACTTCGTCGAGTAGCGGCCCGGGGGAGTCGTCAGATAGATATATTTCCGCTGGCCTATCTATACGCATGGACGTCAAGTACGACTTCTCGAGCTACCGACGGGTGCTCGAACTCGCGAGCACGCCGGCGTGGGACGAGTTCTCACAGGTGGCGCTGATCGCGGGCGCCGGCATCGTCCTGATCGGTATCCTCGGGTTCCTCATCTTCACGCTCATGACGGTACTCCCGGGGGCCTGAGCCGTGCCAATCTTCGCCGTCAAGACCACGGCCAGCCAGGAGCGCACCGTCGCGGACATGATCGCGAGCCGCGAGGAGAACAAGGTCCACGCCGTCCTCGCGCCGGACTCGCTCACCTCCTACGTGATGGTCGAGGCGGACGACACCGGCGTCCTGGAGCGGGTTCTCGAGGAGATCCCACACGCGCGGAGCATCGTCCCCGGCACCTCGTCGCTGACGGAGGTCGAACACTTCCTCTCGCCGACCCCGGACGTCGAGGGGATCGCGGAGAGCGACATCGTCGAACTCGTCGCCGGGCCGTTCAAGGGCGAGAAGGCGCGGGTCCAGCGCATCGACGAGGGCAAGGACCAGGTGACGGTCGAACTGTACGAGGCGACCGTCCCGATTCCGGTCACGGTGCGCGGGGACCAGATCCGGGTGCTGGACAGCGAGGAACGGTAGCCCTCGGCGGCCCGAGCGGCGGAGCCGCGGGGAGACGGCGACGAACACCGGCGCGCGACAGCCGCCGCACCCGGGAGCCGTCCACGAGACGGAACGACTAACAGCCGGGCCAGGGTAGCGCCGGCCGTGACAGGGGCCGAGACGTGTGTCGACCTCCACGTGAAGGCGCTCGACGACCGGGTGGTCGAGCGTGCGCGGACACGCGGCCTCGACGCGCTGGTGTACGCGCCACACTACACGCGTCTGCCAGAGATTCGGGCGCGAGCGGCGCAGCACTCGACCGACGACCTCCTCGTCGTCCCCGGCCGCGAGGTGTTCACCGGAACGTGGCACGACCGCCGGCACATCCTCGCGGTCGACCCCGACGAGCCGATCCCCGACTTCGTGACGTTCGACGGCGCGCTCGCGGCCCTCGACGAGCAGGACGCCGCCGTTCTCGTCCCCCACCCCGGCTTCGCGGGCATCAGTCTCGGTGCCGCCGACGTGACCCAGCACGCGGACACGATCCACGCCGCCGAGACGCACAACGCGAAGCTCCTGCCCTACCAGAACCGCCGGGCGCGACGGATCGCCCGCGAGACGGGGCTCCAGGGGTTCGGGTCGTCGTACGCCCACCTGTGTGGAACCGTCGGCGAGGCGTGGACGGCGTTCGACCGGCCGATAGACGACGCCGGCGACCTGGTGGCCGCGCTCAGCGAGGGCGCAGAACGGCGGGTCGTTCGCCGACGCGGGGTCGTGGGCCGGGCCCGCGGGCTGACGGAGTTCGTCCACCTCGGCTACGAGAACACGTGGGGAAAGGTCAACCGCGTCCTCCTCTCGGGGATGGAGGCGACCCACCCCGGCCACGTCGCCTACGGCGGGCAGTTCGACGACGTGCGGGTGTACTAGAGCAGCGTCGCCAGCTGTGTGGTCGCCTGTCTGACGGCGTGGCCCGAGGTGTCGAGCGGCACCAGGTAGTAGTGGACGACCGCGACGAGACCGAGTTCGGCCAGCGTGATGACGACCGTGAGCGGCGTCGCGTACCGGCTGGAGGTCGAGACGCCGCCGGGCAGGTCGGTCTCCTCGCTCGTGAGCGGGTAGAGGAGGGCGATGCCGCGCGCGCTCCCGGCGAGGTCGAGCACGAGGTGCGAGACGACCCCGAGCCAGACGAAGTGGAGGTTGTCGAAGACGACCGGGTAGGCGACGAACACCGCGACCACCAGGGCGTTGTGGAGGCTCTTGCGGTGCCTGCCGAACGCGGTGTCGACGTCCGGAACGAGAGCGCCGAGAACGACCGGAAGGAAGAACTCGGCGACGAGGAGGCCCACCGTCGCGAGGGCGTCGAGCGACGCGGTCGGGAGCGTCCGCTCGTCGGCACCGACGCCGACAGAGGGCGCGACGCCGAGGATGACCGCGACGCCGACTGCCAGCAGCACGCCGTTGAGCACGTGGTCTCGCTTGTTCACGACCGTCGCTTGCGGGCACCGGCGAAAAGTCACGGGGACCGTCGGACGCGCGGCCGACGGCCCGGTGTGGCGAAACCGATAGGTGTACCGCGCCGGAGGGTCGGTCGTGACGACGGTCGTTCTACGCTCCGCTCGCGGCCCGCACGGAGTCACGGCGTGACCACCGCCGCGAGGCGCCCCGGTCACGGCTCGCCGGAGGGCTCGCCGTGACCGGCTACGACGAGCCGCTGTTCCAGCAGGTCGTCGCCTACGCGGCCGACGCCGACCGGGACGTCGTGGGGATGGTCAGCGGCGACCCGGACTGGGGGCCGCCGCCGTCGCTCCGCGAGGGGCTCCACGAGGCGGCGGACGCGTCCGCCGACGACCTCCAGTACCCGCCGTCGCCGGGTCTCCCCGAGCTCCGCGACCTGCTCGCGGCGCGTCACGGCGTCTCGCGCCGGCGCGTCCTCGTCACCGCGGGCGCGACAGAGGCCGTCTCGCTCGGGGTCGCGCGGGCGCTGTCGGACGAGCGCGAGGGCGACGAGGTGGTCGTCGTCGACCCGACGTACCCGTACTATCCGGCACAGGCCCGGCTCCACGGCGGCCGGGTTCGGCGTGTCGCCGCCGCGCCGGACGGCGGTCTCGACGAGGCGGCGGTCCGCGAGGCGGTCGGCCCCGAGACGGCGGGCGTCGTCCTCAACGACCCGAACAACCCGACCGGCGCGGTGTACGACCCCGACGCGACCCGCGCGGTCCTCGAGACGGCGGCGGACCACGACGCCCTCCTCGTCCGCGACGAGGTGTACGACGCCTTCGACCTGTCCGGGCGGTTCGAGAGCGCCCTCGCCCTCGACGCCCCGGACCCGGTCGTCGTCTCGGCGGCGTCGAAGACGTTCGCCGTCACCGGCCTCCGGGTCGGGTGGGCGGTCGTCCCGGAGTGCCACGTCGACGCCCTCCAGACCCGCCACCTGCTGACGACCATCTCGGCGAGTCGACCGGCACAGGTCGCCGTCGCGCGGGCGCTCCGGGAGACGGGCGAGGCGTACGCCGACGGCGCGCGCAGCCGCCTCCGCGAGCGCCGGGACCGCTTCTGCGCGGCGCTGGACGCCGTCGGCGCCGACTACCTCCCGCCGCGGGGCGGGTTCTACGTCCTCGCGGACCTGCCGGGGGTCGCGGGCGACCTCGCGTCGGTCGAGCGGCTGATAGACGATGCGGGAGTCGCCGGGATGCCCGGCGACGCGTTCGGGGCCGGTGCCGAGGGGCGGGTGCGGTTCTCGCTGACGACGGCACGGGTCGACGAGGCGGGGGCGCGGCTGCGGGCACACCTCGGCTGAGCCGACTCGACGATCGACGGATACTCGTCGGCGCGCGGACGACCGGGAGGCGTGAACGACCTGGACGTCGAACCGGTCGAGTCGGTCGACGACGCCGAGGCGGTGACAGTCGACGCCGCTGCACCGGCGACGGTCGACGCCCCGACGTACGTGCTGTACGGCGGGAAAGGCGGCGTCGGCAAGACCACCTGCGCGGCGGCGACGGCGCTCGCCAGCGCCGAGGCCGGGACGCCGACGCTCGTCGTCTCGACTGACCCCGCGCACTCGCTGTCGGACACGCTGGAGACGCCGATCGGCCCGGACCCGGAGCGCGTCCGCGAGGGGGCGCCGCTGTTCGGGGCGGAGATAGACCCGGACGCGTCGATGGCGGACGTGTTCGGCGACCAGCCCCTCGGCGGCCTCGGACAGGTGGGCGAGGCAGCGGGCGGCGACGCCGGGAGCCCGTTCGACCCGCTGATGGGCGGGTCGATGCCGGGCGCGGACGAGGCGGCGGCGATGCGACAGCTGATCGAGTATCTCGACGACCCGCGGTTCGACCGGGTCGTGGTCGACACCGCGCCGACGGGCCACACCCTCCGGCTGCTGGAGCTTCCGGAGATAATGGACTCGATGGTCGGGCGTCTGCTGTCGATGCGCGAGCGGTTCGGCGGGATGCTCGGCGGTCTCGGCGACCTGTTCGGCGGCGACGACGGCACGGAGGAGCCGCCCGGCCTCACCGAACTCCGCGAGCGCGTCGAGCGCCTGCGGACCGTCCTGAAGGACCCGGAGCAGACCGACTTCCGGGTCGTCACGGGTGCCGGAGGAGATGAGCGTCGTCGAGGCCGAGCGGCTGGTCGAGCGGCTAGACGAGTACGAGATCCCGGTGGACACGCTCGTTGTCAACCGGGTGATGGAGAACCTCGCGGACGTGACGAGCCTCGCGGCCGAGGACCGCGAACTGGTCGTCTCGCCCGACACCGAGGGCTGCGAGTTCTGCCGGCGACGCTGGGAGGTCCAGCGGAGCGCGCTGGAGCGTGCGACCGGCCTGTTCCGGGGGCGGACGGTCCGGCGCGTCCCGCTCCTCGCCGAGGCGGTGCGTGGCGACCGTGCGCTCCGGGTCGTGGCCGCCTGTCTCAGCTGAGGCGGTCGACGAGCGCGAACGCCCGGTCGCGCAGGCGGTCTGGGACGAACCGCGCGAGAACGCCGACCCGCGCGGGCGTGCCGACGGGGTACCGCGCCCGGGGCTTCGTCGCGCTCGCGGCGTTGACGACGTCTGCGGCGACCCGCTCCGGCGGGATGGTCGCGGGGCCGTCGTCGCCGAACAGGCTGGCGTCGGCAAAGGCCGTGTAGAACGACTCGTAGGCGCCGGACCGCTCGACTCCCGCCACCTCTGCGTCGGCGCGGTCGGCGAAGTTCGTCGCGACCGGGCCCGGTTCGACGACGACCACGTCGATGCCGAACTCCCGAACCTCGGCCCGGAGCGCGTCGCTCATCGCCTCGACGGCGAACTTCGACCCACAGTAGGCGCCGCCGCCGGGGAACGACACCCGACCGGCGACGCTGGAGAGGTTGACGATCGTGCCGTCGCCCCGGTCGCGCATGTGCGGCAGGACCGCGCGGGTCAGCCGGTGCGGACCGTAGACGTTCACCTCGAACTGCCGGTGGACGCGTTCGACGGGCACGTCCTCGGTCGGGCCGAACTGGCCGTAGCCGGCGTTGTTGACGAGGCAGTCGATCCGCCCCTCCTCGTCGACCATCCGGGCGACGACCTGTTCGACGTCCGTCTCCTCGGTCACGTCGAGGCGCGCGGTCACACAGTCGGTCCGCTCGCCGAGGTCGGCGACGTCGTCGGGGTCGCGGGCGGTGGCGTACACCCGCCACTCCTGGTCGAGGAACCCCTCGACGGTCGCCCGTCCGATACCCGACGACGACCCCGTGACGAGAGCGGTCCGCGTCGTCATGAACCGGGCGAGGACCGCCCCAGTGTTAAGCGGTCCGTGTCGGACCCGAGCGGCGTCAGCCGTCTTGGTCCGTCCCGACTGCGGCGGCGTGCCGGTCGGCCAGCCGCGTCGGCTCCGGCAGCTTGTAGTCGCCGCCACAGGCCGCGACCAGGTCCGTCGCCGTCTCGGCGCTCGTCCGGTGGCCCGGGCTCACGTACAGCGGATTGACGACGCCGGAGTCGAACTGCCGGGACTGGTACGCGTGGCCGACGACAGTCCGAGCGGGCGCGTCGACGTCGTCGCCGGCCCGCACCGGTGTCCGCCAGCCGGTCGGTCTGCCGTCGGTCGCCTCGTCGGGCGTTCCACAGAGCAGCGACTTCGCGACGCCGACGGCGGGAACGCCGAGGACGACCCCGAGGTGGGTCGCGAGGCCGGCCTGTCGCGGGTGGATCCGCCCGCTCCCGTCGACCACGAGGAGGTCGGGGTCCGGGTCGAGGCGGGCGAGCGCGCCGAGGGCCGGGCCGCCCTCGCGAAAGGCGAGCAGTCCGGGGACGTACGGGGCCGCGAGCGGCGAGACGGCGTGGACGCGTTCGACGACGCGCCCGCCGCGCAGGGCGACAGCCGCGGAGACGGCGCGGTCCGGGTCGTCGAGGAAGGCCTGGTCCACCCCGGCGACGAGGGCGTCGCCGCCGGCGACGGCGTCGGGGGTCGGGCAGTCGTCGTCGAAGCGCGCCGCCGCCGCGACCGCACGCTGGGTCTCGCGCATCGCGTCCGTGTCCGCCTCGGGGTCGGGGGCGAGGTCGGGTCGCGCGCGTCTCATCTCAGAGGCGGCCGCCGGGACCGCCCGGACCACCGGGGCCGCCCGGGCCGCCACGACCGCCGCCGCCGAAGCTCAGCTGGTCCGGCACCGACGCCCGGTCACGGACGTACGAGCCGTAGGCGAGGCCGACGGCGAGGCCGGCGAGGTGGGCGAAGTGAGCGACGTTGCCCTGTCCGGCGGCCTGTGCGATTCCCGAGTCGACGAAGAACACCACCGAGAGGAGGGCGAATCCGCCCGTGAACAGCCAGATCGGCACGGGGAGCAGGAAGTAGAGGTAGACCTTCAGCGACGGGTTCAGCAGCGTGAGGACGCCGAGAATCGCGAACGCGGCGCCGCTGGCGCCGAGGGCACCGACCGACCCCGAGGCCATCCCGAACTCGACGAGCGTGAGGTGTGCACCCATATGTCCGAGGCCGGCGAGGGCGCCGCTCCCGACGAACAGCGCGGCGAACTTCTTCGAGCCGACGTACTTCTCGACCAGCGGGCCGAAAAAGTAGATCACGATGGAGTTGCCGACGATGTGGAGGAACGACGTCGGGGAGTGCGCGAAGACGCTCGTCACCCACGTCCAGACCCGGAGGAGATGGTCGGACTGGATGACGAACAGGAACTCGAAGGCTCCGGGCGGGAGGAGGATGATCGTCAGCCACTCCAGCGCGAACGTCACCCACATCAGCCCGAGGACGAGGTAGGCGACGTTGCCGCGGAAGTAGCCCGCGACGCCGCCGGTCGCCGTCAGCGAGTCGAGCAGTCCGTCGCTCCCGTCGTCTCGGCCCGACTGGACGGAGGCGTCGAAGCCGCTGTCGAACACGCCGTCCGGGTCGTCCCACTCGCCCAGTCCCGGGCAGCCGTGGTTCTCCGGGAGCCGGTGTTCGGCGCAGAACGTGTCGCCGCAGCGCCGGCACTGGTACGGCAGTTCCTCGTGTCTGCCGCACTCGTCACACTGTGCCATTGGCTACACGTTCGGCGGCACGGTCAAAAGCGCCCCGTCTCCGTGTGTCGCGCGCGCCGCCGCGCTCCGTGTGCGCTCCCCGTCTCCGCGGACCGCCCGCCGTGGCACTGGCGCCTACCCGAACTGCTCCTCGTACAGCTCCTGGGCGTGTTCGACGGCGTCCATCGCGGCCTGTCGGTCCTCGAACCCGAGCGTGTCCGTCTCCTTCCCGGCCTCGAGGTTCTTGTACGTCTCGAAGAACTCGGCGATCTCGGCCTTCCGCTGTGCGGTCAGGTCGTCGACGTCTTCGACGTGGTCGTACCGCGGATCCTCCGTCGGGACGGCGATCACCTTGTCGTCCTGTTCGCCGTCGTCCTCCATCCGCATCAGGGCGACGGGTCGGGCCTCGACCACACATCCGGGGAAGGTTGCGTCCTCGACGAGGACCAGGACGTCGAGAGGGTCGTCGTCGTCGTAGTACGACCGCGGAATGAACCCGTAGTCCGAGGGGTAGTGGACGTTCGCGTGGAGCACCCGGTCAAGGACGATACCGGGCACGCTCTTGTCGTACTCGTACTTGTTACGCTCGCCTTTCAGACACTCGACGACGGCGTGAACCGTTTCGGGCGGGTCCGGGCCCGTCTCGAGATCGTTCCAGAGGTCGGCCATAGATAATGGATCGACCGGGGCCCCGCAAAGTCATTACGGGATTCGGCGCCGGGCCGACACGGGGTCGGGACTGGGATTATCATATCTTGATCCGGATCGTGAAGTGTTAAATAAGATGAACAATTAGAACTGGATGTATGTCAGAGGCATGCGCAGGGCGGATCGAGGTAGGTGTCGGGCCAGAACTCACTGCATTTCAGCAGAACATCCTCGTGATTCTCACCGAGGAGTCGATGTACGGGCTCGCGATCAAGCGGGCGCTCGAAGAGTACTACGACACGGACGTCAACCACGGCCGCCTGTACCCGAATCTCGACGACCTCGTCGAGATGGGGCTCGTCGAGAAGAGCGAACTCGACAAGCGGACCAACCAGTACGAGCTGACCGAGCGCGGGCTCGAGGTGGTCGTCGAGCGTGTCGGCTGGATCGCGTCGAAGTTCGCCGTCGACGACGAGCGAACGTCGCAGCTGGTCGACGCCGTCGAGTCCGCGGGCTAGCCGGGCCAGCCGACAACGTCGCCGACAAGCGCGAGCGACCGGTCCAAGAGCTGCCTCTGCCGGTCGGTCGGCCACGCGTTTCGCGGGAAGTACTCCGACCGGAACTCCTCGCGTTCTCCCGGCGTCAGGTCGTCGATACGCTTCGTGTAGTGGTTACCGGCGAAGTCGGCGAGCGCCCGCGCCGTCGCGGCGTGGACTGCGGCGTCGGCACGGGTTCGGACCCGCTCGACCACCTCGGCGTTGTGCGCCTCCACCGTCTCCCACGGGTCCGACCCCGGTCCGGAGAGCGACACCTCTGCCGCGCGGTCGGTGTCGTCGACACGCTCGGTCCGAACCGTCCCGTCCGCCAGCCACTCTGCGGGGTGACAGACGAGCGTGTCGTCGGCGTCGCGCACCCTGGCGACGAAGCCGTGGTCGGCGAGCGTCGCGTCGCGCTCCTCGCGGTAGCGCGTCGCCTCGGCGTCCGACCCGACCCGGCGCGCCAGCCGGGTGAGCCGCGCTGCCTCGTCGACGACCTCGCGCGGGAGCTCCTCAGCCATCCTCCAGTGCCTCGCTCGCCATCTCGTCCGCGCGGCTGTTCACCTCGCGGGGAACGTGCGTGAGCGACCACCGGTCGAAGCCGTCCAAGAGCTCGCGGACGCGCACTCGCCGCTCGCGAAGTCCCGGGTCGGCGGTGTCGTACTCGCCGCGGACCTGTCGAACGATCAGTTCCGAGTCGCCGCGGACGTCCACCTCGTCGAAGCCGTGGTCGCTCGCGACCTCGAGCGCTCGGACCAGCGCCTCGTACTCCGCGCGGTTGTTCGTCGTCTCGCCGACGCGCTCGCCGCCCTCCGCGACGACGCCGTCGTCGGTGACGACGACGTACCCGACGGCCGCGGGTCCGGGATTTCCCCGGCTCGCGCCGTCGAAGTAGGCGTGCGCGCGCCCGCCGCCGTCGCGCAGGAGCGCGGTCAGGTCGGTCGGCTGCGCGCCCTGGACCACCACCTTGTCGTCGTAGGCGACGGCGACGGCGTCGCCGCGCTCCGCCCGCCAGCGCTCGTGGTCGGTGTTGCCCGGTCCGACGTCGACGTCCGCAGCGGTCAGGCGATCGCGGGCCGTCGCCGGGTCGCACTCGATGGTCGGCACGCTCGCCGTTCGGAGCCGGGCGGACATATCCGATCCGGCCCGTGGCCGGACAACACTCTTAAGAGGGATGCCACTCCCTTCGGTAAGAGCGATGACAGGGCCCACTCGCCGTCGAGGGGACCGCGCGCGGCAGGACGAGTCCGAGGCCGAGGACGAGGCCGACGTAATCGATCCCGAGGACGTCGACCCGGACGAGCTAGTTCGGACCGCCGACGGCGAGCTCATGCACGAGGAGACGGGGCTCATCGTCGACGAGGACCGGATCGACCCCGGGCCGGAGTGGCGGGCGTTCACCCACTCCGAGCGGCAGTCCAAGTCCCGCGTCGGGGCACCGACGACCCAGACGATGCACGACAAGGGGCTGACGACGACGATCGACTGGAAGGACAAGGACGCCTACGGCCGCTCGATCTCCTCGGAGAAACGCTCCCAGATGCACCGCCTCCGGAAGTGGCAAGAGCGCATCCGCACCAAAGACGCCGGCGAGCGCAATCTCCAGTTCGCGCTCTCGGAGGTCGACCGGATGGCCAGCGCACTCGGCGTCCCCCGCTCGGTCCGCGAAGTCGCCTCCGTCATCTACCGCCGCGCGCTGAACGAGGACCTCATCCGTGGCCGCTCGATCGAGGGCGTCTCCACGGCGGCGCTGTACGCCGCCTGCCGGAAGGAGGGGATCCCCCGGTCGCTGGAGGAGATCAGCGAGGTGTCCCGCGTCGGCCGAAAGGAGATCGGCCGCACCTACCGCTACGTCTCGCAGGAGCTCGGCCTCGAGATGAAGCCCGTCGACCCGAAGAAGTACGTCCCCCGGTTCTGCTCCGAGCTCGACCTCAACGAGGAGGTCCAGTCGAAGGCCGGCGAGATAATCGAGACGACCGCAGAACAGGGGCTGCTGTCGGGGAAGTCGCCGACGGGCTTCGCCGCCGCCGCCATCTACGCCGCCTCGCTGCTCTGTAACGAAAAGAAGACACAGCGCGAGGTCGCCGACGTCGCGCAGGTCACCGAAGTCACCATCCGCAACCGCTACCAGGAGCAGATCGAGGCGATGGACGCCCACACGTAGGCGCGTCAGCGAGGCCCGCAAACACCCTCGCTACGGCCGGCTCAGAGCGCCGCGAACGCCCGCTCGGTGAGGTCGCCGGTGTCCGAGACGATGCTCGCCATCGCCTCGTCGTCGGGCGCGAGGCCGACGAGCCGGGCTATCTTCATGATACTGACGTGGTAGACGGTCTGTCGGCTCGGCGCCGCCTCCCAGACGACGACGTTGCACGGGAACAGCGCGCCGACCTGCAGGGCTGTCGCGTCCAGCGCCCGGTCGGCCATCTCGGGGTTACAGGCGCCGATCACGGTGTACGGCGCCCGGTCGGCGCCGATCTTCTCGTTCAACAGGTCGGCGGGCGAGAACTCGGTCGCGACGCCGAATCCGGCGTCGCGGAAGGTGGACCGGACGTGGTCGACCGCCTCGTCGTGGGCCATCTCGAGCGTCGCGCGCCGTTCGCCGATATCCTCGTCGGCGAGGGCGCCGGGGTCGATCGGGAGTGTCACGCCGGACGTGGGGCGTCGACGAGTATAAGCCCTACAGCGGAACCGGGAGCCACCGGAGCGCACCGACGACGCGTGCCGGCGGGAGGACCGGAGGGTGGAGCACCAGCCAGTCGAGAAACACCAGCCCGAGGCCGTGCGCGACGACGGAGGGGAGAATCGACCGGCTGTGGTAGTCGACGGCGCCGAACAGCACGTCCGTCGGGGCGGAGAGCAGGAGTTCGACGGGCGGCTTGCCGGCGTGGTGGACGGCGTAGAGGACGGGGCTGATCAGCACCGCGGCGGGGCCGAGTTCGCGCACGCCGACACAGAGCAGACCGCGGTAGTAGGTCTCGGCGGCGAGAACGACGAGGAGCTGCGCGAGGGCGTGCGGGAGGAAGGAGGCGAGCGCCGTCGAGGTGTGCCACATCGGGTAGAACGCCCGGACCGTCGGGAGCGTCGAGCCGACGACGTAGAACGGCGCCACGAACGCGGCGAGGCGGGCGGCGTTCCGGACGGCCCGGCGGTCGACCCGCCACCCGAGCCGACGGCGGTGGCCGACCGCGAGGGCGCCGGGGACGACGACGAACAGGAGCAGGTCCCGAACCGCGCGGTCGGCAAGCGACGGGCCGTCCGGGAGGAGACTCCACACGAGTCCGACGGCGGCGCCGACGGCGAGCGCGCGCCTGACCCACGGCGTCGCGAGCGCCGTCAGGGCGCGAGACCGCGCGGCCGCCACGGTGTCAGTCCTCGCCCGTCGGGACGGGACCGACGCCGACGGCGGCCTCCACCGCCGCGACGAACGACTGCCGGGTGTCGAAGTACGTGGTCTCGGTCTCGTCGAGGACGTCCGCGAGCGTCCGGGGACCGTCGGGCGTGCGGATTGTCGCGTCGCCCTCCTTCTCGCGAATCCTGCTCGCCTCCTGTGGCCACGTCAGCCGGGCTGCGACGCGGGCGAGCGGTGCGCCCTCGACGGCGGGGCCGTCGCCGAGCGGCACCGTCGGGTCCGTCTCCTCGTCCGTGTCGTCGTCTGCCATTATCCCGGTGAGCGCCGGGAGAGTCAAATCCCTTCCGCTCCCACAGAACGTCTTGCGACCGTCTGACATACCGTTTTGTGGCCCGAACCGGTAGCGTGCGTATGACCAGTCTCGGCGAGGCGTACGGCGGGTCGCGGGAGCGCGAGGCCAACCCGGGTCGGCTGTACGTCGGGGTCGCGCTCCTACTCGCCGGCACACTCCTCGTCGTCGCCGGCATCGTCGTCGCGGCGACGGACCTGCTCCGCGGGCCGGGGACGACGATATACGAGGTGCGAGAGCTGGGCGGCGTCCTCGCCGGCGTCGGTGTTCCCGCCGTCTTCCTCGGAATTCTCGTCGTTCTCCCGGCAGACCGCGAGACGCGCGCCGCCGCCGCCGTCGGCGCCGCCGTCGCCGCGATGGGCGTCGCGCTGTTCACCCACGCGTACCCCTGCCAGTGGTCGGGCGCAACCTGCGCGCCGGCGGTCGACCTCACGCTCCCGACCGTCGGGGTGTACGCCCTCGGGACGTTCGTCACGACGTGGTACCTGTTCGTCGGCATCGCGACGTTCAAGCGGCGGAACGACCCAGGCGACACCGTCCAGATGACGATCACCCGGCAGGGCGAGACGGAGGTCGTCGAAGTCGACCCGCGCGACCAGGGGAGTGTCGGCCTGTTCGGGTCCGAGTCCTCGACGCCGGTGACCGCGGCAACGGGCGCCGGCGACGCCGAGGTGATGGGCGGGAGCACGGGCTACAACGCCACCGACGGCGGCGCAGCCGAGCGCGACATCACCGAGATCGGTGGGGGAAACGTTCCCGCCGACCGCTACTGTGGAAACTGCGCCGCCTTCGAGTACGTCCACACACAGGACGGTATCCAGCCGTACTGTGGCGTCCACGACGAGGTCATGGACGACATGGACCCCTGCGCGGAGTGGACGTCGAACGGGCGCTAGAGCCCGGCGAGACGTTCGCGAACCCGGTCCCAGTGGCTGCCCTTCCAGAACACCTGCCCGCAGTCGCGACACCGCCACCGGTCGAACGCGTCGCCGTCCGGCGCGTAGTCCGGCCCCGGGTCGTCCCGGTGTAGCGGGTCCAGCGGGCCGTTACACCGCCCGCAGCGCGACGGTCGGTCGGCGAGCGTCAGGTCGACGCCGGCGGCCCGGAGCGACCGGAGACGGCTGTCGAGACTGCCCTGCGCGACGAGAATCCCGTCGGTCCGCCCGGCCAGCCGTTCCGACCGGGTGACGACGCGACGGTTCTCGTCGCGGGCCAGCGCGGCAGCCGCGTCGGCGTCCTCGGCGCCGCGCTCGATGGCGCTCGCGGCGTCGTGGCCACACAGCCGGAGGTAGGCCGCGAGGCGGTCGCAGGTCGGGTCGACCAGGAGCCGCACTTACGAGAGGAACGCCCGCAGGTCGGCGAGCGACCGGGTGTTCAGGGCGTCGGCGGCGGTCGCCCACCCGCGCCGGGCGGTGTGGACGCCGTAGCGGCTGTTCTCGAGCGACGTCGGGTGGTGGGCGTCCGTGTCGACGGCTACCGTCGCGCCCGCCTCGACCGCGACCCGGACCGCGTCGCCGTCGAGGTCGAGCCGCGCCGGACTGGCGTTTACCTCCAGCGCCGTGTCCGCAGCCGCCGCCGCCGCCGCGACGCGCTCGACGTCCGGCGCGAGGCCGGGGCGGTCGTTGATCAGCCGCCCGGTCGGGTGGCCGAGAACGTCCGTCTCGGGGTGTTCGACGGCGCGGACCAGCCGCTCGGTCGCCGTCTCGCGGTCCTGTCCGAGGCCGCTGTGTGGCGAGGCGACGACGACGTCGAGTTCGGCGAGGACGCCGTCGCCGACGGAGAGATCCCCGTCGGCGTCGACGTTCGCCTCGACGCCGGTCAGCACGGGAATCGGGGCGTCGAGGTCCTCTATCGCCGCGATCTGGTCGCGCAGGTCGTCGTCGGTGAGGCCGACGCCGCCGACCATCCCCGGCCCCGTCGCGTGGTCGGTGACGGCGTGGTAGTCGGCGCCGCGTGCCGCCGCCGCGGCGACCATCTCCCCGAGCGTCGCCCGCCCGTCCGACCAGTCGGTGTGGGTGTGGAGGTCGCCACGGAGGTCGTCGCAGAGGAGGAGGTCGGGCAGGTCGCCCGCGGCGGCGGCCTCGATCTCGCCGCGGTCCTCGCGGAGTTCGGGCGGAACGTGCGGGAGGTCGAGCGCCGCGTACATCCCCGCCTCCGTCTCGCCGGCGACCCGGTCGCCCGCG
>KI543170.1:108964-114164 GCA_000496195.1 uncultured archaeon A07HB70
GGCAGTTCGGCGCGAAGCTGCTCCAACTCCTCGATCTCGCCCGTCTCGAGGTACTCCGCGACCTTCGACGCGATCGCGTCGCCGACCCGGTCGAGCTCGTCGAGGTCGCCGCGCTCGGCGACGTCACCGACCGGCTCGGGGTGGTCCCGGAGCGTCTCGGCGGCCAGCCGGTAGGACCGCGGCTTGTACTCGACGCCGCTCGCCTCCAACAGGTCGGCGAACTCCTCCAGCAGGCCGGCGACCTCGTCGTTTCGCACGGTCAGAGCCCCCTTCGTGTCTGTGCGTCTTCCCGTCCCAGGGCCTGCTTCAGGAACGACATCCAGCGCTTGGTGTCGGCGGTCTCCTGTGCCTCGGCGTCGCGCTCGACCGAGCTGCCACCGAGGCTCTCCAGCGCCTCGAGCGCCCGGTCGATGCCGACGACCGCGTCCGCGAGCGCCTCGCCTTCCTCGTAGCCGATCTCGCCGGCCTCGATCCGCTCCCGACGCTCCAGGCGCTCGCGCCGGAGGTTACGCTTGGCGCGCTCGACGCGGTCGCGCTCGCCCGGCGGCACCGTCTCGCGGCGCTTGATCTCGAACACGAAGTCCCGGAGTTCGACCTCCTCGCCCTGTACTTCGACGCGGTCGGGGATCCGTACCCCGACGGTCGCGCCGTCGCGGTCGATCCGCTCGACGAGCTGCTTTCGCTCGAACTCCTTCACCTGCGTCGCTACGGGCGGCTGGCACTTCACGGTTTAGGCGCGGGGCGGCAGCCGAGAACTGGAACGTTCATGTGGCCGACGGTCTACCACGTCGTATGGGCCTGTTCGACCGGCTTCGCGGGGCCGACGACCCGCGCGTCGCGTTTCTCGGGATCGACGGCGTTCCGTTCTCGCTCATCGAGGACAACCCCGACCGGTTTCCGAACCTCACGGCGATGGCGGAGACAGGGAGCGCCGGGGCGATAGACAGCATCGTGCCGCCCGAGTCGAGCGCGTGCTGGCCGGCGCTCACGACCGGCGTCAATCCCGGCGAGACGGGGGTCTACGGCTTCCAGGACCGCGAGAACGGCACCTACGACACCTACGTTCCGATGGGAGGCGACGTTCAGGCGACCCGGATCTGGGACCGTGTCACCGACGCAGACCGGCGCGCGACAGTCATGAACGTCCCGGTGACATTCCCGCCCCAGCGAAACGTCCAGCGGATGGTCTCCGGCTTCCTCTCGCCGGGCGTCGAGCGCGCGGCGTATCCGGACGAGTTCGGCGACTACCTCGACTCGGCCGGCTACCGCCTCGACGTGAACCCGAAGCTCGGCCACGCCGCCGACCGGACCGACTTCGTCGAGGACGCGAACGAGACCGTCGACCGCCGGTTCGAGGCGTTCGAACACTTCATTCTCGAGGACGACTGGGACCTCTTCTTCGGCGTGTTCATGACCACCGACCGGGTGAACCACTTCCTCTACCGGGACTACGAACACGGCGATCGCGGGGGGTACCAGCCGACCGACGAGGACGGCAGGCCGGTCGAGCCGCCAGCCGACTTCGACGGGCGCGAGGCCTTTCTCGGGTTCTACGAGCGCGTCGACGGCTACGTCGGCCAGATCCGCGACGCGCTGGCAGACGACGTGACGCTCGTCGTCGCCAGCGACCACGGGTTCACGTCGCTCGACTACGAGGTCCACCTGAACGAGTGGCTGGAGCGGGAGGGCTGGCTCTCCTTCGAGACGGAGGACCACGAGGACCTGAGCGACATCGCCGAGGACGCCCTCGCGTACTCGCTCATCCCCGGGCGGTTCTACCTCAACCTCGAGGGGCGCGAGCCGCGGGGCGGTGTCCCGGAGAGCGAGTACGAGGCGCGACGCGACGAGCTCCAGTCGATGTTGGAGTCGCTGGAGGGGCCGGACGGGAGGCCGGTTGCCGACCGTGTCGTCGGCAAGGAGAGCGCCTACCGGGGCGACCACGCCGACATCGCGCCCGACCTGACCGTCGTCCCGAACAGAAGGGTTCGACCTCAAGGCGGGGTTCACAGGGAGCGACGCGGTGTTCGACACCGGACCACGAAACGGGATGCACAGCTTCCACGACACGACGCTCGTGGTCGACGACCCGGGCGTGACGATGACGGACGTCGACCTCCTCGACATCGCCCCGACCGTCCTCGACCTGATGGACATCGACGCCCCCCGGACGGCGTTCGACGGCGCGAGCCTGGTCTGAGCGGCGCCCCGACGCTTTTGTGCGATCCCGCGGCCAGCGCCGCCAGATGTCGATCGACCTCGACCGCGAGGAGTTGGCCGAACGACTCGGCGCCGTCGAGCGCCGCCTGAGTACCGACCCCGAGACACGACCCGCAGCCGACGCCGCCGCCGTCGAGGCGCGGGTCGCGGCGCTGGAGGACCGCGCCGACGAGGTCGAGGAGCGCCTCGCCGCCGTCGAGTCCGGTCTCGACGCGGTGCGTGGCCTCGTCGGCGAGGTAGACCGGGTCGACGAGCGGGTCGAGTCGCAGGCAGCCGCCGCGGTAGAGCGGACGGCTGCCCTCGAGGAGCGGGTGGCGGCGCTGGAGGCCGACCGGGAGGCGACCGCCGACGACACCGACCGGGCCGAGCGGGTCGCACGCGAGGCCCGAGCGCAACCGACAGACGGGGAGCACAGCCGGTCCGGCGCGGCGGAGCAGCCGGACGACGACCGGTCCGTACTCGCGCGGCTCCGCGCCCTCTGGTGATCCGTGTCGTTCTCGCCGCCGTCCTCCTCGTCGCGGTGGCCGGGACGGCGATGGCGGCGATAGAGGTCGGCCGGCACGACCGGACCGCGGCGCGACTGGACGCAGGTGTCGAGCGGATCGAGCGCGCGGCACGCCTGCTCGTCGACCGGGCCGACCCGACAGCGACGGGCGTCCCCGGCGCGCGGCGGGTCGTGACCGTCCGGCTCCCGGCCCGGTCGCTGTCGAGCGCCGGCGTCGCGTCCGTGGCGCTCCGCGGCGAGACGGACGCGGTTACCTACCGTGTCCGGGGCGGGCGGACGCGGCGCCACGCGCTCCCGGTCGACCTCCGGACGCCCGGCGGGCCGGTCGACCTCCGCGCGGCGGGCCGACACCGCGTCAGGCTCGGACTGGTCGGACCGCCGACGGGGGTGCGGGCGACGCGGGAGCGCCCGACCGAACGTTGAAGCCGGATGGCGCGGCCAGCCGCCCCGTGTTCCCGTTCGACCGACTCCGGTCCGGGCCGTCGGCGTCGAGTGACTGCCGGTGCGACGCGTCGTTCGAGACGCAGCCGGGCGGCGAGACGACCGTGCTGAGCGTCGACGCCGACGGCTGCCCGGGCGGTGGCGACCTCGGGGCTGCGGCCTGCCGTGCGACGGTCGTCGGAGCGCTCGCCGCCGGCGACGCCGGCGTCGTGCGGTGCGTTCGGGACGGCCTCGTCTCCCGGTACGACGGCGCTGCGACCGCGCTCCTCCTCGCGGCCGGTCGGTTCGTCGAGCGCGTCGCGGTCTACGACGAGGCGCTCGCGGGTCGGGCACGGCGTGACCCGCTGGCGGCGGCCCGCGAGGCGACCGGGCGGGCCGGAGCCGTGTCACGCGTCGCCGCGGAGACGGGCCTCGCGGAGGCCGCCGCGGCAGTCGGGTCGTACGACGACCTCGGTGCGCGTGTCGGGCCGGCAGTCGCTGGCGTGCGGTTCGAGCGCGCGCCGCCGACGGACGCGAGCCTGCGCGAGCGACGGGACCTCGACGCCGGACCGACGGTCCGGGTGTACGAGACACCGGAGGGGCCGCGGTACCACCTGACGCCGGTCGAGGCGACGCTCTCACGGGCGGCGACGGCGGCGCTCGCTGCGGCCCACGGGCGTCTGGCCGACGGCGCGTCACCCGCGGAGGCGGTCCAGGGCGTCGCGGACGAGTCGCTCCCGGTTGCGGCGCTCGCGGACGTCCTGCGAAAGCACACCGCCGGCGCGGGACTGCTGGAGGACCTCTTCGCGGATCCGACCGTGACCGACGCGTTCGTCACCGCGCCGGCAGCCGAGAACCCGGTGCGCGTCGTCGCCGGCGACGAGCGGATGCGGACGAACGCGTGGCTCACCGCCACCGGCGCGGCGGCGCTCGGCTCGCGGCTCCGGCGCGAGAGCGGGCGGGCGTTCTCCCGGGCCAGCCCGACGCTCGACGCGACGCTCCCGGTCCGGGGCGAGCGCGTTCGGGTCGCTGGCGTCACCGACCCGGCAAGCGACGGGCCGGGCTTCGCGGTCCGCGGCGACGCGCGCGAGTCGTGGACCCTCCCGGCGCTCGTCGCGAACGAGACTATCTCCGCCGCGGCGGCAGCGTGCTGTTCGCTCGCCGTCGAGCGAGCCGCTGCGGGACTCGTCGCCGGTCCCCGCGGCGCCGGGAAGACGACGCTCCTCGGTGCGCTGCTCTGGGAACTGCCCGCCGCGACCAGGACAGTCGTCGTCGAGGACACCCCGGAGCTCCCCGTCGACGCGCTCCGCGACGCCGGGCGTGACGTCCAGCCGCTGCGAGCGACGACCGGCGACGGTCCGGCGGTCACCCCGGAGCGGGCGCTCCGGACGGCGCTCCGGCTTGGCGAGGGCGCACTCGTCGTCGGCGAGGTCCGCGGCGAGGAGGCCGCGACGCTGTACGAGGCGATGCGGGTAGGTGCGACGGGGAGCACCGTGCTCGGAACCGTTCACGGCGACGGCCCCGGGGCGGTTCGAGAGCGGGTCGTCACGGACCTCGGCGTGCCGCCCTCGTCGTTCGCGTCGACCGACATGCTCGTCGCGCTCTCGCCGCCGCCGGACCGGGGGCTGGCGAGTCTCGTCGAGGTGCGGTCGACCGACGACGGGCCGGCGTTCGAGCCGCTGTACGGACGGAGGGGCGACCCGACCGGCGTCGTCGACCGGGGGAACAGCCGGCTGGTCGCTGCGCTGGCAGGTCCCGACGAGGAGTACGCGGCAGTCAGGGCGGCGCTCGACCGGCGCGCGACACACCTCGGACGGCTCGCGGAGACGGGTCGGACGACGCCGGACGAGGTGACGGCGGCGTACCGCGAGCGGGGCCGGAGCGCGGCACGGTGACCGGGGCCGCGGAGCGCGCTGTCGCCGGACTCGCGTGGCTCGCGCCGGCGGCGCCTGCCCCGAGTGACGACCTCGCGCGGGCGGTCCGGTACCTCGGCCTCGACGTCGAGCCCGCAACGGTGACCGCGGCAGCCGCCGGCGGGGTGGTTCCGGTCGGCCTCAC
>KI543170.1:115013-116715 GCA_000496195.1 uncultured archaeon A07HB70
GAGGCGGTCGAACCGGCGCTCGCCGCCGTCGCGCGGCGACTCGACGGCGAGACGGGCCGGCTGTTCCGCGAGGCGGTCGGTCGGCAGCGCCGGCTCGGCGCGACCGTCGGCGCGTCGTTTCTCGGTCCGGACGGCGCGCTCGCCGCGACGCCGAGTAGACGGTTCCGCGGCGCCGCGGCGCTGTGTGCGCTTGCGGCGCAGGAGGGACAGCCGGCGGGCGAGGCACTGACCACGCTGGGCGACCACCTCGCCGGGCTCCGGCGGGTCGAGCGCGAGGGGCGACGGGAGCTCTCCGCGGTGACGGGGACGCTCGCAAACACCGCGGCGCTGTTCGGACCGCTCGTCGGCGGCGCAACCGTCGCGCTCGCTGCCGGGCTGGGCGGCAACGCCGGGCCACTCGGCGGGCGCCCGCTCCCGGTGTCTGCGCTCGGGCCCGCCGTCGGCGCGTACGTCCTGCTACTCGCGGCGACGCTGACGGCCCTCTCGACGGGACTGGAGCGCGGGCTGGACCGCGCGCTCGCCGGCTACCGCGTCGGGCTGGCGCTCGCGTCGGCGACGACGGCCTTCCTCCTCGCTGTCGTCGTCGCCGGTGCCCTGCTGTAGGCCGGGATTGAAACCGGATGCCGGAGCCACGCCCGCCGTGTTCGACACACCCGTCGACGGCTGGTACGCGTGGGTGGGGGTTGCCGCCGCGAGCGCCGCGCTCGTCGGTGCCGCGGCCGGACTTCCGGCGAGCCCGCCGCCCGACGCCACGGGCGTCGCAGACACTGTCGACCGGACCGCGGCGACGGAGTACGGCGCGTACGCCGAGCACCCGACCGACGCAGCCGAGGTCAGGCTGACGCCCCACCGCGTCGGGCTTCGGGCCGGCTCCGGGACTGTCACGGCGGACTTCGTCTACGGCCCGGTGACGCCCGTCGGGGGCGACGACGACCTCCGCGCGGTGCTGCGCGGCGCGCCCCCGGAGCGCCGGTTCGACTCGGCGGCAGCGTTCCGTCGGGCCGCAGCGCAGGCGCGAACGAGCGAGCGCCGCTGGCGACGCGTCGACGGGGCGCTGGCCGTCCGCCACGTCGTCGGGGAGGGGTACGATGTCACGCTCGTCGGCGCGTAGGGGCCAGGTCGAACCGACCGCGGCGCTCGCGGCGACGTTCGCCGTCGTCGTCGGCCTCGTGCTCTACGCCGGCGCGCTCGGCGCCGCGACACCGGAGCGGCCCGACCGCACGCTCGCGGAGCCGGCGCTAACCCGGGTCCACGCCGCGCTCTCGCCGAACGGGACCGTGGTGTTGCCCGAACGGGTCGAACGCGGCCCGGCAGCCGGTCCGGACGGCTACCGGACGAACGTCACCGTACGGACGGCCACACGGCGGTGGCAGGCGGGGCCGACGCCGCCGCCGGGTGCGGAGTCGGCTGCACGGTCGGCTGGGGTTCGGGTCGGGCCCGCCGCCGTCCGGGCCGGAACACTCCGCGTAGAGGTGTGGGCGTGACGAGCACCGTCCTCGACGCGGCGCTCTGTCTCCTCCTGGGTGGGCGCGAGCGTCGGGACGCTCGCCGCCGTCGACCCGTCGGCAGCAGACAGTCCGCCTGACGCCGACGCACACGCGGAGACGGTTGCGACGACGACGGCGACGGTGAACTACACGCTCGCCCCCAGCGCGCGCCGGGCGGCAGACACCGGCGTCGCGTTTCCACGAACGGAGGGCCC
>KI543170.1:117189-125277 GCA_000496195.1 uncultured archaeon A07HB70
CCGCGGCGCTGACCGGCGCGGACGTCGGCGAGGTCGACCACACGCGAGTCGACGCGGCGAACAGACGGCTCGCGGCTGCTCTCGCAGCCCGCTTCGAGCGCGACATGGCCGCGCGGTTCGAGTCACCAGGCGCAGCCGCGGCGGCGGTTCGCGTCGGCGAGGTCCGGATCGTCGTCAGGCGGTGGTCCGGGTGAGACTCGCTGACGACGAGCGCGGCCGGGTCCCGTTCGCCGTTGTCGGCGTGCTCCTCCTGCTCGGCAGTACGGCCTACGCGACGACGCTCTCGACGCGCGGCCCGGTGGACGACGACCGGGCGCTCGACCGGGCGGTGGCGGACGTGGAGGCGAGCGCCGACACGGCCCTCCGCGAGGCCGTCAGGGAGGCCGCGCAGGACGCCGCGCGTGACCCCGTGACGGACCCGGCGTCGACACCGACCGGTGCCGTCCTGCGCGAGTCCCACGCCTTCCGCGACGCGCTCCGGGTGCGGATCTACGTCGCCGCACGCGAGCGCCTGCGGGCGACCGCTCGGCAGCGTGGGACAGTCCGAGCACGGGCGTCGCTCCCGGCGACGCCGACGCCGGCGGCACTCGACGACGCGATACGCCGGGTGACGGTCGAGCGGGCGTCGAACGGAACGGCGCTCCGGGTCCGGATCGAGGGCGTCCGGTACGTCGCGGCGCGAAACGGGCGTGAGGCGCTAAACGAGACACGAACGGTGACAGTCACCGTCGCCTCGCCGGTGCTCGCACTCCACGACCGGACGGTACGGTTCGAGCGCCGGCTGAGTGCGAGTCCGACGGCGCCGGGACTCGGACGACGGCTGACCGCGCGGCTCTACCCGCTGGCGTGGGCGCGGGGCTACGGGCAGCACTACGGTCTCCCTGTCGAGAACGTTATCGCGAGCCGACACGTCGCCGTCGCGACGAACGGCGCGGTGCTGGACGCCGAGCGCGCGGCGTTCGGGCGGGCCGACCCCGGCGGCAGGCGCGGACTCCGGCGCGCGCACGCACGAGCCCTCGCGACTGACGCCGACGCGCCGGGGAGGTGGACCGACCGGGTGCTGACGGCACCGAACGGGCCGCGCGAGGGCGAACCGCGGCTACCGCAGCTGGACACCGGGAGGGTTCCCACACCCGCCTCGACGACACGCGTCGACGCGTCGACGGCGGCAAACCGGAGCCTCGGGCGGATGCTCGCGGAGAACGGGTCGCGCTCGTTCGCCGGGTCGATCCGGGCGGGCTATCGCGCACACGGTCGTCTCCGGGCGCGGTCGGCAGTCGTCGAACGGCAGCGCCGACCAGATCCGCGGGCACCGTCCGACGACCACGAACTCGTCGAGACAGACGTCGCCGTCGACGCGTCGGTCCAAGGCGCCGACGCGCCGCTCCCGTCGGTCCCGTCCGACGAACGCCGCGTCGCGGCACACGAGCGTCTGGTGGCGCTCGACCACACGGTGACGTGGACGTGGGAGGACGAAGACGAGACGACGACGACGGGGCAGTGGAGAACGGTCCACCGGGTCGGGACGGTGGTGACCGTCGAGCCCGACCGCCGTGCGCCGGGACCGAACCGGACGGTCGACCCGGTGTTCGAGCGCGGCGGCCCGCTGGACGGCCCGAACATGGCCGGAACGCCCGCAGCCGTCGAACGGCGGCTGGTGGCCGGACAGGGCGGCCCCGACGCGGTGGCGGCGGCGGTGGCCAGCGACGGCGACGTCCGGCGGTCGACGACGGTCGTCGGCGAGCAGCCGGACGGCGTACGGGCGTACGTCTACCGCTCGCTCGCTCGTCTCCGCGACAGCGTCGGGAGCGTCGCGGCCTCGGTCGAGCGCGGCAGGGTCGCGACGAACCGGACGAACCCGCCGGCGGTGCTCGCCGGCCGTCTCCGCGAGCGGCGGTCCGGCCTCGTCGACGCCCCGGAGACGTACGACGGCGCGGCGGGACGGGCGCGCGTCGTCGCGCGGGCGAGGTATCTGAACCGGACGATAGCGACGCTGGAGCGCCGAGCGGCTGATCGACGCAGCCGAATGGCCGCTCTCGACCGGCGTCTCCGCAGCCGGACGGGGTCCGGGCTCGCCGACACCGCCGAGCGCCTGCGGGCGAGTCGAGCGGCAGCCGACCCGGCGCGCCGGGTCGTGGAGCGGGGACCGGCGGGACCGCTCGTGACGGTGCCAGACGCATCGCCCGCGTACCTCACCGTCGAGGCGGTCGGGCACGAGCGGGCGGCGGCGCTCGCGGAGGGCGAGCAGACCCGCCCGCTCGCGGCCCGGAACCAGAACCTGTTCACCGTTCCGTCGGGCGATACCGTCGACACGGTGGCGGACGCGGGCGGCGAGACGGCCGGCCTCCAGGTCGTCGGGCAGACGCTGCTCGCCAGCCGGCGGTCGGACGCGCGCACGGAGGCCGCGGCGGAGCGGCGCGAGCGGCTGCGAGCCGAGACAGTCGAGCGGCTGGACGAGGCACGGCGCGCCGCCGGCGAGACGTTGGCACGGGAGACGGACCTCGGCCCTGCCGAGCGCAGCCGGGCGGTTTCCGCGGCGTTTGCCCGGTGGGAGGGCCCCGGACGCCGGGCGCTCGCGGCGTCGAACGGGTCGCTCGCCCGAGCCGTCGCCGCCGAGGCGGTCGAGAGTGAGCGCGCACGCGACCGGGTCGCGGCGGGAGTCCGGCCTGCCGTCACCGACACGGCGGGTGTCGACGACGGCCTCGTCGAGCAGACGGCAGCGGAAGTCCGGACGGCGACGACCGACAGCGCGCGGAGACGGGCCGTCACAGCCGTCGACGGCGCGGGGACGAGCGCGTACCGGAGCGCACTGGACGCCGCGCGGGCGGAGGGCGCGCCGCCGGCGCCGGTCGCGGGGCTCCCCGTCGCGCCCGCTCCGGGATACTGGTACCTGACGACGAACGTCTGGCAGGTCACGGTCCGGGGGTCGTGGGCGCGCTTCGCCGTTCGGACGCGCCGCGGCGTGCCGGGCGAGGAGGTGGCCTACGTCCGCGACGGCTCTGTCGCCAGTCTCGACGTCGACGGCGACGGCGCGACAGAGCGCCTCGGTCGGGGCGAACGGGTCGGGTTCGAGACGGAGACGTCCGTCGTCGTCGCGGTACCACCCGGTGGTGCGGGCGTCGGCGACGTCGGAGGCGACGCCGACGAGCGCTCGGCGGGGTGGAACGCGTCGGAGCGGTACGGTTTTGCTGCGGCGCACGCATCTACGCGTATGCTCCACGAAGTCGTCGAGAACCCCGGCTCGCTGTCGCCCGCGGCGCTCCGCGAGGCGTACGAGGCGGAGCTGCGGATCGTCGTCGAAGACCACGGCTCCGAGACGGTGGCAGCCGAGACGAGCGTCGACGAGGCGGCGCTCTCGCGGCTGGCCGCCGGCGACGGGACGCCAGGGCTCGCGGTGACGGACGCCGCGGCGGTGCTCGCGCTCCGCGACGACGCGCCGGACGAGGACGCGACGGTCGCCGCGCTCCGGGACCACCTGCTGATGGGGATGGCTACCGCCGTCGTGGACGTCGACACCGTGGCGACACACGTCGACCTCGACCTGACCGGGCAGGAGGTCCAGCAGGCGCTGGAGGGCCGGACGACGATGACGCTGGCACAGCTGGCGGCGATCCAGCAGTTCGTCGCCGAGCGCGCGGCGTGAGGGTCGCCATCCTCGGGTGTGGCTACGTCGGGCTGGCGCTCGGAGCGCGGCTGGCCGAGGCGGGCCACGACGTGACCGGCGTCCGGCGGTCCGAGGAGGGACTGGCGCGTGTCGCCGACGCGGGGCTCCGGGCCGTCGAGGCGGACGTGACCGACCGTGCGTCGCTCGCGGCGGTGCCGGACGCCGACTGGCTGGTGTTCGCGGCGTCGAGCGGCGGGCGCGGCGCCGAAGCCGCGCGTGCGGTGTACGTCGACGGCCTCGCGACGGCGGTCGACTCGTTCGCGTCGCGGGCCGACCCCCCGGACCGGCTGGTCTACACCTCCTCGACGGGCGTCTACGGCGACCACGGCGGGGACTGGGTAGACGAGTCGACACCCGTCGACCCGACGACGCCGAAGACGGAGGTGCTGGTCGAGGCAGAGGAGCGGGCCCGCGCGGCGCCGTTCGACGCGACGGTCGCGCGGTTCGCCGGACTGTACGGCCCGGGTCGCTACCGGCTGGAGCGGTATCTCGAAGGGCCGGTGACGGACGGCTACCTCAACATGGTCCACCGGGCGGACGCCGCGGGCGCGGTGGCGCACCTGCTCGAGGAGGACCGGGCACGGGGAGAGACGGTGCTGGTCGTCGACGACGAGCCCGTCTCGAAGTGGACGTTCGCAGACTGGCTGGCCGACGAGTGCGGGCGCGAGCAGCCGCCGAAGCAGACGGTCGCAGAGCGTCTCGCCGCGGGAGACCTCTCGGACGCGGCAGCACGCCGGCTCCGGACGAGCAAGCGGTGTGCGAACGATCGGCTCCGCGGCCACGGCTACGAGCTCCAGTATCCGACGTTTCGCGAGGGGTACCGGGCGGCGGTCGAGGAGACCCGCGAGTAGGGGGAGCGTTTTTGTCCACGGGCGGGCCACAGAACGGACCGTGCAAGTCCCCTGGGGCGGAGTCCGCGACGTCGTCGACGCCGCGAGGGCGAACCCGGAGGCTGTGGCCGCCGCCTTCGGCGTGTTGCTCGTCGTCGCCCTCGGCGGGTACGGACTCCTCCGATATCGACGTCCGCCGGGCGTCCGTCTCCGCCGCCTGCTCGACGAGCTCGACGAGGTGGTCGTGCTGACTCACCCGACTCCGGACCCCGACGCGATGGCGTCGGCGATGGGTGTCGGGACGCTGGCCGAACAGGTCGGTGCCGACGTGACGCTCCAGTACAGCGGGTCGATCCGCCATCAGGAGAACCGGGCGTTCCGGACCGTCCTCGACCTCGAGATGGACCACGTCGAGGACGTCTCGGATCTCGCGGCGGAGGCGGTCGTGCTCGTCGACCACAACGAGCCCCGGGGGTTCGAGGGAGACGACGGGGTGGAGCCGGTCGCCGTCGTCGACCACCACCCGGGCAGCGGGGGCGGCGAGGCGTTCACCGACGTCCGGACCGACTACGGGGCGGCGGCGAGTATCGTCGCGGAACACCTCTCCGACGTCGGTGCCGTCCCGGTGCCGCCGGACCAGCACGCCAGCGAGGCCGACGCCGACTTCACCGTCCCCTCGGGGGTCGCGACCGGGCTGCTGTACGGCCTGCTGTCCGACACCGACCGGCTCACGAACGGCGCGTCGGCCGCCGACTTCGACGCCGCGAGCTACCTCTACCCCGGCGTGGACGACGAGCTGCTCAACCGCATCGCGAATCCACAGGTCGGGTCAGACGTCCTCGAGACGAAGGCACGCGCCATCGCCGGGCGGGAGGTCCGGGGGTCGTTCGCCGTCAGCGACGTCGGGAGCATCGAGAACGTCGACGCGATCCCGCAGGCCGCGGACGAACTGATGCGCCTCGAGGGCGTGACAGCCGTGGTGGTCTGTGGCGAGTGCGACGGGGTCGTCCGCCTCTCCGGTCGGTCGCGCGACGACCGGGTCCACATGGGCCGGATCATCGGCAGCCTCGCCGACGGCTGTCCCGGCGGCAGCGGCGGCGGTCACTCCCGGATGGGTGCCGGACAGATTCCCGTCGCGCGGACAGACGGCGACGGCGGCATCTCCGAGCCGGAGCGGACGGATCTCGCCGACCGTGTGTTCGACGCGCTCAACGGCGAGGGGTGACCGTGGCGACGCGTGACGGGACCTGGGCCTACCGCAGCCGGTTCGGCGACGCGTACGGACGGACCTACTTCCGGCGGTTCGGCCCCGGTGTCGTCTCCTCGGTCGGGATGGGGACGTATCTCGGCGACCCGACAGCTGCCGTCGACGAGCGCTACCGCGCGGCGCTGGTCGAAGGGGTCGAGTCTGGAGGGAACCACGTCGACACCGCGGTCAACTACCGGTGTGGCCGGAGCGAGCGGGTCGTCGGACGGGCGCTCTCGGCGGCGGACGTCAGCCGCGAGGCCGTCACCGTCGCGACGAAAGGCGGGTTCGTCCCGTTCGACGGCGAGCGACCGGCCGACCCCGGCGCGTACGTCAGGCGGGAGTTCGTCGACCCGGGGCTGGTGTCTCCCGAGGACCTCGCACACGGCAGCCACGCGATGACGCCCCGGTTCCTCGACGCGATGCTCGACCGTTCGCTCGCCGCGCTGGGCGTCGAGACGGTCGACTGCTACTACGTCCACAACCCCGAGACACAGCTCGCGATACGGTCGGAGGCAGCGGTGTACGACCTGCTGGAGGCCGCGTTCGCCCGCCTCGAGGAGCGCCGGACCGCGGGCGATCTGAGCGCGTACGGGGTCGCGACCTGGGAGGCGTTCCGGGTACCGCCCGGCAACGACGCCCACCTCTCGCTGCCGACGGTCGTCGAACGGGCGCGTCGGGCCGCCGAGCGGGCGGGGCGGGACGCCGGCGACCACGGCCTCCGGGCGATTCAGCTCCCGTTCAACGCGCGGATGGCCGGCGCGTTCACCGCGGACGTCCACGAGGACGGGGGCGAGCGCCTGAGCGCGCTCTCCTACGCCGACCGGGTCGGGCTTGACGTCTTCGCGAGCGCGGCGCTCGGGCAAGGGGCGCTCGCCGACACGCTCCCGCGGGCGGTCGCGGAGACGGCGGCGGGCGACACACCGGCACAGAAGGCGATCAACTTCGCCCGGAGCGCCCCGGCAGTGACGGCGGCGCTCGTCGGCTGTGGCCGGTCGGAACACGTCCGCGAGAACCTCGCCGCCGGCACGTTCGACCCGCTCGGCGCGCGGGCGTTCGACGAGACGTTCGCCTAGCGCAGGTCCTTGTACTCGACCTCGCAGTCGGGGCAGATCCTGACGGAGAACACCTCGTCGGGGTCGTTCTGCGTCTTCAGGGTCTGCCCACACTCGGCACAGTTCACCCGGTCGTAGGTGTCCTTCTCGAGATCGCCGTCCCGGAGCCCCTTGCGGACAGATTTCATGCACCGTCTTCGGTGCCGTCTGGCAAAAAACCGCGGCCGTTGGGACGGGTTTTTGTCCGACGACGCCCTGAGACGGACGATGGAGTACGCCCAGGAGCGCGTGACGACGCTCCACGACCTCGGGGGCGCAGACCCGCCGGTTCCGGCGGACGACGCGACCGTCGTGCTCCCGGTGACGGAGCGGGACCACGGCGCCGAGGCGACCGAACGGGTGTTCGCGGAGCTCGAAACCCTCGACCTCGACCGGGTGGTCGTCGCGCTCCGGGCGCCCGCGGGCCGTGTCGCCGCGATAGCCGACTGGCTCGCCGGCTTCGACCTGCCGCTCGACGTCTGCTGGTGCGGCGGCCCGCGGGTGGCCGAGCGGCTCGAGGACGCCGGGCTCGCCGGGCCGGGCGGCAAGGGCCGGGACCTCTGGCTCGGCCTCGGCGTCGCCCTCGACGGCGACCCGGCGACCGTCGTCGTCCACGACGTCGACGCGGAGGCGTTTCGCGCCCGGACGGTCCGGCGTCTGCTGTTCCCGCTGGCCCGCGGCCACGCGTTCGCGAAGGGCTACTACGCCCGCGTCGAGGCGCGCGCCCCCGGCGAGCCGGAGCGGCTGTACGGCCGGCTCAACCGGCTGTTCTACGAGCCGCTGGTGACGGCGCTCGCGGACACACACGACGTGCGTGAGCACCCGCTGCTCGCGTACCTCGACTCGTTTCGTTACGCCCTGGCCGGCGAGTTCGCCGCGACCGCCGAGTTCGTCGCCGACGTCCGCCTCGACCGGAGCTGGGGGCTAGAGGTCGGCCTCCTCGCGGAGGCGTTCGACCACGCCGGCTTCGGCGGCACGGCGCAGGTCGACCTCGGTGTCCACCGCCACGCCCACCGCTCTGTCGGCGGGGCCGGCGGGCTGGAGTCGATGAGCGAACGGGTCGGCGAGCGGCTCCTCCGTGCGGTCGCCGACCACGGCGTCGACGTCGACCACGACGCGCTCCGGGCGCGCTACCGTGACGCCGCGGCGCGGCACGCCGAGGCGTACGCGAGCGACGCGGCGTTCAACGGGCTGGGTCACGACCGCGAGCGGGAGCGGGACCAGGTCGAGCGCTACGCGACGGCGGTGGCGCCG
>KI543170.1:127263-144845 GCA_000496195.1 uncultured archaeon A07HB70
CGTCGAGGTAGCGCACCTGGACGTCGCTCCGCTCCGCGCCGGGGACGTCGAAGACGACGAGGTATGCGTCGTCGGACTCCAGCAGGTCGTGCGCGAGCGGCCGCTTCTCCTGGACGCGGCTCATCCCGCGGCCGACGCGCTCCAGCACAGCCGCGGCAGCGCTCTCGCCGAACTCTCGGAGCCCGCTCACGCGCGATCCCTCCGTCGGTCGTCTGCGTCGGTGATCATCGTGGTTGCTTTGGCCGGCACGACGGTTATATTCAGCGACAGCGGGGCACAGCACGCCGGACGCGACTGCGTTGGCGGCTACAGCTCGATCTCGTCCAGCGCTGTCCCGCCACAGGCCGGGCAGACGAGGTCGGGGACCGAGTGGTCGTCGGGGACGTCGTAGGTGTAGTGGTTCTCGAACATGTCGAGGAAGCAGTCGTCGTCGAGGCACTTGACCTCAGTCGTCGGTGGCATACTCGTAAGACGGGAAGGGCGGCTAATCAACATTAGCCTTCCGAGCGGTGGGCTGTCGGGCGTCCGGGTCGAGCGCGACGACTCGCTCGCGCGACCGCGTCTCGCGGCGCTGCTCCGGGCTCGGCGTTCGCCACGAGGCCGTCACGCGCCTGCTTCGGGGCGACGCCGGACCGAGCGGCTGTCGACCGTTGCCGCCGCCGGCCTCCGGGCGCCGTCCGTACACCGCTCCGGCACGGTCGGCTGGCCAAACGGTAGGCACCCGACCGCTCGTGGGAGCCCCGGCGTGGCCGGCGTCGGAGAACCCGTGGGCCGTCCCGAAACACGCGGGGATCGGATCGGTTCTGTCCGGAGGCCGGCGGCGGAGCGCGTGGGGCGGCGCGTCGGCCCGACGGCGGAACCGTCGAGTGTGCGCGGCCCGAGGTCAGTCCGTGGACCCGCCGGACCGGGTCGTCGGTGTCGACTTCAGCGGCGCCCGCGACGCCCGCGAGAACGTCTGGATCGCAGAGTGCGAGCGTCGCGACGGGACGCTCCGGCTGACCGGACTCGCGCCGGCGCGCGAGCGACTCGACCCGTCCGGTCGGGACCCGGCGGCGACGGCGGCGGCGCTCGCCGGGTTCCTGCGCGGTCGGTCCGGCGCCGCGGGGCTGGACGTCCCGTTCTCGCTGCCGGCTCCCGTCGCGCGTGGACTCGGCGCCGAAACGTGGCGCGAACTCCTCGAGGTGGTCGCCGGCTTCGACGACGCGTCGGCGTTCGACACGGCGTGCCAGCGGGCGACGCCGGGTGACCGCACCTACGCCCGCCGGGCGACCGACGCCGCCCACGGCTCGTTCTCGCCGTACCACTTCTTCGTGAAGCGACAGACGTACACCGGGATGAGCGACGTCCTCCGGCCGCTCGTCGTCGGCGGCGACGCGCGGGTCCTGCCGATGGACATCGACGTGGCGCGTGACGGCGACCGGCTGCTCCTGCTCGAGACGTACCCCGCCGCCGTCCTCGACGGACTGGATCTCCACCGCGAGGAGTACAAGGGGACGGGCAGCCGCGAGCGCGAGCGCCGGGGCGCGAACCTCGCGGGGCTACGCAGCCGGGTGTCGGTTCCCGACCGGTTCGCGGACCGCGCGCTCGCCGACACGGACGGGGACGCGCTGGACGCCATCGCGGCAGCCGTCGGGACCGCACGGGCGTTCGAGACCGACCTGACGCCCGCGACGACAGAGCCGCGGCTGGAGGGAGCGATCTACCCGCTCGTGAACGACCAGTCGGCTGGCGGACCGCACGATACTTAGCCGAGCGACGGCGACGTGTGGGCGTGAGAGACCCCGCAGACGTCACCGTGACCGTCGTCGACGGCTACGTCGACGAGCCTGCCCACTTCGGGGTCCCCCCGTACATCTCGACGTACCCGCGCTACACCGCCGGCGCACTCGTCGACGCCGGCGTGCCGCGCGAGTCGATCACCTACCACACGATCGACGCCCTGCGCGACGACCGGTCGCGGTGGCGCGACGTGGTCGACGCCGACCTGGTCGTCTACACCGGCGGGATGACCGTCCCCGGCAAGTACGTCGGCGGGACGCCCGCGGAGCCGGACGAGGTGCGCGAGATCGCCTGGACCGCCGACGGGACGACGCTGCTCGGCGGCCCGGTCCGGTTCGGCGTCGGCGAGGAGAACGCCGGCGCACAGGACATGCAGCGGGACGACCTCGACTACGACTTCGTTGCGATGGCCGACGTCGAGGCCGCGGCGTACGACCTGGTCCACGGCGGGCTGGAGGGGTTCGAGGACCGCTACCGCGACTACGACGAGGTAGCGCGGTGGGCGCGCGAGGGCGCGTTCGTCGTCGAACAGCATCCGAACCACCCGGACTACCTCATCGCCGAACTGGAGACCTCCCGGGGCTGTGCGTACCGCTGCTCGTTCTGTACGGAGCCGATGTACGGCGACCCGGGCTTTCGCGACCCGACGGCGGTCGTCGACGAGGTGGACGCGCTCTCGGACCACGGCCTCCGCCACTTCCGGATCGGCCGGCAGGCCGACATCCTCGCGTTCGGCGGCGACGGCGAGGCGCCGAACCCGGACGCGCTCCGGGAGCTCTACGGCGGTATCCGCTCGGTCGCGCCGGAGCTCGAGACACTTCACCTCGACAATATGAACCCGGTGACGATCGTCGACTACCCGGAGCGGTCGCGCGAGGGGATCGAGATAATCGCCGAACACAACACCGCGGGCGACACCGCGGCGTTCGGTCTCGAGTCGGCAGACCCCGTCGTCCGGGAGGAGAACAACCTCCTCGTCGGCGCGGAGGAGTGTCTCGAGGCGGTTCGGGTCGTCAACGAGGCAGCCGGGTGGCGACCCGGCGAGGACCGCGCGGCGGCGCCGACGTACGGGGACGGGGCGGCGCGGCGCCTCCCGAAGCTCCTTCCGGGGATCAACCTCGTCCACGGCCTCGAGGGCGAGCGCGCGGAGACGTTCGAGCACAACCGCGCCTTCCTCGACAGCGTCCTCGACGCAGGACTGCTCCTCCGCCGGGTGAACATCCGACAGGTGATGGCGTTCGAGGGGACGGAGATGGCCGAGACGGGCGCACGCCTCGCCCGAGAGCACAAGAAGCAGTTCAAGCAGTACAAACGGGCGGTCCGGGAGGAGGTTGACCGTCCGATGCTGGAACGGGTCGCACCGCCGGGGACGGTGCTGCCCGACGTCCACGCCGAGTACCACCAGGACGGCAAGACGTTCGGGCGACAGCTCGGCACGTACCCCCTGCTGGTGGCGGTACCGGGCGAACGGCCGCTCGGGGAGCGGTTCGACGCAGCCGTCGTCGACTGGGGGTACCGGTCGGTGACGGGTGTGCCCTACCCGCTCGACCTCAACGCGGCGACGCTGGACGAACTGCGCGCGGTTCCGGGCGTCGGGCGCGACCGCGCGGCGAACATCGTCGTCTCGCGGCCCCACGAGCGGGTGCCACGGTTCGACGGCGTCGCGCTCGACCGGTTCGCGACCGTCTAGCCGACGACGTCGCCGACGGCGAAGTTCGACTTGACCTCGCGCACCTCGATCTTCACCTGCTCGCCGACCTCGGTGTCGGGAACGATGATCACGTAGCCGCGCTCGACGCGGGCGATGCCGTCGCCCTGCTTGCCGATGTCTTCGATCTCGACGTACCTGACCTCGCCGATCTCGACGGGGGGTTGAGGCTCGTCCGAGGGCGGGGCAGACGTCGACTCGTCGCCGGCGTCGGCGGGCGCCGCGCCGTCACGGGCGATGAGCGCGACGCGGTAGGTGCCGTCCGCCTCGACCGCCCCGGTCTCGACCTCCCGGCGCGGCACCTCGACGACGTAGCGGTCGTCCTCGGCACGGACCTCGGCGCTGAACAGACAGAGGAGTCGTCTGGAGATCTCCACAGTACCCTCTCTGGGAGACACGGCGGCTGGTAAAGCGTTCCGGCGCGTCAGCCGTCGAGCGGCGCTCCGTCCGGGCGCTTCTGGCCCTCGGAGTCGTGGACGACGACGCCGTCGGCATCGACGGGACGGTAGCGGTCCCGGACCGCGACCGCCTCCTCCAGTTCGCGCACCGCCCGCTGTTTCAGCGCCTCGGCCAGCGCCACGGCGTCCTCGCGCGAGATGTCCCGTCCGAGGCCCTCGCACTCGTGGGCGCGGACCTGTCCCTGCCGGTCGACAGCCCCGCCCATCGGCTGGCCGACGCCGGTCGCGTCCGCGGCGTCCTCGGCGTCCAAGACCACGCTGAACGGGTAGGTCCGACAGATGAGCGGGCGGTCGCCGTGGACGGTACAGCGGCCCTCGGGGTCGCCGTCGTCGCCCGTCTCCTCGGCGTAGAACGTGCAGTCGCCGCAGTCGTCGGCAGCGAGCGCCCACTCGAACGTCTCGCCGGCGCCGTCCTCGAGGCCGTACGGCATCGGTCGGGCGACGTCGCGCCAGTCGTAGTCGCCCGCCGCCTGAATCTCGCGCACCTCGTCCGGAAAGACCGTCGCGGTGTGTGGCTCGCCCTCCGGGTCGCGCTCGCCGTCGGCGTCGAGGTAGCCCTTGCAGCAGGCGCCACAGCGCGTGCACTCGAAGCCGAGCGACTCGACGGCGTCGGCCAGAGCCGAGACGTCCAGGGCGCGGGCGCGAGCGAGGTCGGCCTCCAGCGAGCGGGCGTCCACGGCGGTGACGGGGAGCGGAGAGAGAAAAGCCCTTAGACGGGCTGGACCGTCTCGGCTGCGGGCTCCCACCGGACCCGGCCCTCCGCGGCGAGCTTCTCGACGTGCGCGACGACGGTGGCGCGGGCCTGCGCCCGGACGCCCGTCAGGTCGACGTCGTAGGCCCGGGCGAGAACCGCGTCGGGGTCGCCCGCGCCGGCGCGGACCGCCGCGAGCACCCGGCGTTCGCGCTCCCGCCGGTGGTCGTAGAGGCGGTCGAGCGCCGCGACCGGGTCGTCGACGACGGGGCCGTGGCCGGGAGACAGGCGGGCGGGACGGCGGAGCCGGAGGCGGCGGAGCGAGAGGAGATACGTCCGCAGGTCGCCGTCCGGCGCGGCGACGGCGACGCTTCCGCCGGCCCGCGCGAGGTCGCCACAGGCCGCGCTCGCGTCCGTCAGGAAGGCGAGGTGGTCGGGCGCGTGACCGGGCGTCGCGAGGACGCGCGCGCCGGCGACACGGTCGCTCTCCGCGAGGGTCCGGTCCGGGTCGACGCCGGTCGTCGTCCGGAACCGGTCGGCGTGGCCGCGGGCGGCCCAGACGGTCGCGCCGTCGGCGTGGGCGGCGACGGCGCCGACGTGGTCCGGGTGTGCGTGTGTGACGGCGACGTGGTCTACGTCGACGCCGGCGAGGGCGTCGTCGAGCGCCGGCCCGTCGACGCCGGGGTCGATCAAGAGCGTGTCGTCGCCGCCGTCGTGGAGGTAGGCGTTCACCCGACCGGTCGGGACGCCGTCGTGAGGGAGCGGGATGCGGCGCACGACGGAGAGAGCGGGGGCGACGACTTCAACGACGCGGGCGGCATCCGCCACGGTTTTCAGGGACCGTCGCGCGGGTCGGACCACGTGAAGGGGAGGGAGTGGTATCAGGCCGACGACGTCGCCGCCGAGTACGAGGAGAAGCGGTTCTCGCGCGGCGGTCGGCTCATCGACCGGCGCGAGAAGCGTGCCGTGCTGGACGTGCTGGCGCCGGTCGAGGGGCGGGAGGTGCTCGAGATTGCCTGCGGCACGGGTCGGTTCACCGTCGCGCTGGCCGAACGAGACGCCGATGTGGTCGGCCTCGACATCTCCGCCGAGATGCTCGCGCAGGGGCGCGAGAAGGCCCGCCGTGCCGGGCGGTCGGTCGAGTTCCTCCGCGGCGACGCCGGGCGGCTGCCGTTCCCGGACGACAGCTTCGACGCCGTCTTCGCCATGCGCTTCTTTCACCTCGCGGACACCCCGGCTGCCTACCTCTCGGAGATGGCCCGGGTCGCCCGCGAGCAGGTGTTCTTCGACACGTTCAACGCGGCGAGCGCGCGGAGTGTCTACAACTGGGCGCTCCCGATGGGCTCGCGGCTGTACAGCCGCGGTGAGGTGGCCGGCCTGTTCGCGGACGTAGACCTCGAGCTGCGGACCGCCGACCACGACTTCGTGCTCCCCTTCGGCTTCTACCGGCAGGTGCCGAACCGCGTCGCCGACGGAGTCCGGGACGTCGACCTCGCCGTCGGCCGAACGGGCGTCGGCAGCCGTCTCGCGTCGGTGTCGTACTGGGACGCGCGGGTGGCGGACGGGGGCGGAGAGAGCGAACCGTTTTAATCCAGCCTCGACAATGTTACGTATGGACGTGTCGGTGGTCGTTCCCACGCTGAACGGGCGCGACTGCCTCGCGAGTGCCCTCGACTCGCTCGCGGTCCGTGCCCCGGACGCGGAGGTGGTAGTGGTCAACGGCCCCTCTGCGGACGGGACGAGCGGGATGGTCCGCGACCGTGACGACGTGGACGTCCTCGTCGAGGTGGCCACCCGCACGCTGAACGTCGCCCGGAACGCTGGCATCGAGGCCGCGGCGGGCGACGTCGTCGCCTTCCTCGGTCACGACCTCGTCGCCGAGTCGGGCTGGATAGACGCCGTCCGCGAGACGCTGGCCGCGTCCGACGCCGACGCCGTCGCCGGACCGTGCCGGCACCGCCTGCGCGCCGGCGTCACGGTCGTCGAACGCGAGTCGTCGGACCTGGCCGACGGCGACGTCGCCTTCTTCGACGGCGGTAACGCCGCGTTCCGCGGCTCGGCGCTCCGGGCCGCCGACGGCTTCGACGAGTACATGGAGACCGGCGGGGCTCGCGACCTCGCGCACCGCCTCGGCGCGATGGGCCGGCAGGTCGAGTGGACTGAGGCGATGGCCGCGACCCACGAGTACGAGACCGACGGCGGTCAGACCGACCGGGACTGGGGCTGGAAGTACCGCGCACTCTCGTATCGCCTCGTGAAGAACTACGGCCTCCGGCCCGCCGTCGCGACGACGACGGTTCGGGAGGCACTGGCCGACGCCCGCACGACGTTCACCGACGTCGTGCGCGGCGACGGACGCCCGACAGCGTGGGTCGGGAACGGGCGTGACGTCGTCGTCGGTGCCCTCACCGGCGCGTCGGACGCGGTCGTCGCTCGCGGCCGGGACCGCTCGCCGGCGCGTAACCCGCACGGCCTCTCTTCGCGCGGCGACCGCGCCGTCACCGTCTACGACCGGCGGTAGCTCAGTCGTCCGACGCCAGGGCAGGCACGACCCGCGCCGGATTGTCGGTCACGACCCGCCGGAGCAGGTTCTCTGGCACGTCGAGCGTCCGCGCCGCCGTCACCGCGACGCTCGGATGTGGGTCTGGCGCACCGCTTCCGAACGCCACCCGGTCGGGATGTTCCTGGACCGCCCGTTCGACGACGCCGCGGTACGGGACGCGGGCGGTCCCGAGCCACAGGTTCTCGTGGTCGTCCAGTAGCCCGACCGCCCGCTCCATCGACGGCCGGTCGAGCGGGTAGCCGCCCATGCTCTCCAGCACCGTCGGGACGCCACGGTCGGCGAACGCCTCGGCTGCCGCCTCCGGCGAGAACCCCGGCCCGGCGCGGACGAACGCCGGGAGGCCCGTCTCCGCGAGTGCGTCGACCGTCGTGGCGTCCGGCAGGCCGTCGCGGGCGGGCGCCAGCCGGACGGCGTGGAAGCGGTCGTCGTAGGCAACCGACCGGACGTCGTCGGGACCGGGGTGGTGGGCCGCGCGCGAGGCCGCGAGGTTGCGGACCCGCGCCGCCGCCGACTCGTCCGGGTCGCGGGGGCCGGCGAGGCGCGCGACGGCGAGGAGCGGGCGCGCGACGGCGAGGCGCGCGACGGCGTTGTTCGCCCGGAGATACGTCGTCGGGTCGCCCGGCGGCGGCGCGACGGCGGCGCGCACCACGCCCGCCGCGTGACACTCACGCTCCAGCCGCTCGGCGGGCGTCGGGCGGCTCTCGCCCTCGTCGGGCGCGAGCGTGACGTTCAGGTCGAGCACGCGTAGGTCGTGCTCGGCAGACAGCATCGTCCCGGGGGCTCAGCCGGCAGGAGCTTAATTCTCCGGTCGCTCGACCACGACCCGGACCGCGTCGCCGGCGGCCAGCCCGAAGGCCTCGTCGCCCCGGCCCTCCCTGACGTCGCACTCGACGTATCCGTGGCTCCCAGCCGTCACCAGCCGGTCGCCCGGGTCGACGGCCCCGAACGTCCGCACTGCGGGCGCGGGCGTCCCGTCGACGGTGACACGGGCGGCGTCGTCGATAGCGGCGCCGGGAACGCTCGTGATGGCGTTCCCGAAGTCGTCGACGGCGAGCACCTCGGCGCGCCACGCGTCGCCCTCCCGCGTCGCCGCTGGTAGCGTGAGCTCGACTGGGTCGGTCCGCGAGAGCCGACCGGTCTCGCGGAGCGCCGTCATGCCCTCCTCGTGGACGGCGGCGGCGAGCGGCGCGAACACGTCGCGACCGTGGAACGTCGCGGAGGCGGGGTCGCCGACGGCGGCGGCGAAGGCGACGGGCGGGTCGTCGGCGAGTGCGCGGGCCGCGGGCACGAGGAGACCGTTGTCCGGGCCGACGAGGCGGTGCTCGCCGGCGCGGACGACGAGGGCGTCGCGGTCGGTGCCCACGCCGGGGTCGACGACGGCGAGGTGGACGGCGGGCGGGAACTCGGGCAGGGCGAAGCGGAGCCAGAACGCGCTCTCGCGCACGTCCTGTCGCGGCAGGTCGTGGGCCACGTCGTGGAGGCGGGCGTCGCTCTCGCGGGCGAGGACGCCGCGCATCGCGGCGGGGTACGGCGAGCCGAAGTCGGAGGCGAGGGTGATCATCTACGCGCCGTTCGTGTCCGTCTCGCTCACCTGCCGGATGCGCTCGACGCCGTTTATTTCCTCGACGACGCCGACGACGGGGTCCGGGAGGTGCGCGCGCCAGTCGTCGCCGACGGCCATCCGCTGACGGATCTCGGCCCCCTCCAGCACCTCGCGGCGGAACATCGGCGACTGGTGGACCTCGACGCCGGCCTCCTCGAACAGGCGGACGACGAGCGGGTTGTTCGAGTACGCGACGTCGAAGTCGGGCGACATCGAGCGGACGTGGGCGACCCAGACGGCGTTGCGGTCCAGGTCCTCGATCGGGACGACGTAGGTCGGGAGGTCGAACTCACGGACGGCCTTCGTCGCCATCATCACGCGTTCGCCCGCCGTGAACGGGTCGTGCGAGGTGTGCGAGTCGTCGGCACTGCCGATGCCGAGGACGAGTTCGTCCACCTCCTCGCGGATGGCCGACACCATGTGGTGGTGGCCGTCGTGGTACGGCTGGAACCGCCCGATGTAGAACCCACGCATGGGCAGCGAGTGGGCCCCCGTCATTTATAAATCCAGCGAGCAGGCGCAGGTGTCGAGAAACCCAACGAAACCGCCTCTATCGCCGGTTCTCGCGACTCCAGTCGGGGGTGCCGTCGGGAGAAAGTATATGAACGCCGCGGCCTTCTTTCCTTCTACGCAGGTTGTTCTATGAGCAAGGACAGGGAAAACCACGACGACCCCGCCGGCGGCCTCGGCGACCGGCCGGCCGCTCCCGACCCACCGGTCGAGGAGCAGCCGCCAGCGGACGACGAGGACGAACGTCAGGGGACGATAGAGGACCTCGGGAGCGACGTCGAGGTCAGTGCCGAGTTCGACGAGGACGCCGAGGACGGACTGCTCGGCGGGCTTCTCATCGACTCGACCGCTGACATCGAGGTTCCAGACCGACTGGTCGACCAGGTGATCGGTCAAGAACACGCCCGTGACGTGGTGATGAAGGCCGCGAAGCAGCGCCGCCACGTCATGATGATCGGGTCGCCCGGAACGGGCAAGTCGATGCTCGCGAAGGCGATGTCCGAGCTCCTCCCGAAGGAGGAGCTCCAGGACGTGCTGGTCTACCACAACCCGGACGACGGCAACGCGCCGAAGGTCCGGACCGTCCCCGCGGGGAAGGGCGAACAGATCGTCGAGGCGCACAAGGAGGAGGCCCGCAAGCGCAACCAGATGCGCTCGTTCCTCATGTGGATCATCATCGCGGTGGTGCTCGGCTACTCGCTGATCATCGCCGGGCAGATCCTGCTGGGCATCCTCGCCGCCGGGGTCATCTACCTCGCGTTCCGCTACGGGTCGCGCGGGTCGGACTCGATGATCCCGAACCTCATCGTCAACAACGCCGACACGAAGACCGCGCCGTTCGAGGACGCCACCGGTGCCCACGCCGGTGCGCTGCTGGGCGACGTCCGCCACGACCCGTTCCAGTCCGGCGGGATGGAGACGCCGAGCCACGACCGTGTCGAGCCCGGCGCCATCCACAAGTCCAACAAGGGCGTGCTGTACGTCGACGAGATCAACACGCTCGACATCCGCTCCCAGCAGAAGCTGATGACCGCGATCCAGGAGGGCGAGTTCGGCATCACGGGCCAGTCCGAGCGCTCCTCGGGCGCGATGGTCCAGACCGAGCCCGTCCCGACGGACTTCGTGATGGTCGCCGCCGGCAACCTCGACGCGATGGAGAACATGCACCCGGCGCTGCGCTCGCGGATCAAGGGCTACGGCTACGAGGTGTACATGGACGACACGATCGAGGACACGCCGGAGATGCGCCGGAAGTACTCCCGGTTCGTCGCCCAGGAGGTCTCGAAGGACGGTCGGCTCCCGCACTTCACCAACGACGCGATCGAGGAGGTCATCCTCGAGGCGCGCCGGCGTGCCGGTCGGAAGGGCCACCTGACGCTCGAGCTGCGGAACCTCGGCGGCCTCGTCCGGGTCGCGGGCGACATCGCCCGTGGCGAGAACGCCGACCGGACGGGCCGCGAGCACGTCCTCCAGGCGAAGGGCCGCTCGCGCTCCATCGAGCAGCAGCTGGCGGACGAGTATATCGAGCGCCGGAAGGACTACGAGCTCCAGCTCGCCGACGGCCACGTCGTCGGTCGGGTCAACGGCCTCGCGGTGATGGGCGAGGACTCCGGTATCGTCCTGCCCGTGATGGCCGAGGTCACGCCGTCACAGGGCCCGGGCGAGGTGATCGCGACGGGCCAGCTGAAGGAGATGGCACAGGAGGCCGTCTCGAACGTCTCCGCCATCATCAAGAAGTTCTCCGACGAGGACATCACGGAGCAGGATATCCACATCCAGTTCGTCCAGACCGGCCAGCAGGGCGTCGACGGTGACTCCGCCTCGATCACCGTCGCCACCGCCGTTATCTCGGCGCTGGAGGGTGTCGGAGTCGACCAGAGTCTCGCGATGACCGGCTCCCTGTCCGTCCGTGGCGACGTCCTGCCCGTCGGCGGGGTGACGCACAAGATCGAGGCCGCGGCCAAGACCGGCTGCGACCGCGTCATCATCCCGCAGGCAAACCTCCAGGACGTGATGATCGAGGACGAGTACGAGGAGATGATCGAGATCATTCCGGTCAGCCACATCAGCGAGGTGCTGGACGTGGCGCTCGAGGGCGAGGCCGAGAAGGACTCGCTCGTCGACCGGCTCAAGCAGATCACCGGCTCGGCGCTGGAGAGCGGGCCGCGCGGCGGCGCGAACCCCAGCCCTCAGTGAGGTGACCGACTGGTCGGCCTTCGCCGGCGTCGCCGGCGTCGTGCTGACCGTTCTACTCGTGCTCGCGCGCCTCTCACAGGGCGCCGTTCCAGGAGGCTCGACCGCGGAGCCGGCGGCTCGCGGGACCGACCGGACGTTGCCCGACGACGTCGAGGGACCGCAGCCGTTGGAGCGTGCGGACGACGGACCCGTCGCGCCGACGCCGGAGCTCGGCCCGGTCGTGCTTCTCGCGAACGTCGCCGTCTCGCAGGGCACCCTCGGTGTTCTCCTCGTCTTCGCCGCGTGGTGGACTGCGGTGCCCGCGTCGGCGCTCGGTGTCGACCCCGCGGCGTTCGCGCCCGTCCCGCTGGCCGCCGGCGCGGCGGCGGGCGGCGCGCTCTACCTCGCGAACGAGACTGCCGCGACGGTCGGTCGGCGGTACGGCGTCGAGGGCGCCGAGGCGTTCCGCGCGGCGCTCGCGCCGGAGAGCCGGCGCGGGTGGGCCGTCCTCCTCCTCGTCGTCCTTCCCGTCGTCGCGGCGTTCGAGGAGCTGTTGTTCCGGGGCGCGCTCGTCGGTGCGCTCTCGGCTGGGTTCGGCGTCTCGCCGTGGCTCCTCGCCGGCCTCTCCTCCGTCGCGTTCGCCGCCGGCCACGGCGCGCAGGGTCGACTCGGCGTCGTCGTCACCGGCGTCCTGGGGTTCGCGCTGGCGGCGGTGTTCGTCCTCACGGGCAGCCTCGCGGCTGCCGTCGTCGCGCACTACCTGGTGAACGCGCTGGAGTTCGTCGTCAACGAGCGGTAGCTCGAGTCTGGGCCCGGTCCGGCCAGTCTACTCCCGCGCCTCCGCGTCTCGTAGCCGCTCCGCAGCCGCGGGCGGCGTCGCCCACTCGCCCTCGACGCGGTGGTCCGGGACGAACGGCGGGACGGGGTTCTCGCGGAGCGCACGGCGGACGGTCCGGGCGTCGTCCTCGTCGTCCGGGTCGAGGTGAGCCATCCGCGCGACCTGCTCGAGCGACGCCCGCTCGCCCGGCGGAACCTGCCGGACCGCCTCGAGGACGCTCCGCCGGTCCGTCGGCACCGTCAGCGCGACGTCGACGGCCCGGAGGTCCGGGTCGCCCGCCAGCGCGCGCCCGACGGCGTCGAGAACGGGGTGGTCCCGGTCGGCGTCGTCGGGAACCGCGTCCGGAAACGACACGCTGATGACCTTTGCCGAGGCGACACCGACCTGGACGGCGCCGAGGCCGTCGAACTCGCGGGCGTAGAGTCCGGCTGCGGGTGGGGAGTCGACCATGGCGGACTGTCTGGCGCCGGACGCTTGAAGCCGCCGCGACACAAGCCTTATGCACAGAGACACACATCGATGTACACAGATGAACACCGACGAGGCGGCGCTCGCGCCGGCAGTCCGGTCCATCCTCGCGGCGGCGCGCGACCGGACCGTCACGGGCGGGCGGGTGACGGCGACGGCTCGGTCGCTGCCGGCGGCGTTCGACGCCGCCGAGGCGGACGGGCGCGTACCGGTGGTCGGCGAGCTGAAGCCCACCAGCCCGACGACCGAGGGGCGGAGCGACGCCGACCCCGTCGCGCTGGCGGAGGCGATGGTCGACGGCGGCGCGGCGGCGCTGTCGGTGCTGACCGAGCCGGAACACTTCGGCGGGTCGACGGCGGCGCTGGAGCGGGTGCGCGACGCCGTCGACGTGCCGGTCCTGCGAAAGGACTTCCTCGTTCGCGAGGCCCAACTCGACGCCGTCGCCGCCGACGCCGTCCTCCTCATCGCCCGCTTTCTCGGCGACGACCTGCCGGCGATGGTTCGGGCGGCGCGGGACCGGGGGTTCCAGCCGCTGGTGGAGGTGCACACGCCGGAGGAGCTGGCGCTGGCGCTCGACGCCGGCGCCGAGGTGGTCGGCGTGAACAACCGCGACCTCGGGCGGCTCGAGGTCGACCTGGACACCTTCGCGCGGGTCGTCGAGACGCTCCCGGCGGACGCCGACCCGACACTCGTCGCGGAGAGCGGCATCGGGAGTCGGGCGGACGTCCGGCGGATGCGGGCGGCGGGCGCGGACGCGCTGCTTATCGGGACGGCGGTCATGGACGGAGACGTCGAGCGAAACACGCGGCAGTTCACCACAACACACGATGAGTTCTGAGACAGACGGACGGGCGGGCGACGGGAAGTTCGGCGAGTACGGCGGCCAGTACGTGCCCGAGGTGTTGATGCCAGCGCTGGAGGAGCTGACAGACGCCTACGAGCGGTACGTCCTCGGCAACGAGGACGGGTTCATGGACGAGCTCCGCGAGCGCCTGCGGGACTTCGGCGGCCGACCGACGCCGCTCGGCCGGGCCGACCAGCTCTCGGCGCGCTACGACCGCGAGGTGTACCTCAAGCGCGAGGACCTGCTTCACAGCGGCGCACACAAGCTCAACAACGCCCTCGGGCAGGTACTGCTGGCGAAGTACATGGGCAAGGAGCGAATCGTCGCAGAGACGGGCGCCGGCCAGCACGGCACCGCGACGGCGATGGCTGCGGCCCACCTCGACATGCCCTGCGAGATATACATGGGCCGGAAGGATATCAACCGCCAGCGACCCAACGTCTTCCGGATGCGGCTCAACGGCGCGACGGTCACGCCCGTCACCGTGGCCGGGGGACGCTGAAGGAGGCCATCAGCGAGACGATGCGGGACTGGGCGACGACGGTGGAGAACACCCACTACGTCATCGGGAGCGTCGTCGGCCCCCACCCGTTCCCGTCGATGGTCCGCGAGTTCCACGCCGTCATCAGCCGCGAGGCGCGCCGGCAGTTCGCGGAGCAGGTCGGCGGCCTCCCGGACGCCGTCGTCGCCTGCGCCGGCGGCGGGTCGAACACGATGGGCACGTTCGAGGCGTTCCTCGACGACGAGAACGTCGACCTGTACGCCGTCGAGGCCGGCGGGTCGGGGCTCGGTGTCGACGACGACGCCGGCGTCGCGCCCAACTCCGCGTCGCTCTCGACCGGCACAGAGGGTGTCCTCCACGGCGCCCGGACGAAGGTGCTCCAGGACCCGGACGGGCAGATCGTCGAGTCCCACAGCGTGAGCGCGGGGCTGGACTACGCCGGCGTCGGGCCACAGCTCGCACACCTCGTCGACGAGGAGCGGGTCCACGCGGTCAACGTCGACGACGACGCCGCGCTCGAGGGCTTTCACCGGCTGTCGAACACCGAGGGCGTGATCCCGGCGCTCGAGACGGCCCACGCCTTCGGCTACCTCGAGGAGTACCACGAGGAGCTCGGCGAGCGGGTCGTCATCAACGTCTCGGGCCGGGGCGACAAGGACCTCGAGACGGCGATCGAGGAGACGCCGAACCACGACGTCCCGAACGCGCCCGACATGGACGTGTTCGAGCAGACGGGAGGGATGTAGGTGGGCGTCGAGGGCGCGTTCGGTTCGGAGCCGGCGTTCGTTCCGTACCTCGCGGCGGGCGACCCCTCGGTCGAGGCGTCGAAGGCGTACGTCGAGGCGCTCGACCGGGGCGGCGCCGACGTGATCGAACTCGGGCTGCCGTTCTCGGAGCCGATCGCCGAGGGCCCGACGATCCAGGGCGCGGTCGCACGCGCGCTCCGGGCCGGGATGACGCCGCGGCGCTACCTCGGGTTCGTCCGCGACGTCGACGCCGAGGCGCCGCTGGTGTGTATGACCTACTACAACCTGATCTACCAGTTCCGCGACGAGACGGACCGGGGCGGCCCGGACGCGTTCGTCCACGCCGCCGCCGACGCCGGGGTCGAGGGGTTCGTCGTCCCGGACCTCCCCGTCGAGGAGGCGGGGCCGATGCGCCGGGCGTGCGACGACGCCGGCGTGGATCTCGTGAGCATCGTCGCGCCGACGACCGGCGACGACCGGCTCCGGCGGCTGCTGGAGATCTCGTCCGGCTACGTCTACGTCCAGGCACGGCTCGGCGTGACCGGCGCCCGGGACAGCGTCTCCGGCCGGACGGCGGAGACGCTCGCGCGCCTGCAGCAGTACGAGGCGGACCTCCCGAAGGCCGTCGGGTTCGGTATCCGGACTGGCGACCACGCCGAGCGGATCGTCCGTGCGGGCGCCGACGGCGTCATCGTCGGGAGCGCGCTCGTCGACGTGGTCGCGGACGGCCACGAGGCGGGCGACCCGGTCCCGGACGTCGCCGACCGGCTGGCCGACCTCGCGGACGAACTGAAGACCGGAGCGGTCCGGGGACGGGACCCGGAGCCGGCGGAACCGGAACGCAATTAACCCGCTCGTGACAGACGCTCACACGATATGACCCCCGGTATCGACGCCCGCCTCGGCCGAATCTCCACATCGGGCCGGTTCCTGACGGTCCCGATGGACCACGGCATCACGATGGGGCCGGTCGCCGGCCTCGTCGACCTCGAGTCGACCGTCGCCGCGGTCACCCGCGGCGGCGCCGACGCGGTACTGACACAGAAGGGGCTGGCGGAGCGAGTCCACCCGAACCGCAACGAGGCGGGCTACGTCGTCCACGCGAACGCCTCGACGACGGTCGGGCCGGACGGCAACGACAAGCGCCAGACTGCCACGGCCCGCGAGGCGGTGCGGGCGGGCGGCGACGCCGTCTCCTTCCACGTCAACGTCGGCAGCGACTCCGAGCCGGGGCAGATCGAGGGCCTGTCGTCGCTGACCCGCGAGGCCCACGACCTCGGCCTGCCGGTGCTCGCGATGGCCTACGCCCGCGGGCCACGGGTAGAGGAGGACGGTCCCCAACACCTCGCCCACGCCGTCCGGTTCGCGGAGGAGCTCGGCGCCGACGTGGTCAAGACGGGCTACAGCGGCGACGCCGAGAGCTTCGAGCGGGTCTGTGCGGCGACGGCAAAGCCCGTCGTCATCGCCGGCGGGTCGCGGGGAACCGACCGCCAGACCGTCGAGATGGTCCGCGGCGCGATGGACGCCGGCGCGGCGGGCGTCTCGATGGGGCGCTCTATCTTCCAGCACGAGGAGCCGGAGCTGATCACCCGCGCCGTCTCGGCGGTCGTCCACGGCGACGCGGGCGCGGACGCGGCGCTCTCCGAAGCCGGGCTGGCCGAGTGACCGCCGGGAGTCGGGCGCTTTACTATCCCGCCGGACGCGGCGACAGGTATGACGGACGGAGACGAACCCGACCGGGAGCGGGCAGTGTGGCTCAAGGCCGACGACACCGTCGGCGACTGGGACGCGCGCCGTCGTCGGATCACCGCGGGGCTGGAGGCCGGCGTCGACTGGGTGCTCGTCGACGCCGACGACGTGGGGCGGGTTCGCGAACTGGGTGACGTGAACGTCGCGGCCTTCCGCTCCGACGCGGACCTCGTGGCCGAGGCCGAGCGAAGCGGCGAGGAGCCGACGCCGGACGCCTCCCTCGTCGGCAAGTCGAGCGAGGGCGACGGCACTATCGACCTGCCGGGCGACTTCGCCGGCTCCGCCGACCTGTCGACGCTCCGGCGCTCCGACGACCGCGCACAGGGTGCGTACGTCCGCATCCTCGACGAACCGTACGAGACGTTCGCGGAGGCAGCCGCCGTCGAGGCCGCGTACACCGTCGTCGTCGGCGAGGACTGGACGATCATCCCGCTGGAGAACCTGATCGCGCGAATCGGGTCGGAGACGACGCTCGTCGCGGGCGTGACGAGCGCCGAGGAGGCCCGGACCGCGTTCGAGACGCTCGACATCGGCGCCGACGCCGTCCTCCTCGACACCGGCGACCCTGACGAGATCCGCGCGACCTGTGACCTGCGGGACGACCTCGCGCGCGAACACCTCGACCTGGAGTGGGCAGAGGTGGTGGCCGTCGAACGCGCCGGGAGTGCCGACCGGGTCTGTGTCGACACCGGGTCGCTGATGAGCGGCGACGAGGGGATGCTCGTCGGGTCGATGTCGCGCGGGCTGTTTTTCGTCCACGCCGAGACCGCCGACTCGCCGTACGTCGCCTCCCGTCCGTTCCGGGTGAACGCCGGCGCGGTCCACGCCTACGCCCGCGCGCCGGGCGGCGAGACGCGCTACCTCGCCGAACTCGCGAGCGGCGACGAGGTCCAGGTGGTCGACACGTCGGGGCACACCCGCGAGGCGGTCGTCGGGCGGGCGAAGATC
>KI543170.1:145795-153221 GCA_000496195.1 uncultured archaeon A07HB70
CCGCTCGTCGTCGAGGGTCGCCGTCGAGGCGGCGAGGCGGAACTGGTCGAACCCGGGGTCGGTGTCGGAGTCCACGCCCGGGCGTCGGCGGGCGCGCCCTTCACTCCCGCGCTCACTCCTCGGCGGGCGCGGGAGGCGTCGAGGAGCCGCCCTCCTCGACAGCCGTCGAGAGCGAGACGTTCAGCGCGAGCATCGACCCGGCGCCGCCGACGACGGTGACGGCGTTCTTTACGGCGTGGTCGAGGACCGAGGCAGCGAACGCGACGGCTGGCGGCACCGCGCCCGCCGGCGTCAGCAGGACGACGAAGGCGGTGAACGCCGCCTCGTAGAGGCCGACGCCGCCGGGCGAGAGCGGCAGGACCTTCGCGAGGTTACCGACGGAGACGGCAAAAAAGCAGACGGCGGCGAGGAGCGGGAGCGACAGGTCGAGGCCGGGAAACGCCCCGAGCACCAGCGCCGCCGTCGCCACGTCGAGCGACCAGACCAGCAGACTCCCGCCGCCGACGCGCGCGAACCCCCGTGGCGACCCCGCGACGGTCTGAAGATCGCCCGCGAACCGCTCGACGGCGTCCGCGACCCGGTCTGCGTAGGCGTCTGCCGAGAGGCGACCCAGCGCCTGTCGCGGGAGGCTGCCGTCGCTCCGGGCGCTCGCGGCGAGGGCGGCCAGCGAGACCAGCGCCACCGCTCCGACGCCCGCGGCGACGCGCACCGCTGTTCGCACCGCCGCGGCGTTGACGCCCGGCACGCGACCCGAGAGCGCCGACGCGACCGCCGCCCCCTCGCCCGTCGCGACGAGGACGACGAGGACGCTCGCGGCGAGGGCGACGAGCGTCAGCAGGTCGAACAGGCGCTCGGCGGCGAGGGAGGCGAAGGCCGTCGGGTACGCCACCCCGCGGCGGACCTTCATCACGTACGCCCGGACGCCGTCACCGAGCCGGGCCGGGAAGACGAGGTTACCCGTCTGGCTGACGAACACCGTCGCGGTCAGGAACGGGACGGCGTCGCGGTGCCCCATCGCGGCCAGGATGTCGCGGTAGCGCGCGCCCCGAACTGGCCAGGAGAGCGCGTAGACGAGGACGGCGGCGGCGACGGGGACGGGCTCGGCGGAGGCGAGCGCTCCGAGCGCCGCGTCCGGGTCGATATACACCGTCATCAGCGCCAGCGCGACGACGGCAAAGAGGACGCCCGCGACGACCGACCGCCGCCGTGTCACCCGTGGCGAGACCGAGAGCTGGTACCACGTCCGGAGAATCTGGCTCCCCATCCCGAACACGTCGCGCACGAGGTCCACCTTCGAGTCGCCCTTCGGCGTCCACTCGACGGGGAACTCCTCGACCCGGAACCCCCGGCGCTGGGCGCGGACGAGGAGTTCGGTGTCCCAGAACCAGTGGTCGTCCGCCACCTCGTCCCGCAGAGCCTCGAACGCCTCGCGCGAGACGGCTTTGAACCCGCACTGGTGGTCCCGTAGCGACGAGCGGAGGAACAGCCGGACGAGCCAGTTGTACGCGAGCGACGGGACACCCCGTCTCGCGGGGCGGTCGACGTCCGCGTCCCGGTGCCACCGCGACCCGGTGGCGACGTCGGCGTCGCCGGACCGGACGCGCTCGACCAGCGCCTCGAGATGCTGCAGGTCGGTCGCGAGGTCGGTGTCGAAGTAGACCAGCACGTCGCCGTCCGCCGCTCCGAACGCGCGGTCGAGTGCCCCGCCGCGGCCCAGCCGCTCGTCGCTGTGGACGTGCCGGACGCGGCTGTCGGCGGCGGCGAGACGGCGGGCGATCTCCGGCGTCCGGTCGGTACAGCCGTCCTCGGCGACCAGCACCTCGAACGCCTCCGGCGGGAGAAACTCCGCGAGCGCCGCGAGCGTCCGCTCGACGGTCGCCGCTATCGTCGCCTCCTCGTCGTAGGCGGGGAGGACGACGCTCACGGCGCAGCCGTCGGTCATCGTTCTGGCGTGCGCGGGGCCGAACAAGTACCTTCTGAAGCGGACCGTCGGAGCCGGACTGCGCTCAGTCGTCGGCGTTCTCGTCGGTCGGGTCGCCGTTCGTCGGGTCCGGGTTCGCCTGCTCGGACATCATCTCCTCGTCCGGCGCGGGCATCTCCTCCTCGGCGCTGCTGATCACCTCGTCGGCACTCTTGAGCCCCGACTCGCCGGACTTGACCGCCTGGGCCTGCTGCTCGAGCTCCTCGACGTCCATCTCGGCGGCCTGGTCGATCTCGCCGAGCATCTTGTCGATGTCGTCGAGGCCGAGCATCTCGCGGGCCTCGTTGTCGAACTCCAGCGCCTCCAGCGCGTCGAAGTCGCCGTCTGCGGCGTCGGAGCCCTGGAGCTGCTTGCCGTACCGACCGACCAGCGAGGTGAGCTCCTGTGGCAGGACGAACTTCGTCGACTCGCCCTCGCCGATCGCCTCCAGCGTCTCCATCCCCTTGTCGATTATTGCGCGCTCGCCCATCGACTGGGCAGACTTCGCGCTGAGGACCGTCGAGATGGCGTCACCCTGGGCCTCAAGCACCTGTGACTGCTTCTTCCCCTGTGCCCGGATGATGTTGGACTGCTTCTCTCCCTCTGCCTCCTCGACGGCGCTCCGGCGCTCGCCCTGCGCCTCCAGGATCATGGCGCGGCGGCGGCGCTCGGCGGAGGTCTGCTGCTCCATCGCCTGCTGGACGTCGGCGGAGGGATTTACCTCGCGAACCTCGACACTCTCGACCCGGACGCCCCACTCGTCGGTCGGGCCGTCGAGTTCCTTGCGGATCCGGGCGTTGATCTCGTTTCGCTTGTTGAGCGTGTCGTCGAGTTCCATGTCGCCCAGCACCGCGCGGAGCGTGGTCTGTGCGAGGTTCGAGACGGCGCGCTTGTAGTCCTCGACCTCGAGGAACGCCTTCTTCGCGTCCATCACCTTGATGTAGACGACGGCGTCGGCGGTGACCGGCGAGTTGTCGCGGGTGATCGCCTCCTGCCGGGGCACGTCGAGCGTCTGGGTACGCATGTCGAACGTGGTCGTCGACGAGACGAACGGCGGAACGAAGTCGATACCCGGGTCGAGCAGCCGGTTGAAGTTGCCGAGCACCGTCAGGGCGTTCTTCTCGTACGGTCCGGTGATCACGACCATCGAGCGGACGACCGCGACGGCCAGCCCGAGCACCAGCAGCCCGAGCAGTATCGACCCGCCGACGTCGACTATCTGGAGCAGAACCATGCTTCGACTAACGGGGGCGCATCAATAAGCCTTCGCCGGGAGGCCCCGTACGGGGTCTCACTCGGCCTCGCGTTCGGGTTCGCGCTCGCGCTCGCCCGCGTCGTCCTGGTCTCGGTCGGCTGTCTCCTCGGCTGCTGGCTCGCGCTCGCGTCCCTCGGACAGCGCACGGTCGATACTGTCCGTGCTCTCGAACGACTCGACGGTCAGGACGTTCCCGCCGCCGGGGTCGACGACCACCACCTCCGTCTCCTCGGGGATCTCGCCGTCGACCGACCGCGCGGTGTAGTGGGGGTCGAACCCGCCGTCGTCGAGGACGACGCCGCCGCCGGAGGGGGTGACACGCTCGGTGACCCGGCCCGTCGAACCGCGGAGCGAGGCCGAGTCCGAGGTCTGTCCGCCCTCGCTGGGGTAGATCTCGAACGTCCGGTAGGTCCAGAGTGTCGCGAGGCCGAAGAGGACGACCATCCCGCCGAGGGCGACGGGGCCGGCGAGGACGCCCAACCCGGCCTGTGCGCCGACGAGTCCGACGAGGCCGGCGAAGAAGAGCGCCGCGCCGACGACGATGAAGTGCGCGCCGGGCGCGGTCGTCTCCAGTATCGCGAGCACCAGCCCCGTCGCCACGAGGAGGAACGGGAGCGTCTCGGGGCCGAGAAGGTCGAGGCCCGCCTGGAGCGCGAAGGGTTCCATCGTTCGCACTAGCGGAGCCGGGAGGTTAAGTTGTCCGCCGTCAGAGCGAGACGACGAGGATCGAGACGGTCAGGAGCGCCCCGAGGACGACGAAGGCCGCGTTCTCGTGGTCGACCGACTCCGGCTCTATCGGCGCCCGGGGGATCGGGTCGTCGAACCGGTCGGCGGCGTCGTCGGCTGCGCCGGCCTCGTCGCGTCCAGCCGTTCCGGTGCTCTCGTCGTCGTTCGCGGGACCCGTCTCACGAGTCTCGTCCATACACGGACAACGGCGCTCGCGCCGGATAGCCGTTCCCCCCGTCGCTACTCCCGCCGGCTGCCGCGGATCACGTCGCCCTCGTAGACGACGCCGCGGTCGGCGTGGACGGTGACCGTCGCCCCGTCGGCCACGTGGTCGGGGAGCGGTGCGCCGCTCACCATCGGAACGCCGAGTTCGCGCGCGACCAGCGCCGGGTAGCCCGTCATGCCGGGGCGGGCGTCGACGACCGCGGCGATCCGACCCGTGTCGCCGGTGAACTCGGCGTCGAAGCCGGCGGGGAGGTAGACGACGGCCCCGTCCGGCGCGCCGCCGAGGTCGCCGTCGGCACAGCGCACGACCGGCCCCGCGACCCGTCCGCCGACGATCGTCCGGCCGGTGGCGACCGCCTCGGCGGCGACGTGAACCTTCAGCGTGTTCGTCGTGTTCGCGCCCTCGAGGTCGGTCATCATCCCCGAGAGGACGACCAGCGTGTCGCCGCTCTCGGCGACGCCGGCGTCGAGCGCCGCCCCGACGGCCCCCTCGACGACGTCACCCACGTCCGTGCCGTGGCTCGCCACGCGGGGGCGGACGCCCCACGAGAGCGCGAGCTGGCGGCCCACCTCCGCCGTCGGCGTCGCCGCGACGACGGGGACACCGGGGCGGAACTTCGCCGTCCGGCGCGCGGTGTAGCCCGACTCGGAGGCCGCGACGACCGCCGTCGCGCCGACGTCGCGCGCGAGGTAGCGCGCCGACCGTGCCAGCGCCTCCGTTCGGGAGCCCGCCGCCGCCGCGGGAACGCGCTGTTCGACCGTCTCGCGGTACTCGGTGCTCTCCTCTACCGCCGCGACGATGCGACTCATCGTCTCGACGACGCGCACGGGGTGGTCGCCGATCGCCGTCTCGCCGGACAGCATCACCGCGTCGGTGCCGTCGAGCACCGCGTTCGCCACGTCGCTGGCCTCGGCACGGGTCGGGCGGCGCGTCCGGACCATCGAGTCGAGCATCTCCGTCGCGGTGATGACGGGGACGCCCGCGTCCTGGGCCAGCCGGATCGTCCGCTTCTGGATCATCGGCACCGACTCCAGCGGACACTCCACCCCGAGGTCGCCGCGCGCGACCATCACGCCGTAGGCCGCGTCGACGATCGCGGCGAGGTTCTCGACCGCCGCCGCCCGCTCGATCTTCGCCACCACCGGCACGTCGGCCCCGAGGTCGTCGAGGGCGTCACTCACCTCGTAGACGTCGGCGGCGTCGGCGACGAACGACGCGGCGACGAAGTCGACCCCGACCTCGGCGGCGAGTTCGAGCTCCTGTCGGTCCGGCGCCGTCAGCGTGTCGAGGCCGAGTTCGACGCCGGGCAGGTTCACGCCCTTCCGGCTCCCGAGGTCGCCGCCGGACTCGACGCGAGCCGTCACCGTCTCACCCTCGACGCGCTCGACGGCAGCCTCGATACGGCCGTCGTCGAACAGCACCCTGTCGCCCGGCGCGGCGGCGCTCACGTCGTGTGAGAGGCCGACCCGCTCGGGCGTCGCCTCGTCGCCCGGCGCGAGGCGGACGGTCGTCCCCTCGGCGAGACGGACCGGGTCGTCGAGCGGCGCGGTCCGTATCTCTGGCCCCCGGAGGTCGAGCATCACCGCCACCGGGGCGTCCCGCCCCGCGTCGACCGCCCGGACCCGGTCGACGACCGCACGCCGGTCCGCCGTCGTCCCGTGGCTGGCGTTCAATCGCGCGACGGACATCCCTGCGTCCGCGAGGCCGGCGAGCGTCTCCCTGTCGTCGGACGCCGGCCCGAGCGTACAGACGATCTTCGCGTCCGTCGTGGGCATACCGGGATGTACTCGCGGGCGAGGTAAAGTATCGTGCGGCCTACCGCACCCGCTCGCCCGGCTCCGCGTCGTCGTGGGTCGTCAGCAGGTCGGCGTCGTCGCCCGCCGCCAGCACCATCCCGTCGGACTCGACGCCGAACAGCTCCGCCTTCTCGACGTTCGCGGCGAGAACGACCCTCGTCCCCGGCAGGGCGTCGAGGTCGTGGAGACGCTTGATCCCGGCCACGACCTGGCGCTCCTCGAGGCCGATGTCGACGACCAGGCGCGCGAGGTCGTCGGCGCCGTCGATCCCCGCCGCCTCGAGCACCCGACCCACCCGCAGGTCGAGGCCCTGGAACTCGTCGATAGAGACGCGGTCGGTCGTGAGCGGCTCCAGCGACGCCGGGGCCTCGTCCGTCTCGTTCTGTGCTGCGACCCGCTCGTCGAGCCGCGCGTTCAGCTCCTCGACCGTCTCCTCGGCCACCTGTTCGAACGGCTCTGCCGGCTCGTCGAACTCCCGCGCCGGCGGCTCCAGCGCGTCCGCGACGGTGGCGTCCGCGAGCGACCCGTCCTCGTGCAGTCGGGTCCAGACCGTCGCGCACCGGCCGGGCGCGACGGGGCCGAACAGCACGAGCGTCGCCTTCGCTATCTGGACACAGTCGCGGATCACCTGCCGGGCGCGCGCCGGGTCGTCGTCGACGAGCGCCCACGGCTCCTCGCGCTGGATATACTCGTTGCCGAACCGCGCGAGGTCGGTCGCGGCTCGCGCGACGGCCCGGACCGAGTAGTCGTTGACGCCCGCGCGAAACGCCTCGACGGCCTCCTCGATGCGGTCGCGCACCTCGGCGGAGAGGTCGGCCTCCGGCGTTCCGCCGTAGTTGCGGTGTGCGAACAGGAGCGACCGGTAGAGGAAGTTGCCGAGCGTCCCGACCAGTTCGTTGTTCGTCCGCTCGCGGAACTTCTCCCACGAGAAGTCGACGTCCTGCTGGAAGGCGCCGTAGGAGACGAGATAGTAGCGCAGGGGGTCGGGTGAAAGCCCTCGTCGAGATACTCCTCGGCCCAGACGGCGCGGTCCCGCGAGGTGGAGAAGCCCGCACCGTCGAGGGTGATGAAGCCGCTCGCCAGCACCGCTCGCGGCTCGGCGTAGCCCGCGCCGCGGAGCATCGCGGGCCAGAAGACGGTGTGGTGCTGGATGATGTCCCGGCCGACGACGTGGACGATCTCGCCGCCGGCGACCCGCTCGTCGGGCGAGTCCGGCACCGCGCTGCCGGGCGACCAGACCTCGCGCCAGTCGTACTCGTCGGCGCCGACCCGGCTGCTGTGCTGTTTCGTCGAGGCGACGTACTCGATCGGGGCGTCGACCCAGACGTACAGCACGAGGTCGTCGCGCTCGTCGCCGGGGTAGTCGATACCCCAGTCCATGTCCCGGGTGATACACCAGTCACGGAGCTCGCCCTCGATCCACTCCCGGGGCTGGTTCTTCGCGTTCTCGGTGCCATCGAGCC
>KI543170.1:153379-159620 GCA_000496195.1 uncultured archaeon A07HB70
GCTCGCGGTACTCCGCGGGGTTGCCCGTCAGCGTCGACGTCGGGGAATCCACCTCGCCGGGTTCGAGGTGGCGGCCACAGCCCTCGTCGCACTCGTCGCCGCGGGCCGGCTCGCCGCAGTACGGGCAGGTGCCCTCGACGTAGCGGTCGGGGAGGTACTGGTCGCCGGTCGGGTCGTAGGCGACCATGATCGACTTCTCGTACACCAGCCCGGCGTCGTCGAGCGCCCGGACGATACTGCGGGTGAGCTCGGTGTTCGTCTCGTCGTGCGTGTGGCCGTAGTTGTCGAACTCCACGCCGAACTGCGGGAACGTCTCGGCGTACTGCTCGTGCCAGTCGAGCGCGAACTCCTCCGGGGTGACCCCCTCCTTCTCGGCGTTCACCGCGACGGGCGTGCCGTGCATGTCCGACCCGCAGACGAACGCCGTCTCCTGTCCGAGTGTCTCGAGCGCCCGTGCGTACGTGTCGCCCCCGACGTACGTCCGCAGGTGGCCGATGTGGAGGTCGCCGTTGGCGTACGGGAGCCCGCAGGTGACAACCGCCGGTCGGTCCGTCGGGAACGCCTCGTGGCCGGTGCCGTCGCCGTCTCCTGTGTCGCTCATAGTTGTCTCGTGTCGAGTGTGCCGCGCTGGCGGGCTAAAACCCGCCGGTGTCGGTAGTACGGGGAGGGCGGTGGCCCGCCGGAACGCCGTACGAGGGCGTACCTGCCGCTACGGGCGCACACGGCAGCCGGGGGGCGACACGCCCGTCACGGTGCAGTCCTCGGTCGGTATCAGCAAAAGCGCGGCGGTCAGAACGCGACGAGCGTCCCGCCGACGAGCGCCAGCGTCACGAGCAGGCGCCCGACGCTCCCGACGAACGTCGCGGCGGCGAACCGCAGGTAGTCCTCGGACAGCACCGAGAACGCGTAGATAGAGAGCGTGTCCGGAAAGAACGGAACAGAGAGCGCGCCGGCCAGCCCGACAAACCCGTACCGCTGGACGAGCTGGACAGTCCGGCGCTCCGTCCACTCCATCACGTCGAACCGCGAGCTGCGGATCAGACGCTCCGCCGGCCCCGACTGCTTTGCCTCCTGGCCGAGGTGGAACGCGAAGACGCTCCCGGCTGCCTTCCCCAGGCCGCTGACGACGATGATGAGGCTCAGCCGCGCCGGGCGAGACAGGCCCAGATCCAGCGGCGCGAGCAGGACGACCTCGCTCACGCCGGGGAGCGCGAACGCGATGAGGAAGGAGTAGACGAAGATGATGACGAGTCCGACCCACCCCGTCGCGGTGCGAACGGCCCGCTGGAGGAGGCTGCCCTCCGCCGCGGGCGTCGCGACGAGCGTCTCGGCGAGGGAGAGCGCGGGGACCACGTCCACGACTTGACTCCGCGGCGCGGCGTACTAAGCGATGTGATCCCGGTCGTCGAGGAACGCACGGAGCCGGTCGCGGGTGACGTGGGGCATCACCACCACGCGGGTCTCGCCCCGGCGGGTGCGAGAGAGCCGCCAGCCCGCGTCGCGGAGCCCCTCGAACAGCCGCTCGGGGAGATCGGCCGCGACCAGCGGGAGCTCCGGCTCGACGACGCGGTGGCCGCGAGCCGCGAGCTCGGCGGCCAGCCACTCGGCGTCCGCAAGCGCGCGCTCGGCTTCGGCGCGGTAGCCGTCGGGCCACAGCGCCTCCATCGCCGCGACGGCGCCGGCGACGCCGGCCCCGGAGCGCGTGCCGGTGAGCGACGCCTGTGACCGCGTCTCGAGGTACGGCGTCTCCACCGCGAGCGCGTCCATCGTCGTCCGGTCGCGCGCGAGGAAGCCGCCGGCTGGCACCGGCGCCCGGCCGAGCTTGTGGGGGTCGATCGTCATCGTGTCGACGGCGGCGTCGGCGAAGCTCCAGTCGTGGCCGGTGAACGGGAGCGCGAACCCGCCCCACGCGGCGTCGACGTGGAGGAGCGCGCCGGCGTCGCGGGCGATCGCCGACAGCGCGGGCACCGGGTCGACCCGCCCGTACTCCGTCGAGCCGGCGACCGCGACGACGAGCGCCGTGTCCGCGTCCGTCGCGGCCCGCATCGCCGCCGGGTCGGCCCGCTCGTCGGCGTCGGTCGGGACGAACTCGACGTCGACGCCGAGGACGGCGCCGGCCTTCTGAAGACTGAAGTGCGCGCTCTCGGGGGCGACGACCGTCGGGTCGTCGGCAGCCGAGCGGTCGCGGGCCGCCCGAACCGCCTGGAGGTTCGCCTCCGTCCCGCCGCTGGTGACGTAGCCGTGCGGGTCGTCGAGCCCCGCGACCCGCCCGAGCGTGTCGACGGCGCGGGCCTCGAGCTCCGCCACGGTCCCGTACGTCGCCGGGTCGCCGGGGTTCGCGGCGAGGAAGCGCTCGGCGGCGTCCCTGGCCGCCGGGTGGGGCTCCGTACACATCGAGGAGAGGACGGCGTCGAACGACTGCGGACGAGCCGCCAACTCGTACCCGAGCACACCTTCGGGTAGCTGCCAGACGCTCAAAGCGTTGCCGACATCGGCCGCCGGCTACCGAACAGAGTCGAGGATCAGCCGCTGTTCGACCCGCTTGACCTCGTGCTGGACGTCCCGGACGGCATCGATGTTGGCAGAGATAGATGAGACGCCCCGGTCGATGAGGAACCGGACCATCTCGCGGTCGGAGCCGGCCTGCCCACAGATGCTGATCTCGACGCCGTGGTCGCGACACCGGTCGATCACGTCGCCGATCAGCCGCCGCACGGCGGGGTGGAACTCGTCGAACCGGTCGGCGACGTGCTCGTTGTTGCGGTCGACCGCGAGGGTGTACTGCGTCAGGTCGTTCGTCCCGAACGAGGCGAAGTCGATGCCGGTCTCGGCCAGGTCGTCGACGAGGAGCGCACTCGCGGGGGTCTCTATCATCACGCCCCACGACACCCTGTCGGGGTCGAGGCCGGCCTCGGCCATGTGGTCGCGAGCCGCGGCGGCGTCGTCGGCGTCGTTGACGAGCGGGAACATCACCTCGACGTTGTCGTAGCCGGCGTCGTGGAGTCGCCGGATCGCCCGGAGTTCGAGCCGGAACACGTCTGGCTTGTCGAGGCTCCGGCGGATACCGCGGTAGCCGAGCATCGGGTTGTGCTCGTGGGGCTCGCCGTCGCCGCCCTCGAGCTGGCGAAACTCGTCTGTCGGCGCGTCGAGGGTCCGCAGGCGGACGGGCCGGGGGTAGAACTCGCTCGCCACCCCGCGGACGCTCTCGACGAGTTCGTCGACGAAGCCGTCCTCGCCGTGGTCGCTGACGAACTGCTCGGGGGTCTTGCCAGTCGACAGCACCATGTGCTCGGTGCGGAGGAGGCCGACGCCGTCCGCGCCCGTCGCCGCCGCGCGCTCCGCGGCTTCCGGGATAGAGACGTTCACCTTCACCTCCGTCGCGGTCATCGGCTTGACCGGCGTCTCCGGTCGCACCGCCTCGACGGGTTCGTACTCGTCGTCGCCGCCGGTCTGGTCGCCGTCGCGGACGACGCCGCGGTCGCCGTCGGCGGTGACGAGCAGCCCGTCCTCGAGCTCGCGCGTCGCGCTTCCGGTGCCGACCACCGCGGGGACGCCGAGTTCGCGCGAGACGATCGCCGCGTGGCTCGTCATCCCACCCTCGTCGGTGACGATGCCGACGGCCCGCTTCATCGCTGGCACCATGTCGGGCATCGTCATCTCGGTGACGATGACGTCGCCGTCCTCGACGGCGGCGAGGTCGTCGGCGGAGTGGACGACCCGGGCCGGACCGGCGACGACGCCGGGACCGGCGCCGAGCCCCTCGACCAGCGTCTCGTCGGTGGCGGCGGCACGGACCGCGCCGGAGCCGTCGCCCGTCGTCGTCCCGCCCGCCCGTGCCGGCGCTCGTGCCGGCGCTCGTGCCGGCGGCGCCGGCTGTCCCCGTCGCGCCGGTCGAACCGGTGTCGATCGTGGTGATCGGCCGCGACTGGAGCATGTACAGGTCGCCGCCGCGCATCGCCCACTCGACGTCCTGTGGCTCGCCGTAGTGGGCTTCGACGCGCTCGCCGACAGCGATCAGGTCGTCGATCTCGGCCTCCGAGAGCACCTGCTTCTCGCGCCGGTCGTCGGGCACCGACTTCTCGACGGTCGCCCCCTCCGTGCTGCGGACGAACATCGTCTTCTTGTCCGCCACCTGCGCCTCGACGGTCTCGCCGGCTGGCCGGTCGACGACGTAGTTGTCCGGCGAGACGGCACCGCTCACGACGCCCTCGCCGAGGCCCCACGCCGCCTCGACGATCGCGCGGGGCTCGCCGGTCGACGGGTGGCTGGTGAACAGCACGCCCGACTTCTCGGCGTCGACCATCCGCTGGACGACGACGGCGATATCCACCTCGTCGTGGGGGAACCCCTGCCGGTTGCGGTAGTAGATCGCCCGCTCGGAGAACAGCGACGCCCAGCACTCCCGGACCTGGTCGAGCAGGGCGTCTCGCTGGACGTTCAGGAACGTCTCCTGCTGGCCGGCGAAGGAGGCGTCCGGCAGGTCCTCCGCCGTCGCCGACGACCGCACCGCGACGAACGGGTCTGCGGGGTCGAACTCGTCGTAGGTTGCGAGCACCTCCTCGCGAACCGAGTCGGGGAGCGGCGTCTCGACGATCAGGTCGTGGGCGCGTTCGTGTGCCGCAGCGAGCGCCGCCGAGTCCTCGTGGTCGACGTCGACCGCCTCGAACAGGTCCGCCGCGATCCCCGTCTCCTCGATGAACGTCCGGTACGTGTCGGCGGTGACGACGAAGCCCGGCGGAACCGGCAGGTCGGCCCCCGTGAGCTCGCCGAGCGACGCCGCCTTTCCGCCGACTCGTTCGAGGTCGGCCGAGCCGACCGCGTCGAGCCAAACTACGGGCATTAGGATCTGAACGCGCGGCAGGACGAGGCAAGAAGGTTCCGGGACGGTCAGCACGGGAGCGCCTGTCGACGAGCGGACGAGGGGCGCCGCGGCCCGGTCGGGACAGCCGACGCCGGCTGTCCGCACACACCACGGCGCGTACGGCAGGCGCTACGCCTCGATGATCCCGTCGTCCTCGTCCGCCGGCACCGTCAGTCGACCGTCGAGCGCCGTCGGAGCACGACCGCCGATCCAGACGCGGTCGGGGTCGTCGCCCGCCTCGTCCGTGTCCCGCGACCCGGCCCGTACCCGAACCACGCCGGGCCTGTCGACGAAGTGGCCCTGTTCACAGCGGATCTCCGCCGGCGGGTCGCCGTCGAACGCCCCGACCGTGCGGCAGTACGCCGCGACCGCGCCGCTCGCCGTCCCCGTCACCGGGGTCCTCGGCGATCCCGAGGTCGGGCAGGAACGCCCGCCCGTGGAGCGTCGCCTCGCGGTCGACGGCGTCGAAGGTGAACGCGTACACCCCTGCCGCGCCGTACGCCTCCGCGAGCGCGGCGGTAGCGTCGTCGTCCGGGTCGGCCTCGCCCAGCCGCGAGAGGAAGTTCACCGGCACGACGAGATACGGGAGGCCGGTCGAGGCGACGGCGACGGGCAGGTCGGCGCCGACGTCCCGGAGCGCAGCCGGGTCGACGCCCAGCGCCGCGCCGACCCGGTCGAGGTCCGGGTCGACGACGTCGACCGTCGGCGCCTCGCCCGCCACCCAGACGACGCCCTCCGGGGTCACCTCGACGTCGTGGACGCCGACGTTCGTCTCGACGGTGTGCTCGCCCGCCTCGATGACGCCCTCGCGGTGGAGGTGGGCGTGTGCCGCGACCGTCGCGTGGCCACACAGGTCGACCTCGTCGGTCGGCGAGAAGAAGCGCAGCCGCCGGTCTGCCGGTCCGGAGTCGCGGACGAACGCCGTCTCGCTCGCGCCGAGTTCGCGCGCAGCCGCGCGCATCTGCCCGTCGGTCAGGGCCGCCGCCGCCGGGACGACGCCCGCGGCGTTGCCAGCGAGCGGTTCGGCCGCGAACGCGTCGACGAGAAGGGCGCGCCGTTCGGTCACAGGCCGGGGTCGAGAGGACGGAACATAAGCGCGGGGGACCGGGAGCGTTTTTTTACCGCCGGTCGTCGTGTTGCCCGATGAGCGCCGAGGAGGAGTTCGACTGCACCGTCACCAACTGGGAGTATATCTACGGACTCACCCGGGAGGTGGCAGCCGACGTGCGGGCCGGCGGGTTCGACCCGGACGTGGTCGTCGCACTCGCCCGCGGCGGCTGGTTCGCCGGTCGCTGCCTGTGTGACTTCCTCGGGCTGGACGACCTGACGAGCCTGAAGATCGAGCACTACGTCGGCACCGCCGCCGCCGGCGACGAGCCG
>KI543170.1:160203-173117 GCA_000496195.1 uncultured archaeon A07HB70
GGCGAACACCTCGACGACTGGACGTGGATGGTCTACCCGTGGAACTTCCTCGAGGACATGTGCGACCTCGTGTCGGGCGCCATGGAGACAGCCGACCGGGATGCGTTCACCGACGACGACCTGCGCGGCCTCCTCGACGCGAACCACGACATCGGGCGGATGGAGCTCGAGGTCGCACAGCCGGGCCGGTTCGGCGAGATCCTGCGCGAGATGGAACGGCGCGGCCTGATCGAACCCGCCGGGTCCGACCCACAGGCGTGGCGCCTGGCGTAGCCGCCGGGAGGGTGGAGCGGGCAGCGCGGACGATCCGCGAGCGCCCGCAGCGGGCGCCCCGACGACGGTCGGCTGATGTCCCTGCTCGACACCTTCACGACGGCTATCCTCCCGATCGTGACCGTCACCGGGGTCGGGGTCGTCCTCGGGCGCCTGCGCGACGTCGACGTCGAGCCGCTCAACACGGTGACGGTGTACGTACTGCTCCCGGCGCTCGTGTTTCACAGCGTCGCCACCGCCGCGTTCGACGGCGCGACGCTCGCGCGGGTCGGTGCCGCGACGCTCGCGTACATAATCGTGATGCTCGTCGTCGCGGAGGCCGCGGGCCGACTCCTCGGCGAGTCGGAGCCGCTGTTGAGCGCGCTGGTGCTCCTGAGCGCGTTTCCGAACTCCGGCAACTACGGCATCCCGCTCTCGACGTTCGCGTTCGGCAACACCGGCCGGAGCACCGCGGTCCTCTTTCTCGCCGTGCAGGGCGTGTTGACCTACACCGTCGGCGTCTACGTCGCCGGGCGGAGCGGCGGCACTGCTGGCGTCGCGGGCATGAAACGCGCGCTCCGCGTGCCGCTGGTCTACGCCGTCGTCGTCGCCGTCGCCGCGCGGTGGGTCGGCGTCGTCCCGCCCGCAGACGGGACGGCGATGCAGACGGTCGAGCTCGTCGGCGAGGCGTCGATCCCGGTGATGCTCCTGATCCTCGGCGTCTACCTCGCCGAGACCGACTACGGCGCGGTGCTGGGGCAGGTGGGGAGCGCGACGGTGCTGAAGACGCTCGTCGCGCCCGTCGTCGGCGTCGTCATCGTCACCGTCGTCGGCTTCGACGACCCGACCGTCGCCCGGACGTTCGTCCTCCAGTGTGCGACGCCCGCAGCCATCACCCCGCTCCTCCTGCTCGTGGAGTTCGGCGACGAGTCCGTCGGCGACGTCTCCGTCGCCGAGTACGCGAGCACCGTGGTGCTGGTGACGACGGTGCTGAGCGTGCCGGTGCTGACCGTCCTCATCGCGGCGCTGGAGGCGGGGCTGGTGGTCTGACCGGCCGGCGCGTGACGCCTACGGCGCCGCGTCGTCCTCGTCGTCCGCCGGATTCCGCACCCACAGGTCGCCGAACAGGTCGTCCTGCCGGAGCGCCACGACCCCACGGTGTTCGAGGAACAGCAGGGCGAGGTACGTGTGGACCGGGTCGCCCCCGGCGGTCCGCACCTCGCCGAACAGCACCTCCCGCCGGCCGGCCTCGTACGCCGTCTCGACGGCGCCGCGCACGTCGGCGATCGTCGACTCGATATCCTCGGCGTGGGTGCGTGCTGTCACCTCCGTGGCGGTCGGCTCGTCGTCGCGACGCGGGTCGTCGCCGGCGCGGTAGTCGAGCGTCTGGCTCCGGTCCGTCGACTCGCCGCTCGTGTCGTAGCTCCGCGACGCCTTCCACCACGACCCGCGCTCGGCCTCGCGCAGGTCCCGCACGAGCTCGTCGAGCGTCTCCGGCGACCCACGGGCGTGTTTCCGCTCGAGCCGGCGGTCGAGCTCGCCCTCCAGCGCGCCGACGGGATCGACCCCGTTCCCGTCGGCGGGGTCGCCGCCCGCGACGGCGGGCGCGTCGCCCTCCAGCCGGGCCTCCCACGGCTCCGGCTCCGGCTCGTCCGGCTCGTCGTTCCCGAGCAGCGCGTCGCTTTTCATCCGCAACAGGACGCTCGCGTAGAACAGCGCCCGACCGGAGGTGCGGAGGTCGGCGTCGTCGAGGCGGTCGAGAAACGCGTCGGTCACCTCGACGATGTCGATATCCCACGGGGCTATCTCGCCCTCCTCGGCGAGCTGGACGAGCAGCTCGACCGGCTCGACCGCCTCCTCGCCCCCGGTGCCGTCGGGGTCGTGCGGCGGGCCGGCACTGGTCGCACCGACCGCGCCGGGCAGGTCAGTCATCCGCCGGCACCTCCGGGTCCTCGGCGTCCGTGCGCAGGTCGATGCCGGTGACCCGGCTCACGTTGTCGTCGCGCATCGTCACGCCGACGGCGCGCTCCGAGCGGTCGAGCAGCGCCGACCGGTGGGAGACGACGACGAACTGCGCCTCGTCCGCGAGCTCGCCGACGAGTTCGCCGACCCGCTCTGCGTTCGCGGCGTCGAGGAACGCGTCCACCTCGTCGAGCGCGTAGAACGGCGCCGGCTCCGTTCGCTGGACCGCGAAGATGAACGCGAGCGCGGTGAGGCTCTTCTCGCCGCCGCTCATCGCCGCGAGGCGCTGGACCGGCTTGTCGCCCGGCTCGGCCCGCATCGTCAGCCCGCCGTCGAACGGGTCCGTCTCGTTCTCGAGGATGAGCTCGCCCGTGCCGTCCGACAGCCGGTCGAAGACCCGCTGGAACTGCTCGTCGACGGCCTCGAACGACCGCATGAACGTCTCCCGCTTCGTCGACTCGTAGCGGTCGATCCGCTCTTCGATCCCCTCGCGCTCCGCGACGAGAACCCCCCGGCGCTCCTCGAGGTCGGCCAGCTCGTCGGCCACCTCGTCGTACTCCTCGACCGCGAGCATGTTGACCGGCTCGAGCGCCTCCATCTCGGCGTCGAGCTCGGCGACCCGCGCCTCGACCGTCTCGTGGTCGGGCACCGTCTCCGGGTCGTAGTCGCCGACCACGTCCGACAGCTCCGCGATCTCCCACTCCAGCCGGTCGGCGCGCTCCGACAGCTCGGCGACGTCCTCCTCGACCTCGTGGACCCGGTCGCGCGCCCGGTCGCGCTCCGACCGCGCCTCGCGGAGGTCTGCCGCGAGGTCCTCGCGCTCCGACTTGAGCTCCGCCAGGTCCGCCTCCAGCTCCGCGACCTGCGCCCGCTTCTCCTCGAGGCGCTCCTCGTGGGCTGCGGCCTCCGACTCGAGTTCGGCGATGCGCTCCTCCGCGCTCGCCTTGCGCTCCTGTGCCCGGTCGACCGTCTCCCGGAGGTCCTCGGCGGCCTCGGTCGCGTACTCGCGCTCGAGCTCGAGCTCGTTCAGCCGACCGTCCAGGTCGTCGACCCGCCCTTCGAGTGCGTCCACCTCGTCCCGCACCTCGTCTGCGGCCTCGCTCAGCTCGGGGACGGGCGAGTCCGAGAGCTCGTCTTTCACGCGGTCGATCTCGCCCTCGACCTCGGCGAGCTCCTCGTCCAGTCCGGCGACCGTCGCCTCCAGGTCGCTCATCTCCTCGTCGACGGACGCGCGCTCGGCCTCGAGCTCGTCTATCGCCGCCTCCAGGTCCTCGATACGCGCTTCGGTCTCCTCGAGCGCCTCGCGCTTGGCCGCGACGCGGGACTCCACCTCGCGCACTCGCTCGCCGGCTGCGCTCTGGCGCTCGCGGGCGTCGTCGAGGTCCGATTCGACGCCGTCGAGCTCCGACCGGACCGACCGGCGGCGGTCCTCCAGCGCCTCGATGCGCTCGGCGAGGCGGGCCAGCCGGCCGCCCCCGGACTGCGAGAACGAGAACCGCGTCCCGCCGCCGCTCCCGCCGGTCATCGCCCCCGACGTCTCGACGAGGTCGCCGTCGAGGGTGACCATCCGGTAGTCGCCCATCAGGTCCCGCGCCGTGGCCATCTCCTCGACGACGAGCGTCGCGCCGAGGACGTAGGAGAACGCCGGCTCGTAGCGGTCGTCGTAGTCGACGAGGCTGCGCGCGAAGTCGACCACGCCGTCGCGCGACGGGAGCGACGGGAGGCCACGGCGGTCCATCTCCGAGAGCGGCAGGAAGGTGGCGCGGCCGGCGTTTCGCTCCTTGAGGTGCGCGATACACGCCTGCCCGACGCCGTCGTCGTCCACGACGACGTGTGCGAGCCGTCCGCCCGCCGCCGTCTCGCAGGCGGTCGCGTACTCGGCCGTGACGCTCCCCAGTTGGCCGACCGGGCCGTGGACGCCGTCGACCCCCGACGACCGCACCGCGGAGACGGGCCGGGGCCACGAGTCGTCGCCGTCGTGGCCGGCTCTCGCCTCCAGTTCCGCGTACTCGTTGCGGGCCTCGCGTAGCTCCTCGTCGATCTCGCTCAGCTCGCCTTTCAGCGCCGTCCGCCGCTCCTGCAGGTCGTCGACCGCCTCCCGGATCGTCTCGCGGTTCCGCTCTGCCTTGTCCAGCTCCGACTCGAGGTCGGAGCGCTCGGCCTTCAGCTCCGGCAGGCGCTCCGTCGCCTCGGCGAGCGCCGCCCGTCTGTCGTCGAGCTCCGACGAGCGCCGGCGGGCCTCGTCGAGCAGCCGGTCCTTCTCGCGCTGGCGCTCCGCTCGCGCCGCCGCTGTCTCGCGCTTGCGCTCCTCCAGTGCCCGGAGCTCGGTCTTCAGCTCGTCGTACTCGGCGTCGACGGCGTCGATCTCCGCCTCGATCTCGGCCAGCTCCTCGCGGTTCGCCTCCAGGTCGCTCGTCACCGACGCCTGCTCCACCTTCACCTCGCGGCGCTCCTCGTCTATCTCCTCGATTCGCTCCTCCTTCCGGTCGAGCGCGACGAACGCCTCGCGGCGGTCGGACTCCGCGTCCTCGATGCGGTCCTCCGCCGACTCGACCTCGCCCTCCAGGCGCGCGATCTCGCCTCTGATCTCCTCGATCTCCGACCGGAGCCGCACCTGCTCGTCCTCGCCCTTCCGCTCGATCTCGCGGGTCAGCGCCTCGTGGTCGGCCTCGAGGTCGTCGACCCGTGCCTGTCGCTCCGCCAGCGTCGCCTCGGCGTCGGCGAGATCCTGCTCGCGGGCCTCGGTCTTCTTCTCGACGCCGGCGAGGTCGTCGCGCTTGTCCTCCAGCTCGGCGGCCTTCAGATAGCCCTCGTACTCCTCGCGCTCGTCTTTCAGCGACTGGTACTCGAGCGCCGTCTCGCGCTCGTCCGCGAGCTGGTCCAGCCGAGCCTCCTTCTCCTCGACTCGGAGCGCGGCCTCCTCGATGCGGTCCTCGACCGTCTCTAGCTCCTCGAACGCGTCGGCCTTCTTCTCGTCGAACGCCGCGACGCCGGCGATCTCGTCGACGATCTCGCGGCGCTCGCGGGCCGTCATCGACGTTATCTCGGTCACGTCGCCCTGCATCACGACGTTGTACCCCTCCGGCGTCACGCCAGCCTGCGCGAGGAGGTCGCGCACGTCGGAGAGGTTGACCGACCGGCCGTTGAGGTAGTAGTACGAGTAGTAGTTCTCCTCCGTCTCCTTCACCCGCCGCCGGACGGCTATCTCGTCGACGTCGCCGACGTCGTCGGTGCCGGCGGCGTTGACGACCTGCGAGCGGTCGAGCCGGCGGTCGGCGTTGTCGAGGACGACCGTCACGGACGCCTCGCGCGGCCCGGCGTCGGTGCGCTCTCCGCCCTCGTGGCCGGGGTTGTAGATGAGGTCGGTGAGCTTCTCCGCCCGGATCCCGCGGGTGCGCGCGAGGCCCAGCGCGAACAGGACGGCGTCGATGATGTTCGACTTGCCGGAGCCGTTCGGCCCCGTGACGACCGTGAAGTCGTCGTAGAGAGGGATCGTGGTCTTCCGACCGAAGCTCTTGAACTTGTCGAGGACGAGTTTCTTGATGTGCATGGCGCGAGCGGAGGTGGACGACCCGCCTCAGGCGACGATGATCTCGTCGGTGTCGTCGGCGTCGTCGTCTGCCTCGGCTTCGTCTCCGGACTCCTCGTCGGCCTCGGCCTGCGCGTCCCCGTCGGCGTCCGCCGGCGCCTCTGCGTCGACGTGTTCGGCGTGGGCGGACTCGACGACCTCGGGCTCCGGCTCGGCGGCGCGCTGCTCCTCGAGCTGGCGGAGGCGCTCGCGCGTCTCGACCAGTTCCTCGGTCAGGCCGTCGACCGCTGCCCGAAGCTCTCTGACCGTCGACTCCAGCTCCTCGACCCGGTTACTCATACCACCATACGGCAGCCGCGCCGGGATAAAACTGTGTCAGACATCCACTCGGTTCGGTAGCCTTTATACGGACCACGCCGACCCGTGTCCATGGGCACGCAGGCGTCAGCGGACCCGGCGACCGGCGCGGACCTCGCCGTCGTCATCGGGCTGGAGGTCCACGTCCAGCTCGAGACCGACACCAAGATATTCTGTGGCTGTTCGACGACTCCCGCCGGGGACGAGGCGCCGAACAGTCGGACCTGTCCCGTCTGTCTCGGCCTCCCGGGGGCGCTCCCGGTCGTCAACGAGGCCGCAGTCGAGGCCGCCGTCCGGGTCGGGAAGGCGCTCGACGCCGACATCGCCCCGGAGACGCGGTTCCACCGGAAGAACTACTTCTACCCCGACCTGCCGAAGAACTTCCAGATCAGCCAGTACGACGCGCCGGTCTGTCGCGACGGTCGGCTGGCGGTGTCCGTCGAGGGTGAGCGCCGCGAGGTCGCGGTCCGTCGCGCCCACCTCGAGGAGGACCCCGGCAGCGTCGTCCACGAGGGCGGGAGCATCGACACCGCCGAGTACACGCTCGTCGACTACAACCGCGCCGGCACGCCGCTGATGGAGATAGTCACGGAGCCGGACTTCCGCGCGCCGGCGGAGACGCGGGCGTTCCTCGCGAAGCTGGAGGAGGTGCTCGAGTATCTCGGCGTCTTCGACGGCGAACGCGACGGCTCGCTCCGCGTCGACGCGAACGTCTCGCTCGTCCCCGCCGAGGAGATGGCCGCGGACGGGAGCGTCGACGATGCGGCCCTCGCCGACGCCAACCGGACGGAGGTGAAGAACATCTCCAGCCACCGGGGCGCCGAGCGGGCGCTGGCGTACGAGGTGACCCGGCAGCGAAACGCCGTCGAGCGCGGGCGGGTCGTCGAGCAGGAGACGCGCCACTGGGACGAGTCGCGGGGGATCACGGTGTCGATGCGCGCGAAGGAGGAGGAGAAAGACTACCGCTACTTCGGCGAGGCCGACATCCCGCCGCTCCGGGTTGCCGACTGGCGCGACCGGCTCTCGATCCCCGAGCTCCCGGACGCGCGCCGCGAGCGCTTCCGCGAGGAGTACGGACTGGACGGCGAGGCGGCGGCGAAGCTCACCTCGACGAAGCAGGTGGCGGACTTCTACGAGCGAGCAGCCGCCGACTTCGACCCCGGTCTCGCGGCGACGTGGGTCGCCGACGTGCTCCTCGGCGAGCTCAACTACCGCGACATGACCGTCGCGGCTGTCGCAGACCGCCTCGACGAGGTCCGGGAGCTGATCCGCCTGGTCGACGCCGGCGAGATAACCCGGAAGAACGCGGAGGAGACGGTGTTGCGCGCGATGCTCGACGAGGGCGTCGACCCCGAGACAGTAGTCGAACGCGAGAGCCTCGGTCCCGCCGACGAGGACGAGGTGGCCGTCGCCGTCCGGGAGGCCGTCGACGAGAATCCCGGCGCGGTCTCGGACTACCACGACGGCGAGGACGGCGCGCTGAACTACCTCGTCGGGCAGGTGATGGCCGCGACAGGCGGGGCCGCCGACCCGGGGACGGTCAACGAGCGTCTGCGCGCGGAGCTCGGCGGCGAGAGCGGAGCCGACTGAGTCGCCCGCGAGCGCGCCGAGACGCCCGCGAACGCGGCGTACGGGCGCGCTCGTCGTCGATCTGTCCGGACGACGACGAAAGGTTTAGGCCCGATCTCTCCCTCGGAAGCGGTGTGACGAGACCCGGCGGAGGTGGCCGACGGTGGAGCTGATAGTCACCGAGAAGGACAACGCCGCCCGCCGGATCGCGGCGATCCTGAGCGACGGGGCGGCGGAGGCGCGCCGCGTCGACGGCGTCAACGTCTACGGCTGGGGCGGGCGGCGCTGTATCGGTCTCTCCGGCCACGTCGTCGGCGTCGACTTCCCGCCGGAGTACGAGGACTGGCGAAACGCCGAGCCGGTCGAGCTGATCGACGCGCCGGTCGAGAAACAGCCGACACAGGAGGGGATCGTCCGGGCGCTCCGGCGGCTCGCGCGGCGCGCCTCTCGGGCGACGATCGCCACCGACTACGACCGCGAGGGCGAGCTGATCGGCAAGGAGGCGTACGAGCTGATCCGCGAGGCCGACGACGAGGTTCCCGTCGACCGGGTGCGGTTCTCCTCGATCACCGACCGCGAGGTGCAGGCGGCGTTCGACGACGCCGACGAGATCGACTTCGACCTCGCCGCGGCGGGCGAGGCACGGCAGGTCGTCGACCTCGTCTGGGGCGCGGCGCTGACGCGCTACCTCTCGCTGTCGGCGGGCCGACTCGGCGAGGACTTCATCTCCGTCGGCCGGGTCCAGGGCCCGACGCTGAAGCTGATCGTCGACCGCGAGCGGGAGATCGAGGCGTTCGAGCCCGACCCGTACTGGGAGCTGTACGCCACGCTGGCCGGCGAGGAGGGGTCGTTCGAGGCGCAGCACGTCTACGAGGGCGACGACGGCACCCAGCAGCGCCGGATCTGGGACGAGGCCCGCGCCGAGTCTGCCGACGAGCGGCTGACGGGGGCGGCGACGGCGACGGTCGCGACGGTGGACCGTCGACGCCGGACCGACGAGCCGCCGGCGCCGTTCGACACCACGGCGTACATCTCGGCGGCGGGGTCGCTCGGCTACGGCGCGAGCCGGGCGATGTCCGTCGCGGAGGAGCTCTACACCGCCGGCTGGATCACCTACCCGCGGACGGACAACACGGTCTACCCGGACGACCTCGACCCGGCGGACCTGCTCTCGGACCTGTCCGACCACGCCGCCTTCGGCGACGACGCCGCAGCCGTCCTCGACGGCGACGTCGAGCCGACGAGCGGCGACACGGAGTCGACCGACCACCCGCCGATCCACCCGACCGGCGAGCTCCCCGCGCGGAGCGACCTCGGCGACGACGAGTGGGAGCTGTACGAACTCGTCGTCCGGCGGTTCGTGGCGACCTGTGCGTCCCCCGCGGAGTGGGAGGACCTGTCGGTCGTCGCCGTCGTCGACGACGACGAGGAGCCGCTGCGGCTGAAGACAAACGGGCGGCGGCTGGTCGAGCCGGGCTACCTCGCCGTCTACCCGTACTCCGACGCGAGCGAGCGGGCCGTCCCGGACGTCCGGGAGGGTGAGTCGCTGTCGGTGCGGGACAGCCGGCTGGAGTCGAAGGAGACCGAGCCGCCGCGGCGCTACGGTCAGTCCCGGCTCGTCGAGACGATGGAGGAGATGGGCATCGGGACGAAGGCGACCCGCCACGGCGTGATCGAGAAGCTGTACGACCGCGGCTACGTCGAGAGCGACCCACCCCGACCCACGCGGCTCGCCACCGCCGTCGTCGACGCGAGCGAGGAGTTCGCCGAGCCGATCGTCACGGAGGAGATGACCGCGCGGCTGGAGGCCGACATGGAGGCGATCGCGCGCGGCGAGCGTGACTACGACGAGGTGACCGCCGAGTCCCGGCAGATGCTCGCGGAGATATTCGACCGCCTCGCGGACGCCCACGAGGAGGTCGGCGCACACCTCCGCGAGTCGCTGAAGGCCGACAAGACGCTCGGGCCGTGTCCCGACTGCGGGTCGCAGCTGCTCCTCCGGAACGCCCGCGACGGCTCGCACTTCGTCGGCTGCGACGGCTACCCCGACTGCGAGTTCACCCTGCCACTGCCGTCGACGGGGCGCCCGCTCGTGCTGGAGGAGGCGTGCGAGGCCCACGACCTCCAGCAGATCAAGATGCTCGCCGGGCGGAAGACGTTCGTCCACGGCTGTCCGCGGTGTCAGGCGGAGGCCGCCGAGGACACGCCCGACCGCGTCATCGGCGCCTGTCCGGAGTGTGGCGCCGACGCGGGCGGCGAACTCGCGATCAAGCGCACCCGGACCGGCTCGCGGCTGGTCGGCTGCACGCGCTACCCGGACTGTGACTACTCGCTCCCGCTCCCGCGCCGTGGGGCCGTCGAGGTGACCGACGAGACGTGCGACGACCACGCCCTGCCCGCCCTCAGGGTGACGTACGACGACCGGGAGCCGTGGGAGCTCGGCTGTCCGATCTGTAACTACCGGGCGTACCGGGCCGAGCAGGAGGGGTCCGAGCTCGAGACGCTCGAGGGGGTGGGCGAGGCGACGGCGGAGAAGCTCCGCGAGGCGGGCGTGGAGGACCTCGCGGCGCTCAGGCGCGAGGAGCCGGACGCGCTCGCAGACCGTGTCGACGGCGTCGGTGCCGACACCGTGGAGGACTGGCAGGCGCAGGCGGACTGACCCCGACGCCGCGCGAACGGCGCGTGTCGTCCGCGCCTTTTTCATCTCGCGTCCCGGCTGTGTCGACGATGACCCGTGCGTGGGCGGACTGGGACCACGTCCTGAAGATCGACCCCGACAAGGACCTGCCGGAGGGGCAGAGCTTCGAGGACGTCTGCCGGACGGGAACGGACGCGATCGAGGTCGGGGGGACGCTCGACGTGACGCGGGACAAGATGGGCCGGGTGATAGACGCCTGCCGGCGGTACGACGTGCCGCTCTACCAGGAGCCGTCGAACCCCGCCGTCGTCGTCGAACACGACTCGCTGGCGGGCTATCTCGTCCCCGTCGTGATGAACGCCGGCGACGTGTCGTGGGTGACCGGCGCGCACAAGGAGTGGGTGCGGATCGACAGCATCGACTGGAACCGCACCCACACAGAGGCGTACATCGTCATGAACCCCGACGCGTCGGTGGCGCAGCTGACCGGCGCCGACTGCGACCAGAGCGCCGACGACGTCGCCGCCTACGCGAAGGTCGCAGAGCGGATGTTCGGGCAGGAGATCGTCTACATCGAGTACTCGGGGACGTTCGGCGACTCCGAGAAGGTCGCCGCCGCCGCCGACGTGCTGGACGAGGCCACGCTGTTCTACGGCGGCGGCGTCCACGACTACGACACTGCCCACGAGATGGGGCGCCACGCCGACGTCGTCGTGGTCGGCGACCTCCTCCACGACGAGGGGGTCGACGCGGTTCGAGAGACCGTCGAGGGCGCGCGAGACGCCCGCGCGGCGACCGAGCGCTGACGGCGGACCGGTTCGTTCTTAGGCCGGGCGCGCCCCGAAGGCGTATGGACGACAGACGCTACGCCGCCGACGCCGCGCCGGGCGAGGAGGCGACCGTCGCGGGCTGGATCCACGAGATCCGGGATCTCGGCGGGATCGCCTTCCTGATCCTCCGCGACCGGACCGGGAAGATCCAGGTCAAGTTCGAGAAGGACGAGATGGACGAGACGACGCTTGAGCGCGCGCTCGGCGCCCAGCGCGAGTCCGTGATCCGTGTCGAGGGCCGCGTCGAAGCGGAGGAGCGCGCGCCGACCGGCGTGGAGCTCGTCCCCTCGACGGTCGAGGTGCTGGCGGAGGCCGACCCCGAGCTCCCGCTCGACCCGTCGGGCAAGGTGGACGCCGAGCTCCCGACCCGGCTGGACAACCGCACGCTCGACCTCCGCAAGCCCGAGGTGAAGGCGATCTTCGAGATCCGCTCGGAGGTGCTGCGCGCCGTTCGCGACTACTTCCGCTCGGTCGGGTGCACGGAGATCAACACGCCGAAGATCGTCGCGACCGGCACCGAGGGCGGCACCGAGCTGTTCCCCATCACCTACTTCGGGCGCGAGGCGTTCATGAACCAGTCGCCGCAGCTGTTCAAGCAGCTGATGGTCGGCTCCGGGCTGGAGCGGGTGTTCGAGGTCGGGCCGATCTTCCGTGCCGAGGAGCACAACACCCCCCGACACCTGAACGAGGCGACGATGATCGACTTCGAGTCGGCCTTCGTCGACCACCACGAGGCGATGGACGTCTGCGAGGGGACGCTCCGCGCCGCCTACGAGGGCGTCGCAGAACACTGCACGGACCAGCTCGAGACGCTCGGGATGGCCGACGAGTTCGGCGTCCCCGACGGCGAGTTCCCGCGCCTGACCTACCAGACGGCGATCGAACGCGCGAACGCGACCGGCGAGCTCGACGACGTGCTGGTGTGGGGCGACGACCTCTCGACGGAGGCCGAGCGCGCGCTCGGCGCCGACGTCGGCGGGCACTACTTCGTCACCGACTGGCCCGCGGAGATCAAGCCGTTCTACATCCAGGACTACGACGACGACCCCGAGACGTCGAAGGGGTTCGACCTGATGCACCCGCGGATGGAGCTCGTCTCGGGCGGGCAGCGCGAACACCGCTACGACGAGCTGGTCGCGGGGTTCGAGCGACAGGGGCTCGACCCGTCGCAGTTCGACTACTACACGGAGCTGTTCCGGTTCGGGATGCCGCCCCACGCCGGGTGGGCCTACGGCGTCGAGCGGCTGGTGATGACGATGCTCGACCTGCCGAACATCCGCGAGAGCGTCATCTTCCCGCGGGATCGCCAGCGGCTGAGCCCCTGAGAGGAGGTCGTCCGGAGCCGGCGGCGAGCGAGCCTCGTCGCGGCGGCTGCATGGAAACGCTTTCTACGTGACCCGTCGTACTGCTTGCCGCATGACCGACGCGTTCGTCCACGTCCACGTCGACCCGGGTGTCGCACGCGAGGCCGCCGAGTCGATCGCCGCGCTCGACCACGTCGCCGCCGCACACCTCGTCACCGGCGACTACGACATCGTCGCCCAGGTCGAACTCGACGACCACGACGCGATTCCGGACGTCGTCGCGCGCGACGTTCACGGCGTGCCGGGCGTCCTCGATACGGTGACGAACGTCGCGTTCGAGCCCTGACGACGGGCTTAACAGACCGCCGGGCGAGGAGCGGGGCGTGTCGACGGCCCACGCCTTCGCCCCTGGCCACCTCACCGGCTTCTTCGGCGCGTACCCCGACTCCGACCCGCGGGTCGCGGGGTCGCGC
>KI543170.1:173382-189451 GCA_000496195.1 uncultured archaeon A07HB70
GGGCGGACGGGCGTCGATGGCGATGCTCGGCAGGACCGTCTTCGGCGTCGGGCGGGCGCTGAGCAGCGCCGGGTTCGACCCCGAGGCGGCGACGCTCGGCGCGCCCGCGGCGCGGCGCGCCCCGGACGACTTTTGACGACCGGCGCCCGAGCGCCGCCGATGGGAGACGACGTCCCGCCGGACCACCCGCGCCACGACTCGCTCGCCACCCGCGAGCGGGTGGTCGACGGCGTCGAGCAGGGGATCACGAGCCGGGCGGGGCTGGTCGCACAGGGCCGCGGCGAGGCGTTCGACTACCTGCTGGGCGAGCAGACCGTCGAGTCGGCGGCGCGGGCCGAGCGCGCCGCCGCCGCGCTCCTGCTCCGGGCCGACCACCCGGTCGTCTCGGTCAACGGCAACGTCGCGGCGCTGGTTCCGGAGGCGGTCGGTGCGCTCGCACGAGCAGCCGGCGCCGACGTCGAGGTGAACCTGTTCCACCGCACCGAGGCGCGGGTCGAGCGCATCGCCGCCCACCTGCGCGCGAACGGCGTCGAGGAGGTCAAAGGGCTGACGGCGGACGCGCGGATTCCGGGGCTCGACCACGAGCGCGCGAAGGTCGACGCCGACGGCATCGCCGCCGCTGACGTCGTCCTGGTTCCGCTTGAGGACGGCGACCGGGCCGCCGCGCTCGCGGCGATGGGGAAATCGGAGGTCGTCGTCGACCTCAACCCGCTGTCGCGGTCGGCCCGCGCCGCGACCGTCCCCGTCGTCGACAACGTCGTCCGGGCGGTGCCGGCGATGACAGACCACGCGCTGTCGCTCGCAGACCGACCCGCAGCCGACCTCGACGCGATCGTCGCCCGGTTCGACGCCGACGCCGTGCGCGCCGACGCCGAGCGGGTCGTCCGAAGCGGCGACCTCACCGGCGGGCTATAGCCCGCTCACCAGCGTCGCGACGTACTGGGTCGCGTCCCGGCGGCGCCGCACCTCGACCCGCTCGACCCACTTCACCCACTGGAACCCGCGGCGGTCGGGGCGACGAGACGGGCCGGCGCGCCGTGGCCGTGGCTCAGCCGTTCGCCGCCGACGGCGACCGCGAGGAGCATCCCCGCGCCTCGTCGAGCGGAAACGACCAGCGGTAGCCGGTGACCGACCAGACCGTCACCCACCGCGCGTCGTCGGTCGGGCCGGCGGCGTCGAGCAGGTCGCCGAGCCGGACGCCGCGCCACGACTGCTCCGTGTACCACCCGCTCGTGCAGTCCAGCAGCGCTCGCTGCTCGACGCTCGGGTCGAGCGCGTCGTAGGGGACGTCGGCGGGGTCGTCGACGAGACCGTCGACCCGGAGGCGCCACGAATCGACGTCGACCGGGTCGGGGTCGTCGGCCACCCACGAGGTGACGGGAAAGGAGTCGCCGTCGACTGGCCGCGACCCGGTGAACCGCGCCCGCGCCGCCGGCGTGTCGAGCGCGCGCGCCAGCACGGACTCGCCACGGACGACGACGGCGCCGGCGAGGAGGAGGCCGGCGTACCGCACGGTGTCGCGCCGCGACAGGTCGCGCCGGCGGAGCGGGCGGTAGCGTCCCCGGAGGTGGACGAGGACGAGCGGAACGGCCAGCAGGCCGAGGCCGATGTGGAGGTTGAGGAGCGTCCAGCCCCACAGCGGTAGGCTCGCGCCGAGCGCCCACGCCGTCCCGGACGCGAGCGCGCCGACGACGACCAGCGCCGTCAGGATGGAGACGGGCGTCCAGCGGTCCCACGCCCGGCGGTCGGTCACCCGCCGGCGGACACGCCGGAGCTTCACCGCCAGTACGGCGGCCAGCGCGACGCCAAGCGCGCCGTGGCCGACGAACAGCAGCGCGCCGGACGGGTGGCCGGCCCCGAGGCTCACCACCCCCGTCGCGAGCGCACCGGTCGCCAGCGCCAGCAGCGACCAGTCGACGACGCGTGGCGCGGGCGTCAGCCTGGCGCGGAGACCGTTCAGTCGCACGGATGTACGTGGCGCGGGCGCCTCAAGAGCGCGTCGGGCGGGCGTAGAGTTTAGACCGTCCCCGACGTGTGTCGAGACACACCATGGCGACGGAACACGACGAGAGCGTCGAAGCGGTGCTCGACCACCACCTGGAGGCGTTCGGCTCGCAGGACCTCGACGCGGTGCTCGACGACTACGACGACGACTCGGTCGTCGTCACCCACATGGGGACGTTCCGCGGCCTCGAGGAGATAGAGTCGCTGTTCGCGGACGTGTTCGACGAGTTCTCGCAGGCCGGGTCGGAGATAGCCCTGGAGCAGCAGGTCGTCGAGGGCGACACGGCGTACATCATCTGGAACGGCGAGACGCCCGACAACGACTACGAGTTCGCGACCGACACGTTCCAGATCCGCGACGGCGTCATCGAACACCAGACGTTCGCGGCGAAGGTGCAGCCGAAGCCGTAGGCGTGGCGTCAGTCACCGGCGGACGCCGCCGGGCAGCCAGTCGCGGTCGGGCGGCGCCGAGCGGTCGACGTCTGGGGCCCTCCACCGGCTGCTCCGGAGTCACCTCGCCGTGACTCCCGCAGCAGCGCCGGGTGACGTGGCCGAGGTTCACCGTCTCGGCGACGCCCGGGAGCCCGTACAGCTCCTTCGTGTGGCTCCAGAGGTTCGATGACTCGTCGACCGCCCGCCGGGTACAGCTGCGGCGGGTGGGGTGGATCTCAGGAAGCCGGTCCGCGTTGCAGCGACTGAGACAGTCACCGCGTATTTACCTCCGGCCCCGACCGACGGGCCACACACCGAGGATCATGTCGACTGACCCGAGCAGACGCGGCTTCCTCGCCGGGGTCGGGGCGGCGACGACGGCTGCGGCGGTCGGGCCTGCAACGGCTGCGGCCACCGGAAGCGCGCCGGCGCGGACGGCCACTGACCCGCCCTCGGCGGACGCAGTTCGGTCGTTTTTCGACGAGCGACTCCCGGCCCAGCTCGAGGAACACGACATCGCGGGCGCGACGGTGTCGGTCGTCGCCGGCGGCGAACGGCGCCTGGCCGAAGGGTACGGCCTCGCCGACGTCGCCGCCGAGGAGCCGGTGACGGCCGACGAGACCCTGTTTCGGATCGGCTCCGTGTCGAAGTCCATCACGGGGACGGCGGTCATGCGCGGGGTCGAGGCCGGTCGGCTCACCCTCGACACGGACGTCCGCGAGTACGTCGACGGGCTGTCGTTGCCCGGCGAGTACGACGCCCCCGTTACGCTCGAGCACCTGGGCACCCACACGCCTGGCTTCGAGAGCGTCGTCCTCGGGCTGTTTGCCGATACCGCGGAATCGATGCCGGAGCTCGAGACAGCCGTCAAGACAGACCCGCCGGCACGCGTTCGCCAGCCCGGTGAGCTCGCCAGCTACTCGAACTACGGAGCGGGGCTGGCAGGGTACGCGGCCAGCACAGCCGCAGGCACCGACTACGCCACCCACGTTCGCGAGGCGGTGTTCGAGCCGCTCGGGATGGACCGGAGCACGGCTGCCCAGCCGCCGGACGGCGAACTGGGCGAGGCGGTCTCGAAGGGCTACGTCGCGACCGGCGACGGCTTCCAGGAGCGCGGCTTCGAGTTCGTCCCACTGCGGCCAGCGGGGTCGATCAGCGCCACCGCGACGGACATGGCGCGGTTCATGCAACTGCACCTCCGGGGCGGCGAGTTCGACGGTGAGCAGTACCTCCGCCCGGAGACGGTCGCGGGGATGCACGACGCCCGGTTCCGGAACCACCCCGCGGTCAACGGCGTCGGCTACGGCTTCTACGAGATGAGCCGGGGCGACACGCGGATCGTCGGTCACGGGGGCGACACGCAGCTGTTCCACAGCCTGCTCGCGCTGTTCCCCGACCAGAACATGGGGATGTTCGTCTCGTACAACACCGCTGGTAGCGCCGAGGCGCGGCAGGAGCTACTCGACGCGTTCGTCGACGAGTTCGCCACGCCGGAGCTCCCCACCGTCGAGCAGTCGGGCGAGGCGCCGGCGCGGGCGGACGAGCTCACCGGCTGGTACCGCGGCACGCGGGTCTCCGCGACCGAGCCGGCGAAGCTTCTCGGCGCCCTCGGGACGGTACGGGTGCGGACCGACGACGGCACGCTCGTCACCGAGCCGGTCGCGCCGGGCGCCGACTCCCAGCGCTGGGTCGAGATCGAACCGCTGGTGTTCCGCGCAGTCGACGGCCACGAGCGCCTCGCGTTCCGCACCGAGGACGGCGAGGTCACACACATGGTCCAGGGCGCGCTGGGTGGGTTCCGCCCGCTCGGTCCGCTGGAGCACCCGCTCGGCCAGGCCGTCGGCGCTGCCGTGTCGGTCCTGTTGCTCGTCCTCACGATGGTCGGGTGGGTCGGCGCCGGCTGCTACCGGTTCCTCCGGGACCGGCCGCCGATGGACCGACGACCCCGTGCCGCCCGGATGCTCGTCGCCGTGAGCAGCCTGCTGTTGCTCGCGGCGCCAGCCGGGTTCGTGTTGGCCGTCGGGCAGAACCCGGTCGCGCTCGTCTACGGCCTGCCCGGGTGGACGGCAGTCACGTTCGCCGCGCCGCTGGTGGGAGCCGTCGGCAGCCTCGCCGCCGTCGGCGTGACCGCGTTTGCCTGGCGCGAGCGGTTCTGGGGCCCGCTCGGACGCGCCCACTACGCTGTCGTCACGGCGGCGCTGCTGGTGTTGACCTGGCTGCTCGCGTACTGGAACCTCGTGGGGTTCTGAATCCTCCCCGGACCGGCCCGAACTCGTCTCGGTGAACAGTGTACCGAGGAGCCTGGACGACGACTGTTCACACCGGTGGGTCGTGTCGAGAGGCTCGAGCGACGAACCCAGACCTATCCCGGACCCGACGAGTTCGAGCCGTGGCGTGACCTCCTCCCGCGCCTGAACACGCGGGCGTGGGCTCGCACGGGCAGAGGTCGTCCAGCGCGGCGTCGTCCGGACCGCGTGGCGCTGCCGACCGGTACCCGGAGCCGATTGGTCTGCGAACTCAGCGTGCGACGCCGACGACCGTCCGTTCTGGGCGAGACGTCGCAGAACGAAGAGGCCGCCCTGTTTGAGAGACAGACGAGTCCGTCGCGCGGACGACGTCTCGGGGGGATCGCTGTGCCTGCAACAGTGGGTTCATCTTCAAACCGCCTCCACCCGTCCTCGTACCCGCCTATGAGGTTCCGGAAGACGTTCGTGACGGGTATCGTCGCTGCGGCTGTCGCCACGGCGTACGGCGTCGGTCGCTGGCGTAGCGAGTCCGACGAGGCGAACGAGCAAGCGGCTGACACCGAACACCGGGCTCCAGCCGGCGAGTAGTAGCCACAGGTGGAGTACGACTGCTCCAGCAGCCGTCGTACACCCACCCGACGGTGTCGCTCGAGGAGAGCCGGTCGTCGCCGAACCGGGGCCAGGTCGGCCATTCGGCGAACGTTTCGGTGGAGACGGGAACGAGCCGGGACGGGGTCCTCAGCCCGGCGAGATCCGTGCTGGCTGGTGAGTCGACGTTCACCAGCCAGTGTACCGCTGAGGACGGCTCGAGAACGGGGACCCTCGCCTCGCCGCCGGTCAGTCGTACGTTCTGGACAGTGAGCATCCAGTCGCTCGGGATGACGATCGAGTACGAGGCCCGACGGGTCGGCGCTGCTGAGTGGTGACGACGCGCCCACGTGACCGGGTCGGCGTCCGTGGCTGCCGGTGTGATGGTGACCGTCGTCGTGTGCCCGGGGCAGACCGCTATCCGAGACGCACGGGCAGGCCGTCTCATACGGTCTGCACCTACTGGATCAGGTGGCCACGCAGACGATAGTATGAGCAGCAGTCGTCGGCTGTCGTGGTAGGCACGCGAGGAACGCGGTGTGTTTGTCGGAGGCGGCTACGGTAGTGTGAACCGGAGTGTGGAGGCGGCTCTCGCTCAGGCGTGGCCGTCTCGTCACCCGTCGTCGGCATCGAACCGGACGACGAACTCCTGTGCCGTGGGCGCGTAGACGGTCATCTCCGTGCCCTTCGGGGAGTACCACGTATCGACCGATTCGACGAAACCGTTCTCCTCGAGTTGTGCTACGTGGTACTGTGCGTTCTGTACGGAGGTACCGACCGTCTCGGCGATCTCGGACGCCGGTTTCGGTCTGTCGTGCAGCGTTCCCAAGATCGACTGTGCCGTTGCAGACGAGAGTGCCTGGAAAGCCTCGCTCTGTGAGTCGTCGGTGATGGTCAGCTGAGTCTGCTCGCTGGGGGTGTAGTCCACGTGCGTCCGTACCGGAAATGCGCTCGTCATGACCTCTGTTCATTCCCTGTACCGCACTGTCCCTGTAATCCGAGGCTATCAATCTGGACGTGGAGTGCGAAGCCGGTCTAGCTATACAGACACCACGGGAGCGGACACCCCAGAGCGGGCCAGCAACGGACATTCACGCCGTTCTACTGCCGGTCGGCCCCGCGTGTCGCGAGCCCGGCGTGGGGCAGCCGCTCCCGTCGACAGCCGGTCGGCGCGAGCGGGGACGGAACGCACACTTTTCATCTGGGAACGACACTGTACTGACGTGGCATGACCCGACCGCCACCGGAACGACGGCTGTCCCGGCGGGCGCTCCTCGCGACCGGCGCCGCGGCGGCGACTGTCGGCACCGCCGGCTGTGTCGGGTCGTCCGGGTCGCTGGTTCGGCGGTTCGACGAGTCGGATCCGCTAGTGACGTACAACCGGATTGGCAAGGGGTCGAGGCCGCTCACGTACTGGACGAGCACGTTCTACATGCCGGCACAGACCGGGAACAACCAGCCGGAGCTCTCGCCGCTGACCGGGCCGTTCTACCGGACGCTCAAACGCCGCAGCGCACAACCCGCTGCCGCGCCGGCGCTCCGGGCCCAGCACGCCGAGTGGGCCGCCGCCCACCCCGAGTTCCGGGTCGAGGTGCGGTACCCCGACGCCCGCGACGAACGGTGGCACGACGCGCTCGTGGACCGCATCTCTGCGGACCGACCGCCGGACGCGTCGACCGTCAACCACCCGTGGCTGACCGATATCCGCGGGGCGCTCCAGCCGCTGACCGACCACGTGGCCGACGTCGACGACTTCTTTCCGTTCGTCCGGGAGCAGGTGGTGCGCGACGGCGAGTTGCTCGCCGCGTGGAAGTACACCGACTGTCGGTGTCTCTACTACCGGCGCGACCTGGTGGCGCAGTACGCGGACGGTCAGCCCCCCCGGACGTGGGACGACCTGGTCGCGTTCGGGCGGGCCGTCGCCGAGAACGAGGGGATCGCCGGCTGCCTCCACTACCCGTCGTCCGCGGTGTCGCTCCCGCTGATCTGGAGTCAGGGCGCCTCGTTCGTCGACGACGCCGGCGACCCGGTGATCGGACGACCGGCGAACCGGCGCGCGCTGGTCCGGGCGCTCTCGTTCCTCCGACGGCTCGTCGAGAGCGGCGCAGCCCCGCGCCGGACCGCCCGGGTCGAGAGCTACGAGCAGATGGCGCGGGCGGGACGCGAGGGCACCGTCGGCGCGTTCGTCGGCGGGAGCTGGCAGATCGAGAAGGACTTCAAGAACCGAGTCGAGGGGGACCGCTGGCGGCGGTGGGGTGTCGCGCCGATCCCCGTCCACGAGTCCGGAGAACACGTCACACTGGTCGGCGGGTGGACCGAGGGGGCGTTCGTTCCGGGGAACGGGCCCGCCGCGAGGGCGACGAAGGAGCTCGTCGCCAAGTTCGTCGAACCGCGGTCGATGGGGCGGTACTGCGAGGCAGCGGGACTGCTGCCGACGCGCGAGTCGCTGTTCGACGACCGGTCGCTGTTCGACCCCGGCGCGCTCCCGTACTACCGGACGTTCCGGCGACTCCTGCGTGACGGGCGGGCGCAGCCGTCGGTGCCGGTCTACCAGACCGTCGTCGCGGCGTTCGAGCGCGCCCTGCGGACCGTGCTGGCGGGTGAGGAGACGCCAGAGGTCGCAGCCGACGCGACCGTCCGGGCGGTGACCGACGCCGCCAGGGGGACGTAGCGTGGCCTCCGCGCTCGTCCCGTCTCCGACGGTGGTGCTGTCGGTGCTCGCTGGCGTCTGTGCCACGTGGACCGCCGTGGTCGCCGCACAGGCGCTACAGGCCGACGAGGGGCGGGCACAGGCCGACCTCGCCGGACCGTTCTGCCTCGCGTCGGCGGTGCTCGCCGGCTGTGCGCTCGCCCACCCGGTCGTCGCCGGGCCGCTGTCCGCGAACGTGATCAGTATCGTCCCGCTCGTCGCCTTCCTCCTCGTCTTCGTCCCGTGGAACGCGTTTGCCTTCCGGTACGCCGGTCGCGGACGGCTCGTGACCCGGCGCCGCACCGCCACGCTCGCCGCCGTGACCGCGCTGCTCGTGGTAGTTTACGGGCTCGTGGCCGTCGGCGTCCTCCGCCCGGCACAGGACTACTACGCGTCGGTGCTACTCGGCGCCTCCACCCTCCTGCTCGGGCTGGTCGCGCTCACCTTTCTCTCGGCCGGGCTGGTGTTGCTGGCGGCCTACCGACACGAGCGGGTGCCGCTGACCGGCGGGCTGGCCGTCGTCGTCCCGGTGGTCGTGCTGGTGGCTGCCATTCAGGTCGTGAGTCTCTCGTCGTTCCTAACCCGCGACCTGCTGGCCGCGCTCCACCTCCTCGCAGCGAGCGCGGCGCTCCCGGTTGCGGTCGCCCGGTACGACGCGCTCGAGGCCCGACCGGGGACGGCCACACTGGGCGAGCGGGCCGTTGTCGAGGACCTCAACGAGGCCGTCCTCGTCGTCGACGCGACGGGCGACGTCGTCCGGTCGAATCAGCAGGCCGACCGGCTGTTCGGTGCGGACGCGACCGGTCGGAGTCTCAGTGACATCACTGGGGCTGGTATCGAAGCCCTCCAGGCCGCAGACACGCACGAGCAGTGGACGGCGCAGGGTCACCGTCGGTTCGATCCCCGGGTCTCGACGATCCGGACGGACCACGGCCAGCCGCTCGGTCGGACGGTGACACTCATCGACGTCACGGACCGCGAGATTCTCGAACAGCGGATCCAGGTGCTCAACCGCATCCTCCGGCACAATATCCGAAACGGACTAGACGTGATCAACGCCCGTGTCGAGACCGCCGTCGACGGTGAAGACCAGTCGGACGACCTGCTCGCGGGAGTCCTCAGCGTAACCGACGATATCGAGCGGATGAGCGCGAAGGCCCGCCGGATCGAGAAGCTGACCCCCGACTCGTCGGCGGGCGCGTCCGAGGTAGACATCGCCGACCTCGTCTCGACGGTGGTGGTCGAGGTTGCGGACGCCAGGCCCGACGTGACGACCGCCGTCGACGTGCCGTCGCGGACGCTCTCGCTGGACCGAGAACTCCTCGCGTTCGGTCTCCGGAACGTGGTCGAGAACGCCGTCGAACACAACGAGGGGCCGTCGCGGCGCGTCGAGGTCCGCGGAGCCGAGGTGTCGTCCGGCGTCCGGGTCGTCGTCGCCGACGATGGTCCGGGGGTGCCGGAGACGGAGTGGCGGGTGGTCGAGGCGGGGCGCGAGGAGGCGACCGACCACGCGACGAGTCTCGGACTGTGGGGGACGAAGTGGGCGGTCCAGACGCTCGGCGGCGAGCTCTCGCTCCGAGAGAGCGACCTCGGCGGCACCGCTGTCGTCATCGACCTCCCCGTAGCGGACCGGCGCGCGGTGTCGGCAGAGGGCCCTCCCGACTCGCAGACGAGGCGGCACGGGGCGGACGGTCAGTAGCCCTCGCGGTCGACGCCGTCGAAGCGCTCGAACAGCGCCTCGGCCTCCGGGTGAAGCCGCTCGACCCGGGCTCGGAGGCGCGCTCGCCGCTCGGTCATCACCGCGAACTCGTCGTGGTCGGCGAGCCGTTCGGGGCGGAGCTCCGACTCGATCACCGCCCGCTTCGACTCGACCGCGAAGTACTCGCCCAGCAGCTCGTAGGCGAGCACCCGACACTGCTGATCGACCACCGCCCGGAGGTCGTCGCGCTCGACCGGCTTGCAGAGGTAGTCGTCGAACGGCAGGTCGAGCACGGCCAGGTCCGGGTCGACAGCCGTCACCATGACCGCCCGGGTCGCGAGGCCGACGTCGCGGAGTTCGCCGAGCACCTCGTCGCCGGACAGCCCGGGCATGTGGCGGTCGATCAGCACCACATCTGGTGGTGTCTCGACTGCTTCGACCGCGTCCAGTGCCGCCTCCCCGCCGTACGCCACGGTCACGTCAGCGACGTCCTTGAGCCGGAGGGCGTACGCGTCGGCGACACGCTTCTCGTCGTCGACTATCAAAACGCTCGGCTCGTCGGCGCGAAGCTCCGCCATCCGTCAGATACGTGCGGCGACCGACAGATAAGTGGGGCGCACCGTGGCGCCGGTGCGTCTCCATAGCTAGAGTCACGCCGGTCGAGGCTGTCTCGACTGCTAGCACCTAATTAGAGACACGCGCCAGCCAACCCGTGTAGTAGGATGCCAGAAACACTCCACCGCGCCGCGCCCGAGACCGACCTGGCTGCGTCGGACACGACGGTCCCCTCGGACGCGTCAGAGCTGCTCTCGGTCATCGGCGACGAGTACACCCGTGCCGTGCTGCGGGCTCTCGGCGACGATGCGTTGCCGGCCCGGGAGATAACCGACCGGGTCGACGCCTCGCGGGCGACGGTGTACCGACGGCTCAAGCGACTGAAGAAGATCGGCGTCGTCGAGACGTCGATGGCGTACGACGCCGAGGGGCACCACCGCACACGGTTCCGGCTGGCGGTCGACGGTCTCTGGTTCGAGTTCGACGACCGGATTACAGTCGAGGCCGAGCGCTGACGGCGGTCTGTCGCCCCGGTCAGTCCGGTGTGCCCTCTCGACCGTCAGCCTCCTCCGCAAACGGCTGGTTCGCGGCGAAAAACGCGTCCAGAAGCTTCCGCTGTGCGGCCCGGAGGTGGTACAGCAGCGTCGGGCCGGTGATCCCGAGCGCCGAGGCGACCTCTTCGGCGGTGCTCCCGCGCGGCGAGGTGAAGTAGTCGGCGGCGTAGGCCGTCCGGAGCGCCGTGCGCTGTTTCTCGGTGAGCTCCTCGTCGAGCGCGTCGCAGAACGTCTCGACGGTCGTCAGTGTCCGTGGACGCGACCGCTTCGCGGCCAGATCGACGCCGTCGGCGGTCTCGGCGACGGCGTTCAGCACGTCACGGACGGTCGCGTCGGGAGCAGCGTGTGCGACCAGTTCGGCGCCGTCGGGGGTCGCGTCGACGCGCTCGACCCGTGCGGCCCGGGCGGCGAGCGCGCTCGTCGGCGTCGTCCCGGCGAGCGTCGTCTCGAAGAGCGTCTCGGCCGCCGACGTCTGGACCTGCCGGACCGTCTCGACGGCGCCGTGAGCCGAGAGCGCCTCGGAGACGGTGTCCGGCGCCCCCGACGTCCGGACGTAACACACGGCTGTGCCGTCGTCCCGGCGGATCACGAGGTCTGCCGACAGTCGGCTGTCGTCGGCGCGAGCCGCAGCGACGAACGGTGTTGTCGGGTCTCGCACCTCGACTGTCACCTCTGTCACGGTGTCGGCATCGACGAGGTCTGCCTGTCTGGCGGCGTGGACAGCAAACCCGGCGACCGCGCCGAGCGTCTCCAGGCTCGTGCGTTCGTGCTCGCCGAACCCCTCACTGCTGGTCGAGTAGACTCCGAGAACGCCGTACACCACGCCCCGGTACGCGAGCGGGACGGCGACAAGCGACTGCAGTCCGCGGGCGAACGCCGCCGTCCGGATCGGTCTGGGGATGGACTCGTCGTCGGCAATCGCTGCGACCGACTGTGTCTCGCCGGTGTCGACGGCGACCTGCTCCGGAAGCGTGTGGTCGCTCCCGATGTGGTCGACGATGTGAGTGCGCGTCTCGGCTGCCGCCCCGGTCGCGGCGAGCAGTCCGACCTGGTCTGTCGCGGGGAGTCGGTCGCCCACCCAGCAGAAGCCGTAGCGGTCGACCGATCCGACGCCCTCGCAGACGGTCTCCGCGATATCCTCGCGGTCCGACGCGTCGAGCAGCGCCTGGAGCACGGTCGAGACGACGCCGTTGATCTGCTCGGACCGCTCGAGCTGTCGGTCGAGACGTTCGGCCCGACGCCGCTGGTCGTGGCGGTCGGAGCAGTCACGCACGTAGACGAACACGCGGTCGGCGGTCGGGACGAGCGAGACCCGGAGCCAGCGGTCGACGGTCGGGTAGTACTCCTCGAACGTCTCCTCGCCTGCGACGCCGCCGTCGAACGCCGCCCGCAGGGTGCCCGCGGCAGACTCCGGGAACGTCGCGTCGAGCGGCTCGTCACACAGGTCCGCACGCGCGGCGGACAGCACCGCCGCCGCGGCCTCGTTCGCGTCGACGACGACACCGTCGGGCGTCGTCTCCAACACGCCCGCCGGCGCACGCCGCAGCGCCTCGTTCACGCTCGTCGCCCTCCGGCGGTCTGGCTCATCCGTCTCGCCCGTCGGTCACGCCGCGGAACTCGAACCGGGCGCCGCCGTCGTCCTGTGTCAGTGTCACGGTCCACCCGTGCAGGCGGGCGATACGGGCGACGATCGTCAGCCCGAGGCCAGTCCCGTCAGTATCCCCTGCGTACCCCGGGTCGAACACGTGGGACTGCTCTGTGGCGTCGATGCCGGCCCCGTCGTCGGCCACAAAGAAGCCGTCGGCGGCGGCGCCGACCCGGATTTCGACCGGCTCGTCCTCTGTCGAGACGTGGTTGACGCCGTCGTCGGGGCTCCGGGTGTCCCGGCTGTTCGTGGAGCCGTGCTCTACGCTGTTGCGAAACAGGTTCTCGAACAGCCGCCGGAGACTGTCGGTGTCCGCCTCGACTGCCGAAGGCGGGTCCGCGACCGAGAGCGACGCGTCGCCGGTCTCGACGGCTGCCCACGCCTCGCGTGCGACTCGCTCGACGTCGACGTCGGGGGACATACTGAGCGCCTCCTCGTCTCGCGCCAGCGCCAGTACGTTCCGGATGATCTGTTCCATCCGGTCGTGTGCCTCGGCGACCTGGCCGAGGTGGGGATCGGTCGAGCCCTCGCTCGCGGCCTCGAGGTGTGCCTTCGCCACGTCGAGCGGATTCCGCAGGTCGTGGCTGAGCGTGCTCGCGACGGTGTCTATCCCCGGGCCGGTACGAGGCGTGACGAACAGCCAGCCGACGACCCGGTCGCCGTCGTCACGGGTCTGCACGCGCAGCGTCGCGTCCCGGGCGTCGGGTCGTTCGACCGTCACCTCGGCCGACTCGCCCGCGGCGACAGACGAACAGACCGCCGCGGAGTCGGCAGTCACGGCGTTCAGGACGTCCCGGAGCCTCGTCTCGTCGCCAGCGGGATCGAAGCGGTCCGCGAACGGCTGGTTCCAGCAGGTCACCACTGGGGTCTCCTCGCGAACGACCAGCCGGGCCGACGGCTCCGGGACGGCGCCGAGCGGTATCGTCTCGTCGAGACCGCACGCCTCGTCGTCCGACTCAGTGGGCACGACTGCCTCCTGACAGCCGGCGGCGACGAGAGGTCGTGTGCTCGTCCGACACGTTCGGACCCGATTACGACGATAGGGTATAAATCCCGCCGCAGCGTCTCACGCACGGCGACCGGAGCGACACGTGGCGAACGGCCAGAGACGGGCGCCAGCAGGGCGTCGACGGGCCGATCGGGCGCCGGTCGTGTCGGGATCGACTCTGCTCGCAGCCGTCGATCGGCCGTTCGGGCTCGTCGACGGTCTGCCGGCTCGTCGTCCTGAGCCGAGCGCACGGCGGGTGGTACCGACTCGTCACCGCCCACGCCGTCGTCACGGGCCGGAGACTGGTGTCAGCCCGAGTGTCGGACAGATCGGGGCCTCGGCAGAGTCTGCTCCGAGAGAGAGAGGCCTCAGTCGTCGCTCGTCGCGGATGCAGCCGATAGCTGCTCTCTGCCGTGTGGCTCGTCGAGCCCGAGGTCAACGTCGTCAGCGTCGTGGGTGTGGAGCTGCGGAGAGCCGGGGGAGGCGTAGTGCCGGACGATATGGTCCATGTTGACCGTCTCTGCGACCCCGTCAGTCTGGTAGAGATCCCGCGTGTAGTCGAGGAGATTGTCGTAGTCGCGTAGCCGCTTCCACGCCTCGGGGCGTGGGTCGTCTATCCCGCGGTAGTCCGCTGTCAGCGTCGCCGGGGTCGTGTGGTAGACGTGGTCGAAGCGTACGAGCGTCGGGAACAGCGCGAGGTCGGCCTCCGTCAGCGCCTCGCCGGCCAGGTACCGCCGCTCGCCGAGCAGGTCCTCGAGACGGTCGAGCGCCGCGAACAGGTCGTCGACAGCCTCGTCGTAGGCCGCCTGCGAGTCGGCGAAGCCGGCGCGGTAGACGCCGTTGTTCACCGGCTCGTAGATCTCGTGGATCAGGTCGTCTACCGTCTCGCGGCTGCCCTCGGGGTAGAGGTCGACGCCGTTTCCGAGGCCGTCGAACCCGACGTCGAGCATCCGCATGATCTCGGCGCTCTCGTTGTTGACGATCGTCTCCTCCTCGCGGTCGTAGAGCACCGGGACCGTCACCCGGCCGGTGTAGTTCGGGTCCGCGTGGGCGTACGTCTCGTACAGGCGGTCGAACCCGTTGACCGGGTCCGGGTAGTCCTCGGAGAACTCCCAGCCCTCGTCGTAGCGCTCCGGTTCGACGACCGAGAGCGAGACGACGTCCTCGAGACCCGTGAGGCGCCGCGCCAGCGCCGCGCGGTGGGCCCAGGGGCACGCCCGCGAGACGTAGAGGTGGTACCGGTCGGCCGCCGCCGGAAACGGCGCCGGCGCGTCGGGGTCGCCCCAGCCGCGGGCCTCGGGCGGGACACCCTCGATATACGACCGGAACGAGGTCTCCGAGCGCTCGAACTCGCCCTCCTCGTTGGTGCTCTCGTACGCGTTCTGCGTCCACTCGCCGTCGACGAGTACGTTCATCGTGGCTCTCTCGGGGCTCTGGGCCGATAAGCCTACAGGCGCGGCTCAGCCGACGGAGGCCGCGACAGCCGCCCGGAGGTCCGCCCCGTCCTCGTCCGGGAACCGCGGCGTGGTGGCCAGCCGGCGCTCCTGGACGAGCGTGTTCTCGACGACGGCAGCCGCGTCGCTCCGGTCGAGTCCCAGGTCCGCGACCGACGACGGGAGCGCGAGGGCGTCGCGGAGGCGGAGAACCTCTGTGACGAGGTCCTCCGCGGCTGTTCCGACCCCGAGGCCGGCCGCGACGGCGGCGTACGCGTCCCGGCGGACGGGCAGGTTGTACCGGAGGCCGGGCGCGACACAGGCCGCGAGACAGTCGCCGTGGGCGGCGTCGGTCATGCCGCCGACGGCAGAGGCGAGAGCGTGGACGACGCCGAGGCCGGCGTTCGAGAACGCCAGCCCGGCGAGGTGAGCGCCGAGCGAGAGTTCCCGGCGCGCGGCGCGGTCGCCGCCGTCCATCGTCGCCCGCTCCAGCGCGCCGCCGACGAGCGAGAGCGCCCGGCGCGACAGCGGCCGGGTGACGGGGTTCGCGCCCTGGTAGGTGATGGCGCGCTCTGGCACCCAGCGGTGGTCGCGGGCGGTCAGCGACTCCAGGGCGTGGACGAACGCGTCGAACCCCGACCGGGCCGTCACCCGTCGCGGCAGGCCGAACGTCAGCGTCGGGTCGACGACGGCCCGCGCGGGCCGGAGGTGCTCGTCGCTCACGCCGCGCTTGACGCCCTCGTGGTGGACCACCGCGGTCTGTGTCGACTGCGATCCCGTGCCGCTGGTCGTCGGCACCGCGACGAGGGGCGCGACCGGCCCCGGCACGGCGCCGGCGCCGAGGTAGTCGGCGGGGGTGCCGCCGTGGGTCAGGAGGAGGGCCGCGAGCTTCGCGGTGTCGAGGACGCTCCCGCCGCCGACCGCGACGACGCCGTCCACGCCGTTCGGGAGGGCGTCGGCGGTCAGGTCGTCTGTCGAGGGCTCGGTCGGGGCGTCCAGCCGCTCCGTCGGCCCGTCGTACGCCGCGAGCGCGGCGTCCAGCACGCCGGCCCCGGCCACGCCGGCGTCGGTGACGACGAGCGGCCGGTCGACACCCACCTCGTTCAGGACCGCCGGCAGTCGGTCGACCGCGTCGTCGCCGAACCTGGTCTCCGGGACACGCAGGCGCAGGGCCGACCCCGCGACCGCGCCGGTGTCGTCGGACATATCGCGGGCCTCCGGGCCGGAACGGGAATA
>KI543170.1:189471-192918 GCA_000496195.1 uncultured archaeon A07HB70
GTCGCCGAGCATCCCGACGACGAACGCCGCGAGCACCCGGTCGGCGGCGTCCACGGGCGGGCGCCGGGCGTCGGCGCGCGCGACGGTGACGTTCTCCCAGCGGGCCGTCCGCTCGCGGGCGAGGGCGACGGCGCCGGGCGCGAAGTCGAGGCCGACGACCCGACCCGACGGCCCGACCCGGTCGCGCAGGACCGGGAGGTTCGCGCCGGTGCCACACCCCATCTCGACGACCGTCTCGCCCGGCTGCGGGTCGAGCGCGTCCACGGCACGCTCGCGGAGGCGCGCGACGCCGGGGGTGTGGCGCGCGACGGCGTCGTACAGCCGCGCGTAACGGGTGTAGAAGGACTGGGCAGCCGCCGTCCCGCCGGACTCGCCGGACACGGTCGACAGTCGGCGGCGCGGGACGTAAATCAGATCAGGTGATCACACACCGTCCGCACCGTGGTCGGCGCGTCCGACCCCAGAACGTACAGGATCGGCTCGACGCCGACGGCGCCGGTCTGGTAGAGCGCGAGCGGGCAGCCAGCCGGCTGGTCCGCGAGTGCGGCCCGTACCGCGTCGCTCGGGTCGTCCCGGTCGGCCTCGGGGTCGAACTCGACGGTCACGACCCCCGCCGTCCTGAGCGCGGCGACGAACGACTGGTCGTGTCGGACGTTCACGGCGGCGCGGACGTCGGCGCCGGCGGCGCGCGCAGCGAGGAGGACGTCCGCGACGTGTTCGCTCACGCCGAACTCGGGGTCGGCTGGAACCGTCGGTCGGCCCTTCACGTCGACGATGCGGCCGGGGACGCCGGCGACGTCCTCGATGCCGCGGGCGTCGGGCAGGCACTCGACGACGTTCGAGCCGACGGCGGGGACGAGCGCCGCGAACCCGCGTGTGCCGGTCAGCGCCCGGAGCGCGCGTGAGACGGACGACCGGACGCGCTCGGCGGTGAGGATCGTCCCCTCGGGGTCGTGGAGGTCGAGGCCGCCGGCGTCGGCGAGGGCCGGCATCGCCTCCTCGTGGAGGCGTGCGAGGACGTCGCCGTCGGCGAGCCGTCGGATCAGCACCTCGGTCTCCGCGAGCGCCTGGACCCGGCTCATCTCGCCGTCGGCGAGGCCGTCGGCGACCCGTTCGACCAGGTCCTGTACCCGGTCGTCCTCGGCGACGGCGTCGGTCCGCTCGACGCCGCCCTGTGCGTACTTCGACACCGCCGACTGGCTGAGGCCGAGCGCCGCCGCCACCTCCTGCTGGGTGAAACCGCGGTCCCGGAGTGCCGCCGCGAGCATCGAGCGGTAGGTCGGCAGGAACGACTCGACCACCACCTCCTCGACGAACTTCATCTACTCTCCGTCCGTCTCCGCGAACTCGGGGTCCGAGCCGATTCGCGACGCCTGCGGCCCGCTCTGCCCCTGGTACTTCGACCCGCGCTCCGCGCCGTACGGCCGCTCGGCGGGCGACGACAGCTCGGTGAACGTGATCTGTGAGATGCGCATCCCCGGCGTCAGGGCGACGGGCGCGGTGCCGAGGTTCGACAGCTCGAGCGTGACGTGGCCCTCGAAGCCGGGGTCGGCCAGCCCGGCGGTCGCGTGGATGACGACGGCGAGACGACCGAGCGACGACCGGCCCTCGACGTGGGCGACGAGGTCGTCCGGGACGGCGACGCGCTCCTTCGTCGAGCCGAGGACGAAGTCGCCGGGGTGGAGGACGAACTCCTCGCCCTCCGGGACGTTTGTCGACTCGACGTACTCCTCGACCTCGCCGGCGCGGTCGGGGTGGATACAGGAGATGTTCGCGCGCTGGAACTCGAGGAACTCCGTGCCCAGACGGAGGTCGACGCTCGCCGGCTGGACCTGCGTCTCGAGGTCGGAGATGGGGTCGATCCGGAGGTCGCCCGTCTCCAGTCGCGCGAGGATGTCCCGGTCGGAGAGAATCACGGCCGTTCCGGTGGGGGCCGGAGCAAAGTAGCTCCCGGTCGCCCCGCGGGGTCGGGCCCGGCACGGCAGGTATTTCCGCTCGCTGGCCCGACCGGCCGGGGTGAAGCAGGCAATCGTCGCGCGCGCCGACCTCGGACTCGGGGCCGGAAAGCTCGCCGCGCAGGTCGCACACGCCTCGCTCTCGGCGTACGAGGACGCCGACAGCCGGACCCGTCGAGAGTGGAAGGGGTCGGGACAGACGAAGGTGGTGCTGTCGGCGGACGGCGAGGACGCGCTCTTCGGCCTCGCCGACGGCGCCGAGCGCCGCGGACTCCCGAACGCGGTCGTGCGCGACGCCGGTCGCACCGAGGTCGACCCGGGCACCGTCACCGCGCTCGCCGTCGGGCCGGGTCCGGAGACGGACGTCGACGCCGTGACCGGCGACCTCTCGCTCTACTAGTGCGCCGCGCATCTCAGCCGGATCGGGCGGTCGGAGCCGCGTGGTACGCGAGCGACGCCGACGGGACCGGCGGACGCCTGCGCGTCCGGCCCGAGGACTTCCGGGTAACGGAGGTCGAGACGGTCACGCCCGACCCGCTCGGCGCCGACCCCGGCTCGTACCCCTGTCTGCTCGTCCGCGCGACGCTCCGCGGGTGGGAGACGACCCACTTCGCGCGGCGCCTCGCCGCCGCGATCGGCGCCAGCCGCGAGCGCGTCTCGTGGGCGGGGACGAAAGACCGGAACGCGGTCACGACACAGCTGTTCTCCGTCCGCGGCGCGACGCCGGAGGACCTGCCGGCCCTCGGCGACGCGGAGCTAGAGCCGGTCGGACGGCTGGGCCGCGACCTGACGTTCGGCGACCTCGCGGGCAACCGCTTCGCGGTGCGGGTCCGGGAGGCCGACAGGCCCGGGAACGCCGCGGCGGTGACGGCAGACCTGCGGGCCGACACGGACGACGAGGGAGGCGACAGCCCGACCGTCGCCGTCCCGAACTACTTCGGCCACCAGCGGTTCGGGAGCGAGCGCCGGGTCACCCACGAGGTCGGTCTGTGTCTCCTCCGTGACGACCCGCGCGGCGCGGTGCTGGCCTACTGCGGGTCGCCGTCCGACGCCGAACCCGACGACACCCGCTCGGCGCGGACGTTCGTCGACGAGCAGGCGGGAACGACGGCGCCGCGGTGGGACGAGGCCGCCGGGCGGATGCCGGGGCCGATGGACCACGAGCGCGGGATGCTCTCGCGGCTGGCCGAGCGGGACGTGACGGCGTCGTCGCCGGACGAGGACTGGCTGTGGGCGCTCTCGGCGGTTCCGTCGGCGCTCCGGCGCCTGTTCGTCAACGCCGCGCAGTCGCTCGTGTTCAACCGTGTCGTCTCGGCCCGGCTAGAGCGGGGCCTCCCGCTCTCGGAGCCGGTCGCCGGCGACGTGGTGGCCTTCGCCAGCCGGTCGGGCCCCGACGGCTCGCCGCCGCGGGCCGACCCCGACCGGACCCAGCGGGTCGACGCCAGCCGGGTCGACGTCGCCGCGCGCCACTGCCGACGCGGGCGGGCGTTCG
>KI543170.1:192982-203215 GCA_000496195.1 uncultured archaeon A07HB70
CCTCGGCCTCGACCAGGCGGACTTCGACCTCGCCGAGGCGTTCGCGTCGACGGGGACACGCCGGGCGGTCCAGGTCAGAACCGCCGTGGACCGCGACGCCACGGCGGCGGAGGACGGCTACCGGCTCCGGTTCGCGCTCCCGCCGGGGTCGTACGCCACCGTGCTCTGTCGCGAGTACCTGAAGACCGACCCGGCGCGGCTCTGAGGGAGCGGACGACTCTTGTGCGCCCCGGTCGAGTGTCGAGGCGTGTACTGCGGGGAGTGCGGGTCGCCGCTCGACCGCCCGGGCGACTACTGCCTGGTCTGCCGGACGGCGAACGCCGACGGGGTCGTCGTCGACTGCGGGCCGGAGCGGACGACGGTGACGGTCCTCGACGACGACGAGCCCGTCGGCGAGACGACGGTGACGACGACGCCGGAGGACGACCCGCAGACGGAGCGCAGGCAGGTCCGCAACTACGCGGGCCGGGTCGCCGACGAGGTGCGGCGCAAGCGCCCGGAGGCGGTCTACGTCGCCGGCGACCGGCGGGTCGTCTCGGCGCTCCGCGCCGATCTCCACCACGCGCTGAAACGCGTCCCGGACGACGACCCGGTCGCCGCGGCGGCGGCGGGACGGGGTGACCGAGCGCTTGCCGTCGTCGAGGTCGCGCCCGCGGAGAAGCTCGGCGGGTCACACTCGACACTCATCGGCGAGCGTGACGGCTGGACGGCGATACAGGCCGTCGCGGGCCACCCGCACGTCAAGAAGGTGATCCCCGGCCCGATCGACGCCGGCGGGTCGTCGACGCGCGGCGGCGTCCGGGCGAAGGTGACCCGTGCCGACGCGAACGGCAACGTGCGGATGATCCTCAGAGACGGGTCGAGCGTCCAGGAGAACCGCGTCGTCACGACCGCGATGGACCGCGAGAGTGGCGAACGGGTGCGCGCGGACCTCGACGAGGCGCTGGCTGAGACGGATCTCGCGGCCTGACGGGCCGGCGGCGGGACTCGCAGGGTTTAACAGCCTGTCGGAGGTATCTCACGCCACTATGGCCAACAAGAAGGCAGGCGAAGTCGGCAGCGCCGGCCGCTTCGGCGCGCGGTACGGCCGGGTCGCCCGCCGTCGAGTAAAGGAGATCGAGGCCGACACCCAGTCGGCGACCGTCGACGGCGACGACGTCACGCGCGTCGGGACGGGTATCTGGAAGAACGAGGAGACGGGCGAGACGTTCACCGGCGGGGCCTACCGGCCCGAGACGCCCGGCGGGCGGCAGGTCCAGCGGTCGATCCGCGCGGCGCTGGCGGAGACCGGCGACGGGAACGAGGACGAGGCCTGAGGATGAGCTACAAGTGCTCGCGGTGCAAGCGTGACGTCGAACTCGACGAGTACGGCGGGGTCCGCTGTCCGTACTGCGGTCACCGGGTGCTGCTCAAGGAGCGCAGCCCCGATATAAAGGAAGTGTCCGTCGAGTAGGCCGGTGGCCGGCGACACCGACCCGGGTCGGCCACACGAGGCGGTCCTCCGGTTCTCCTGTCCCGACGAGCGCCACGCTCGGCTCGTGACCGACAGCGTGGCCGTCGAGGAGGCGGCGGTGGCCGCGGTCGACGACCGCTCGCGGACGACGGTCGACCGGGCCGACGACGAGGTGGTCGTCCGGGTCGTCGCCGCCGATCTCGTCGCACTCCGGGCCGCGTGCGGAACGTGGACACGGCTCGTTCGCGTCGCCGAACGGGTCGCCGGCGGGGACTGATGTAGTGGGTTTTTCACGCTGTGGACCGCAATCTCTGATATGCAGGGTAACCTCCCCCCGGAGGCGCAGGAGAAAGTCGAGGAACTGCAGGACCTACAGGAGACCGCACAGCAGGTGGCACAGCAGAAACAGCAGGCCGAGGAGGCGCTGTCGGAGTCACAGGCGGCGCTCGACGCCCTCGAGGGGATAGACGAGGACGCGACCATCTACCGGCAGGCCGGCGAACTGCTCCTGGAGGCCGACTACGACGGCGCAGCGGAGAACCTGAACGAGAAGGTCAGCTCGCTCGAGGTCCGCGTCGAGTCGCTCGAGAAGCAGGAGGAGCGCGTCCGCGACCAGTTCGAGAGCCTCCAGCAGGAGCTCCAGCAGCTGCTCGGCGGCGGCGGCGGCGCGCCGCCGGGGCCGGGCGGCCCGGGCGCCGGCGACTGAGCCCGGAGCCGTGTCCGACGGTCCGAGCGACGCGGCGGTGGTCCAGACGGCTGCGGAGGCAGCCGAGGGCGTGGTCTTCGGCCACTACCGCAAGTCCGGGGTCGACGACCTCGACGTGACCGTCTCGTTCGAGGGCGAGACGCTGTCGGTCGACGTCTACCTGAACCCGGGCGACGGGACCGACCCGGACCCCGACGCGGTCGTCGACGAGGCGGTCGCCGCCGCGGAGGCGGCGGTCGACGACCTGTTCGCCTGATCAGGCGAGAAAGAACACGAGGAGGCTGACGGCGACCGCCGCGAGGATAACCGCCGCGGCGAGCGCCCCGCCGATCGAGACGACGGCGTTCGCGTGCGACGCGAGCGTCTCCGTGCGGTCGTTGCCGAACACGGTCACCCGCGCGCGCTCCGTCGCGGTCGCGGTCTCGACCGGCTCGCAGTCCGCGAGGGCCGTGGCGGTCAGGTCGTCGACGAGCGCGACCAGCGCGTCGCTGGCTATCTTCTCGCCAACCTGGTTGTCTGCCTCGACGGTCGTGACGATGTGGGTGTCGGTCGTCATCACCTCGGCGGCGTCGACACGGCTGGCGAGGCGGTCGAGGATCCGCCGGCGTAGCCCCGGGATCATGTTGTTACCGTCGACGAGGACGTAGGCGGTCGTCTGTCCGGCGACCTCGACGACCGCGACCCGGACACCGAGCGGGCCGATCCCCTCGTCGGGGTCCCAGCTCGTCTCGTCCCACGCGACGCCGAGCCGGAGCGGCGCCGGGGACCGCTCGACGAGTCGGGCCCCCGTCTCCTCGGCGCCGTCGTGGAGGTCGAACGCCCGCTCGCTCCCTGGCGCGACGTGGGGAATCTCGTCGACGTCGAGGCCGACGTTACAGTTGTGTGCGTCGACGAGGAGGACCTCCTCCAGCCCGGTCGACCGAGCGGCGAGACGGGCGGGCATCCCCGCGCCGAACTGGACGTCGTCTGCGGCGCCGGGCGCGAACGTCGAGACGAGGAGCGCGCTGTCGCCGAACCGCTGGCCGAGTATCGACGCCTCGCCGCGCTCGACCCGGACGCTCGGGGTCGCCCCGTCGTCGAACCGGAGCCGCGACTCCGCGCGGGAGACGGCGTCGAGCACCGAGTCAACCTCCCGCTCGGTGACGAGATTGAAGTCGTGGCCGGCGGTTGCGTGCGGCGCGAACGCCAGCCCCTCGGTCGACCGTGCGACCCGTTCGGGCAGGTTCCCGCCGCCGATCTCGCCCATCGGACCGGGGTGGACCATCGGGAGGACGAACCGGGCCTTCTCGGTTCCGTCGGGGCGACGGAAGGCGAGGAGCGAGACGGGGACGACGGCCTCCTCGCCGAGGTCCTCGAAGAACGCCTCCAGCTCGTGGGAGTCCTCGGCGACGTAGCCGACGAAGCCACGCAGGAAGTCGAGCATCGACACGCCGAGGCTCCGGCGCCACGGCCGGTCGACGACGCGGAGGAAGCCGTACACCGCGACGGCGTAGATACCACAGGTGACGCCGAGCAGGACGAAGTGGTTCGGCCCGATCGCGGTGAGCGCCGGCGGCGCCTCGTCGGTGCGGGAGAGATACGGGAACAGCCGCGGGAGGTAGGCGCTCAACACCGGGCCGCCGAACTCGAGGAACCGGAGCGTCCCCGAGTAGACGAACAGGAGGACAGCCGCGGCGAGGGTCTGGATGCTGGCGGGAACGGCGGCGACGAGGATAGAGGAGCGCGAGACGGCGAGGACGACCAGGAGGCGGAAGGCGAAGACGGAGGCGAGCGCCAGCACCAGGGCGTCGTAGACGAACCGCTGTGCCAGCGGCGTCAGCACGTCGACGACGCCCGCGGTCATGACGATGACGACGAGAATCAGCTCCGACGCCAGCGCGAGCAGCGACGACCGGCTGTAGGTCAGCCGCCCGCCGAGGAAGCGGTCGACACCCGTCGTGGCGAACGCGGCGACGACAGTCGGCACCCCGATGAAGAACACACCCTCCCACGCGTCCTGGCCCAGGACGAGGAGCCGCGACCAGCCGGAGGCGTTCTGTCCGGCGTCGAAGGCGGCGACGCCGGTGGCAGCCGCCAGCGCGAGGGCGAACCCGAGGCTGGCGTACCACCGCGGCGCGCGGAAGACGAACCGCGACAGCCCGGCGAGGTCACTCTGTGTCGTCGTCACTGCGCTACGGTCCGGCGGGCCGCGTCCTAAACCCCACCGCTTCCCGCCGCCGCCGCTGCCCGCTCGCAGACGGCCACGAAGTTCTCGAACACCGCCTTGCCCTCGGCGGTGTGGGCCACCTCGGGATGCCACTGGACGCCGAACAGCCCCCGATCGGGGCTGCTCATCGCCTCGACGGCGCAGACGTCGCTCTCCGCCGTCCGGACGAAGCCGGGCGGGGTCGTCACCACCTCGTCGGCGTGGCTCGCCCACGTCCGCGTCTCCGGGGCGAGCGGGCCCACGAGCGGGTCGTCCTCGTCGAGCACTCTGACCGTCACGTCGGCGTAGCCGCCGTAGTCGCCGGAGGCGACCTCGCCGCCGAGCGCCGCCGCCATCACCTGGTGGCCGAGACAGATGCCGAGGACCGGCCGCCCGTCGTCGAGATACGCCGGACACCGGCCGATCCGGTCGATGCTCGGCCCGCCCGAGAGCACGAACCCGTCCGCCCGGACCTCGTCGGGCGGCGTCTCGTTGTCGACGATGTCGGCGGTGACGCCCATGTCCCGGAGCGCCCGCTCCTCGAGGTGCGTGAACTGCCCGTGGTTGTCGACCACGGCGATACGCGTCATATCTCGTGGTGGGCGGGCGCGGTCAAAAGCCTACGCCTCCCCGGCAGCCGCGTCGGCTCGAGCGATTCGGTGTGTCCGTCCCGGCGCTCGACGGTCAGTCCCGGCGCTCGCTCGCCGGCTCGAACGCCTCGGTCACGACCCGCGACCGGCGTTCCTCCCGGGCGGCCAGCGCCTCGGGGGCCGGCGAGGCGTCGTCGTCGACCCGCGCCCACGACTCGTGGACCTTCGCGTGACACCAGCGACAGAGGCCGACCGTTATCTCGTGGCCCGTCTCGCCGTTCGGATACGCGAGGTGGTGCTCCTCCACCAGCGGTCGGCGGTCGTCGGCGCCGTCGGCGACCGGGAGCGCCGCGAGGCCACACCGGACGCACTCGCGGGTGTCGGTCGTGGCGCGGTACTCCTCGCAGTCCCGGAACGCGCCGTCGGCGGCGACGCAGGCGAACCCGTCGCGCCGGCGCGCGGCGACGAACCCGGCGGGGGCGTCGCGCCGTCCCCGTGCGGCCTCGAGTGCGAGCCGACAGCGCCCGTCGTCGGTCAGGTGATCACACCGACCCGCGTGCTCGTACGGGTCGTCGACGCCGACGGGCGTGCCGGACGGCGTCTCCTCCACGCCTGATCGCGGCGCCGGAGCGACAAAGTGGTTCCCCCGCACAGTGCCGGTGTGCGCGTCGTCCACGAGGCGGACACGCCCCGAACGCTCGCCGACCAGGTCGAGGTGGCCGACTCCGTCGTCGCCCGCGCCCGCGGCCTCACCTTCCGCCGGTCGGTGCCGGACGGCTACGCGATGGTGTTTCCGTTCCGCCGCGCCGACACCCGGCGTCTCCACATGGTGTTCGTCCCCTTCCCGCTCGACGCCGTCTGGACCGTCGACGGCGAGGTGACCGCCGTAGAGCGCCTGTCTGCGTGGACCGGCCACGGCGCGGCGCAGGCCGACAGGGTGTACGAACTGCCCGCGGGCGGTGCCGATGGCGTGGCAGCCGGAGACCGGGTGCGGACCGTCGAGGAGGGAGAGCGCGCGAGCGCGGGAGAGCGGTTGGAGTGAAGTGGCCGGGCGCGCAACCGACGAGCGTGATGTTCGTGGTGGACGTAAAGCCCTCGGCCCGCCGGACGAACGGCGCGGTCGGGCTGATGGTAAACCGTCGGGGGACGCGCCGGCGGTTCGAGGCCCGCGAGGACGCCGAGGCGTGGGCCAAGGGCCTCGCGGTTGCCGGCGGTCGCAGCGTCTGGGTGCGGGCGGCGAACCCGAACGACCGCACCGGCGCGGACGCCTACCTCGTCGGTCGCTACCGCGAACCGCAGAACGACCCCGTCGTACCGCCGGGTGACCAGGCGGCGCTCCCGACTAGCTGACGACGGTGACGGGCACCGGCGAGTGTTCGACGAGCGACTTCGCGACGCTCCCGAGCACCCGCTCGCCCCGCTCGGACAGCCCCCGGTGTCCGACGACGATCCCGTCGTAGCCCTCCGAGGCGGCGAAGTCGGGGACGACCTCGCGCGGGTCGCCGTGGAGGAGTTCGACCGTCACCGGCACGCTCTCGACGCTCGCGGCGGCCTCCTCGAGGATCCGGCGGGCGCGGTCCTCGGCCTCGCCCTCGTCCTCGACGACGAGTCGGTCCCCAGCGATCGGGTCGACGTCCGCCACCTCGTGGACGCCCGGGTCGACGGCGTGGACGGGCGTCAGCGACCCGTCGGTCGCCTCGGCCAGCCGTTCGGCGTGTGCGAGCGCGTTGTCGCTCTGTTCGGACCCGTCGACGGCGACGAGCAGACGCATGCTCGAACGTCGGGCGCGTGATTCAAGTGAATTCCGGCACCGCCGCCCCCAGGCGTGGGTCCGGGAGCGCCGCCTGTACACACAGCCGGGCGTTCCCGGGGCTCGGCGGAGACGCGCTCCACGCCGTCAGCTCACTCGGCTCCGTCTCCCGACGCGACGGGGAAGGGCGTGTCGCGGCGGTAGACCGTCTGCATCGGCAGCCCGCGGGCGTCTCGCGGCGGGTCGTCGCCCGGCGGGAGGCGCCGTCTCTCGCCCGCGTCGGCGGCGGCTGTCAGCGCGAGCACCATCGCGTCGAGCAGGTCGTCGAGCCCGGCGTTCTCGCCCTGGCGGTCGAGTTCGCGAACGAGGTGGGTCCAGTCGCCGTGGCCGTACTCGTCGACGCCCCGGAACGCCACCTGCCGCTCGAGGACGCCGACGGCGGTGTGTTTCGAGTGTTCGACGTCGTCGACCGCGAACGCCTGGAAGCAGACCTCGGGGTGTCCCTCGACGACGACCTCGGAGTCGCCGTCCCCGTCTGTCAGGAGGTCGTCGACGGCGGCGACGGCGGGCGCGAGACTCGCCGCCTGCGCCGAGAGACCCGCGCCCGTCACCCGGCGGTTGATCTCGCTCGTCGCCGCCCGCGTGGCGCCCTCGCCGAGCGCCGCCCGCACGGCCTGACGGCTCGGCGCAGGGAACACCGTGGACCCGCGCTTCGGGAGCGCGTCGCGGGCGAGTCGGTCACAGGCCCGCGAGCGCCGCTCGACCGGAGTGCCGTCGTCGCCGGCGGCGTAGTCGTCGGCCTCGTCGAGCAGCCCGACCGGCACGTCGACGACGACCCGCTCCGCGCCGGCGTTGTCGGCCCACAGCGCGGCGATATCGTCGTAGACGGCGACACCGGGTCTGTCCGTCTCGCCGTAGCCGACGGCGACCCACCGGCCGTCGGCCCGGTCGACCCCGAGGTGGTCCTGTGGGAGCATACCTCGTTGGACGGCCGTCGGGTAATGAGTCTGTTCGTCCGCCGGGCCGGCCACGACCACAGCCGTATCGAAACGGAGGTTCCCGATCCGGGGCAGAGGGGGTATCGGAACCTCCAATAGGGATCAACACGCGAGGAATATTCAATATCGGTCATTTTAGCCGGTTTTCTCACAGCCGTGAGCGCGGGCGGGTGGCGCCGTGTCGCTGTTGAAAGCCGTATTCGTCCCGCATTCGTAGCGTTTTCCGCTGCGCTCGCCGCCGTGTCCACGGTCGCGGTGGCGGTCGTCGTGGCCGCGACAGTTTCGACCGCCACGCTCGGCGTCGTCTCCGAACTCCGTCAGCCCGGGCCGACCGTCGCCGAGTCGAGCGGCCAGCTGCTCGCCGATGTCGCGGGGTCGAGCGACCAGATAGTCCGGATCACCCACGAGGCCGGCGACCTCGACCCGGCGACGGTGAAACGCCTCGCGAACACCGACGTCCTGCGGTACCGGTACCGATCCTCCGTCGAGAGCAGTTGGCGGTAAGAGACGCCGGTCTCTTGACCACAGAACTGGCACGGGCCAGCGGTCACGCCGGCCACCTCCGCGGAGCGGCGTCACGGCTGTCCGTTTCACATTCGGGTCTAAACCGGAAGTAGAGCGCCGAGGGAGAGATTTGAACTCCCGAGTCCGTGTGGACAGTTGATCTCGAATCAACCGCCTTGGCCAGGCTAGGCTACCTCGGCTCGGCTGCTCGTATCCCACGCCCGCTGTTAAACGATCCGGATCGCGTCACCGCCGCGCCAGCACTCGGCCCGCGGCCCACCCGGCGATCGCGACCATCCCCCCCATCAGGGCGACGAGAGCGCCGCTCGCGATGCTGCCGCCGTCGACGAGCAGGCCGCCGAAGCCGACGAGAGCGAGCGTGATCGCGAGGTGGAACCCCAGGACCGCCCGCGGCGCGGTGAGTAGCGACGACGGCCGTTCGTCGGCGACCGACTCCGGGTCGATGACGGTCAAGAACCCGTCTGCCATACGCCCACGAGCGAGGGCGCCGCAGAAACGACTGTCGGTCGGGGGCGGCTACGCGGTGACGAGGTAGGTCCGGCCGCCGCGGCGCTCGAAGTGACACGGCGTCCCGGACTGGTGGCGCGCGTACGCTGCGACGCTCGCCGCCCGAAGATCCGTCACCTCCAGCCGGGTGGACGGGACGTCGCCGTTCGTCTGCTCGGCGTGTCGTATTGCCATATAATCGGTTAGTGCCCGTTCCTCTTGTACGACAGCCTACCGCGGTGAAACTGAAACTGCGGGACGGCACAAGCGTTTAGCCCGCGTCTGGCCAACGAGCAATAGTGACGCGGTGCGTGGAGGGACGCGAGCGGTGAGCGCCGGAGAGCGCCCGCGGCAGGGCCAGCTGCTCCTCGTCGTCGCCTGTCTCGCGGCTGTCGTCGTCGCCGCGACTGCGGTGCCGGGCGTCGCCGGGCCGGAGAGGGGAAGCGACGAGGGCGGCGCGGACGGCGACGACGGGTCGGGACAGGTGACGACCGACGACGGCGACGGCGGCGGGGGCGGCGGCGGCGTCGGTATCGGCGACATCCTCCGCTGGCTGTTCGGCGAGGGCGACGGCGAGCGGCGCGTGCCCCCGACTACGACGTGACCGTGGCGCCCGACCCCGTCCCGGGCCGGACGGTGGTCGTGACCGTCCAGCGGAACGGCCGCCCCGTCGAGGACGCGGTGGTGTCGTTCGGCGACCGCCAGATCGGTCGGACGGACGCGGACGGACAGGTCCGAGGGCAGGTGCCGTACAGCGACGACGAGCTGGTCGTTCGCGTCCGACCGCCGGACCGAGCACCGAGCGAGGTGGCGGCTGGACCGGTCGCGGCGCTCGACAGGGGGCTCCCGCCGCCGGCGACACTGGGGTCGACGCCGACGGTCGGTCTGGTCGACGACGGCCCCGTCGTCCGCCAGTCGGAGCCGACGGAGACGCCCGAGAACGTCACCGAGCAGTACCAGGTCCCGACAGACGCGCGGGTGCGAGTCGTCGGGCGCACGGACCCCGGCGCGACCGTCCGTGTCGTCGCGAGCGTGGCTGGTGACCCGCTCCCGCGGGCCGCGGTGCGGGTGAACGGCGAGCGCGTCGGACAGACGAACGCGAGCGGCGTCGACGAGGTGCGGGTGCCGGACGACGGCACCCGGCGGCTCCGGCTGCGAGTCGAGCGCGGCACCGTGAGCGGCGCACGGACGGTGGCGGTCAGGCGCCTGACCGTGCGGGTCCAGCCGGTCGACCCGCTGGCGGTTCCGACCAGACCGGCGACCGTCGAGGCACGAATCGGGACGGAGCCGGCGGCAAACGCGACGCTCTCGGTCGGCGGCGAGCGGGTCGGTCAGACAGACGCCGGCGGGCGCGCGGCGCTGACGCTCCCGGCGGACCCGACGGTGGCGGTCGTCGCGGAGCGTGGCGACCGCGTCGCTCGCCGGTCGCTCCTGCCCGCGTACGCGACGACCGTCGGTGTCGCCCTCGTCCCGGCGCTCGCGCTGTTCGGCCTCGCGACGGCAGCCGTACGCCGCAGGAGGCAGGTCGCGACTGCGGCGC
>KI543170.1:203235-204697 GCA_000496195.1 uncultured archaeon A07HB70
GTCGCGGGGTCGAGCGACCAGAGAGTCCGGATCACCCACGAGGCCGGCGGCGGTGAAACGCCTCGCGAACACGACGCCCTGCGGTACCCGTACCGATCTCCGTCGAGAGCAGTCGGCGGTAAGAGACGCCCGTCCCGCTTATCTTGACGTCCTCACAGACGCCGCACGGGCGGGCGAGGCTGTCGACGAGCGAGGATTCAAGAGTGGTCTCGGTCCCCTGAGCCGGCGTCACAGAGTCGCTCGGGATCATATCGGGGTTAGAAGCAGTTCCAAGGCAAAGCCGGGAGTCCGCAAATAGGCCGAGGGAGCCTCACCTACGACTGGTCGGGCAGATTCGAACTGACAGTTCGTGCTCCCTCTTTGAGTCTCGTTTCCGAGGCGTATTCATTCATAAAGACCCCTCCGAGTTTATGACTCTCATTTTTTCCGCTCGCGAGCAGTAGTTATTCGGCTATTTCGACAGGAATAATAATGTAAATTTAATGGCATCAATTCAACAGGAGAATGTAAAATGAGTGATCAATCCCTGCCTATCACCAGACGTGATGTCCTCTGCACCATCGCGGCTGCCGGTGTCACCAGTTGTGCCGGATGCGGTGGCGGAGACCAATCGCAAACAGGCACTACCGCTGAAACCAGCGAAACAACTGACCCGTCCGGCAACCTCCGCTGGCAATCTCGCGCCGCTGATCCCGGAAGTTCAAGCGCCAATCCGGTAGAAACTCAGCTGCGTGACCTCACCCTCGCCGACGAATGGAGAGCCTCTAGCGGCGCACGGGAAATCACCGGATTTGCCGCCACGTCTCAGCGGTTTATTACAAGTATAACTGGTGTTGGGGCCGGTCAGGTAACCTCACATGCCCTGCCGGGTACGGGAAGTGAGTTTGTGCAGGAGTGGTCAGCGTCGCGACTCAGCTCAAATATACTGTACCTTGCTAACGAACAACTCCACGTCTTGAGCGGGGGTACATACTACCAACTTGACACAGCAACCGGCGACGTGGTCTCTGATTTCGACCTCAGGTCGATTGTTGAAGCGGAAGTTCAGGGTGTCGTACTTGTTGATAACCAGTATGCATACGTGGCGATTTCAGGTGGAATAGCTGCGGTAGACCATACTTCCGACCCCGCTTCGGTTGCATGGGCCAACTCGGATCTCGGATATGACGTTGCCAGGGCAATCCAAGTTGGTGATCGCGTACTTGCTAGTGACGAAAGATTCAGAATGACGACGCTGAGTATCGATTCCGGTCGGAGCGTTGCCTCAATCGGTCAGGACTTCGGTAATGTAAGTACCGGCGAAGCCGGCACGTACGGCTACCGGCTCAACGATGATCAAAACAACAAATCTCTGGTCCGTGTGGACCCCGAGGACCTCTCGGTGGTATGGGAGGCGGAAGATGCCGTGATCGGGGGCGCCCAAGTTCCAAAGATAGCCGTCGGAACTGACGTTGTTCTGGTT
>KI543170.1:206495-212826 GCA_000496195.1 uncultured archaeon A07HB70
GGCGGCGCTCGCGGCGCTCGGTCTCGTCCCGGTCGTCCTCCTCCTGCGGGCGTGACGCCCACACGCTCTTCCGTGTCGCCGCCGGAGAACTCGTATGCCGGACGAGGGCGGCGGGGCGGCACGCCCCGACCCCGCCGAGGCGGCAGAGACGTGCGCCGCGATGATGGACCGCGTCGGCGGCGCGGTCGTCGTCGACAGGGCGGTGCTGGAGACGCTGGCCGCCGCCGTCCTCGCCCGGGGACACGTCCTCATCGAAGACGTCCCCGGGACGGGCAAGACGCTCACTGCCCGCCTGCTGGCGCGGGCGCTCGGCCTCTCGTTCTCCCGCATCCAGTTCACCCCCGACCTGCTCCCCTCTGACGTGACGGGGACGACCGTCTACGACGAACACGCGGGCGAGTTCTCGTTCGCCGCCGGGCCGGTGTTCGCGAACGTGGTCCTCGCGGACGAGATAAACCGCGCGCCGCCGAAGACCCAGGCCGCGCTGCTGGAGGCGATGGAGGAGCGACAGGTGACCGTCGACGGCGACACACACGACCTGCCGGACCCGTTCGTCGTCCTCGCGACGCAGAACCCGGTCGAACAGGAGGGAACGTTCGCGCTCCCGGAGGCACAGCGCGACCGCTTCCTCGTCGAGACGGCGCTCGGCTACCCCGACCGGGACGGCGAGCTCGAGCTGCTCGACCGGCGTGCGCGCCGCCGGGCGCTCGCGCCGACGGTCGACGCCGTGCTCTCGCCGGCGGAGGTCCGGGCGCTCCAGCAGGTGCCCGAGGACGTCCACGTCGAGGGCGACATCCGGGAGTACGTCGTCGACCTCGGACGGGCGACCCGCGCGGACGACAGGGTGGCGACCGGCGTCTCCCCGCGCGGAATCCAGCGGCTGTTCGAGGCCGCCCGCGCACACGCCGTCGTCGCCGGGCGGAACTACGTCGTTCCGGAGGACGTGCGGCGGGCGGCGGGCCCGGCGATGGCCCACCGCCTCGTGCTCGGCACCGAGGCGAGCGTCGCGGGCGTCGAGCGCCGGGAGGTGGTCGCCGACGTCCTCGACCGGGTCGACGTGCCGGGAATGGACCGGGGGAACGCGTCGTCGTCGGCGTCCGAGAGCCGCTCCAGCGACGACTGACCGGCCGAGACGGCCGGGCGCTCCGCTCCTCGATGGCGGTGGGCCGGCGAGACCCGACGAGGGCGACGGGGAGCCCCGTCGGGGGATACGGAGGACTGGTGAGTACGGCGAAAAAACGAGTAGGGCAGCTGCTCTACGTGACGACCGGGGTCGGGCCGTCACGGCCGAGGATCCGGTCGACGATCTCGTCGATGTCTGGAGCGCGCTTCTCCTCGTCCTCGTCTCCGGGTAGGTGAGGCGTCGCTGGCACGACAACCACCCGGGCGGCCCGTTGGGGTTCCTCCGGCAAAAGCGTCCGGGACTCGCGAGGGGGTGCCAAGAGCTATCGGGCAGGCCGGCGACGCCTTGCCATGGCACGTGTTCCCTACCGCGGCCCGGACGATGTCGACGAGCAGTACCGCGATTACGTCGTCTCCTCGCTCCAGCCCGGCAAGGCGATCAACGTCTACGCCGCGGCGGCGAACAACCCAGCGGTGCTGGAGGGACTGCGTGCGTTCCTCTCGTCGCTGTGGGACAGTTCTGGGCTGACCGACCGCGAGCGCGAGATCGTGATCCTCACGACCGCCGCGGAGACGGGGAACGCCTACGAGTGGCACCAGCACGTCAACATCGCCGCCGACGGGCTGCTGACGCGCGGCGAACTCGCCGCGATCGCCGACGACGACCCGGCGCCGTTCGACGCGGGCGAGGTTGCACTCGGCGAGTACGCCCGTGCGGTCGTCAGCCGCGGGGTGACGGACGAGGTCCACGCCGCGCTGTCGGAACACCTCGACGACCGCGCGCTGGCGGGCGCGGCGGCGACGGCGGCGGGCTACCTCGCGCTCGGGCGGATGATAGACGCGTTCGGCGTCGAGGTAGAGGCCGACGACGAGTTCGTCGGCTGGGACCCGCGATAGAGCCGGGTCACTCCGACCGCGGGCGGGCGGCCTCGGGGGCGGCGTCGCGCTCGACGACGGCGTCACCGGAGCCGAAGGCGCCGGTTTCGACGACACGGGCGCGGATCCCCCCGCGGTGGACCAGCGCGTCGCGCACGCCCTCGCGCTCCAGCGTCCGCTCGAGATACGAGCACGGTTCGCAGAGTTCGACGCCCTCGAAGACGGCGTCGCCGACGGCGAACCGCCGGCCGACCAGCCGGTTGAGGCCGACGCCACGGGTGGTGACGTTCCGGCGGTGGTCGCCGGGCGCGACGCACACGCCGTAGTCGCGCTCGACGGCGTCGAGCGTCTCGCCCTCGATGAAGGTGGCGTCGCGGGCCACGTCGCGGTCGGTGTCGGAGAACGTTCCGGCTGTCGCGAAGTAGCGGTCGCCGCGCAGGCCGCGGTCGGCGACGGCCTCGGCGGTCGCCCGAGGCTCCATCGGCGCGCCGGCCTCGGGAGCGACGTGGACCGCGACGACGCGCGGGTCGTCGGTCGGGCTGTCCATATCGCGGTCGAGACGGGCCACGAGCAAGTAGTTTCGGCCCGGTTCGCAAGACTATTTACCGGAGGTGGGAATTCACTCGTGGGAACGACTACCACGCCCGTTCCCGCACATGAGTGGACCAGACGACAGCGGCGTGACCGACCCGGGGCGACGACGCGACCCACCGCCGGTCGCGGCGGAGCTGTACCGCGAGGGAACAGCCGTCGCGGCGCTCGTGACCGCCGGCGAGACGACGACGGTGCTCGGCCACGCCGAGCGGCTGGCCGACCGGCTGGAGAGCGACTGTGCCACCCCGGACCACTACGTCGCCGTCGCGCCCGAGCCGCCGGCGTGGTACCCGCAGGCGATGCGCGAGGCGGGCGCGCGGGTCCACGACACCACGGAGCTCGACGAGCGCGCCGCCGGCCTCTACGCAGACGGGTTCGCCGTCGCGCCCGGCGTCGGAGTCGTCCCGTGTACGCCCAGTCACACGGTCGTCGTACGGGTTCGGTGCCGGAACGGGCCCGTCGACGTCGTGCTCTCGAACGCGCCCGACGACGAGACGCTCGGGGAGTCGCTCTCCGGCACCCTGCCGCTGTACGGGTCGCTCGACACCGGCGACGGGTCGGTCGCGTCGGAGGGCGCGCGAACCGTCTGTGTCGTCGGGTCGGCGTGGGTGCTCGCGGCGACGGGCGAGGGCGACCGGGCGCGGGCCGCGGGGGCGGACGTCGGCGTCGTCGAGTTCCCAGCCGAGGAGTCGCGTGTCGGCCTCCGGATCCGGCCCGGCGGAGCAGTCGAGCGAACGGCGTCGGCGGGCGGCGGCTGACGCCCGAACCGACTTGTCCCCGCCGGACGTCGGCCGAGCATGGAGACGTTCGCGGCAGCGGGCGACGTGGCGGTACGGTGTGACCCCGGCGACGACCTCCTCGGCGCCGTCGAGCGGGCGGTCGCGGCCCACGACCTGCGCGACGCGACGGTCGCCGCGGGCGTCGGCACGCTCTCGACGCTTCGGGTGTACTACCTCGAAGGGTCGGACCTCTCGCGCCCCCGGTCGGAGCGCGACGTCGTGGTGGCGGAGGACGGCGACTGGGAGCTGACGTCACTGACCGGGGTCGTCGCCGACGGCGAGCCACACGTTCACGTCGCCGCCCACGAAGCCGACCGGACGCTCGGCGGCCACCTCCTGCCCGGCTCCGAGGTGAAGGCGCTCGCGGAGGTGGTGCTCTCGGCGACGCCGCTGGCGCTCCGCCGCGAGGCCGACGGCGACGACGTCCGGCGCCTGACCAGCCGGTAGTCAGGTCTTTGAATCGGGGTCGCGTCGTACCGAACGTGAGCGAAGACGGCGCGGAACTCCGGGAGGTGCTCGCAAACCGCCACCGGCTGCTGACCCGGCTCGCTGCGGAGCCGGCGACGAAGCCGACACTCGTCGAGGACCTCCCGGTGGCGCGCTCGACGGTCGACCGCGGGGTCCGCGAGCTCGAGGCCGTCGGCTGCGTCGAGCGGACCGGAGGACGGCTGCGCGCGAGCGCCGCCGGTCGGACCGCGCTCGCGGCCTTCGACCGCTACGCCGACGCCGCCGGAGGCGTGGCGGCGGCGGCGCCGGTGCTCGCGCACCTGTCTCCCGACGCCTCGCTGCCGCCCGCGATGCTGATAGACGCCGAGGTCCGGGTCGCCGACGACCACGCCCCGGAGCGGGTGAGCGCGCCCGTCGTCCGGGCCGTCCGCGAGGCCGACCGAGTGGCTGCGACCACGCCGGTGGTGTACGGGCGCTACTTCGACCACGCGATGGCCGCCGTCGAGAACGGCGTGGAGTTCGAGTCGGTCGCGGCACGGCCGGTCGCCAACTCGGCGCGGGACCTGGACCCCGAGGCGGCTGTCGAGCTGCTCGAACACGACCGCTACACCGCGTACGTCACCGACTGCGACCTGCCCTACGCGATAACGGTGGTCGAATGCGACGGCGCGACGACCGCCGCCGTCACCGTCTACGAGGGCGGGGCGCCGCGCGGCGTCGTCGTGAACGACACCGAGGCGGCGACGGCGTGGGCGCGCGAGCGCTACCGGGCGGCCCGTGCCGAGGCCGAACACGTGTCGGCAGACGACGCGACACGCTGAGCGGGGTGTCACCGGCGTTCAGAGCGCTTCCCGGGCAGCGGGAAGATTACCGCGCTGCGGGACGACTGGCAGCCGGAGACATAAGATAGTGGTGTCGACTACGTCAGATCGCTGCTTCGGCCCTCCAACCCGACTCCCCGCCGGGCTGGCCGCCCGCTCGCCGGTAGACTGAGGAGCGTTCGGTCCGTAGAGGGCCCGTGAGTGACGTGCGCTGCCGGCTGTGTGGTCGGTGCCTCCGAACCGGACTGGTCGCGACGGAGCGAACCCACTGCTGTCTGAGTCCGTCCGGGATCGCAGGCGTCTGCCCGGAGCACGGCCCGGTGACGTCTCACGATGTCGTCGAGCCGTAGCGTTGAGTATCACCGAGATACTGTGGCACGTATGTCCAAACGGGCAGCACGGCTAGGCGACGATCGTGTCACGGAGATCTACAGGCGCGGGATGCTGGAGGACGAGCAGCCCGAGTTTCCGGTCGCGTACGAGGACCTCCGCGACGCCGCACACGAGGCGATGTCGCCCGAGGGGCGGGCGTACGTCCACGGCGGCGCGGGGAGCGAGGAGACGTTCGAGCGCGGCCAGGACTTCTCCGCGTGGCGGATCGTCCCCCGGATGCTCCGGGGCGTCGAGCGCCGGGACCTCTCGACGACCCTGCTGGGGCGGGAGCTCGCCTATCCGGTCGGGCTGACCCCGCTCGGGATCCAGTCGCTGCTCCACGAGGAGGCCGAGCGCGGCACCGCGAACGCGGCGGCGGACCTGGACGTGCCGCTGTGTCTGTCGAGCCTCTCGTCGACCGACATGGAGACGGTTGCCGACCGGCTCGGCGACACGCCGAAGATGTTCCAGTTCTACTGGTCCTCGGACGAGGATATCGCCCGGAGCTTCCTCTCGCGGGCCGAGGCGGCGGGCTACGACGCGATCGTCGTCACCGTCGACGCGCCGATACTCGGCTGGCGCGAGCGCCTGATCGAGCGGGGGTACTACCCGTTCCTCGAGGGTGAAGGGGTGGCGAACTACTTCTCCGACCCGGCCTTCCGCGACCGGCTGGACGACCCGCCGGAGGCGGACCCCGAGGCGGCGGTCGAGGAGTTCCTCGATATCTTCGGCGACGCCTCGCTGACGTGGGAGGACCTCCAGTTCGTCCACGACAACACGGACCTGCCGGTGGTGATCAAGGGCGTCTTGGACCCGCGAGACGCCGAACTCGCCGTCGACCACGGCGCCGACGCGGTCGGGGTGTCGACCCACGGCGGTCGGCAGGTCGACGGCTCGATCACCGCCGTCGAGGCGCTGCCGGACGTCGTCGACGCGGTCGGCGACGAGGTGTCGATCACGTTCGACAGCGGTGTCCGGCGCGCGAAGGACGCGTACAAGGCGATGGCGCTCGGCGCCGACTGCGTGTTCCTCGGGCGGCCCTACGCCTACGGCCTCGCGGTCGGGGGCGCCGACGGCGTGCGGTTCGTCCTGCAGAACTTCCTCGCGGAGCTGGACCTGACGATGGGGCTGTCCGGGCGGCGGAGCGTCGCAGAGGTCGACCGCAGCGCGCTCCGTCACGAGCGCGACCTGCCGTAGTCAGTCCGCGTCCGGGCGGTCGCCCGTCCGCGCCGCGCCGACGGCCCGCGCGACGAGGCCGGCCTGCGTCCCGGCGACGTAGCCCGCGTCGACGTTGACGACCGAGAGCACCGCACAGGACTG
>KI543170.1:213002-217397 GCA_000496195.1 uncultured archaeon A07HB70
CCGTCGGGACCGCCTCGCGAACCGCCGCGGCGTGGTCGTCGTCTGCGCGGGTGACGAGCGCCCGGCCCGTCGTCTCCACCGCGGTCCGCGCGAGGTCGGCTGCTTCGGCCGGCGTCTTCCCCTCGGCCAGCACCGCCTCCGGCACGCCCCGGCGCGACTCGCGGGCGGCGTCGAACCGACCGGCGTCTGTCGTCGCGTAGCCCGCGACCCGGGCCTCGGCCTCGGCGGGCGACACCTCGTCGGCGGCGACCCGCTCCAGCAGGTCGCGGAGGCCGCTCGCGTCGTCGCTCACGGCGACCCTCCTGGGACACGCGGCGCGACGGGCGAGCGAGGCGACTGTCGTCACGCGAACTGCTGCGGGCCGGCGGCGCTTGAACGACGCGGTCCGTCGCGACCCGGCCATACTTGACCTCACGGTGTGTGTACGAGGGTATGTCCATCGACCCGCTGGCCGACGGCACCCCGCCGGAGTACGTCGAGCCGATCCGCCGCGAGGCGCGCGCGTTCGTCGAGGAGCACGTCGAACCCGTCGCCGCGGAGCGGTACGCGAGCGGCGAGTATCCGTGGGGGGTGCTGGAGGCGGGCCGCGAGGCGGGGCTCGTCGCCGCCGACGTCGCCGAGGAGTACGGCGGTCGGGGGCTCGACCTGCCCGAGCGCCTCGCGCTGATGGAGGAGCTGTTCCGCGGCGACGCGGGCATCGCTCTGACGCTCCAGCTCGCCTCCTTCGCCGCGGAGGCGGTGGAGGCGTTCGGCACGGCGGAGCAGAAAGAGCGCCTGCTCCGGCCCGTCGCGGAGGGCGACCAGCTGAGCGGCCTCGGCGCCTCCGAGCCACAGTCGGGGAGCGACCTCGCGGGGATGACGGCGCTGGCGGAGCGCGACGGCGACGGCTACGCGCTCGACGGCGAGAAGTACTGGGTGTCGAACGGCGTCGAGGCCGACTGGGTTCTGCTCTACTGCCGCACCGACGACGGGCCGGACCGCCACCGCAACCACACGCTGTTCGCGGTGCCGACGGAGACGCCCGGCTACGAGGCCGAGCATATCCCGGAGAAGATGGGCCTGCGCGCGTCGAAGCAGGGCCACGTCGTCCTCGACGACTGCTGGGTGCCGGAGGAGAACCGCATCGGCGAGGAGGGGCAGGGGTTCGAGGTGCTCGCCCGGTTTTTCAACCCGAACCGCGTCGTCGTCGCGGGCCACGCCCTCGGTCCCGCCGCCGCCGCGATCGAGGAGGCGTGGTCGTTCGTCCACGACCGCGAGGCGTTCGGACGCGGCGTCGACGAGTTCCAGTCCGTCCGGCACGACCTCGCGGACATGCTCGCGGAGTTCTCGGCGGCGCGGACGCTCGCCTACGAGGCCGCAGAGCGGGTGGAGCGCGACCCCACCGACGGCAAGTGGGCGTCGATGGCGAAGCTCCACGCGAGCGAGACTGCCGTAGACATCAGCGAGCGGGCGATGCAGCTCCACGGCGGACGGTCGATCCTCGCCGACCGCCGGGTGTCGCGGGTGTACCGCGACGTCCACGTCACGCGGGTGTACGAGGGCGTCAACGAGGTCCAGCGAAACCTGATCTACAAGCAGGCCGCGCGGGAGGCAGACGGGGAGTGATCGGTCCGAAGCCGTACGACTCCTCGGGGAGAGCGAGATAGCCGCCACGCCACAGGCAGACCCCGGTTGCCGAAGGGGCGCAGCGAGACGACGTCGACTGCGTTCCCGGAGACGTCGAGCCGCGGACGTTCGCTCGGACGGGCGACAGCGTCGCGTGCCGCTACACGTTCGGCGAGGAGCGGACGCACCGCGGGGTCGAGTCGTTCGAACTCCGCGGGGACCGCGTGAAGCCGCGTCGAGGACGCCGTCGTCGAGGCGTGGAACGAGACGAACTCGACGGCCCGGGCTGCTCGGGAGCCGGCTCAGTCGTCGGCGGGCGTCGCGCCGCTCGCGTCGGCGCCGGGCGCGTCGAGGCCGAGCGCCGCGACCGTGGCCCGTGCCGCGCGCTCGCCCGAGAGGAGCATCGCGCCGAACGTCGGCCCCATCCGCGGGAGACCGTGGACCGTCGCGGCGGCCATCCCGGCGACGACGAGACCCTCGCCCACCTGTCCGGTGTGCTCGACGACCTTGTCCTCGCTCTCGGCGACCCACATCGAGCCGTGGCCGGGCGAGTCGTGGCCGGGGGCGCCGTACTCGTCGTCGGCGGTGCCGTCGAGGTCCGCCGTCTCGGCGTCGAGGCCGGGCGCCGAGACGCCGCCGCGCTCGGCGGCCTTCGTCGCGACCACGGCGTCGTGGCCCGTGGCGTCGACGACGACGTCCGCCTCCACCGCGACGGGGTCGACACAGGTGACCTCGCGCGGGAGCGCGTGGACCGGCGTCCAGTTCATCACGATGCCGCCGACCTCCCCGTCCTCGCGCACGACGACGTCGGTGAACTCCGTCATGTTCCGGACCCGTACGCCGGCGTCACAGGCGGCCTTGATCAGCCCGGAGCAGGCCTGTGGGCCGTCTGCGAGGTGGAGGCCCTCTGCCTCCTCGCTCTCGTGGTGGTCGACGTTCAGTTCGTCGAGCACCCGGTCGGCCGGTTCACGGACGGTCACCTTGTTCATCAGGTAGCCGCCGAGCCAGAACCCGCCGCCGAGGTAGTTGTTCCGCTCGACGACCGTCACCTCGACGCCACGCTCCGCCAGTTCCTTCGCCGTCGTCAGCCCCGCCGGGCCGCCGCCGACGACCAACACGTCCGTCTCCACGTCGTCGATGAACTCCTCGCTCCACTCGCTCGCGATCGCTCTCGTTACCTGTGCCTCACTGACGTCTGCGAATCCGTCGAACTCCTCCGCCTGTTCGGACATACCACCTCGTGCTACATCCTGGTAGTTGAAAAACAGCCGGGGTTCGGTAGAAGGCGGGCTGGACCCGCGCCGGACCTCGCCGTCCGCAGGTGGAGGCGGCTGTCTCGCCGTTCCGGCGGGACGGTCGACGCCACGCCGGCATCGCTCCCCGGGTCGAAACAGACAGGTCGGTCGCCGTCCTCGAACAGCCGTGTACGACGCGGTGGTGCTCGACAGCGACGGCGTGCTCGTCGGACTGAGCGACCAGGCGACGCTCGCGGCTGCCGTCGACCGGGCCTACCGCTCGTTCGGCGTCGACCCGGACGACGACGACCGGGCGGCGCTGTGGGTCGGCACCGACCCCGAGCGGGTCCGGACCGCGGCGGCGCGCCACGGCCTCGACCCCGAGGCGCTGTGGACCGAGCGCGACCGGGCGGTCGGAGCGGTCGAACGTGCGGCGGTCGCGGCCGGCGAGAAGCCCATCCACGACGACGTCGCCGCGCTCGACGGGGTCGACGTCCCGCTGGCGGTGGCGAGCAACAACCTCCGCGAGACGGTGACGTTCGTCCTCGGGCGCCACGGCCTGACGGACCGGGTAGCGAGCGTCCGGGCGCGGGAGCCACGGCTCGAGAGCCTGGCGCGCCGGAAGCCCGACCCGGCGCTCCTGACCGGCGCGCTCGCGGACCTCGGGGTCGCGCCCGAGCGGGCGCTGTTCGTCGGCGACGGCGCGAGCGACGTGACCGCGGCCCGCCGCGCCGGCGTCGACGCCGCGCTCCTGGCCCGGCCCGGCCACGACGCCGTGGAGGGCGTCGACCCGACACACACGCTGTCGACGCTCGCCGACCTGCCGCCGCTCGTTCGGGGCTGACCACGGCTTTTCGACCGTGGCCGTGTGACCGGTGCCCATGCTCGCGGCGCGGCTGCACGAGCGCGCGGAGTCGACCGACCGGGCGCTGTCGCCCGATGAGACGGACCGCCCGACGCTCGACCGGTCTGACGGCGTCCTCGTCGAGGTCGAGGGCGCCGGCTGGTGCCAGACGAACAACCAGACCGTCGAAGGGACGTGGACGGACTGCCCCGAGCAGTCGCTGCCGATGACGCTCGGCAACGAGAACGCCGGCGCCGTCGTCGACCCGTCGAGCGCCGACGTCGCCAGCGGGGTCGGCGCCCAGCAGGTGCCCGATTTCGTCGGCGCCGACCAGACGACGGGCCTCGCGCCCGACGTGGTCGCCGGCGGCGGCAACCGCCACGTCGTCGGCTACGGCGGGCACGTCCACGGGCCGCCGCAGGCGCTCGTGAACGGCGAGATAGCGGGCCGGGCGGCGCTGGTGCCCCCGTAGTGGACGCGCGCGAGGTCGCCGCCGGGGTCGCGGTCGGGCGTGTCGCCGGCGAGGACTACGCGTTCATCGGACTCGAGGAGGTCGGCGGCATCGCGGCGTTCAAGAGTCACGAACCCGGAGGAGCGCGAGCCGGAGTTCGTCGACTACGTCAACTCCCGGGAGTTCTCGGTCGACCCCGAGACGGCCATCGAGGATGAGGGGAAGCCGGCGGACGTCGCCGGCGACCTCGCGCCGGAGGG
>KI543170.1:217417-223016 GCA_000496195.1 uncultured archaeon A07HB70
GACGCCGACCGCGAGAGGAGCGTACGTCGACGCCCGGTGCTCGGCGGACTCGCCGGGGCCGGGGCGCTGCTGTCCGGCGTCCCGGTCGCCGGCGCACAGGGGCGCGGCCCGGACGGCGACGGGCCGCCGGGGCGGAAGCGCAAGGCCGTCGACCTGAGCGTCCTCGGCCGGTACAGCTCCGGGGTCTACGACGAGGGAGCCGCGGAGATCGTCGCACACGATCCCGGGACACAGCGCCTGTTCGTGGTCAACGCGAACGCCGGCGCCGTGGACGTCCTCGACGTCTCGGAGCCGGGCGACCCGACGAAGGAGGACACGGTTCAGATCGTCGACGACGTCGAGGACGCCGGCGCGGCGAACAGCGTCGACGTGAACGACGGTCGGGTCGCCGTCGCGGTCGCGAACGCCGACCCACAGGCGAACGGTCGAGTCGCGGTGTACGACGCCGACACCCTGGACCTGCTGGGGAGCGCCGAGGTCGGTGCCCTTCCCGACCTCGTGACGTTCACGCCGAACGGTGAGACGATCCTGACAGCCGACGAGGGCGAACCCAGCGGCTACGAGGACGGTGACGAGAACCCCGAGGGATCCGTGAGCCTCGTCGACGTCGCCGACGGCGTCGAGAACGCGACCGTCGAGACCGCCGGGTTCGGGGCGTTCAACGACCAGCGCGAGGCGCTGATCGATGCGGGCGTCCGCATCTACGGGCCCGACGCGACCGTCGCGGAGGACCTCGAGCCGGAGTATATCACCGTCGACCGGAACTCCTCGACCGCGTGGGTCACCCTCCAGGAGAACAACGCGCTCGCGGTCGTCGACGTCGACGACGCCGAGGTGACCGACATCGTCCCGCTCGGATACAAGGACTTCTCCGAGCCGGGCAACGGGCTGGACGCCGTCGACGACGGCGAGGTCGACATCGAGACGCAGCCCCTGTTCGGGATGTACCAGCCCGACGCCATCGCGAGCTTCCAGGCCCGGGGCGAGACGTATCTCGTCACGGCGAACGAGGGCGACACCCGCGAGGCCGAGGACTTCCCGGGGTTCGGCGAACTGACGACGGTCGGCGAGCTCCGCAGTGAGGGCAGGCTGGCCGACCCGGAAGCCATCCCCACGGAGCTCGACGAGGTGGAGGTGACCAACCGCCCGCCGTTCGTCGACGGCGAGCCCGACGAGTTCGAGGAGCTGTACGGGATCGGCGCCCGGTCGTTCGCCGTCTGGAGCGGGAGCGGCGAGCTGGTCTTCGAGAGCGGCGACGCTCTCGAGCAGATCACCGCCGATGCGGTGCCGGAGAAGTTCAACGCCGACGACAACGAGAACGGTCTCGACGCCGAGAGCCCCGCCAGCGGTCCGGAGCCGGAGGGTGTCGCGGTCGGGCGTGTCGCCGGCGAGGACTACGCGTTCATCGGACTCGAGGAGGTCGGCGGCATCGCGGCGTTCAAGATCACGAACCCGGAGGAGCGCGAGCCGGAGTTCGTCGACTACGTCAACTCCCGGGACTTCTCGGTCGACCCCGAGACGGCCATCGAGGACGAGGGGAAGCCGGCGGACGTCGCCGGCGACCTCGCGCCGGAGGGGCTGGCGTTCGTCTCGGAGGAGGACAGCCCGGTCGACGACGCGCTGCTCGCCGTCGGGGTCGAGGTGAGCGGGACGACCGTGCTCTGCCGGATCGAGACGGTCGCTCCCGGGGCGAACTGACCGGCGGCGCGAACCGTTAACAGCCCGCGCGTCGTACGGGAGGGCGATGTCGGAGCAGATCCAGCAGGAGCTCGACGTCGACCGCTTCACCCTCGGCCTCGTCGGCCCGGAGCAGGAGTGGGCGGGGACGGTTGCCGACGGCGGCACCGTCCGGACCCACACCCCGCCGGCGTGCTGGGGGCCGATGATCACCCCGGAGTTCCGCGGCGGCCACGAGGTGACGCGGCCGATCCGGGTCGAGGGCGCCGAGCCGGGCGACGCGCTGGTCGTCCACATCGAGGACGTCGAGGTGACGAGTGTCGCGACGAGCACCGGGAGCATGGCCGAGCGCGACGAGGCGTTCGGCGACGACCCGTTCGTCGACCACCGCTGCCCGGACTGTGGAACGTCCTGGCCCGAGAGCGTCGTCGAGGGGACCGGCGAGGACGCCGTGCGCTGTGCGGAGTGTGGCGCCAACGCCTCGTCGTTCGGCTTCGAGTTCGGCTACACCGTCGCGTTCGACGACGACCGGACCGTCGGCCTCACCGTCGGGCGCGAGGGCGCAGACGCCCTCGCCGAGGACGCCCACGAGGCGATGGCGCTGCCCGAGCGCTCGCGCCAGCATCCGATCCTGCTGTACGGCCCCGACGAGATGCCGGGGACGCTCGGCCGGCTCCGGCCGTTCGTCGGCAACATCGGCACGACGCCGCCGGTCGAACTCCCGGACTCGCACAACGCCGGCGACTTCGGGCAGTTCCTGGTCGGCGCCGACCACGACTGGGGGTTGGCCGACGAGGACGCTCTCGCCGAGCGGACCGACGGCCACTTGGACTCGAACGACGTCCGTCCGGGCGCGACGCTCGTCTGTCCGGTGAAGATCGAGGGCGCAGGCCTGTACGTCGGTGACCTCCACGCGAACCAGGGCGACGGCGAACTGTCGCTTCACACGACCGACGTGAGCGGGCGGACGACGCTCCGGGTCGAGGTGATCGATGGGCTGGACGTCGACGGGCCGCTCCTCCTGCCGAACGAGGCGGACCTGCCACACGTCGCGCGTCCGTACAGCGACGAGGAGCGGGCGGCGGGCGAGGCCCTCGGCGAGGAGTACGCCGTCGACGTGCGCGACGCCCTGCCGATCCAGGTCGTCGGCTCCGGGGCGACGATCAACGGCGCGACGGAGAACGCCTTCGACCGCGCGGGTGACCTCCTCGACATGACCGAGGGCGAGATCCGTGGCCGCTGTACGTTCACCGGCGGCGTCGAGATCGCGCGCCTGCCGGGGGTGGTCCAGCTGACGATGCTCGCCCCGACCGACCGTCTCGACGAGGTCGGACTGCTCGAGACGGTCCGCGAGCAGTACGGCTAGCCGCCCCGCATCGCCGGGAACACCGCGACGACGGCGTCGGCCGGCACCGCGGCGTCCGGGTCCGCGCGCTCGCCGTCGACGGTGACCCGGACGCTCGGGCGCAGGTCGCCCGCGTCGTCGACGAGGTGTGACGCTGCGCGGGGGAAGGCCGCGACGAGGGCGTCGAGGACGCTCCGCACGGTCTCGTCGTCGGGGTCGACCGTCACGTGCTTGCCGCCGGTCGCGGCCCGGAGCGGACCGTACACGGTGACCTCCACGGGGACCAGTCGGGGCGGCGACCACAAAACGCTCGGGGCGATGGTCGCCGGAATCCAAAGGACGTTCCGTCCGCGGCGAAACCGGTGTCCGTGGCAGAGCACCTACTCGCCGACGGGCCGGGACTGGCGGCGCTGGCGACGGACCTCCGGGCGGGTCGACGAGACCCGGCGGACGTCGTCGCCGACCGGTACGACCGGATCGAGGCGGTCGACGGACGGATCGAGGCGTGGGTCGACGGCCCGAAGCCGCGGGCGTGGACGGAGGCAGAGGCCGCGGCGCTGACAGAGCGCCACCCCGACCCGACCGACCGGCCGCCGCTGTTCGGCGTCCCCGTCGGGGTGAAAGACATCGTACACGTCGACGGGCTGCCGACGAAGGCGGGGTCCGCGCTCCCGCCGGGCGAACTCGTCGGCGACCAGGCAGCCGTGGTCGACGACCTCCGCGCCGCCGGGGCGCTGACCCTCGGCAAGACGGTGACGACGGAGTTCGCCCACGCCGCGCCGGGGCCGACGCGAAACCCGCACGACCCCGCCCACACGCCGGGCGGGTCGTCGAGTGGGTCGGCTGCCGCCGTCGCGGCGGGGACGTGTCCGCTCGCGCTCGGATCACAGACGATCGGCTCGGTCGTCCGCCCGGCGTCGTTCTGCGGGGTCGTCGGACTCAAGCCCACGTACGGACGGGTTCCGACCGACGGCGTCGTGCCGTACTCGCCCGCCGTCGACACCGTCGGCCTGTTCACGCGCGACGTCGCGGGCGCGGCGCTCGGCGCGTCGGTGACCTGTGGCGAGTGGCGGCCCGCGTCGCCCGACCGGCAGCCGGTCGTCGGTGTGCCCGACGGCGCCTACCTCGCGCAGGCACCGGAGACGGGCCAGGAGCGGTTCGAACGCGTCGTCGCCGCCCTCGACGACGCCGGCTACGACGTCCGGCGGACGGCTGTCTTCGACGACGTCGCAGGCGTGAACAGTCGCCACCACGCCCTCGTCGGCGCCGAGGCGGCGGACGAACACCACGACCGGTACGAGCGCCACGCCGACCGCCTCGCGCCACAGACGCGCGCGCTGGTCGAGGACGGGCGCGAGGTGACCGCCGGGGCGCTGGCCCGCGGGCGCCGGAGTCGCGGCGCGCTCCGTGACCGGCTCGGCGACCAGATGGACGACGAGGGCGTCGACGTCTGGGTCGCGCCCGGCGCGCCCGACACCGCTCCCGAGGGTATCGAGAGCACCGGCGACCCGGTGATGAACCTGCCGTGGACACACGCCGGCGTCCCGGTGCTCGCGCTCCCGGCCGGGCTCGCGGAGGGACTCCCGTACGGCGTCCAGTTCGCCGGTCGGTTCGGCGACGACGAGCGGCTGCTCGCGTGGGGCGAGGCCCTGGCCGACGCCGTCGCCGGCGCGGTCTGACGGGTCGGCGGGGTCGGCGAGACGCAGCGCCGCGGTCGCGAACGCGTTCGCCGCCCGATAGCAGTCGGCTGGGGCGGTGTACTCGTCTTCCGTGTGGCTCCGACCGTCCTCGCTGACGGCGAAGACCATCCCCGCGTCGCAGACGCTCGCGACCCGGCTCGCGTCGTGTGCGGCGCCGCTGGCCAGCCGCAGGGCGTCGTAGCCGAGTGAGTCGGCGGCGCCGGCGACGGCGTCGACGGGCCGTGCCGGGAACTCGACGGCGGACGCCCGGGTCAGTCGCTCGACGTCGGCCTCGACGCCCTCGCGGGCCGCCGCCGCCTCTGCTTCGGCCTCGACCCGTTCGACCGCCCGGTCGACGACCTCGTCCGCGGGGTCCCGGAGGTCCCACGTCAGCTCGGCGCGCTCCGGGACGACGTTGATCGAGCCGGGGTCGACGTCGAGCGACCCGACGGTCGCGACGGTCCGCTCGCCGAGCGCCGACGGGAGGCGTCGGACCGCCGTCGTCAGGTCGGCGGCGGCGACGAGCGCGTCCGACCGGAGGTGCATCGGCGCCGTCCCCGTGTGGTCGGGGCGACCGCGAAAGGTGACACGTCCCCACGAGAGCCCGACGATACCGGTGACTACGCCGACGTCTGCGCCCGCCGTCTCCAGCGCCGGTCCCTGCTCGACGTGGAGTTCGAGGTACGAGTCGTACGGTTCGCGCGGCTCGGCGGGCGCGTCGCCGCGGTAGCCGATCCGCTCGAGGGCGTCACGGACCCGGACGCCGTCGTCGTCGGTACGCTCGTACTGCGTCTCGACGTCGAGCGCACCGGCCCAGACGCCGCTGCCCTGCATCGTCGGCTGGAACCGCGACCCCTCCTCGTTCGTCCAGTCGACGACCTCCACCGGCCGGCGGGTG
>KI543170.1:223036-224094 GCA_000496195.1 uncultured archaeon A07HB70
TAGCCCGAGCTGGGCCTGCTGGTAGCGCTCGGGGTGGAGCGCGCGCGTCAGTCGCACCACTGCGAACACTGTTCGGGGGGCGGGCTGATTGATATAGTTGCTGTCGAGAACAATCGATCGGTCCTGCCGGCCCGCCGTAGTGTCGGCGAAGGCCGACGGAACGCCGGCGTCAGCGTCGACGCGTTCGGGCGACGTGCGTACGACGAACGTCGGATCGGTCGCAGCCGCCTCCTCGGCGGGGACGGACGGGAACTCCGCGCCGCTGGGGAGCGGGAACGCGGCGTCGAACTGCGTGCCGAGATTCTCGCCCCCGGCCACGCGGATCAGCTCGGTGATGAACGTGTTCTTACCGGCGGTAAACACCTCTCCGGTCGCAGGGTTCAACCCGAGGAAGTAGAACACCGGCTGCCGCTCGACGTCCGCGGTCGCGCGTCGAACCGTCTGGATCTGTGTGCGCATCTTCGCGGTGCGGCTGTCCGCGGCGGCACACGCGTCGACGAGCCGGCCGGTGAGTCGGGTCTTCTGATAGAGAAACTCGATCGAGTCCGCGGACCGGAACCGGTACACCGGGACATCCTCGCCGACCTGACTGCGGATCTGCTCGGTGTCGGACGACGAGACGATGTTCGCCACCAGCACCACGTCGGGGTCCTGCTCGGCGACCAGCGAGGCATTAGGCTGGAACGAGGTACCGCCGAACCCGTTCGGCTCCTGAGAGTACACGAGCGGAACGGTCTCGCTCCCCTCCAGATATGTCGCGAACGGACTCCCGCCGACGACCTTGTCTCGGGCGCCGATCTCCTGCATCGTCTGCTGTGCGCTCGCTCCGACGGTCACCACCCGGTCGGGCGGCGCGTCGACGGTCACCTCCGTCCCGGTCGCGTCGGTCTCCGAGAACGGGAACGTACAGCCGTTCGCGGTGTCGGTCGTCGTCTGCGCTACCCCCGGCCCCCCGGCCAGCGCGCGGTCTGCCGTCGCGCCTGGTGTCGCCGCGAGCGCCGGTGTCGCCGCCATCGAGCAGACGACGACCAGCGCGACGACGACGCGTGTCGCGTGTC
>KI543170.1:224114-226604 GCA_000496195.1 uncultured archaeon A07HB70
GTGAACCGGCAGGTCTTCTCGTCGACGGCATCGATGCTGTCGTACGGCACCGGTGCCGCGCCGGGGTACGCGCCCATCTCGCCGCCGCGCTTGATCTGCTCGAAGGTGAACTTCACGTCCTCGGCGGTGATCGGGTCGCCGTTGGTGAACATCGCGTCGTCGAACAGCTCGACGACCACCTCCTGCGAGTCGACGACATCGACGGAGCCGAGCAGTTCGGTCCGCTCGAAGTTCTCGTTGTACTTGTGGACCGGCGAGCTAATCATGTGTTGCCACATCGCCTCCGGCATCGACGCCGAGTAGGTCAGCCAGTTGGTGGTCTGGGTGGCGATGGGGTTGATCGCGATGACCATCTCGTCGCCCTGGGTCAGCGAGGACTTGAACGCCCACTCGGCGTTCGAGCGGGCGATACCGCCGTTGCCGACGCCGCCGACGTCGACGCGGTCGGTCCGGTATGCGCCGATGTTCGCAACCGGGCAGATGTTTCCGATGGCGCAGTCCTCGGACATGTACGCGATCGTCTCGTAGATACCCTCTTCGCGTGCCTCCGACGTCTCCGCGGTCGTCTGTTCGAGCAGACGCTCGGTGTAGCCACAGTCGGCGTAGTTCGAGTAGTTGCTCTGTCCCCCGGCGCCCGCCCAGTCGAGGCGCATGTTGTTCAACAGCTCCTGCGGGTCGAGCCGGTCGGCGGCTGGCACCCACCAGGTGAACGAGATGTTCACGTCACGGTTCTGGTCGTTCGCCAGCTCGCCGAGCTGTGTCGAGATATCCTTCGGGACGATCTCGACGCCGACGCCGAGGTTCTCCTCGATGTTGGTCCGCATGACCGGCGCCATCTGCTCCTGTGTGGTCGTGAACCCGCCGTAGTCGGACCAGTACTCGATCTGGATGGACGGAACCCGCTCGCCGAGGGTCTCGTCGCCGCCCCCGCTGCCCCTGCCGCTACAGCCGGCGAGACCGGCTGCCGAGGCCACTCCGAGCGCCTTCAGCACGGAGCGGCGGTCGATCGTCGAACCGTCGTCAGTCGCCTGTGACATACGAGTTTCCATGCGAGGCCCTCTGTTAAGCCTATGGATTAGCATATATTCATAAATATCACCCAGACGGGTTCGGATCTCGGCGGTAGAGACACGAACGGACACCGAACGCCGAGATCGGGTCGATATCTTTGCCCGTACCGGGCGTCAGTCGTCGATCCGAATCCGTGGGTCGATGACGCCGTAGACGAGGTCGACGACGAAGTTCGAGAGGATGACGAAGGTTGCGACGACGAAGAAGACGAACTGGACGACCGGGTAGTCCCGGCCGAGGACGGCCTCGACGAGTGTGAACCCGATGCCGGGCCAGTTGAAGACCGTCTCGATGAGTACGACACCGCCGAGCGCCCGCGCCAGCGACACCGGGTAGATGGTGATCACCGGGAGGCTGGCGTGCTTGGCGACGTGGCGGAGCCGCGAGACGAGCGGGAGGCCGGTCAGGCGGTGGTACGCCGTGTGGTCCTGGCCCATCACCTCGACGACGCTCGTCCGCATGATGAGCGAGGGGATGAACAGGTACCGCAGGAACACCGCGAAGAACGGCAACACGTAGTGTGAGGCGAAGTCCATCGTCAGGTACGGCGCCCACCACGTCCCGCCGGTCGCAGACGTCGCCGACAGCATCCCCGAGGTGGGGAACAGATTGAGGATATCCGCGAACACGACGACCAGGACGATGGAGGTGAAGAAGGCGGGGAAGGAGCCGACGGCGATGACGGGAACGATACCGACCCGTTCGAGGAGGCTCCCGCGCTTGCTCCCGGCGACGGTGCCGACGAGGGCACCGAACAGGTAGGTGACCGTCATCGCCGGCGCGACGAGGATGAACGTGTTGAACATCCGAAGCTTGACGAACTCCCAGACGTCGACGCGGTAGATAGGGGACTCGCCGAGGTTGCCGCTCGCGAGGTTCGTGACGTAGTCCCAGTACTGGACGTAGAGCGGGTCGTTCAGCCCCCACTGCTCGCGGATCTGCTCGAGCGCTGCCTCGTTCGCCCCCGCGGCGGCCATCTGTGCCGTGAAGTCACCGGGCATCGACCGAAAGAGGACGAACAGTGCCGTCAGCACCAGCCAGAGCATGAAGACGGTCTGGAGGCTCCGGACCGCGAAGTACCGCTTCATCGACGACACGGCACCACCTCCCGGTCGACAGCCGCGCCGACGACCCGCTCAGTCCGTCGTCGGCGCATGCTCACCCCCCTGTTCGGCTGCCGCCTCGCCGTGGAGGTGACAGGCCACCGTCCACCCGTCGTCGACCGCGAGCGACGGCGGTGTGCGCTCGCAGACGCTCTCGAACCGGTCGCGGAGCCCGTCGAGCGCGGCCTCGCGGTCGCCGGCTGCCAGCGCCGCCAGCGCCTCCTCGCGGACGGTCGCGTTCTGTCCGGAGAGGTCGTGGTCGAAGTGCTCGTCCTCGATCGCCGCCGCCAGGGACGCCTCGTCGGCGTCGTCGACC
>KI543170.1:226624-233883 GCA_000496195.1 uncultured archaeon A07HB70
GGCGCTGTAGTCGTCGATCAGTCCTTTCAGCATCTTCAACACGGCGGCCTGCGTCGAGACGTCGAGCATCGACACCGGCTCGTCCGCGAGGATGACCTCGGGGTCGAGCACCAGCGCCCGACCGATCGCGACGCGCTGTTTCTCGCCGCCGCTGAGGTTCGCCGGCTTCCGCGAGAGATACTGCTCCGGCGGGCTGAGTTCGACGTCGCGCAACACCTCGCGCACCCGCTGGTCCCGGCTGCCGACGCCGTGAATCTTCAGCGGCTCCTTCATCGACTCCTCGACGGTCATCTTCGGGTCAAGCGAGTTGAACGGGTCCTGGAAGATGACCTGGACGTTGCTCCGGTACTCCTTCCAGTCGCTCTTGTCAAACGCCGAGAACGGCGTTCCGCGGTAGTAGACGTTCCCACCCGTCGGGTCGTGGAGGCCGATGAGCGTGAGCAGAAGCGTCGTCTTACCACACCCGCTCTCACCGATGACCGCCGTCGACTCGTTCTCCTGCAGCGTGAGCGAGACGCCGTCGACTGCCTGAACCTGTGAGGGCTCGCGCCGCCGGAGGACGTCGAGGGCGCTCCGACTCTCCTCGAAGTGTTTCTCTAAGTCCCGGATCTCGAGCAGCGGCGGGTCGTCGTCCATCTCAGTCGCCCTCCCCGAGTGCCTCGCCGGACCCTGCTCCGTCCCGGCGTCACGGTCGGCCTGGTACAGTTCGTACGCCTCGTCTGCCCGGACACAGGCGGCAGCGTGACCGGGGTCGTCCCCGACGGCCTCCAGCGACGGCGCGCCCTGCCGGCACTCCTCGACGGCCCACGGACAGCGGTCCGCGAAGCTGCAGAAGTCCACGTCGCCCATCAGCTCCGGCGGGTAGCCCTCGATCACTTCGAGGTCGCGCTTTGGCTCCCGGATATCCGGGAACGCCTCTTTGAACATGAACGCGTAGGGGTGTCGGGGGTTGTCGTGGACCGCCGCCGTCGACCCGCGCTCGGTCACCTGGCTCGCGTGCATGATGGCCACGCTGTCGCAGGACTCGAAGATGACGCTGATGTCGTGGGTGATGAGCAGGAGGCTGATGTCGGTCGCGACCTTCGTTCGGTCGAGGTATTTGAAGATCTGGTCCTGCATAATGACGTCGAGCGCCGTCGTCGGCTCGTCGGCGATGACGAGGCTCGGCTCGAGGAACAGCGCGAGCGCGATGATAGCGCGCTGTTGCATCCCCCCGGAGAACTGGTGGGGGTAGTCGTCGATCCGGCTCTGCTGGAGGCCGACGACGTCGAACATCTCCTCTAATTTGCCGCGGATCGCCTCGTCGGACAGGTCGGTGTGGATCTGCCCGATCTCGATCGCCTGTTCGCTGACCCGCTGGAGCGGATCGAGGCTGTTCATCGAACTCTGTGGAATCCAGGATATCTCCTTCCACCGGAGCCGTTCGTTTCGTTCGCGGCCCGACAGGTCCTGTATCTCCTCACCGCGGTAGCGGAGCTTACCAGAGGCGACCTCGCCGTTGTCGTCGAGGCCGCCGATGACCGCCTTCGCGAGCGTGCTCTTGCCCGACCCCGACTCGCCGGCGAGGCCGAAGAACTCGCCCTCGTCGACGGTAAACGAGGCATCCGAGACCGCGGTGAGCATCCCTGCGTCCGTCTCGTACTGCACCGTGAGGTCCTCGACCTCGAGCAGCGGGTCGCCCGTCATGCGGCCACCGCCTCGGTCTCGCCGGACTCGCCGTCCTCGTTGAGCAGGTCCTCGTAGCCGCGGCCGAACATGAACGTCGAGAGCACCGTCAGGCCGATCAGAACGCCGGGCGGAATCGACCACCACCACGCCTCGGACATGTAGCCGGAGCGGAACGCGTTCCGGATCATCACGCCCCACGAGGGCGTGAACGGGTCGGCGACGCCGAGGAAGGTCAGGCTCGCCTGGAGCACGATTGCGTAGCCCACACCGAGCGAGAGAAAGAAGATTGCCATCGGGGCGACGTTCGGTAGAATGTGCTTGACGATGATCCGGGGGGTGCTCGCGCCGGTGGCCTTCGCCACCCGCACGAACGGATACTGCTTCACCTGAAGCGTCTGGGCGCGTATCACCCGCGCTCCGCCCCGCCAGAGAATCAGACCGATGACGACGATAGAGGAGAGGAACCCGACGCCGAGGAAGGTGATGAGGACAATACCGAACGGAATCAGCGGGACGCCGTAGACGAAGTCGGTAAAGCGCATCAGCAGCGTCTCTGTCCGCCCGCCGACGTAGCCGGCAGTGACACCGACAGCCGTCCCGATGGTGAGGATCATCGCCCCGCCGAGCAGTCCCGTGATGACCGTCGGGCGCGCCCCGACGAGGAGCCGTGACAGCACGTCGTAGCCCGCGAAGGTCGTCCCGAGCGGGTGGGCAACCGACGGGCCGGCGGCCTGGAGTATCTGCCCGTTCGCCCCGTACTGCGTCTCCTCGATACCGTATGGAGCGACTATCGGCCCGACCACGCCCATAAATATGACCCCGACGAGGATGCCGAAGTAGAGGGCAGTGGTCCGGTCGCGCAACATGATCCGGAGCGCGCCGACAAAGTTACGCGCCAGGTACGAATCGCTTACCACCGCGACCGACCCCGGGACCGTCTCCGTCAGACGTCCGCGGAATGACATAGAGCAATGGCAACAGCGGGTAGGTAAAAACACTGTCGTCGAGAGTCGTTCGTGGGCGTCCTCGACCGATACGGCCACACACAGATCGTCCGACGCACGGCATCCGGACGTTCGTCGGGGGGTCGACTGTCGGCAGGACAGCCGCCCCGGTCGGCGAACGACCCCGTCCGGCGGAACGCTTTTGCTCGGAGTCGAAGTGACTGTTTTCGTGTCACGAGAGACGCGGAGCCGGCTCGTCGAACTGCGGCGGGAGCTCCACGCCTACCCGGAGCCGTCGTGGTGCGAGTTCCACACGACGAGCCGGGTGGTCGACGAACTGGAGTCGATCGGCGTCGACCGGGTGGCGCTCGGCGACGACGCCCTGGACCCCGCAGAGCGGATGGGCGTGCCGGACGACGACGAACTGGCGCGGTGGCGCGAGGCCGCCGCGGAGCGCGGGGCGCGGGACGACGTGCTCGAGCGCGCGGCTGGAGGGCTGACCGGTGCGGTGGCCGTTCTCGAGCGCGGCGACGGGCCGACCGTCGGCCTCCGTGTCGACATCGACGCGCTCCGGCAGACCGAGGCCGACGGCGACGACCACGCGCCGGCGGCAGCGGGCTTTCGCTCCGAGAACGAGGGGGTGATGCACGCCTGCGGCCACGACGCCCACACGACAGTCGGGCTGGGGACCGTCGCCGCCGTCGCGGAGAGCGACTTCGCGGGGACGCTCGTCGTCTTCTTCCAGCCGGCAGAGGAGGTCGTCGGCGGCGGGCGCCCGATGGCGGCGACGGACCACGTCGAGGGCATCGACCACTTCCTCGCGGTTCACGTCGGCCTCGACCACCCGACCGGCGAGGTGGTCGCCGGCGGCGACGAGGCGCTGTCGGTGCGGCAGATGACCGCCGAGTTCGTCGGCGAGTCGGCCCACGCCGGCGCGGCGCCGCAGGCGGGGCGAAACGCGATGCAGGCCGTGGCCGCGGCGACACAGAACCTCTACGCGATTCCGCGCCACGCCGGGGGGCTGACCCGCGTGAACGTCGGCCGGGCGGACGTCGGGAGCGCGCCGAACGTCGTCGCGGCAGAGGGCCGGATCGAACTCGAGGTCCGCGGCGGGACGGACGACCTCCGGGCGTACATGACGACCCACGCCGAGCGGACGCTCGACACGGCTGCCCGGATGCACGACTGCACGGTGACGACGGAGACGCTCGCCGTCGCGCCCCGGGAGGACAGCGACGAGTCGATGGTGACAGCCGTCGCCGGCGCCGCCGACGCGACGCCGGGCATCGAGTCGACGGTCCGGCGCGCGCCGCTCGGCGTCAGCGAGGACGCCACGTACCTGATGCGGGCGGTAAAGCAGGACGGCGGCGACGCGACGTTCGTCGTCCTCGGCACCGACCACCCCGGCGGCCACCACACCGCGCGGTTCGACGTCGACGAGGAGACGATCGGCCTCGGCGTCGACGTGCTCTCGACGGTGATCCGTCGGCTCGGCGGCGAAGAGACCGGCTGAGGGCGCGCTACCGCCGGCGGCCGACGACCAGGGCCGCGGCGAGCAGCGCGGTCAGCGCGACGACCGGCGTGCCCACAGCGCCGGGCGCGGCGCTCGCGTCGCCGGGCGTCGCCTCGACGGACGGCGCCGCCGGGTCGGCTGCCGACGCGGGCGTGTCTGCGGTCGAATCAGCCGGGACCGGGTCCGGCGCGGCGTACGCGGACATCGGCTCGGGCGCCGCCTCCACCGTACTGCGCGCGTCGCCGACGGCGGCGCCGACGGCGAACGCGGTGAGGCGGTCGGCGCTCGCCGTCACGTTCGCCGTCTGGGTCGTCTCGTTGACCCGCACGGCTGTCTCGAGTGGCGCCCAGCCGTCGCCGCTCCGGCGGTAGACCGCGAGCGCGGAGGGGTCACCCGGCACGGACTCGAGCGGGACACTGAGCGTGTACGTCGCGTTCGTCGCGAACATGTGGAGGTCCTCCGTGTCGGTCTCGTAGGCGGCGAGCATCGTCGCGTCGCCCGGGAGCGACGGGGCGGTCGCGGTCGCGTTCTGCACGGTGACGGTGAATATCGGGTTCGGCTCCTGGGTGTCGACGGCCACCTCGGTCAGACGCACGGTCGAGTTCGTGTCGAACGCCTCCGGGACCGGGAACTGTGTCCGCGGGGGGTCGCCGTTCTTGACGCGGAGGTAGGCCGTGTCGCCCTCGACGGTGCCGTCGAGCGGGTCGGCGTCGCGGTACGGGACCTCCCACGTCCCGCCGGTGTTACTGTCTACCTCCTCGGCGAGTAGTCCGAGCCGGGCCTGCCGGTAGCGCTCGGGGTAGAGCGCGCGGACGATCTGCGTCATCGCGATCACGACGCGCGGTGCGGGCTGGTTCATGTAGTCGACGTTCACCCGAACGAGCTGGTTCTGCTGGACTGCCGCGCTCGAGGAGAACTCCGAGGCGATGGTCGCCGTGCCGGTCGGGCGGACGATCCACTCGGGGTTCTCGGCAGCCAGTTCGCTCCTGCGGTCGGGAAAGAATCCGAAGAACTGTCCCGCGTAACCGTATGTCCCTGGGTCGAATTTGTCGCCGTAGGCTGCCCCGATACTCTCACCACCCGCCGTCTCGATCACGTCGGTGATGTAGTAGTTCTCGGTCGCAGTGAACCCGTCCGAGAAGGTGTAGAGGACTCGCTTGGACTCGACGTCGGCGGTCGCCCGACGGACGGTGTCCACCTGCGCGCGGAGTTCGGCGGTGCGTGCGTCGGCGGCGTCACACTCGTCGACCAGCTTCCCGGTCAGGCGGGTCTTCTGGTAGATGAACTCGACCGAGTTCGCCTGTCGGAACCGGTACACCGCGACGTCGTCCGGAGTTTCGTTCCGAATCTCGCCGACCGCCGCGTTACTGATGATGTTTGCCACGAGCACGACGTCCGGATTCGTCTGGTTGACCATCGTAGCGTTAGGTTTGAGCGAATTGTACGTGATCAGCGTTCTGTCGGAAGAACTTATTCCGTCGAGGTAGTCCGCGTTTTGAGGTGTACCCGACCACCTTCTCGCGTGCGCTGTCGATCTCCCACATCGTCTGAGCCGCGCTCGCGCCGAGTGTCACCACCCGGTCGGGCGGCGCGTCGACGGTCACCTCCGTCCCGGTCGCGTCGGTCTCCGAGAACGGGAACGTGCAGCCGTTCGCGGTGTCGGTCGTCGTCTGCGCTACCCCCGGCCCCCCGGCCAGCGCGCGGTCCGCCGTCGCGCCTGGTGTCGCCGCGAGCGCCGGTGTCGCCGCCATCGAGCAGACGACGACCAGCGCGACGACGACGCGTGTCGCGTGTCGAGTCACGCGAATTTTCCGTGACCGGATCAAGTTAACTATTTCTAACACAGGCAGATTTGGATTGCGTCGGCTGCCCGACGACCGCCGCACTCGGAGGCGCGACTGCTGTCGGGAGCCCGCGGACGTCACAGATCCGGACGAGCGCGGTGGTGTCCGGCTCGTGGGGCTCGCGGTCGGCGGGCCACGGAAGCGGGTCGCTGTCTCGCACTCCCCGGTGACGACCTCCGGTCAAGTCGTCACGTCGCCGCCGAGCGGCCAGACGCCGCTCGCGTCACCGGGAGCGACGTCTCGTCGTTCGGACAGCCGCCGGTCGTTCCGGCGACGGGGGCTCGCTCGCCCGGAGAGCCGGCGCGGGCGGCGAGTGCGGGTCACACGGCTCCGGGAGACGACCCCCGTACTCACCCGGTCGACTTCATCCCCGCGGCGATCCCCTTGACCGTCAGCCGGAGCGTCCGGCGTTCGGTCTCGCTCAGCTCGTCGCGGCCCAGGAGGTCGACCTGGAGGAGGTTCAGCGGGTCGACGTACGGGTTGCGCCGCTCCAGGTTCTCGGCGACCCAGGCCCGCGGCGGGAGGCGGTCGCGTCCGGAGACGGAGAGCACGAGGTCGACGCTCCGGTCGTACTCCGCGGCGATCCGGTCGAAGAACTCGTCGCGGAGGTCGGGCGCGAGGCCGGCGTACTCGCTCGCGATCCCGAGGTCGGTGCGGGCCAGCGCAAGCGCGGCGTTGTCGAGCGTCGTCTGGAAGAACTGCCACTGCTCGTACAGGCGCCGGAGGTCGTCGAGGTCGCCTCCGTCGTCGAGATACGCCTGGAGTCCGGCGCCGAGACCGTACCAGCCGGGGAGGATACACCGCGCCTGGGTCCACGAGAACACCCACGGGATCGCACGGAGGTCCTCGACGGTGCGCTCGCCCGACCGCGAGGCGGGCCGGGAGCCGAGGTTGAGGTCTTCGATGACGCGGATTGGCGTCGCCTGTTCGAAGTACGAGACGAACCCGTCGGCGTCGAGCAGGTCACGGTAGGCCTCGCGCGCTGCCGCCGCGGCGGTCTCCATCGGGTCGTGCCACGCCGCGGGGGCGCCCTCGTCCGCCCCGGTCAGCGCCCGGTGGCGCGCGCGGATCTGGGCGTCGAGCATCTGTTCGAGGTTCCGCTCGGCGATCAGCGGGTTGGCGTACTTCTCGGCGATCGCCTCGCCCTGCTCGGTGAACTTCACCTGTCCCGTCACCGTCTCGGGCGGGAGCGCGAGGAGCGCCTCGTTCGTCGCCCCGCCGCCGCGCGAGATAGACCCGCCGCGGCCGTGGAACAGGCGCAGGTCGACGCCGTGGTCGGCGGTGATCGTC
>KI543170.1:234069-241685 GCA_000496195.1 uncultured archaeon A07HB70
GTCGACCCGCTCGGCCTCGTCCAGCGCCCCGTAGTCGACGCCGTGGGCGTCGAAGACGGTCGCGACCGTCTCGGTGTGGTTCTCGCGGTGGTCGCGTAGGTCGAGGCTGGCGAGCGCGAAGCCGAAGGTGTCGGCCCGGCGAACGAGCGGGTCGACGCTCACCTCGGCCACCACCTCGGCGTCGTGTTCGCGGAGGCTGGCCGCGATCGCCTCGAGATCCGCGACGAGTTCGTCGGCGGTCTCGTAGCCGCCGGGGCGGACGTCGCCGACCCGGTCCAGCCGCTCGCGCATCAGCTTCAGGAGCTGGCGGTACGGCTCGTTCGGGTAGCGCTCCGCGGCCTCGCTCGCGACGCCGGGGAGACGGTCCCTGTGCGTGGTCAGCCGCTCGGCGAGGGAAGTCCCGACGGCGAAGTCGCGGCTGTCCTGACTCAGGACGCCCGAGAGGCGCTTGAGTCCGTCGCGGTACATCCCGCAGACGACGCTGCGCTGGCGCTCGAGCGTCTCGGCGGTCACCGCGGTGGTGACGTAGGGGTTGCCGTCGCGGTCGCTGCCGGCCCACGACCGGAACTCGAACAGCTTCGGCGCGTCGACGTCGGGATAGTGCTCCGCGAGGGCCCGCTCCAGCGCCCGGTACACCTCGCCGACGACGTCGAACAGCACGTTCTCGAGGTACCACTGGACGTTCAGCACCTCGTCGGTCACCTCCGGCCTGCGGTCGCGGATCTGTGGGGTCTGCCAGAGCGAGGTCAGCTCTGCCTCCAGCCCCCGGTCGTACTGTTCGCGCTCGCGGGCGGTGAGCCGGCGCTCGTCGAGCGTCTCGATCGTTCGGGCGACCGACCGGAGCTTCGCCTTCACCGTCTTCCGGCGCGCCTCCGTCGGGTGGGCGGTGAACGTCGGCTCGATGAGCACGTCCGAGAGCACCCGTTCGACCGTCTCCGCGTCGGCACCCGCGTCCGCGAGGTGTTCGACCGTGGCGGCGAGGCTGTGCTCGAGCGTCCCCGACTCGTGGCCCTCGCGGATGGCCCGCACTCTCGCGCGCTCCTCCGCCAGGTTCGTCAGCTCGAAGTACGTGGCGAACGCGCGCGAGACGATGTCTCTGGTCTCCGCGTCGAGGCCGCGAATCTCGGTCCACAGCGTCTCCCGGGACGTCTGGTCGTCGCGGCGGTAGTCGAGCGCCCCGTTTCGGATCCGCTCGACGGTGCCGAGCGCCGCCGGAGACGTCTGGTCGGCCAGCACGTCCCCGAGGAGCGTGCTCAGTTCCCGGACGTCCTGTTCGACGGCGCGCGTGTGCAGCGTCACGGTCACCTCCGGGGCGCCCGGGACAAGAATTTCCGGTTTTCGGAAATTGTACTCCGATTCCGAGTTGTCGACGCTCGACGGGCGCGGCCTCCAGCAGTTCGAGGGGGTGACGGATCTCGTGGCCCGAGTCGTGGACCGTCTGCACGGCGCAGGCCGGACACTCGGTCGTCGCCGACCTCCGTCCAGCCGTCGGTGCCGGAGACCCCCGAACAGGAGTCGCCGACGCCGTCGAGATTGCGGAACAGTTCGACCGCCTGCCGGTCGAGACCTGGTTGCGGGCGTGACAGGCGAGTTCGTGGCGACGTGTGGCGTGGAGGCAGTCGTGCCTCGCCGACGCGTGCCGGCCTGCGTTGATTCATCAGGACTCTGCTGGCGGTGGTAAACGCGTCCGGCGTGGGGCCGCGTGCGTGCGCCATCTGCTGTCACGGGCGGCGTTCTGACGGGGGCAGACCCCGAAATCCCGGACGATCGGGCGAAGATTCCTCGTGAACGACGGTGAAAATTGTCGATAGTTTACTGGTAGCCCCGTGGTATCAGTAATATTTAATACAGTAGGATGTGGGCAGGCTGACACGGCGACGGCAACGGACAGCCGTCGACCGGAGGAACGCACTATGCCAGACACCTACGTCGGCGCGATCGACCAAGGCACGACCGGAACCCGGTTCATGGTCTTCGACCACGGCGGGCAGGTCGTCGCCAACGCGTACGAGAAGCACGAACAGATCTATCCGAAGCCCGGCTGGGTCGAGCACGACCCGGTCGAGATATGGGAGAACACACAGGAGGTCGTCACCAGGGGACTGGAGGAGGCCGGCCTGGAGGCAGACCAGCTCGAGGCGCTCGGGATCACGAACCAGCGCGAGACCACCATCGTCTGGGACGAGGAGACCGGTCGACCGGTCCACAACGCCCTGGTCTGGCAGGACCGACGGACCACGGACCGCGTCGAAGAACTCCAGGAGGCGGGGATGGAAGACGAGATCCGCGAGAAAACCGGCCTGGAGGTCGACGCCTACTTCTCCGCGACGAAGACCGAGTGGATCCTCGACAACGCCGAGCCGCTGAAGCTCCAGAGCTCGCGGGCGCGGGACCTCCGCGACCGCGCCAGGGACGGCGAACTGCTGATGGGGACCCCCGACGCGTGGATCATCTGGAACCTCACGGGGAACCACATCACCGACGTCTCCAACGCCTCGCGGACGATGCTGTTCGACATCGAGGGGATGTCGTGGGACCCGGACCTCCTAGAGGAGTTCGACGTCCCGGAGGCGATGCTGCCCGAGGTCCGGCCCTCCTCCGACGAGAACACCTACGGTCACACCGACCCGGACGGGTTCCTCGGCGCCGAGGTGCCGGTCGCGGGCGCGCTCGGCGACCAGCAGGCCGCGCTGTTCGGCCAGACCTGCTTCGACGCGGGCGACGCCAAGAACACCTACGGCACCGGCGCGTTCTACCTGATGAACACCGGCGAGGAGGCCGTCGCCTCCGACAACGGCCTGCTCACCACGATCGGCTTCCAGATGTCCGGCGAGCCCGTTCAGTACGCGCTGGAGGGGTCGATCTTCATCGCCGGCGCGGCGATCGAGTTCCTGGAGGATATCGACCTAATCAACAACGCCGCTCAGACCGCCGAGCTGGCGAGTTCTGTCGACTCCACCGACGGTGTCTACGTGGTGCCGGCGTTCACCGGGCTCGGCGCACCACACTGGGACGGCCGCGCCCGCGGCACCATCGTCGGGATGACCCGCGGCACGCGGAAGGAACACCTCGTTCGGGCGACCCTGGAGTCGATCGCCTACCAGACCCGTGACCTCGCGGAGGCGATGGAGGCAGACTCTGGCGTCGAGATGACGTCGCTCCGGGTCGACGGCGGCGCGGTCAAGAACAACTTCCTCTGCCAGCTCCAGTCGGATATCATCCAGACCGACATCGCGCGGCCGGAGGTCGACGAGACGACGGCGCTCGGCTCGGCCTACGCCGCCGGCCTCGCCGTTGGCTACTGGGACAGCGTCGACGAGCTCCGGTCGAACTGGCAGGTCGACCGCGAGTTCTCGCCGGAGATGGACCCCGGGGACGCAGACCAGATGTACAGCCGCTGGGACGCCGCGGTCGAGCGCTCGCTCGACTGGGCGCGCGAGGAGGACGAGTAGATGTTCGCGCTTCAGACGATCCCGATAATCGGCATGGAGCTCGAGGCGTTCGTCGTCCTCCTGATCACCGCGTTCGCGGGCGGGGCGTTCGGCGCGGCGCTCGGCGCCCTGCCGGCGTTCATCTTCACCGGCTTCCTCGTCTTCCTCGGCGAGGGGGTTGCGATCCTCCAGCGCGAGATCACGATGGCCGGGCCGATCGACGGTAACCAGCTCTCGGTCGGACTGACCGGCGTCATCGGCTTCGGTGCGATCACCGGGCCACATATCTCGTTCGCCGGGGGCGTCGCCGCGGCGGCGTACGCCGGCCACAAGTACCCGGAGATGGAGCCGGAGGGATGGCCGTACCACTTCGGGAAGAACATTCTCTACGCGCACGGAACGAAGCCGGATATCCTCGCGGTCGGCGGGATCTTCGGCGCGCTGGGGCTACTGATCACGCTCGTCGCGGGCGGTATCGGCCTCCCGACGGACGGCATCGCGCTGTCGGTCGTCCTGACGGCGCTGATCGCCCGGCCGGCCTTCGACTACCCGCTCGTCGGCAGGGTGGCCGGCTCGGGGCTCCTCGACATGGGGCCGTTCGAGCGCGAGGAGGAGCGCGCGGTGACAGACGGCGGCTACCAGGGCGCCCGTCTCGCGACCGAACCGTGGCTCGGCCACCAGTACAAGTGGGGGCCCGTCGGCTTCATCGGCCTGATCACCGGCATCCTCGCCGGCTACATCTGGATCCAGACCGGGAGCATCTTTCTCGGCTACGCCATCTCGGCGATGAGCCTCCTGTTCCTCGAGCTGGGCGTCGAGAAGATTCCGGTGACACACCACATGACGCTGATGGGCTCTGTCGGCGCCATCGTGGTGATGCCGATGGCGGGCGGGAGCTCGCTCGCCGCGCTACTCGGCGCCGGCGGCTTCGGCGCGGTGAGCGGACTCCTCGGCGAGCTCACCCAGCGCATCTTCTACGCGCACGGCGGCACCCACGTCGACCCGCCGGCGATGGCCATCACGCTCGTGATGCTCGCCGTCGGGATCCTCTCGCTCCTCGGAGTCATCCCGAACGCCGGGTACCTCTGAGACCGCCCGCGGCCCCCGAGGAGCCATCACGGTTCTTTTGATCGTGTGGACAGACAACCCGACACAGAACGGCTGAACCGATGGATATCGACGCGCGAATAAACCGACGCCGGCGGCGTGACGACGAGCCACGGCTGGTTCAGGACTACGAGTCGCTGTCGCCGGTCGCCCATCTGGACGAGCCCGTGGGCCGGGCGCCGGTCTTCGAGCGGGTGCTCGACCACCTCGACCCGGTGTTCGACGGCCACCTCCCGCCGAACGCGTATCTCCACGGCGGGTTCGGTGCCGGGAAGTCGGCGGTCGTCGCGGCGCTGTTCAGCCACCTCTCGCGGCTCGTGACGGAGACGCAGTCGGCTATCCACACCAGCACGCGGGCGGCGGGACCGACCACGCCCGGGTTCGTCTACGTCGACCTCCGGGAGACGACCAGCGAGTTCAGGTTCTACCACACCGTCCTGAACGCGCTCGTCGACGAGTCGGTGCCCGAGCACGGAATCAGCACGACGGAGCTCACCGACCGGCTCCACGCGCTGCTCGACCGCTCGCGCACCGGGGTCGTCGTCGCCGTCGACCACGTCGGCGAGGCCGCCGGCGTGGAGACACCCGACCTCGTCGGCCTGTTCGCCGGCCTGCCGAGCAACCTGAGCTGGCTCGCCGTCGGTCGGGCCGACCCGGAGGAGTCCGGGCTGACGACCTACACCGCGACGTCCATCCGCGTCGAGCCGTACCGGCCACCGGTGCTCGTCGACGTGCTGATGACCCGCGCCTCCGAGGGGCTGGCGCGGCAGGCGCTCGACCACGAGCTCGCCCGCCGGATCGCCGACTGGGCCGACGGCAACGCTCACGACGCCCTGACCGCGCTGTTCGTCGCCGCCGACCGCGCCAGCCGCGAGAGCCGGACGCGGCTGACCGAGAGCGACGTCGACGACGCCGTCGCGGAGATCCCCCGTCCCTCCGTCTCGCTCGGGCGCGTGTTCGCGCTCCCGGCGAACAAGCAGCTGGTGCTCCGCAGCCTCGTCGACCTGGACGAGGCGGAGCGCGCGTCGGTCACCGCGACGGCGGACGCGATCAGCAGTCGGCCCGGCGTCGACCTCTCGCGGGGGACGGTCAAGCGGTTCCTCTACGAGATCGCCGAGAGCGGCGCCGTCGAGCGCGTTCGCTCGCGGGAGCCGAGCGGCAAGGGTCGCCCGCCGAGCCGGGTCGAACTGCGGTTCCCGCCGACGCCGTTCCGGCGGCTGTACGACCTGCGACAGTGACGCGACCCGGGAGGCGGGCCTGACCGTCGACCACGTCGGTCGGGTCGGGGACAGGAGTGTCCTCGCTGCCCCCGACCTCGCCGTCGCCGGACGACGACCCGGCACCGCGGACGCTCGTGTTCGGCCTCCGGGTCCGCGACGTCGGCTGAGCCGAGCGGAAACTGTTTATATCAATCCTTAGTAAACATTCCGGACGAAACGGCCCCGGATCATATGAGCAAGACGTACATCGGCGCCATCGATCAAGGGACCACCGGAACCCGGTTCATGGCCTTCGACCGCGACGGGCAGGTCGTCGCCAGTGCCTACGGTCGTCACGAGCAGATCAAGCCCGAGCCGGGGCGGGTCGAGCACGACCCCGTCGCGATATGGCAGACGGTCGAACACGTCGTCGACCGGGCGCTGACCGCCGCCGGCATCGACGCCGACCGGCTCGAGGCGCTCGGCGTCGCGAACCAGCGCGAAACCGTCGTCGTCTGGGACCCCGACACCGGGTACCCGGCCCACAACGCCCTGGTCTGGCAGGACCGACGGACCGACGACCGCGCCGCCGCGCGCCGCGACGCGGGGCTGACCGAACGCATCCGCGAGACGACCGGACTGGTGCCCGACGCCTACTTTACCGCGCCGAAGCTGGAGTGGCTGCTCGACAACGCCGACCCGCTGAAGCTCGGCCAGACCCGCCCGCGCGACGTGCGCGAACGCGCCGCCGACGGCGAGCTAGTGATGGGCACGGTCGACTCGTGGCTCGTCTACAACCTCACCGGCGAACACGTCACAGACGTCACGAACGCCTCGCGGACGATGCTGTTCGACATCCACGACTGCTCGTGGGACGCCGACCTCGTCGCGGAGTTCGGGGTTCCGGAGGCGATGCTGCCCGAGGTCCGACCATCGTCGGACCCGGAGCCGTACGGCTACACCGACCCGGACGGGTTCCTCGGCGCCGAGGTGCCGGTGACGGGCGTGCTCGGCGACCAGCAGGCCGCGCTGCTCGGCCAGGCCTGCGTCGACGCGGGCGACGCGAAGAACACCTACGGCACCGGCGCGTTCTACCTCATGAACACCGGCGAGGAGGCCGTCGCCTCCGACAACGGCCTGCTGACGACCGTGGCCTACCAGTTCGCCGGCGAGCGCCCCCGGTACGCGCTGGAGGGCGCGACGTTCTCGGCGGGGGCCGCCGTCGAGTGGCTGACCGACGTCGGCTTCGTCGACGACGCCGCCGAGACGGCGGCGCTCGCGGCCTCCGTCGAGGCGACCGGCGGGGTCTACGTGGTGCCGGCGTTCACCGGCCTCGGCGCGCCACACTGGGACGAGCGCGCCCGCGGGACGCTCGTCGGCCTGACGCGCGGCACGCGAAAGGAACACGTCGTCCGGGCGGCCCTGGAGGCGATCGCCTACCAGACCCGCGACGTGACCGAGGCGGTCGCCGCCGACACCGGGGACGAGCCGACCCTGCGCGTCGACGGCGGCGCGGTCCGCAACGACTTTCTTCTGTCAGCTCCAGGCCGACATCGCCCAGACGCCCGTCGTCCGGCCACGGGTGGACGAGACGACGGCGCTGGGCGCGGCCTACGCCGCCGGCCTCGCCGTCGGCTACTGGGACAGTGTCGACGAGCTCCGGTCGAACTGGCAGCTCGACCGCCGGTTCGAGCCGGAGATGTCCGCGGACGAGGCCGACCGGCGCTACGCCCGGTGGCGCGACGCGGTCGAGCGCGCGCGCGGCTGGACCCGCGGCGACGAGGGCACAGAGTGAGCGGTACACCACGGCAGTCCCGTCGCCGACGCCGTGTTCGCGTGGGTGTCGTCGCTCGCGGGGTCGGTCTGTCGCAGGGCCTGC
>KI543170.1:244048-245883 GCA_000496195.1 uncultured archaeon A07HB70
ACACAGAGGTAATAAACCGCCACGATCGCGCGACGTAGTCGGGAGTCGGCCTCGATGCGTCGTTACGCCAGGTGCCGCGTGTCCCGCGAGGCACCGGGGGCGCAGCCGGTCGGCGCGTCGCTCGACCTCCGGTTCGACGGGTCCGTCGCGGAGTTCGTCGACTTTCTCGTGAGCCGCGGCCTGAACTACGTCGAGGTCAGGCAGGGCTCCGTCGGCGTGCGGGACGGCTCGATAGTCGAGTTGTTCGAGCCGGTGCTCGCCGCGCGGGACCGTTCGGTCACATTTCACGCCCCCACCTCGACTGCGCGACGGGCAATCTCAACGAGGGAGTCCGGCAGGCGACGCGACGCTGGCAGCAGCGCTCCGGCGCTACCGACCACAGACGAGCGTGAACAGCCGGTTCGCCCAGTCGGCCTCCGCCCGCGGCGTCGGGCCTTCCCCCTCCCCGCGGATCGCAGCCGCCTCGCGGCGGACGACCGGCGTGTGGGTGTCGTGCGGGGCGTACGAGTCCCGGAGCCGGTCGGTCGTCGTCTCCGTGACGGCACGGACCGTGGCACGCGTCGCGTTCTGGACGCCCCGGAGCGCGGCGCGGACCATCGGGTACGCGGACGACGTGTTCGGGCCGTAGCTGCTGCGTTGCGTCCGGACCGACTGTGTCGCGATGTCGACCGTGACGTGGCCCGACTCGGCGACGAAGTCGACGCGCCGCTGGTCGGGGACGTTCGAGTGGTGCTGGATCGTACAGGCGACGTCGTCCGGCGTGGCGTAGGAGAGCGCGACGCCGTCGAACGCCGCGTCCGTCGCCGTGGCGATACGCTCGACGTCGACGCTCGACTCGTCCGCCGGATAGCCGGCGGCGCGCAGCCCTACGTAGATCGGGTGGACGATCCCCTCGCCGAACTCGCCGCCGGGGAGGTCGAGCACCCAGTCGCCGCGGTCCGGGTCGCGGGGGTCGGCGTCCTCCGCCCACCGGACCGAGACGCCGTGGAGCGGCCCGAACTCCCCGTCCCGGACCCGCCGGTGCGCCTCGCGAAACGGCCGGTAGTAGACCTGGTTGTGGACGACCGTGGCGCGGACGCCGGCGCGGTCTGCCGCAGCCGTCAGCGCCTCGAACTCGTCTCGGGTCCGGACGAACGGCTTCTCGACGAGAACGTGGATATCGTGGTCGACACAGGTCGTGGCGAGGTCGTAGTGGGTCTGGACCGGCGTGCAGACGTGGACCCAGTCGACGGACTCGTCTCCGAGCAGCGCGTCGAGGTCAGTGTAGGTCCCGACGCCGGAGCGCGAGCGAAACCGGCTCAGCGCCGACTCGTCGGTGTCGGCCACGGCGACGAGGGTCGCGTCCGGCGTATCGGCGATCGCACGCTCGTGCCACTGCGAAACCTCGCCCAGTCCGACAACCGCGGTACGTAACACGTCAGTACCTCGCACCCCAGGGGCTTAGTCCCGCACACCGCCGGCGTGACGGCACACCGTCGCCCGGCAGGTCTCGGCGACGCGCCGCCGGGTCACTCGTCACGGGTGCCCGGTCGGGTCAGGGCGTGATCCTGCGGCGTGGACGCTGGCGTCCGCGTCGAGCGCACACGAACGGTGCCGGTCTGTGTCGGGGCGTCGACGAGTACCGTCCAGGGATCGCGGTCCCGGACGGTGACGCGCTACGTCGATAACGAACGGAAGTGCCCAGAGGTACCGGTCCGCGACGTCGGCGCCGCGCGTGGCCAGGTGACCGACGACCGCGGGGCTGTCGAGCAGCCGGATGCCGACCGGGACGTCGCTGGAGAAGCGACAGTTCTGACAGCGCAGGTGAACGAGCGCGGGATGGTCAGCTGTAAAGA
>KI543171.1:0-5394 GCA_000496195.1 uncultured archaeon A07HB70
CTGGCTCGCGCCGCCCCGTCCACAGCAGGACGACGGGCGCGTCGGCGCGGTCACAGACCGCGACCAGGTCGTCGGCGATGGCGCCCGCGCGCTCGTCGACCGCCGAGAGGCCGACCGCGAACAGGTAGGCGTCGTAGTCGTCGGCGAACAGCAGGTCGGCGATCTCGTCGATCGCGTCCGCGCCGTAGCCCCGGACGTCGGCGGGGTTGTGCATCTCGCCGAAGGTGAGCAGGTCGTCCATCTCCAGCAGCGCCCGCTCCGTCTCGTCGGCGAGCGGCGGGAGCGAGAGCCCGCGGTCCTCACAGAGGTCCGCGAGCAGGGTCGCCAGCCCGCCGCTGGTCGAGGCGACCGCGACCCGGTCGCCGGCGGGCGGGTCGAAGGCGGCGTGGACGCTCGCGCGCTCGACGAGGTCCGGCACGTCGGGGACGCGCTGTGCGCCGGCCTGTTCGAGCGCGTCGTCCCACACGGCGTCGGCGCCGGTGATCGACCCGGTGTGGGAGGCCGCGGCGGCCCGCCCCGCCTCGCTCCGGCCGATCTTCGCGACGAGGACGGGCGTCCCGCTCCGGGTCGCCGCCCGCGCCGTCTCGACGAACGCCCGCGGGTCGTCGACCCCCTCGACGTAGGCACAGACGACGTCGACGTCCGGGTCGTCGGCCATGTACGCGACGTGGTCGGTGACCGAGAGGTCGGCCTCGTTGCCGGTCGAGACGACGTACGCGAAGTCGACGTCCGCGTCCGCGCCCCGCTCGAAGAACGTGGCGAACGCGAGCGCGCCGGACTGGCTGGCCAGCCCGATCCGGCCCGGCGCCGGCGCCCGCGAGCAGGTCGGGGTGAGGACCGTCCCCGTCCGACCGCTGGCGAAGCCGATACAGTTCGGGCCGACGACACGGATCCCCGCCTCGCGGGCCGTCCGTGCGAGGGCCGCCTCCGCCCGTTCGCCCTCGTCGTCGGCCTCGCCGAACCCCGCCGAGATGACCAGCGCGCAGGGGACGCCGACGTCGCCGGCGTCGCCGACGACGTCGACGACGTACTCGCGCGGGACGCTCACGACCGCGAGGTCGACGACTGTCGGCACGTCGCGAATCGAGTCGTAGCAGGGCCGGCCCCACGCCTCCTCGCGGCTGGGGTTGACGAGGTAGAGGTCGCCGTCGTAGCCGTACTCCAGCAGATTGTCGACCGTGTTCGATGCGTACCACGAGTCGGGGCTGGCGCCGACGACGGCGACGCTCGACGGGGCGTACAGCGCGTCGAGAGCCGCGCTGGCCTCCGGGTCCGTCTCCATGTCTCCCCGTCGGCGGAGGGATAAAAAGCTGCGCGGGGCGTGCCTGGTCCGACCGTGTCGGGCGGTGTGCCCCGTCGACGGCGCGCTCAGTCGCCGCCGAACGCGCCGCCCTCGCGCCACTCGTCGAGCGTCGTCTGGTCGCCGGCGACGTCGGCGAACACCGACTCGGTGTGTTCGCCGAGGTCCGGCGCCGGCCCGCGCACGCCGACGTCGTCGTGGTCCGGGAAGTGGAACGGGTGGTTCGGGAGCAGGAAACTCGTCCCGCGGTCGTCGACCCGGGCGAACAGCTCTCTGGCCTCCGCCTGCGGGTGGTCGACGACCTCCGCGACGTCGTTGAGCGGGCCGTTCGGGAAGTTCGCCCCGGTCAGCACCTCGGTCCAGTACGCCGTCGACTCCTCGGCCAGCCGGTCCTGAATCGCGTCGACGACCGTCTCGCGGTTCGCGGTGCGCTCGGCGTTCGTCCCGTACTCGCGGACGGACTCGCAGCCGACGGCGTCGACGAACTCGTCCCACCGGCTGTCCGAGGGGACGCCGAGGACGAGCTGGCCGTCGGCGGTGTCGAACAGCTGGTAGGGAACGAGCGTCTGGTGGGTGGTGCCCTGTGTCCCCGGCACCTCGCCGGTGAGGTCGTGCTGTGTCGGATACTCGTTCAGGAGGGTGACGACCGCGTCGAACAGCGAGACGTCGAACTCGCCGCCCCGGCCCGTCCGCTCGGCTTCGTGGAGCCGCGCGAGGATCCCGACCGCGGCGAACATCCCCGCGGTCAGGTCGCCGATGGCCTGTCCGACCTTCACCGGCTCGCCGTCCTCGGGACCGGTGAGCGACATGAGACCGGCCTCTGCCTGGAGGATCAGGTCGAGTCCGGGCTTCTCTCTCATCGGCCCGGTCTTGCCGTACCCCTTTATCGAGGCGTAGACGAGCGCCGGGTTCAGGGGCTCGAGGTCGGCGTACGCCAGCCCGAGCCGGTCGGCGACGCCGTAGCCGAAGTTCTCGACGAAGACGTCGGCCTCGGCGACCAGCTCCCGGGCCGCCGCCTGCCCGGCGTCGGTCTTCAGGTCGAGCTCGACCGACCGCTTGTTCCGGTTGATCGCCGAGAAGTAGGCCGACTTGCCCTCCGGCCCGGGCCCTGCGTCCGGGTCGGGTCGCCGACGCCCGGGCGCTCGATCTTCACCACGTCGGCGCCGAGGTCGGCGAGCAGGGCGGTACAGAACGGCGCGGCGCGGTGGACGGACAGCTCGACCACGCTCAGGTCGTCGAGGAGCGTCACGCTCCGTCGTCCTCCACGAACTCGTCGACGAGCCGCCGGCGCTCGTCGGTGTCGAACTGCTCCCACCAGACCTCTGCCTCGTACTCGCGCGCCGCCTCCAGGCTGTCGGCCTCGGCGGCGTAGTTGAGCGCGTCCTTCGACTGCTTGACGGCCTCGCGGCCGGTGTCCTGTATCGCCTCGATGACGCCCGTCACCGTCTCGTCCAGGGCGTCGGCGTCCGCGGCCACCTCGTTGACCAGCCCGGCGTCGTAGGCGGCGTCGGCGCCGACGAACCCCGCCGTGAACACCACCTCCTTCGCCTTCGCCTCGCCCATCAGCTGGATCGCGCGGTAGGTGGACCCGCCCGCCGGAATCTGGCCGATGTTCGCGACCGGGACGCCGAACGTCGACTCTGCGGTCGCGTAGCGCATGTCACAGAACATCGCGAGGATCAGCCCGCCGCCGACGGCGTAGCCGTCGATCTTGGCGATGACGGGCGCGTGAAGCTCCAGCGGCTGTTTGTAGATGTCGAAGAACATCTCCTGTCGGTCGATCTGCCGCGGGTCGTGCTCCTCGCTCGGCCCGGCGTACTGGGCGATATCTGCCCCTGCGGAGAACGCGTCCTCGCCCTCGCCCTCGATAACGACGGCGTCGACGTCGCGGTTCAGCTGGATCTCCGAGAACGCGCGCTGGAGGTCGAGCATCACCTCCGTCGACAGCGCGTTCAGCTTCTCCGGCCGGTGGAACTCGACCGTCGCCACGCCGCCGTCGACGTCGACGGTGATGCTCTCGTACGCGTCGTAGCTGACCATACACCGCTACTGTTGTGGTGGAATAAAGACTCTGGCGACACGCGGACGGGGTGCCCGGTCGCGGGACGGCGACGCCCCGTCCGAGCGGTGGATTCACGTGCGCCGCCCGGGACGGCGGGCGCATGCAAGTCGACCCCGACCGGCTGGAGGCGGCGGCCCGGACGCTCGTCGCGACGACGGGCGCGCCGGAGTCGACGGCGGCGGCGGTGGCGGCGTCGCTCGTCGACGCGGACCTGCGCGGCCACGGCTCCCACGGCGTCATCCGGGTGCCGATCTACGTCGAAAAGGCGGCGGCGGGCGCCGTCGACCCGGCTGCGACCCCGACGGTGGCACACGACGGCGGCGCGACCGTCCGCCTCGACGGCAACGACGCCTTCGGGCAGGTCGTCGGCCGCGAGGCCGTCTCCACGCTCTGTGAGCGCGCCGCCGAACACGGCGTCGCCGCCGTCGGAACCCGCGACGCGACCCACCTCGGCCGGGTCGGCGAGTGGGGCGAGCGGACGGCGGCGGCGGGGCTCTGCTTCGCCGCGTTCGTCAACTCCCAGAGCGGCGGCTACAACGTCGCGCCCGCCGGCAGCGCAAGCCGCCTGCTCTCGACGAACCCCGTCTGCTTCGCCGTCCCGACGTTCGGCGCGCTCGACCACGACGTCGTCTTCGACGCCGCGACGAGCCAGGTGGCCCACGGCAAGGTGCGCGAGAAGGCGTGGGTCGGGGAGTCGGTCCCGGAGGGCTGGGCGACGACCGAGACGGGCGCCCCGTACACCGACGCGGAGGCGTTCGAGGCCGGCGAGGGCGGCGCACAGCTCCCGCTCGGCGGGGCCGTCTCCGGCTACAAGGGAACCGGCCTGGCCGTCGTCGCGGAGCTGTTCGCGGGGCTCTTCGGCGACGCCCTCGTCGCCGGCAGCCGGGACGCCGACTACTCCAACAACGCCGCGCTCTTTCTCGCGGTCGACCCGCTCCGGTTCACCACGCGCGCCGGGGTCGAGCGCCGGGTCCGGACGCTCGCCGACCACCTCGCGGGCGCGGACTACGACGCCGGTCCGTCGCCCGGTGCCGCGGCGTGGGGCGACCGGTTCGTGATCCCGGGCCGTCCCGAACACCGAGACGGCGGCACGACGCCGCGCGGAGGGGGTGCCGCTCGACGACGCGGTCGCCGGACGCCTGCGGGCGCTCGCCGCCGAGCGTGGCGCCGAGATCGCGCTCTAGTCCGCCGCCTGCGCCGCCGCCCGCGTCGCACGGAGCGCGCCCGTCAGGTCCGCGAGCGACCCCTCCTCGCCGAGGGTCCGCACCGCGTCCGCGAGGTCTGTGGCGGCCCCGTCGGGGACGTCCGCGGCGGCGAGGAGGCCGTCGAACTTCGCCTCGACCGCCGGCCAGTCGAGCGGCTCCTCCGGCTCGCCGCGGGCGACCTCGACGGTCCGCTCTGTGCGCCCGCGGTCCGTCTCGACGACGACCCGTGCAGCCCACCGCTCGGGGAACAGGTCGGCCACGGTGTCGGTGGTCACCACCTCCGTCGCGTCCATCAGCGCCCGGAGCGCCGGGTCCGCGAGGTCGTCCTGTGCGTCGAGAAACGCGCTCAGGTCCGCGCGCCCGCGGTCCAGCGCCAGCGCGGCCCCGAACGGCATCGAGAACTGGCAGTCGACGAAGTTCGCGGGCCGGCGCTTGCGCTCGATCGGGTCGCCCGTCAGGCGCACACCGGGCCGCGGGAGGTCGACGGTGACGCCCGTCACGTCCGCCGGGTCGACCTCGTCGGCGAGTTCGACGAGGGCGTCGAGCGCGGGGTGGGTGTAGCGGCAGCAGGGGTAGGGCTTGAGCGCCGTCTCCTCGACCGCGGAGCGCTCGCCGACGTCGCGGACGGCGTCTGGGTCGGCGTCGTCCGAGTAGCCCCGGAAGAAGCCGTTCGCGCCCGCGAGCGGGTCCGCGGCGCCCTCGAACCCCGCGCCGGCGAGCGTCGCGGCCTCGACGCCGCGGCGCGCCGCCAGCCCGGGGTGGAGCCGCTTGTTCCACGCGCCGTTCGCGAGAAACTGGAGCGAGCCGGCGGCCTGCGAGCCGGCGAC
>KI543171.1:5414-31973 GCA_000496195.1 uncultured archaeon A07HB70
CGGCGGTCGCCCGCGGCGGTCATCGCCTCCGCGCCGTCGCCGGCCAGCCGCGCCGCCGCGTCGAGGATCGAGCCGCTCGACGCGGCCACGTCCCGGGCGCCGACGACGATCCCGAGCAGGTCGAGGACGTGCCGCCGCAGGCGGTCCCGCGTCGCCGCCGGCGTCCCGGCGTAGTCGACGGCGAGGGCGTGGTCGACCAGCACCTCCGTGGGTGTCGGTGGCATAGCCGTCGGTCGCCCGGCGTGGCGAATAAGCGTTCGGTTACCCCGTCTCGCGCCCGCCGGCTCGCTCGTCCCCGCGCTCGCTCCGCCGCGCGGCGATCCGCTCGCGCCACGCGTCCGGAACGCGCCGCGAGTCGCCGTCGTCGTCGACGGCGACCTGGACCGTCCGCCCGGCTGCGGCGAGGGCGCCGTCGGCCCGGACGCCGTAGCGCATCGGGAGACTCGACCGCCCGACCCCGTCGACGGCGAGGGTGACCTCGACGTCCGCCCCCCACTCGACGGGCCGGCGGTAGTCGATCCGCTGGGTGACGAGGACGGTCCGGACGGCGTGGAGGCGCTCGCCGACCACCGTCGAAAAGAACTCCGCTCGCGCCTGTTCGAGGTAGGAGGCGTAGACGGCGTTGTTGACGTGGCCCATCGAGTCGACGTCGCGGAAGCGAACCTGGATCGGCGTCCGGAACGCGCCCTCGCCCGGAGGGTCGATGTCGTCTGGCACGCGTCGTCTCCCGCGTTCCGGCGGCTAAAGTGCGCCGGCGTCGCTCCCGGACTCTCCGCCGTCTCGGAACGGGACCGACGAGGCAGACGACCCGACGGAGAGCCGGGCGACCCCGGCGGCTCGGGCGTGGTCGCGGCGAACACCCCCGCGACGACTGCCGGCAGATCGAGGCCGTCGACGCGCTCACGCCTCCAGCGGGGACCGCCGCCGCGGACTTACCACGCCGGCGCGTCCCACTCGCGTGTGCCAGAGACACTCGACCGGCCCGTCGCCGTCGTCGGCGCGGGGACGATGGGCGCCGGCCTCGCCGTCCAGTTCGCCCGTCACGGCGCGCGGGTCGCACTCGTCGACCACCGCGAGGCGAACCTCGACGACGCCCGTACGGCGGTGCGGGACGCGACCGCCGCTCTCGACGACCGCGGCCTCCTCGCCGCCGACCCCGGCGCGACCCGCGACCGGGTGGACTACACCCTCGACCTCGCCGACGCCTGCGAGGGCGTCGCGCTCGTCCTGGAGTCCGTGTCGGAGGATATCGAGGCGAAGGCAGCGGTGTTCGCGACGGCTGCCGACGCGACCGACGACGCCGTCCTCGCGACGAACACGTCGAGCCTCGCGGTGACCGAGGTCGCCGACCGGGTGCCCGACGAGGCCGACCGGGTCGTCGGCTGTCACTGGTGGAACCCGCCGTACCTCCTGCCGACGGTGGAGGTGGTGGCGGGCGACGCGACGAGCGACGAGACGGTCGAACGGACCGCCGCTCTCGTCGAGGCGGTCGACCGAGAGCCGATCCGGGTGCGGCGCGACGTCCCCGGCTTCGTCTGGAACCGCGTCCAGTTCGCCGTCCTCCGGGAGTGTGCCCACATCGTCGAGACGGGGGTGGCGACCCCCGCCGACGTCGACCGCGCGGTGCGGGACGGCTACGCGCTCCGGACCGCCGCGGTCGGGCCGTTCGAGACGGTCGACCTCTCCTCGCTCTCGCTGTTTCGCACGATCGCGGCGGGGATCTACCCCTCGCTCTCGGACGCCGACGAGCCGGGCGCGGCGTTCGACGACCGCATCGACGCGGGGCGGGCGGGCGTCGCCGCGGGCGCGGGCTTTCACGACTACGACGAGAGCGCCCGCGAGGCGGTGCGCCGGCGCGACGAGCGGGTGGCGGCGCTCCGGGCGGCACAGGAGGAGACCCGGAGCCGGGAGGACGCGAACGCCGACCCGGACCCGAGCTAGGCTTTTGCCTCCGCTCGTCGTCCGGCTGGTATGGCACACGACGGCCCGACGGCCCGACCGATCGGCGACGCTCCCGAGGCCGGCGACCCGCCCGAGCCGCTGGACCTGCGGTGGGTCGACGCCCACCAGCACACACAGTCGCTGACGTGGAACGACCGCGAGCGGTTCGACCTCTCGGGCTGTCGCGCCGCGGTGATGATCGCCGCCGGCTACTACTGGGCGCCGTACCGACCCGTCGCCGCGAGCGACGTGCGCCTCCTCTGGGACGACGCGCTCCGGCGCGCCCGGTCGTTCGACAGCCGGCACCACTACGACCAGCGTGTCGCCGTCGGCGTCCACACCTGGTCCCGCGTCGAGGACGCCGACGAACTGCTCGCGGCGATGCCGGCGTACCTCGACGAGGACCGCGTCGTCGCGGTCGGCGAGACGGGCGTCGAGGCGACCCACCACACCGAGGCGTGGCCGGTCGCAGCCCAGCGCGACGTCGTGCGCGAGCAGTTCCGTCTCGCCCGCGAGGCCGGCCTCCCGGTCCTCGTCCACACGCCGGGGTCGGGAAAGGGCGGGCTGGACCCCCGCGACGCCCACGCGTACGAGGAGGGCGACCGGAACTTCACCGCGCCGCTGTTCGGCGACGGCGGGCCGGCGACGAAGCGCGAGGCCGTCGAGATCGACCTCGAACTCGCCCGCGAGGCCGGCCTTCCGGAGGACCAGGTCGTGATCGACCACGCGGACGAGGGTATCGTCGACCGGGTGCTCGGCGAGACGGACTGCTGGCTCTCGTTCTCCGTCGGGGCGTCGTGGCTCCGCGGCGTCGACGCCCGCGACGTGGCCCGCGCCGTCGAGGCGTACGGCGCCGACCGGGTGCTCGTCGACTCCGACCTCATCGGTGCGATGCGGACCGACCCGTTCGTGATCCCCCGGACTGCGATGGCGCTCCTGCGTCTGGGCCTGACCCGCGAGCAGGTCGACCGGGTGGTGTACGAGAACCCGCGGCGGGTGCTCGGGCTAGAGTAGCCGGCTGGCCAGCACCGGCCGCTGGACGTCGCTCGTCCCGCCCGCGACGGTCGCCGACAGCCCTCGCGCCAGTAGCGCCCGACGTCGGCGTCGGCGTGGAGCGCCCGCCTGCCGAGCGTGCGGGTCGTGGTCGGGAGGACCGGCACCACGAGGTCGTCGCCGTACCGGCCCGCCGCGTGTCTCTGGCAGCGGCGACGGCACCCACCCGCGGTCGACGACGCGCACGGCCGACCCCGCGCCCGTCGGCGGCTCAGTCCTTCGCGCCGCGCGAGAGGACGGCGACGACGACGGCGGCAGTCGCGAGGAGGCCGACGACGCCGGCGAACGCGACGACGTAGCCCGCCCGGTCGGCGACGAAGCCGACGTAGGTCGGGCCGAGCGCCCCGACCCCGATGTAGGTCGTCCGGGCGAGGCCGAGGTCGGCGCCCATCGACGCGTCGGGAAAGGCGTCCATCAGGAACGACTGCATCACCGGCGGGAAGCTCATCAGCCCCGCGGCGTACAGCACCGTCGCGCCGAGGACGGCGACGCGCCCCTCCGCGAGGAGCAGGGCCGCGAGCGCCAGCGCCCCGAAGCCGACGCCCGCGCTCGCGACGCCGGCCTTGCCGTGTCTGTCGCCGAGCCGTCCCGCGACGGGCTTGACCGCGGCGCCGACGACGAACAGCGCGGCGAAGCCGCCGGAGGCGAGCGCGGGCGAGAGCCCCTTTGCCTCGCGGAGAAAGAGCGGGAGGAAGCCGGTGCTCGACTGCCACGCGAACGCGAATCCGCAGTACGCGAGCACCAGCACGCCGACCCGGCGGTTTCCCGACAGCCGGCTGACCGCGCCGCGGACGTCGAGGCCGACGCGCCGCACCTCGTACGGCTCGCGCGAGAGCCGGTGGAGGCCGACGGCGACGCCGACCAGCACCGCTGCGACGGGGACGAACGGCGCCCGCCAGACCGCCGTCGCGACGACGACGACGGCGACGCCCGCGGCGGCTGCCCCGCCGATGTCGCCGGAGGCGGTGTGGACGCCGAACGCCGCGGCCCGCTTCGTCTCGAACCGGTCGGAGACGAGCGCACGCGCCGCCGTCGGGTACAGCCCCGCACCGAGGCCGATGACCGCACAGGCGAGGAGAAAGAGCGGGTAGACGACTGCCGTCGAGAGCAGGACGTAGCCCCCGGCGGCGAGGAGGAGCGCGCCGACGAGCAGGGCCCGCCGCGAGAGCTGGTCCGACAGGCGCCCGCTGGGATACTGGAGCAGGGCGTAGACGCCCCAGAGCGTCGTGAGCGCCACGCCGGCCGCGGCGGCGCTGATGTTCAGGTCCGCGATCACCTCCGGCAGGAGCGGCGGGAGCAGGAGTCGTCCGCCCTGGACGACGAACCAGCCGAAGGAGACGAGCAGGAGGAGCCGCCCCCCGTGGCCGGAGACGAGACTCTCCTGCGGCTTCGGCTCTGCCTCCGCCTCGGGCGCCCCCGCCGTCTGTTCCGACACGACCCTCTCGCTGTCCTACGCACCGTTTAACCGACCGAAGCCGGCGATTTCGACCGGAGGGCGCCCGACGGATACGCTTTTGAGGGTCGCCGCCGCCGACCCGGTATGCTCGCAGACGACCCCGATGGGTTCCTCGACGGCGTGCGCGTCGTCGACCTGACGACGTTCGTCACCGGCGGCTTCGCGTCGACGATGCTCGCGAACCAGGGCGCCGAGGTCGTCAAGGTCGAACGCCCCGGCGCCGGCGACGACAACCGCCACTCCGGGCCGCCGTTCGTCGACCCCGACCCGGACTACGACGGACCGGGCCGGACCGCCGACGAGAACGGCGAGTCGCCGTACTTCTGGACGGTCAACTACGGCAAGCGCTCCGTCGAGTTCGACCTCAAGACCGAGGCCGGCCACGCCGCCCTGCTGGACCTCGCCAGCGAGGCCGACGTGTTCCTCGAGAACTTCCGGCCCGGCACCGCCGAGCGCATCGGCGTCGGCCCAGAGGATATCCGGGCGGTCAACGACGACGTGGTCTACTGCTCGATCTCGGCGTACGGCGAGACGGGGCCGTGGGCCGCCCGCCCCGGCTACGACCTCCTCGTCCAGGGGACGAGCGGCATCATGAGCGTCACCGGCCCGGCGGACGGCGAGCCGTGCAAGGTCGGCCTGCCACAGACGGACCTCATCACGGCGATGTGGGCCGCGTTCGGGGTCACCGGCGCGCTCCTGCGCCGGGAGCTGACGGGCGAGGGCGACCGGATCGAACTCGGGATGCACGACGCCGCGCTCCCGTGGCTGACGAAGCAGGCCGGCAAGTCGTTCGCCGGCGAGACGCCGGAGCGGATGGGCACCCGCGACCCCGTGCTCGCCCCGTACCAGGCGTATCCGACCGCGGACGGCTACCTCAACGTCGGCTGTGCGAACCAGAAGCTCTGGCGTGGCCTGTGCGAGGCGATCGGTCGGCCCGAACTCGCCGAGGACGAGCGGTTCGACTCGAACCCGGCCCGTGTCGAACATATGGACGCGCTCGAGGCGGAGCTGTCCGAGACGTTCCGCGAGCGCACGACCGACGAGTGGGTCGACCTGCTGGCCGACGAGCACGGCCTGCCCGTCGGACCGGTCCACACCGTCGACGAGGCGCTGGCGAACGAGCAGACCGACGCCCGCGGGGTCGTCCGGACGGCGGAACACCCGACAGCCGGCGAGATCGACGTGATCGAACACCCGCTGAACTTCGAGAACGCCCGCTCGGGGTTCGCCGACGCGCCGCCGCTGCTCGGCGAGGACACGGAGGCGGTGCTGTCGGAGCTGGGCTACTCCGAGGACGACATCGAGGCGCTCCGCGAGGCGGGCGGCATTCCGACCTACTGACCGACGCCCGCCGCGGCGAACGCCTCGACGCTCGCCGACAGCGCCGCGCCCGTCGACGCGAGGTACGGCACCCGGCGCTCGTGGACCGACCCGTGCGAGCGCAGGTCGACCTCGTCGACCCGCTCTGGCCCGTCTATCGGCCCGAAGACCGTCTGCTCGTCGCCGAGGACCAGCAGGTCGCCGACCCGGTCCGGGTCGAGTCGGAACCGTTCACAGGCCGTCTCGCGCGACAGCACCACGGCTCCGGGGGCGTCCGCGAGCGCCGCCCGGGCCGCCGCGGGGTCGTCGGCGTAGACGTACGCCGCGCCGCCGAGGTTCTGGTGGTGGTAGACGTGCCGGTCGCGGATACAGCGCACCGTCTCCGCCGCGACGCCGGCGTCCGCGAGGAGCGCCTCGACGTCGACCCGGCGGCGCTTCCGGTTCATCCCGTGGTCGGCGACGGCGACGACGGGGCCAACTCCGTGTAGACGGCCCAGCCCCTCGTCGAGCGCGGCGACCCACTCGCCCGCGGCGGCAGCGCCCGGCGCGTGCTTGTGTGGCACCACGTCCGTCGTCGAGACGTAGAGCACGTCGGGGTCGCGCTCCGCGGCGACGGCGGCGGCAGCCGCGAGGAGCCACGCGCTCGCCGCGCCGGAGTAGATCCCCGGCGGCTCGCCCGCGAGGTCGGTCAGCCAGTCCGGCGGCTCCTGTGCGCTCGCGGCCGCGACGCCGCCCGCGCCGACGAGGCGGCGGAGCTTCTCCTTGCACACCAGCGCGACGACGTCCGCGCCCCGGTCGGCGGCTGCCGCGAGGGCAGTCTCACACCCGAGATACCGGGCGTCCTCGACGTAGACCCGCTCGCCGTCGTCGAGGAACGTGTTCGCCGTGACGCCGGTCGCCTCGGGACGCCGACCGGTGACGATCCCGACGTTGTTGACGTTCGTGAGGCTCGGCACGAGCCCGTCGCAGACTCCCGTCGCGCCCTCGTCGGCGATCCGGTCCCACGCCGGCGTCGGGTGCGCGTCGAGGTAGTCCGGGTCGAGGCCGTCGAGACAGGCGACCGTGCGAGTCATACCGGGTCGGCGCGGCCCGGAGGGTTAGTTCTCGCGTTCGCCCCCTGCGCGCCCCGGAGCCACCCGCCGTCGACGCCCGCTCGCTCGCGAGCCGGGCCGCCGCCCGGCCCAGCCCCGCGCTTACGGCGTGGACGAGCGCGCGACCCGCCGAGTCCGGGCTCCGTGGCCGGCACCCTGCGCCCGCCGACGTATCAGTAGGGGTCGAAGTCGGGCCGCGAGTCCGCGCCACGGGGGAGGTCCAACCGCTCGCGGTACTCGTCCGCGAGGTCGCGCCCCGCCGCCGTGAAGAACATCAGGACGCCGTACGGCTCCGTGTGGCGGGACGTCCCCGGCTCGTCGGCGTCGACGACGAGGAGTTCGCTCGCGGGCGCGTCGGCGCGCGGGAGGCCGCGGAACAGCGGCTCGAGCGGGACGAGCCCGGTCGCGGCGCGGCGGGTGAACGCGCCGTCCGGGAAGGCGTCGCGGGGCTGGACCCAGACCTCGCCGGCGGCGCCGTCCGCGCCGAGCGTCCGGCCCGCCGGCTCGACGGGGTCGTCGCCCGCCGCCTCTCGGGCCCGTGCCCACGTCTCGCGGGCGACCGGCGGGTAGTCGACGCCGGTCGCGAAGTCGACGCTCACGCTCTCCTCGGGCTCCGGCTCGGGGTCGACGAGCCGCCACGGGTCGTCCGGGGCGTCGGGGTCGCCCTCGACCGTCGCGTCGAGGAGGTCGCCAGTCGACAGGTCGTCGACGACCCGCTGCCGGTCGTCGGGGTAGCCCGACTCGTAGACGGTGTAGAGCCGGTCCGCCGCGACGTCGACGAGGTTGAGGTGTGGCACCGCGCTGAACACGCGGTAGACGCGGAAGGTGCCGTCGACGCGGTTCACACCGGGCCGTGGGGCCGGAGATGAATAGCGGTTCGGGCCGCACGTCGACAGCTCTTTGCCGGCCCCACGCGCGTGGGCGGCCATGGCACACGCCGAGAGCGGGCGGGGCGCCGGCGAGACGGCGGCGCTCGCGGAGTTCGTGGCGGAGACGACGGCGGCTGACGTCCCCGACTCGGCGGTCGCGGACGCCCGGGTCGCGATACGTGACTACCTCGGCGTCGCCGTCTACGGCGCCCACCACGGCGTCGGCGACCGGATCGCCGGCCACGTCGACGCGACGATGGGCGGCGACGACGCGACGGTGCTGGCCCGGGGGCGAGCGAGTCCGACCGGCGCCGCCCTCGCGAACGGCACGTTCGGCCACGCCGTCGACTACGACGACACGTTCGAGTCGGTCGTCATCCACCCGACCTCGCCGGTGTTCGCCGCGGCGCTCGCGGCGGTCGAGACGGAGGGCGGGACCGCCGACGACCTCCTCGTCGCCGACGTCGTCGGCTGTGAGGTCGCCTCCCGCGTCGGCCACGCGACCCACCCGTCGCACTACGCGAACGGCTGGCACCTCACCGGCACGGCAGGGTCGTTCGGTGCCGCCGCCGCCGCGGCGTCGGCGCTGTCGCTCTCCGCCGACGCGACCCGACGGGCGTTCGGCGTCGTCGCCAGCGGGTCGTCGTCGCTGAAGAAGAACTTCGGGACGATGACGAAGCCGCTCCACGCCGGCCACGCCGCCGAGACCGGGCTTCGCGCCGCGATGCTCGCCGCCCGCGGCTGGACTGCCGACCGGAACGTCCTCGAGAGCGACCTCGGCTACGGCACGGTGATGACCCTCGAGGACGGCTACGACCCAGAGGAGATCCTCGTGGGGCTCGACAGCCCCGACCCGTGGGCTGTCGCCGACATCGGCTACAAGCCCTACCCGTCGGGGGTGATCACCCACGCCGCGATGGACGCGCTCCGGGCCCTGGTGCGCGACCACGACCTGACGCCCGAGCGGACCGAGCGCGTCGTCGTCACCCTCGACGAGGCGGCGAACGAGATGCTGATCCACGCCGAGGCCGAGGACGAACTCGAGGCGAAGTTCTCGATCGAGTTCTGTCTCGCCGCCGTCCTGCGCGAGGGGACGGCGGGCGTCGACGAGTTCACCGACGAGTACGTGCGCGCGCCGGCGACCCGCGAGGCGATGGCGCTGGTCGAGCGCGACTTCGAGGTCGACCTCTTCGGCGACGAGTTCGCGGGCTACGGCGCCCGCGTCGCCGTCGAGACGACCGACGGCAGCCGCCACCAGACCGCCGTCCGGCACGCGCCGGGGAGTCCGAACAACCCCGTCGGCGAGGACCGCCTCGTCGCGAAGTTCGAGGAGGCCGCCGGCGCGGTGCTGACCGGGGACGACGTCGACGAACTCCGGGCCGCGGTCGAGGCCCTCGGCACGGAACACGGGTCGCTCGACCGGCTGCTGGCCGCGCTGTAACCGGCGCTGGTCGGCTGAAAAACGGAGAAAGTCGAACCGGCGTTAGCGGACGCCCTGCTCCTCGAGGACGCTGTTGATCTCCTCGCCGGCGGTCACGACGGCGTCGTCGACGGCGTCCTCGATGCTCATCCCCTGCTGGATGCCCTGGGCGGCACGCTGGTGCATCCGCCGCGGGATCTGGTAGGTGATCGCGTTCGCACCCGGCACCGCAGGGATGGTCGTCGGCACGGTGTTCTCGAGGAAGCCCTGACAGGCCTCCTGCCAGAACTCGACGTGGCTCTGCGTGGAGCTGTAGAAGTCGACCGACTGAATCTGGCTCGGGTCGACCGGAACGAACCCGAGTTCCTGCGCGTTGAACAGCGCGTTGTCCGGGTCGGCGACCCAGAAGTCGATCATGTCCCCCGCAGCGTCGAGACGGTCCTGGTTCCAGTCCGCGTCGTCGATGAACCCGAGCGACGGCAGCCACGAGATGAACGCCTGCGAGTCGGCGCGGTACGGCACCGTCCACGTCCAGGTTCCCTCCTCGAGATCGCCGTCCAGGTCCGCGAACGCGCCGGGCGTCTCGGTCCGGTAGTTGGCCCAGAGGTCCGTCGAGTCCTGGATGGAGTTGTTGGTGATGTTCTCGCCCTGGTGGAGCGTCGTCGACTCCTCGTCGCCGTGGTTGATCGAGTTCTCGTGGAAGTTCCCGTTCTCGATGTTCTCGAACTGCCACTCGACGGCGGCGCGGCCGGCGTCGGTGTCGATCGCCTGCTCGTCTCCCTCGATCGTGACCATCCCGGCCTCGCTCCCGCCGAACATCGGGATGTACGCCGACATATACTCCTCGTCGGACTGCTTCATCCCGGTGGTGTCGGGAAAGTAGCTGTCGACCCCGTCGGGGCCGCCCCAGTCCCGCAGACTGGCGTAGATGTCGGCGACCGCGCTGTCGTTCGCGTCGGAGAAGTCCAGCGCCTCGCCGCGGACGTCCTCCTTCGCCACCCCGGCTGCCTCGAGGTGCTGGGTGTTGTAACAGTGGACGAACGGCCGGAGGCCAAGCGGCAGGGAGACGAGGTTGCCCGCCTCACCCGTCGACTGGGCACCCCAGACGCGGTGGCCGTCCATGACCACCTCCGTCGCGGCGTCTGACAGCTCCATCGACTGGAACAGGTCGTTTATAACCCGGCCGGCGCCCCCGGTGAGGACGCCCGGTCGCGTCATGACCTCGACCATGTGCGGCACGTCGCCCGCGGCCCGTGCGGAGCGGAACTGCGAGACGACGTCCGTGTACGGGACGCCGGTGATCTCGATGGTGTTGCCGCTCTCGTTCTCGTACTCGGTGAGGATCTCCTCTGTCCCCTCTCGCTTGCCACCACCCTCGGTGATGTACGAGAGCCACATGCGCAGGGTGACGCCGCCGGACGACCCGGTGGAGCCGCCGTCTCCCTCGGTCATCTCCCCCTCGGTCATCTCCCCCTCGGTCATCTCCCCCTCGGTCTCCTCGCCGCCGCCGCCGCCGCCACCGGAACAGCCCGCGAGGCCGCCCATCGCGGCGAGCGTCCCGCCCGCGCCGGCCTTCCTGAGCACCGAGCGGCGCGAGGTACGATCCGTCTTCGTCTTTGAATTAGCGCTGTCGTCTGTCACGATCTTACGACCATTATACCGTAATTAGGAGCGTATCATAAGCGTTTCCCAATTCCTCTATAGCCGACCCGAACCGAGGCGGGCGATTTCGCCGACCGCGGCACGACGTTCCGCCGTGGCGCAACGCTTAATATCGATCGTGAGGGTCAGTCTACGCATGAGTCAAAAGCAGGTGTCGACGGACGGCCGCAGGGGGCGCGAACTCCCGGACTATCTCAAGCTCGTCGGGCAGGCGATGTACGCGCTCACCGGCGTGCTGTTCATCGGTGGCCTCTGGTTCGACTGGCAGTCGCCGGGGGTGGCGATCATCTCGATGTTCTCGCTCGCAGACGAGCCGAACGCCAACAGCGGCCTGTTCATCGCCGGCGTGATCATCCTCACCCTCGGCTACCTGCTCTCGAAGGCGGGCGAGAAGGTTCGCGCCTACCGCACCGAGAAGGTCGACCAGACCCAGGAGTGGGAAGTCGACATCGACTGACGCGGGCCACTTCTCGTCTCGGTTCTCCCGAACCAGCCCCGTAGCCCCGTCTCTCTCCGTTCGTGTCGTCCGCGAGCGCCGCTGCCCGCACCGGAGGCGCCGCTCGGGAGCGACGCGGAGAACGGAGAAGAACGACCCGGCGCGCGGTGGGATCAGCCCTTGACGCCGCCGCCGGAGGAGAGCCCCTCGACGAGGTGGGTCTGGAGATACATGTACATCAGGATGGGGACGAACATCGAGAGGAACGTCCCGGCCATGATGTAGTGGAGGTTCTTCACGAAGAACGTCCCGCGCAGCTGCAGGATGGCGGGCGCGAGCGTCGTGTGGAGCGGGTCGTTCCCGAGGATGAACGCCATCAGGAAGTTGTGCCACGCGAGCAGGAAGGCGAGCAGAAAGACACTCGCGATCGCCGGGCGCGAGAGCGGCAGGATGACGCGGAAGAACGCGCCGATCTGCGTACAGCCGTCGACCCGCGCCGACTCCTCCAGGTTGTCCGGGAGGTCCTCGAAGAACCCGCGGAGCAGCCAGATGTTGTACGGCAGGGTGAACGCCGTGAACGCGAGGATCATCCCGAGGTAGGTGTTCAGCAGGGTCAGGTCCTGCATCAGAACGAAGATCGGGATGGCCAGCAGGACGATTGGGAAGGTGAAGCCCATGACGCTGAGGACGAACAGCGGCGTCTTGGCGGGGAAGTCGAGCCGTGCGAACGCGTACGCCGAGAAGACGGCGGCGACGGTCGCCAGCCCGGCTGTCCCGACGCTCACGACGGTCGTCGCGAGCAGGTACTCGACGAACGGGAACGCGTCCCACATCGTCCGCCACGCGCTGAGGCCCTGGAACGACCCGCCCGACCCGGGGACCAGCGCGACCTGACCGGTGATGATCGCGATGAGGTTGCCGAACGGAAGCGGGTCGAACGTCACGTACGGGATCCCCATCGCGGTCTGGAAGATCTGTCCCGGCCCCTTCAGCGAGTTGACCCCGGTGTAGTAGACCGGGAGCATGATCCAGGCGAGGAACACCCCCAGCGCGATGTACTTCACGACCGGCTTGTAGTGGTCCTCCCAGCTGAATCGTGACCCGCTGCGCTCGAAGGAGAACTTCTCCGTCGCGGGTCCGTCTTGTGTTGCCATCTCAGTAGTCCTCCGTCTCGGTCTTGATCCAGATGAGGATCAGCGGGATGATCGACACCGCAAACAGCATCCCGAGCGCCGCGGCACGCCCGAGGGCCCACTCGCCGAACGCGACGTCGAAGATGACCAGGCCCAGCACGCGCGTGTAGTTCACCGGACCGCCCTGCGTGGTGGCGAGCGGAATCGCCAGCTTGCCGACCGTGAACACCGTCCGGATCATGACGACCGTGACGATGACCGTCCGCAGGTGCGGCAGGGTGATGTAGCGGAACCGCTGGATCGGGTTCGCGCCGTCGACCTTCGAGATCTCGTACAGCGCCGACGGGATGGACTGTACGCCCGCCAGGAAGACGACGTACATGAACCCGAAGTCACGCCAGACCTTGGCGATGACGACGCCCCAGAACGCCCACGGGCGGTTGCCCGTGATGCCGCCCGAGGCCGGGACGTCGAAGAACATCGTCGCCGCCTGGTAGACGATCCCGTACTCGGCGGCCTGCTCCATGATCCCCCAGGTCAGGCCGGCGGCGATCGCCGGGCTCGCGTAGCCGGCGAGCATCAGGCCGCGCCAGAACGCCCGGGTCTCGATGCCGAGCCCCGGCAGTTCGAACTTCTCGTTCATCAGCAGGGCCGCGCCGAGCGCGACCACGAGGTCGAACGGGACGACGAGTAGCTCGTACAGCACGGTCACCTTGACGCTGAACAGGAACAGCGCCTGTCCGCTCCCGAGGAGCCAGTACTGGTAGTTCTCGAGGCCGACGAACGGGTCGGCCGCGTTCGGGTTCAGGGTGAAGTCCTGGAAGCTCAGGACCAGGCCGTTGACGACCATCGGGTAGAACACGATGCCCGCCAGCAGCACGAGCGACGGCACGAGGAACAGCATCCCCTGGACACCGCCGTACTCCTCGAGGATACTGTCGACTATCCCCTCGATACCACCGCGGTCCTGTCCGATCTGATCGACTGCTGCCATCTACTGTGCCTCCCCGCCGCGCCCGTCGGCACGGACCCCATCGCCCGACTCCGCGTCGGCGTCGACGTCGACGACGTTCCCCCACTTGACGAGCTTCGGCCCGTCCGGGTGGAACATGTGAACGTTCGGCCAGTAGACGTCGAGACCGACGGTCCCCCCCTCGGTCACGTTGCGCGCCGACGGCACGACCGCCCGCACGCGGGAGTCGTCGATCTCGAAGTAGATTATCTGGGTGTCGCCCATCGGCTCGATCACCTGTACCTCGACGTCGAGCAGCCCGTTGCCCGGCTCGACGACGTTGATGTCCTCGGGCCGGATGCCGGTGATCACCTCGTCGCTGTCGAGTCCGCTGTCCAGCTCCGTCGCAATCACGTCGGGCACGTCGACGTCGAAGGCGCCGAGGTCGACGGTGCCGTTCCGGTAGCTGGACCGGAAGAGGTTGATCTCCGGGCTGCCGATGAAGTCGGCGACGAACAGGCTGTTCGGGTCGTGGTAGATATCCGACGGCGGCGCGACCTGCTGGATGTCGCCCGCGTTCATCACGGCGATCCGGTCGCCCATCGACATCGCCTCCTCCTGGTCGTGGGTGACGAACACCGTCGCGACGTCGAGCTTGCGCTGGAGCTCCTGGATCTCCGTCCGCATCACGGCGCGGAGCTTCGCGTCCAGGTTCGACAGCGGCTCGTCGAGCAGGAAGATGGCCGGTTCGCGCACGATAGCGCGCCCCAGCGCGACCCGCTGTTGCTGGCCGCCGGACAGCTGGTCCGGATACCGGTCGAGCAGGTCGCCGATCTCCATGATGTCGGCGGCCCACCGCACGCGCTCGTCGATCGTCTCGCGGTCTGCCCCGCGCATCTTGAGCCCGAACTCCATGTTCTCGTACACCGTCATGGAGGGGTAGAGCGCGTAGTTCTGGAACACCATCGACACCGCGCGGTCTTTCGGCGGCAGCTCGGTGACCTCGTGCCCGCCGAAGGTGATCCGACCGGAGTTCGGCGTCTCGAGTCCCGCGATACAGCGGAGCGTCGTCGACTTGCCACAGCCGGAGGGCCGACCAGCACGATCAGTTCGCCCTCTTCGATCGTCAGGCTCACGTCGTCGACGGCGACGACCTGCCCGTCGTTGAACGTCTTGCGGACGTTGTCGAGGACTGCGTCTACCATCGAAGGCCTCCGACTGTCCTGTGGTCACGCCGCGACACGCCCGCCGTTCTGTGGGTGCTGAGTTTCATGATCATTCGTTCGAGCCGCCGGTGAAGCCGAGTCGGCGCGCCTGTCCACCACCGTACTGTTGCTTGAAGCGCAGGTGAAGCGCCGGAACGAACATCAGCGACCCCATGATCAGGGCGGCGACCGGTATCATCGTCCCGGTCGTGCCCGCCTCTTCGTGGACGAGCCCGAGGAACGTCTCCGACACCAGAAGGAAGTACACCGGGACGCAGATGACCGCGTAGGCGACGACAGCCGACGCCGTGGGTCGGTCGCTGATCTTGTTCGTCAAGCTATCGGGAAGGACTCCCATGCGTTCTGGACGACTACGCTCACAAGTATAAATCCTTCCACAAAGATCATGGGTCTGATCGTGTTCACGTGTGGCCGCCCGCGCGCGGACAGTCGGGGTACTTTTCTCCTGCCCCCGAGTACCACGGCTTCGTGACCGACGACGACCACCCCGGTGCCGGGACAGCGGAGACGCCCAGCGGCGGGACCGGGAGCGAGCGCTACGCCGGCGCCGACGCCGACGTCTCGAGCGCCGCCGCGGCGGAGTCGGACGACCGGGGGATCGTGACACGGCTTCTCGACCGGGTGCCGGAGGCAACCGTCGCCCTCGGTGCCGGCTTCCTCCTCGCGTCGATGCTCGTCACGGCTGCGGTGACGGTCTTCGGCCTCTACAACCTCGTCACGGGGAACTACGTCGGCTTCGGCGCCTCGGCGGCGCAGGTGGTGCTCCTCGTCGTCACCTTCGGCTTCACCACCGTCTTCCAGGCGCTCGCCGTCCGGTGGGCGCGCCGCCGGATCAAGTGGACCTGGGTGATGCTCGCCTGCGCGATGGCCACCGTCTCCGTCGTCGCGTCGCCGATGTCCCTGCCCGCCGCCGCCCTCCTGTTCGTCGGCAAGCGTCACTTCACCGTGTCGACGCCGTTCTGGGTCGTCTCCGGCGACGACACGGACGCGGCTTAGAGGCGGTCGCGGACCGCCGTCGCCACCGCGTCCGTTCCCGCCGACCCGCCGAGATCCGGCGTCCGTGGCGCGGACTCGTCGGCGAGAACCGCCCGCACCGCGCCGTCGAGTCGCTCCGCCGCCCCCGTCTCCCCCACGTCGTCCAGGAGCATCGCCGCCGAACGGAGACACGCGATCGGGTTCGCCACGCCCTGCCCGGCGATGTCGGGCGCGCTCCCGTGGACCGGCTCGAAGGCTCCCGGATTCACCCCCTCCGGGTCGACGTTGGCCGACGGCGCGAGCCCCATCGACCCGCTGACGGCGGCGCCGACGTCGGTGAGGATGTCGCCGAACAGGTTCGACGCGACGATCACGTCGTACCGCTCGGGCCGGCGCACGAGCTCCATGGACGCGGCGTCGACGAGCATCCGGTCGACGTCGACGGCCGGGTAGTCCGCCGCGATCTCCTCGACCATCTCGTCCCAGAACACCATCCCGTAGGCCTGCGAGTTCGACTTCGTGACGCTCGTCAGCCGGCCCTCGCGCTCGCTCGCGGCCTCGAACGCCGGCCGGACGATCCGCTCGCAGCCCCGGCGGGTGAACACCGACGACTGGACCGCCACGTCGTTCGGCAGGCCGACGTGTTCGCGTCCCCCCACGTCGGCGTACTGCCCCTCGGTGTTCTCGCGGTAGACCAGGAAGTCGACGTCGCCCGGCTCGTACCCCCGGAGCGGCGACTCGACGCCGGCGAGCAGTTCACAGGGCCGCAGGCAGACCGAGAGGTCGAGTCCCTTCCGGATCGGGAGCAGGAGCCCGTTGAGCGTGACGTGGTCGGCGACGTCCGGGCGGCCGACCGCGCCGAGGAGGGTCGCGTCGTGTTCGCGGAGCCGGGCGAGACCGTCGTCGGGCATCATCGACCCCTCGTCGAGGTAGCGCCGGGTGCTCCAGTCGTACCGGGTCGTCTCGACTCCGAACCCTGCCCGCTCGGCGACGGCCTCGACGACCGGCACCGTCGCCTCGACGACTTCCGTTCCGATACCGTCGCCGGGGATCAGCGCGACGTCGTGTGTGGTCACGGTCGACAGGGAGGTGGGGCGGACATATAGGCGCTGGTCAGCCGCCGCTCGCCCGCGGCTCGAACCGGCGCAGGAGGACGACCCCGACGCCGGCGGCGAGGAGGGCAACGGCGGCGAGGAGCGCGAACAGGGCGGCGGGCGAGGCGCGGGTGAGGACGACGCCGGCGCCCGCCGCGCCCGCCGCGCCGACGCCGAGCACCGCGAGGTAGACGTAGCCGAAGGAGATGCCCCGCGCCGCCGGCGGGACGTGCCGAGAGACGACCTCCTGGTTGATCGGTGCCTCGACGAACACGAGGAAGGCGAGGACGCTCCCGACGACGAGCAGGGGGACGAGTCCGGCGCCGGAGGCGGGCACGAACAGGAGCGCCACGGCCCCGAGCGCGACGAACGACCCGATCAGCGCCCGCTCCGCCGGGACGTGGTCGACGAGCTTCCCGCCGACGTACTGTCCCGCCGCGCCGAACACCAGCAGCCCGGAGTAGACGTAGCGGCTCGGCTCGATCGTCCGCTGCCCGACCTCGACGGGGTCGAACAGCGGCAGGCCGCCAAGCACCTCCGGCAGGAAGGTGAGCACGCCGCGGTAGTAGAGGCCGTACAGGTTGCCGACGAGAAAGACGAGCGCGAACCCGCCCGCGAACAGGAGCTTCGAGTCCACGAGGACGGCGCCGAGGCTCCGAACAGACGCCGCCGTCGTCGCGTCGTCCTCTCGCGTCGCCGACCCGGCAGTCTCGTCGAAGTCGAGGCGCGCCCCGACGACGAGGGCGAGCAGCGCCGGCGCCAGGAGCACCAGCACCACCTGCCGCCAGCCGAGGCCGACGAGCAAGACCGCGCCGAGCAGCGGTCCGCCCGCGACGCCGGCGTTCCCCCCGATGCCGTGGTAGGCGAAGGCGGTCCCGCGCGCCTCCGCACCGCGGGAGATGAGCGCCAGCCCCGCCGGGTGGTAGATACTCGCCGCCGCGCCCCAGACGAGGAGTCCGAGCGTGACGGAGACCAGCCCCTGTGCGGCGGAGAGGAGCGCGAACCCCGCCGACATCCCGGCGATACAGAGCAAGACCAGCCGCTTCGCGCTGTAGGCGTCCGCGAGCAGGCCCGCCGGGAGCGCGCCGACGCCCGTCAGGGCGTAGGCGGCGCCGACGACCAGCCCGATCGCCGCCGGCGTGACGCCGAACTCGTCCAGCCACACCACGACGAGGATCGGGATCACCAGCTCGTAGGCGTGGAAGGTGGCGTGTCCGAGCATCGTGAACCCGGTGAGCGCCCGGTCGTTCGCGTTCACGACGGGTCGGCGCCGCGGGCGGGCCCGGTCACCCCGCCCGTCGTCGCGGGCGTGAGGCGCCTGGCCGCCGCCCGCTGGCGGTGTTCACGGGACGCCGCGCTCGTCACGTCCGCCTCGCGGTCGGCGTGGACGAGCGGCCGCTCGCGCCCGCCGGCGTGCCGGCTCGGGCCGCGGTCGGCGAACGCGTCCCGGACCGAGGGGCCGTCGTCGGCTGCGGCGAGCACGGGGTCGACCCGTTCGGCGTCCGGCGCCGCCACCGCCCCCCGGCTGTCGCCCCAGACGGTCCGGACGCCGTCGCGCGCGGCGGTGCCGTGCCCGGGAATCACACCGTCGTCTCCAGCGCGAGAGGGCTGCCAGAGGTCGACCGCCGGCGCCAGCGGCTCCGGGTGCATACCTCCGGGCGGACGACCCGGCGGCTTAGTTCTGCCGTCCTCGCCGCCGTCCGTCGGTTGAACGATCACCGACGTTCATGAGGGTCCGGGCAGAACACACACGGGCTATGTACCGTGTGCTGGTCCCAGTCGACGCGAGCGAGGAACGGGCGACGGCGCAGGCGCTGGCGGTCCGGGGGCTCTCGACCGCCGGCGCCGAGGTGACGGCGACGGTTCTCCACGTGTTCCCCCGCCCCGAGGACGGCGCGGGGACGGCCTTCGGGTCGTCGTCGGAGCGGGCGGCGGTCGCGCCGTCGCCGCCGGTCGACCAGCTGCTGTCGGTCGACCGGGCGGTCGGGCTGCTCCACGAGACGGCGGCGACCGTCGAGACGGCGGCTCGACGCGGCGACCCGACGGAGGAGATCGTCAGGACGGCCCGCGAGACGGACGCCGACGCGGTCGTCCTCGGCGGTCGGAAGCGGTCCGTGCTCGGGTCGCTCCTGTTCGGGAGTGTCACGCGGTCGGTCCTCCGGGAGCTCGACCGGCCGGTGACGGTGACCGGCGGAGCGGTCGACCCCGCCGTCGAGGGTGAGCGCGAGCGCGCGAGCGGCGGCGAGCCGGGGGCACCGGAGAGCGGCGCCCGGAGCTAGTCCGTGCGGAAGGCCGACAGCACGTCGCGGTCGATCTCGATTCCGAGCCCCGGTTCGTCGCGGATCGGCACCGTCGTCCCGCTGTTCCGGATCGGCGAGACCGCGAGGTCCTCTCGGATCGGGTTCGGCGTGCGGTCGAACTCGAGCATCGGCTCCGGCACGTCCGGCAGGGTCGCGAGCAGCTGGAGGCTGGCCGCGAGCGCAACCGCCGAGCCGAACACGTGGGGGTAGAGGCCGGCGTTGCGGGCGCGAGCGAGGTCGGCGACCCGCCGCATCGTCGTCAGGCCGCCGGCGCTCGTCACGTCTGGCTGGAGGTAGTCGACACAGCCGCGGTCCAGGCACTCGTCGAACTCGTCGAGGAAGGCCCAGCACTCGCCGCCGGCGAGCGACACCTCGAGCGCCTCGTTCAGCCGGGCGTAGCCCCGCTTGTCCCGCGGGACGACCGGCTCCTCGAAGAAGTGGACGTCGAGGTCGGCCAGCCGCTCGCCGACCCACCGGGCGTCGCCGGGGTCGTAGGCGTGGTTCGCGTCCGTCATCAGGCGGACGTCGTCGCCGACGGCCTCGCGGATCGACCGCACGAGTTCGACGTCCGCCGCCCGGCCACGGTCGGGGAAGATCCGCTCGAGGCCGATCTTGTTCTTCAACGCGTCGAACCCGGCGTCGACGTGGCCCTCGGCCTCTGCGACGACCGACTCGCGAACCGCCTCGAACGAGTCGACGTCGGGCCAGAAGTGGCCGGTCGCGTACGCCCGCACCTCGCTCCGGGTGTGCCCGCCGAGGAGCCGCGCGACGGAGGTGCCGAGCCGTTTGCCCTTCAGGTCCCAGAGCGCGATGTCGACCCCCGACAGCGCCGAGACGGGGACGTACGAGTGGTACGACGACCTGAGCCGGTACCGCAGGTCGTCGTGGATCGACTCGACGGCCTGCGGGTCCCGCCCGCGGAGCCACGGCCCGACGTACTCCTCTATCACCTCGCGGTTGCCCGCGACCGGCCCCCAGCACTCACCCCACCCCTCGGTGCCGCTCTCGTCGACGACGCGGACGAGGCAGTACTCGCGGCTGTCGATCCACTTCTGTGCGTTCGCGAACCGCTCTCCGAGGTCGCGCCGGAGCGGAATCGCCTCGACCGTCTCGATCGCCATGGCGACCCGTCCCGTGTCGGGCATCTCAATCTTTCTAACACGATCCTCCACCGGTGACCTATCGACACTCTTAGGCCCGTCGCTCCCCGCCAGTGTGATAACCAGTATCCATGGCACGAAGCGAACCTCCAAGCGGTGCGCCGCCGGACGACGCGCCGGAGGACGGCGACGACGAGACAGACGTGCTCGTCGGACCGCCGCCCGCCGACACCGCGACAGCCGGCCCGGACCCCGCCGCCGACGACCGCGCGAACTACGACTACGTCGGCGAGTCCGTCGAGCGGTCGGGGCTGGTCGACGACCTCGAGGGGCTGGTCGAGGGCGACGTGCGGTTCGACGAATACACCCGCGAACTGTACGCGACAGACGCCAGCGCCTACGAAATCACGCCGATCGGCGTCGTGTTCCCGACCGGGACCGACGACGTCGCGGCGGTCGTCGACTACTGCGCAGAGCGGGAGATCCCGGTGCTGCCACGGGGCGGCGGGACGAGTCTCGCCGGTCAGACGGTCAACGAGGCCGTCGTCCTCGACTTCACCACCGAGATGGACGGCCTGCTCTCCCTCGACACGGCGGCGCGAGAGTGCCGGGTCGAGGCCGGCGCCATCCTCGCCGAGGTGAACGAGGCGCTCGAGGAGCACGGCCTGAAGTTCGCGCCCGACCCCTCGACGGCGAACCGCTCCGCCGTCGGCGGCGCGATCGGCAACAACACGACCGGCGCGCACTCGCTGCAGTACGGCAAGACCGACGCCTACGTCGAGGAGATCGAGGTCGTCCTCTCGGACGCGACGGTGACGACGCTCGGCGAGGTGACCCTCGAGGACCTGTCGGCGGGCGCCGACCCCGACGGCGACGCCGAGGCGCGGCTGTACGCCGCCGCGGAGCGGATCATCGAGGAGGAGGCCGAGGCCGTCGAGGAGGCGTTCCCGTCGATCAAGCGAAACGTCTCGGGCTACAACCTCGACAGCCTCGTCGACGAGGCCAGGCGGGCGCGGGACCCGGACGACGCCCGCGAGACGGTGAACCTCGCGCGTCTCATGACCGGGAGCGAGGGAACCCTCGGCGTCGTCACGGAGGCGCGGCTGTCGCTCGAGCCGCTGCCGAACCAGAAGGCGATCGGCTTTCTCACCTACGACTCGCTGGTCGAGGCGATGGAGGACGTCGGAGCGATCCTGGACCACGACCCCGCGGCGGTCGAGGTGCTCGACGGCGTCCTGCTCGACCTGGCGCGCGACCTCGACGAGTTCAAAGACGTCGTCGGACGGCTCCCCGACCGGACCGACTCCTTCCTGCTCGTCGAGTTCTACGCCGACGACGACGACCACGCCCGCGAGCAGGTACAGGGCCTGCTCGACGACCGGGTGGGCGAGATCGCCTTCGACGGGATGGAGGCGTACACGAAGAAGGAGCAGAAGGAGTTCTGGAAGATGCGGAAGGCGTCCACGCCGATCCTGCTCTCGCGGACGAGCGACGCGAAACACATCGCGTTCATCGAGGATATCGCCGTGCCGCCGGAGCACCTGCCGGAGTATATCGCGGACTTCCAGCGGGTGTTCGAGGAGGAGGAGACGTTCGGGTCGTTCTACGCCCACGCCGGGCCGGGCTGTATCCACGTCCGCCCGCTCATCAACACGAAGACGAAGGGCGGCCAGGAGTCGATGGAGCGAATCGCCGACAAGGCGACCGACCTCGCGGTGAAGTACGGCGGGTCGGTGTCGGGCGAACACGGCGACGGCCGCGCCCGGACCCAGTGGAACCGGAAGCTGTACGGCGACCACCTCTGGAACGTCTTCCGCGACCTGAAGACCGCCGTCGACCCGGACTGGATCCTGAACCCGGGCAACGTCTGTGGCGACGTCGACATGACCGAGAACCTGCGGTTCGACTCCGAGTACACGTTCGACGCGGGCTTCGACTCGGCGCTGAACTGGGAGAACGAGAACGGGTTCCAGGGGATGGCGGAGCTCTGTCACGGCTGTGGCGGCTGTCGCGGCTCACAGGAGACGACCGGCGGCGTGATGTGCCCGACCTACCGCGCCGCCGAGGAGGAGATCCAGTCGACCCGTGGCCGGGCGAACCTGCTCCGGCAGGCGATGAGCGGCGACCTGTCCGATGAGGAGCAGTTCGACGTCGAGTTCATGCACGAGGTGGTGGACCTCTGTATCGGCTGCAAGGGCTGCTCCGTCGACTGCCCGAGCGAGGTGGACATGGCGAAGATGAAGGTGGAGATAGAGAACGAGTACAAGGAGCGCCACGGCTCCTCCCTGCGGGACAAGCTGTTCCGCAACATCCACGAGCTGTCGAAGCTCGGGTCGCTGTTCGCGCCGCTGTCGAACCTGCCGACGAAGCTCCCCGGCGCCCGGACGCTGATGGAGAAGACGGTCGGCATCGCCGAGGAGCGCTCGCTGCCGGAGTTCAAGCGCGAGTCGCTGGTCGACTGGTTCGAGGCCCGCGGCGGCGCACAGGTGCCCGAGGCCGAGGCCGAGCGCACGGCCCTGCTGTTCCCCGACACCTACACGACCTACAACAAGCCGGCGGCGGGGCGGGCCGCCGTCGAGGTGCTTGAGGCCGCGGGCGTCCACGTCCAGATCCCGGACGACGTCGCGGGGAGCGGTCGTCCGCCGCACTCGAAGGGGTTCGTCGACAAGGCCCGCGCCGACGCGCGGCAGAACGTCGAGGCGCTGGCGCCACGGGTCGCCGAGGGGTCTGACGTGGTCGTGGTCGAGCCCTCCGACGCGGTGATGTTCCAGTCGGACTACCTCGACCTGCTGTCGGGCGAGGACGTCGAGCGGGTCGCCGACAACACCTACGGCGTCCTGGAGTACGTCGACGCCTTCGGGCTGGACGGCGGGATAGCGTTCGACGCGCCGGACGAGCACCTCACGTACCACGGGCACTGTCACCAGAAGGCGACGAAGAAAGACCACCACGCGGTCGGAGTGTTGCGCCGCGCCGGCTACCGGGTCGACCCCCTCGACTCCGGCTGCTGCGGGATGGCCGGCTCGTTCGGCTACGAGGCAGAGCACTACTCGATGAGTAAGGCGATCGGCGACATCCTGTTCGACCAGGTCGAGGAGAGCCCGGGCGAACAGGTCGTCGCCCCCGGCGCCTCGTGTCGGACACAGCTCGGCGACGAGTACGAGGAGTCGATCCCGACCCCGGTGGAGCAGGTCGCGGCGGCGCTGGCGTAGGCGGACCGGCGCTCCTCCGGCCACTCCGTGGCGGTCGTCCCACAACAGATTAATGCCGCGACCGTCGTGTCAGCACCAATGTCTGAGCACGCACCGGCGCCGCCCGACGTGCCGGACGACGGACCGGTCGACCCCGACGACCCGGCGCTGTACCTCAACCGCGAGCTCTCGATGCTGGAGTACCAGCGCCGGGTCCTCCACGAGGCGCTGGACGACCGGACCCCTCTGCTGGAGCGCGCGCGCTTTCTCGGCCTGTTCACGAAGAACGTCGACGAGTTCTTCATGAAGCGGATCGGCGGGCTGAAACAGCAGATCGACGCCGGCGTGACCGACCCGACGGTCGACGGTCGGACCCCCGAGGAGCAGTGGCGCGAGGCGCTCGAGACCGCCCAGCCGATGTTCCGGCGCCAGTGTGCGTGCTGGTGCGAGACGGTCAAGCCCGCCCTCGCCGACGCCGGCATCCACGTCCACGACTACGACGAGCTGACCGAGGCCCAGTGCGAGGAGGTGCGCGACTACTTCGAGCGCAACGTCCTGCCGACGCTGACGCCGCTGTCGTTCGACCCCGCCCACCCGTTCCCGTTCATCTCGAACCGCTCGCTCTCGCTGGGGGTGCTGGTGCGCCGCGAGGGCGACCCGGAGGAGAGCCTGACCTTCACCCGTGTGAAGGTGCCACAGAACCGCCCGCGGCTGGTCGAACTCGACGCGACGGCGCCGGACACGACCGCCGCGTACGTCCGGCTCGAGGACGTGATCCGCGAGAACCTCGACCTCCTGATCCCGAACGTCGAGATTGTCGACACCGCCCTGTTCAGGCTCACCCGGAACGCCGAGGTGCGCCGCGACGAGGAGGTTGCCGAGGACCTGATCGACATGATCGAGTCGGTGATCGAGCAGCGCCGGTTCGCGACGGCGGTCCGGCTGGAGGTGGAGGCGGAGATGCCCGACCGGATGCTGTCGGTGTTGACGGAGGAGCTCGACGTCCACGAGCGGGAGGTGTTCCGGCACGACGGCCCGCTCGACATGCGCTACCTGCTGGAGCTCGGCGACATCGACCGGCCGGAGCTGCAGCCGCAGTCGTGGTCGCCGCGGTCGCACCCCCGGCTGAGCGCGGAGCTGACGTCGGAGTTCGACGACGACGACGTGTTCTCTCAGATCCGTCGGGGCGACATCCTGCTCCACCACCCGTACCACTCGTTCACGGAGACGGTCCAGCGGTTTCTCGACGAGGCGGCGACAGACCCCGACGTGCTGGCGATAAAGGCCGCGATCTACCGAACCGCCAGCGACTCGAAGGTGATCCAGTCGCTCATCGACGCCGCGGAGAACGGCAAGCAGGTTGCGGTGATGGTCGAGCTGAAGGCGCGGTTCGACGAGCAGAACAACCTCGAGTGGGTGCGCCGGCTGGAGGAGGAGGGGATTCACGTCGCCTACGGCACCGTCGGGCTGAAGACGCACACGAAGACCGCGCTGGTGGTTCGCGAGGAGGACACCGGCGTCGAGCTGTACTCCCACGTCGCGACGGGCAACTACCACTCGGAGACGGCGAACGGCTACGTCGACATGGGGCTGTTGACCGCGGACCGCGACGTCGGGCAGGACCTGGTGAAGCTGTTCAACTTCTTCACCGGCCCGTCGCTCGACGAGCGGTTCCGCAAGCTGCTGATCGCCCCGGTTGCGATGCGCGGGCGGTTCGTCGACCTGATCCGGCGCGAGGCCGACCACGCCCGCGCCGGGCGCCGCGCCCGTCTCGTCGTGAAGGTGAACGCGCTCGAGGACCCCGAGATCGTCCGAGAGCTGTACGCCGCGGCCCGTGCCGGCGTCGACGTCGACCTGATCGTCCGGGACATCTGCCGGCTCCGCCCGGGGATCGAGGGGCTGAGCGGCTCCGTGACCGTCCGGAGTGTCGTCGGGCGGTTCCTCGAGCACTCGCGGATCTTCTACTTCGAGAACGCCGGCGACCCGGAGTACTACCTCGGGAGCGCCGACTTGATGACCCGGAACCTCGACAGCCGCGTCGAGGCGATCGCGCCCGTCGACGACCCGGCGATCCGCGAACAGCTCCGGTTCGTGCTGGAGGTGATGCTCGCCGACAACCGCCGGGCCTGGGAGATGGACGCCGACGGCGGCTACGACCAGTGCCGGCCCGACCCCGACGGCCCGGTCTACGACACGCAGGCGATCCTGATGGAGCGGGCCCGCGCCGCCGAGGAGCGCGAGGACGTCCACCTCGGGGTGGCTATCGACCACCCCGCCGCGAGCGGAGACCTGCTGGTCGGCCCGGACGACGAGGACGCGGCCCCGACGGCTCCCTCCGTCGACGGCGGGACCGTCGCCGACGCCGCGACGGCGGTGCCGGGCGAGGGCGGCGGCTCCGGTCCGGACCTCCCGCCGCCGATGCACGCCCACCCGGACCGGTGGTACGTCCCCGACAGCGACCACTACAGCTACGCCGTCCGGCGGCCGGACGGCGACCGGGCGTACCGCGTGACCGCCGCGGCTGTGGCGGACCTGCTGGAGCGGTACTACGGGTAGGCGCGGGCCGACGCCACCGACAAGTACGACCGGTGCGGTACGACGACCGTGACACGAACGTACGCCCCGGTCACGCAGCCGGTCGCGCTCGCGGTCGCGGGCAGCGACTCCGGCGGCGGCGCCGGGATACAGGCCGACCTGCGGACGATGGCCGCCCACGGCGTCCACGGGACGAGCGTCGTGACCGCCACGACGGCCCAGCACACCCGTGGCGTCGAGGACACGCACGTGCTCCCGGTCGACCACGTCCGGGCGCAGTACCGCGCGGTCGCCGGCGACGTCGACCTCGGCGCGGTCAAGACGGGGATGCTCGCGACGGCGCCCGTCGTCGGCGCGGTGCGGGACTGTCTCGCCGACGCCGCCGTGCCGGTCGTCGTCGACCCGGTGATGGTCGCGGCGTCCGGCGACCGCCTCCTGAGCGAGGCCGCCGAGGCCGCGTACGAGGAACTGCTGGCGGAGGCCCGGCTCGCGACGCCGAACGTCGACGAGGCCGAGGTGCTGGCCGGGCGGGCGGTGGAGACGCCCGCCGACGCCGTCGAGGCGGGCGAGACGATCCGCGAGACGGGCGTCGACGCCGTCCTCGTGAAGGGCGGCCACCTCTCCGGCGAGACGGTCGTCGACACCCTCGTGACCGCCGACGGCGTCGAGCGGTTCGAACACCCACGGGTCGACACCGACGCCACCCACGGCTCCGGCTGCGTGCTGTCGAGCGCCGTCGCGGCGCGGCTGGCGTCCGGCGAGGAGCTGCCCGCAGCCGTCGGCGCCGCGACGGCGTTTCTCGCGC
>KI543171.1:32657-39239 GCA_000496195.1 uncultured archaeon A07HB70
GCGGCGGCGCTCCTCGACGCACGCGAGGCCGACCCATCGCTCCGGTTCGGGGCCGCAGTCCGGCGAAACGCGGCTGTCGCGCTTGCCGGCGACGAGGTGCCGGGCGTCCGGAGCCGTGGCCTCGACGACGGACGGCTCTGCCTGTTCGGGCCGACGCCAGACGCCGTCGCGCGGGCGCTGCTCGCCGACGAGGCGTCGGCCGACAGGTAGCAGCCGTCGCGGCCCGGCGGCGACCGTCACGCTTTATCCGAACGCCGGCCACCGGCGGCCATGGGAATCGTCGAGGAGTTCACCCGCCTGAAGCGGGCGTCGGGGGCGGACGTCCTCGCGATGCAGGTCGGTGATTTCTACGAGTTCTTCGACGACGACGCCGAGCTCGTCGCCGACGAACTCGACCTGAAGGTGTCCGAGAAGGCAGCCGGCGGGACGACCCACCCGATGGCGGGCGTGCCCTGCTCCGAGCTGACGCCGTACCTCCGGGCGCTCGTGGAGCGGGGCTACCGCGTCGCGGTCGCCGACCAGCGCGAGGAGGCGCTGGCGGACGGGAGCCACGAGCGCGAGGTGGTCCGTGTCGTCACGCCGGGGACGCTCGTCGACGCCGACGACGCGGCGGCGCGACATCTCGTTGCGCTCTGTCGCGTCGACGGGCGGTACGGGCTGGCGCTCGTCGACGTGACGACGGGCCGGTTCCTCGCGGCGACGGCTGCCGACGGCGACGAGGCCGTCGCCGAACTCGCGCGGTTCGACCCGACGGAGGTCCTGCCGGGCCCGGACGTCCGCGACGACCCGGCGCTGCTCGACGCGCTCCGGGACGCGACGGACGCGACGCTGACGCTCACAGAGGGCCGGACGTTCGGGCCGGGCCGCGCCGAGCGCGCGCTCGCCGGGCAGTTCGGCGGGGGCGTCGTCGACGGCCTCGGCCTCTCGCGCCCGGCGGTCGCGGCGGCGGGCGCCGCCGTCGCGTACGTCGAGGCGACGAACGAGGCGGCGCTGGCGGCGATGACGCGGCTCCAGCCGTTCGACGGCGGCGACCACGTCGCGCTCGACGCGACGACCCGGCGGAACCTCGAACTCGTCGAGCCGATGACCGGCGACGGCCCGGCGCTCGTCGACGTCGTCGACCACACCGCGACGGCGGCGGGCCGGCGGCGCCTCCGCGAGTGGCTGGTCCGCCCCAGCCGCGACGCCGAACGGGTCGAACGCCGCCACGACGCCGTCGGCGCGCTGGCTGCGGCGGCGCTCGCCCGCGACCGGCTGGCCGAGCTGCTCGACGCGGCCTCCGACCTGGAACGGCTGGCCGCCCGTGCCGCGAGCGGGAGCGCCGGGCCCGTCGCGCTGCGTCGCGTCGGCGAGACGCTCGCGCTCCTGCCGGACCTGCGCCAGACGCTCGCGGAGCCGCCGCTCGCGTCCTCGCCGGTCGCGGAGCTACTGGAGCGGTTCGACCGCGAGGCCGCCACGGCCCTGCGCGAGCGGGTCGACGCCGCGCTCGTCGACGACCCGCCCGAGCGTCCGGGCGAGGGCGGCGTCTTCCGCCGCGGCCACGACGACGCGCTCGACGACCTCGTCGAGGAGCACGAGGCCGTCGTCGCGTGGATCGACGGGCTCGGCGACCGCGAGCGCGAGCGGACGGGGATCACCCACCTCCAGGTCGACCGGAACGCGACCGACGGCCACTACATCCAGGTGGGGCAGTCCGAGACCGACCACGTCCCCGACGACTACCGCGAGATCAAGACGCTCAAGCGGTCGAAGCGGTTCGTCACCGACGAGCTGGCGGAGCAGGCCCGCGAGATCAGGCGACTCGAGGCCGAGCGCGCGGAGCGCGAGCGGGCGCTGTTCGCGTCGTTCCGGGACGCGGTCGGCGAGCGTGCCGACCTCCTGCGCGCCGTCGGGCGGGCGCTCGCCGACCTCGACGCGCTCGGCAGTCTCGCGACCCACGCCGTCGAGGCCGACTGGTGTCGCCCGACGCTCGACCCCGACGCGCCGGGGCTGCTCGCCCTCGACGCCGCCCGTCACCCAGTCGTCGAGCAGACGACGGAGTTCGTCCCGAACGACCTCCGCCTCGACCCGGACCGGCGCCTCCTGCTCGTCACCGGGCCGAACATGAGCGGGAAGTCGACGTACCTGCGACAGGCGGCGCTCGCCGTCGTCCTCGCACAGGCCGGCTCGTTCGTCCCCGCCGACGACGCGACGGTCGGCCCCGTCGACGCCGTCTACACCCGCGTCGGCGCGCTCGACGAGCTCGCGGGCGGCCGCTCGACGTTCATGGTGGAGATGGAGGAGCTGGCGAACATCCTCCACGGCGCGACCGAGCGGTCGCTCGTCGTCCTCGACGAGGTGGGCCGCGGGACGGCCACCTACGACGGCATCAGCATCGCGTGGGCGGCGACAGAGTACCTCCACAACGAGGTGTGCGCCCGGACGCTGTTCGCCACCCACTACCACGAGCTGACGGGGCTGGTCGAGGAGCTCCCGGCTGCCGCGAACGCGCACGTCGCCGTCGACGACACGGGCGACGGCGTGACGTTCCTCCGGACCGTCCGCGAGGGTCCGACCGGCCGCTCGTACGGGGTTCACGTCGCCGACCTCGCCGGCGTGCCGGCACCGACCGTGGACCGCGCCGCCGACGTGCTGTCGCGGCTCCGCGACGAGCGGGCAGTGGAGGCCCGTGGCGGCGGCGGCGACCCGGTCCAGACGACGTTCGACCTCGGCGCCGGGGAGTTCCGTGCGCCGGACGACCGCGAGTCCGGGTCCGACACCGACCCCGCGGCGGCGGCGGTCCTCGCGGAGCTGCGCGAGCTCGACGTCGACGAGACCGCGCCCCTGGAGCTGATGCGTCGGCTGCAGGAGTGGCAGCGGCGGCTCGACGGCTGACCGGCTGGGCTACGCCTCGTAGTGGAGGTCCGGCCGCGACAGCTCCGTCTCCTTCTCGGTGATCACCTGGACAAGCGTGTAGGTGCCGTCCTCGACGGACTCGATGCCCTCCGCCAGCGCACCGCGGAGTTCGCCGGGGTCCTCGACGTGGATCCCCTTCCCGCCGAGCGACTCCGTGACGCTCGCGAGGTCGCCGCCGAACGGCGTGTCGTAGCTCGCCATCTCGTGGTTCTTGAGGTAGACCGAGAGGACGGGGAGGTCCTCGCGGGTCGCCGTCTCGATGTCCATCCCGACCATGCCGACGGCGCCGTCGCCCCAGACGTTGACACAGAGCTTCTCGGGCCTCGCGATCTTCGCGCCGAGCGCCAGCCCGAGCGAGTAGCCGAGCTGGGTGGTCTTGCCCCAGCCGAGGTAGCTCATCGGCTCCGTCGCCGTGTAGAACGCGGACATGAAGTCCCGCGGGTTGCCGGCGTCGGCGGTGACGACCGCGCGCTCCTTCGGGAGCATGTCGTCGAGTTCGTTCACCACACGGTAGGGGCTGATCGGCGCCGTGTCGTCGGTGAGCCTGTCCTCCCAGTCGGCGAGCCACTCGGACCGGACGCGGTCGATCTCCGCGGCCACGTCGTCGCGCCGACCGCGGGGCCCGTCGAGGCGCTCCTCCGCGGCGTCGACGAGCGCCTCCAGCACCAGCGTCGCGTCGCCCGGCAGCGCCACGTCGACGTCGGCCTCCTTGTCGATGTCGCCGGTGTCGAGCGTCGAGTGGACGATCGTGTTGTCGCTCGGGACGGTGAGGCCGTACGCGGTCGTCGAGAAGCTACAGCCGACGCCGAACAGGCAGTCCGTCTCCTGCATGAAGTGTGCGAGCTGCCGCGGCTCGGACTTCGAGGCCGCGCCGAGCGAGAGCGGGTGGTCCTCCGGAAACGCGCCTTTCGCGTTCAGGCTGGTCGCGACCGGCAGCTCGAGCAGCTCGGCGAACGCCCGCAGCGGCTCCCACGCCTCGGCGTAGTTGACGCCCTGGCCGGCGAACAGCACGGGCTCGTCGGCGGCGAGCAGCTCGTCGAGCGCGGCCTCGACCCCCGCCTCGTCCGGGCCGACCCGGCTCCCCGACGTGGGCGTGTAGCCGAGGTCGTCGAACTCGCCGACCTCCATGTCCCACACCTCCATCGGCACCTCGACGAGCGCGGGCCGGGGCCGGCCGTTGCGGGCGGCGTGGAACGCGCGTCGAATCGTCTCGACGACCGCGTCGGGGTCGTTCAGCTGCTCGGCGGTCTTGGTGACGTGCTGGTAGTTGAGAAACGAGTTGAACTTCGGGTCGACGTCGGTCTTCGCGCGGTCGTAGCCGCGAGGGAGCGCGACCATCGGGACGGACTCGGCGTAGGCCTGTGCGATCCCGGGAACGGAGTTCTCGGTGCCGGGGCCGTGCTGGCAGCAGAACACCCCGACCTCGTTTCCGGAGGTTATCCGCGAGACGCCGTCGGCCATGTGCTCTGCGATTCGCTCCTGTCGCGCCACGATCGTCCGGATCCCGGCCTCCTCGGCGGCGCCGGAGTCGAGCAGCGGGTTCGACGGGAAGCCGAACAGGTAGTCGGTCCCCTCCTCGGCGAGGATCTGCGCGATCGCCTCTGTGACGTCCATGGCTCGGCTGTCCGAAGGAGGTCACCTAAATTTATCTCTACCGGCCCCCGGCAGGACGAAACGCTCAACTGCCGACCGGCTGACCCGTCTGTCGTGACCCGGTCCACCCTCGAACGGCTGTGCGTCCACGAGTCGGTCGAGAACGTGATCCCGAAGGAGGCGTTCGTCGCGGCGTTCGACGACCTGTCGATCCCGGCCGAGCTGGTCGGCGACGACGAGACGTACGCGGCCACGGACGCGGTCGTGAGCTACTACCCCCACGACGGCCTCCTCGACGCGGCGTGGACCCACTGCGCCCGCGCCGGCTACGACGACTTCGACACCGACGCCTACGAGTCGCGCGGCGTCCCGCTCACGAACTCGACGGGCATTCACGCCGCGACGGCGGGCGAGATCGCCCTCGGCTACATGCTCTCGCTGGCGCGGTACCTCCACGTCTACCGCGACCAGCAGAACGAGGCCGACTGGCGCAACCCGCCGTACGAGCGGCCGTTCACGCTCCAGAACGAGCGGCTCTGCGTCGTCGGCCTCGGCACTATCGGTAGCGGGATCGCGGCCCGCGCCGACGCCCTCGGGATGGACGTCGTCGGCGTCCGGCGGTCGCAGGAGCCGGTCGAGAGCGTCTCCGAGCTGTACCACCCCGACGACCTCGGCGAGGCGATAGCGGACGCGCGGTTCGTCGCGATGGCGGTGCCACACACCCCCGAGACGGAGGGGACGCTCGGCGCCACCGAGTTCGACCTGATGCGCGAGGACGCCTACGTCGTGAACGTCGCGCGCGGCCCCGTCGTCGACGAGGACGCGATGGTCGCGGCGCTCCGGGCCGGCGACATCGCCGGCGCCGGGCTGGACGTGTTCGAGACGGAGCCGCTCCCCGAGGACTCGCCGCTGTGGGGGATGGACGAGGTGATCATCTCGCCGCACGTGGCGTCGGCGACGAACCGCTACCACCTCGACATCGCCGACCTCGTGAGCGAGAACACCAGGCGGTTCCAGGCCGGCGAGGAGCTGCGGAACCGGGTGGCGTAGGCGAGCCGCCCGACCGGGGAACGGGTCTCGAAACGGCGGACGGCGACGAAGGAGCCGTCCGAGGCGAACGCGCGGCGGGCGGGAGCGTGCCGCGGCCCCGAGCGCCGGCTTCAATACCGCCGGCGACGACGACCAGCCGATGAGTGACGGCGGGGCAATCGAGCGGCTGGACGACGAGACGGTCCGCCGTATCGCCGCGGGCGAGGTGGTCGAGCGGCCGGCGTCGGCGGTGAAGGAGCTGGTCGAGAACAGCCTCGACGCCGGCGCGGCCCGCGTCGCGGTCCGGGTCTCGGGCGACGGCACCGACCTGATCCGGGTGCGCGACGACGGCGCGGGGATGACGGCGGCGGAGCTCGCCGTCGCGGTGGAGGAGCACACCACCTCGAAGATCGGGTCCGCCGCCGACCTCGAGCGGCTGGGCACCCTCGGCTTCCGCGGCGAGGCGCTGTACACGATCGGCGGCGTCTCGCGGCTGACGGTCCGGTCGCGCCCGCCAGACGCCACGCAGGGGCACCGGGTCGTCGTCGACAACGGGGCCGTCGGCGACGTCGAGCCGGCGGCCTGCCCGCCCGGCACCGTCGTCGAGGTGCGCGACCTGTTCGGCGAGACGCCCGCGCGCCGGAAGTTCCTCGGCCAGCCGTCGACGGAGTTCGACCACGTCAACCGCGTCGTCTCGCGGTACGCGCTCGCCAACCCCGACGTCTCGGTGTCGCTCTCGCACGACGGCCGCGAGACGTTCGCCACCGACGGGCGCGGGCGCCTGCGCTCTGCGGTGCTGGCCGTCTACGGACGGGAGGTGGCCGAGGCGATGGTCGGCGTCGACGCCCGGCCAGACGGGCCGGTCGAGCGGGTCCACGGCCTCGTCTCCCACCCCGAGACCACCCGCGCCTCGCGGAACTACCTCGCCACGTTCGTCAACGGTCGGTCTGTCCCCGCGACGGTCCTGCGCGAGGCCGTCGTCGCCGCCTACGACGGGCAGCTCGCGGCGGACCGCTACCCGTTCGCCGTCCTGTTCGTCGACGTGCCGCCGGACGCCGTCGACGC
>KI543171.1:39259-40730 GCA_000496195.1 uncultured archaeon A07HB70
CGATGCGGGTGCTCGGCCAGCTCCACGAGACGTACGTCGTCGCGGAGACGCCCGACGGGCTGGTGCTGGTGGACCAGCACGCCGCCGACGAGCGGGTCAACTACGAGCGTCTGCGGGCCGAGCTGGCGGGTGACGCCGGGACGCAGGCGCTCGCCGAGCCCGTCGAGCTGGAGCTGACGGCGCGCGAGGCGGCGCTGTTCGACGACCACGCCGACGCGCTGGCGCGGCTGGGGTTTCGCGCCGCCCGGACCGGCGAGCGAACCGTCGAGGTGCGGACCCGCCCGACGGCGCTCGGCGAGGCGCTCGACCCGGCGCTCCTGCGGGACGCCCTGACGGACGCCGCCGCGGGGCGCGCGGACCGCACCGTCGACGCCGTCGCCGACGCCCTGCTCGCGGACCTCGCCTGCCACCCGTCGGTGACGGGCGGCACGTCGCTGACGGCGGGGTCGGTGCTCGACCTGCTCGCGGCGCTCGACGGCTGTGAGGACCCGTTCGCCTGCCCGCACGGCCGACCGACGGTCGTCCGGGTCGACCACGAGGAGCTGGGAGACCGGTTCGAGCGCGACTACCCGGGCCACGACCGGCGGACCGAGTAGTCGACCGGCGGATCAATAACAATTAACCGTAAACAACCCTTCGGGCCGCGCGATGCCGGAGTGTCAGAACTGTGGCGGCTTCGTCACCGAGGCGTACGTCCGGGTGTTCGCTCCGAACGAGATGCGCAACCCTCGCGTCTGCCCGGACTGTGAGGACAGAGTCCGGGACGGAGCAGAGGTGCGCGAGGCGCGGAGCAAGCGCCACTAGCGATTTATCCCCCCGGCGCGGGACACACCGGTAACCCGTGACCGACATCGTGACCGTCGGCGAGGCGCTGTTGCGTCTCTCGCCGCCCCGGGGCGACAGGCTAGCGAGCGCGACCGGCTTCGACGCGTACGTCGGCGGCGCGGAGGCGAACGCCGCCGTCGCCGCCTCGGGGCTGGGCGCGGAGACGGCGTGGCTCTCCCGTCTCCCCGACTCGCCGCTCGGGCAGCGGGTCGTCCGCGAGCTCCACGCTCACGGCGTCCGGACCGGCGTGGCGTGGGACGACGACCGGCGCCTCGGCACCTACTACGTCGAGCGCGGCACCCGTCCGCGCGGGAGCGAGGTGTACTACGACCGCGCGGGCTCCGCCGCGGCGGCGATGACGCCGGCAGACCTCCCCGGCGGCGTGGTGCGGAACGCCGACGTCTGTTTCGTCACCGGCATCACCCCCGCGCTGAGCGAGTCGGCACGCGAGACGACGCGCGTGGCGCTGGAGACGGCGAGCGAGGCCGGCACCCGGACGGCGTTCGACCCGAACTACCGGGCGAAGCTGTGGGACGCCGAGGCGGCCCGCGAGACGTACGAGCCGCTGCTCGAACACGTCGACGTCCTCGTCGTCGCCCGGCGCGACGCCGCCGACGTCCTCGGTGCGCCGGACCAGCCGGTGCCG
>KI543171.1:40750-42495 GCA_000496195.1 uncultured archaeon A07HB70
AAGACGCGGCCGAAGAAACCGTCGAAGCCGTCGCCGACGACTTGCTTTCGGACATGGCTTGCTACCCGTCGATTACGGGCAATACGTCGCTAACCGACGGGTCGGTCGTCGACCTACTATCGACGCTTGATGACTGTGAAAACCCGTGGGCGTGCCCACATGGTCGCCCGGTGCTAATCCATATTGATTCGGACGAAATAGACGACCGCTTCGAACGGGATTACCCCGGACACTAACCGACGAATTAGATTCGGAACTTGAAGACTTCCGCCCGATAGCGGTCTTCTATGTCTTCGTAGTAGGTGTGAATGTACGAATCAATCGCGTCGCGGGTCGACCGGATTTCACCGCCCGATTGAATGTCGCCGCGAAGGTACTTCACAAGGTCGCGGGGCCAATCTTGTTCGATCTTGAACCACGTCGTGCCGAAGTGCCGCCCGTAGTGTGACGACACCCCCCGGAAGCGGTCGGTCGGGCCGTAGCGCGGGCGGAAGTATTCTTTCCACCGGTCGTTTACGTTCGTGTGGTCCATCTTCAATCCCCTCGTCTTCGATAGAAATAGCCACGATTCGCCGTTATCGGGGCGGACTAACAGGTATTGAAGCAAGACGCGGCGAAGTTCGTCGTCTAACGGGATTATCGTCGGGCGGTCCCGCTTGTTCCGTTCCCGGTCGTGGGGCACGTATAGCGCGTTCGGGCGACCGTCAAGAGCCGGGTGCGTGCCCAATTCCGGGTAGTGGTCTCGAAGCTCGGAATTTGCGATATGGACTTCGCTAATCTTGATGTTGCACACTTCCGACGCCCGAAGAAGCGTCTTGAACCCGGTGACGATTAGCGCCCGGTCGCGGATATGCCGGATGTCTTTTTGAATCACGTCCCGAAGTTCCGACGTGGGGATCGGGCGCGGGTCTTTGGGTGCTTCTTTGCTTAGGTCGATTTTGCCCTTCGCCGACCCGAACGGATTGAAATCGGTCTTATGTGGGAAGTCCGGTTCGTTCCCAAAGTAACTGTAGGCAAATTGTAGCGTCGACAGCTTCTTGCCTACCGTGCCTTTCGTACATCCGTCGTTAAGAAACGACCGCGCCCATTTTATAGCGTGCCGGGTTGACGCACACGCCGGGTGCCGGTCGTAGTGGCCCGTCATGAAGTCGCGGAATTGGCGAACGTGCCGTTCCCGGTTCTTGATGTAATCGTCGGAATGGTCGCGGTTCCGCACCTGTTCGTCTAAGAATAGTTCGAACGGGTCGACGCCGTCTTCGGTTTCCATAGCGTGAAAGTCGGCGTCGTAGTCGGCTAACGGGTCGGTCGTTCGTCCGAATCGGTTAGCTATCGTTTCGTGCTTGTCGTGATTGTTGGTGTCGCTATTCATGTGGTATCACCGTGCTTCTTGACGAATTGTCGGTCGGCCTTGTCCATGCGATAGTTCCAGCATTCCCGGGCGACGCCGCCGTTCGCACACGTCATTAGCACCGGGTGGTATCGGTGGGGGAAGTCGACCCACGATTGAAGCCAATCGTAGAACCGATTGACCGGCGCGAAGTAGGTGTCGTAGACGGTCGAAATCGACCGGGGTTGCTTGGTCGGGTTCTTGTAGCCGTCTTTCAGGGCCGATAGGAACGCTTCAATGTCGTCGGGCGTCGCTAAGGCGTGGTGCGTGCCCCGTTCCCGGTGTATGAACTGCTTGAAATATCGACCACACCGTTCGACTTCGCCGGCCCGGGACTTCCCTAACTTCCCTTGCGCTT
>KI543171.1:42515-45051 GCA_000496195.1 uncultured archaeon A07HB70
ACGACCGGCGCCTCGGCACCTACTACGTCGAGCGCGGCACCCGTCCGCGCGGGAGCGAGGTGTACTACGACCGCGCGGGCTCCGCCGCGGCGGCGATGACGCCGGCAGACCTCCCCGGCGGCGTGGTGCGGAACGCCGACGTCTGTTTCGTCACCGGCATCACCCCCGCGCTGAGCGAGTCGGCACGCGAGACGACGCGCGTGGCGCTGGAGACGGCGAGCGAGGCCGGCACCCGGACGGCGTTCGACCCGAACTACCGGGCGAAGCTGTGGGACGCCGAGGCGGCCCGCGAGACGTACGAGCCGCTGCTCGAACACGTCGACGTCCTCGTCGTCGCCCGGCGCGACGCCGCCGACGTCCTCGGTGCGCCGGACCAGCCGGTGCCGATGGCGAACGGTCTCGCCGCCGAGTACGGCTGCGAGACGGTCGTGGTGACCCGCGGCGACCGGGGGGCGCTGGTCCTCCACGACGGCACGGTCCACGAGGCCGAGGCACACGACACCGAGACGGTGGACCCGGTCGGGAGCGGCGACGCACTGGCGGGCGCGTTCCTCGCCGCCCGGGTCGACGGCCACGGCGTCGCCGACGCGCTCGAGCTCGGCGTCGCCGCCGCGGCGATCAAACGCACCGTCGCGGGCGACCTGCTGGTGAGCGACCGGGCCGAACTCGAGGCGCTCGTCGAGCGGCGCCCCGACGACGCCGACCGGGTGGCGCGCTAAACCTCCCCGGACGGCTGTGACGTGCTCTCGTCGTCGGAGTCCCGCCTCCCCGGGAGGAACGGGATCGGGTCGGCCTGACGGACGATATAGAACCCACCGATCAGCACCGTGAGGAGGAGCGAGAACGTCACCGCCGATATCAGGGCGTCCTCCGTCGAGCCGAACTCCCCGGGCCGGAAGGTGATGACCTTCCGCGCGATCGCGATCAGCGCCGCGGTAATGACGATGCGGGTCACCGGCTCGTCCCGGCTGAACGCGATGACGGTCTGGAACACCTCGACGATGATGAGGAGAATGAGCACCGTGTCGATGAGGTCGATGACGGCGCTCGGGTCGGTGAACTGACCGGTGAGCATCAGCTCGGCGAGCGAGAGACCGAGGTCGAACACGCCGATGCCGAACAGCGCGACGAGGAAGTACGCGGTCCCGAGCTCGAGCCACCGCATGATGTCTTCGGAGGCAGTGGCCAGCACCTCGATCCGGTCGGTCACAGGCTCCTGACGGAGGCGCGGGTGAAAACGGTTGTCGCTCGGGCGCCGCAGGGCCGTCAGACGGGACGGCGGCAGAGTTAAGACCGCTAAACCGGTAATACTGGTAGGGCGTCTTAATGGCAAACGAGTTCGCGAACGCGTACCTCGCCATCATGTTCCTCAATCTCCTCTACATGGTGGGACTCCTCTACGGCGGCATCTGGTACACGCGACGCACGACCGTCGAGTGCCCACGCTGTGGGGTCCGGTACGCGAAGTACCGCGTCGGACAGCACGAGTGTCACCCGTCGCTCGTCGACGAAGACAAGCCGTGGCACAACTTCAGCGACTAGGCTGACGCCGCGGCTGCCGCGGTCTCCTCCTCGGGGTCCACGACCGCGTCCACCAGCACCGGTCCGCCCGTCTCGACCGCCGCGCGCGTCGCATCGCGGAGCGCCCCGACCGTCTCGACGCGCTCGCCGCGCCAGCCCATCCCCTCTGCGATCGCCGCGAAGTCCGGCGCGGTCCAGTCGAAGGCGGGACCGTCCGCGGGCAGGCGCTCCGACGCGCTGATGACGCCGTAGTCGGCGTTGTCGAAGACGACACAGACGACGTCGAGCTCCGCCTCGCTCGCGACGGCGAGCGTCCCGAGCGACATCAGGAGGCCGCCGTCGCCGATCAGACACGCGGCCTGCCCGCCCGTTCCGACCGCAGCGCCGACGGCGGCGGGGAGGCCGACGCCCATCCCCGCCCACGATCCGGCGGTGACGTACCGCTCGGGGCCGTACGCGTCGAAGGCCTGCTTCGCCCAGAGTCGGAACCCGCCCACGTCGGTCGTGACCGGCGTCTCACGGGGCAGGGCGTCGCGGACGGCCCGGAGCGCCGCTGCCGTCGGCACTCGGCCGTCTGGTCGTCGAGGAAGCCGCCCTCGCGGCAGGCGCTCCTCCCACGCCCGCGTGGCCGCCCCCCGACCGCCGCGCCGTCCCACCCGCCCGTGTCGGCTGCGGTCCGGAGGTGTCGCGCCGCCGCGCCGGCGTCGCCGTGGACCGCGTCGACGGGGTCGTAGCGGGTGTGGAGGTCCGACGGGTCGAGGGTGACGTGGACGAGCGGGTCGAGCGGCAGGCTCCCGGCGCCGGTCGCGACGTCGTCGAGGTCCGTCCCGAGCGCGACGGTCAGGTCCGCCCGCTCGACGACCGCCCGCGCCGCCGCGGGCGTGTGGCTCCCGGCGACGCCGACGGCTCGCGGGTCGTCGTCCGGCACGACGCCCTTGCCCTTGTACGACGCCAGCACGGGCAGGTTCGCCTCCCGCGCGAGCGCCCGGACCGCCGCGACGTCCGAGCGTCGACA
>KI543171.1:45071-48458 GCA_000496195.1 uncultured archaeon A07HB70
GCGACCGTCGGCGTCGCGTCCGGCACCGTGACCTGCGGGGCAGGACACGGCGCGTCGAGCACGTCGCTCCCGATGCCGAGGCGGACCGGCCCCTGCGGCGGCGTCGTCGCCTCGTGCAGGCCGCGCGCCACCGCCGCCGGAAGCTCCGCGGGCCGCTCGACGGTCACGTTCGCCCGCACGACGCTGTCGTAGGTCGCGGGGTCGATCTCGTGGATCGGCCCGAACCCGCGGTCGTCTGCGGGCACGTCCGCGGAGACGTGGACGACCGGCACGCAGTCGTTCAGCGCGTTCTTCAGCCCGTGGGCCGCCTGTGTGTCGCCCGGCCCCGGAACCGTCACCGTCGCCGCGAGGCCGCCGCCGGCCTCGTAGTGCCCCCACGCGACGTGGGGGATCGCGGACTCGTCGCGGGCCATCAGGTACGAGAGCGGCGACTCGTCGACGGCGACGTCGACCGGGAGCGTCTGCGTGCCGGGCAGCCCGACGACCGTCTCGACGCCGGCGTCGACGAGGGCCTCGACGACGCGGTCGGCGCCGGTCGGCGCCCCGGTCACGGCAACCTCCGGAGCGACGCGAGCGTGGCGCGGCGCGTGGAGCGCGGAACGACCGTGGTCACGACGCGGTCTCCCGGTCCGGTCGGCGGACCCGTATCACACCCGTCAATCCACACTCCGGGTCAAAAAGCGCCGCCCCGGCCTCGTGGCGTCGGCCTCACGAATCGGACTCCGAGGACTTCCGCTGTGTGCGCCGCTCGCTCGACGCTCGTCGAATAAGATACGGTTGATCTCGAAATATACTGGACAAAAGTCCAGAGAGTCAGAACGATCGGGTGGTTTGAAATGGTAGGCAGGAATATGTAAGCTGTATGTACGGTACCGACAAGTTCGGCTACCGGTGGGAGGAGCGCAGCGCGAACGAGTACGAGTGTATGCGCTGTGGCACGCGCGTCTCGGGCGAGACGGCGACGGACTGTCCGGACTGTGGCGAGCCGATGCGCAACCTGAGCGTCCCGCGGTCGTAGGGCCGGGTCAGCTCTCGACGGCACGCTCTGCGACGGGCGTCGGGTCGCCGGAGAGTGTCCGGACCGCGAGGAGTCCGACGAGCACGGCCAGCCCGGCGCAGGCGAGGTACTCGCCGCGGAACCCAACCGTCACGACGAGGGGTAGCGCGACGACGGGGCCGAGCGCCGAGCCGAGGTCGCCGAAGACGTTGTAGACGCCGCCGAGCTTTCCCAGGTCGTCCGCCGGCGCGATGTCGCCGAGGTAGGCGAACAGCGGGGGGTTCGTCCCGCCGACGCCGAGGCCGACGACGGCGACGCCAGCCAGCACCCCGGGCAGTGTCGGGACGGCGGCGAGCACGACGAACCCGCCCGCGAGCACACAGAGCGTCGGCAGGGCAACGGCGGCACGGTTCGGCAGGCTGTCGGAGTAGCGGCCCACGGCCACCGTCGCGGCGCTCGCGGCGACGACGCCGACGGCCATCACGGCGCCGCTCGCTCCCACCTCCGACAGCCCGCCGACCCGGACACCGTGTTCGCGGGCGTAGAGAACCACGGTGGAGAGCAGGACGCCGGCGAAGACGAACCGCACGACGAGGTTGACGGCGCCGACGGCGAGGATCCGACCGTCGGCCCGGACCATCCCGGGAAGGTCACGGAGCCGCGCCGTCGACCCGACGTCCGGCGAGACGTCCGGCAGGACCAGCGCGGCGACGCCGGCGGCGAACAGCCCCGCACAGCCGGCGACGAGAAACGCCGCCGCGTAGCCCAGCGTGTCGGCGACGACGCCGCCGACGACCAGGCCGGCCGGAAACCCGAGGCTCTGTCCGCCGCGGACGTAGCCGACCCACCGCCCCCGGTCGTCTGCGGTCGTGACGTGGGTGACGACGCTGAACGTCCCGACGAAGACGAACGCCGACCCGACGCCCCACAGCACGCGCGAGAGGACGAAGACGCCCGCGCTGCCGAGCGGGACACCTCCCGGGTCGAGGCCGAGGACGTAGCCGAAGGGCGCCAGCCCCTGCGCCAGAAAGCCCGCGATCATCGGTCGGCGCGTCCCGACGGTGTCGAAGACCTGCCCGACGGGCGCGTTCAGGAGCAGGCGGGTGAACCGGTTGACCGCGAGGACCACGCCGACGACAGCCGGCGACATGCCGAGCAGCGGTCCGAGCGTCGGGAGTGTCGGGAACGCGACGCCGCCCCCGACGCCGCCGAAGAAGACGCCGGCCGTGAGGCTGGCGACGACGGCTGCGGTGCCGGGGTCGTCGCCGCCGACGAGTCGGCTCACGCGTGCCGGCTACGCGGACCGGCGGCGTATGTGGTTCGGTCCGTCGCCCCGGGTCTCGACGCGGCGTGGTCGCGCCCGGTGCGGGCTCTGCGGAACCCGACGCAGACGAGTCGTCCGGCGTGCTCCGACGGGCACAGCGCCGCCGCCTCGCGGGCGCGCTCCGCACTCACGACGCCCCGGTCGACCGCCTGTCGGCGAGCGTGTGCTCGCTCTCTGCCGAACGGTCGACCGCTCTCGGGGCGGGACGGAGGTCACGCGGCAGCTTCGACCGCCGTCACCTCGACCCGCGCGCCGCCCGACTCGGCGTCGGTGATCGTGACGCTCCACCCGTGGGCCTCGGCGACCTCCTGTACGATCGCCAGCCCGAACCCCGTCCCGCCGTCGGCGGTCGAGTAGCCCCGCTCGAACACCTGCTCGCGCCTGTCCGCGGGGACGCCAGGCCCGTCGTCGGCGATGAAAAACCCGGTCTCCCCGGAGCCGCCGACGCTGACCGATACGTCGGTCCCACCGTGGTCGACGGCGTTTCGGAACACGTTCTCGAGGAGCTGCTCGAGACGGTCGTGATCGGCGTCGATCCGCAGATCGGTGTCGACGATGAGCGTCGCGTCGGCCGTCTCGACGTGCCTCCAGCAGGCCTCGGTGACTCCCCCGAGGTCGACCGCTTCCACGTTTTCGACCCGCTCTCCCTGTCGTGTGAGCGTCAGCAGATCCTCGATCAGCGCGTCCATCCGCCCGACCGCGGCTGCTGCGTCGTCGAGATGTTCGCTGTCGCACTCCGCACGGGCGAGGTCGAGCTTGCCGTCGACGACCTGGAGCGGGCTCCGTAGGTCGTGCGAGACGACGCTCGCGAACTCCGCCAGCCGCTCGTTCTGCCGCTCGAGCCCGCGGCGGCGGGCGTGGCGCCGCTGTTCGGGTTCGGCGCGCGAGAGCGCCGCATCGACGGTGGCGCCGAAGATCCGTGCCAGCGACACGTCGGTGTCGTCGGACTCCGCGGGCTCCGTCGAGCCGACGTTCATCACGCCGTGCTCGCCCAGCGGGAGGACGGTCTCGCTCTGTACAGCCGTCTCGGTGCTCGTCCGACTCGGCTCGCTGCGGACGTCGTGGT
>KI543171.1:48478-52548 GCA_000496195.1 uncultured archaeon A07HB70
CGTCTCGACCGCCCGCCGGCGACGGTCTGTTCGTCGGTCGCGGCCATCAGCCCCCGTGTGGCGTCCTGGAGCGCGCTCATCGCCGTCTCCCGGCGCTTGCGCTCGGTGATGTCGATGTAGATCGTCTGACAGTCGACGATGTCGCCGTGCTCGTCCAGCCGCGGGCTCGTGGTGACGAGCGTCTCGATCGTCTCACCGTCTCTGGCGACCAGGGTGCGCTCCTCGACCCCGAACTCGCCGCGAAGCGCCCGCTCGTAGCCACCCTGCCTGAGCTTCGCCGCGGACGCCTCGGTGTAGAACTCCGCGATCGCACGGCCGACGACCGCTTCCCGGTCGTAGCCGAGCCGCTCCGCGAAGTGGTCGTTGCAATCTTCGACCACGGGCGTTCCGTCCTCGTCGCGGGCGGTGACGTGCATCACGGGAGCGTTCTCGAAGAGGTCGGTGTACTGGTGTTCCGTGGTCGCCGCTCGCTGCTCCGCCCGCGTCTTCTCGACGGCGTTCGTGATACGATTCGCCAGCAGTTCGTACTGGCTGGTGTTGCTCTGCTTCTGGAGGTAGTCGGTGACCCCTGCCGAGATGGCGTCGCTGGCGACCGCCTCGCTCCCCTTGCCCGTGAACAGGATAAACGGTAGATCGGGACGCACCTCACGGACGCGATTGAGAAACTCGATACCGTTCGTCCGTGGCATGTCGTAGTCGGAGACGACACAGTCGAACTCGTGCTCGGCGAGTCTGTCGACCCCGTCGCCGGCGCTGGCCGCCGTCTCGACGGTCAGACGGTCGTCCTCGCGTTCGAGAACGTCGGCAGCGAGCTCCGCGAACTGCGGGTCGTCGTCGACGTGGAGTATCCGAACCGACCTGCCAGTCACATGATAGTATCTGGGGCCAGCCTCAAGAATGTAATGTTAATCCGAGTAATAATTTCTGTGATCGGCGCGCGTCGCGGCGCTCCGCGCTCACAGCGGCGCAGACCGTGGCGGAACGGGTCGGGACCGCAGCCGACCGACCCAGTTCACGGGGCCGTTCGACGACCGGGTGTCCGTCACCCGGAGAGCAGCCACGCGCGAAGAGCGACGACAGCGGTCCGGCGACGAGCGGAGCCGTCACGCGTCTCCTCGCTCCGGTGCAGCCGTCGACACGCGCCCTGTCACCGACCCACACGTACAAGAGCCAGTTTGAGCCTCCGGCGAGGCTTTTCAGCCCCGGGTCGTGGTCGGATCCGCCGGTGCGCTCCGCCGGCTGATTCCCCGTGATACCCGCCGCTCCAGCCGCAACCCCCCCAGATGCCGTCGACGCGGGGGGCTGCCCGACTCCGACGCAGTGGCAGACACGTACGCTCCGTGCACGACGCCGGGATACGCCGGAGGTGCCGAGGTCGTGACCGGACCCGCGATCAGGTCCGCGCTCGAACGACTCCGGCCCGACAGTGCAAACGCCGTCCGGCAGATGAGAACACCCGCGCTTCGGACTCGCGTCGGGGGCTACCTCCTCGCAGCTCTCGCCGTCGCAGTCGCGACGGCGGTCGTCGATGTCCCCGGTCACACGACGGTCGTCGGCGGTCTGGCGATGGGCGCCGCCGTGCTGACCGCACTGCCCGACACGGTCGAGCTGCTCGCGAGAGCCGTCGAGTGACGCCGCGCGCCGCGCTCTGCCGCCAGCGCCGGATCACTCGGTGCGTCGGGTCGCCAGTGTGGTCGCGCTCGTGATTCGCTCAATCCTCGCTCGTGGCGTACTGGCAGGCGATACGGGCGCGCGCCGCCAGGGGGCCAACCCCCCGGTCGGTCTCGCCCTTCGTTGGAAGAGCTCAGTCGATACGCCGTGGGACTCACCAGCCTGTCGTGAGAGCCTCCGGAAGATTCGGCTCAGTTGAAATGCTCAGAGACTGACAGAACCGTGGTACTGACCACAGAGTACCTATTCACCAGCGTGAACTCTCCCAACAGGTGGTCGTCGCGGTGAAATGATGAGTTCAACAGTCAAAATCCAGCGACGCTTCAGTTGCCGTCTCGTGCCCGGATCCAAATCGAGGAGTTCTGACTGTGGCGAGACGAACCGCTCGACCGCTCGGGATTCCCGGCGGGATATCCTCACCGTCTCCCGGTAGGTCAGTAGTCTCCACCCACACCAACTCGTGCTGGTGCAAAGCCAGTTCGCCTGCGACGACACCATTCACTCGCTACCTACCTCAGCGTCGGTAACGGCTACCTCAAGTCGCGTAACGTAGTCGCTGAGGCGATGGGCGTGACGCCGGAGCTACTATCGAACTACCGTAACCGGATCACGTTGGATCCCCGAGAATCCTGAATGCGGATTTGTTGACGCCAAACTGTTGACACTGCTTCGACTCCGTCTGGTAGACTACCACGATCCAGAATCTACCGCCGGCTCTTCGATGAACGTCTCTGTCGATCAGCTCACGAGCAGATACGTGACAGTGTCTCGGTCGAAGCCACTGGCGGTGAAGTCTAAACGGGTCTACGTCTCGACCGATGTTTCAACGTGGCCACTCTGTCTATCGATACTTTGCGGGGAACTGTGTTTTCTACTGATTTGATACGCCCCCCAACTTCGTCACCCCGTTCTCCCATGGATCCCTGATAATCACGAATCCCAGACCGCTGGGACTCTATTGAGAGTGGTTTCCCGTCATATCAAAAAGTGTGTTAGGATTTAACATATCGGGGGTGTGTAGACCCCCAGCGTATGACAGCGTTTAGTATCGCAAACCGGGAGGAACTGGCAACCACGCCGGCACGCGACCTCGCGCTCGACTGCGTCGAGGCCGGCGTCGAGGCAGCCCATCCGCGCCAGGTCGTGCGGTCGTCGGTGTCGCTGGCGGACGAGAGGCTGACCGTCGGGGACGCGACCCACGATCTCTCGGCATACGAGGAGATCCTGCTCGTCGGCGGCGGGAAGGCGACGGGCACCGTCGCCACGGTGCTCGCAGAGGTCCTCGGCGACCGACTGACCGGCGGCGCCATCGTCACGCCGGAGTCCGTCTCCATCCCCGGCGTCGAGTCCTTCGAGGGCGGGCACCCCGTCCCCAACCGGGAGGGCGTCGCGGGTGCCCGACGAGTGCTCGAACTCGTCGACGGAACCGACGAGGAGACGCTCGTCCTTGCTGTGATCACCGGCGGCGGGAGCGCGCTGATGGCTGCGCCCGCGCAGGGAGTCGAACTGGAGGACATCAAGGCGGTGACCGACGCGATGCTGGAGGCGGGCATGGAGATCCACGATATCAACGCCGTCCGCAAACACGTCTCCGCGATCAAGGGCGGCAACCTCGCCCGTCGGGCGGCCCCCGCGGCGGTCTGTACGCTCGTGACCAGCGATGTCGTGGACAACGACCTCAGCGTCGAAGCCAGTGGACCGACGGTTCCCGACGACTCCACGTACGGGGACGCCATCGACGCCCTCGATCGTCACGGCGTCGACGCGCCCCCGGCAGTCTGGACCCGACTGGAAGCGGGGGCGGCTGGCGACGTTCCGGAGACGCTGGACGCCTCGGATCCGACTTTCGAGGGCACGGACACGCACATCCTCGCGGACGGGATGACCGCACTCCGGGCCGCACGCGAGGTCGCCGAGGAGGCGGGCTATCGGACCCTCGTCCTCTCCTCGCGCTTGCGTGGCGAGGCCCGGGAGGCCGCGAAGGTTCACGCGGGCGTCGCCGAGGAGTGTCACGCGACCGGCACGCCGGTCGAACCGCCGGCAGTCGTCCTCTCTGGCGGCGAACTCACGGTCACCGTCAGGGGCGACGGGTCCGGTGGGCCGAGCACGGAGTTCGCGCTCGCGAGCGCACTAGAAATCGAAGAGCCGGGAACGACCGTCGCGGCGATCGACACCGACGGCATCGACGGCCACGCCGACGCGGCGGGCGGACTCGTCGACGCAGATACGGTCACCGACGTCGGTGAGGCCCGCGCGGCACTCGCCGACACCGACGCCGGCACATACCTCCGTGAGCACGGGGGTGCCGTCGTGACCGGCCCCACGGGAACGAACGTCAACGACCTCCGCGTGGTCGTGCTCGAGTGAGACGGACCGTCGTAATTCGTTCCTGCCGGGAC
>KI543171.1:54067-61217 GCA_000496195.1 uncultured archaeon A07HB70
TCGTGTCCAGCCCCGACGTCCCGACCTACGACCAGCGGCCCGAGATGAGTGCCACAGAGCTGACAGACACCGCTATCGGCGTCATCGAGGAGCACGACCCCGACGCCGTCGTGCTCAACTACGCAAATCCCGACATGGTCGGCCACACCGGCGACTTCGAGGCCGCCATCACAGCCGTCGAGACCGTCGACGCACAGCTCAGCCGGCTGGTCGACGCCATGCGGGCTGCGGGCGGGCACGTCCTCGTCACCGCAGACCACGGCAACGCCGACGACAAGGGCACGCCCGAGTCACCCCGCACCGCACACACCACCAATCCCGTGCCGTTCGTCTACGTCGCACCGGACGGGACCGACGGCGGCCGGCGTGTCCGGGAGGGGGGAACCCTGGCCGACGTCGCGCCGACGATGCTGGCGCTCGCTGGCGTCGAGAAACCCGAGGCGATGACCGGCGAGTCGCTCCTGGAGTGAGCGTTCCAGCCGGACCTCCCGTCGGGACTGTCAGCCTGACTGTGGCACTTCGTGCCGTCAGGGATGACGGTGTCAGCCTCAGTCCCAGAAACTCGGTCAGAACGGAACTGTGAGAGCTTCTTGCGGTGGGTCTCGCTCGCCGCCGGACTGTGTCGGGCGACGGTATCTTCTCGAAGCCGTCGCCCGCCGAAGCAGCGTCGCGATAGGACAGTTCTGTGGCGAGATCGACTGCTCGAGCGGAGATATCTTGCCGATACTGCTTCTTGCCGTCGAACTCGATAAGATCTCCAACAGGACGGAAACTGATCGTATGTACCAGCAGCAGTGTCCCCGACGTAGTCCAGTTGAAACGTGTGCTCGCCGGCGGTGGTAGCCGTCGAGCGCTGGAACCGCTTCGTTTCGTTTCGTTTCCGTGGAGTCCTGAGCCGTCTCGGGGCCGGGAGTCGAAGATCCTGCTTCGGTGATCGTCGTCCGCAGCGACCGAGTCCGGCCGGTCGGGGAACTCGAAGCGGCGTGGATCTGCCGTCTCACGTACCCATCGGGAGGATAGCTGGCGGGGGAGGGAACGGTTCGAGGGCAGAACCTCGGCACACGCGACCGCCAGACTGCGGCGGGGTGCGTCTGGACCCTCGATGAACCCACCTGCGAGACGGTCCGTCTCGCGGGTGCTACTCCGTCGTGAACGGGCAGTAGAGTTGTCTCTACGTACCGTTTCACGGAAGCCCAGAAGCGGGCCGTTTCTACGTGGGCCCTACGGGATTCGAACCCGTGACCACCCGGTTATGAGCCGAGCGCTCTACACGCTGAGCTAAGGGCCCGCTTGGCCGCTCGTGGCCGCGGCTCTTGTCGGTTTCCTTCCGCGAGGAGGCGCCGAAGCCAGGACTCGAACCTGGGACCGCCTCGTTAACAGCGAGGCGCTCTACCAACTGAGCTACTTCGGCCCGTCCGGAGGTAGCGAGGTGGCCCGATTAAGCGCTTCGTTTCCGCGCCGGGACCGACACCCACAGGACGCTGTGGCGCCGAGGCCGGGTATGGACGCACACGCCGGACGGGGGCCGCGGTGACGGCCCTCGAGCGAGTGGTCGAGCGGGTGGACGACCGGGTTCGCCCGGACGCCGCCGAGCGCGAGCGGCTCGAGACGGTCGCGGACCGCCTGGCCGCCCGCGCGGACGAGGCGCTCGCGGCGAACGGCGTCGACGGCGACGTCGTGCGCGTCGGCTCGACGGCCCGGGACACGTGGCTCGCGGGCAGCCGCGATATCGACCTGTTCGTCCGCTTCCCGCCGGACCTGCCGCGCGAAGAGCTCGAACGGCTGGGACTGGCCGTCGGCCACGACGTCCTGCCCGACGGGCGCGAGGAGTACGCCGAACACCCGTACGTCACCGGGACCGTCGACGGGTTCGACGTCGACCTGGTTCCCTGCTACGACGTCGGGGCCGCGACCGAGGCGCGGTCAGCCGTCGACCGGACGCCGTTTCACACGGCGTGGCTCGACGGGCGGCTCGACGACCTGACCGCGGACGTCCGTGTCGCGAAGCAGTTCCTCTCCGCGCTCGGCGCGTACGGCAGCGACCTCCGGACGCGCGGGTTCTCGGGCTACCTGACCGAGCTGCTCGTCCTCGAACACGGGGGGTTCTCCGGGCTCGTCGCGGCAGCGAGCGGCTGGCACCCGCCGGTGCGGTACGACCCCGCCGACCACGGGACCGCCGAGTTCGACGACCCGCTCGTCGTCGTCGACCCGACCGATCCGGAGCGGAACGTCGCCGCCGTCACCGCGGCGGAACAGGCTGCACGTCTCCAGCACCACGCCCGCGACGTCCGTGACGACCCCCGCGTCGAGGCGTTCGTCCGCGACCCGCCGGCGCCGCTCGCCGCCGACGCCGTCCGCGACCACGTCGACCGCCGTGGGACGACCCCCGTCGCCGTCGTCTTCGACGCGCCGGCCGTCGTCGACGACCAGCTCTACCCGCAGCTCCGCCGGTCGCGCCGTGGCGTTCGGTCGGCGCTCGACCGCGCCGGCTTCGCCCCCGTGCGCGCCGCGGCGTTTGCCGACGACCGCGCCGTCCTGTTCGTCGAGTGCGCGACCGGCGAGGTTGCCGCGGTCGACCGCCACGAGGGGCCGCCGGTCGCCGTCGCGGACCACGCCGCGGGCTTTCTCGACGCCCACGCCGACGACCCCGACACCTACGGCCCGTTCCTCGACGGCAGCCGCTACGTCGTCGAGCGCCCTCGCAAGCACACGACGCCCGCGGCGCTGCTCGAGAGCGACGCGCTGTTCGGCGTCGCCCTCGGCACCCACGTCGAGACGGCGCTCCGCGAGGGGTACGAGGTCGTCTCCGGCGCGGCGGTCGCGGCGCTCGCCGACGAGTTCGGACGCGCGCTGGCACGGTACTTCGAGCCGCGGGTGTAGCGGCCCGTCGTCCCGCTCAGAACTCGTGGCGGTCGCGCGCGTGGTCCAGCAGCTCGGACACCCCGTCGTCCGGGTCGCCGTCGGGGGCGACCGGCGCCCGCCCGTCGAACGTCTCGTGGACGGCGGCGACGCCCTCCGAGAGCGTCTCCAGCCCGTATCCGCCCTCGAGGACGAACCCGAGGCCGGCGCCGGCGGCGTCGGCGGCCTCGCGCATCCGGTCGGCGAGGGCCGCGAACCCCTCCGTCGAGAGACGCATCCGCGAGATCGGGTCGTGGCGGTGCGCGTCGAAGCCGGCGCTGACGAGGAGCAGGTCGGAGCCGTGCCGACGGACCAGCGGCGCGATCACCCGGTCGACGGCGGCGAGGTAGTCGGCGTCGTCGGCGCCCGCAGACAGCGAGAGATTACAGGTCCAGCCCTCGCCCGCGCCCTCGCCCGTCTCGTCTATCCCGCCGGTGCCAGGGTAGAGCCCGGTCTCGTGGACGGAGGCGTAGAACACGTCCGCACGGTCGTAGAAGACGTCCTGCGTGCCGTTGCCGTGGTGGACGTCCCAGTCGAACACCGTCACCCGGTCGGCGCCGGCGTCGAGGGCCGCCTCCGCGGCGATAGCGGCGTTGTTCAGGAAGCAGAACCCCATCGCGTCGTCGACGACGGCGTGGTGTCCCGGCGGGCGGCCGAGCGCGAACGGCGTCCGCCGGCCGTCGTCGCCGTCGAGGGCGCGGAGCGCGGCCCAGCGGGCCTGTCCGGCGGCGGCGAGCGCGGCGTCCCACGTCGACTCGCAGGCGAAGGTGTCCTGGTCCCACTCGCCGCCGCCGGCGTCGCAGAACTCGTGGATCTGGTCGAGGTAGCCGGCGTCGTGGACGGCCTCGGCCTCGGCGCGTGTCGCCGGGTCGGCCTCGACGTAGTCGACGCCGTGGCGGCGGGCGAGCGCCTGCCGGATCGCCCGCAGACGGTCCGGCGACTCCGGGTGGCGCTCGCCAGTATCGTGAGCCAGACAGACCTCGCTGTAGCCGTAGCGCATCAGAGGGCCCTCGTTACGCGGGCTCTGGCGTGGGGGGCTCTCGCTCGATCGGGTCGAACAGCGCGAAGTAGGTCTCGACGTCCTCGGCCTGGACCGTTCGCCTGTCTGCGTGGCGGGCGAGGATCGCGGCGGCGGCGGCGACGCTGTCGGCGTGCTCCTCGAGGACGCCCGCGAGCGCGACCCGGGCGTCGGTCGAGACGCGGTAGCGGTCGTCGATGTCGAGCCGGGCGATCCGGTCGACCGGCGCGACCGGCAGCGTCAGGTCGGAGCGGTCGACGGTCCGCTCGACGTCGAAGTCGGCGGCCCGCAGGGTCTTTCGGCTGTCGGCGGTCGCGTGCTCGGCGGCGTCGACTGCCAGCGCCGCGCCGCGGCGCTGGATGCGCCGGGCGAGCTCCTCGGCGGCGTCGGCGCTCACCCGGAGGTCGCCCGCGTTCCGACGGATGATCTCGTCGACCGGGGCGAACGGTAGCTCGACGCTCATGCCACGAGAGGGGTTCGTGCGTCGTATAACGCTTTCCGTCGACTCAGCGCGTCACCTCGTCCGCGTCGATCCGACCGTCGCGGAGCCGTCCGCGGACGGTCACCTGCTCGCCGAGCTGGAGGCGCTCGTCCGCCTCGACGCTCCGGGTCCGCTCTCCGTCGTCGAGGACGACCGGGTCGCCCGTCTGGACGACCGTCCCGGTGAACTGCGTCTCCTCGCCGTCCGACGGCTCGTCGGCCGTCTCTGTCGCGGTGCCGCCGTCCGCGAACGAGGAGAGATCGCTCCCGGCGGTCGCGTCGTCGCTGGCGTCGTCTGTCTCCTCGCCAGCCGACGCCTCCCGCTCGACGGCGGAGACGGTCGAGCGCCAGTTCGCCGACGCCTCGAGGTCGTCCTGCCAGCCGTCCTCTATCTCGACGTCGGTCACGACGACGTGGTCGCCGAGATCGACGTCCGCGTCCGCGTGGTCGCCCCACAGCGCCACGCGGATGTCGCCCGTCTCGTCGCGCAGGCGGACGTTCCGGACCTGACCCTCGCCGCCGCCGTCGCGCTCGAAGGTGCGGACGTCCGACGTCTCGATCACGCCGCCCGCGAGGTCGACGGTGTCACCGAGCTCGACCGACTCGACGTCGGTCGTCTCGGGGACGTACTCGACGTCGTCGTCGACCGCCTCGACGGCGCCGCGCGAACTCACGTGGAGCTCGAGGTCGCCGTTCCGCTCGCGGGTGTAGCCGTCGACCACCTCGACGGACGTCCCCTCGGCGAGCTCCGTCGCCCGGGCTGCGCGCTCGTCCCACAGCGTCACCCGGACCCGGCCCGTCGGGTCGCCGAGCGTGAGGTTCGACACCCGACCCTCGGAGCCGTCGTCGCGGTCGAACGTGCGGACGTCGTCGGCGGCCAGCACGCGCCCGCGGAGGTTCACGTCGGAGAGGCCGAGCGAGAGGTCCTCGACGCGGTAGACGTCTTTCACCTGGACGTCGACCTCGGCGTCCTCGTCCACCTCGGCCCGGTCGACGCTCACCTCGACGCCGGCGTACCCTTCCTTCGGGCGGCCCTTTATTCTGAGCACCTCGCCGGGCTCGAGCTCGCCGCGCTCGACGCCCTCCGCGAGGTCGTCCCAGAGGCTCACCCGGACCCGGCCCGTCTCGTCTGCCACCTCGACGTTCGCGACCTTCCCGTCCGGGTCGTCGCCGTCCCGCTCGAACGTTCGCACCTCGCCGACGCCCGTCACCTTCGCGACGAACTTCACCTCGTCCATGTCCGGGTCGACGTCCGCGACGCCCTCGACCTCGCCCCCCGACTCCTGGAGCTCGTGGGCGACGAGCATCGCCGCCGTCTCCTCGTCCGCGAGCCCGTCCATCTCCGCTACCTTCTCGTGGACCGAGGCCTCGAACTCGTCGCGGTCGACGTCCGCCTCGAGATCCTCGTAGACGTCCTCGATGGCTCCCATAATCCTGCTATCTTGTACGCTCGGAATCGCGGTTAAGCGTTTTCGTCGGCGCGCTTCAGCCGCTCGCCACGGCAGTCGCACCGCCGCGCGTCGACCGCCGCTCTGGCGCCACACGCACGGCAGTTCGTCCGTCTCTCGTGACCGTCGTCACCGCCGTACGGCGCGCGCCTGCGTAAACCCGAACGCCACCGCGACGAGGGCTGTGACCCGCCCCGCCGCCTCGACGACGTTCGCCGGCGCGGTCCCGCCCGTCAGACGGGACGCTGGTCCCGGACCGTAACGGTCTTACGTCGCCGTCGGGTTCTCTGAGACAGTCCTGGTAGGGTAGTGGACTATCCTCTTGGCTTGCGGAGCCAGGGACCGGAGTTCAAATCTCCGTCAGGACGCTCCCAAACTTCGTTCGGTCACGACCTGACGTGCCCACGCTCCGCTCGCGTGAACTCCGTCAGGACGCTCCCTCCGCGGTTCAGGGCCTCTGAGCCCAGTTTTCTGGTGTCGGCAGGACGAAACAGAATGTCGCCCATAGCCAAGCCGACTCGTCTTCGCACCGGATCCCGTCGCAGTCTGGCGATTTCCAACTGCTGCCGGACCAAGCGGCGTAGACGGCATCGAGCCCCCCGATTTCGACTGGAGGGCTGGTGCGCGTGAGTGATCAGAACGAGGTCGAGGGTATCCCGCTGGTGCCCGACCCGTCTGCCGCGCGCCTCGACGAGCGCCACCAGCAGGACTACCGCGCACACCGGAGCCAGCTCGTCCAGTGGCTGCTCGCCTTCGGGAAAGACCCCGAGACTGCCGAGGGCTACGCGCACCGCACCGTCCTGAACACCGTTCAGCGGCTCGACATCTTCTACCGCTGGGCGTGGGAAACGGGACGGATACACGACCAGCATCAGCCACGACGACGCTGACGCCTACGTGCGCCACCTCGCGCGCACAGACGAAGGCGACTACTCCCGGAACAACTACGAGCGCGCGCTCAAGCGCCTGTTCAACTGGCAGGCACACGAGCGCGGCGGCGAGGCGTGGGAGCCCAGCGTCACCTTCACCGAACCCTCGGGGAGCGCAGAGCCGCGGGACTTCCTCCTCCGAGACGAGCGCCAGCAGATCCGCGAGGCCGCGCTGGAGTACGGGTCGATCCCCAGCTATGCCGGACTGTCATCGAGGGGGCGGGATCGCTGGAAGGCGTATCTCGCACAGCGCTTCTCCAAGCCCAAGCGTGAGGTGACGCCCGACGACCGGGAGCGTGCGAACGGCTGGAAGTTCCCGAGTCTGGTCTGGGCCTCGCTCGACGCGGGGCTCCGTCCCATCGGGATCGAGCGCGCCA
>KI543171.1:62866-64639 GCA_000496195.1 uncultured archaeon A07HB70
GACACTGACCCAAAGCGCGAGCGTGGCTCACCGACGCCACCGGTCGAAGAGGGAGAACAGCGAACCGTTGAAATCGAGGATATAGGTGACCAAGGCGACGGTATCACCCGTGTCGAGCGTGGGTTCGTCGTTATCGTTCCCGACACCGAACAGGGCGAGCGTGTCTCCATCGAGGTCACCGATGTTCGTGAGAACGTCGCCTTCGCAGACGTGGTTGAACGCGTGAGTTACGACGACTGACCATCTTGCGCTGACAGAGCCAGTGAGGTACGCCCGCCGAACGAACTACTATCACAAATGCGTATTTTCCCACGTGAGATTCCACCTACCTGAAGAGCGCGTTCCCGAAACAGAACCGTGGAAAGACCGCGAATTTCTCAAATGGGCCTACCACGAGCGAGGGCTGTCGACTCAAACTATCGCCCACGAGCTTGAAGTCTCCAAGAGCCGCGTGACCGTCCATATGGAACGTCTTGGGGTCATTCGAGTGGCGTCACGAAGACACCTTAGGTCGTCTGTACGTCAAGCAAGGGCTATCAGCGGACGAGATAGCGGCCCGTGACGAGTTCGGCTGTTCCCCGACGACCGTCCGGAAATGTCTCACTCGATACGACCTGATAGACGACAATCCCGACGAAGTCACCTATGGACGTTTGGACGAGCTTGGCAGTGAGCTGCCCGCGCCGACGTTATAAAATCGATTAACAGCCATACCCAACGCTTCCTCAGAAAGCGCCCTCTGACGAGTATCAGCGGCTCGTTCTCACAGCTCATGCCCCTGTCTCGCCCTCGAAGACGAATACCGACGTATGATCCATGTCGACAAGGACGGCACTCACGACTAGCTATGTATTCATCAAGACGGCACGAATGCACTCGGATCAGGCCCCAAATCACACATCGAGAGAGCCGGAGAGCGCTCAGAGAATTTTCGACGTCTTCGGATCCCCACCCCTGCGCCTCGACCGACACCCGCCTCTCCGGAGCCAGCTCTCCCCGTCTCTCACCCACCACCAGATCCCCTCAGGATACCCACTCTCTACTCCGTAGAGCTCTTGCTGGCGGGCTGTGGGACGATCGTCGTCGTGAGTGGCCTATGGGACGGGCTGGTGGCCCCACTGGCTACCGGATTCTGTGGCCCGTAGAGGGTCGCTACGATGATATCGTTCTATCTAAAACATCGTTAGCGGGCTTTAGAACCGGTTTCCTCCTGTTTCCGGGGTCTTCTCGAAATAGGGAATCGTAAATAGTGCCAAACCCCTTCCGGGGGGTTCGGGATTGAATGTATCAGAAATAAACGTTGGAACTACTCTCTTCATTCTATTAAGACGATAGTTCCAAGCTTCAGTCCAACTCCACGAAGTGGTCGATCGGGGTAGCCGACGCCACCGTGAACACGTCTCGATTGTGTCTCCGGCCCCTTGGTCGACACTCGCATATCCTCGTTCGACCAACCCGCCGAGTACGTCCGAAGTGTGCCTTCGAGAAATCTCAATGTTGCCGCTTATTTCGCGGGCCGTGGTTTCGTCTTGATCACGAGCGAAGGCTATCACTTTGCCCTTCTTGTCCGCGTGTGTGTCGACAACCTCACACTCGTCGTCGGTCAGAGAGCCACGAGAATGGTCCCTCTTCAGCGAGTTCGTCGTACTTCTCCAGACCCATCTCAAACTGCTCCTCAGTCATGAGCCGGGGATCGCGCCCCGTCGATCTCCACTTGAAGACGCTTCCATTCGTGTTGGTCGGTTGCTGTCCCAGTACCGCCTGATGTTCAAC
>KI543171.1:65373-71463 GCA_000496195.1 uncultured archaeon A07HB70
CGCGTTCGAGACGATGCGGTCGGCGCTGGGGACGGGCGGCGGCGGCGACTTCGACGCGATTCCGCAGGCCGGCCCCAGGCCGCTCACCAACCCCGAGGCGGCGACCAGCTTCAATCCGGTCGGACTCGACCCGAACAACGTCTACGGCCCCGCGCCGCCGCCGTTCGACAGCGCCGAGGCCGCCGCCGAGATGGTCGAACTGTACTGGATGGCGCTGACGCGTGACGTGCCGTTCGACGAGTACGACGACCACGAGGCCGTCGGTGCCGCGGCGGACGAACTGTCGGGGCTCACGGACTTCGCGGGACCGACGGCCCAGGCCGACCTGTTCAGGGGGACCGTCGAGGGGGCGAGAACGGGGCCGTACGTGAGTCAGTTCCTGCTGAAGAACTTCGAGCGAGGGGTCATCGAGCGAGACCAGCAGTTCCGGCCGCTGGAGCCGACGGACTACATGGTCGACTTCGGAGACTGGCTCGCCGTTCAGCGGGGTGAGATCCCGGACGGCGGGATCAACCGCACGACGCCAGACGAGCCCTCGCTGTCGGACGCCGGGATCAGAGTGGACGTCAGGCGCTATCCGATCACCGGGCGGGACCTGGCGACGTACGTCGGCGAGAACGTCTCCCAGCAGCCGTACCTCAACGCGGCGCTGATCCTCCAGAACAGCGAACCGGACGACGACTCGCCGGAGAACCTCGCGCTGACGAACCTCTCGGCAGACGGCACAGGGTCGGTGCCGATGAGTCCGGACCTTCCGGTCGACCCGAACGTGCCGGACGGCTTCGTCGACTACGTCCGGGGCGGCTACCAGTCGATCCTCGGCGGCATCCTCCAGATACACGCACACGCCGCGTGGTACCACAAGTGGCGGCTCCACCGGCGGCTGCGCCCGGAGGAGTTCGGCGGTCGGGTGTACCAGATCGAGAACGGCACGCGCATCGACGGACAGCCGGCAGCCGACCGGTATCCGATTCACGGCCAGCTGCTTGACTCGACGGCGCTCAGCAGAACACAGAACACCGTCGACACGTCGCTTCTGCCCCAGGCCTACCCCGACGGCTCGCCCACGCATCCGTCGTATCCCGGCGGCCACGCCGTCACCGCGGGGTCGAACGGGACGATACTGAAGGCGTACTTCGACGAGGACGCGGTGATCACGAACCCGGTCAGGCCGGACCCGGACGACCCGACCAGCCTCACCACTGACGGGACGCCCGACACGTTGACCGTCGGCGGCGAGATCAACAAGCTCGCCGCGAACGTCTCGTATGCCCGGAGCTTGGCCGGAATCCACTACCGGAGCGACACGACGAGTGGGCTCCGGATCGGCGAGCGGATCGCCGTCGCCGTCCTGCGCGAACGGCTCAGGGAGCGGTCGGCAGACGCGTACGGGTCGGTCGGCGAGTTCTCGTTTACCACCTTCGACGGCGACGACGTTACGATCACCGTCGACGGGGTGTCGCCAGCAGACGCGTTCGACCCGCCGCTGTTCGGGCAAGCGTCCCCGAGTTCCGGCAGTCAAGGCCCGGGATCCGCGGGCTCAGCTGTCGACGAACGGGAACATATAAGCTGACACGGCGGTTCTATTATCGTAGTGCTGGGCCGTCGTCTCCGGTCGAACGCTTCGGCGCTCGTCGCAGGGCTGGGGGCAGCGCTGTTTCTCGCCGCTGTTGTCCACCACGGAACCGAAGTCGCCGCCGTCGACGGCGTATCCGGCCCCCTGCTCGCGGCCGCGCTGGACGTCCCGCCGGCGCTCGGACTCGTGTACGCCGGGTACCGACTCGACGGCACCGACCTCTCCCCGGAGGACCGCTGGCAGGTTCTCGTGTGGTGTTTCGCCGGCGCCGTCCTGTTCGTGGCGATCATGGGGCTCTCGATGCTCGTTCGGGTGTTCGAGGGGCGTGTCGTCGCCGAGGCCGTCTTCCCGCTCCTGATCGCAGCCGGGGCAGGCGGCATCGCGGGCGTGGTCGCGGGCCACCAGACCGCCCGAGCACGGATGGAGGCCCGCAGCGCACGGACGGCGCAGAACACGCTCCGCGAGCGGACGAGGCAGCTACAGGGGGTGCTCGACGGCGTCGAGGCGGCGATCTGGATCCGGGACGCCGACAGCCAGTTCGTGTTGGTGAACCAGGAGTTTCGCGCGGTGTTCGGCATCGACGAGGACGTCGACGTCTCCGGAGCGGCTCCCGAGCAGATACTCTCGCCCGAGACCGCGGCGCAGTTTCGAGCGAACGACAGCCGGACGATAGAGGAAGAACAGCCCGTCGAAGTCGAGGAGACGGTCGAGACAGCGCGCGGAACGCGGACGTTTCTGACGCGTATCACACCACTGTTCGAGAACGGCGACCTGTACGCGACGTGTGGAGTCGCGTCCGACATCACCGAGCGAAAGGAGTACGAACGGACGGTCGAGCGGCAGAACGAGCGGCTGGACCAGTTCGCCAGCGTCGTCTCGCACGACCTCCGGAATCCGCTGAACGTGGCCGACGGGCGGCTGTCGCTCGCGATGGAGGACCACCACAGCGACCACCTGATACAGGTCGACCGCGCCCTCGACCGCATGTCGGCCCTGATCGACGACCTCCTGTCGCTGGCCCGTACTGGTGACCCGGTCACCGACCTCGAGCCGGTCGACCTCGCGGCGCTGACGACGTCCTGCTGGGAGCACGTCCAGACTGCCGACGCCACGCTCGTCACCGACGTCGACCGAACGGTCCACGCCGACGAGAGCCGCCTGCACCAGCTGTTCGCGAACCTCTTTCGAAACGCGGTCGAACACGGCGGCGACGACGTGACCGTCACGGTCGGCGGACTGGACGACGGGTTCTACGTCGAGGACGACGGGCCGGGCATCCCCGACGACAGCCGCGACGACGTGTTCGACGCCGGCTACTCGACGGCAGCGGGCGGAACCGGCTTCGGACTGATGATCGCCGAGCAGGTCGCCGACGGCCACGACTGGACGATCCGGATCGCGGAGCGTCCAGCAGCCGGTGCGCGGTTCGAGATCACCGGCGTCGAGCTCGTCGAGGAGTAGACATCCGTCGCCGACACGCCGCCCGTGTCAGCTCTGATACGCCGGTCGACGCGTCACTCGCCGCCACGCGAGAACCGCCCCTGAACCCGTAGGATCTGCCGATCTCTCCTGTGCCGGAACGGCGCTGGTGACGCGCCGGTGGACGCCGCAGAGGAGCGGGCGACCGCCTCCGAGCGTGTCTCAGGACTCCGGGATGAGAGGACGATCACGGTACTGTCTGCCGTATACGACACTGAGAGCACGCGCGTGTAGAGCGTACGCCGAGGCTGAACAGAAACGTCGGCCCAGGAGACCGCGCTCTCAGAGCGGCAGTCGGTGCAGTCGCGGGCGCCGCTTCGATCGCGACCCTCGCCGGTGCTGGGACTCGTCGCGACCACGATACTGGCGACGGCAGCGGCTGGAACCTGCTCCCGCTACTCGGTGCTCGGCATCGACTCCTGCTCGCGCTGCGCCAGCCCGTCGTGGCTACCCGAACAGCCGTCCGGCCACCGCTCGGAGCGCGGCGTCGCCGTCTCTGTCGGGTGCTGTCGCAGCGCTCGACGGCCTCGGTCGGCCGCTCGCCTGTCCCCGGCGCCGGCCTCGCCCCGACCGTCGTGTCGTGACGACGCACGAGGCAATCGGTCTCGCGGCGTCCTACGTGCTGCCGGCAGCCGTCGTGGCCGTAGCGTTGCCGGAGCCCGCCGGGCCGGTGGCCTGTCACGGAGAGCTGACCTCAGACACGCCCGACACCTCGCCGTGTCGGAGACGCGAACGGCTGTCTCACCCGGTAACCTCGGTCCCCGACAGGGCGCACGGCTCGTATCGCCCGTCCACACGCCGCCCCGTCTCGTGCTCGCGCGCCGGACGACGGGGACGCTCCGACCGGCTGTGCCGCGAGGCCCCGAGCCGGCAGCCGTGGCCGGGCGCAGGGGCGACGAGACCGGCTCACGACGGCTCTCGTCGCGAGAACTCGCTCCTCTCGAGGTACGCCGCCGCCGCGTCGAACGCCCCGGTGACGCGCTCGAACGTCCCCTCGTGGCTCCACTCGCCGTCCGGCGTGGCCGTGTAGACGTCGAACGCTCCGCCGCGGTACTCGTGGCTCTCGACGTAGAGCTCTCGCTCGACGGCGCCGTCGTCGACGAGCAGCCAGACCCCGAGCTCTTTGCCGCCCTCCAGGTCGCGTCGGCGTTCCCACTGCACGGGTGGTCCTCGTCCGCCGCCCACAAGTGTCACACGCCGCTCCAGCCCCGCTGCGCAACACATTTCCCTGTGGGTGGTAAGAACAAACATGATCGTTCCACACAGTCTCGCACGCGTCGGTGTCCCGCGACGCGCCGCCCCGCAGACGAGGTGAGTCGATGCGTGTCGCCGTCGCCGGGGCGACCGGCTGTATCGGGAGCCGGCTGGTCCCGAGGCTGCTCGCCGCCGGCCACGCGGTCACGGCGCTCGTGCGCGACCCGTCGGCGCCGCGCGCGGCGTCGCTCGTGTCGGCGCCGGACGTCCGGGTCGTCGAGGGTGACCTGCTCGCCCCCGAGGGTGTCGCCGGCTGCTGCCGCGGCGCGGACGTCGGCGTCTACCTCGTCCACTCGCTCGGTACCGGCCCGGGGTACGAAGACCGGGACCGCCGGGCCGCGGCGGCCTTCGCCCGCGCCGCGTCGGCGGCGGGTGTCGACCGTCTCGTCTACCTCGGCGGCCTGGGGGACGTCGACGGCGACGACGCGGGCCACCTCCACTCCCGCAGGGCGGTCGAGTCCGTCCTCGGCGCCGACCGGCACGACCACCGGCTCACGACGGTCCGGGCCGGCGTCGTCATCGGCCCGGACAGCCTCAGCTTCCGGCTGATGCGACAGTGCGCCGCCCGGCTCCCGGTCGTGCCGGTCCCGCCGGCAATCGAGACGCCGTGTCAGCCGGTCGCCGTCGACGACGTGGTGCGGTGTCTCGCGGCTGTCGTCGACGACGGCGCCGCCGACGTCGTCGAGGTCGGGGCGCCGCGGGCCCGCCCCTACGCCGACCTGCTCGCGGCCGTCGCCGACGCGCTCGGGACGCGCTTCGCCGTCCGCGTCGTCCCCGGGATGCCGCTCTCCGCTGCGGCACTCGGCCTCGCCGCGGCCACGGACGTCCCGTACCGGACCGTCGCGCCGCTCGTCGAGAGCCTCTCGACCCCCGCCGTCGTCTCGGACCCGCGTCCGGCGGCGGCGCTCGGCGTCGACCCGACCGGCTTCGAGACGGCTGTCGACGAGGCGCTGACGCCGACCGGCAGCCGCGTGGCGCCGAGGGCGGAGCAGTGACGACCGCCGGCGGGACGGAGTTCGGCGAGACGTGGGTGTACGAGAGCATCGTCGGCGCGCTCCCCGGCGTCGAGGTGTCGAACGCCTTCGCGCTCGGGGTCCAGCTCGTCGTCTTCGAGGCGGCGGTCCTCGCGTTCGCGGCGCTGGACGGCAACGCCGCCGTCGCGGTCGTCGGGAGCGCCGCGGTGCTCCTCGCCACGCTCGGAAGCGTCGAGATGCTCCGGATCGGTCGACTCGTCCGCTCCCGCGCGGTGCCGACGAGCTACAAGCGGCTGCTGTTCGGGTCGAAGGTCGAGACCGTCCTGGGCGTGCTGGTGTACGTGGCGCTCGTCACCCACCTGTTCGTGTTCGAGCCGGGCCAGACCGCGCGACCGCTGCTCTACACGCTGTTCGGCCCGGACCGCTCGGTTGCCGGGGTGTACGTGCTCCTGCTCATCGGCTGGGACATCTCCTACCGCATCGGAACGAACTGGTGGGCGAGCGTCCTCGGGCTCTGGCGGGCCGTCCGGTACCGGTTCTCCCCGACCGGATCGCGCGCGTTCGACCTCGCCCCGGAGACGGCCCGTCTGCTCCGGCGCGCCGACTCCGAGACGGCGCTGTTCGGTCTGCTCCAGCTCTCTATCGTCCCGTTTCTGACCCCCGGCTCGGTGCTCCAGACGGTTCTGATCGCACACGTCGCCGCCGTCGTCGCGGTCTCGGGGACGGCGGCGCTGCTCATGACGCCACGCACGGGGTGAGGCGCCGCCACTTTGTCGCCGCGCCACGGAGAGACGGGCCGTGTCCGAC
>KI543171.1:71701-73758 GCA_000496195.1 uncultured archaeon A07HB70
GCGCTGACCGACCCCGACCCGGTCGACCCGCCGCGGCTGGCCGTCACGGCGACGCCGGTCGACCCCGAGTCGCTGTCGCTGGACGCTCTCGGCCGCGCGGCCCGTGCGGTCGCGGCGGCGGGCGACCCGGACGAGTCCGTCGTCGCGGACGCGGCGCGGTACGCCCGTGCGGAGGCCGCCGCGGGCCGCGGACGGTTCGCGACGCTCCTGACCGACGTCGTCGTCGGGCGAGAGGCGGGGCTGGCGTACGGGCGACTGCGCTCGCTGGTCGAGCGACGGCGGGCGCGCGAACGGGACGTCGACGGCCTGTTCTAAGCCTTCTGCGTCCCGTCGAGGTGGTACTCCGCGGAGTCGTCCTGCGGGTCGTACCCGAGCACCTCGCGGGCGCGCTTGATCGAGTAGTAGCGGCGCTCGTTCGCGCTGATGCCGTAGACGATCTCGAACCCGTAGTCGGCGTGGAGACAGCGGTCGAACAGGTGCGCGCAGTCCCGGTGCGAGAGCCACATCGCCTGCCCGCGCTCGTAGTTGCGCGGCGGGTGACCCTCGGTCAGGTTGCCGATCCGGACACAGGCGACCGAGAGGTCCTCGGTGTCGTGGTAGTACCGTCCGAGCGCCTCGCCGGCGGCCTTCGAGACGCCGTAGAGGTTGCTCGGCCGCGGGAGCTCCGACCCGTCGAGGCGGAACTCGTCCTCGGGGCGGTAGATCCCGGGCGTGAGGTCTGCCGTCTCGTAGGCACCGACGGCGTGGTTCGAGGAGGCGAACGCGACCCGGTCGATGTCGGCGGCGGCGGCGGCGGCGAACACCGTCTGCGTGCCGTCGATGTTGTTCGTCACGACGCTGTCCCACGGCGCCTCCGGACGGGGGTCGCCGGCGAGGTGGATCACCGCGGAGACCCCCCTGATGGCGTCGCGAACCGCCGCCTCGTCGGTCACGTCGCCGATAACTCGTTCGGCGTCCGCGACGGCGTCGGGCAGGCGGTCGAGCCGGATCGACTCGCGGTCGAGCAGCCGCCACTCGTGGTCGGCCCCGATCCCCTGCAGGATCGCCCGCCCGACGCGGCCGCCCGCTCCGGTGAGCAACACCGGGTCGTCGGTCATTCGTGTTCGTTCGGCACGTGTGTGGTCGGGAGCATAAGTCGTCCGGGACAGGACGGAACGGGACAGCGCGGTCGCTAAGTCCCCGGCAGCCGTCGGACGGATATGGGCGACGACAGGACGGACGAGACGGCGGCCACAGCCGCCGAGCGCGCGTGTTTCGAGGCGGGGATCAAGTTCGGCTCGCTCTACCACCAGTTCGCGGGGACACCGGTCAGCACGGCGAACACACGGAGCCTCGAGCGGTCGATGGCCGAGGCGATCGAGAACCAGCCGTCCTGCGGCTCCGTCTCGGTCGACATCGACGACGACGCGGTCGCGGCGGCGAGCGACCACGGCTACACGGAGCTGACGGGCCGGCTGATGGAGGTGGAGATGCGGATCGACCACGACGGGGTCGTCGTCGAGACGGCGATGGCCGTCGAGGACGGCTATCCGCGGATGCGTGTCGAGTCGGTCGACCGGGCCTGAGAGGCGCCGCCGCCGGACGGCACGGACGCCCGGGACTCGACCGTGATCGAACTCCAGACCGACGTCGGCCGGCGCTTCCCCGGGTGACCGTGGTGACCGACCGCTACGCGGTCTACGTCGACGTGACCGCCGGGCACCAGCGACGCGACCGTCTCCGCGGGCACTCCGACACGACGTCCGGAACCGCTCGACCGTCGTCGGTGGCGTGCTGGACGGCCGAGCACGACGACCGGGCAGAGCCGAGTGTCTCGGCGCAGACGACCGACCGAGCGTTTCACTTCCGCTCTCGGGTCGAGGTTTACGTCGCTGGGCGCCGAATGCTGTCGTATGGGCCAGTCGACGCTCGGCGACGACGACCTGTTCGGCGAGGCCGCCGACGAACTGCGGAGCGACGTTGAGACACATCTCGAGGCCGCCCGGGCGGAACTCCCCGACGCCGACGCGGTGTGGGAGACGGAGGCAGACAACGTCCTCGGCGTTCTCAACGGTCTC
>KI543171.1:73778-79636 GCA_000496195.1 uncultured archaeon A07HB70
GAGCGCCGTCTCGAGCGGCCCGCCGTGGCCCATCTCCACCCGCTCGTGGTCGGCGGCGTCGGCGGCGGCCCCGGCGTCGACCGAGTCGAACCAGGTGAACGGGACGGTGTACGGGCCGTCACCACGGGTCGCCCGCGCCGTCGCCTCCCGCAGCGCGGCGACGTTGCCGCCGTGGCCGTTGACGACGACGACGCGGTCGACGCCCGCGCCGTGGCGCAGGCTCGCGAGGACGTCGCCGACGTACGTCCGGAGCGTCTCCGGCGCCACCCAGAGCGTCCCGTCGAAGGCGCGGTGTTCCTCGGCGACCCCGACGGGCACCGGCGGCGCGACCAGCACCTCCTCGTCGTGGCGTTCGGCGCCGGCGGCGGCGACGCTCTCGGCGTGGCGCGTGTCGGTGCCGAGGGGGGCGTGCGGGCCGTGCTGCTCCGTGCTCCCGACCGGGAGCACCGCGCGGTCGGCGTCCGTGTCGCGGACGTCGGTCCAGGTGGCGCGGGTCAGGTCCACGCTGGTGTGTCGGGCCGGTGGGTAATCACTCCGGTCCTCGCGGGGGCCACCCGGTCGTCAGTCGTCGCTCGCGCCCGGCGGCTCCGCCGCCGTCTCGTCGTCCGTGTCGGGGTCGAACCGCTGTGCGCCCCGCTCGCGGCTCCGCTCGACGAACCGCTCGGGCAGGTCGTCTATCTCGCCGGCCTGGACGCCCCAGAGGTTCGCGTAGAGGCCGTCCTCGGCCAGCAGCTCGTCGTGGGACCCGACCTCGACGACCCCGCCCTCGTCGAGGACGACGATCCGGTCGGCGTCCCGGACGGTCGAGAGGCGGTGAGCGACGACGAGCGTCGTCCGGTCGGCGGTCAGCCGGTCGAGCGAGCGCTGGATCAGCATCTCCGTCTCGGTGTCGACGTCGGAGGTGGCCTCGTCGAGGATCAGGATCTCCGGGTCGCGCAGAATCGCGCGGGCGATGGCGAGGCGCTGGCGCTGGCCCCCCGACAGCTTCACGCCGCGTTCGCCGACCATCGTGTCGTAGCCCTCCGGGAGGTTCCGGACGAAGCGGTGGGCCTCCGCGGCGCGCGCGGCGGCCTCCACCGCCTCGTCGTCGGCGTCGAACCGCCCGTACGCGATGTTCTCGCGGACGGTGCCGTAGAACATGAACGTCTCCTGACTGACGTAGCCGGTCGCGCTCCGGAGGCTCCGGACGGTGACGTCCCGGACGTCCTGCCCGTCGATACGGATCCGTCCGTCGTCGACGTCGTACATCCGGAGGAGGAGCTTCAGCGCCGTCGACTTGCCGGCGCCGGTCGGGCCGACGAGCGCCACCGTCTCGCCGCCCGTGGCGGTGAAGGAGACGTCCCGCAGGGTCGGCTCGTCGTCCTCGGCGTAGCCGAAGGTGACGCCGTCGTAGTCGACGCGTGCCTCGTCGACGACGAGTTCGGCGGCGTCGGCGTCCGACTCCAGCCGCCCGACCTCGTCCATGAGGCCGAAGACGCGCTCGGCGGAGGCGCGGGCGCGCTGGTAGGTGTTGACGATCTGGCCGAACTGCGCCAGCGGCCAGATGAACCGCTGGGTGTAGAGCACGAAGGTGACGAAGACGCCGGGCGAGAGCTCGCCGGCCATGAACGGGAGCGGCGGCTGCCCCCGGAGCACCCAGGCGCCGCCGATGACGAAGGTGGCCGCGAAGCCGACGCCGGCGAGGATTCGGAGCGCCGGGAAGAACGTGATGCGCGTGCGGATGGCGTCCCAGTTGGCGTCGAAGTAGCCCTGCGAGACGTCGTCGACCCGGTCGGACTCGTACGGCTCGGTGTTCGAGGACTTGATCACCGCGATACCGCCGAGGTTGTTCTCCAGCCGGGAGTTGACCGTCCCGACGGACGACCGGACCTCGGCGTACTTCGGCTGGATCGTCCGGACGAACAGGTAGGTAAAGCCCGCGATGATCGGAACCGGCAGGAGCGCGACGACGGCCAGCGACGGGTTGAGCCAGACGAGAAGCGCGGCGATGCCGACGACCATCAGCGCCAGCCGCGAGGTCGTGTTCATCCCGTCGTTGAGGAACTGCTCCAGCCGGTTGACGTCGTTCGAGAGCACCGACATCAGCTCGCCGGTCTGTTTGTCCTCGAAGAAGGCCATGTCGAGCCGCTGCATGTGGTCGTAGGTGTCGGTCCGCACGTCGTGCTGGACGTTCTGGGCGAACGCGTTCCAGCCCCAGTTGCGGACGTAGTGAAACGCCGCCCCGAGGCCGAACGACCCGGCCACGAGGGTGACGACGAAGGCGAACTGCGCCTCGCCGGCGACGAAGCCGAGGAACGTCGCCTCGGGGCCGTTCGGCACCCACGCGTCCGGAACCAGCGGGAGGTCGAGCGGGCGGGTGTTCAGAAAGATCGCGTCGACGGCGAGGCCGAGGAGGAGCGGCGGGAGCAGGTCGAGAATCCGAGCGACGATGCTGGCGAGGATCCCGACCACGAACTCGAGGCCGTAGGGACGCCCGTACTCGCCGAACAGCCGGCGCATCGGGTTTGCCGCGCGCTCACGCTGCGCCTCGAAGGGGTCGTCCTCGTCCGGTACGCCGATATCCACTACAGATTAGAGCGGCTGCGCGGGCAAAAGGGTTGGCGAGAGTCGGTCACACGCCGCACTACCGGTAGCGCTCCGGAACCCGGACCTGGTCGCCCGGCGCGACGCCCGTGCGGTTCGTGTAGCCGCGGGGCACCTCGAGGACGAACCGACCGTAGCCGCGGTAGCGCGTCAGGTCGCCGCCGCCCGCCCCTGCCGGCGGGAGCGACGCGTGGTGAATCCGGGTGACGGTCCCGTTGTCGGCGACGAAGACGATGTCGAGCGGGTACTGCATCCCCCGCATCACGTAGGCGTGGGTCGACTCGCGGTCGTGGACGAAGAGCAGTCCCTCGCCGTCGTCGAGCGGCGCCGTCCCGCTCAGCCCCTCGTAGCGCTCGGCCTGCGTGTCGGCGACGGCGACCCGCACCGTGGTGCGTTCGGTCCCGTTCGGCGCGCGTATCGCCACGCTCGTCGTCGGCTCGACGACGCGGCGGTCCTCCGCGGGGGTCCGCCGTCCCGTCCGTCGCCGGCGCTGTCGTCGGGCCGTCGTCTAGGTCGACCACCCCGGCGGCGAGTGCCACGCCGCCGACCGCCGCGACGAGGAGGACGGCGACGCCGGCGACGACGGCGAGCGACTGGCGGTCCACGCCCGCCGATTGCCGTCGCCGCGCCTAAGCCTTGCGCGACGGCGAGAGGGAAACGGTTATTCAGCGGGCGGGCCGCACCTCCGTGAGGGCTCGTGGTCTAGCTGGTCATGACGCGGCCTTTACAAGGCCGAGATCGGTGGTTCGAATCCGCCCGAGCCCACTGTCCGCGACGGGCCGAGCGGCGAGTCGTGAGACCGTCACGTGTGCGCGGATTCGACACGGGAGTCGCAGCGACGCGGCCCCGCGCCCGGTTTCGTAACGCTCTTGTCCGGCTTCGTCGTCGTTCCGACCGCGCCGCCTTAGCTCAGATTGGGAGAGCACTCGACTGAAGATCGAGCTGTCCCCCGTTCAAATCGGGGAGGCGGCATCCCGACCTTACGCGGCTTTCTGTTCGAGTAGCGTCCACACTCGACTGAATACCGAGCTGTCCCCGTCCCCGCGAGCGGAGCGCGCGTCTCAAGGCCGGGCAGGCGGCACCAGACTCACAGCTCGGCTGCGTGGTGCGGACGATGTCCGGGTTCTCTCCCGGACGACTCGCACTCCCGACCACCGACTCGCTCGCTCGTCGCGCAGCCGAGTTCCGGTCGACGAGGTGTCCGGGGACGGCCCCGACGCTCGGCCTGGGGCGGCGAACCAGTCGCGGTTCGGGCCGCCACCGGTCGTGGCTCTCCGTCCGTGCGAGCGGAGTGCGGCCCGGACCTGTCACCTTCGGACATCGGAGAGAACAGGTGAACGGCTGTATACGCCCCTCCCCGTCTTCGCCGCAGTCTGTTCCGACGTGCCCGTGACTCGTCGTCTCCGTCACGACGACCGCTTTCGACTGTTTCGCTGCCGCGATCTACGGGTCACGGCTCCAGGGACGGCACACCCTGTTCGGGTTCGGGACGGTGTCGGTGACGACCGGACTGTGGCTGCCCCGCTCCGTGTCTCCCGGGACACACGGCGGAGGCGGGGCGACGCGGTGTCCACGGCGCTCCGCTCGCGCCTCCGGTCGGCGTGGCCGATGGTCCGCGACGACAGCCGTTCGGCGGTGCCGGCGGTCCACGACCTCGCCGACGCGCCGTTCGTGCGCGAGACCCCGGGTTCAGCCAGTCGGTGTTCCGCGGCCTCGACCACCTCGTCGGCTGCTCCCGGATCGGTCCAGCGCACTCCGACGGCGACCCGCACGCCCCGTGGGACGCGCTGACCATCCCGCCGGAGATGCCCTATCCGCGGGAGGACGCCGAAGTCGGTGTAGAACGCGCGGAGGTCCCGTGCTCGCTCGAGCGGGTCGGCGACGAGGAGGGGGCCGACACCGACGCGGGGCGCCGCGAGCGCTGGCCTTCGCCCCGGCTCAGTCCCCGCGCCGGCGGTAGGCGTCGTAGCCGAGGAGTCCGAGGAGCCCGCCAGTCCCGCTCCCGACGCCCCAGGCGATACCGACGACGACCGACCCGTTCACGACCGTCCCGACGAGGGTGCCGACGACGGCGGCGACGAGGGCGTACCTGACAGCCCGGCGACCGGTCTCGTTCACGGCCCACCGTTGCCCTGCCCCGGCCTGAACGTTCCGCCCCGGCCACGCGGCGGCTGTTCGCCCGTCGCCCGAACACAGAACGGGCGCGAAAAGCGCTCTAAACGCCGTTTACGGACGTTCGGAGCACGCCGTTCCGTCGCGGAAGGCTTATAGCGAAGCCAAGCACATTACCAGTTGCAATGGCGACTGGAACGGTCGACTTCTTCAACGACACCGGCGGCTACGGCTTCATCGACAGCGACGATTCGGAGGAAGACGTCTTCTTCCACATGGAAGACGTCGGCGGTCCGGACCTCGAGGAAGGGCAGGAAGTGGAGTTCGAAATCGAACAGGCGGACAAGGGGCCACGCGCGAAGAACCTCACCCGCCTGTAGACGCGACGACGACGTACAGTTCTCCGATCACCTGGTGAACGAGCCGTCGGCTTCGCGCTCGCCCAGCACCCACTCGAGCTCTTCTATCGCGCGCAACACGGCTATCTCCGCCTCGTCTTCCGTCGGCGACGTCGGCGGGTCCTGCGCGTCGTACGCCGCCTCGAGTTCGGCAAGCCGGTCGTGAATCTCGGACTCGGAGCGCATCCCCCGACCCGCCGCCCGGCGGGCGCAAAAGCGTTGCGCGGCGCTTTTTTGCGAGCCCGCGTACCGGCCCGTCGTGCAGACGCTCCGCTCGCCGACGCCGCGCGAGGCGCTGACGGCGCTCTCGGAGGCGCTCGACACCGACGCGCTCGTGACGATCCACGGGCGGTGCCGGGTCGCCTACGACGGGCGGGCGAGCTCGGAACTCGGCTCCGGCGACCGTCTCGTCGTCCTGAAGCCCGACGGCGCGGCGCTGGTCCACACCGACGAGGGTCGGACGCCGGTCAACTGGCAGCCCCCCGGCTCCGACCACGCCGCGAGCGTCCGCGACGACGCGCTCCGGGTGCGGTCGACCAGGGCCTCGCCCGACGAGCGCCTCGACGTGACGTTCGACGAGGTGTACCAGCTGACGGCCATGCAGCCGACCGACGAGTCGGACCGCTCGCTCGTCGGGAGCGAGGCGGACCTACGCGAGGCCGTGCTGGCGGCGCCGACGCTCGTCGCGGACTGGTTCGAGCCGACCGCGACCGAACGCGAGACGAGCGCCGGCCCGGTGGACGTGTTCGGGCGCGACGGCGCCGG
>KI543171.1:79656-84055 GCA_000496195.1 uncultured archaeon A07HB70
CGGGAGTGTGGTGACGACCGCGAGGACGCAGTCGAGCGGGAGTGTGGTGACGACCGCGAGGACGCAGTCGAGCGGGAGGACGGAGCCGGCCCCGCCACCCCGCCGGTCCGTGGCGTCCTCGTCGCTCCCTCCGTCACGGACCGGGCGACGGCGCTGCTCGACGAACACGGCTTCGACCACGTCGCCCTCGACCCCGGCGCCGTGGTGGATCGACGCTCTTAAACAGCGACTCGCCCCATCTCTCCACAACTAACCATGTCCGACAAACCGGCCTCGATGTACCGGGAGATCAGTAGCCCGGCGTACACGCGACGGGAGTACATCACCGGCGTCCCGGGCTCGAAGATCGCCCAGCACAACATGGGCAACCTCCAGACCGGCCCGCACGACTACCCGGTCCACGTCAGCCTCGACGTCGAGGAGGAGTGCCAGCTCCGGCACGGCTCGCTCGAGTCCGCCCGCCTGTCCGCCAACCGTCTCATGCTGAAGGAGGTCGGCCAGGAGAACTACAAGATGGTCCTCCGCAAGCACCCACATCACGTCCTGCGGGAGAACAAGCAGGCGACGGGCGCCGGCGCGGACCGCGTCTCCGACGGGATGCGGCAGGCGTTCGGCAAGCCCGTCGGCACCGCCGCGCGGGTGCCGAACGGCGACACCATCTTCACCATCTACTGCCAGCCGGAGGACGCACCGACGGCGAAGGACGCGTTCCGGCGCGCGTACAACAAGATGTCCCCGCCCTGCCGGGTCGTCGTCGAAGCGGGCGAGGAGCTGCTCGTCGCCTGAGTCGGGTCGGACACGGACTTTTCACCGCGCGGGGCGACAGCCGGTCGTGGCAGACGCCGAACTCAGACTGGCGCTCGCGACCCGCGCGGAGACGTTCGAACGGGTCCGCGACCCGCTCGCCGACCGCGGTATCGCGGTCGGGCACCTCCCGACGACGGAACGGGTCCAGCGACTCGCTCCGGACGCCGTCGCCGACGCCTTCGACGTCGGCCTCGTCTTCCCGTCGCGGCTGATGGAGGGCGGCGCCGTCTCCGCCCTCCACCGCCTGCCGTGGGTGAACAGCCGCGAGACGGTCCTCCGGTCGCGGAACAAGGCCGAGACGTACGCCCGGCTGGCGCGGGCCGGGCTCCCGGTGCCCGACACCCGCCTGGTGTCGAACCCCGCCGACGACGAGGCGCTCGCGGCAGCCGTCGACGGCCTCGACTGGCCGGTCGTGGTGAAGCCGAACTCGACGACCCGCGGCATCGGCGTGACGACGGCCCACGACCTCGACTCGTATCTCGGCGTGACGGACTACCTCGCGCTGATTCACGACTTCCGGGCGACTGGCGACCGGTCCTTCCTGGTCCAGGAGTTCCTGTCCGACGCGCGGGACTACCGTGCGATGGTGGTCGACGGCACCTACGCCGGCGCGGTGGAGCGCCGGAGCGACGGGTGGAAACACAACGTCCACCGTGGCGCCGAGGCGGTCGGGGTCGACCTGCCGGACCGGGCGCGGCAGCTGACCGAGGACGCGGCGTCGGCGCTCGACGCGGACTGGCTGGGAGTCGACCTCCTCCGGACGGGAGAGCGGTGGGTCGTCAACGAGACGAACGCGCGCCCGACGGTCGACGACGAGTCGAAGTACGAGCCGAACTTCTACAGCCGACTGGCAGAACTGGTCCGCAGCCGCTAGTCGAGGTCGATACTCGCGCTCTCGCCGCTCTTGTCGAGCGCCACGGTCAGCACGCCGTTGTTGAACGTCGCGTTCGCCGAGTGCTCGTCGACCCGGGCGGGGAGACGCACCCGCTCGTGGTACTCCCGGCGGTCGCCGACGGCGGCGACGGTGAGCGTCTCGCCGTCGCACTGGAGCTCGAGGCCCTCCTTCTCGACCCCCGGGAGGTCGGCGACGACCCGCAGCCGGTCCCCGTGGTCGTAGACGTCGACGTGTGTCTCGGCGGCAACGTCTCCGTCGTCCCCGAACCCGTTCATCATCCGCTCGATTTCGTCGAAGATATCGCCGAACGGGTCGTCACGGTCGTCTCTCCGCATCGTGGAGATGTACACCACAGCCAGTCAAAAGCCTTCTGACCCCTGCCGCCGACAGAAATAATACGCTCGGACGTAAATTAACTCGCGAATGAGTCAAGCTGATTCGCTCCGCGTCGGCATAAACGGCTTCGGTCGCGTCGGCCGGAGTGTCTTCCGTGCCGCGCTGTCCGACCCACACCTCGAGGTGGTCGGGGTAAACGACGTCGCCGACGACGAGACGGTCGAGTACCTCGCGCGGTACGACTCGGTGCTGGGTCGGCTCGACGCAGCCGTCGAGGACGGCCACCTCGTCGCGCAGAACGCCGACGGCGAGGCCCGCGCGCTGGTGACCCGGGAGCGCGACCCCGCCGCGCTCCCGTGGACCGACCTCGGTGTCGACGTCGCGCTGGAGTGCACCGGCGCCTTCCGGACGCGTGAGGACGCGAGCGCCCACCTCGACGCGGGCGCGGACCGCGTCGTCATCAGCGCGCCGCCGAAGGACGACGTGACGCAGGTGGTCTACGGCGTCAACGAGGACGAGTACGACGGCGAGGCGGTCGTCTCGAACGCCTCGTGTACGACCAACAGCGTCGCGCCCGTCGCGGCCACGCTCCACGAGGCGTTCGGCCTCGAGTCGGGCTATCTGACGACGATCCACGCCTACACGGCCTCGCAGAACCTGATCGACGGCCCGCACGAGAAGCCCCGCCGGGGCCGCGCCGCCGCCGAGAACATCGTCCCGACGACGACGGGCGCGGCGAAGGCCGTCACGCAGGTGCTGCCGGAGCTGTCGGGCACCCTCGACGGGATGGCCGTCCGTGTCCCCGTGCCGAGCGGCTCCATCACGCAGCTGACCGTCGCTCTCGCCGACGCGCCGGACGCGGCGGCGATCAACGACGCGCTCACGAGCGCCGCCGACGGGCCGATGGCGGGCGTGCTGGGCTACACCGACGACGAGATCGTCTCGCGCGACGTCGTCGGTCTCCCCGTCTCCTCCTACGTCGACCTGTCCTCCACTGCCGTGGTCGGCGACGACGGCCTCGCCACCGTCCTCGCGTGGTACGACAACGAGTTCGGCTTCGCGAACCGGATGCTCGACGTGGCGCGCCACGTCGCTCCGGCCTCGCCCGAGGCGACCGCCGGGCCCGCCTGAGCCCGGCGCTCTCGGCCCGAGAAGGGCTAAGTGGTGGGCCGGACACCGCCGAACGATGCTCACGCTCGACGACCTCCCAGCCGGGCGGCGCCTGCTCGTCCGCCTCGACCTCAACACCGCCGTCGAGAACGGCCACGTCCGCGAGAACCGGCGGTTCGCCCGCCACGCCGAGACGCTCGCGCGCCTCGTCGACGACGGCCACGCGGTCGCGGTCCTCGCCCACCAGGGCCGGCCGGGCCGCCCCGACTTCGCGTCGCTCGCGGGCCACGCGGACCTCCTCGCCGACCACCTCGACTGTCCCGTCGGCTTCGTCGCCGACACCCACGGCGACGAGGCACTGGCGGCGGTGCGTGGCCTCTCTGGCGGCGAGGTGCTCCTCCTCGAGAACGTCCGGATGGCCGACGACGAACTCGCCGACCGGACGCCCGCGGAGCACGCCGAGTCGGCACTCGTCCGGGACCTCGCGCCCGCCGTCGACGCCTACGTGAACGACGCCTACTCCGCCGCCCACCGCGCGCAGGCCTCGCTCGTCGGCTTCCCGGCGGTCCTCCCCTCGTACGCCGGCCCGGTGATGGCGGCAGAGTACGAGGCAAACGGCGCGATCGCCCGCCGCGAGTTCGACGGCCCGGTGACGATGGCGCTCGGCGGCGCGAAGGCGGCGGACGTGGTGCGGGCGATAGACGCGCTGGCCGACCGGGTCGACCGGTTCCTCCTCGGCGGCGTCGTCGGCGAACTCGCGCTCCGGGCGCGGGGCCACCCCGTCGGCCACGACGTCGCGGGGACGGACCTGTTCGACGCGGCGTGGGCGGAGACGGGCGCCGAGCTGGAGCGGGTGCTCGACGCCAACGGCGACCAGGTGTCGACCCCGGCCGACCTCGCCTACGCAGACGGCGGTCGGCGCGCGGAGGTCGCCGTCGACGCCGTCGAGGAGAAGGCCGTCGCCTACCGGGACGTCGGCACCGAGACGCTGATGACCTACGCGCCGGTCGTGCGCGACTCCGCCGCCGTGTTCGTCAAGGGCGCTCTCGGCGTGTTCGAGGACGACCAGTTCAGCGTCGGGACGGTCGGACTGCTGGAGGCCGTCGCCGACGCCGACTGCTTCTCCGTCGTCGGCGGCGGCGACACCTCGCGCGCCGTCGACATGTACGACCTCGACCCGGACGACTTCGACCACCTCTCGGTCGCCGGGGGCGCGTACCTCCGGACGCTGACCGGTGACCGGCTGCCGGC
>KI543171.1:84075-85957 GCA_000496195.1 uncultured archaeon A07HB70
CGGGCATCCGCGCCAGCTCGGTTTCGGACCCCTTCCAGTCGGAGTAGTGCTCCTCGAAGTCGATCTTCAGGTCCAGTTCGCCCGCGGTGAGCTGGTTGTTCGCGAAGTTCTCCTCGTCGCTGAAGAACGCTAGCGACCCCGCGCCACCCATCGCGCCGGCAGCCCCGAGCGTGACAGCCGACCCGAGGAGCTTTCGCCGAGAGAGGCCGAAGCGTCCGTTATCGTTGTCTGACATTTTCGTTCTCCGTTGTGTGCCGCCCCGCCGGGCGTCTGCTCAACCACACCACCTACACCCACCTATGAGTAAACTGATTGAGACGATTAGCCCGAGCGAGCGAACAGCGTCGGGCTCCGCGTAACTCGTTAGCCCCGTCCAGAGTCGCGTTAGCCCGAGGCAGAATACGGTGAAATCCCCCGCCGTTCGGCGTAACCGCCGATTGTGTGGCCACAATTGGCTCTTGTATCCCGGCGTGTCGGGGTCGCCCCCGGGAAATCCGTGTTTGGTTATATCGGTGGGTGATAGTGCGGGAGGTGTGCTCGGGGTACTACCCTCGCGCGTCCGTCGGTCGTCGGGGGGCCGCTGTCGGAGGAGACGGTGTTTCGCGTCCTCAGGAACCGGCGACGGCGGTACGCGCTCCACTGTCTGAAACAGCGCGGCGAGCCGGTGCCGGTCGGCGACCTCGCCGAACAGGTCGCCGCGTGGGAGAACGACACCACCGTCGCCGGCGTCTCCCCCGGACGACCGGCGGCGGACCTACATCTCGCTCGTCCAGACCCACGTCCCGGCGATGACGGAGGCCGGGATGGTCGACGTCGACGAGGAGGCGGACGTGTCGGAGGTGTCGCTCACGGAGGCCGCCGAGTCGGTCGACGTCTACGTCGAACTGGTCCCCGAGCAGGATATCCGCTGGTCGGAGTACTACCTCGCGCTCTCGGCGTTCGCCGGCGTCTTCGTCCTCGGTGCCGGTCTCGGGGTGCCCCCGCTCGACGAGCCGCCCGCCGTCGCGTGGCTCGGCTTCGTGACGGTGCTGCTCGTGCTGTCGGCACTGATCCACCGCCGCTACCAGCGCGGCAACCGGCTCGGAACCGCGGGCGCGCCGCCGGAGTCGCCGTGAACGGGACCGCGTCGGAACGGGGCAGCCGCGTGCGGGGGTGTGACCCGCCGTGATTGGCGCCGCCGAGCGGACGGACGACCCCGACGCGCCGGCAGGGCCGGACGACGACCGGATCGGGCGCGACGAGCTGTTCAAGCTCCTCGGCAACGAGCGGCGCCGTCACGTCGTCGAGTTCCTCGACGGCCGCGACGACCCCGTCACGCTCGACCGCCTCGCGACCCACGTCGCCGGGCTGGAGAACGACTGCGCGCCGGAGGCGGTGACCGAGCGCCAGCACAAGCGGGTCTACACCTCGCTCCAGCAGACCCACCTCCCCCGCCTCGGCAAGGCCGGCGCCGTCGAGTTCGACAAGGACCGCGGGACCGTCGCGCCCTCGGACACGCTCACCGAGATGACGCTCCACCTCGACGTCGTCTCCGCCGGCGGGGTCCCCGAGAGCGTCGGCTACCTCGTCGGTGCCGGCTGTAGCGCCGCCCTCTCTCTCGCCGTCCTGCTCGACGTCCCGCTCGTGAGCGCGGTGTCGCCGCTCTGGTGGGCGGCGCTCGTCCTCTGCTCGTTCGCCCTCGTCGCCGGCGTCCGTCGCGTCCTCCAGGCACGCGACGGCCCGCTCTAGCTCCGGCGCGTCACCACTATCACCCGGGAGCGCCTCCTCGCAGCCGTGCGTCTCGGACTCGTCTCTGACACCCACGACGACCTCGACGCGGCCCGGCGCGGCGCCGACGCCCTGCGCGACGCCGGCGTCGACGCCGTCGCCCACCTCGGCGACG
>KI543171.1:85977-90267 GCA_000496195.1 uncultured archaeon A07HB70
CGACCACAGCCCAGGCGAGCCCGGCCCTCGCGACGCTGCCAGTCTGCTGCTCCCGGCTCTCGGCCGGCTGGTCCGCGTCCTCGTCGGACCCGCGGTCGAGGTGCTCGAACAGCCGTTCGGCTGCTGGCCGGAGGGTGACCTCGCCGCTCCGCTTCTCGAACTCGACGGCGCCGGCGTCGTCGAGCGTCGGGAGATGACACTGGTACAGCCCGACGTACACCCGCTTTCGCTCGGTGGTCGAGAGCTGCTGTCGTTCGACCCCGTTCTCCTCGGCGCCGATGAACTCCGCGAGGTCCCCCAGCGTCGACTCGCCCCCGTTGTCGCGGAGATGCTCCAGCACCCGCCGCCGCCGCCGGTTTTTCAGCACCGCGAACCGCTTGTCGAGCGGTATCTCGTCGTCTGCCACGCCGTCGGTTGACCCGTCGTCCGTGCCGGGACCACCGGCCCCCGCCCCTTGTGACGAAGTCGTCTCTCGGTCTGTGCTCATTGGTCTCCCCTCCCGAACACCTCGTTCGCAGTCTAATAGAATCAACTGGTTGATAAATGTGTGGTGGCGGGGATACGGGACGTGACCCGATCCGGTGATGACCCATTTCGCCGCGGCTCCCGCCCGGTCGGCGTCGCTCCGGGCGCGTAGTCATCCACTAACGAAATATCACGGTTCCGTACGCGCGCGCATGTTCGACCTTACCGCGTTCCAGCGGGACCTTCTGTACGTGATTGCGGGGATGGACCGGCCGTCGGGCCAGGAGGTCAAGCGCCGACTCGAGGAGGCCGTCGGCGAGACGAGCCACGGTCGGCTCTACCCGAATCTTGACACCCTCGTCACGGAGGCGTACGTCGAAAAGGGCGAGATCGACCGACGGACCAACTTCTACCAGCTCACCCCGGCTGGCCAGACGGCGCTCCGCGAGCGCCGCGCGTGGGAGAACCAGTTCGTCGACATCGACGACCCGCCAGAGCCGGAGTTATAGACCGCTTAACCCCGTGGCAAAGGGTGTGTTCACTCGCTGTAACCGCCGCCGAAAGCTGTTATTGTTGTCAATAAAAATATAAGAAGCAGATTAACTATCACTACTACCGATAGTTGTGCGCCTGCATGTCGACTGTAGGGGGAGCCGACGGGGGGGAACAGACGGTCGAGACAGACGAGCTGCCGATCGACGACGGGGACGGGTCCGACGCGCCGACGCGCGACGACCTGTTCGAGGCGCTCGACAACCGCCGGCGCCGGTACACGCTCCACTACCTCCAGCGCCACGAGGGCGAGGAGCCGGTCGACGTCTCGGAGATCTCGACGCAGGTCGCGGCCTGGGAGCTCGACACGGACCCGGGGAAGATCGGGTACAGCGACCGGAAGAACGTCCACACGGCGCTGTACCAGTTCCACGCGCCGAAGCTGGACGAGCTCGGGCTCGTCGACTACGACAAGCGGTGTGGCACCGCCGAGCTCACCGACGCCGGCGACGGGTTGTGGGTCGACATCGGCTGGGACGACGACGACGGCCGGGATCGGTCACGGCGTATTCCGGCTGCGGTCGGGCTGACCGGCGTCGGCTTCATCGCGGTCGCCGCACAGCTCTCGCTCCTCGGCACCGGGGTGCTGGCGGTCCTGCTGACGGCGGCGGCGCTGCTGGTCGGCTACTGGGCCGGCAGGCAGCAGGCGGACGACAGCCGCGACCGGTCGGCTGTCGTCGTCGAACACCCGCCGCCGCCGTCGGAGTAGCGCTCGTCCCTACACGACGGCTGCGAGTCCGCCGACGACGGCGAGGAGCCCGAGGCCGACGGCGACGCCCCAGAACTCGACGCGCCGGACGACCCGGAGCAGCGCGTCTATCGTCGCGTACCCGACGACGGCGCTGACGACGAGCGCGACGCCGCCGGCTGTCGGCGCGACCGCCGGGACGCCGCCGTCGACGAGGACGAGCGCGCCCGCGCCGAACGCCGCCGGGACAGAGAGGAGAAAGGAGAGCCGGAACGACCGCGGCCCGTCGTGGCCGCGGAGCAGCAGCGCACCCACGGTCACGCCGGAGCGGGAGACGCCGGGCAGGAGCGCGAGCCCCTGGAGCGCGCCGACGAGGAGCGCGTCCGTCAGCGACGGGTCCGTCCGGTCTGCGACCCACCCCTCTCCGACCCGCTGGACCAGCCCCGTCACGACCAGCAGCGCGCCGATCAGCGCGACGAACGCGCCGCCGGCGAGGTCGGTCACCACTGCCGTCACGAACCGGTACGCGAGCGCACCCACGAGTGCCGACGCGGCGGTTGCCGCGGCCAGAAAGGAGAGCGTGGCGGTGTCGGCACCGAAGGCCGTCCCCGGTCGCCACGCCGGGAGTTCCCGGAGCACGTTCCCGAACGTGTCCCGGTAGTACGCGAGCGCCGCGACGCCGGTGCCGGCGTGGAGGAACAGCGAGAGCTGGACCGCGAGCGCGGGGTCGGCACCCTCGACGACGACGAGGTACAGCGCGACGTTGCCCTCGCTGGAAACCGGAAGCCACTCAAGGACGCCCTGTAGGACGCCGACGACAACCGCGATGACCAGCGCGCGATCCATAGGACCACCACCGTCGGCTGGGGGCTTGGGCGTTCCCGTCCGACGCGGCGGTCCGGCCATCGCCGCCCCGGGGCAGCACCGATTAGACAGCTGATACCTATTAGCCTTGTTTAAAAACCCACTCTACCATTACCAATAATTGAAAAACAGGTTGATAAGAACCGACCGAGGAAGTGCTTGAGATGGCAAGAGACGCCCGTACACAGCCGATTCCGAGATCTTATACGATACCGAACCATGACTGATAATGATAAAGACGGTCTGACACGACGAGACGTACTGCGCGCGACGACGACCGCCGGCGTCCTCGGAGCCGCGGGCGTCGGCGCGGCGACGAGGGCCGCGGGCGCCGCGGAGAGCGGTCGACACGTCGTCGGCGTCAGCGACAACGCGACGGCAGAGAAGGCGAAACAGAAGGCGGCGTCGGTCCACCGCGAGCTGGACTTCGGCGCGGTCGGGCAGGCGGTCGCCGGCAGGTTCCCGAAGCAGGCGCGGAAGGCCCTGGAGAAGAACCCGAACGTCCGCTACGTCGAGCCGGACGGCCAGATGGAGGCAGTCGCGCAGTCGACGCCGTGGGGCGTCGACCGCACGGACGCGGAGAAGACGACCGCGAGCAGCTACACCGGGAGCGGCGTCGACGTCGCGGTCGTCGACTCCGGGATCGACAGCGACCACCCGGACCTCCAGGCCAACCTCGGCGCGGGCGAGGCTGTCGACACCTGTACCGGCTGCAAGGAGTCGTGGGACGACGACCTCGACCACGGCACACACTGTGCGGGCACCGTCGGCGCGGTCGACGACAGCGACCAGGTCGTCGGTGTCGCTCCGGACGTCACCCTCCACGCCGTGAAGGTGCTGAACAGCGACGGATGGGGGACGTACTCCGACATCGCCGAGGGCGTAAAGCGCGTCGCCGACAACGGCTGGGACGTCGCCAGCATGAGCATCGGCGGCAGCTACTCCTACGCGGTCGCGGACGCGGTACAGTACGCCAGCGACAACGGCGTCCTCGTCGTCGCCGCGGCGGGCAACAGCGGGCCCTGCTCGGACTGCGTGAGCCACCCCGCTTCGGACCCGAACGCGGTCGCCGTGAGCGCGACCGCCAGCGACGACTCGCTGGCGTCGTACTCCAGCACGGGGGCGGAGATCGACCTCGCCGCGCCCGGCACGCAGATCAACTCGACCCTCCCCGGCGGGACCGGCTTCTACTCCGGCACGTCGATGGCCTGCCCGCACGTCAGCGGCGCGGGCGCGCTCCTGATCGAGCAGGGGCTGTCGGCCACGGAGGCCCGAACCCAGCTCGAAGACTCGGCCGAAGACATCGGCCTCACGGCGAACGAGCAGGGCAACGGGCTACTGGACGTCGAAGCGGCGGTCAACGGCGTGGTCACCGACGCGGCCCCGACCGCGAGCGTCGTCGCGCCCGCCGACGGGGCGACGGTGAGCGGCACCACGACCGTGCAGGTCGACGCGAGCGACGCGGAGGACGACGCCTCGACGCTGACCGTCGACGTCGCCATCGACGGCGGGTCGTGGCAGTCGGCGACGTGGTCGTCGGCGAGTTCGCTCCACGAGTACCAGTGGGACACGACGACCGTCGCCGACGGTGACCACACGGTCGACGTGCGCGTCACCGACTCCGGCGGGAACACGGCGACAGCGTCGGCGGCGGTGACCGTCGGTAACGATCCGCTCGACCTGCTGACGGTGGACACGACGCCGGCTGGCGACGCGTCGTT
>KI543171.1:90287-97204 GCA_000496195.1 uncultured archaeon A07HB70
TTCTCGACGCCGTACGTCTCGCGGAGCGGCGCGAGCACGCGCGAGAGCCCCGTGGTGTTACAGGAGACGACGCGGAGCGAGTCGGCGCCGGCCTCGCTGACGTCGTCGAAGTTCGCCCGCGCGACGAACGACCGGTCGGCGACGTCCGGGTCCTCGCCGCCCTGGAAGACGGCGCTGGTGTCGTAGCGCTCGTACAGCGCGGCGTTCTCCGCGCCGATCCCCGACGGGGTGGTGTCGACCACCACGTCCGCGCGCATCACCAGGTCGTCCACCTCGCCCGCGATGTCGATCCCCGCGGCCTCGAACTGGTCGATACGGTCCGGCACGGCGGCGTAGAGCGGGTAGCCCTTCCGCACCGCCGCCTCTGCCTCGTAGTTCGGCTGGGTCTTCGCGACCCCCGAGAGCGTCATGTCCGGCTGGGCCTCGACGGCGTCGGCGACGCGCTTCCCGATGGTGCCGTAGCCGTTGACGCCGACCTCGATCATAGGTGAAACGGACCGCGGCGCCAGATAATCGTTTCGGGCACGGCGACGGGAAATTAACTACGGCCCGAGTTTCGCACGACCGGCGGACTGATGAGTCGGGCGCCCCGTGGATCGGTATGGACGACGCCCTGCGAGCCGCCGCGGAGACGGCGGTCGAGGAGTGTCTCGGACTCACCGCCGACGAGACAGTGGCGGTCGTGACCGACGACGAGCGCCTGCCGGTCGGCGAGGCCGTCTACGCGGCCGCGACGGCCCGGAGCGACGACGTGACGCTCCTCCGCTACCCGCCGGGGAGCGAACACGGCGAGGAGCCCCCCGCGCCGGTCGCCGCCGCGATGCGCGAGGCCGACGCCTTCCTCGCGCCGACGACCTACTCGATCACCCACACCCGTGCCCGCCAGCGCGCGACGGAGGCCGGCGCCCGCGGCGCGACGATGCCCGGCATCACCGCGGACGTGATGATCGCCGGTCTCGACGCCGACTACGAGGCGATCGCGGCGGGCTGCCGGTCGATCCACGACCAGGTCCGCGACGCCGAGACGGTCCGCGTCACCGCACCCGGCGGCACCGACGTCACCGTCCGGCCGGGCGACCGCCCGTGGCACCGCGACACCGGTCTCGTCCGCGAGCCGGGGTCGTTCTCGAACCTCCCGGCGGGCGAGACGTTCGTCAGCCCGACGACCGCCGACGGGACGATCGTCGTCGACGGAACGATGCGACCCCACGGCCTCGTCGAGGAGCCGGTCCGGATCGAGGTCGCGGACGGGCAGGTGGTCTCGGTCGACGACGACGGCGTGCGCGGGTCGCTCGAGGCCGCCGCCGCGGCCGCCGACGACCCGGACGCGGTCTACAACCTCGCGGAGCTGGGCATCGGCGCGAACGTCGGCGTCGCCGACCTCGCCGGGTCGGTCCTCCTGGACGAGAAGGCCGCGGGGACGGTCCACCTCGCGGTCGGCGACGACGCGAGCATCGGCGGCGACGTCGAGGCGCCGATCCACACGGACGGCGTCGTGCGGAGCCCGACCGTCTACGCCGACGGCGAGGCGATCACGCTCCCGTCGCCCTGACGGCCCCGGGACCGGGCCGTACGCGCCCGCTCGCCCCGGCTGCCGGGCTGCGGTCCGAAGCCACCTCCTTTTCACCGCGGCGCCCGCACGTGCGGCCATGAGCGACACGAACGAGCGGGCGACGGTCGGGTGTCCCGGCTGTGGCGACCGGACCGCCCACGAGGTCCTGCGGCCGGGCGGACAGGCGACCGTCCGGTGTACGGACTGTGGCCACACCCACAAGACGCGGGTCGAGCGGTCAGAGCGGGTCGAGCGCGAGGTGGTCGTCTCGCAGGAGGGCGACTCCGTCGCCGCGACCCGCGCGTTCGACGCGGCCGAGACGGTCGCGACCGGCGACGAGTTCGTCGTCGACACGCCCGCGGCGATCCTCCAGGTGCGGGTGACGGCGGTGGAGACGGGGCCGGAGGAGCGGACCGAGGCGGCGCCGGCCCGCGACGCCACGACCGTCTGGACCCGTGCGGTCGACAACGTCGGCGTGCCGGTGACCGTCCACCCGAAGGAGGGCGACGGGCAGACCCGGGAGACCGAGAGCAGCCTCCTGCGGGTCCCCGGCGACCACGAGTTCGTCGTCGGCGAGGAGGTCGACGTCGGCGACGACCGGGTCGAGGTGGTCGGCCTCCAGATCCGGTCGGACGCCCCGGAGTACCGCCACGACAAGCTCGACCACGAGGGTGACCGCGCGTTCGCCCGCGACCTCAAGCGCCTGTACGCCCGCGACGCCCGGTCGTCGGCCTGGTCCGTCTGGTAGGGCTTATACGGGTCCGGCGCGGAGCGCGCGCATGGACGAGGCGGCGCTACGCGAGGATATGCTCGACGGCCTGGAGCACGCGCTCGGGCGGTCGGTCGACGGACGCGTCGTCGACGCGATGCGGACGGTGCCGCGCCACGAGTTTCTCGACGAGGCGCCGTACGCAAACAGCGACGGACGCGCCGCCGGGACGCGCGTCCTCGCGCCCGCCACCGTCGCCCGGCTGGCCGAGGCGCTCGACGCCGACGACGGGAACGACGTCCTCCTCGTCGGCGCGGGCGTCGGCTACACCGCCGCCGTCCTCGCCGAGCTCGTCGGCCCGCGGCACGTCCACGCCGTCGACATCGCCCGCCCAGCCGTCTACGCGGCGCGCGAGAACCTCGCCGCCGCCGGCTACGACGCCGTCCTCGTCGACCGCCGGGACGGGAGCGACGGCCTCCCGGCGTACGCGCCGTTCGACCGCGTGCTCGTCGAGGCCGCCGCCGTCCGGCCGCCGCGCGCACTCGTCGCGCAGCTGACCGAGCACGGCCGGCTCGTGCTCCCGCTCGGGAGCGCCGAGCAGACGCTCGCGGCGAGTCGAGCGCGCGGACGGTGACCCCCGGGTCGTCGGGGAGTTCGGGTCGCTCGCGCTCGCGCCGCTGCTCGTCGACGGCGAGCAGGCCGGCGCGGGCACGCGCAACCGGACGGCGCGCGAGGACCGCGAGTTCGCCCGCCAGGGCCACTTCGCGCCGACCGGCTGGGAACACGAGTGGATCGACTGGGACGACCGGCTGGACGGCAGCCGGCGGCGGCGCTGAGCCGTCCCCCGGTAACGACAGCCGAGACCGGCACGGCCTTGAGGCGGCTTCCGCTACTCCGCTTGTGTCCGTCCAGTCGGTCGTCGGCGAGAACGGCGACGTGCTGTACGAGCGGCGCTTCCAGGCGCTGCTCGCGGCGAACCTGCTCGCGCCGCTGGGAATCCCGCTCGTCTCGCCCCTCCTTGAGTCGCTCTCCGGCCCGTTCGGCGTCTCGCCCGCCCGGGTGGGCCTCCTCGTCTCCGCCTACACCGCGCCGCCGATCCTCCTGATCCCCGTCGCGGGGATCCTTGCCGACCGGGTCGGGCGCAAGCCGGTCCTGCTGTCGGGCATCCTGCTCTACGGTATCGGCGGGAGCGCGATCGCCCTCACGACCGACTTCCGGGTCGCCGTCGGGCTCCGGCTGCTCCAGGGCGTCGCCTTCGCCGGCCTGACCGCCATCATCATTACCAGCCTCGGCGACGTCTACGTTGGCGCGCGCGAGGCGACCGCACAGGGCCTGCGGTTCATGAGCTCCGGCGTCTACCAGGCTGTCTTCCCGCCGATCGCCGGCGCACTGGTGATCGTCGCGTGGCAGGCGCCTTTCCTCATCTACGCGCTCGCGTTCCCCGTCGCCGTGCTGGTCTACCGCTGGTTCCCGGAGCCGATGGACCGGTCGGCCACGGACGACGGCCCCTCCGCGGGCGTCCGGCAGGTGTTCGGCCTCGTCCGCCGGCCGCGCGTGCTCTCGCTCGTCGTCGGCCGGGCGCTCCCGATGCTCCCGTGGGTCGGCTTTCTCACCTACAACTCGCTCGTCGTCGTGCGGGGGATCGGCGGGTCGCCGGCGGAGGCGGGGATCCTCGTCGCGGTCAACAGCACCGGGCTGGCGGTCGGCGGGAGTCAGGCCGGCCGGATCACCGAGCGGTTCGACTCCCGGCTGTGGCCGCTCGCAGCCGCGAACCTCCTGCTCGGGGGTGGCCTCGTCGCCGTCGCGTACGCGCCCGTCCTCGCCGTTGCGGTCGCCGGCGCGGCGACGCTCGGCCTCGGCTTCGGCGTCTCGCTCTCGCTGTACCGGAGCGTGGTCACCGGCCTCGCGCCCGCCCACCTCCGTGGAGGGCTCGTGAGCTTCTCCGAGTCCGGCGGACGGGTCGCCTCGACGGCCACGCCGGTCGCGATGGGCGCGGTCGTCGCAGCCGCGACGCCGGCGTTCGGCACCGTCGACGCGGTGCGCCTCGCGAGTCTCGGGACGGCAGCCGTCGCCGTCGTCGGCGGGTCGCTCGTGCTCGCGGTCGCCCGGTTCTCGCCGCCGACGCCGACGGAGCAGCCGTGAGAGCGAATCGACTTTTACTCCGGCCCGGCGACTCCGCCCGTGCGGAACGCGCTCCGGTTCGCGCTCGGCGTCGCCGTCGGCGGCGGCGGGGTTGCTGCCTACCTCCTCGTCGTCGGCGTCGACGACGTCGCGGAGCGCGCCCTCGCCGTCGCGCCGCCGGTGCTCGCGGCGGTCGCCGCGCTCGTCGTCGCCGAGAGCATCGCCGACGGCATCGGGGTCTGGGCGTCTGTCCGACCGCTCCGCGGCGGGCTCTCGCCGTGCCGGAGCGTCCAGTTCGCGTTCGCGGGCGACTTCTTCGACACGCTCAGCCCCGCCGGCCCGGTCAGCTCCGAGCCGATCCTGGCGCAGTTCGTCGGCACGGCGACCGACACGAGCTACAGCGACGCGCTCGGGGTTCGGACCGCCGCGAAGTACCTGAAGACCGGCACACAGCTGCTCGTCTCGACGGCGCTCGCGGCAGCCGTCCTCGCCGGTGACCCCGACGCGACGCCGGTCCTGCTCGCCCTCGGGAGCGTCGTTGCGCTCCTCGCCGTCGCGACTGCCGTCGCCCTCCGCTCGCGTGCCGTCGCCACCCGGGCGCTGGTCGCGCTCTTGGCGCCGCCCCTGGCCCGGCTCCCCCGACGCTCGCTGGACCGCGCCGGGACGACGGCGGCGGTCGAGCGCTTCCTCGACCGGCTGTTTCGCTTCCGCTCGGCGCCGCGGCTGGTTGCGCTGATCGCCCTCGGCGGAGTCCTCGAGCAGGCGCTCGCCGCCGGGACGCTGTGGGTCGCACTGGCGGGCACCGGGGCGACCGTCCCACTCCTGCCGCTCGTCGCACTGATGCCGCTCCCGCAGGCCGCGAGCGTCGTGCCGGTGCCGGCGAGCCTCGGGGCGTACGACGGCCTGCTGAGCGGCGGACTGGTGCTGGCCGTCGGCGTGCCCGTCGCCGCCGCCGCCGCCGCGGTGCTGGTCGTCCGGACCGTGAGCCTGCTGTTCTGGCTGGCGGCGGGCGGCGTCGCCGCCGCGCTCCTCCGTGGCTGGCGCCCCGGCGGCTGACAGCCGCCGACCGCACCTCACTCCCAGTCGAACGCCGTCTCGAGGTCGTGCGGCACGTGCCCGCCGCTCGCACGCTCGCGGTACGACCGGAGTGCCGGTCGGTGCGCTGGGTCGGCGAGGCCGACGAGCCCCTCGGCGCGCTCTCGCGGGTCCAGCCCCCGGAGGTCGGCGACGCCGTGGTCCGTGACGACGACGTCGACGTCGTGTTCGGTGTGGTCGACGTGGCGGACGAACGGGACGACCCGCGAGACGCCGTCGCCCGTCGTCGCGGGCAGGGCCACGACCGAGAGGTGTGCGGCGCGTGCGAAGTCGCCGCCGCCGCCGACGCCGCTCACGATCCGCGTGCCGTCGACGTGGGTGGCGTTCGCGTGGCCGTAGATGTCGACCGACAGGGCGCTGTTGACCGCGACGACGCCGAACCGGTCGACGAGCGCGGGCGCGTTCGACACGTCGGCTGGCCGGAGAACCACCTCGTCGGCGTAGCGGTCGAGGTCGGCGAACAGCCGCTCCTGCCCCGTCTCCGACAGCGCGAGTGCGGTCGCGCTCGCGCCGTCTAGCGCGCCCGCGTCGAGGAGGTCGAGCAGGCCGTCCTGCACCACCTCGCCGAAGTACCGGAGCCGCCCGTCTGCGAGCGACGACCCCGCGAGCGCACCCATCAGCGCGTTTCCGAGGCTCCCGACGCCGAACTGGAGCGTGAGCGCCTCGCGGAGGACCGGGTCACGCTCGCGCTCCGCCGCGAGGAACTCGATGAGGTTCGCCGCCACCGCCTCGTCGGCGGCGGTCGGCTCGCGGAACTCGTACGGGTCGTCCGGGCGGTCCGTCTCGACGACGGCTCGAAGCTTCGCGGGGTCGAACGCGACCCGCGGCGCGCCGATCCGGCCCGCGGGGTCGGTCAGCGGAATCGGCTCGCGGTCGGGCGGCGGCGCGGGCCGGTAGACGTCGTGGAGACGCGCCAGCCCGCGGGGCTGTGCGCGGTTCACCTCGACGACCACCTCGTCGGCGGCGGCGACGTACGCCGGCGTCTGTCCGAGCGACGTCGAGGGGGCGAGCCAGTCCTCGCCGACCGCGACCGCCTCGACGACCGCGAGGTCGGGGGCTGCGAGGCGTCCGAACAGCATCTCGTCGGCGAGGCCGGCGACGTGACGGTCGGCAAAGGCGACCCGCCCGTCGTCGACCGCCGCCCGCGCCTCGTCTGTCGCGACGAAGGGGAACCGGCGCGCGACCGCGTCCGCCTCGACGAGCGCGCGGTCGACGGCGTCGCCCGTCGACCCGCCGCTGACGACCGTCAGCGCGAGGTCGCGGTCCGACGCAGCCAGCGCCGCCGGCACCGCCTTCGGGTCGCCGACACTCCCGAACCCGCTGACCGCGAGCGTCGCGTCGGCGGCGATACCGGCGGCGACCGTCGCGGCGTCGCGCACCGGCAGGTCGCCCGCGACCCGGTCTGCCAGCTGTCCGTCGTGGCTCTCTCCCGTCATCGCC
>KI543171.1:100584-103805 GCA_000496195.1 uncultured archaeon A07HB70
CGTAGCGTGGCAGCCGGCAGCCGCACCTGGGAGCGACCGACCGTCTTCCCGCGACGGGGCGTCAAGTGGGCGGTGTACGCCGGCATCGTCGGCTTCTTTATCTGGTCGGGCTTCGGGGTCGGTGCCGACCCGGCACGGATCGCACGGGGACTCGGGAGCTCCGGCTCGCTCGTCGGTGACTTCCTGCCGCCCTCGGCGACGCCGAGGCAGGCTCAGCGGATCCTCGACAAGATGCTCGAGAGCGTCGCGATGGCGATGGTCTCGACGCTCACCGGCATCGTACTCAGCGTCCCGATCGCGTTCATGGCCGCGGAGAACCTCTCCCCGAAGCCGCTGTACGTCCTCAACAGGGGATTCATCTCGGTCTCCCGCGCGTTCAATGCCATCATCATCGGCATCATCGCGGTCAAGGCGATCGGATTCGGGCCGCTCGCGGGCGTCCTCACGATCACGTTCAAAACCGTCGGGTTCTTTTCGAAGCTGCTCGCCGAGGACCTGGAAGATATCGACATGGGGTCGGTGGACGCAGTGCGGGCGTCCGGCGCCTCGCCGGTGCAGACGCTGCTGTACGGGGTGGTCCCGCAGATCATCCCGCGCTTCGCCGGCCTGTCCGTGTACCGGTGGGACATCAACATCCGCACCTCGACGATCATCGGCATCGTCGGCGCGGGCGGGATCGGGTCGGTCCTCCTGACCGCGTTCAACCGCTACGACTACCAGTACGTCACGGCCATCCTGCTCGCGATCGTCGCGGTCGTCCTCGTCGCCGAGGGCGTGAGCGCGGTCGTCCGGCGGAGGTACACCTGATGGCGACCGAACGACGAGAGTGGGAGCGGTTCGACCGACGACGGCGGATCGGTCGGTTCGTCCTCACGCTGGTCGCCGCCGTCACCGTGGTCGCGTCCTGGCGGTTCATGGACACCGGGGTCGTCAGGCCGGAGACGGTCCCCCGGGAAGTCGGCGATCTCCTCACCCGGATGTACCCGCCGGACGTGGCGTACACCACCCAGATCGTCGAACCGCTGATCGAGACGATCCAGATCGCCGCGCTTGGCACACTCGGGGCGCTGGTGCTCGCGGTCCCGGTGGCGCTGCTCGCCGCCGAGAACACCACGCCGAACGCCGTGACGTTCTGGCTCGGGAGGGTCGTCGTGACCGTGAGCCGGTCGGTCAACACCATCATCTGGGCGCTGTTTTTCGTCGTGCTGTTCGGCTCGGGACCGCTCGCCGGTGCCGTCGCTATCGCCTTCCGCTCGGTCGGCTTCCTCGGGAAACTCCTCGGCGAGGAGATCGAGGAGATCGACTTCGGCCAGGTGGAGGCGGTCCGGGCAGCCGGCGCGTCCTCGGCACAGGTGTTGCTCTACGGGATTCTCCCGCAGGTGAAGCCAGCCCTCGTCGGGCTCTCGATCTACCGGTGGGATATCAACATCCGCGACTCGACGGTGCTCGGGTTCGTCGGAGCGGGCGGCATCGGCGTCCAGCTGTTCCGTGCGGTCAACGCCTTCGCGTGGCAGTCGGTCGCGACGGTGCTGATCGTCATTCTCGGCGTGGTCGTCGCGACCGAGAGTCTCTCGGCGTACACCCGGGGACTGGTGCGGTGAGCCCGTCCGGATCCGAGGCGGACCGGCCGGCGCTGCTGTTCGACATGGACGGCGTGATACTGACCGGCCGCGGGAACGACCCGGTCGTCCACGAACGGGCGCTCGCCGACACGCTCGCCGACTACGGACTGACGGTGCCGAAGCCGCGGCGGGCGGCGCTGTCCGGCTACGAGTACACCGAGGCGTTCGTCGACGCCTGTCACGCGGTCGGGGTCGCCCCGGAGCCGTTCTACACCGCCCGCGAGATCCACAGCGCCCGCCGGATCGCCGACCGCCTCGAGGCGGGCGTCCGCGGGGTGGCGCCGGACGTGGACGCGCTGGCGACACTTGCCGACGACTACGAACTCGCGCTGGTCAGCAACAACTACAACCGGGCCGTCGAGACTGCCGTCGACCACCACGGGCTCGACGTCTTCGCCGTCGCCCGGGGCCGCGAACCCGGGGTCACGGGGTTCGGTCGACGCAAACCGGACCCGTACTACCTGCGGGAGACGCTCGACCGACTCGACGCCGACGCGGGGCTGTACGTCGGCGACCGCGAGACGGACCTGCTCGCCGCGGACCGGGCGGGACTCGACGGGGTGTTTCTCCGCCGCGAGCACAACGCCGAGGCGGAGCTGGAGACCGAGCCGGCAGCCGTGATCGACTCGCTTGCCGAGGTCGAGACCCTGCTCGACGCGTGACGCGAGCGGCCCCGGGGAACCCGGGGACGCCGACGTGCCGGCCAGCGACGACCTGGAACACGGTCGGCACGAGCGTCGTCCGCGCCGGGCGGTACCGGGACGGAGCCTCACCGGGCCTCGTCGGCGGCGGCGACCAGCCGCTCGACCCGGTCGACCGAGACCGGGTTGCCCGTCTCGCCGTCGCGTTTCAGCGCGGTGCCGACGACGACGCCGTCGGCAGCCGCGAGGAGGTCGCCGACCGTCTCGCTCGTGACGCCGCTCCCGACGAACACCGGCGCCCCGAGGCCGAGCGCGTCCCGGCGCTCGACTGCCTGCTCGACCCGGTCGAGCGGGGTCGCCCGCCCGGTCCGGCGGCCCGTGACGACGACGCCGTCGGCCAGTCCCCGCTCCGTCGACTCGGCGACCGACTCCGCCGCCCGGTCGCCGTCGGCCAGCGGCGCGGAGTGTTTCACCGCGACGTCGGCCAGCACCGCCACGTCGGCGTCGATCCGCTCGCGCAGCCGCATCGTCTCGTGGGCGCGGCCCTCCAGCACCCCCTGGTCGGCGACCCGTGCGCCGACGTGGACGTTCACGCGGACGAACGAGGCGCCCACGGCGGCGGCGACGGCGACGGCGGCGGGGCCGTCGTTCCGGAGGACGTTCACCCCGACCGGCACGTCGACGGCGTCGCCGACGGTCTCCGCGAGCGCGGTCAGGTCGGCGACGACCGACGGCGGGACGTCGTCGGGGTAGAACGGCGCGTCGCCGAAGTTCTCGACCATCACGGCGTCGACGCCGCCCGCGGCCAGCCGCTCGGCGTCCCGGCGTGCCGCCGCGTGGAGCGCCTCGCGCCCGCCCTCCGGGTCGTACCGCGGCGCCCCCGGGAGCGGCGGCAGGTGGACCATCCCGACGACCGGGTCCGGGCAGCCGAACGCGTCGTGTTCGCACACGGTCGCTC
>KI543171.1:103825-107609 GCA_000496195.1 uncultured archaeon A07HB70
CCGTACTACCTCGGCGGCGTGGTCCTCTCGCTCGGCTACGTGGCCGGCTACCTCGGCTGGCACCTGTCCGGCCACGGCGGCTTCCTCCCGGGCCGCGAGCCGCTCTACCACGGGCTCTCGCCGGTCGAGAACGTCGTCTCGCACCTGACCGCCGAGCCGCTGGCCGCCGCGCTGCTCGTTCTCGAGCTCGCGCTCGCGGCGCTCTCGGCCCGGCTGCTCCGGTGACACGGGACGCAGTTGCGCCTCAGAACGGGGACTGTCCGTCCGCCGCGAGCGCAGCCGGTCCACGGCGTCTGTGTTCGGTCTCGGCACACCACGCCGCGACGCGCTCGACGGCCTCGCGGGGTAGCCCCAACTGCTCTGCTGCCGCCGCCGGGCGCAGGTCCCGGTCGACCAGCGCGTGGAGCACCCGGTCGCGGTCTGTCTCGTCGAGCGCCGCCTCCTCGCGGACCGGCGCCGCGGCCATCCGGTCGGGCTCCGCGACGGCCGCCCGCGTCGGCTCCGGCAGGTCGAGGACGTCGCCGAGTGCCCGCACCTCGGTTCGGTAGAGGCCGCCGAGCGGGAGGCAGTCGACGCCCGTGTCGCCGTGTTTCACCACCCGTCCCGTGTAGAGGTCCGTGCGGTTCGCACCGCCGAGGACGACGCCGTCAGTCGCGCTGGCGACGTAGTAGGCACACGCCGTCCGGAGGCGCGAGAGCGCCGCTCCGGTCGCGACGAGGTCGTCCCCGGGGCCCGGCGCGGGCTCGACGACGCGCTGGAACGCCGCGAGCAGCGGGTGGAGGTGGAGCCGCGCGTGGGGGACGCCCAGCACCTCGGCGACGAGTTCGGCCTCCCGTGCCGCCGCGGCGTGGTCGAGGTACGCCGGCATCACCAGCCCCGTCACCCGGTCCGCGCCGAGTGCGTCCGCCGCGAGCGTCGCCGTCGCCGTCGACCCGAGGCCGCCGTCCAGCCCGACGACGACCCGCTCCGCGCCGGCCTCGGCGACGACGCGCTCGACCGACGCGTGGAGCGACGACTCGACGCGCGCCAGCGCCTCGGGGTCGGTCACCAGCCCCGTCGTCTCGTCTGTCGGGAGTTCCTCTCGCACGTGGTCAGCCCTCCGACACGCCAGACCGGGAATTCCGATCCGTCACCGTTCGACCGCAGTTTGGGATCATAGTTGAACTGAACTGGCGCTCTGAGAGATAAACATCTTGTGACACCGCCGAAACGACCGTGAACGTTAGGTTACGCTGGACCGCCGGGCGCAGTCTCCCGCTCGCGCCGGCCTGCTCCGACCCGTCACGCGACGAGGGCGTCGTCGAACCCGGCGACGAACGACACAGCCCGTGCTGCCGAACCCGAGGACACGTCTGACACCACGGCAGCGGCTGCGTCGGCCAGCCGGCACACCCTCTGGTGCTGGCCCACGTCGCACGCCGTCTGAGCGACCAGCGGCGACCCGGGCCGGTGGGTTCGTCTGACCGTCAGCGGACGCCGTCGATCCACTCGTCCCGGGGTAGACGACGCCGGCCTCCTGGAGTACCGACGTGTCGACGTGGAGGGCGGTACAGTCGAACACCTCGGGCATCTCCTCGTGCAGCTCCGCGGTCCGGCCCGTCGCGTCGTGCGGGCTCACGAGCCGTACCGTGTTCTCGCGCTGGCGGCTGCCGCCGACGCTGCGCTCCTCGGTGGCCACGCGCCGGTGTCGAACACCACGGACAGTACCCCGTGCGGACGTGTCGGGCTCAGCAGGCGCAGTAGTAGTCGGTCTCGCCGAACTCGGTCCGGAGCAGCCGGTAGCCCGGCCCCGGGTCGGCCGGCGAGTAGACGCCGGTCGTCAGCGTCGGGTCGTCGTCGACGTCGCCGGCCACGAGCGCGGTCCACTGCGCCTCGGTCAGCCGGTCGGGCGCGCCGCCGGCCAGCCGCGCGAGGTAGTCCCGGAGGTACACCCACGTCGCGTCCGTCGCCGGCGCCGGTTCGTACGACCCGCCGACGGCGTCGGCGTAGGCGGCGTACGGCAGGTCGACCCCGGCGGCGACCGGCAGTCCGATCCACTTCCACGGGCGCGTGTTGACATCGAGGAGGACGTACTCGTCCCGGTCGTCGTCGTAGACGAACTCGGCCTCGCTGATCCCGTGGTAGCCGGTCGCCTCGAGCACCTCGCGGGCGCGGTCCGCCACCGCCGGCGCCTCGACGCGCTCGACGAGACACGACGTGCCGTACGTCGCCGGATACCGCGTCGGGGTGCCGACGACGCCGATCGTCTCGCCGTCTGGCCCGACGTAGGAGCCGTACGACCGGTCCGCGCCGCCCCGGATCGACACCCGCTCCTGTGCCATGACGCGGACGTCCTCGCGTCGGGCCGTCTGGACGAGCCGCGCCAGCTCCGACCCGTCCTCGACCTCGACGACGTTCGTCCCGACGGCCTCCTCGAACGCACGCTTCCGGGCGGGCTTGATCACCAGCGGGAAGCCGAGCGCGTCGGCTGCCGCCTCGGCGGAGACGGCGGGCGGTGTCCCCTCTGCTGTGGTGCCGACCGTCTCCGCGACCCGGTACGTCTCGGGGTAGGGGACGCCGAGTCTGTCGGCTGTCTCGTAGAGCGACGTCTTGTCGAGGACGGCGTCGATACGGTCGGCGGCGAACGGGAGCCGAACTCCGTCCGGCTGGGTCGCCGCGAGCGCGTGGACCCACTCGTCCATACAGCCGAACGCGACCGGCTCGTGGTCGAGTGCGGCGGCGAGGCGCTCGACGTCGGCCCGGAACCCGGCGGCGTCGTCGAGCGGGTAGGTGACGCGACCGGCGAGGTCGACAGCCGTCGAGAACGGCGCCACGCCGTCGCCGACCCGGTCGAGCGCGACGACGGGGACGTCGCGTGCGGCGAGCGCCCGTGCGACGCCGAGTCCGGTGATGTGTGCGTTGGCGACGAGCGCCGGAGGACGGTCGAACGACGCGGCCTCGGCTCCTGCCACCAGGTCGTCGAACGAGGTGAACTGGTCGGCCACGCCGGAGTGTCGGGACCGAGGAAAAAAACCGGTCGGGTACGGTGCCGCTCTGCGGTCGCTCCGGACTCCCGGAACTCGTTGCTGGCTCTACCCCGGGACCGACCCGGCGCCGCCGAACCGGTCGAGACCGAAGATATCCGTCGGGTGGTCGCTCTCGCCGTGGATCGCCAGGTCGGCCAGAATCTCGCCGACGACGGGCGAGAACTTGAATCCGTGGCCGGAGAACCCCGCCCCGACTGCCACGCGCGGGTCGTCCGGGAGGACGTCGACGACGAACTCGCCGTCCGGTGAGTTCGTGTACAGACAGGTCTCGAGCCCCATCGTCGGCCCGGCGGCGCCAGGGAAGTACCGCTCGGCGAACGACCGGAGCACCCGCTCGTCGGCGGGACGGGGGTCGGCGACGTCGTCCGGGTCGACCGTCTCGCCGAGGTGGTGGTGCTTGCCGAGCTTGAACCCCGGAACGCCGTAGACGGGCGTCGCGTAGAAGTGACCCTCGGGGGAGGCGACAGAGCAGACGGGGAACGTCTCCGGCTGGAAGTCCTCGCGGCTGGTCGGCTGGAACCACCCGAGCACCTGTCGCTCCGGCACGGCAGTCGTCTCCAGTTCGGGGACAACCTCTCCGGCCCACGCGCCGGCGGTCACGACGAGTTCGTCCGCGGTGTACCGTCCCTTGTCCGTCCGGACCGAGACGCCGTTCGCGGTCGTCTCCCAGTCCGACACCGCCTCGCGCGCCCTGACGTCGGCGCCGTGGCGGTGTGCCGCCTCGACGTGGGCGACGACACACTGCTCGGCGTGGAGAA
>KI543171.1:108740-114149 GCA_000496195.1 uncultured archaeon A07HB70
GTCGTGTTCTTCGTGGCGGCGACGACGAACGCCGCGCCTACCCGGTCGCCTCCGTCGGTGACGACGGTGAACCCCTCGTCGGTCTGGTCGACTCCGGTGACCGCCGCCTCCAGTCGCTCACAGCCGGCGGTCGTCGCCTGTTCGCCCAGCAGGTCCAGCAGCCGACGGGGGTTGACGCCCGCCGGAAACCCCGGGAAGTTCGCGAGGTGTGCGTTTCGCCGGAGGATCGACCCGCCCGTGTCGATCACGAGCGTGTCCAGCCCGTGCCGGGCGGTGAACGTCGCCGCCGAGAGGCCGGCGACACCGCCGCCGACGACGACGACGTCGCGGTCTACGGAGCCGCGCCGCGCCGGCGTCTCCCGTGCTGCGTGGTCACTCGCCATGCGTTTAGGTTCGCCTAAAGTCAAATAGTCGTTCCGGTTGCGACGCCAGCCGGGCACGTCACCCCGACCGTCTGCCCGGCAGTAGACGTGCTCCGGCGGGCCGACTCGTCGACCCGGGCGTGGCCGACAGCCCGATGCCGGGACGCCTGCTCGCACCCCCGTCTCGCGCCGCGCCGGCGTGGCGTCGGGCTGCCACTCGTGGCAGAATTCACCACATTTCGAGCGATAGCCACCCGCGACCTCGTCGCTGGAGCCCAGGCACTCGTCCACCGGGGACACGGGCTGGATACTCGTCGCCGTCCTCCGTTGCCCGCCGTTCTGCGTGCACTACTCCCTGGACAACCGCGAGGAGGAGGTCGTCTGCCCGGAGCGCGAGGAGATGGTCAGCGCGCGCCTCGACCTGTAGCTGCTGCAACGAGGAGCTCGACCGGTACCGGTGATCCGGAACCCGATCCGGCAGCTGCTCCGGGCGGTCGGCGTCGCGCTCCGCTGCCCGCTGCTGGTCGTAAAGGCGGCACCCGGTCGTCGGAGTAGCCGGGTCCGCATCGTCGGCAAGGCACTCCTCGCAGTCGGACCCGCCGTCGTCGCCCTTCCGCTCCTCCTTCGACCGGCGGCCCGGCTGGAGACCGCCGCGCTCTTCCGCGGCCCCTACGTCGGACACGAGACCGCCACGGCGACAGCCGACTGTGCGGGCTGTTCCGAGGCCGACGAGCTCCCGACCTGTGCGGGGACGTCGTTCGACGGCGAGTACGTCTACCCGGAGGACGACGACGGAGCGAAGCCCCGAGCCGCCCGGCGCGAGGGCCGGAAGCCCGCCCACCGCCCCGCTGGCGGGGGAGGCGGTCGCGAGCGCACGCCTCGGCGCCGACCCACACGGCGAGTGTCAGGGACGAACACGACGGGCACGTGTTCTGATACTGAAAGCGGTCGGTGGTCCCTTTCACCGGTGCCCGTCCATGGGTAGGTGATGAGCCCAGAAGACGCCGCCTTCGAGGCTGCGAGACAGCTAGACGAGGTCCACACGCGGGCAGAGGCCCGCCGTCGGTGGCAGCGCCCCGACGACGACTGAGGTCTCGACACGATCGTCGCTGCTCGGCCTCGCCCACACGACTGCCGACCCGGCGCCGCCGGACGGTCGGACGCCCGGCGGCGAGGGCCGACTGACGGACCGACGGGTAGCCGGAGCTATCGAGACGACGTCAGAGCGAGTAGGTCCGGAGCGTCGTCGCCGCCGACCGCCAGTTCGAGGCACCGTCGTAGGCGACCAGCGACAGTTCGTCGACGGTCGCCGTCGGAAACGAGAGGTCGCGTCGCCGCTCGAGGAAGTCGACGAGCCGGTCGTACCCCTCCGCGCTCGTGAGGTAGCCGAGCGTGAGGTGGGGGACGAACTGCCCGGCGTCGCGGCTACTCGTCGCCGCCCACGTCCGCTCGCACAGCGCCGCGTTGAGCGCCGAGAGCACGCCGTCGGTCTCGGCCTCGGCGTAGACCGTGTCCGGGAAGACGTTGAGCCGCGGGAACGCCGCCTCGAACGGACCGTGCCCGGCGGCGATGTCGTGTACCGCGTCGTCGATGTCGTCGGTCGGCGCCGGCTCGTCCGCCTGCGTCGGCTCCGCAGCCGTTCGGTCGAACAGCTTGACGGTGAGGTGGAGCCCGGCGCGTGGCGTCGAGCGGACGCAGTCGAAGTCGTCGAGATCGCTGCGCAGACGCCCGTACGCCTCGGCGACCGGCGAGTCCGAGACGTCGACGATGAGCGCGAGCTGCGAGTCGCCGTCGGCGACGAACCGCCGCTCCGGCGACGGTGTGATCTCGCGGCGGCGATCCCAGTATTCGCTCGCGTCCGACGCCATCTCGTCGTCGTGCATCGACAGACGTGTGTGTGTAGTGGCCCATCGGTAATTATCGTTCCGGAAGCAGACGGCACCGCTCCGAGACGAGCGCCGGCCACGAAGCGGCCCGGCCCGGCCCCGTCACCAGCGTGGCGACGGCGCTCCTGCGTCGGCCCTGCCGGACGCGCGACGGCGGACCGCGAGACTGCCGTGCGGCGTCGGGTATCATCTGCTCCGGGCCGTCCGGTCGTCTGCCAGTCCTAGCCCGGTGTCCGTGGCGATACCGTGTCCGGCAGCGTCCCCGTTCAGCACGGCAGCCGCCGGCGACTCGCGGATGTCGTCGTCGTCGTAGCCGGCCTCGTCGAACGCCGCCACGAGTCGCTCGCGCGACCTGAGACTGTGCTTCTGGTGGTAGTCCTCGGCGACGAAGAACCGCGAGAGCCGCTCAATCCGCGTCCGGACCCCGTCGGGGTCGAGGCCGTTCGCCTGGAGGTACGCGTCGAGCGCGTCGCGCTGTGCCGGCGTCGCCGCGAACACGACGTTCTGGTACTGCGTCGCCCGTGTCTGACTGTGCGGGTCGTGGCGCTGGAACACGCGGTCGAGAAGGCCGGTGTACGAGACGACCTCGGGGTCGTAGTCGACCTGGAAGACCTCCGTGTGGTCGCCGAGGGCGTGGTACGAGGGGTCCGGCTTCGTCCCGCCGGCGTAGCCGACCCGCGTGCGGACGACGCCGTCGAGGGCGCCGAACGCCGCGTCCGGGCCCCAGAAACACCCGAGCCCGAAGGTCGCAGTCTCGGCCTCGTCGCTGCCCGGTGCGTGTCTGTCGTGGTCACGTATCGCCGATGGCGTGAGAGTCATGAGTGGGGTCGTGTGGCGGTCGATGCGCTGCTGCGCTCCCGGCGCGCCCGTCTCGCGGACGCTCCTCTTCTTGGCTCCGCGTGGGCTTAAGTAGTACTCATCGGCGGGGATCGTTCTGGAGCCGCCACGGCGCTCCTCGCTGGCCTCGCGGCACCCGTCGGGCGGGTCGGCGTCGGTGGTCGCCCGCGCTGTCGTCTCGGCGACGACCCGTCGCCCGTGAGGCCCGTCACCGGGACGCGACTCCGATAGACGCGCGGTTCGGACAGACGCCGGCTGCGCGACGCTCCGGGACCCACCAGTGACTCGACGGGGCCCTGCTGAGTCCTCCAGCGCGTCTCGCGCTGGCGCGACCTGCGGGCCACCACACGACCCCCGTCGGTTCAGCCCCGCACCACCAGCACCCGTGTGTTGCGCCGCTGGTCGCGGTAGCCGCTCCCGGCGGGCGGCTTCACCTCGAGGACGAGCGTCCCCTCCTGCTGGTTCGCGCGGAGCGACGGGTCGACAGCGAGCGTCGCGGTCCCGTCGTCGCCGGTCGTCGCCTGCGCCACGCCGTCGAGCGTCGCGCTGTCGCTCTTCGCCAGCACCGTCGCGCCCGCGACTGGCGCCCCGTCGCTCCCGACGACCGTCACCTGGAGCTCGGTCGCCCCCGGCTCCACCACCTCCGGTTCGGGCCGCACGTCGAGCTCCGTCGTGGTCAGCCCCTGAACGCCGGACAGCAGGTTCAACATGATACTCAGGCTGGCGACGCCGACGACGAGCGCGATGACCAGCCGTATCGGGAGCCCCTCGATCGCACGCTCGTCGCGCCGGAACGCGCACAGTCGGTCCGTGTCGAACACGGGCCGGCTGGTCGCGGCTCCACACTTCAACGGTCGGACCGGGACTCAACTGCGTTGACGCGACCACCGTCGTCGATGTACGTCCTCGGGCGTCCGGCCGACGCGGGCGGACCGGCGGCGCGTCTCGGCTGCTACCGCGCCGCCGACGGGAGCGCGGGCGCGGCGGTCGGTCTCGACCTCGACCGCCCGCACGCGGCGCTGGTGGTCGGCAAGCGCGGCACGGGAAAGACCCACACCCTCGGCGTCGTCGCCGAGGCAGCGGCGGACGCGGCGGGCGTGGCGCCCGTCGTCGTCGACCCGATCGGCTCGCTCGGCGGCCTCGCCGCGCTCGGAACGGTCCAGACACCGAGCGTCCGGGCCGACGCGGTGCCGCCACGCGAGTGGCCGGGACTGGTCGGTCTCGACCCGACCGGCGGTCCCGGCAGCCTCGTCTGGCGTGCCGCGTCGGCACGGGCGACGCTCGACGGGATGGCGGCCCACGTCGACGGGAGCGACGGCGCGCCGGTCCCGCGCCGCGCCGCCACGAACGCCCTCCGGCTCGCGGCCTCGTGGGACGTCTTCGACCCCGCAGGGCTGGACGCAGCCGCGCTCGCGAGCCCCGGCGCGACGGTGCTCGACTGCGCCGACCTCCCCGACGCCGCCGCACGCGCCGTCGTCGCCGCCGTCGCCCGGACGCTGTACGACGCCCGGGTCACCGACCGGGTCGCCCGGCTCCCGTGGCTCCTGGTCGACGAGGCGCACGCGTTCCTCGACGGCGGCGCCGCGGACGCGGCGCTCCGGACGCTCCTCACCCGCGGTCGGGCGCCGGGCGTCTCGCTCGTCGCCGCCACGCAGCGCCCGGGCGCGCTCCCGTCGGTCGCGCGCTCGCAGGCCGACCTCCTCGTCGCGCACCGCCTGACAGCCGAGCCGGACGTGGCGGCGCTGGCTGCGGCGACGCCGACGTACCTCGACGGCACGCTCCGCGAGCGGCTGCCCCGGGCGACGGGCGTGGCGGTCGTCGTCGACGACGCGACCGAGTCGGTCCACGCCGTCCGGGTACGCGAGCGCGAGACACCGGACCGGGGCGCGAGCCCGCGGGCGTCGCGACGGAACGGGTAGCCGTGATCTGTCACAGGGGCCCGTGCCCACGGCCCGACCGGGGCCGCCACCGTCGGCAGCGCCCGGTCCAGCCGGCGGACGTCTCCCCCGAGCTCGGCGGTTTCGCCGACTGAATCCTCTCGGGACTGTCTTTTGTCCCCGGATACACGTCTCGTACGTCGGCGCACTCCCCCTTCTCTCCCCCCAGACGCGCCGACACCGGGCTCCCACCACACCCGGACTTTCGCGCCCCGACTGTCAGCCCGGGCCGTCGCGTCTCTCGGGGTGGCAACGACGGAGCGACGCCGGCTCCGTGACACCCGTCGACCGGTGTCGCCTCCGCGTGAACTCAGCCGTCCGCGGCGTCGACTCCGGTTATCTCGATCCGGGCCCCGCCCTGTTCGCTCTCGGCGACGTCGACCGCCC
>KI543171.1:114169-115994 GCA_000496195.1 uncultured archaeon A07HB70
CGCACTCCTACTCCCGCTGACGATCAACATGGAGACCTGGGTCGCGCTGAGCATGCTGTTCGCCATCTACATCGGCGGCATGTACGGCGGGGCCCTGACGGCGATCCTGCTCAACGTTCCGGGGACGGCGGGCGCGATCGCGAGCACGTTCGACGGCTACCCGTTCTCGCTCCGGGGCGAGGCGAGGTACGCGATCCAGATCTCGGTGCTTGCCTCGGCCTTCGGCACGATGCTGTCGGCGCTCCTCCTGATCCTCGCGGTCCCGATCCTCGTCGAGGTGATCGCCCTGTTCGGGACGCCGGAGTACGCGCTGGTCGCGATCTTCGGCCTGACGATCATCCCGCTGGTCAGTCAGTACTCGATGAGCAAGGCGCTGCTGATGGGCGGGTTCGGGACGCTGCTGTCGACTGTCGGGATCCCGGTGATGTCGGGAACTGCGCGGTACTCGCTCGGGATCCTCGACCTGAACGACGGCCTCGCGTTCGTCCCGATCCTGCTCGGCATCTTCGCGATCGCGGAGATGGTCAAGCTCACGCCGTACGAGGGGGCGCTCGGTGACTCCTACGCCGACGCCGACACAGAACGCGGAGCCGACAGCACCGGGGCAGAGCTGTTGGACCGCTCCGAGGAGATCCTCGTTCGGAACCCGATCACGTTCCTGCGATCCGTGCTCACCGCGATGGTCATCGGGTTCATTCCGGCAGCCGGCGGCGCCGTCTCGAACATCCTCGCGTACGCGATGGAGAAGGGGGCGGCGTCGAACGCCGAGACGTTCGGCACGGGCGACGTCCGCGGCGTGATCTCCGCGGAGTCGGCCAACAGCGGCACCATCGCGAGCACGCTGGTGCCGCTGCTCGCGTTCGGTATCCCGGGGAGTCCGACGGCGGCTGTGATCCTCGGCGGTATGCTGATGCACGGACTCAACCCTGGCCCCGGGCTCTTCCAGGAGTCGGTCCACCTCTCGTACGCGACGTTCGTCGTCGTTGGAATCGGCGGACTGTTCCTGATCGCCGTTGGACTCCTCACGGCCACACAGATGACCCGGCTGACCAGGCTAGAGATGACGATGATCGTCCCGCCGGTCGTCGTGCTGTGTATCGTCGGCTCCTACGCGCTCTCGATCAGCATCGTCGACGTTGCGCAGGCAGTCGGCGCCGGCCTCCTCGGCTACCTGGCGATCAAGTACAACTACTCCATCGTCGGGTTTATTATGGGATTGATCCTTGGACCGATCATCGAGGAGAACGTCCACCGCTCGTTCGCGCTGGGCGACGTCGGTATCTTCGTCGAGACGCCCCTGCGGGTCATCCTGGTGCTCCTCATCGTCGGATCGCTGGTCGGTCCGGTGCTGGTGCAGCTCAGACGGCGGGGCTCGACCCCCGCCGAGCGGTCGTGACCGTGATCGTGTCTCGGCCCGGGCCCGTCCTCGGCTCCGCGCTCGCGTTCGGCCCCCGGCCGCCCGCCGCTCGTCGGCGCGTGACGGAGGCGGCCCGTGACTGAGTCTGGCCTGCTCGTCACCGACGGTCGGACGCTGGACGGCAGCCGAGTCGACGTCGCGATCGACGAGCGCTCCATCGCCGATATCGCGCCGGCAGGCACACTGCCAGAGGGGGGACGACGCGTCTACGACGCGGACGGGCAGCTGGTCACGCCGACGTTCACGGAACCACACACCCACCTCGATATGGCGCTCGTCGCCGGCCAGCCCCGGTGGAACGAGACCGGAACGCTCGCGGACGGGATCGACCTCTGGAACGAGCACAAGCGGAATCTCGACGCCGACGACCTCCGCGCCCGCGCCAAGCGGGCGGTCCGGTGGTTCGTC
>KI543171.1:116014-132599 GCA_000496195.1 uncultured archaeon A07HB70
CGAGCGAGGCGCGTGAGCGCGGGCTCGGCGAGCGTACGACGGCGAGCCACGCGACGGCGATGCACTCGTACCCGAACGCCTACGCCGACAAACTGGTTCGTCTGCTGGCCGACAGCGGCGTCTCGGTGGTCACCAACCCGCTCGACAACGCCGTCCTCCAGGGTCGCCACGACGACTACCCACGGCGGCGGGGTCACACCCGGATCGACGAGCTGCACGAGGCCGGCGTGACCGTCGGCCTCGGCCACGATTCGGTGATGGACCCGGTCTACCACTACGGACAGGCGGACCCACTCGACGCCGCGTACGTGCTGTTACACCTCGCACACATGAGCGGACGCGCGGACGTGGCGACGATATGGGCGATGCTCACGCGAGCAAACGCCTCGATCGTCGACGCCGACCCCCGCGGTCTGGTCGAGGGCGCGCCCGGGTCGCTGGTCGTGTTCGACGCGACCGACCCCTTCGACGCGCTCCGGCGCCGCGCGGCGCGGCGACTCGTCGTCAAGAGAGGCACCGTCGTCGCCCGAACCGACCCGGCGACCGCAACCGTCGTTCGCGACGGAACCGACCGTCCCGTCTCGTTCCGGTAGCTCAGCCCTCTAGCTGCTCGTCCCGCACGACGAACGCGATCTCGTCCTCGAAGTCGATGACGTCGTGCAACCCCTGCTCGGCCTCCTCGGAGTGGTCCGTCGAGTGAGCCGCGATCAGGTCGTCGATGCTGTCGAACTCGTGGATCTCGAGCGTGTCGTACCGGGTATCGGCCGGGTCGACGGGAACTGTCCCGCTCGAGTCGTAGTGCTCCCTGTCCTCGGGGATCGCGTCCTCCTCGGCGGGGTCGACCTGGACCGACAACGTGTAGTCGACGCCGGGGAGCTGCGAGTTGTGCGGACCGTGGACGGTCCGTAGATAGTCGATCAGCTCGTCACGGCTCACGCCTTCTCTTGGCTTTTTTAACAGTACGAGTTTGACCACGTGTCTTGCCCTTTCGTTCAAAATTTATACTTACCGACATCGTCGTCCACTCGAGCGGCGACGTCCCGGCTGGTGGAACTCCGTGTTCCTCTCCGCAGACGGATGCCCGGCGTCTCGACTGCCCTCCCCGCCCGGTGCCTGGACGCCGCGCACGCGACGCTCCCAGCGCCGCGAGCTGGCCGCCCGCGGCGACTGTCGCCCGCCGGTCGGCGGTGAGGTCGACGGCGACGTCTCCGACGACGGCCAGGTGATCCCCGGGCTCGACCCGGCTGTAGACCGCCGGGTCGACGAACCGCAGAGGGACCACGCCGAAGTTGACGAGATTCTCGACGTGGACGCGCGCGAAGCTCTCAGCGATCACCCCGTGGACCGCCAGCTCGAGCGCCGCGTTCTCTCGTGACGAGCCCTGTCCCCAGTTCTCGCCGGCCACGACCACCCACCTGCGGCCCCGCGCGCCTTCCGGGGGAACGCCTCGTCGACACGGGTCAGCGTGTGGTCGGCGCAGGCCTGCGGGCCGGACCACGGCGAGGTGACCTCGACACCGGCGGGCACGAACTGGTCCGTGGTGACGTCGTCGACCCACCGCTCCCTGCAGTCGGCACAGACGCACAGCCGAGGCGGAGACGCGCCCGGTCCAGCCGGCGGACGTCTCCTCCGAGCTCGGCGTTCTCGGCGACTGAATCCTCTCGGGACTGTCTTTTGTCCCCGGATACACGTCTCGTACGTCGGCGCACTCCCCCCTTCTCTCCCCCCAGACGCGCCGACACCGGGCTCCCACCACACCCGGACTTTCGCGCCCCGACTGTCAGCCCGGGCCGTCGCGTCTCTCGGGGTGGCAACGACGGAGCGACGCCGGCTCCGTGACACCCGTCGACCGGTGTCGCCTCCGCGTGAACTCAGCCGTCCGCGGCGTCGACTCCGGTTATCTCGATCCGGGCCCCGCCCCGTTCGCTCTCGGCGACGTCGACCGCCCAGCCGTGTGCGTCGACGACCTGTTCGACGATCCGGAGTCCGAACCCGGTCCCGTCGTCGGCGGTCGAGTATCCGGCGTCGAACACCCGGTCGCGGTCGGCGTCGGGGATCCCGGGGCCGGTGTCCGCCACGTAGAACCCGTCGTCCGTCTCGCCGACACGGACGGCCACGTCCTCGCCGCCGTGTTCGACCGCGTTCCGGTACAGGTTCTCGAACAGCTGTCGGAGCCGGCTCCGGTCGGCCCGGACGGCCCGGGTCGCGTCGACGTCGAGTGTCGCCGTCCCGGTGGAGACGGTCTGCCAGCTCCGCTCGGCGACGCCCGCGAGCGCCACCGGCTTCAGGTCGTGTACCGTCCCGTCCTCTCGCGCCAGCGTCAGCAGGTCGTCGATGAGCGCCTGGCTCCGGTCGACCGCGTCGGCTGCCCGGTCGAGGTGGTCGCTCTCGCACTCCTCCCGTGCCAGGTCGATCCGACCCTGTGCGACGCTGAGCGGATTCCGGAGGTCGTGGCTGACGATCCCGGTGAACTCCTCGAGGCGCTCGTTCTGCTTGGCGAGCGCCTGTCGCTGCTCGATTCGCTCGGTGACGTTCTGTGCCACCGCCATCCCGTAGACGACCGCCCCGTCGTCGTCCCGGACCGGAACCGTCCGCACCCGGTACTGTTCGCCGCCGAACGACTGTTCGAACGTCCCGCCGTCTCCCGCGAGCGTCTCACGGTAGTGCGCGACGGTCTCGTCGGCGACCTCCTGCGGAAACAGGTCGTGGGGCTGCTTGCCCACTATGTCGTCGGCGGACAGCCCGACTGCGGACAGCTCTTTTCCGCCGGCCCGCACGTACCGGAGGTCCGAGTCGAACAGGTAGACCGCGCCGTCCGGGAAGTTCTCGATCAGCGCCTGGTACTGACTCGTGACCGCGTCGAGCTCCTGCTCCTGTGCTCTCCTGTCCGTGACGTCCCGGCTGTTGACGACGAGTCCCCCGACGGCGGGGTTGTCGAGCTGGTTGTTCGCGTCTGCCTCCATCCACCGCCACGACCCGTCGGCGTGTCGGGCGCGGTACTCGACCGCCCCCTGCGCGTCCTGGGTGGTGACCCACGCCTCGAACGCGTCCCTGACGACGCCGCGGTCGTCCGGGTGGACGTACTCCCACGCCGTGTCACCGACGGTCTCGTCGGGGTCGTAGCCGAGGACGCGCTCGACCGACGGGCTCTGGTACTGGAACTTGCCGTCGCGGTCCACGACCGAGATGATGTCGTTCGACTCCTCGACGAGCGTCTGGAACCGCTGTTCGCGCTGTCGACGCTCGGTCAGGTCCCGACCGACCCCGACGAGTTCGACCGTCGTCCCGTCGCTGTCGGTCAGCGGCGCCCCGGTGAACTCGTGGGGGATCCGCCTGCCGTCGGCAGTGAGCAGGTCTGCCTCGACCGTGTTCTGGCTCCCCGTCTGTGCCGTCTCCACGGCTCCGGCGACCGTCTCGCGCTCGTCGTCGGGGAACAGCTCGGTCACGGCCATGTCTGCGAGGTCGGCGTCGCTGTAGCCCGTCACCGCCGGCACCCGGTCGTTCCACCGCAGGAGCCGCAGGTCCGTGTCGACGACGTAGAACAGGTCGTCCAGCGCGTTCAGCGCCTGCCTGTTGAGCCGCTGTTCCGCGTCGAGTGCCTGCTTGTGCTGGCGCCGCTCGGTGATGTCGTTGAACGCGACGACCAGCTGCTCCACCTCGCCCGCAGACGTGACCGGGGTCGCCTGACACTCCCGGACCACGTGGCCAACCGGCAGCTCGAGCGAGACGGTGTACTCGACCGGGTCGCGCCGCTCGACGCACGCGCGGTAGGCGCCGACGATCTTCTGTCCGTTCTCCGGGCCGAACGCCTCGCGCGGCGTCTGCCCGGCGATATCCTCCCGGTCGTGGCCGATGAGTTCGACTGCCCGCGGGTTACACCGCCGGTAGCGGAACCCGTCGTCCTCGACGGTCACGAGCAGCAGGCCGCTCTGTGCGTTCTCGAAGACGGCAGCGTACTCCTCGCGCGTCTCGCGGAGGCGCGCTTCCGTCCGGTGCTGGTCGACGGCGTTCCGGATCCGGTTCGCCAGCAGCTCGTACTGGTCGGTGCCCGACCGCTTCTGGAGGTAGTCGGTCGCGCCCGCGGAGATGGCGTCGCCGGCGACCGCCTCCGATCCCGCCCCGGTGAACAGGAGAAACGGGAGATCCGGATACTCCTCGCGAACGGCCCGCAGAAGCTCGATACCGTTCATCCCCGGCATGTTGTAGTCTGAGACGATACAGTCGGGGGGGTCGTCGATCAGCTCCAGGGCCTGGTCGGCGCTGGCCGCCGTCTCGACGGTCAGCCGGTCGCCGTTTCGCTTGAGGAACGTCGCAGTCAGCTCCGCGAACTCCGGGTCGTCGTCGACGTGGAGGACCTGAATCTGCTGTCGAGGCGGCGCCGCCATACGATATTTTCGGTCGTCCTGCCACAAACCGGTTGTGAAACAGGTCGCGCCGTGAACCCGGCACCTCTCTGGACCGCCGCTGGCGCCATCCCCACTCTCAAGTTGCGGGCGCACGAAGCAACAGTATGTGGGCCCGACTAACTGACGAGGGCGAACGAGACGACCTGTCGCTCGCCCCGGCGCTCGGCGGCGCCGGACTGGCGGCGATGGTGCTGGCACACCTCGTCTGGGACCCCGCGCTCACCCTCCTCGGGGTGGCGGCGTTCGGCGTCGGCGAGGAGGACGCGGCGTTCGTCCGGGCGCTCCTCGCGGTCCACCCCGCGCTCTGGCTCGGCGCGAAGGTGCTGTACGTCGGCGGCGGCGCCGCCGTCCTCTACCGGACCGGCGCCTACCGCACCCCGATGGCCGCGGTCCTGCTGTGGGCCGTTGCCGTCTACGGGGTCGTGGCGCCGCTCGGGTGGCTGGAACTGCTGCTCGGCGTGCGCTGACCGGACCGTTGCCGACGCGCACTGCACCGTCGTCACAGCCACGTGTCGCTCGCACGGGCAGCCGCCGCCCGGCCGCGACGAGGGTGACACCGGCGACGGCTCGCCGCAGCCGTGCTCGCAGTCGCCGGCCAGCGCGTGCCACGCGCCGGAGCAGGCCGTCCTCCGTCGTCGCCGGCGGGAGGTCGAACTGCCGATTGGAGACGCCGAAGACGCCAGCCGCTGCCAGCGCCGTCGTGACGCCCGAGATGGGCACGGTCTGTTCGTGGCCCCGAACGGGACCGAGCGTGTCGGCACCGGCGTGCCCGCTCGCGCCCCGCCCCGTCCACCGGTGCCCGCCGGCGTCGACGCGGAACGCACATATCTCGACGGCCACACAACCGAGTCGAATGCCGTACGAGTACACCGGCGACACCCACGGCGACCTCGTCGCGTCCTACCGCGCCGACGAACCGCCCTTCCCGACGGACCCCGCGCGGTCACACCCCCGCCGCGGCTCGCTGCGAGACGAGCCGCCGCTGCTCAAGCAGCTCCTGTTCCCGCGGTGCTGGAACGCGACGACGCTGCTGGACGACCCGGAGGAGACGAGGGCCCGCCTGACCGACCTGGGTCGGTGTCTGTCGACCGGCGTCGAGGCCTACGCGGACGACACAACCGACCCGACGGCGGTCGTCGACAGGGTGCTCGACCGCCTGCCGGCGATCCGGACCAGAATAAAGAAGGACGCCACGGCCGCGTACAAGGGCGACCCGGCGGCGAAGAGCTACTGCGAGGTCATCCGGTCGTACCCCGGATTCCAGGCGGTCGTGACCCACCGGGTGGCGCACGTGCTCTACGGGGCGGGGAGCGCCGAGTACGCCCGCGAACTCGCCGAGTACGCGAAAAGCGAGACCGGGATCGATATCCACCCCGGGGCGACGATCGGCGACCACTTCTTCGTCGACCACGGCACCGGTGTCGTCGTCGGCGAGACGGCGACCGTCGGCGACTGGGCGCGGATCTACCAGAACGTCACGCTGGGCGCGCTCCACTTCGAGGAGGCGGAGGGCGACGACCACATGCTGGCGAAGGGGTACAAGCGCCACCCCGACGTCGGCGACCACGTCGTCATCGGCGCGGGGAGCAACGTCCTCGGCCCGGTCGAGATCGGCGACCACGTGAGCATCGGCGCGAACTCCTGGGTGACCGAGGACATCCCGGACCACACGAGCGTGTTCATCAGCGAACACCCCGAACTGGAGCGAAAGCCGAACGACTGACGACTGCCCCAGACGGAGCGGGTCGCGCCGACGCCGCGTTGCATCGTCCCGGTGGCAACCCTACGTCAACCGCCGGCGACTGTACCGAGCACAGCGCCGTCACCCTCGCGTCGATCTCGTCCCGCGGACGGTTTCGATCTCCTCGCCGTCGAGGTTCGCGAGGATCCACCCCTGCGGCCCGACGCCGTGCCGTCCGTGATCGGACGTCCCATGATGACCAGACAGCCGCTCCCCTCGAACACGTCCAGGCCGGTGAGTGCCCCGGGCGCCGGTCCGCGACGCCGATCCCGGCCTCGGCAGTCGCCTCGACGGTCACCCCGTGGACGGCGTCGGCTTGCCCCGCCCCGTCGGAGTGGACCTCGACGACGCCCTCCGTCCCCGCTCGACGAAGACGCTCCGCGAAGGCGGCTGCCACCTGGCTCCGCCCCGCGCTGTGGAGACAGACGGAGTCGATCCGAACCGTGTCGGTCGACTGCATAGTGTGTCGAGACGCGCCGCGATCGAAGCGGCTGATACGAGGCGTATATAGCCGTACGTACGGCCCAGTCACTGAAACGGCTGCTTGTGCCACCCGGAGACATTTGTCGTGCGCTCGCGTCAGCCCGGGCGTGTCGCGCCTGCTTCCCGGCCTCTCCCGGAGCCGACGGCTGTCGCGCGAGCGGCGCCGGTCTCGCGCGCCCGTCCCAGCCAGCGTCGCGCCGTGCGCTCGTCGCCCGTCGCCCCCGGTCCGCTCCCGCGACCCGACCCGCCCCGGTGGTGGGCAGTCGTGACCTGGCGTCGGCTTGTCGTCGCCGGCGTCCTCGTCGTCGCACTCGGCAGCGTGGCGATTTTCGGCGCCACCACGCTCCTCGACCCCGCCCCGGGCGCGGACACGTACTACCTCTTCGTCGACCCGGCCTCGCCAGACGAGACGCCGTCCGACGACGAGATGGTCCGGTACGCCAACCTGAGTCCGGGCCAGCAGCGCGTCTTCGACCGGGCGCGGACGACGAACGAGAGCGCCGCTATCCCCTCGGAAGTCGACGAACAGGTGTGGATCGACAGCCAGTACGTCCGGTACCAGAACCGGACCTACCGCGCGGCTGTCGCGGCGCCGTAGCGCCCCGCCGGGCCGACCGGAGTGACGCGCCGCCCGCCGGTCAGCCCCTGTTCTCCTGCGGCGCCAGCAGCGTCACGCGCACCTCGACGTCCGGGCTGCCGCTGTCGCTCGCGCCCCAGTGGTACACCACGTCCTCGACGAAGTACTCGCCGTCGTCGGCGTGTATCCGCTCGCCCGGGCGCGGTACGGCCTCGGACGCGTGTTCGAGACACACCTCGTCGGTCAGCACGTCGACGACTTCGACGGCAGGCATGAGTGTCGGTCACACGCCCCAGGGATATGTGGGTGACGGCGGATCGCCGGCGGAGGCCGGGCGACGCGGTCGTGGTGAGTCCCTGCCGGCCGCTCTCGCCGCGTCAGCGGTCGACCGCAGCCGCGATCTCGCCGGTCAGCTCCGCGGTGTAGCCCAGGAGTGTCTCGTGGCCGTCGCTCGACATCAGGACGGGCCAGCGGTCGGTCTCGGCCCGGAGCCGCTCGCCCCGGTCGGTCGTCGCGTACGCCTCGCCAGCCGGCACCCGCTCGAAGTTCGCGCCGTGGAGCTCGTAGGCCCTGCCGGGCCGCTTCTCGACGGCCTCGCGCACCCGGTAGTGGTTCGTCGGCGTCGGGTCGGGCGCGCCGGGCAGGACGTCGGTGACCCGCAGGAAGGCGAGCAGACAGTCGTAGGCGGCGTCGGCGGCGGCAGCCGAGCCCTGGTAGCCGGCCTCGACGTTGACGAACCCGGGGAGGGTGACGCTCCGGCCCGACACGACGCCGGTGAAGTCGGCGGCGTGGTCGAGCGGAAGCGCACGCATGAGCTCGGCCTTCTCCGGCGTGAGGTCGGCCAGCGTCCCGAACGGCTCGTCGAACGACACCGTCGCGTGGAACCCGAGGATCGAACATCCCGCGAGCTCCGTCCAGAGCGCGTGCGCGAGGCGCTCCTCGTAGACGTCGCTCTCCGGGTCGCCCGGGAACAGCCGGTTGAGGTCCCCCTCGACGGAGCGGACGCCGGCCTCGAGGGCGCGTTCGTTCGCGACGACGAGTTTCACCGGCCGCTGGACCCGGTCGGTCGGCCCCTCTGCGAGGAACCGCTCGACCGCCCGCGCTCCGCAGGGCTCGTCGCCGTGGATCGCACCAACGGCGGCCACCGACGGCGCCGTGTCCGCCGTTTCGGCTCCGACCGTCTCGACACGCATCGGAGATGAGCGGGTCGCCCCAAATAAAAGCGGTTCGGGCCCGACGGCCCGGAGTTATGTACTACCGGCCCGAGAGCCGGGCGTGCCGACTGTCACCCCGAAGTGCTGCGGGTCGCTGACGATGGACCACGGGGTGCTCGTCCTCGACCGGATGGGCGAGCAGACCGAGGCGCCCTCGAACGTCTTTCTGATAGAGGCCGCGGAGACGATCCTCGTCGACACGAGCTTCGGCGACCCCGCGCTGATGGCCGAGCGCCACCCCGGGTTCGACTGCCACCGCACGCCCGACCAGACGCTCACGGCTGTTCTCGACAGCGAGGGGTACACGCCCGCCGACGTCGACAGCGTCGTCCTCTCACACCTCGACTGGGACCACTGCTACAGTCTCGACCTCTTCGACGACGACACGACCGTCTACGTCTCGCGGCGCGAACTCGCCTACGCGGTCGCGCCCCACGCGATGCACGCCGCCCGGTACGAGGCGAAGTCGCTCGGCCGGGAGCCGCCGTGGCTCCGGACCGACCTGACGCCCCTGGAGGGCGAGACGGAGCTCTGCCCGGGCGTCACCGCGTTTCCGACGCCCGGCCACACGGTCGGCCACGTCTCGCTCGCCGTCGACACCGACGCCGGCACGACGGTCGTCGCCGCCGACGCGGTCGCGACGTACGACAACCTCGGCGGCGACGAGACGCCGTTTCGCCGTGGGCTGGCGATGGACGACCTCGCGTGGTGGGAGAGTGCCGGCGAGGTCCGCGACCGGGCCGACGAGCTGCTCCCGGGCCACGAGTGGGCGATTGTGGACGCCGAGCCGGCGGGGCTGGTCTGACCCGGCCCCGGCTGCCGCTCGGCCCGCGCGACAGTAGGTCGATAGCCAGCCCTGCACTCGCTCCGGTGACCCGGCTCGGCCCGTCGGCCTCCCGTCCGGAGGCAAAAGCGTATGTTACCCGGCGCCGAGTAACGGGCGGATGACGACGGCAGCCGATGTCCGCCGGCGTGTCGACGCGGCGGACGTAGAACTCGTCCGAATCGTCTTCGTCAACAACAGCGGCGTGCCGCGGGGGCGCGTCGTCGACGCCGAGACCCTCTCCGGGGTCCTCGACGAGGGGGTGAACGTCACCCACGCGATGCAGTCGTTCAACGCCCTCGACCGACTGGCGCCGGCGGGCCGCTACGGGCCCGCGGGCGAAGTCAGGGTGGTGCCCGACCCGGACACGTTCACCGTCCTCCCGTACGCCGACCGGGCGGCGCTCATGCTCGCGGACCTCCACACCCTCGACGGCGAGCCGTGGGACGCCGGCCCCCGCGCACGGCTCGGGGCCTACCTCGACGGACTCGCCGCCGACGGCTACGTCCCGAAGACGGCCTTCGAGAGCGAGTTCTACTACACCAGCGAGGGCGCGGAGGGCGAGGCGGTCCCGTTCGACGACACGGCCTGCTTCGCCGCCGACGGGATGCAGAGCGCCCACGACGTGGTGCTCGCCACCGTCGACGCGCTGAAGTCCCAGGGGATGGGGCTGGCGACGTACTATCCCGAGTACGGCCCCGGCCAGCAGGAGCTCGTCGTCGACCACGCGACGGGGATCACGGCTCCCGACAACCACGTCCGGTTCACCCAGACGGTTCGCGCCGTCGCCGCCGCCCACGGGCTGGACGCGACGTTCCGGCCCAAGCCGTTCTCGAAGCTCCCCGGCAGCGGATGTCACGTCCACTGCTCGCTGTGGCGGGACGGCGAGAACGTCTTCCACGACCCGGACGCGGACGGGCCGTACCCGCTCTCGGAGACGGGCCGGGCGTTCGTCGCCGGGGTGCTCGACCACGCGCCCGCGCTCGTCGCCCTGACGGCGCCGACCGTCGAGTCCTACGACCGCCTCGCGCCGGGGATGTGGGCGTCGGCGTTCACCTGCTGGGGCCACGACAACCGCGAGGCCGCCGTCCGGGTGCCGTCGGTGCGCCGCGACGACCCGGCGGCGACCACCCGTATCGAGTTCAAGCCCGCCGACAACACGCACAACCCGTACCTGGCCCAGCTGGGCCTCGTCGCGGCCGGCCTCGACGGCGTCGAGCGCGGCCTCGACCCCGGCGAGCCGCTGAACCGCGACCCGTCGACGCTAGACGAGGACGAGCGCCTGGCCCGCGGCGTCGAGCGTCTCCCGGCTGCGCTCGACGAGGCGCTGGACGCGCTCGCGGCCGACGACGTCCTCGCCGAGGCGATGGGCGAGCCGCTCCACGGCTCGTACCTCGAGGTCAAGCGCAGCGAGTGGGCACAGTCGACGGAGGACGGCGAGTGGGAGTCGGGCTACCTCGACCGCGTGTTCTGACCTGTCGGCTCACTTGAACCCCCGCAGTTGTTCGGCACAGCCGACAGGGGGCGTCGGCCCACAGAGACGTGTGTCGGCACGGGCCGGCGCGCCGCGAGATCGCCGCCGAGTCTGGCACGGCTCCGCCGAGGTTTGCGGCCGCCAGCCGACGTGTCGACCGGGTCTGTCCGACCCACCGCTTCTCTCTTCGGTCTCCTTTCGCCCTGTCGCGTCGAACAGTTATGCGTCTCGCAGCACAACCCTCGACCGATGGGTCTGCCGCGCGCGCCCGCTCCCCTCCGTCTGAGCCGACCGGAGACGGCGGTGTTCGTCTCCGGCGTCGCGAGCATGGGCCTCGAGATTCTCGCCGGGCGGATGGTCGCTCCACAGTTCGGGGGCAGTATCTACACCTGGGGGAGCATCATCGGCGTCTTCCTCGCCGCGCTCGGCTACGGCTACCACCGCGGCGGCAGGCTGGCGGCGTCGCGGGCGTCGACCGGCCGGATGGCCCGCGTGTTCCTGTTCACCGCGGCGTACGTCGCCGGTCTGATCCTCCTCGGCGACCCGCTCATCCGGGCGTCGGCGCGGTTCCCGCTCCCGAGTCGTCTCGCCTCGCTCCCGGCGGTCGTCGTGCTGTTCGGCCCGCCGACCTACCTCCTCGGGTACGTCAGCCCGTACGCCGCGGAGCTGGCGTCGACGGACGGCCTCGGCGAGACGTCCGGCCGGGTGTATATGCTCGGCACCGTCGGGAGCATCGTCGGCGCGTTCGCGACGACGTACCTCCTGATCCCGTCGCTCGCGGTCGACGAGGTCGCCCTCGGCTTCGGCCTCGTCTCCGTGTCGACCGCGGTCGTCGTCGGTCGCCCGTTCGACCGCAGCCGCGCGGCCATCACGGGCGTCGTGGTGCTGCTCCTCGTCGTGTCGAGCGCCGCCGGCGCGGTCGGCTACACCGCCGAGGGCCGGGTCGTCCACGAGACACAGACGCCGTACCAGTCGCTCCGGGTCGTCGACAGCGGCGACACCCGCACCCTCTACCTCGGCGGTCAGCGCCACAGCGCGATGGACGTCGACGACCCGAACCGGCACGTGTTCGCCTACACGCGGTACTTCCACCTGCCGTTCCTGTACGCCGACGACCCGGACGAGATCGACCGGGTGCTGTTCGTCGGCGGCGGCGGGTTCACCGGCCCCAAGCGGTTCGCCGCCGAGTACGACGTCACCGTCGACGTGGCCGAACTCGACCCGGTGGTCGTCGAGACGGCGAAGCGGTACTTCCGGGTCGCGGAGTCCGAGCGGCTGCGGATCCACACCCGCGGCGGCCGGCAGTTCCTCCGGGAGACGAACCACACCTACGACCTCATCGTCCTCGACGCCTACCAGAAGGACAAGGTGCCGTTCCAGCTCACCACGCTGGAGTTCATGCGGCTGGCGAACAGCCGTCTCGACGAGGACGGGATACTCGTCGCGAACCTCATCTCCGCGCCGCGTGGCCCGGGGTCGCGGTTCTACCGCGCGGAGTACCGGACCGTCTCGCGCGTCTTCCCGCGGGTCGACGCGTTCACCACCGCTCCCGGCAGCACCGTCCAGAACATCGAACTCGTCGCGACGAAGTCAGAGCGGCGGGTCGAGGCAGACGAACTCCGGCGGCGCAACGAGCGCCGTGACGTCGGGGTCGACCTGCGCGGCGAGATCCGCACCGCCGCGCCGCCGCCCCCTACAGACGACGTGCCCGTCCTCCGCGACGACCGCGCGCCGGTCGACAGCCTGCTGGACCCGATGGTCGGCCAGCGGTACGTGGTACAGGAGACGAACGCGACGCCGACGGCGCGGCCGGCGGTCCGGGCGCCGCGGGCGACGCGCGCCTGAGCCTCCCTTCACGCGAGGCAAGACCCAAGCCCCAGCCGTGTCTACGCCCACGCATGTCGCAGTCGTTCGCCGACGAGCCATGTGAGGCGTGCAGGTCCGACGACGACCCGCTCACGGAGGAAGCGTACGCCGACTACCTCGCCGAACTCGACGACGACGTCTGGGAGGTCGTCGACGACCACCACCTGTCGGCGACGTACTCGTTCGAGGACTTCCGGGACGCGCTGGAGTTCACCTACGAGATCGGCGAACTCGCCGAGGAGGAGTGGCACCACCCCGACATCGGCCTGGAGTGGGGCGAGGTGACGGTCGACATGTGGACGCACAAGATCGACGGCCTCCACAAGACGGACTTCGTGATGGCGGCGCGGATGGACCGCATCCACCAGCAAGGCTCGTACTGAGCCGCGTCGTGCCGACGCCGCCGGCGAGTCTCACTCGTCGACGGCCGCGTAGAGACGACTCAGTCCACACTCCGGACAGACGTACGACTCGGCGTCGTAGCGCTGGCTCACGCCGAGTTTCCCGAGCACTCCGTCTCTGTTCTCCGCCGAGACGAACTGTGGACGGTGTCCGCCGGCGCGGAGCGCCATCGCCTCCATCGTCACGCCACAGTCGGGGCACAGCGGGTCGGACGCCGTCACCGCCGCCCCACCCCCCGTTCGACCGGGGTCCTCGCCGTGTCGTACACGGGCGGCACCACGGCGGTCCGGCTTGAAAACTCCTCCCCGTGGCTGTCCGGGAGACGCGGCGTGTCGGCGTCTGCGGGCGGCTGCCCCGCGCCGGCGGTATCCCTCATGATTTATGATCCTCCAGCCCGTGGTACGAGTTGTCATGTGTCACCGATCGCGGACACGACGGCAGACCGACGAGGAGTCGACCGCCCGAGACGAGTCGCCCGACGACGGGCGCACGACCGACGACCGCCGGGACCGTACGCCGTCGTCGCCGGCCCGGAACCCCGTCGCGCGGGCGATCAGTGCGCCGCTGCGCCGGGTCCGGGCGCTGCTGGCCTGACCCGCCGGCACGCTCACGCGTTCGGCGGCCAGTCGGCCTCGCACAACACTCGTCGCGGACCTCTGGACGGCCCGTAGCCACGCGACGACTCGTAACGGAGCGACCGTCGTCGCCGCGCCGGCTGGCGTGCCCGTCGACCAGCGCCCGCACCACAGACACAAGTCGGCACGAGTCGACCCCGGCACCACGATGGGCGAAGTCAGCTACCAGTTCACGGACGACACCGTCGTCGTCACCGGTGGAAGCTCGGGCATCGGCCGCGCCATCGCGCTCGCGTTCGGCGAGGCGGGGGCGACGGTCATCAACGCCGACGTCCGGGTCGACCCGAAGCTCGACGCCCGCCCGACACACGAGCAGATTCGCGACTCCGGCGGCACGGCACGGCACGTCGAGACCGACGTCCGCGACCCGGACGAACTGCTCGCTCTCGCAGAACTGGCCGCCGACCACGGCGGTCTCGACGTGTTCGTCAACAACGCCGGTGTGTTCGAGGAGGTGCCGTTCCTCGAAGCCGACGAGGCGACACTCGACGCCCACTACGGGGTCAACGTGAAAGGCGTCTACTTCGGCTGTCAGGCGGCGGCACGGACGATGTCGGACCGTGGCGGAGCGATCGTCAACGTCGCGTCGATCAGCTCGCGGGTCGCACAGGGCGGACTCGTCCACTACGAGGCGAGCAAGGGCGCAGTCGAGATGATCACGCGCGGCGCTGCGTTCGAACTCGCCGAACGGGGGATCCGTGTCAACGCCGTGGCACCCGGTGTCGTGCCGACGGAGCTGTACGACGGCTACTCCGAGAAGTACCAGACCGAGGCGGAGCGCGCGGAGCTGGTCAAGCCGATTCCGATGGCACGTCCCGGGACGCCAGACGAGGTGGCGGACGCGACGCTGTTTCTCGCCAGCGACGCGGCGTCCTACACGACCGGCACGCTCCTGTTCGTCGACGGCGGCTGGACGGTGCTGTAGCACGAGCCACGGCGCGACGACAGGCAGTTTGAGGTCCGTGCGTGACACACGTCCGACTACTATGACAGATCACGGGACTGTCGACGCGTTCGACCGAGTTCACCTGGTCTGGACGGATCTCAACGGCGTTCCGCGGGGGGTCGCGATCCCCGCCGACGAGTACGGCGCGGCGCGCGACGAGGGGGTCGCGTTCGCGAACAGTGTCGTCGAGTTCACGCTCGAACCCGGCCTCCCGTCCGACCCGGCCTACCCCGCACAGGGTGGAGACATGGTCGCACACCCGGACGACGACTCGCTCGTCCCGGTCGCGTGGGACACCGGCGTCGGACTGGTGTTTTCGGACCTCACCGACGTCTCCGGCGCGTCACTGCCGCTCTGTACGCGGAGTCTCCTCCACGAGGTCGTCTCCCAGTACCACGACCTCGGCTATCAGCCCGTCCTCGGCCTGGAGCCGGAGTTCTCGGTGCTCGACACCGGCGGGGACGACGCCGGCCCGTTCAACAGGCGAACCTCGTACGATCTCGACGCGCTCGACCGGGCCTCAGACATGATGCGCGACTGGACCGCCGCGATGGAGACTGCCGGCTACTCCGTCCTCGGCGTCCACCAGGAGTCACAGCCCGGACAGTACGAACTGAACCTCGCGTACGACGACCCCGTTCCCGCAGCCGACGGCGTGGTGCTGCTCAGACACGCGCTCAAGTCGACCGCCCGCCGGCACGACCGCGACGTGACGATGATGCCTCGGCCCCACTCCGGCGAGGACGCCAACGGGCTGCACTTTCACCTGAGCCTGTGGGACCGCGACCGGGAGCAGAACCTGTTCGCCGGCTCGGACCGACACCTGTCGTTCCCGGCCGGGCAACAGCCTCGGGACGGCGGCCTGTCGTCGCTCGCGCTCCAGTTCATCGCGGGGATAATCGAACACCTCCCGGCGCTGACCGCGGTGTGTAACCCCACGGTCAACTCCTACAAGCGGCTCGTTCCGGACATCTGGGCGCCGTGCAACACGGCGTGGGGACCGGACAACCGGTCGGTCAACCTCCGTGTGCCGCCGGAGCTTGGCGACGGGGCTCGCGTCGAGTTCCGGTCGCCAGACGGCGCGGCCAACCCGTATCTCGCCGCTGCGGCGACGCTCGCGGCCGGACTCGACGGCATCCGCAACCGTCTCACACCCCCGGAGCCGACGACAGGCGACGCGTACCGCGAGTCCGGGTCTCACAGCCGACTCCCGCGAACGCTCCTCGGAGCGCTGGACGCGCTCGAGGGCGACGAGGCTCTCCGTGACGCGCTCGGCGAACTGCTCGTCGACGAGTACGTCACGATCAAGCGCGAGGAGTTCGACCGGTACCAGCACCACGTCAGCGACTGGGAGCGCACGGAGTACGCCGACGAGTTCTGACCGGCCCCCGGACAACAGGCATAAATCCGACTCGCCCGTCAGTACGTTCCAGTCGTCCGGACCCGCGTGCTGAACACCAGCCCGACACCATGACAACGTTCGATCTCGCCGCCGCCGAACGCCGGCTCGAGCAACTCGACGAGCCCGCGCTGACGGGACTGGTCGTGGACCTCTGGACGGCCCGTGGCTACGAGGCGACCCGCGACGGCGCAGCCGTCGTCGCGACCCGCGACGGCGAGTCGGTTCGCATCCGGGTGGTCGCCGCTCGACGGTGGCGACCCGCGACCGGCGGGGTCGACACCGCAGCCGCAGACGTCGTCGTCGCGCCAGCCGGAGGGATCACGACGGACCGGGCAGACGTCGTCGACGCGGCTGCTCTCGCGGAGCTACTGGCTTACGCCGTCGACCGTGACACCGCGGCTGCCCTGTGTGATCGCCACCTCGGTGCCCCGCCCGACGCAGTGTCGCCACCGTTTCCGGTCCGTGCCGAGCGGCGAGCGAGGCGACTGGCGCGGGGGAGTGTCCCGGTGCTGGTGCTCGCGGTCGTCGTGGTGGCAGCCGTCGTCGGATCGACAGCCGGCCTCGGCGGCGTCGGCTCGCCAGACCGGGCAGCCGGGGGCGGCGAGCCGGCGCCCGC
>KI543171.1:132619-133493 GCA_000496195.1 uncultured archaeon A07HB70
GCTGTTGATCCCGTCGATGGCCGTCCTGTCGGTGATCGCCTTCTGGCCGCTGATCGAGACGGTCAAGATGTCGCTGTTCGCCGACGAGCTGTTCAGCTCGAACCTGCTCGGCGAGTTCGTCGGGTTCAGCAACTACGTCGCGGTGTTGACCAACCAGAACCCGCTGGTGCCGCGCCCGTTCCTCGACCTGAGCGGGTCGACCGGGATCTTCCAGCAGGCGCTGATCGTCACGGTCCTGTTCGCGGTGATCAGCGTCGTCCTCGAGACGGTTCTCGGGTGGCTGATGGCGTCGCTCATGGCGCGCGAGTACCGCGGTCGGCGGTGGGTGCGGGTCGCGATCATCCTCCCGTGGGCGATCCCGATCGTCATCCAGGGGATGATCTTCTTCCTGCTGTTCCGGCCGGCGGTCGGGTTCCTCACGGGCCCGCTGCAGGCGCTCGGCGTGTTCTCCAGCACGCCGCTGCAGAACAGCGCCGATTCGTTCATCATCGTCACGGTGGCCGACGTCTGGAAGACGTCGGCGTTCATGGCGCTCCTGATACTCGCCGGCCGTCAGAGCATCAGCGACAGCCTCTACGACGTCGCGGACGTCGCCGGCGCGACCGCGTGGCAGCGCTTCCGGTACATCACCCTGCCGCTCGTCTTCCCGGCGCTGATCGTCGCGATGCTGTTCCGGACGATGCAGGCGATGCGCGTCTACGGCGTTATTGAGGCGACCGACGCGGGCTGTACGACCGTCCCCTCGCTGTCGTGTATGGTCGTCGAGTCGATGTTCGGCGCGACGCAGGCGTACGGCACGGCGGCGGTGGCGGCGGTCCTGACCGCGGTCGTCATCGGCGTCGTGGTGTCGGTGTATATCGTCGCGCTCCGCAGG
>KI543171.1:133513-144903 GCA_000496195.1 uncultured archaeon A07HB70
CGGACCCGGTGTGGGCTGCCCTCGTGCTACAGCCGTGGCGCGACCGTCTCGGCGAAGTACGTGAGGATCAGGTCGGCGCCGGCGCGCCGGATCGCGAGCAGTGACTCGAGCGCGACGGCGTCGAGCTCGAGCAGGCCGCGGTCGGCGGCGGCGTGGAGCATCGCGTACTCGCCGCTGACCTGGTAGGCGGCGACCGGTCGGTCGACGGCCTCGCGGGTCTGACGGACCACGTCGAGATACGGCATCGCGGGCTTGACCATCAGCACGTCGGCGCCCTGGTCGGCGTCGAGGCGGACCTCTCGCCGCGCCTCCCGGCCGTTGGCGGGGTCCATCTGGTAGTGGCGGCGGTCGCCGAACGCGGGCGCGCCGTCCGCGGCGTCGCGGAACGGGCCGTAGAACGCGCTCTCGTACTTCGCGGCGTAGCTGAGAACCGCGACGTCCTCGTGTCCGGCCTCGTCGAGTCCCTCGCGAATCGCGGCGACCATCCCGTCGGTCATGCTGGAGGGCGCGACGACGTCCGCGCCGGCCTCGGCCTGCGAGACGGCGGTGCGCCGGAGCAGCTCCAGCGTCCGGTCGTTGCGAACGGTCAGTGTCGGGTCGGACGCAGCCGTCTCCTCGATGGCCCCGCAGTGGCCGTGGTCGGTGTACTCGCAGAGACAGACGTCGGTGACGACGGTCGCGTCCGTCTCGGCGGCGACCGCGCGGGTGGCGCGCTGGACGACGCCGTCGTCGGCCCAGCCCCGCGACCCCTCGGGGTCTTTCGACTCGGGGATGCCGAACAGGATCACGGCCTCGACGCCGGTGTCGGTTATCTCGCGGACGCGGGCGGCTGCCTCGTCGACGGGGACGCGCTCGTGGCCGGGCATCGACTCGATCGGGACGCGCTCGTCGGCTGTGGCGTCGACGAACACCGGCGCGATCAGGTCCGCGGGCCGGAGCGTCGTCTCGGCGACCAGGTCGCGCAGTCCGTCCCGTCGCAGGCGTCGCGGGCGCTCGGTGAGCCGCATCGTGCCTGTGGTGGGCGAATAGACCGATGACTCTGTTGGTGTACAGCAGCCCCACGCCGCTCGCCGGACACGGGTCGACCCGGCGCCGTGGCGCTCTGGGACTCAGGCCTCGCGCTCGCCCTCCTCGAGCGGGTACTCCCACGCCCGGTAGCCCCCGGCCATGCTCCTGACCGCGTCCGGGTCCTCGACCTCCTCGTAGCTCCCGATCAGCCGTGCGGCCTGGATCGAGGACTCGCCGATCGGACAGGCGACGACCACGTCGTCGCCCCAGTCTATCTCGTCGACCTGCCGCGGGAGGTCGGGCAGCGGGACGTTGATCGCCGTCGGGATGTGGCCCCTTCGGTACTGCGCCGGCTGACGGATGTCGACGACCTGGACGTCGTCGCCGTCCTCCAGCTTCCGCTTGACGTCCTCGGGGGTGACCTCGTCGACCATCAGCGCCTCCGGCGGCTCGTCCGCCGCCGATCGCCGTCGTTCGACACCGTCCGGGTCGGATCGTTCACGCCGCCGCGTAGCGGGCGGCCCGTAATGAGCGGTTCGCTGCCGCTCACTCGACGGCGACCGTCTCGGCCTCGAACCGCTCTCCGTCGTCGCGCCAGCGCCAGCTCCCGACGAACGGCTGGCCGTCCAGCGCGCAGACGACGTACGACCGGTCGGGCCACGCCGCCCGTGCGGCGTCGGTCTCGCTCGGCCCGGGCGGGCCGGCGGGGTGGGAGTGGTAGAACCCGACCGCCGTCCGGCCGGCGTCCGCGACCGACTCGAGGATCGCCAGCTGCTCCTCGGGGTCGATCCGGTAGCGGACCGTCGGCCGCTCGGCGACGTTCCGCGCCCGGTGGGCGGTCTCGACGCGGCTCTCCTGGTCGCCGTACGTCCCCGCGAGGACGCCGCAGACCTCCTCGTCCCCGCCGTCGCGGGCGTGGCTCACGACCGCGTCGTACGCCGTCCGGGCCAGCGTGATCACGGTCGGTCGTGGGGCCGCCGCGAGAAGTCAGCGTCGGTCGGCGCGGCAGACGGCGCCGTCTCCGTCTGCCGGCTCGTTCACCCCGCTCAGACCACCCGGTTCGCCAGCGCCTCGCCCGCCCCCAGCCGCCGGCGGTTCTCTCTGACCAGCGCCGCGACGCGCTCGACGTAGTCGCGGCCCGCCGCCGCGGCGTGGGGGGTGACGACCACGTCCTCCATCTCCCACAGCGGCGAGTCCTCCGGCAGTGGTTCGGTCTCGAACACGTCGAGCGCGGCGCCGGCGAGCGACCCGTCCTCCAGCGCGGCGACGAGCGCCGACTGGTCGACCACGCCCCCGCGGGCGACGTTGACGAGGTAGGCGTCGTCCCGCATCGCGTCGAGCGTCGCCGCGTCGATGAGGGCCGCCGTCTCGTCGGTCAGCGGGACGGCGAGAGCGACGAACCGCGCGTCCGCGATCGCCTCGTCGAGAGCCGTCGCCGGGTACACCCGGTCGACGCCGGCGACGGGCGTCGGTGTCCGTCGCACCCCGCTCACGTCCATCCCGAGGGCGTCGGCGCGCGTGGCGATGCCGCGCCCGAGGGTGCCGAGGCCGACGACACAGAGCGACTCGCCGCGGAGCGTGAACGGCTCGTCCCACGCCGGCCACGCCCACTCGCGGCGCTCCTGGCGCGACCGGTGGGCGTGGAGGCGGCGGGCGAGCATCAGCATCGTCCCGACGACCGTCTCGCCGACGCTCTCGCCGTGAATGCCGGTGCTGTTCGTGAGCGCGACCCCGTGGTCGCGCAGGTCGTCGAACGGGAAGCGGTCGACGCCGGACTGTATCGAGTGGATCCACGACAGGCCAGCCGCGAGAAACGCCTCGTCGTACGCGAACGTGACCAGCGCGTCACAGCCGTCGAGTGCCGCGCCCGTCTCGACGACGCGGACCTCGCACGCGTCGTCTCCCGCGAGCAGGCCCCGGAGGGCCGCCGGCGGGAACACCGCGTCGACGGAGTCGTGAACACCGAGCGTGTCGGTCACGGCTGCCCCGTCGACGGGCCGGCAGGAAACGCTCCCGGTCGTGACAGCCGGGCCGCAGCAGGCTCCAGGGTCCGGCTGCTGCCCCGACCGATACCCTTGTCGTTATCTACCGACGCCACGCACGGAACGATATGACCGACGTGACCATCGTGGGCTGTGGGAACCTCGGGAGCGCCCTGATCGAGGGGCTGTCACAGAGTGGGGGACACGACATCACCGCCTACGACGTCGACGAGGAGACGCTGGAACGGGTTGCGACACACGCCACGCGGACGACGACGGACGTCGAGACGGCGGCGGCGTCGGACGTGGTCGTCGTCGCGGTCAAGCCGGACGTCGTCGGCCCCGTCGTGTCGGAGTTCGGTCCGCACCTCGCCCCCGAGCAGACGGTCGTCACCGTCGCCGCGGGCGTCTCACGCGCTCACGTCGCGGCGAGGACAGACGCGACCGTCGTGCGGGTGATGCCGAACCTCGCGGCGTCGACCCGGGACATGGCCGCGGCGGTCGCGTGGGACGACCCGGACGAGGACGTCCGCGAGATGCTGACCGACCTCGGGGAGTACGTCGAGATCGAGGAGGACCTGATGGACGCCGCGACGGCGCTCAACGGGAGCGGCCCGGCCTTCGTCTTCTACGTCGTACAGGCGATGAAGCGGGGTGCGGTCGCGGAGGGGGTCGACCCGGAGGCCGCACAGGTGCTCGCGGCCCAGACGGTCGTCGGCGCCGGCGAGACGGTCCTGGGGTCCGACCGGAGCGTCGACGACCTGATCGACGCCGTCTGCTCGCCGAACGGCACGACGATCGAGGGGATGGAGGTGCTGTGGGACAGCACGGTCGCGGACGACCTGGGCCGGGCGCTGGCGGCGGCGACCGAGCGCTCCCGCGAACTCGCGGCGGAGCACACCGATGAGTGAGGTGATGACGGTCGACCCGGCGGTGGCCGAGCGTGCGCGCGAGCGGGCCGCGGCAGCCGAGCGCGTCGTCGTCAAGGCCGGGACGAACTCGCTGACCGACGACGACTCGAACCTCGACGACTCGAAGGTCGACAAGCTGGTCGACGACGTGGTCGGCCTGCTCGACCGCGGCACGGAGGTCGTGCTCGTCTCGTCTGGCGCTATCGGCGCCGGCAAGGGGCGGATCGGCCACTCGGGCGACACCGTCGAGGCGTCGCAGGCGCTGTCGACGATCGGACAGAGCCACCTGATGCGGCGGTACACGGAGAGCCTGGAGCGCTACGACCGGACGGCGGCGCAGATCCTGCTGACACAGCACGACCTCGACGACGCCGAGCGGTTCACCAACTTCCGGAACACGATCGAGACGCTGCTGGACTGGGACGTGGTGCCGATCATCAACGAGAACGACGCCGTCGCGACAGAGGAGATCCAGATCGGAGACAACGACATGATCTCCGCGTCGGTCGCGGTCGGTATCGACGCCGACCTGCTGGTGACGCTCACCGACGTCGAGGGGGTCTACACCGGCAACCCCGAGTCGGCAGACGACGCGACGCTGATCGAGGCGGTCGGGCGAAACTACGCCGCCGTGGAGGCGGTCGTCGACGAGAGCGCGAGCGGCGAGTTCGGCGGCATCCGGACGAAGGTCCGGGGAGCCCGGCGGGTCAGCGAGCACGGCATTCCGGCGGTGATCGCCGCCTCCGGGGCGCCGGCTGTGGCGGAGCGGATCAGTACAGGCAAGCCCGTGGGAACGATATTCGTCCCCACCGACGGAGCAACAGATGACTGAGCCAACCACCGACGAGACGGTCGAGGCGGCGAACACGGCGGCGCTGCGGCTGGCGAACCAGCCGGCGGCGGAGCGCGACGCGGCGCTCCGCGCGGTCGCCGACGCGATCGAAGCGAACGAGGACCGGATACTCGCGGCGAACGAGGACGACGTCGCCGACGCCGAGGCGCTGCTCGCGGCGGGCGAGTACAGCCGTGCGCTCGTCGACCGCCTGACGCTCTCGCCGTCGAAGCTGGAGAGCATCGCCGAGATGGTCCGCAGCGTCGCCGACCAGGACGACCCGCTCGGACGGACGCTCGCCGCCCGACAGCTCGACGACGGCCTGGAGCTGTACAAGCTGTCCGTTCCGATCGGCGTCGTCGGCACCGTCTTCGAGTCCCGGCCCGACGCGCTGGTCCAGATCGCCGCCCTGTCGCTCAAGTCCGGGAACAGCGTCATCCTGAAGGGCGGGAGCGAGGCGAGCCGCTCGAACCGCGTCCTCTACGACGTTGTCCGGGAGGCGGCGACGGCGATGCCGGACGGGTGGGTACAGCTGATCGAGGCCCGCGAGGACGTCGACAGACTGCTCGAGATGGACGACGCCGTGGACCTGCTGATGCCGCGTGGCAGCTCCGAGTTCGTCCGCTACGTCCAGGACAACACGAGCATTCCCGTCCTCGGCCACACCGAGGGGGTCTGTCACGTCTACGTCGACGAGGCTGCGGACCTCGAGATGGCCGAGGCGATCGCCTTCGACGCGAAGGTCCAGTACCCCGCGGTCTGCAACGCCGTCGAGACGCTGCTCGTCGACGCCGACGTGGCCGAGTCGTTCCTCCCCGGGATGGTCGAGCGCTACCGCGCGGCGGGCGTCGACCTCCGCGGCGACGAGCGCACCCGCGGGATCGTCGACGTGGACGCCGCGACCGAGGCAGACTGGTCGACCGAGTACGGCGACCTCGTGCTCTCTGTCGCGGTGGTCGACTCGCTCCCCGACGCCGTCGACCACGTCAACAGCCACGGCTCGAAACACACCGACGCCATCGTCACCGAGGACCCGGACCGCGCGGCGACGTTCATGCGCGGCATCGACTCCGCGAGCGTCTTCCACAACGCCTCGACGCGGTTCAGCGACGGCTATCGGTTCGGCCTCGGCGCCGAGGTGGGGATCAGTACGGGCAAGACACACGCCCGCGGGCCGGTCGGCCTCGACGGGCTCACGACCTACAAGTACTATCTCGAGGGGAGCGGACAGCTCGTCGACAGCTACGCCGGCGAGGACGCGACGCCGTTCACCCACGAGGAGTTCGACGGCGAGTGGACGCCCGGCCGCCGCTCGACAGAGTAGGCAGGGGCTGACCGGACCGCCCGGACCCACCGGGCACAGTTCACCGCCGACGCCCACCGGCGGATTTACCAGCCGTCTCTCCGCACGGGGGGCCGTGCCAGACGAGGACACGATCTACGGCGCGTTCACGGCGACGGCGGCGGCGTGGCCGGCACGACCGTTCCTCGCGTTCGAGGGCGAGACGGTTTCGTACGAGACGGCAGCCGACCGGGTCGCACGCCGGGCCGCGTTCCTCGCCGACGCCGGTGTCGGGCCCGGCGACCGGGTCGGTGTCCTCTCGCCGAACGACCCCGAGTTCGTCTACCTCCTGCTCGCGACGGCGCGTCTCGGCGCGACGTTCGTCCCGCTCGACTACCGGCAGGAGGGGTCGGTCCTCGCGTACCTCCTCGACGATGCGGCCCCGACGGTCCTCGTCGTCGACGACGGGGTCGTCGGGCGCTACCGATCTCTTGTCGACGATCCCGACGCGGACGTCGACGTCGACGCCGACCGTGTCGTCGTCCACGACGCCGCCGACGGACGAGACGGGGCCTACGCCGACGCCGTCGCGGACGCCCCGGAGGCGGCGCCGGCGCCGGCGGACGTCGACCCGCTCGACCCCGCCGTCCTCTCGTACACCTCCGGGACCACCGGGCCGCCGAAGGGCGTCGAGAACCCGCACCTGAGCTACGTCGACGCCGGCCGGCGCCTCGCCGACGCCTGTGACACGGACGAGACCGACCGGGGGTTGCTCGTCCTCCCGCTGTTCCACGCGAACCCGACGACGTACGGGCTGATGCAGATGCTGGCGGTCGGCGGGAGTATCGCGCCCGTCCGCGAGTTCTCGGCGTCTGGCTTCTTCGAGCGCGCCCGCGCGACCGAGAGCAGCTTCTTCACGCACGTCGGGTCGGTGCTGGAGATTCTCCAGCGGACACTCGACGCGGGCGAGGTCGACCCGACCTCGCCGCTCTCGTTCGCCGTCGGCGGCGCCGCACAGTTCGGGCGCGGACGGGCGTTCGAGCGCCAGACGGGCGTCCAGCTGGTCCGGCTCTACGGACTCTCTGAGGTGGGCGCGGGGCTGGTGACGGTCGCCCCTCGTGACCCGGGCGCGGCCCACGGCACGGCCCACCAGGGACCGGTCGACGAGGGACCGTTCGAGATTCGTCTCCTCGCCGACGACCGGTCGTTCGTCGACGAGGCGGGCGGACGCGGCGAGATCGTCGTCCGCCCCGAGCGCCCCGGGCTGATGTTTCGCGGCTACCGGGGCAAGCCCGCGGCTGTCGTCGAGGCGTGGCAGGACCTCTGGATGCGGACCGGCGACCTCGGCGAGATTCGCGACGGCGCGCTCCACTACCTCGGGCGCGAGCGAACGAGCATCCGTCGCATGGGCGAGAACGTCTCGCCGTGGGAGGTGGAGTCGGCGCTCGCGGACTGGGACCGCGTCGAGACCGCCGTCGCGGTCGGCGTCCCGGACGACGTCGCGGGCGAGGTCGTCGGCCTCTGGGTCGTCCCCGACGACGCCGACCTGACGCCAGCGGCGGCAGCCGAGCGCTGCCGCGACCGGCTCGCGGAGCACCTCTGGCCGCGCTACGTCGGGTTCGTCGAGGACCTGCCCCGCACCAGCACGCACAAGATCGAACGCGCCGCGCTCCGCGACCGGTCGTTCGACGACGCGGAGACCCCGACCTGGGCAGCCGACCGGTAGGCGAACCGTTATGCCCCTCGGCCCGCCCGTTCGGGCGGGCCCGACAGATGGACTTCGACCGCACGGCAGACCGACGGGCACTGGACGACCGCGTCACCGCGTGGCGCGAGGAACACGAGGCGACGATCCGCGACCACGCGGAGCGCTCGGCGTTCCCCCGCGACCTGTACGAGGAGGGGATGGAGCGCGGGTTCGGGACCGCGATCCTCCCTCCCGAGTACGGCGGACCGGGCGGGGGCGCAGTCGAGTACGGCATCGTCGCCGAGCAGACCGGCATCTTCCAGATCTGTTTCCAGACACAGCGGGCGATCCTCACGGCTGGCACGGCGGCCCAGCGGGAGCGCTACCTCCCGGCGTTCGCCGACGGCTCCGCGGTCGGCGCGATCTCGATCTCGGAGCCAGAGACGGGGTCGAGCCTGAAGTCGATGGACACGACCGTCGAGCGCGACGGCGACGGCTGGGTGGTCGACGGGTTCAAGAGCCACGTCAACCTCGCGGCGGAGGCGACGGTCCACCTCGTGTTCGCGGCTGCCGACGAGGGGCTGACCGTCCTGCTCGTCGACGACGACGCGCCCGGGATCGAGGTGTCGGAGAAGCGGGACCCGATCGGCACCCGCTACCTCCCGATCTACGACGTCGCGTTCGACGAGGTGCCGGTCGACGACGACGCGGTGTTGCTGGGCCCGGGCGACGGCTACGAGGTGTTCTTCGAGACATTCAACTTCAGCCGCATCGGCAACGCGAGCGAGATGCTCGGCCGCGGCAAGCGGTCGCTCCGGCGGGCCGTGCGGTGGGCGCGCGACCGCACGGTAGGCGACCAGACGGTGACGGAGTTCCAGGGCATCCGGTGGAAGATCGCGGACCTCTACACCGACCTCCGGGCCGCGACCCGTCTGCGGGACGAGGCCGCACACGCGCTGGACGACGGCGACGACGACGCGTCGCTGAAGACGTCGATGGCGAAGCTAAAGGCGGCGGACGCGGGGCTCGCGGCGACGACGGAGGCGACGCAGATCACCGGCGCACACGGCCTCTACCGCGACCAGCCGTACGAGGCGAACTTCCGCGACGTGAAGACGCTCGAGGTGGCCGGCGGGTCGCGGGAGATCATGCGCAACGTCATCGCCGACGCCGTGGTCCCGGAGCTCTGAGCCGCCTCACCACTCCATCCCGCCGTTGACGCCGAGGATCTGGCCCGTCATGTAGCCCGAGCGCTCCTTCGCGAGGAAACTGACCATGCTCACCACGTCCTCGACCTCGGCGAACCGACCGAGCGGGATGCGGTCGAGGATGCGCTCCTGGACGCGTTCGGGCACGTCCTCGAGCATGTCCGTCCTGACGAAGCCGGGGGCGACGCAGTTGGCCGTCGACCCCTCGTTCGCGAGCTCGAGCGCGATCGTGCGCGTGAAGCCGAACAGCCCGGACTTCGTCGTCGCGTAGTTCGCCTGGCCGTAGTTGCCGGCCTGCCCGACGACGCTCGAGATGTTGATCAGCCGCCCCTCCTCGGCCCGCTTGAGGTCGTCGAAACAGACCTTCGTGCAGTTGAACACCCCGCCGAGGTTGACGCCGACGACGCGGTCCCAGTCCTCGCGGGTCATGTTCTCGAACTTCCGGTCGACGGTGATCCCCGCGTTGTTGACGAGGACGTCGACGGGACCGATCTCGTCCCGGACGGTTCCGTACATCTCCTCGACCGCGGCCTTGTCAGACACGTCGGCCTGTGCGGGGACGGCCTCGCCGCCGGCGTCCTCGATCCGCTCGCACACCTCGTGGGCCTTCGCCTCCGAGGAGCGGTAGTTCACCGCGACCGTCGCGTTCGCCTCGCCGAGTTCCTCCGCGATGCCCCGCCCGATGCCACGCGACGCGCCCGTCACCAGACAGGTCCGACCGTCCAGACTCATTCGTCTCTAGTTCACAGTCGACGGGTAAGTTCTGTCGGCTGTCTGTCCGCTCCCGGCGCCGCCGGGGGCGGCGCTCGGTTCACCCACGAGATCGCTACTGCCACTCCCGCCCACCCGAGCGGTCGCGTGGGCCGCCCGACGTCACGCCGGGTCCGGGTGCTCCGCGTCGACGACGGGCCGCGCAGAGCTGCTCCCCGACCGTCGGCGCCGTATCGCACGAAACGGTCAAGAGCCGCTCCCGCGAACGCCACGGCGTGTACTCGAACGTCGTGGTCGCCGTCGACGGGAGCGACGAGGCGACGAACGCGGCGCGACACGGCGTCGGGTTCGCGCGGCGCTTCGACGCGACGGTCCACGCGGTCCACGTCCTCGACCGACAGACGCTCCGGGTCGTGACGGGCGCAGCCGACGACCGGCTCCGGCGGCGCGCCGAGACGGTGCTGGCCGACGCCGAGGCGCTCGCGTCGGCCCACGGCGTCGCCGCCGAGACCGTGCTCGAGGAGGGCGTGCCCGCCCGGGCGGTCGTCGACGTCGCCGCCGAGGTCGACGCCGACCTGGTCGTCGTCGGCCGGTGCGGGAGCCGCGGCGTCGCGGACCGGCTTCTCGGGAGCGTCGCCGAGGGCGTCCTCGCCGGGAGCGACGTCCCCGTGCTCGTCGTCCCCGGAGCCGAGCCGACCCCGGCTCCGGCCGGCGACGCCGCGCCCGACTACGACCGCCTGCTCCTCCCGACGGACGGGAGCGACCACGCCCTTGCCGCGGCGGCCCACGCCGCGGCCCTGGCCCGGCGTGTCGGCGCGCCGACTCACGTCCTGAACGTCGTCGACATCCAGGCCGCGGGCGGACTGTTCAACGCCGGCGGCATCGGGCAGTCGCTCGTCGAGCGCCTCGAGGCGGAGGGCCAGACCGTCGTCGACGAGACCGCCGCCGCGGTTCGCGAGGCGGCCCCGGAGAGCGCGGACGGCCCGCTCGACCTCGCGTCCGCCGTCGTCCGGGAGTCGTCGTTCGACGGTCCCGCGGCGGGCATCGAGACGTACGTCGCCGACCACGGAGTCGACCTCGTCGTGATCGGCTCGCACGGGCGGTCGACCCTCGAGCGAACACTGCTCGGGAGCGTCGCCTCGCGGGTGCTCCGGACGGTGGACGTGCCGGTGTTCGTCGTCACGCAGCCGTCGTAGACGGGCCGGTCGCGCCGACCGCCACTCCGCGTCTCTGCCCCCGGTCGTGGAGCAGCCGCTCCTCGTCGCCTCGCGGTCGAGGGACACCGGCGACGGCTGGACCGCCGCGACGCGGGCAGACCAGTCGCCGAACCGGTGGGTGTCGGACACGCGAGGTGGGCGAGAGACCTCCCCCGGCTACGGCGCGAACGCGAACAGCCGCCCCTCGCCGTCGGCGAGGTAGACCCGGCCATCGTGCCCGACGACGTCGAAGACGGTGTCGACGCCGCGGCTCGCGGCTACCCGGCCCTCGCTATCGACGGCGTAGACGGTGTGGAACGGCTCCTCGGCCGTCTCGCCGGTGATGGCCTGGACGACGGCGCGGTCGCGCGTCGCCGCCGCGGGCCACGCGTTCTGCGACGGGGGGCGACCGTCCACCGCTCGCGCCGCCGGCGTCGTAGGCGGTCGCGCGGTCCGCCGTCCTGCTGGTGTGCACGTACAGCGTCTCGCCGCCGGGACCGAGGAACGGCTGGCCGGCGTGGTCGTCGTCGCGCCAGACGACCGTCCCGTCCGGGTCGACGGCGAAGACGCCCT
>KI543171.1:144923-147352 GCA_000496195.1 uncultured archaeon A07HB70
CTCGGTCGAGATCGAACCGGGCGAGCTCGTCACCTTGGTGGGGCCGAGTGGTCCGGCAAGTCGACGGTGTTGAACATGATCGCCGGTCATCTCCAGCCGACCTCCGGGTCGGTCCTGTTCGACGGCGACGACCTCACCGGTGTCCGTCCACAGGAGCGTCCGACGAGCACGGTGTTCCAGTCGTGGGCGCTGTTTCCCCACATGTCCGTCCGCGAGAACATCGAGTTCCCTATCGAGGCGCAGGGCCGGACCGCGGACGGCGAAGTCGAGCAGCTCCTGGACCAGGTTCGCCTCGACCCGGCCGAGTACGCAGAGAAGAGCGCCGACGAACTGAGCGGCGGGGAGCAGCAGCGTGTCGCGCTCGCGAGAGCGATCGCGTACGACCCGGACGTGCTCCTGCTGGACGAGCCGCTCGGGTCGCTCGACTACGTGCTCCAGAAACGGCTCCGGCGCGAGCTCAGCGACCTGAACGAGGAGCTCGACATGACGTTCGTCTACGTCACCCACTCGCTCGAGGCGGCGCTGATCATGAGCGACCGGATCTTCCTCCTCGAGGACGGCGAACTCGTCCAGTCCGGCCGCCCGGTCGATATCTACCGGCGACCGGCGAACCGGTTCGTCGCCGAGTTCATGGGCGACGCGAACCTGTTCAGCATCGATTCGGCCACGCGGGCGAACGGCAGCGTCGAGGTGGCCGGCCCAAGGCTCAGCTCGCCGCTGACGCTCAGCCTTGACGAGGGTGTCCAGCCGGACTACGTCGTCGTCCGCTACGACGATGCGCACGTCGCCCCCGAACTCGTCCACGACGTCGGCGTCGAGGTGACGGTGTACAACAAGCTGGTCAAGGGAAACCGCACCCTCGTCGAGACGACGGGCGACGGCGACGACGAGTACATCGCGGAGATGGACTACGACGAGGCGACGACGCTGGACCTCGGCGACACCGTCTATCTCCAGTGGGACGAGCACGACTCGATGGTGGTGCCGGAGTAAGATGTCCGCGATCGACCGTCTCCGGCGCGACCTGATCCCGACGACGAACGCCGACTCCTTGTCGACGTGGGTCCGGTCGCCGAGGATGCTTCTCGTCCCGCTGCTGGCGGTCCTGCTGTTCATGTTCGTCGGCCCGATGTTGATTCTGGTTCTGTTCTCCGTTCAGCCGACTAACAGCCTCTCGCTCAATCCGCTCGTGTGGACCGTCGACAGCTACGTCACGTTCGCGAGCAAGATCGTCACCGGCTCCGGCGTCTACGGGACGGTGCTGCGGGCGACGACGACGATCAGCGTCCTGACGGTCGTGACCACGTTCCTGATCTCGTTCCCGGCAGCGTACGCGCTCGCCCGGAAGGTTCGCCGGTTCAAGACCGCCCTGCTCGTCGCGATGATCCTCCCGCTCCTGACGAGTGTCACGATTCGCGTGCTCGGCTGGGTGATGTTCCTGATGAAAGACGGCGTGCTCTCGAGTGTCTTCGGCACGCTCGGCCTGCCGTACGACTCCGTCCTCTACCAGCAGTCGACGATCGTCTTGGGGACGACGTACGTCTACCTCCCGTTCATGCTGTTCCCGATCTACCTGTCGATGCTCTCGATCCCCGAGTCGCTGTACACCGCGGCGTCTGATCTCGGCGCGAGCCGGGGCGAAGATATTCAGAGACATCGTTCTCCCGATGAGTACGCCAGGGATCGTCATCGGGTCGCTGTTCGTGTTCGTCCTGTCGCTGGGCGCCTCGGTCGAGTCCGAACTGCTCGGGGGGCGGAGAGGCGTTCACGATGGCGAGCAACATCGAGTTCTCGTTCGGCGTCGCGCAGAACTTCCCGCTGGGCTCCGTTCAGGCGGTGTCGCTTCTCGCTATCGCCGGCGGGAGCGGCGTGTACATCCTTCAGAACCTCGATCTCGAGGATATCGCTCAGCGCGGCGGCGGCGGGCGTCGTCGCCGGCGGGGCGACAGCCGTGCTCTTCGCGTGTCGCCGCACGCGATACGGCCTGTGCTCGTCATGCGGTCGACACGCGGACGTCGCCGCCGGCGCGCTCGCGGCCCACCGTGCCGTCGAGGGACTCGCCCTCGGTGCGGCGGCGGCTGTCGGGGGGGCAGTCGGCGTCGTCGGTGCCGCGCTCGTCGCCGGTCACGCCGCGGTCGAGGCGGGACTCCTCGGCCACGCGTACGGGCGGACGAGTGTCGGCTGGGGCGTCGTCGTCGTCGCCGGGCTCCAGTCGGCGCTGGCTATCGGCGGGGCCGTCGGCGCGGTCACGCCGCTACACGTCCCTCCCGCCGTCGAGACGGCAGCGCTCGCCGCGGTCGGGGCCGTGCTGTTCACCACCGGACTCGACGGCGTTCGCGCCTGGCTCCCGGCGACAGGCGCCTGACCGTCCCGCCTCGACACGGGCGGACGGCGCTGCCGGCGCCGGCTGTCGACCCGCTCTGCGCCGT
>KI543171.1:147372-149937 GCA_000496195.1 uncultured archaeon A07HB70
CGCGGACCGGCTCCTCGGGAGCGTCGCCTCGCGGGTGCTCCGGACGGTGGACGTGCCGGTGTTCGTCGCCACGCAGCCGTCGTAGACGGCACCGTCGCCCGTCGTGACCCCCCAGATGTTCTCCGGGCCGTGGCCGGCGTGTGACGCGCCGACCGCCTCGCCGTCGACCGCCGTCCGCCACCCGACCGTCCCGTCCGCCGGGTCGACGGTCGCGACGCCGGCGGGGCCGCCGTCGGCGCTCAGCGTCGCGAACAGGCCGTCGCCGACCGGGTCGAGTCCGAGGACGCGCGGACCGTCGAACGTCTGTGTCCACTCCGGGGTCCACCGCGGGAGGCCGTCGGCGGGCGTGCGCACCGGACCGTCGGCGACGGGGGCGGGGAGCCCGTCTGCCGTGCTGTCCGACCCGCCGCGGTCGGTCGTACACCCGGCGACGGCGGCGAGCGTCGACGCGCCGAGGGCCAGAGCCGCTCTACGGGAGCACATACCCCCGCACCCGCGGGTGTCGGAAAGGGCCTTGTGGCCGCGCGTCGGCGGATCGTCACGGGTTTCACCACCCCCGCCGACCTGCTATTGTGTCCGTCGGCTCGGTGCCGTGGCGCTCGCCGACGTTCCACGTCATCCTCGCGAGTTCGCTGATGGGCGTGATGGGCGTCTCGCTCATCAGCCCGACCCTGCCGGCGGTGCGGAGGGCGCTCGCGCTGACCGACCCACAGGTGAGCCTGCTCCTGACGGCGTTCTCGATCCCGGGTATCGTCCTCGCGCCGCTGATCGGCGTCCTCGCGGACCGCTACGGTCGGCGCGCGGTGCTGGTGCCCTGTCTCGTCGGCTACGGCGTGACCGGCGGGAGTATCGTCGCCGTCCAGCAGTTCGACCTGATCCTCCTGCTCCGGGTCGCACAGGGCGGCGCCGCGAGCGGGCTGGTGACGCTCGCGGTGACGCTCATCGGCGACACGTTCGAGGGCGCGCGCCGGAACCAGCTGATGGGGATCAACGGCGCGGCCATCTCCGTCGGGACGGCGGCGTACCCGCTGCTCGGCGGGGCGCTGGCCGAGCTGTCCTGGACCGCACCGTTCGCGCTCTACTTCCTCGGCGTCCCGGTCGGACTGCTCGCCCTCCGGGCGCTCCCCGGCGGCGGCGGCGGCGAGGCGCGCGGCCTCGGCTACTTCGGTGACGTCCTCGCCGCCGTGCCGACCCGCCGGACTGCCGTCGTCTACGGGACGTACGTCGTCGTCTTCGCCGTCCTGTACGGCGCTGTGCTGACGGCGCTCCCGCTCGTCCTCGCCCGGCAGTACGGCCTCTCGTCGTTCGGCGTCGGCCTCGTCCTCACCGCCTCGTCGGTCGCGACCGGCGTCGTCTCGACGCTGAACGGTCGGCTGGCGCTCCGGCTCTCCGGCGACCGCCTCGTCGCGCTCGGCTTCGTCGCCTACGGCGTCGGCCTCGGCGGGGTGTGGATCGCCCGCTCGCCCGTCGAAGTGACCGTCGCCATCCTCGGGTTCGGCGTGGGCATGGGGCTGGTGATCCCCTCGCTCGACAGCATCACGAGCTCGCTGGTCGACCGCGAGTTCCGCGGCGGCGTCACCAGCTTCCGGACGAGCGCGATCCGGATCGGGCAGACGGTCGGGCCGCCGCTGTTCACGACCGCCGCGGTCGTCGCCGGCTACCGACCGCTCCTCCTCGTCGCCGCGGCGGTGACGCTCGCGCTCGGGGCCGCGACGTCGGTGCTGACGCGCCGGGGCGGAGCGACGCCTGACAGCGACGGGTAGCCCCGGTCGACGACGGCGGCGCGGGCCGCAGCCGAAACCACCATGTCGCCGACGCTCCTCGTTCCGTCCGTGCGAATCGGAGTCGTCGGCGCGGGGCGTATCGGTGCGACGGCGGCGGGACAGTTCGCCGACGCCGGCCACGAGGTGCGGATCGCCAACTCGCGGGGGCCGGAGACGCTGACCGACCTCGTCGCCGACCTCGGGCCGCGGGCGAGCGCGGACACGCCGGCAGGAGCCGGGCGGTTCGGCGACGTCGTCCTCGAGGCGATCCCGTTCGCGGCGTACCGGGAGCTCCCGGCAGACGCCCTCGCCGGGACGACGGTGATCAGCGCGTCGAACTACTGGCCGGACCGCGACGGCGACGTCGAGTTCGGCGGGCGGACGCAGACCGAACTCGTCGCGGCCCACCTCGCCGACTCGCGGGTGGTCAAGTCGTTCAACACGATGCGGTGGGAGCGGCTGCGCGACGAGGCCCGGCCGGACGCCTCCCGCGACGAGCGGCTGGCGCTCTACGTCGCGGGCGACGACCCCGAGGCGAAGGCGACGGTCGTCGACCTCGTGGAGGCGGTCGGGTTCGCGCCCGTCGACGTCGGCTCGCTCGCCGACGGCGAGCAGATACAGCCCGGCTCGCCGGTGTTCAACGAGCCGCTGTCGCCCGCGGCGGCACGGGCACGGCTCGGCATCGACTGACCGCTCACTCGACGAACGACCCGCGAAAGCGCGCCTTCGCGTGCGAGTGGCCGTAGTCGAGCGACGGCTCCGGCGCCGGTCGGGTCGGGGCGACGTCACAGACGACGACCGC
>KI543172.1:0-6053 GCA_000496195.1 uncultured archaeon A07HB70
TACCCGGTCTCGTTGGACATCTTGACGATGCCGATCGGCTCGTTGTTGATGACCATCTTCAGGACGAGAAGGTGGCGCTCCAGCATATCGACCTCCTTCTCAAGCCGGTCTATCATGACGCGTGTTAACTCGCCAGTTGAGCTTTTAAATCTATCGTCGGGTCGGCCCTGTGGGCAGACGTGTGGCGACAGCCGTGGCCTCTGTGGACCGTAATCGGTATCACCCGGCCATGAAAAGTGGTGATCCGATGACCGTCACCATCGTCGGCGCCCAGCTCGGGGACGAGGGAAAGGGCGCTCTCGTCGACCGCTGGGGCGGGCCAGCAGACGTCGTCGTCCGGTTCCAGGGCGGGGACAACGCCGGCCACACGGTAGTCCACGACGACGAGGAGTACAAGCTCTCGCTCGTCCCGAGCGGCGCCGTCCGCGGGAAGACGGGCGTCCTCGGTAACGGCTGCGTCGTCAACCCGCGGACCCTGTTCTCGGAGGTCGACACCCTCGACGAGCGCGGCCTGGAGCCGGACGTGCGGGTCGCCCGCCGGGCGCACGTCATCCTGCCGTACCACCGGGTGCTCGACGGCGCCGAGGAGGGCGAGAAGGAAGACGAGGGACTGGAGGCCGGCACGACCGGTCGGGGGATCGGCCCGACGTACGAGGACAAGGCCGGTCGGCGCGGGGTCCGGGTGGGCGACCTGCTCAATCCGTCGGTGCTCCGCGACCGGCTCGAGTACGTCGTCCCGCGCACCCGCCGGCTCGCCGAGTCGGTCTACGGGATGGACCTCGACGCCGCGACGGCGCCGGACCTGCCGGTCGACCTCGCGGACGCGTTCGACGTCGAGTGGCTCCACGACGAGTTCGTCGACTACGGCCGACGGCTCCGCGAGGAGTCGATGACCGTCGACTGTGGCGACTACCTCGCCGAACGGCGGGCGGCGGGCGACCGGGTGCTGTTCGAGGGCGCACAGGGCGCCAGCCTCGATATCGACCACGGCGGCTACCCCTACGTCACCTCGTCGAACCCGACGGCGGGCGGCGCAGCCGTCGGCACCGGCCTCGGGCCGGGCGTCGCCGGGCGCGGCGAGGTCGTCGGCATCGTGAAGGCCTACCTCTCGAAGGTCGGGGCGGGTCCGATGCCGACCGAGCTTGACGGGCCGCTCGCCGGGCAGATCCGCGAGCGCGGCGGCGAGTTCGGCACCGTCACGGGCCGCCCGCGGCGTATCGGCTGGCTCGACCTGCCGATGCTCCGGCACGCCGCCCGCGCGAGCGGGTTCACCGGTGTCGCGGTCAACCACCTCGACGTGCTGGCCGACCTCGACGACCTCAGGGTCGCGACCGCGTACGACGTCGACGGCGGTCGCGTCGAGACGCCGCCCGCGACGGCGGAGCGGTGGGCCGCCTGTGACCCGGTCTACCGCGACGTCGAGCCGTGGCCGGACGTCGACTGGAGCGCCGTCGAGGCGTACGACGACCTGCCGGCGGCGGCGCGGGACTACCTGGAGGTCGTGGGCGACGCCGTCGACGCGCCCGTCTACGCCGTCGGCGTCGGCCCGGGCCGCGAGGCAACCGTCGAACTGACCGACCCCTGGAGCGGGTAGGGACGCCCTCGGTCTCCGACCGCACTCCTTTTGTCGACGCCGGGCGGACCGAAGCGTATGAAGGAGTCCCTGCTCGACATCCTGCGGGACCCGCTCGACAAGGCGGAACTCGAGGTCGAGGTCGACGAACGCGACGGCGACGAGATAGTCGAGGGGCGGCTGATCGGAGCGGAGACGGGCGAGGTGTACCCGATCGAGGACGGTATCCCGAACCTCCTGCCGCCCGACATGCGCGACGACTGACCCCCGGACCTTTTTATTCGCCCGCGACACGTCCTGCCGTGCCGCCGCTTCCCGTCGAACTGAACCGCGACCGGCGCCACGAGATCCGCGTCGCCGGGCGGTACGAGACCGAGGGCCCGTTCGACCTCGACCTGCGCAACCACGGCGACGGGGCCCACGTCCACGTCAACGTCGCCGGCGAGCTGGCCGAGGTGGCGCGCGTCGACGAGCCCAACCCGTACGTCGATGCCGACGCCGCCGCGAGCGTCCGGGTAGACGTCGACCCCGTCGACGAGGCGGTCACGGGCGAGCTGGTGCTCGCGACCGGCTACGGCGGCGAGGAGACGCACGTCGACGTGACCGTCGACCCGTTCGAGGGCCCGAGCGACGTGCCGGTCGGCGAGAACCTCGCGGAGCCACAGGGAGGCGGGGGGTCACCACGCGCCGCCGTGGCCACCGACCCCGACACGGGAAGCGGTCTACCGGTCCAGGTGTTCGCCGTCGCGGGCGGAGCCGTCCTCCTCGCCGTCGCCGCCGCGGTCTACGTCGGCGGTGAGACCGTGACCGTCGGCGCGGGCGTCGTCGTGGCCGCCGCGCTGGCCGCCGTCGTCCTCGCGACGCGCTAGTCGTCGCCCGGGTCCGTCGGCACGCCACAGAGGTTCCCCTCGTCGTCCAGCCGCTTCGCGCGGAGGTACCGCGTCCGGTAGCGGTTCGCGCCCTCGTAGACGTCGGCCTCGCGGATCTCGTCGGTCGTCCCGTCGGCCACGGCGTCGATGACGGCCTCCACCTGCTCTTTCTCGCTCGGGGTCAGTGTCAGTTCGTAGGTTCGCTCCTCCTCGCGTTCCAGGGTCGTCCACCGCCGCGCCGCGGCGACGACGAGCGAACACGGCTCGCGGCAGGGGAACTGGCCGTCGCCGCCGTCGACGGCGAGGTCGTCCGCCTCGTCGTACTGCCACTCGCGGCGCTTGAGACACTGCGAGTCGACACAGGCCGCCTCGGCGACCCACTCGACGGCCTCGCGGGGGAGCTCCTCGACGACGCCGTAGATCCCCGTCTGTCGCTCTGTCGTCTCGCGCCAGTGCGTGATGTCGAGGGTTCCCGTCCGCTCGCGGTGCCAGTTCGCCACGGTCGCGGGGTAGGCGACGTCGACGGCCTCGACACAGTCCCGCCCGGTGAGACCGCCCAGGCGCCATCCCGTCGGGGCGTTCGGCGCCGTCTTCAGCGGCCGGTAGCGCCCGTCGTCGTCGAACTTCAGCGGTCGGCGCAGGTCTAACGGGTCGTCGAAGCTCGTCAGGTCGGCGGGGTCGACGGCCGCGTCGTCGGCGTGTCGGAGTTCGTACCGGCGCGTCTCCGCGTCGTCGAGGTCGACACGGATCCACAGGTTCCCCCATCCGGCGGTCAGGCCCTCCTCGAGCAGGTCGTACCGCTCGTCGACGGGACGCTCGTCGGCGCCCTCGACCCACCGGAGGAACGCCCGGCGGCTCCCGTCGAGGCGGTGCCACGTCCACCAGTTGTCGAGCAGACGCTCGTCGGCGGCGAGCGTCTCGCGGAGCGCCGCCTCGTCGAGCCCCTCGTGCCGGCCCTCGGGCGTCTCGACGGCGTAGCCGTCGTCTCGTTCGACCCGGAGGCCGTCGCAGTCGACCGGGCCGTCCGCGACGGCGCCGACGAGGGCGTCCAGTCTCCGTTCGGTGTCCATAGCCCCGCTATCCGCGGGCCGACACAAAGCCTGTCGGTGTCAGTCGTCCGCCGGCTCCGGGGCCGTCGAATCGCGCACCCGCTCGACGGCGTCGCCGACGTCGGCGCCGGCGTCGGCGGCACGTTCGATGATGACGTCCGCCGTCAGGCTCTCGGTGCCGACGGCACCGGCGTACCAGAGCCGGCTGCCGTCGACCGCCGCCGGCACGTCGTAGCCGGTCCGGTAGTCGTCGGTGAGACCCATGTCCTCCGGGATATCCTCCTGTGTGTGGAAGCCGTCGGAGACGAACAGCGGCACGACGACGACGTCGTCGCTCTCGAAGTAGTCGGTCACGTCGTCGACCTCCGGCTCCTCGTCCATGTACAGCGCCTGTACCTCCTCGAACCGTCCGCGCTCGCGGATGCGGTCGGCGTGGTACTCGATCGCCTTCGCGGAGTTCTCGTTTCGCTCGGTGCCGTGGCCGACGACGGCGAGGCCGAAGTCCCGTCCGACGTCGGGGTCGCCGGTCACCGACTCCGCGCGGCGCACCAGTACGTCGGTGAACGACCCGTGGGTGCCGACCGGGCCGCAGTAGTGGACCGTCTTCTCGACGTCACCCGCCGTGAGTGTCGCCGAGTCGGCGCTCAGGCCGTCGGAGTCCCACGCCGAGACGTCCCAGCCGTCGAGACGGAGTTCGCGGGGGATCACCTGTTCGGTGAAGTAGCCCTCGCTGATGAACAGCGGGACGACGTACGCCTCGTCGGCCTCGACGGTCCGGAGTACCTCGCGGAGCGACGGCTCCTCCTTCCAGAAGCCCGTACGGACCTCGTCGAACGCGCCGGACGCGCGGACGGTGTCTGCGTGCTCGTTCGCCGGCGCGCTGGAGTCCGGATTGAGGTGCGAGCCGTGCGCGACGACGACGAGCGCCTGCGAGCGGTGGTCAGTCACGTGTGGATCAGAGGGCCGCGACGCCCAAAGCGACTTCGCTCCCGGCGCACTCTCTCCCGGCGTGACACTCGCCGCCGAGACGCGCGCCGCCGTCCGGGCGCGCCCGTTCCTCTACGACGCCCTCCGGGCGGGCGTGCTCACGCACCGCCGCGCCGCCGACCTGGTGCTCGACGACGTGTCGGGCGACCCCGACCCCGACACCGTCGCGACGGCGCTCCGTCGGTTCGCCGACGACCTGCCGCCGGTCGAGCGGGCGGCGCGGCGCGCGACCGTCCGCCTCCGCCGCGGCGTCGGCCCCGTCGACACCGACCCGCTGCTCGCGGTCGGGGGTGTCTCGCTCGGCGAGGCCGACGACGACCAGACGGCCCTGCTCGCGACGGGCGACGTCGACCCGCGGGCGCTGGAGACGGTTCTCGGACGCCTGCGGATGGCCGGCGTCGGCGTCGGCGCCGCGGGCGTCGCGGACGGCGCGCTCGTCGTCGTCGTGGCGGACGACGACCGAACCGCGGCGCTGCGCGCCGTCGAGGCGGCGCTCGACGCGGTTCCGACGGGTTGAAAATCGACCCGCGGGTATGGCGGACGATGGCACTGTCCGTGGCCAACACGCTGACGGGCGAACGGGAGACGTTCGAGGCAGACGGCGACGTGACCCTGTACGTCTGTGGGCTGACCGTCTCGGACGAGCCCCACCTCGGCCACGCCCGGGTGTGGGTCCACGCAGACGTCCTCCACCGCTGGCTCGAGTATCAAGGGTGGACCGTCCGCCACGTCGAGAACGTCACGGACGTGAACGAGAAGATAGTCGCCCGCGTCGGCGAGTGTGGCGGCGACGAGCGCGCGGTCGCCGAGCGGTTCACCGGGAGCGTCCTCGCGAGCATGCGCGGGCTGAACCTCCGACGCGCGGAGGTCTACCCGCGCGTGTCCGGGCACGTCCCCGAGGTGATCGACCTGGTCGAGCGGCTGCTCGACCGGGGGTACGCGTACGAGTCGAACGGCTCGGTCTACTTCGACGTCTCGGCGTTCGACGACTACGGCGCGCTCTCGAACCAGTCGGTCGACGACCTCGAGGCGCAGGGCGACCCCGACGAACGCGCGGAGAAGCGGTCGCCCGCCGACTTCGCGCTCTGGAAGGCCGGCGGGGTGGAGCCGGACGAGGTTCGGGACCACGCGACAGCCGACGTCGACCCGGAGGCGGCTGCCGCCGGCGCCGAGACGTGGGACTCGCCGTGGGGCGAGGGACGCCCGGGCTGGCACGTCGAGTGCTCGGCGATGGCGACGACCCACCTCGGCGACACGGTCGACGTCCACATGGGCGGGCGGGACCTCGTCTTTCCGCACCACGAGAACGAGGTTGCACAGAGCGAGGCCGCGACCGGCCAGCAGTTCGCGCGCTACTGGCTCCACGTCGGCCTCCTGGAGCGCGACGGCGAGAAGATGTCCTCGTCGCTCGGCAACTTCCTGACCGTCCCGGCGGCGCTGGAGCGGTACGGCCCGAACGTCCTCCGGACGTTCTACCTCGGCGCCGCCTACGGCACGCGACAGACCTACTCCGAGGACGCGCTGGCCGAGGCCGAGGAGCGCTGGGAGCGCCTGTCGCGGGCGTACGACCGCGCC
>KI543172.1:6116-8670 GCA_000496195.1 uncultured archaeon A07HB70
GCGCGGTTGTCGCCGCCCCGTGTCCCCGTTAGCACGTACCAGAGCACCGAATCCATCGAGTAGAGACAGGAGCCGTGGGGTGGTAAGCGCGTCGCCGCCCCCGACGGTAACGCCCGCACGCCCGGTGGGCGGCTCAGTTCGTGAACAGGTGTACGGACTCGTCGGGAACCTCGAACAGGCCGACCCTGACGCCACAGTCGAGCCACCCGTGGCCGTAGGCGAAGGCCGCAAGCGCGTTCACCGGGTCGTCCCCGTCGCGGAAGTGCCTGCCGTCGTCGAGGTACGACCCCGCCATCTCCGAGCACGCGGCGGCGGCCTCGCCGAGCGGCGACCCGGGCGGTGCCGTCGGCTCGACGGCTGTAAGAGCGTCCGCGAGCATCCGTTCGTATCGGTCCGTCTTCTCCGCGAGCTCTGCCGGCATACGCGGGCCTTCGGGCGGGCGCCCCAAAGCCGGTCTGGTCGTCGCCGCGCGCCGACGCGCAAGGTTAAGACCGGTCGGGAGCCAACGCACGGATATGAGCTATCAGTCCACGGAGGCGGCAGAACACCACCGGCTGGTGATCGCCGGGTCGGGTATCGCCGGCCTGAGCGCCGCTATTTACGCGGCGCGCTCGAACAACGAGCCGGTGGTGTTCGAGGGGCCGGAGCCTGGGGGACAGCTCACGCTCACGACCGAGGTGGAGAACTACCCGGGGTTTCCCGAGGGGATCAGCGGCCCGGACCTGATCGACCGGATGAAGGAGCAGGCCGAGCGGTTCGGAGCGGTGGTTCGAAACGGCGTCGTCGAGGACGTCGACGCGAGCGAGCGGCCGTTCGGTGTCGAACTCGGCTCCGGGACGCGCATCACCGCCGACGCGGTGCTCGCGGCGTCCGGCGCGAGCGCCCGCACCCTCGGCGTCCCCGGCGAGGACGAGATGATGGGCTACGGCGTCTCGACGTGTGCGACCTGTGACGGCGCGTTCTTCCGCGGCGAGAACATCGTCGTCGTCGGCGGCGGCGACGCCGCCTGTGAGGAGGCGTCGTTCCTGACGAAGTTCGCAGACACCGTCTACATCGTCCACCGGCGCGAGGAGTTCCGCGCCGAGGACTACTGGGTCGACCGGGTCGCCGAACAGGTCGACGACGGAGCGATCGAGCTCCTGCTCAACACCGAACTCGTCGAGATCCACGGGTCGCGCGAGGCGGGCGTCGACCACCTCGACCTGGTCCGCCACCCGGAGGGCCACCCGACGGACAGGCTCGACGACCCCGAGACCGAGCGGATCGAGTTCGACGCCGGCGCGGTGTTCTACGCGATCGGCCACGACCCGAACACCGGCTACCTCGAGGGGACGGGCGTCGAGCTAGACGACGCGGGCTACGTCCTGACCGAGGGCGGTCGCGGCGCCGACCAGACGACGACGGGCGTCGACGGCCTGTTCGCCGCCGGCGACGTGGTCGACTTCCACTACCAGCAGGCCGCGACGGCGGGCGGGATGGGCGTCGAGGCGGCGCTCGACGCAGACGACTACCTCGACGACGTCGACAGGGAGCGCCGGGCCGCCGGGTCGACAGAGGCCGCCGCGGACGACTGACGCGCCGCGCGCCCGCGACCCACAGGCACTTCCCTCTCCGCCGCGACCGGACGGTATGGCAGACGAGTCCGCCGAGACCGAGGCGTTCACGATCGAGGGGCCGGACGGCACGAGCGAGACGGTCAGCCTTCCAGCCGGCCTCGCCGACGTGTTCGCCGAGCAGGGCGAGGCGACCACGGACGTCGTGGCCGACTTCGCCGTCCAGGCGTTCGCACAGCAGACCCACGCCGTCGTCCACCACTCACAGGACGAGGTGCCAGCCGACCTCGACGCGCTGAACACACAGATGGAGGAGATATTCGAGGAGCGGTTCGGCGTCTCGCTGGCCGATGCGATGGGCCACGACCACTAACTGTCGCCAGTCTCCGGCCCGCGCGGCGTCCGGTTCAGCCGCTCGCAGCCGTCCTCGGTGACGACCACGAGATCCTCGACCCGGACCCAAACGCGCCGTCGAGGTAGACTCCGGGTTCGACGCTGAACACCATCCCCGGCGCCAGTTCCCGCTCCGACCCGCTCGCGATGTACGGCTCCTCGTGGATCTCCAAGCCGACGCCGTGGCCGGTGCGGTGGACGAACGCGTCGCCGTAGCCCGCGGCCTCGACGACACCACGCGCCGCGGCGTCGACGTCGCCGGCTGTCGCGCCCGGCTCGACCGCCGCGACGCCCGCCCGCTCGGCCTCGCAGACGACGTCGTGGACCGCGCGGAGCCGCGCAGACGGCTCGCCGCCGAAGACGAGCGTCCGGGTCTGGTCGCTCGGGTAGCCGTCGACGCGCGTCCCGAAGTCGAGGACGACCGGGTCGCCCGCCTCGATCCGCCTGTCGGTCGGTGTGTGGTGAGGCCGGGCGCCGTTCGGCCCCGCCGCGACGACGGGGTCGAACGGGAGGCCCTCGCCGCCGGCCTCGTCGAGCAGCCGCTCGACCGTCCGGGCGAGGTCACGTTCTGTCGTCCCGACGACGTCGGCGCCCCGGTCGCGGAGCTG
>KI543172.1:9601-16298 GCA_000496195.1 uncultured archaeon A07HB70
TCGCGGCCTCGGGCGCGACGCTCTCACCGTCGGAGCTCGGCGCGCTCGTCGTGCTCGCGGTCCTCTTCGCTCTCGTCGTCGGCGCCCTGCTCCAGGTGGTTCGTACCCCCGTGGTCGTCTACCTGCGGGCGTACGCCGTCTCGGTCCTGGGCCGACTCGCGCCGGACCTCGCGCTGTTCGCCGAAACCGACGGAGCCGAGTCCCCGGCGCTCGGGTGACGCGGTATGGAGTGGGAGCGGACGCGCGAGGGCGACGTCGACGAGTGGACTCGCCGCGACGGACTGGCGACGGTCAGGGTGCGCGAGCGCCCGGACGGCGGGTTCGTAGCACGGTACGACCGGCTGGAGCAGGCACCAGAGGGGCGGGCCTACCGCCGCGAGCGGTGCCCGGACCGGGCGGCAGCGGAGCGGCTGGCCGCCGAGTGGCGCGGGGCGGAGTGACTACTGGAGCCGCTTGGTCGTCTCGACCAGCGGGTGGTGGGCGTAGTCGACGACGTCGACGTCGTCGAGACCCGTCAGCCCCTCCCGCTCGGCGGTCCGGGCGATACCGAGATCGACGTCGCGCGGCAGGACGACGACGTAGGCGTCCATCTCCTCGATCTCGAGACGGCTCGCCGCCATCACGCGGTGGTGGCCGTCGGCGAGGAGGAGGTCGCCGTCGTTGTCGATGACCACGAGCGGTTCGGCCAGCCCTCGTTCGAGCTCGTAGCTCCGCCCCTCGAGCTCGTCCGCGTAGACGCGGGTCTGCGTCGGCGTGAGACGGTCGAGTTCGACCGTCCGGGGCTCCTGGTCGACGTCGACGTCGTGGATGCGCTCCATCGTCCGGATCAGCTTGCCGACCTTCTCCGGCGTCGCACGCTCGATCTGTGACCGGACGACGTCGGCGTTCGAGATGATGCCGACGAGATTGTTGGCGTCGTCGACGACCGGGAGCTTCTGGATTCCCGAGCGGAGGATCACCCGCGCGGCGTCGGTCACCTCCATGTCCGGGTGGGCGACGATGATGTCCTCCGTCATCACCGTGAAGATGCGGGCGTTGTCGGCGGCGAGAAGCAGATCCCGTGCCGAGACGAACCCCTCGACCTGGCGGCCATCGCAGACCGGGAAGCCGTCGTGACCCTCGCTCTCGACGATCCGGTCTGTCACCTCACCGACCGTCTCCTCGGGCGGGACCGTCGCGACGTCCCGGGTCATGTATTCCCCGACGGTGGGCGTCTCGTCCATGGCCCGGGGTTGGGGAGCGGTGTTCAAAAACACCGTCCCCGCCCGGCCCGGTCAGCCGTCTGAGGCCTCGTCGCGTGGGGTCTCGAAGATCATCTCGGCCGCGGACGACAGGCGCGGCGCCGGAAGCGCCGTCTCCATCGCCTCGAAGAACCGGTCAGAGACCACGTCGTCGACGATCGACCGCAGGTCGTCGGCGTCCACCTCGACGTCGCCCCAGACGCCGAGCGGTATCTGTGCGCCCGCCATGTCGGCGTGGCCGCCGGCAGACCCCACCTGTCCGAAGGCGTCGCGGAACGTCTCGCCGATGTCGACGCCGCCGCCGCGGGCGCGGCCCGAGACGTGGACGGTGTCGTCGAGCATCCCGTAGACGACGACGACGTCGACGCCGCCCAGTCCGAGCAGGAAGTCCGCGGCCTGTGCGAGCGCGTCCGTCTCGCGTATCTCCCCGACGCCCGCCGCGAGGGTGCCGCCGCGCACGTCGCGCGACCGGACGGCCCGCGCGAGGACGTCCACCACGTCCGGGCGGAGCGATGGAGACTCGGCCTGTTCGAGCACCGATCCGTCGACGTGTGGCAGGAGAAAGGCGGCGGCCTCGAAGTCGCGTTCGCTCGCCTCGCGGACGAACTCCCGGGTGTCGACCCGGATGCCGAACAGGAGCGCCGTCGCCGTCGTCGTCGCCGGTTCGATCCCGTACCCCTCGAGGTATTCGGCGAGCAGCGTGCTCGTCGCGCCGGCCTCGGCCTGGACGTCGACGAACGTCGCCGACACCGGCTCGCGCGGCGGGTGGTGGTCGATGACGATGTCGACCGGCGTGTCGGGGTCGAGAGTGTCGTTCACGCCGGGCCGGGAGTGGTCGACCAGCGCCAGCCCCCCGAACCCGTCGAGGCCGTCTGCCGACAGGCGGTGCAGGTCGAGGCCGAGGAGGTTGACCAGCGCCCGGTTCTCCTGGTGGCTGATCTCGCCGGCGTAACACGGCACCGCGTCGACGTCGAACGACCGCGCGATGTCGACGAGCGCCAGCGCCGCCCCGATAGCGTCCGGGTCCGGGTTGTCGTGGGTGACGACGGCGACCGGCTGGTCGGCGTCGGTGAGCACGCGGCGAAGCCGCCGGAGGCGGCTACTCTCCTCGCCGGTCACGGTGTCGACGACGCGTCCGCCGACGCCTCGGTGGCGTCCACGACCCGGTCTGCGACGCCGTCGGCGGACCATCCGGCGTCAACGTCGCGCCGGACGACCAGCAGGGCGTCCGGGTAGCGCTCGCGCGCCGCGCGGGCGACCCGTGGGGTGTCCGCGCCGGCGGCGACGTAGACGCTCTCGACGTCGTCGGGCGCGTCGTCGAGCGCCGCCGGGTCGCCAACCCGGACGTCAGAGAGGCCGGCGGTGCGGAGGTCACTCGCGGTCGCGTCGTCGGCGACGACGGCGGCGAGGTCGCCCGGCCACGTCGAGAGCACACCGGCGACCCGGTCGGCGGCGTCGGCGCCGAGAACGAGCCGTCGCATGTGCGCGTTGGGACCGGCCCGGCGATAAGGCTGCCGCACTCCCGGAGGGAGTAGAGTTATTGCCGGTAGCCACCTCACGGGGCCACATGCACCGCGACTCCGGACTCGCCGACGAGGAGCTCGAGAGCCGACTCGTCGCCGCCTCTCGGACCGCCGTCGGCGACTCGCTCCGCAGCGTGACGTACTTCACCCCGGAGGCGTACGACCAGATCTACCTCCGTGCGGGCCTCGACAGCGACGCCGACATCACCGGCTTCGTCGAGCACGAGTCCGTCGGCTTCCGCGCGCACACGGCCTACCGCGGCTCCGAGCTCGGCGGATACCGCTACACCGTCCGCGCGTTCCAGAACGGGTTCCTCGTCCGGGTCACCGAGACGGACCGCGGCCTGTTTTTCACCGTCGACAACATCTCACTCCGGTCCGCGGAGGAGGCGGCAGAGGCGGTGAGCCGCGTCCTCGCCGACTAGAACAGCGTCGCCGCGACGGTCTGTGCCGTCTCGACGACCGGCCCGAACGCCGGGAGCAGGAGGAGCGTGCCGAGCGCCGCGCCGACGACCGCCACGTAGAGCCCGACCGGCCGGCGCCCGAGCGAGAGGTCGACCGCCGGCTCCTCGATCCAGAGCGCCCTCACCACCCGCGAGTAGTAGAACAGGCTGAGCGCGGAGTTGACGGCGCCGACGGCGGCGAGCCACCAGAACCCGCTGTCGACGGCGGCGTAGAACAGCGCGTACTTCGAGAAGAAGCCGCCGAACGGCGGCAGTCCCGCGAGCGAGAACATGAACACCGTCATCGCGACGGAGGCCATCGGCGCCCGCGTCGCGAGGCCGTTGTAGTCCTCGAACGTCCGGCCGACGCCCCAGTGCTCGACCATCGCGACGAACAGGAACGCGCCGGTGTTCATGAAGCCGTAGACGAACAGGTGCGCCATCGACGCGCCGAGAACGGCGCCGTTCGGCCCGTCGGCGGACAGCGCGGCGAGGCCGATGAGCGCGTAGCCCGCGTGGCCAATAGAGGAGTACGCGAGCATTCGCTTGACGTTCTCCTGGGTCGCCGCGGCGAAGTTCCCGAGCGTCATCGTCACCACCGCGAGCACCTGGAAGATGAGGACCCAGTCGATACCCATCGGGACGAGGACGTCGAGCGGGAACGCGCCGACGAACACCCGGAACGCCAGCGCGAAGCCGGCGGCCTTCGAGGCCGACGAGAGGAAGGCGCTGACCGGCGCCGGCGCGCCCTCGTACGCCTCCGGCGCCCAGAAGTGAAACGGGACGGCGGCGGTTTTGAACGCCATCCCGCCGGCGATCATCACGACCCCGAGTCCGACGATGCCGACCAGGTCGTCGGCCGTCGTCAGCCCCTCGGCGACGGCGCCGAAGGTGAGCGCGCCGGTCGCGGCGTAGACCAGCGAGATGCCGAAGACGAGCACCGCCGACGACACCGCGCCGACGAGGAAGTACTTCAGGCCGGCCTCGCTGCTCCCCTCGTTCTGCTTGAGAAAGGCGACGAGGGCGTACGAGGGCAGCGAGGTGAGCTCCAGCGCGACGAACGCGGTCGCCAGCGAGTTCGCGGCGGCCATGAGGCTCATGCCCGTCGCGGAGAACAGCACCAGCGCGTAGAACTCCCCGGAGTAGTCCTGTCCGCGCAGGTAGTCGTACGACGCGACGGACACCAGCGCGGTGACGCTCGCGAACACGAGCGTGAAGTAGAGGCTGGTGCCGTCGAGCATCACCGCGCCGCCGTAGACGGTCGTCGGGTCGACGCCGCCGGCCAGGAGAGCGGCGGCGACGCCGAAGGCGACGAGCGACCCCGCGGCACTCACGCCGCTGAGGAGCGCGAGGCTCGCCTCGTCTGGCCGAACGGTGTCGATGACGAGGAGCGTGAGCGCCGTCACGCCGAGCACCACGGGCGGCAGGAGGCCGTCGGCGAGGCCCGCCACCAGCTGGAGGGGCGTGTCGAGCATCTACAGCCCACCCCCTTGGAGAATCGGGACGACGGCGTCCTTTATCATCCCGAACAGGAGGTCCGGGGCGACGCCGAGGGCGACGATACAGAGGAGAAGCACCGCGAGCGGGACGGTGTCGCGGAGCGGCGCCTCGTGAACCTCGTAGTCGGTGTCCAGCCGGAACGGACCGAACAGCGTACGCTGCATCGCCAGCAGGAGGTAGCCCGCCACGACGACGATGCCGAACATCGCCGTCGCGGTGAACACCGGGGCGAACGGCAGCGTGGTAGAGGCGAAAGAGCCGACGAAGACGAAGAACTCGCCCGCGAACCCGGCCATCAGCGGCAGGCCCATGTAGCCGAACGCGCCCGCGACGAGGATACCCGTCGTCACCGGCATCCGGTCGGCCATCCCGCTCATGTCGCCGACCATTCGGGTGTGTGTCGAGTGGTAGATGACCCCGACGGCCATGAACATCAGCCCGGAGATGAGTCCGTGGGCCACCATCTGGAACGTCGCGCCCCCGACGCCGTACAGCGTGTACGCGACGAGGCCCAGGATGACGTAGCCCATCGAGGAGACGGAGGAGTAAGCGACGATACGCTTCAGGTCCTCCTGTGCAAGCGCGAGCATCGCGCCGTACAGCACCGAGAGCACCGCGACCGCGGCGATCGGCACCGCGAGCGCCGCCGCCGCCTCGGGCAGCATCGTGAAGTTGTACCGGAGCAGGGCGTAGGTGCCCATCTTCAGCAGGACGCCCGCCAGCAGCACCGAGACCGGCGAGGGCGCCTCGACGTGGGCGTCCGGCAGCCACGTGTGGAACGGGACGACGGGGACCTTCACCGCGAAGCCGGCGAACATCACGGCGAAGGCGGCGGTCCGCAGGGCGTCCGGCGACAGGCCGAGCAGCGCCGATATCTGCTCGTTGCGGAGCGCCGCCGCGACGGCCGGGAGGTCGAACGTCTGAACCGGCGCCGCGAGGACGAGCGCGACGAAGCCGATGAACATCGCCAGCGACGCGACGTTGGTGTAGACGAAGAACTTGATCGCGGCGTACTTCCGGCGCGGGCCGCCCCAGACGCCGATGAGGAGGTACATCGGGACGAGGACGGCCTCCCAGAAGACGAACCAGAGCAGGAAGTCGAGCGCCACGAACACGCCGATGAGCGTCGTCTCCATGAACAGCACCAGCCCGTAGAACTGCGACTGGCGCTCGTCGATCGCCGACCAGGCCGAGACGATCGCGAGCGTCGTCAGGACGGCGGTGAGAACCACCAGCGGCAGGGAGACGCCGTCGAGACCGACGTGCCAGCTCACCTCGTAGCCGCCGAGGGTCAGCCACGGCGCCGTCGTCTCGAAGGCGATCTCGCCGTCGACGAGGGCGTTGCCCCGTCCGTCGAAGCCGGCCCACAGCAGCAGGCTGCCGACGAGCGGCAGGGCGGAGAACGCCGCCGCCGCCCGGCCCGCGTACTCGTCGGGGACGAGGAAGGTGACGAGCGCGGCGGCGGCGGTGACGGTCATCAGGGCCTCCAGTATCACGTGAACCACCCCCCGACGAGCGCGGCGGCGACGACGAGCGCCGTCAGCCCCAGCGTCAGCAGGGCGGCGTAGTTCGACACCACGCCCGTCTGGAGGTATCGGAGCCGCCGCCCCGAGAACAGCGAGACGGAGGAGACGGCGTTTACCGTGCCGTCGACGACGCCCTGGTCGATACCGTCGAGCACCCGCGCGAGGGGCCGGACGAGCGACTCGGCCAGCCACACCTGGTACTCGTCCTGGTAGTAGTTGTTGTACAGCACCGTCCGTGCCGCGCCGAGCTTCTCGGTGTGTGGGTCCGGGTCGGGGCCGCGGTACAGCACGACAGCCGCGCCCGCGCCGACCAGCGCCAGCGCCAGCGAGACGAGCCCGGCGGCGACCGACGACACCTCCGCGGACGCGTAGCCCGCCTGCGTCTTCAGCAGCTCGCCGTAGTGCTCGCTCGTCAGCGCCGAGAACGCCGACTGCCCGCCGTCGTGGGCCAGCCAGTCGTGGAG
>KI543172.1:18197-25209 GCA_000496195.1 uncultured archaeon A07HB70
CGCCGCCCTCCTCGCGCTCGCCAGCAGGAGCGAGCGTCGAGGGCGGCGTCCAGCAGGAGCGCGATGACGATGAACGCAACGAGGAAGCTCTCGCGGGCACGTCCGCACCCCCCAGCCCGAACATCGCCCGGCCGATGCTCGCGACCACGTTCGCGTCCGCCGGGAACCCCTGCGAGGCGCCGAACGTCGAGGTGAGCACGAGCGCGGCGGCGACACAGAACAGCGCCAACGCCGCGAGCGCCGGGAGGAGGTGCGACCCGAGACGGAGGCGGGGGCGCGTCGTCACGAGAGCACCTCTGGGTCGGCGTCGGGGTCGACGTTGACGTCGGCCTCGCCGTCGTCCGACCCCTCGCCGCGGACGAGCATCACCGCGAACGTGATGAGGATGAGCACCCCGCCGACGTAGACGAGGACCTGCATCGCCGCGATGAACTCCGCCCGCAGGATCACGTAGTGGGCCGCGACAGACAGCAGTGCGCCGCCGAGCAGGAGCGCAGAGTGCCAGACGTCACGGACCAGTATCACGCCGAGGCTGCAGCCCACCGTGACGAGGGCGAACAGCGCGAACGCGACCGTTTCGTACACCATTGTCTCAGGGTCGCTCCGGTACTCGTTTCAAGCTTTCGAGTGTGGGCGACCGGCCTGGCGCGCCGGGGGACGGCAGCACTGCTCGACAGCGAGCGTCGCCGAGGGGACCGGCGCGCGCCTACTCGTAGTCGATCTCGCCCTCGCCCTCGCCGATCCACGCGTCGCGGTCGGGGTTGCGGGAGTTGAGCGGGTCGATGCCCTTGTACCAGGGGACGTTCTTCAGCTGCTCCTTGTTGTAGACGAACTCGTCTTTCGTGTCCGCCGTGAACTCGAAGTTCTGGGTGAGGAGGATAGCGTCGACGGGGCAGACCTCCTCGCACAGCCGACAGTAGATACACTGCCCGATGTGGAGGTTGTACTGCTCGCCGTTTCGCTTGTCGTCCATCACGATCTGGATGGTGTCGTTCGGACAGACGTTCTCGCACTGCCGACACCAGATACACCGCTCCTGGCTGAACTTGTGGACCCCGCGGAACCGGGGGCTGACCTCCGGGGCCACGTCGGGGTACTCCACGGTGAACGTCTTGCCGTCCAGTGCGTGCTTCATCGTCGTCGCCATGCCCTTGAGGATGCCAATCATGTTACACGATCACTCCCACGAGGATGGCCGTCAGCGCGAGGTTGGCGAAGGAGAGTACGAGCATCCCCTTCCACCCCGCGTTGAGGAACTGGTCGATCCGCAGGCGCGGGACAGCCGACCGCGCCCACTGGGTGAACAGGAAGAACGCCCACATCTTGAGGTAGAACCAGACGAAGCCCGGGAGCACCGGCCCCGCCGGTCCGCCGAGGAACAGCGTCGCCGCGATGGCGCCGCCGAGGAAGATGTGGATGAACTCCCCGAGGTACAGCAACACGAAGTAGACCGAGGAGTACTCGGTCTGGAAGCCCGCGACGATCTCGGTCGGCGCCTCGGGCAGGTCGAACGGGTTTCGGCCGATCTCCGCGAGGTTCGCGAGGGTGAACAGCGCGAACGCGAACGGGTTGACGATCGCGAACCACTGCGGGATCGTCACGCCCGCGAACGTCACGAGGGGCTGACGCTGGACCGCGACGATCTCCGACATCTGGAGCGTCCCGGCGAAGATCACCACCGACGCGGCGGTGACGATCAGCGGGATCTCGTACGCGATGTTCGACGCGATCGCCCGTAGGCCGCCGAGCAGCGAGTACTTGTTGTTCGACGCGTAGCCCGCCATCACGACGCCGATCGAGGCGATCGAGGCCGCAGCGAAGACGAACACCACGCCCGTCTCCGGGTCGGCCAGATGGAGGCCGGAGCCGAAGGGGATCACCGCGAACCCGATGAGCGCCGAGAAGGTGATGACGATCGGTGCGAGGTCCCACGCCGGCCGGTCGACGCCGTCCGGGACGATCAGCTCCTTCGACAGCAGCCGGACTGCGTCGGCCACGATGATCAGCAGGCCGAACGGGCCGACCCGATTGACCGCGATCCGGTCGGTGAACGACGCCGTGATCTTCCGCTTCGCCCACGGCCCGGCGATCGCGGTCGTCGTCAGCATCACGTTCGCGATGATGAACGCGCCGATCAGTCCGCCGACGACCGCGCCGACGACGCCGTCGAGACCGAGCATCCCCGCGATGCTGTCCGCGAGCGGTGCGCTCGGGGGGCGGGAGACCCCCGCGCCCCGTCGCGTTCGTCGCGTTCGTGGTCTGTAGGACGACGTCGCCGCCGGTCACCGGTCCACCTCACCGAGGACGATGTCGAGGCTGCCGAGCGACGCCACGAGGTCGGGGATATACTCGCCGTTGGACATCTCCGGGAGCGTCTGGAGGTTCGAGAAGCAGGGCGACCGGATCTTGAACCGCGCCGGCTGCTCGGTGCCGTCCGAGCGCATGTAGATCCCGAGCTCACCCTTCGCGGCCTCGACCGCGCGGTAGATCTCCGTGTCGTCGTCCGGGCGGATAGTCCGTGGAACGTTCGACTGGATCGTCCGGTCGTCCGCCGGCCAGTCCTCGAGCAGGTCGACACACTGCTCGATTATCTTCGCCGACTCCTCCACCTCGCGCAGGCGCACGAGCAGCCGCGAGTAGTTGTCCATCCCGTCCTCCGTGACGACGTCCCAGTCGAGTTCGTCGTAGTAGCCGTACGGGTCGTCGCGCCGCAGGTCGTAGTCGACCCCCGACCCGCGGGCGACCGGCCCGGTTGCGCCGTAGGACTTCGCAACCGCCGGCGGGAGGACGCCGGTGTCGACGGTGCGGACCTGGAGGATCTCGTTCGCCGAGATGAGGTCGTGGTACTCCTCCAGGGAGCCGGGCAGGTGGTCGAGGAAGTCCCGGATCGACTCGAAGAACTCCTCGCGCGGGTCGGGGAGGTCCCAGACCACGCCGCCGAGCCGGAAGTAGTTGAACATCAGCCGCTGACCCGTCAGGTCCTCGAGGATGTTCTGGACCTTCTCACGGTCCCGCACCGCGTACATGAAGATGGCAGTGAAGTCGCCGTAGACGTCCAGCGCGAACGTCCCGACCGCGAGCATGTGTGCCGCGATGCGGCAGAGCTCGGCGCCCATCGTCCGGATCACCTGCGCGTACTCCGGCACCTCGATGTCGGCCATGTCCTCGATCGCGCGGGCGTACGCCCACTCGTTGAGCAGCCCGGCCGAGATGTAGTCCCAGCGGTCCGGATACGGCATGATCTGGTAGCGGTAGGTGCTGTTCTGACACAGCTGCTCCTCGCACCGGTGGAGGTAGCCGATGTCCGGGTCGACGTCGATCACCTGTTCGCCGTCGAGCGTCGTCTTGAGGTGGAGCACCCCGTGGGTCGCCGGGTGGTGCGGGCCGATGTTGAGATACATCGTCTCGCCCTCGTCGGCCTTCTGATCGTCCTCGAGCGGGTTGGCGTGCTCGCGAAGCGGGACGATCTGCGGGCGCTCCTGGTCGTAGTCGAGCGAGAGCGGGTGGCCCTGCCACGTCTCGGGCAGGAGGATGCGTCGCAGGTCCGGGTGGTCCTCGTACTCGACTCCGACGAGGTCGTACGCCTCGCGCTCGTGCCAGTCGGCGGTTCGGAAGACGGGCGCGGCGGACTCGCTCCGCGGGTCGTCTTTCGGCGTCGGGACGACCACGCTCGCCTCGTGGGTCGGGTCGTCGTACGACTTCAGGTGGTAGATCGACTCGTAGCGGTCCTCGTACTCCTGTGCGGTGACACAGGAGAGGTGGTCGAGGTTCGCCTCCTCGCGGAGCGTCCCGAGGACGTCCTGTACGGCGTCGGGACGGACCACGTAGCCCGGCGCGTTCAGGTGGTCGTCGCGGGAGAGGACGTGCTCGCCGACCAGCGCCTCCATCTCGTCGGCGGCGCGGGCGACCGCCGCGGCGTCCGCGTCGGGGCCCGGCTCCTCCAGGCTCATGGCGAGTCGGCCCAGTTGTAGCGCATCACGAGGTCGTCCTCGTCTATCTGTTCGGCGAGCTGGTCGACGACCTCGTCGCGGTCGAGGTCGCCGAACTCCTCCAGATCGTACGGCTTCACGACCACCGGCGAGGACTCGCCGGTCGCGATGCGCTCTTGCAGCTTCGCGACGCCGTAGATGAGCGCCTCGGGCCGCGGGGGACAGCCGGGGACGTGGATGTCCACCGGGATGACCTCCTCTGCGCCCTTGACGACGTTGTACCCCTCCTGGAACGGGCCGCCGGAGATGGTACACGAGCCCATGCCGACGACGAACTTCGGCTCGGGCATCTGGTCGTAGACGCGCTTCATCCGCGGGGCGAACTTCGAGACGATCGTCCCGGGGACGATGATGACGTCCGCCTGGCGCGGGGAGGCGCGCGGGACCCCGGCGCCGAAGCGGTCGAGGTCGTGTTTCACCGCGTAGGTGTGCATCATCTCGATGCTACAGCAGGCGATGCCGAACTGTAGCATGAACATCGACGACCCCCGCACCCAGTTCATGAACTGGTCGAACTTGGTGAGGATGAACGGCGAGGCGCCGAACGCCTGCCGGAGCTTCGAGTTGAAACGGTCGTCGGTGCCGCTGATGCGCGCGTCGCGGGTGTCGGTCTCGACCTGTGTCGGGTCCGACCGGAACCGGTCGGGTGCGCTGTCACTCATGTTATGATTCCGTCTTCTGCCGCTGTGCCCGGGGACTCTCCACCCACTCGACGGCCCCGTTTCGCCAGGCGTAGACGAGGCCGACGACGAGGACGCCGAGGAACACGAACATCGGGGCGAGCACCGCCGCAAGCGAGACACCCTCCTCCAGCGCGGGCCGGTAGATGACGGTCCACGGGAAGATGAGGACGGTCTCGACGTCGAAGATGACGAACAGCAGCGCGATCATGTAGTACTGGATGTTGAACTGGACGCGCGCTGTCCCGGTCGGGACCTCTCCCGACTCGTACGTTGCGGCCTTTCCCTGTTCGGGGACAGTCGGGCGCAGCATCGCGGACGCCGCCATCATCCCGAGCGGGATACCGACGGCGACCACCCCGAGCGCCCCGACTGCTATCCACTGATTCATGTGGTCGGGTGTCTCCCAGTGGTCGCGGGTTGGAAACCCACCATCATAAGCGTTGAGTTACACCGGCTCCGGCTGTTCGACCGTTTGAGACCGTCTCGCGACAGTGTGTGGCGTCAGCGCCGGCTATCGCGGTAGCCGTCGACGCCGTGGTCGTGTATCGCCCGCGAGACGTCGGCCACGCCCGCTCGGCGCTCGTCGCGCAGGGCCGCCAGCCGCTCGCGCAGGTCGGGGTCCGAGACGGCCAGCATCTGGGCCGCCGACAGCGCCGCGTTGTACGACTTGCCGGCGTCAACCGCCGTGAGCGGCGCGCCGGTCGGCATCCCGACGACGGAGTCCACCGACTTCTCCTGAACCGGCACCCCGACGGTCGGGAGGGGGTAGGCGACAGAGGCGGTCATGTTCGGCAGGTCCGCCGACTTCCCGCCCGCGCCGGCTACCAGGACGTCCAGCCCCCTGGCAGCCGCCGTCTCCGCGTACGCGTACATCAGGTCTGGCGTCCGGTGTGCCGACACCACCCACGTCTCGTAGCTGTACCGCTCCGCGGGCGGGTCGTCGTAGTCCGTCTGCTCGCCGAACCCGAGGGCGTCGAACGCCTCGCTCGCGCCCGCCATCCGGTCGAGGTCCGAGTCAGACCCCATGACGACGCCGACGTCCGGCGTCTCCGCGGGGTCGCGGTCCGACTCGGCCTGCCCTCGCAGGTCGGCGACGACGTCCTCGACGCTCGTCATCCGTCTCCTCCGGCCCCGTCGCCGCGGAACGTCGCCGCGGCGGCAGCTGCCCGTGCCCGTTCGAGCGCCGCGACCCGCCCGTCGTCCGCGTCGGCGACGGTGACGTGGCCCATTTTCCGGAGCGGCCGGGCCTCGCGCTTGCCGTACCAGTGAACGTGCGCGCCGGGCGCCGAGAGCGCCGTCTCGACGCCAGACAGTCGCGCCTCACGCGGGCCGTCGACGCCGCCGAGCAGGTTCGCCGAGGCCGTGGGACACCGCCGGCGGGTCGTCCCGAGCGGCCAGCCCAGCACCGCGCGGAGGTGCTGTTCGAACTGGGAGACCTGCGCGCCCTCGATCGTCCAGTGCCCGGAGTTGTGTGGCCGCGGCGCGGCCTCGTTGAACAGCACCCGTCCGTCCGGCGTCTCGAACAGCTCGATCCCGAACACGCCCCGGCCGTCGAACGTGTCGAGCACGTCGAGCGCGGTCGCTCGCGCGCGGTCGACGGTCTCCTCGTCGGTCCGGGGCGGCGACGTCGTCGCACGCAGGATCTGCTCGCGGTGTATGGTCTCGGTGACGGGGAACAGCGCGCGCCGGCCGTCGGCGCCGCGGACACCGACCGCCGCCAGCTCGCGCTCGAAGTTGAGCATCGCCTCCGCCAGCGCGTCGGCGCCCGGGCCGTCCTCGCGGCGCCAGTCCGCGTCGGGGCGGATCTCGTCGAGCGCCGCCGCGTAGTCGTCGCCCGGACAGACGGGGCGGTTCCCCCGTCCGTCGTAGCCGCCGGTGCGGGCCTTCAGCATCACCTCGCCGAGGTCGTCGACCGCGGCGGCGAGGTCGTCGGCGTCGTCCACCTGCCGGAACTCGGGGACCGGGACACCGGCGTCGGCGGCGTCTCGCTTCTCGACCAGCTTGTCGCCCGTGGTGCGGAGCGTGTCGGGCGCCGGGTGGACCGGCACCTCTGCGTCGAGCAGGAGGTCCGGATCCGCGAGTTCGATCTCGTAGGTCAGGACGTCGACGCGGGCGGCGAGCTCCGCGACCGCGTCGGGGTCGTCGAACTCGCCGACGACCTGCGTCGCGACGCGGTTCGCCGGGCAGTCGGGGGTCGGGTCGAGGACGACGAGGTCGACGCCGAGCGGCGAGGCCGCCTCGCCGAGCATCCGACCCAGCTGGCCGCCGCCGACGACGCCGACGGTCGGGCCGGGGAGTGTCGTCATGCGCGGCGAGTGAGCGGGACGGCGGTTAAGCCTG
>KI543172.1:26241-28721 GCA_000496195.1 uncultured archaeon A07HB70
GACAGCGAGGGCGGGACCGACGACGAGACGACAGAGGCTCCCCGGTGATCGAGCTTCTCCTCGTCGTCGGCGTCGGGGTCGCCATGTTCGTCGGCTACAACATCGGCGGGTCGACGACCGGCCCCGCGTTCGGACCGGCGGTCGGCGCCGGCGCCGTGTCGAAAACGACGGCTGCGGCGCTGATGGCCGTCTTCTTTTTTCTCGGCGCGTGGACCCTCGGTCGGAACGTCGTCACGAAGCTCGGGAGCGAACTGGTCGTCGACCCCGGCGTGTTCACGCTCGAGGCGTCGATCGCGGTGCTGTTTTTCATCGGGATCGCGCTGCTCGCCGGCAACCTGTTCGGCGTCCCGGCGTCGACGTCGATGACCGCCGTCGGCGCGATCGCGGGGCTCGGCCTCGCGGGCGGTGTCCTCGACATGGCGGTGATGGGCGAGATCGTCGTCTGGTGGGTCGTCTCGCCGGTGATCGGGTTCTGGGTGTCGCTGGTCGTCGGCCGGTACCTCTACGCGCGCCTGGACCGGGCCGTCGGGATGGAGCGAAGCGAGGGACCGCTGTTCGACGTCGACCGGGCGGGTCCGGTGCCGGTGCCGCGGGTCCACCGGACGACGAACCGCCGCGAGCTGGTCGGGGCGGCGACGGTCGTCACGATCGGCTGTCTGATGGCGTTCTCGTCGGGCACGTCGAACATCGCGAACGCCGTCGCGCCGCTGGTCGGAAGCGGCGAACTCGCGATGAACCCGGCTATCGTGTTCGGCGGTGTCGCCGTCGCGGTCGGGGCGTTCACGATCGCCCGGCGGACGCTCGAGACGATGGGGAGCGACATCACGCAGCTACCCCTGACGGCTGCCGTCGTGGTCGCGTCTGTGAGTTCGACGCTCGTCGTCCTCCTCTCGGCGCTCGGCATCCCCGCGAGCTTCGTCGTCATCGCGACGGTGTCGATCGTCGGACTCGGGTGGGGACGGGCGACACAGCCGGCGAGCGCCCGCGCGGTCGTCTCGGACGGCGGGCCGCCGGTTGGCGTCGACGCACTCGCCGTCGAGTCGGACGACGACCTGCCGGTGACCGACGACGACTCGGGGCCACGGCTGTTCGACCCGGCGACGACCGCCCGGGTCGTCCTGATGCAGAACGTCGTGCCGGCGATCGCGACCGTCGGCGCGTATCTCACCTTCCGGTTCGTCCCGGCGTTCGGGATCTGAGGAGACTCCGGAGGCGTAGTGGTTTTGTGCTGGCCGCCGTCGGCCGTGTCGTGACAGTCAGAATCGGACTGGTGGCCGCCGAGTACAACGCGTCGGTGACCGAGCCGATGCGCGAGCGGGCGCGCGAGACGGCGACGGAGCGCGGCGCGGAGATCACGACGGAACTGACGGTACCGGGGAGCTACGACGCCCCGCTCGCCGCCGACCGGCTGGCGCGCCGGGACGCGGTCGACGCGGTGGCGGTCGTCGGCGCCATCGTCACCGGCGACACGGACCACGACCAGGTGATCGGGACGGCGGTGGCGTCGAAGCTCGCCGACGTGAGCGTGAGCCGCGACACGCCGGTGACCTTCGGCGTCAGCGGGCCGGGGATGAGCGGCGCGGAGGCCCGCGAGCGGGTCGACAAGGGAGCGGAAGCGGTAAACGCGGCGGTCGAGATGGCGCAACTACCGTGACTACAGAGTTCGCCGGCCGCGTCGAGCGGGTGGAGCCGAGCGCGACCCTCGCGATCAGCAACAAGGCGAGTGCGCTGGAGGCAGAGGGCGTCGACATCGTCGACCTCTCCGTCGGAGAGCCGGACTTTCCGACCCCGGAGCCGGTCGTCGAGGCGGGCCACGAGGCCCTCGCCGCCGGCCACACCGGCTACACCTCGTCGAACGGGATTCCCGCCCTGCGGGAGGCGATCGCCGAGCGACACCGCGCGATGGGCGTCGACTGCGGCCCCGAGAACGTCCTCGTCACGCCGGGCGGGAAGCAGGCGCTCTACGAGGCGTTCCAGACGCTCGTCGACGAGGGCGACGAGGTCGTGTTGCTCGACCCGGCGTGGGTCTCCTACGAGGCGCAGGCGAAACTCGCCGGCGCCGACATCCGCCGTGTCGACCTCGGTCCCCACGGGTTCCAGCTCGAGCCGGCGCTCGACGACCTCGCGGACGCGATGTCCGACGACACCGCCCTCGTCGTCGTCAACTCCCCGTCGAACCCGACCGGCGCGGTGTACACGCGGGCGGCGTTCGAAGGCGTGCGCGACCTCGCCGTCGAACACGACGCCAGCGTCGTGAGCGACGAGATATACGGCGAGGTGACCTACGGCGTCGACCAGCCAGCCGCAGCCGCGATCGACGGTCTCGGCGACCGGACGGTCACCATCGACGGCTTCTCGAAGGCGTTCTCGATGACCGGCTGGCGGCTCGGCTACATGATTGCACCGACAGCGGTGGTCGACCAGGCCGGAAAGGTGCACTCACACTCCGTCTCCTGTGCGACGAACTTCGTCCAGCGCGC
>KI543172.1:28741-30837 GCA_000496195.1 uncultured archaeon A07HB70
GGAGCGGGAGCCGGCTGTGCCAGTTCGGTCCCCCGACCGGCGGCTGGTCGGCGCTCGACTCGTCTGCCACGTGCAGGATGGTGTCGCCGTTCGCCGGGCTGGGCGTGCCGTAGTAGAGCACGTCCGGCTCCGGACCGTCGTCCGTCGCCGCGACGACTGGGCTGACGTCGCCCTCCAGGGTCGCTTTCAGCCCGTTGCCGGGCTGGGCGTACTGAAGCACCGCGCCGTCGGACCGGTCCGTGCTGTTGTGGTAGGCGACGTTCGCGCCCGCCACGCCGGAGACGGCGGCGAGAACGACCAGCGCCGCCGCGAGCGTCGCTGCCCGGCCCGGCACCCGGTCACCGTCGAGCGGCGCGGACGCCGCGGTGGCGCGCCGGTAGAGCGCCGCCAGCCCGACCGACGCCGGCACGGTAAGCGGGAGCACCGCGTGGACCGCCGCCCACGGTGCTCGGATGTCGGTCGCGATCGGGTAGCCCAGGACGCTCGCGAGACCCCAGTAGGCCGCGAACGCGACGGCGTCGCGCCGCCCGCGGTCGGGGGCGTAGCCGTCGACGACGAAGCCCACCACAGCGAGGACGACGACGGCGGGCGCGCCGTACACCAGCGTCTCGAGGTAGTCGTAGACGTACGGGAGGTACGGGTGCGACTGGTGCGGGCCGCTGAGCCACGTCCCGGTGAACTTCGTCCACGACCCGACCGTCGCCTCGCCGGCGACGCCCGGCAGCTGCGCGGGCGACCCGAGCGCGGTCCACAGCGCGGGCCGGGGCGCGTAGAAGAAGACGACGACGGCGAAGAAGACGACGAGCCACCCGCCGACGGCGAGCGCCGAGAGCGCCACGCCGCGTCGCGTCGACCCGCCCCACGAGCGCAGGCGGCTGCCGAGCGCGTCGACCCACGCGCCGACCACCCGTCGGAGCGACTCGCTCCCCGCCGTTCGCTCGACGAGTCGGTGGTCGATCAAGAGCGCCCCCGCGCCGGCGAAACAGAGGACGTAGACGAGCGCGTTCTCCTTCGAGGCGAACGCGAGCGCGAGCGAGACGGCGCCGAGGACAGCGAACGACACCCGGCGTGTGTCGAACGCCCGGACGACGAGGGCGAGCGCGGTGACGGCGAAGGCGCTCACGAGCACGTCGCTGCGCATGAACCGCGAGTAGTAGAGCAGGACCGGGTTCGCCGCGAGCACCAGCGCGAGCGCGACGGTCTCGTCGTCGCGCAGGCGCCCCCGGAGTCCGAGCGCCGCGAGGGGGAGCAGCCCGCCGACGAGGGCGACGGCGAGGCGGGCGCTGAAGTCCGAGGCGCCCAAGAGCGCGAAGACCGGGTCACTCACGACCGGAAGGAACGGACCGTGGATGATCGGTCGATAGGTGAGCTGGCCCGTCTCGTGGTAGCGCAGCGCCCAGTAGGCGACACGGGCCTCGTCGAAGTGCATCACCCGGCTGCCGAGGCCGACGAGCCGGGCGGCGAGCGCGAGGACGGTCAGTCCGACGACGGCGAGCGCGGGTCGGTCGAGCGCACGGCGCATCTGCGGCGTCGGTGGGCGTCGGGCGCTTACGACTCTTGCGGTCCGTCACCGCCAGGTGCGAAACTACTTGAATCTCCGATGCGTAGCCAACATATGAATTTTTTGCTCGTCATACAAACGTGGCCGCTCGTTCACGCCTCGACGGCGTGAACCCGGAGCGTGTCGACTCGGCTGTCGACCTCGCGTACGGGCTGTTGATAGCCGTCTCTGTCGGACTTATCGTCGTCGTCGGCACCGCCGTCGGGGTGGCGTTCGGGTTCGGCGTCCTCGTCTCGTACGTCCTCCACGTCTCGTGGAAGATGGCGCGGTTCGACCCGGACTGGATGACCAGGGCCGTCGAGGAGGCGGTCGACGACACTGTCGAGGAGGCGGTCGGCGATACGGTCGAGGAGACAGTCGAGAAGACCGTCGGTGAAACTGTCGAGGAGGCAGTCGACGACACCGTCGGGGAGACAGTCGAGAAGACCGTCGGTGAAACTGTCGAGGAGGCAGTCGACGACACCGTCGAGGAGACAGTCGAGAAGACCGTCGGTGAAACTGTCGAGGAGGCAGTCGACGACACCGTCGAGGAGAA
>KI543172.1:31735-34947 GCA_000496195.1 uncultured archaeon A07HB70
ACCACGGGGTCGAACTGTCGGTCGGCGACGGGGCGTTCTACGCGATGCCGCGCGTCGCCGACGACGACACGGCGTGGTGCGAGCGGGCGATCGAGGACGCCCACGTCGCCGCCGTTCCCGGGGCGGCGTTCGGCGCGCCCGGCCACGCCCGGTTCTCCTACGCCGCGAGCACGGAGCGCCTCGAGGAGGCCGTCGACCGGCTGGCCGACGCCGACCTCATCTGACCTGGCCGTCGACCAACTCCACCGTCCGGTCGGTGTACGACTCCAGTTGTGGGTCGTGGGTCACCGCGACGACGGCCACGTCGCGCTCGTCCGCCACCCGCCGGAACTCGTCGAGAATCGTCGCGCCCGTCTCCCGGTCGAGGTTCCCCGTCGGCTCGTCGGCCAGCACCAGCCGTGGCTCGTTCACGAGCGCGCGGGCGATCGCGACCCGCTGTTTCTGCCCGCCGGACAGCTCCGCCGGTCGGTGGTTGAGCCTGTCGCCGAGTCCGACCCGGTCGAGCAGGTCCCGGGCCCGGTCGCGCCGGGTCCTGCCCGGCCCGAACAGCGTCGGGAGTTCGACGTTCTCCACCGCCGTGAGTGTCGGTAGGAGGTAGAACGACTGGAAGACGAAGCCGATCGACCGCCGACGCTCGGCGGTCCGGCGTTCGTCGTCCAGGCCGGTCACGTCCCGGCCGTCGAGAAGAACGCGGCCCTCGTCGGGCGAGTCGAGGAGGCCGAACAGGTTCAGCATCGTCGACTTGCCGCTCCCGCTCGGCCCCATCACGGTCACGAACGTGCCGGGGTGGGCGTCGACGGAGACCCGGTCGAGCGCGACGACCGTCTCGCCGCCGGTCTCGTACCGACGAACGACGTCGCGGAGCGCGAGCACCGGCGCGTCGCTCGCTCGCTCGCTTGTCACCGTCACGCCGCTCGGAGGGCGCCGAGCGGAGCAGTCGACGGGTCAGCCACGGGTGAGGTTGACGACCTCGTCGGCCACGTCGCCGACCATCGCGATGACGTAGGTCCGGCCCGGGACCAGTTTGGTCTCCGGGCCGGCGATGGTGCCGGCGCTCACGTCGGAGACGACGAGTGCGCCGCGCGGGAGGGCGATGTCCGCGAGCGTTCGGTCCGCGACGGGGGCGCCCTCGCGGATCGTTATCTCGGCGATCTCGACGTCGCCGGCGGTGTCCTCAAGCGTCCGCACGTCCGTCTCGACGGCGTTCGCGGCCATCCGTCCGCCGGCCCGCTCCGGATCGACGGTGGCGTCGACGAGTTCGCGGTAGGCCGCGTCGTCCTCTCCGACGATCCGCATCACCGTCCGGAGGCGCCCGTCGGCGAGGCGGTCAGCGAGCAGGCAGGCGGTCAGGTTCGCGTCAGTCGACGCCGTCAGCGCGAGAAACGCGTCCGTGCGGTCGAGCGCCGTCTGTCGCAGCACGCTCGGCTCCGTCCCGTCGCCCTCGACGACCGTCGCGACGTACTCGTCTGCGAGGAACTCGCACCGCTCGGGGTCGTGTTCGACGACGAGGGCGTCGTGCCCCCGCTCGACGAGGAGGCGGGCTGTCTGGAGGCCGACTCGACCGCCGCCGATGATCACTACCCGCATGGTCAGTCGTCGACCTCCGGCGTCGTGGACGTTTCGGTGGCGTCCGCATCCACATCCGTGTCGGCCCCCGGCGCCACGGAGTCGCGGATCACCAGGTAGTAGATCACGACGCCGGCGCCGAGCCACCCGGCGCTGAACAGGAGCGCGACCGGGTTCGTCCGGAAGATGAACACGACGAGGACGATTGTCAGGACGGCGTTGAGGAAGATGCCGAGCGCCGGGGTGATGGGGTAGAACGGCACCTCGTAGGGGCGCGTCATCGCCGGGCGCTCGCGGCGCAGGCGGATCACGGCGCCGTTGACGACGATGAACGAGAGCAGGAAGAACAGGCTCGACATGTTGCCGGCGGTCTGTGTCGGAAGGACGGTCGAGGCGAGCATCACGACGGCGCTCAGGAGGATGGCCGCGAACGGCGTCCCGAACCGGTGGTGGATGCGGCCGACCGAGGGGAGCAGCTGCCCCTCGCGACCCATCGAGAACGCGACCCGCGAGGAGGCGATGACGACGGCGTTGAGCGCCGTCAGCGTCGAGAAGACGGCGCCGAAGACGATCACCGCGCCGCCGTTCCGGATCACCGGTAGTCCGGTCGGCATGAACGTCGTCGCGGCCTGTGCGATACCGGCCTCGCCCGCTTCCGCGAGACCTCCGGCGCCGAGCGTCCCGATCGCGACGCCGACGACGGCGAGGTAGACGACGACCGTCGCCGCGAGACTGACGAAGATCGCCTTCGGGATGTTCTCGCGGGGGTTCTCGACCTCCTCCGTGACGGTCGTGATGAGGTCGTACCCCTCGAACGCGATGAACGTCAGCCCCATCGCCGAGACGATCGCGAGCGGGCCGCTCGCGAACAGCCCGTCGAAGCCCTGGAGCGAGAACTGGCTCTCGGCGGGCACCGACGGGTCGGTCGCGGACGCGATCCCGAAGCGACGAAGACGACGAGGATTGTCACCTTGATGATGGTGAAGATCGTCTCGGCGCTCCCGCTCGCCGCCGTCGAGACGGCGTTGACGGCGACGAGACCGAGGACGGCACCGAACGCGAGGACGAACGCGAGAGGGAGGTCCGGCACGATCGGGAGGGCCACGGCACCCACCTCCTCCGGCGCCGGGACGAGGTCGTAGACGTGGAGCAGCTCGAGGAAGTTCGGCGCGAACCCCAGGGCGTACAGCGCGCCGGCGATCATATACGCGAACCAGAGCATCCAGCCCATCAGGAACGACTCGCGGTCCGGAAACACCTCGCGGACGAACGCGTAGCCGCCGCCGCTCTTCGGGATCGAGGCCGCGAGTTCGGCGTACGAGAGCCCCGTAAACGCCGTCACGATGCCGTTGAGCGCGAACACGAGGATCGCCGCCGGCCCGGCGATCTCCGCCGCGAGTCCGGTCAAGACGAAGATACCTGCACCGATCATCGCCCCCATACCGATCATGGTGGCGTCGAGAAGTCCGAGTTCAGCCTCTGGCTCACGTTCGCCGTGTCCGCTCACAGGGGTAACACAAGCCGAAGTCCTAAATTAGCATCGCGACGCGGCTGGCCAGATCCGGAGCCCGTCCGGCGTGCCGGCGCCGACGACGACCCCGTCCGGACTCGACGAGACGGCGAGGTTCGTCGTGAACGCCGCGCCG
>KI543172.1:34967-44357 GCA_000496195.1 uncultured archaeon A07HB70
GCGCCGACGTCCAGCCGCCACGGCTCGACGAGACCGTCTGCGGTGCGCCGGAGCGCGGCGAGGACACCCGTCTCCGGCGTCGGCACGAGCAGCTCCGGGCGACCGTCGCCGTCGAAGTCCGCCGCGGCCGCGCGGTCGAGGTTTCGGCTCCCGAACCCGTGCGAGGGGTACGACCCCATCGACGCGACGCGCTCCAGGCGGCTGCCGTCGAGACGGTGGAACTCCGCCTCCGCGGAGAGGTGGGGCGTCCGGACCGACGCGACCTCGAGTTCGCCGCCGGGACCGAACGGCGCGACGGCGATCTGGTGGCGCCAGCCGAACCCGATGCCGACGGGGTCGCTCGTCGCGACCACGGTCCCGCCCTCGCTCCCGTCGTCGCGCAGGAGCGCCAGCGACGCGCCGCGGTCGCCGTCGCTCGCGGTGACGAGAACCGACAGTTCGCCGCCGAGTTCGGTCAGCATCGGCGAGAGCCCCTCGATCACCCCGTACGGCGGGACGAGGGGTCGGAACGACCTGGACGCCGGGTCGACGACCATCACGGCGCCGCCCTCGACCTCGTCGCCGACGGCGCCGTGGCGGTAGGTCGTCGCGTCCCCGAGCAGGTAGACCAGCCGCCCGTCCGTGACGATCCGGGCGTCGGCGATCGGGTCGACGTCGAGTTCGCCGCCCGGCAGCGCGAGACCGCTGTCCGTCCGGATCACCGCCGACCCGCCGGGGATCGGCGTCGGGTGGGTGAACACCGTCCCGCTGCGGGTGAGCCGGGCCTGACCCTGGTTGATGACGAGCAGCGGCGGCCCCTCGCCGTACGAGGAGAACGGCTCGATCGGGTCGACCTCGCAGCCGTCGAGACGGTGGGCACGCACCCGGCCGTCGGCCAGCACCGTCGCGAACACGACCGTCCCGGTCCCGCGGTCGGGCGCCGCGGCGACCCACGTCGCCCCCGACGGGAGGTCGACGTCGACCGGGTCGGCCTCGGGAACACGGCCCTGGCCGGGCAGGTAGCGGTTCCCGCTCGGCTGGACGAAGGTGAACCCGTAGGCGCCGTCGTCCGAGAGGCCGTCGACGCCGGGGGCGCTCGCCGTCGCGTCCGGGGTCGGCGTCGTCGCCGATCCACGACCGTTACAGCCCGCGAGCGCCCCGGCGGCAACCGCGGCGAGAAGTCGGCGTCGTCGCACCCCGAGTAGTACGCGGACGGGTGATTTAAGCGCGACGCTTAAAAGCCGCGGCGGCGTCTCAACTGTATGCGCGTCGCCGACCTCCCGCTCCCGGCGGCGGTCCGTGACCACCTCGCCGACCGCGGCGTCGAGACGCTGTATCCGCCGCAGGCCGCCGCAGTCGAGGCCGGCGTCTGTGAGGGCGCTCGCCTCGTCGTCGCGGTCCCGACGGCGAGCGGCAAGACGCTCGTCGGCCAGCTCGCGCTCCTCACCGCGGACGGGCCGGGGCTGTACATCGTTCCGCTCCGGGCGCTGGCCCGCGAGAAGTACGAGGAGCTCGCCGCGCTTCCGGGCGTGAGCGTCGGCATCTCGACGGGTGACCTCGCCGACCCGGAGGACGAACTCGCCGGCAACGACGTCGTCGTGGCGACGAGCGAGAAGGTGGACTCGGCGATCCGCAACGGCGCGCCGTGGGTGGAGGACCTCGCCTGTGTCGTCGTCGACGAGATCCACCTGCTCGGCTCGGAGGGCCGCGGGCCGACGCTCGAGGTGACGCTCGCGACGCTCCGCCGACGGACGCCGGACGTCCAGATCGTCGGCCTGTCCGCGACGGTAGCGAATCCGGCGGCGGTCGCCGGCTGGCTGGACGCCGACCTCGTCGCCGACGACTGGCGACCGGTCGACCTGCGGGTCGGCGTTCACGCCGCCGACGAGGTCCGCTTCGACGACGGGACGACCCACCCGGTTCCGGTTCCGGTCCCCGGCCCGGACGCGGACGACGCGACGGAGGCGACGGCGGCGCTCGTGCGTGACGTCGCCGTTCCGGAGTCGGGGGACGACTCGGAGACCGAGGGCGGGGGCGCGCTCGCGTTCGTCCGCTCGCGCCGCGAGGCGGAGGCGCTCGCCGACCGGCTACGGACCGAGGGTCTGCCGGGCGACGACGGCGTCGCGGACGACGTCCTCGCGGCGGGCGCGACGGCGACCGGCGAGCGGCTGGCCGACTGCCTGCGTGACGGCGTCGCGTTCCACCACGCCGGCCTGCGCTCGACGCACCGTCAGATGGTGGAGGCGGCGTTTCGCGACAGACGGATCGGCGCGGTCTGTGCCACGCCGACCCTCGCGGCGGGGGTCAACGTGCCCGCGCGCCGGGTCGTCGTCCGCGACCAGCGCCGGTTCGACGGCGACGGGATGACGCCGCTCCCGGTGCTCGAGGTACACCAGATGTGCGGGCGGGCGGGCCGTCCCGGCCTCGACCCCTACGGCGAGGCGGTGCTGGTGGCCGGCGACGAGGACCCCGACGACCTGCGCGAGCGGTACGTCGACGCGGCGCCGGAGGCCGTCGAGTCGCAGCTCACCGACGTCTCGGCGCTCGGCACGCACGTCCTGTCGGCGCTCGCGTCCGGGTTCGCGGGGTCGCGAACGGATCTCCGCGACCTGTTCGGCGCCACCTTCTACGCCCACGGCGCCTCCGCCGACGACCCCGCGGCGGCGCTCGACGGCGCGCTCGACGACGCCCTCGACGACCTGGCCGAGATGGGGCATGGTCGACCGGAGCGACGGGCCGGCGGCCACGCCCGTCGGCGCGCAGGTGTCGCGCCAGTATCTCAGTCCGGCGGGCGGCGCGCGGGTCGTCGACGGGCTACGGGCGATGGCGGAGATGGCCGAGCCGACGCGGCTGACCGCGCTCGAACTCGTCTGTCACACCCCTGACCTGCGGACGGGCTGGCTCCGCGGCGGCGAACGCGCCGACGTCTACCGCTTCGCGCGGAGCCACGCCGACGAGTTCGTCCGCGAGATGGGCGCAGTCGACGACTTCGAGGCGTGGCTCACCGCGGTGCGGGCGGCCCGCGCGCTCGACGCCCTCGCGGACGGCGTCGCCGAAGAGCGGGTGGTCGAGCGGTTCGGCGTCGGTCCCGGCGACCTCGAGTCGCGCGTCGAGCGCGCGCGCTGGCTCCTCGGCGCGGCGGCGGCGCTCGCGGAGCGCCTCGGCCTCGACCTGCCCGTGCTCCCGGAGACGAGCGAGCGGCTGTGAGCGCCGGGCTGCGGCGGCCACACCGTTATGAGCCGTGACACCGAACGACAGCCGTGGCCGAGTCGACCGACGAGGACCGAGCAGCCCGGGCCGTCGGGCTGGAGGTGTCCTGCGAGCGGTACGTCCAGACGCTCGTCCGCGTCCGGCGCGTCCGCCGCGCGGCCTGGCTCGCGGCGCGGCTCGGACCGCTCGCCGGGACCGTGCCGGGAACCGACCGGCGGACCGTCGCCGTGGCCGGCGGCGACGCCAGCGAGGTGCTCGGGAAGCTCTGGACCGCCGGGGAGCGCTACCGTCGCCTCCACGAGTCGCTCGACGGTGCCGGCGACCGTGTCGACCCCGGCGGTGACCGCTCCGCCGAGGCGTTCGCCGACCTCCGGCGCCGGCTGACCGCCGCGCCCGACCGGGCCCAGGCCGGCAACTACGCCGCCGTCGCGGCGGCGATGGCCGACGCGGACCGGGCGATCCGGAGCCTGCGCGAGGCCCGTGCGGACGACTGCGCGGCGCTCGCCGGGTTCGACGCCGAGCGCCTCCGCGCCGCAGCGGAGGAGGCAGCGGAGGAGATGAACGCCGCGTACCGGGCGCGTCGCGCCGCACGGACGACGACGGGAGCGGAGGAGTCGCCGGACCAGACGGGATCGGGGGACGGGGTCGAGGCCCCAGCACGCCGCGCGGAGACGGGAGACGACGAAGCAGACGAGGCGCCGGTCGCAGCCGACGACGGCGGAGCCGCGAACACGGGCAGTTCGGAGGGCGACGCGGAGCCCGGCACGGACGAACCCGATCAGACGGCGGAGGGCGAGCACGCGACACGGGATGACGACGAGGAGGCAGCCGTCGGCTCCGAGGCGGTCATCGGGTCGAGCTTCGACATCGACGTGAGCGACGACAGCGAGGCCCGGGACCGCACGACCGCGTCGGCGGACAGCCGGGCGGCGACGGACGAGGAGGGCGAGGGAGCCGCGACCGACGAGGAGACACCAGACGACGACGGCGGCTTCCGGTTCGGCGTCGCCACCGAACCGCCGGAGGACGACGAGACCGGCTGACCAGGTCGCTACTCGTCTGCCGGCTGCTCGTACGCGCCCTGCTCTCGCAGTTCGCCCGCGCGCCGCAGGACGCTCGGCGTCCGACAGACGCCCGGCTCGCCGGCGGCCTGCGGGACGGCACAGTTGTTACACGACTCGCAGACTGCGCGTGCGTCGGCGGAGCCAAGCAGCCGCGCGGGCAGACGCGGCTCGGCGTAGAACGGTCGGCCCATCCCCACGGCGTCACAGGCGTCACCGAGGAGCGTATCGATACGTTCGCGCTCCCTGATCCCGCCCTCGCAGAGGACGGGGACGTCGACGGCGTCCCGCACCGCCCGGCAGAGGTCGGCGTTCCACGCCGGTTCGAAGCTGTACGCCAGCGACTCCAGTCGGTTGCCCAGCGCGACGAGTTTCGCACGCAGCGGCGAGCCGAACGCCGACGCGTAGCCGTCCGTGAACCGCTCGTCGGCCCACGCCTCCGCGGGGTACGAGCCACGGACGATGCTCATGTCCCAGAACACCGACGACGAGACGGGGACGAGCGCGTCGTACGCGCCGTCGGCGAGGCGGGCACAGATGTCGACGGCCCGGTCGCGGGTGATCCGGTCGCGGGCGACCAGCGGCGGCGCGCTCGTCTCCGCGGGCACATTCGCCATCAGCGGCACGTCGCCGGCGCGGGCGCGGACCTCCTCGGCGACACGCTCGAGGAACCGGACGCCGTCGCCGAAGCGGTCGTTCCGGCTGTTGTAGAACGGCGAGAGGAACTGGTGGACGATGCCCATGTTCGCGCCCGCGACGTGGACGACGTCGTAGCCGGCGTCGACGGCGCGGCGTGCGGCGCGCCCGAAGTCCGCGGCCAGCGCCTCCACCTCGGCTGTCGACATGACGTGTGCGTCGTAGTCGAGGAGTCCGACCCGGTCGAGGAGCCGGAGCGGCGCCGGCGGCCGCGAGACGGCGAGCTGTCGGAGGTCCGGATGCTCGGCCCGGTAGCCGGCGTGCCACGTCTCCATCGCGCGCAGGCCGCCGTGCTCGAGCTGGACCGCGACCCGCGCGCCGTGGTCGTGACAGGCCGCGGGGACGCGCTCGAGGCCGGCGACGAACTGGTCGTCGTGAACCCTGGTCATCCCCGGCGCAGCACAGCCGCCGTCGCCACGGACGATCGTCGCGCCCTGACAGACCAGCCCCGCACCCGCCGCGGCGGCGGGTTCGAGCTCGTTCGCCAGCCGCTCGGCGGCGTCGGGACCGTTTCCCGCACACTCCAGGAGCGGCGCGCGGTAGAGTCGGTTGCGGAGGGTCAGTCCGCCGACGTCGAGCGGCGCTTCGAGCCGCGGCGCGGTCGACACGTTCGCGCGTCCGCGCGAGCGCGTAAGAATCCGTCGGCGCCTACGCCCGTCGCTCGCTGATCTCCGCCGCGACCCGCTCGCCCGGGCGCCGGAGTTCGCCCGACTCCACCTCGTAGACGTAGCCGCTGACGGTCACGCCGTCCGGGATGAGCTCCGACTCCCGGAGATGCTCGACCTGCGCGGCACAGGCCGCGTCGATGTCGTCGGTCATCTTCACCCAGTCCAGCAGGTCGGCGTCGCCGAGGTTCAACTCGGGGAGCGACGGGTCGATCGTCACGTCGTCGAGGTCGTCGACGAGCGCCGCCATCCCCTCGCGGACGGCCTCGTCGGGGGCGCTCATCATCCCGCAGTCGGTGTGGTTGACGACGAGTATCTCGTCGGTGTCGAAGAAGTTGGTCGTGAGCGACGCCGACCGGATCACGTCGTCGGTGACCTTCCCGCCGGCGTTGCGGTAGATCTGTGCGTCGCCGAGGTCCAGCCCCAGCACGTCCTCGACGGGGATCCGCTCGTCCATGCACGCGACGACGAGGAGGTTCTCGTCCGTCGGGATCCCCTTTCGCCGCCGCCGGGCCCAGTCGTCTCTGTCGTCGACGTCCGTGTCGACCCGTTCGTGGTAGTCGTCGTGGCTGTGGTCGGAAGACATCGTCTTGCCGTACGCGCCCCAGGGTTCGGGTCGTGTTGGCCGCGACAAGCCGTGCCCCGGCTCCGAGGTAGCAGCGATAGTTGCCGGTTACCCGTCGGGCGCGTCCGCGACCGACGCGTCGGCGCCCTCGTGGACCTGCGCGTGGGCGTGGTGGTAGAACTCGAGGGTCGCCGTCCCGTCGGCGTCGCGCGGCGAGAGACAGACCCGGCTGTAGCGCTCGTTTTCCCGCATGTTCACCATCAATCCCTCCTCGTGGACGGAGACGGACTCGTACGGCACGCTGCAGACTGGACAGCACTCGGGAGGGTCGTCTGGCACCTCCATTGAGGGCAGAACGGCGGCGGTGCTCCTAAACGCTGTGACGGGGGACGCCCCGTGCTGGGGGTATGGTGGCGGCGCACGGGACCGACACGACGTGTCGATCGTCCCCGCAAGACCGTTTTCAGTAGCTGTATATATCCCTTGTGGAGCGCAGGGCGGAGAATAAGTACCCGCCGCCCTCGTGTACTCTGTGGACGACCTGCTGACGATGTCGTGGCGGGACGCGCTGTTCGCCCACTGGCGGGTCGACCGGGACCGCCTGGCAGCGAGCCTCCCGGCCGGGCTCGCGCCGGCGACCCACGACGGCGCGGCGTGGGTCGGGATCGTCTGCTTCGAGATGGCCGACCTCCGCCCGCGCGGCTCGCCGGTCGGCCTCGGCTTCGGCGAGGTGAACCTCCGCACCTACGTCGAGGGAAGAGACGGCAGCCGTGGCGTCCACTTCCTCAGTCTCGACGCCGACGACGAACTCGGGGTGGGCGTCGCCCGCGCGGCCTACGACCTGCCGTACTACCGCGCCCGGATCGGCGTTTCACGCGACGACGACGCCGTGACGGTTCGGAGCAGCCGGGTCCACGCCGGCGAGCCGCCGGCGAGCCTCGACGTCACCTACCGCCCGACCGGTGGGCCTGCCGAGCCGGTCTCCCCCGGGTCGCTCGCGGCCTTCCTCGTGGAGAACTACCGCTTCTACCTGCCGGGCGACCGGGTCGGTCGGATCGCCCACGACCCGTGGCGCCTGCGCGGCGCCGCCGTGGACCTCCGCGGCGAGTCGCTGTTCGCCGCCGCTGGACTGTCCCGGCCGGACGACGACCCCGTCGTCCACTACTCGCCGGGGTCGGCCGTGACCGCGGGCGGCGTCGAGCGAGTGGCGCCCGCGGCCCCGGACGACGGCTCCGCGGCGACCGACGGAGGGCGACGGTGACACCGGAGGAGCTTCGCGCCGACATCCCGGCCGTCGACGACGACGTCTACCTCAACACCGGCGCGTCCGGACCCGCCCCGCGCCGCGTCGTCGAGGCGACGGCGGGTGCCGTCGAACACCACGAGTACGCCGCGCCGGTCGGCGAGGGCGCGTACCCGTACGCGTTCAGTGTCTTCGAGGACGCACGGGCGGCGTTCGCGGAGCTGCTCGGCGCCGACAGAGGCGAGATCGCGCTGACACAGAGCACCGCGGACGGGATCGCCCGCGTCGCGACGGCGCTGGACTGGGACGCCGGCGACGTCGTGGTCCACACCGACCTCGAACACTCCGCCGGCCGCCTCCCGTGGTGGTACCTCGAGCGCGAGGGGGTCGAGCGTCGTGTCGTGGAGACGAGCAAGGGGCGTCTCGATGTCGACCGCCTCGTCGACACCGTCGCAGACGCCGACCTGCTCTGTCTCAATTCGATCACGTGGAGTCACGGCACCCGTCTGCCGGTCGCGGAGGTGGTCGATGTCGCCCACGACGCGGGCTGTCGCGTCCTCGTCGACGCCGTCCAGTCGCCCGGTCAGACCGCCGTCGACTGCTCGGCGTGGGGCGCGGACTTCGCGGTCGGCGCGAGCCACAAGTGGCTCCTCGGACCGTGGGGCGCCGGCTGGCTCTACCTCGACGGAGACCTGACGGCAGGCGTCGACCCGCCGACGGCGAGCTACCGGAGCGTCGAGGACCCGAGCGCCGTGGAGCCACGGCTGAAAGAGACAGCCGCCCGGTTCGAGGTGGGCACGACGTCGCCGGCACCGTACGTCGGCGCGGTCAAGGCGGTCGAGACGATGCGCGAGGTCGGCCTCTCGACGGTCGAGGCACGGATCGAGCGCCTGACCGACCGGCTGAAGACGGGACTCGGCGACCTGTGCCGGTCGCCCGCGGCCTGCGAGTCGGGGCTGGTGACGTTCGACCCGCCCGGCGACGAGGCGCCGGCGGCGTTCGTCGAGCGGGCGCGCGAGGCGGGCGTCGTCGTTCGGTCGCTCCCGGTGCCCGACGCCTGCCGGGCGTCGGTCCACGTGTTCAACGACGCGGAGGACGTCGACGCGCTGCTCGCTCTCTGCGACCCGTAGTCCGTGGGTATATCTGCCGCCAGGGCCAATTATGACCGTGTCCGACCGTGCGCCGGACGACCACAATCTCCAGCGCCTCGACCCACGGGTTCGGATCCTCTGGGTCGCCCAGTCGGCGCTCGCCGCCGTCCTGATCGGCGGGGGGCTGTTCGCGGTGAACCGCGTCCTCGAGGTGCTCCCGACTCCCGTCCCGGTCGGTGTCGGTGTCGCAGTCCTCCTCGTCGGCGGTGCCCTCGCCGTCCTGCGCTACCGGGCGTGGGGCTACGAGGTCCGTGACGACGGCATCTACCTCGAGCGTGGCGTCGTCAGACAGGTCCGGACGGTCGTCCCGTTCGTCCGCATCCAGCACGTCGACTCCTCGCGCGGACCGGTCGAGCGGCTCGCCGGCCTCGCGACGACGGTCGTGTACACTGCCGGGTCGCGCGGCGCCGACGTCACCGTCCCCGGCCTGACGCCCGTCCGCGCGGACGACCTTCGCGAGCGGCTGAAGGGGCTGGCGATCCGCTCCGAGGGCGAGGACGCCGTATGAGCGACGGGAGCAGCGGGCAGACGGAGGAAGACGGAGACGCAGGCGTGGAGTTGGCGCCGGAGACATCGGAGCCGAACGACGCGACGCCGTCGGTCGACGAGCAGCCGCGCGCGCTCTCGCCGCTCTCGATCCCGTACCGGGCGGTCAGCCGCGGCGCGAGTGTCGCCTTTACCCTCCTCTTTCTCGTCGTCTCCGGGTCGTCGCTGCTCGGCGGCACGGTCGGCCAGCTAGCCGGGGTGGCGCTCGTCGGTCTCGCCGTCGTCGCCATCGTCGCCTACGAGGTCGTCTACTGGCGCCGCTACGAGTACGCGG
>KI543172.1:44377-45624 GCA_000496195.1 uncultured archaeon A07HB70
GAACGTCGACATCACCCGGAACGTCGTCCAGCGGATGCTCGGCGTTGCCGAGGTCGACATGGAGACGGCGGGCGGCGGCGCGACGGAGGCAGCGGTGCGTTACGTCGGCTTCGAGGAGGCGAAGCGCCTCCAGCGCGTCCTCGCGGCCCGGAAGCGCGGCGCCGACCCGACGCCGGAGACGGCCGACGACGAGCAACGCGGCGAGGTGCTGTTCGAGCTCGCGCCGCGCGAACTCGGGCTCGTCGGCCTGTTCTCGTTCGACCTGCGGACGCCGGGCGTGGTCGTGTTCCTCCTCTACGGCCTGGTGACGACCCGCGGCGCCGGGATGGTGCCGTCGGTACCCGGCGACGGCCTCGCGCTCGTCGGCCTGGCCGTCGCCGCCGGGGTTCTCATCGTGCTCTTCTCGTGGGCGGCGGGCGCCGTCGCCGCGGTGCTGAACTACTACGACTTCCGACTGACGCGTGTCGACGACGAACTCCAGTACGAACGGGGGCTCCTCCGGCGCTACGACGGGTCCATCCCGCTCGACAAGGTCCAGACCCTGACCGTGCTGGACGACCCGCTGAAGCGCCGGTTCGGCTACGCGACGCTGTACGTCGAGACGGCGGGCTACGCGCCGGGCGGTGACGACCGCGGCTCGCAGGCAGCGATACCGATCGCCGACCGGGAGCGGGTGCTCGCACTCGTCGCCGAACTGGAGGGCGCAACGGTCGAGGGGCTAGAGCGCCCGCCAAAGCGGGTCCGCCGGCGCTACGCCGCGCGCTACCTCATCGCGCTCGGCGTCATCGTCGGTGCCCTCGTCGCCGTCGAGCGGCTCCTGCTCTCCGGGCTCCTCTGGTACGCGCCGCTCGCGCTCCTGCCGGTCGTGCCGGTCGCCGCACACCTCAAGTGGCGCCACCGCGGGTACGCCCTCGCCCCCGACCACGTACTGACCCGGAACGGCGTCCTGCGCCGCCGGACCAAGGTCGTCCCGTACTACCGCGTCCAGACCGTCATCGACAGTCGGTCGCTCTTCCAGCGCCGCTGGTCGCTCGCGACGGTCACCGCCGACACTGCCGGCTCGCTGTCACTCGTCGGCGCCGACGCGGCCGCCGTCGACGTCGACGACCGGACCGCGGCGCGCCTGCGCGAGACGCTGTCCGACCGGCTCTACGAGGCGCTTGACGACCGGATCCGCGAGCGCCGGATCGCACCGCCGGGCGCCGACTGCTGGCAGCCGGAGCGGCGCGGCGGCGTCGAGAGCGGGC
>KI543172.1:45644-51629 GCA_000496195.1 uncultured archaeon A07HB70
ACGCCGCCGGTCGGTACCAGCGGAATCTGCGGGAGCGGTCCCCGGAGACGACGGAGGTGTGCCGGCCCCACCGTCGCGGCGGGGAACACCTTCACCGCGTCCGCGCCCGCCTCCGCGGCGCGCACGGCCTCCGTCGGCGTCATCGCACCCGGCATCGCGGCGACACCGTAGCGGTTGGCCGTCTCGACGACCGCCGTGTCGACGTGGGGCGCGACGACGAACTCCGCGCCCGCGCCGACCGCACGGCTCGCCGCCGCGGCGTCCATCACCGTTCCGGCGCCGACGAGCGTCTCGTCGTCCAGCGCCGTCCGCACCGCCGCGAGCGCCTCGACCGCACCCGTCGCGTCGAGCGTCACCTCGACGGCGCCGACGCCGCCGCGAGCAAGCGCGCGTGCCGTCTCGACGGCGTGATCGGCGTCGACGCCACGGAGAACGGCCACCACCCCGGTGTCTGCGATCCGGTCGAGCGTCGCTCGTGACACGGCCAGACGTGGGCGACTGCGAACATAAATCGACGGGGGGCTCGCTCCCACGACAGAGCCGGCCATCTACGACCCCTCGTGTCACTCGTTGCCGGAGCGTCCGGAGGCGAGCGAACGTCGACCGCGACGCGCCGGATCGGCGTCTTCTCCGGGCGGGACCCGCCTCGTCTGTGACCGATTCGCGCCCCCCTGCGTGGCACAGCCCGGCGGTACTTCCGGTCTACCGGCACGAGAACGGCGACGGGTGTCTCGTCGTGACCGGCCCGCAGCCGAGCCGACGGAGGCTCCGGCCAGACGCGTCCACGAGACTGTCTTCACCTCGGCCGGAGCTGTGTGTCGGCCGGTACGACGCAGGCTCCCGGCGCGGGTCGACGGTCGACAGACGGGCGCAGGCTGCCGCCAGCACGCGCACAGCGGCGTCGTTCCGAGCACCGGTGTGCCGGGGCGACTCGGCGACTGTGCGGGGGTGCGTCGGACTCTCCGGGACGGCAGCGGCTGGTGCGTCGTCTCGGGGCCACCGCCGAGAGGGACTCCGGAAACGCCGCTCGGTAGCGGCGTCTCCCACAGAGAGTGGATTCGGGACGACACTGTCTCTCTCGGGCCCGAGCCGGCTGCCGACGGCGTGGACGACCACGCCGATCCGGCGGCGGTGCGCGGTCTGCCCACGACGGACCGAACGAGCCGTCACGATAGGCGGCTGCCTCGCCGGCGCTCCGTGTGGCGTCGGAGTCGGTGCCAGACCCCGGGGGGTTTTGTTCGATCAGCCCTCATACCCGGTAGTGACTCGTGCCTGTCGGTGGCGGACAGCCGAAGACGCCCGCGGCGGACTGTCGCCCGAGCGGGGCAGCCATGTCGGGTGAGGTTGTCGATGCTGTCGACCGGGCTCACCGGTCGGGCGTCGTGCTGGCACTGTACTTCAGGCGGCTGTTGGCCCCGCCGCTCCCGGGTGACGGACTGTTGCTGTTCGGCTTCCTCGAAGGGGTGCTCGGCTGGGGGCTGTCGTGGCTGTTGAGCCAGAACCCTAGCCTCGCTCCGGTCGGGGTGATTCCGTCGATCGTTCTCACGTGGGTCGTCCTGACCGGAGGGATCGTCCTCGTCGGCGTGACCTACACCGCACCGACCGTCCGACGCAACCGGGTCTGGCTGGTGTGGGGCGGGCTCAACGTGGTCGCGACCGCGGTCAACGTCGTCGCCCTCACCGGGGCGCTCCCCTCGGGGCTCCTCGTGTACGCGTACTGGCACCCGTGGCTGGCGGTGATGGGGGTCGGCTACCTCGTGACGGGGCTGTACAACCGGAAGAGTCCGCAGATCCGCCAGCAGGAGCGACTCGTCTACGCCGCGACCGGGCTGGTGACACTGGGCGTGCTGGCTGCGAGCCTGGGACCGATGAGGGGGTTCGTGACTGCGAACATCTTCGTGCTCGGCGGGGTGTTCCAGCTCGTCCCGATCGGCCACGACGTGGTTGCAGACGCAGTGCTCATCGCCCGCCAGCAGTAGCGCTCCGAGGAGGCACAGAACGCCGGCAGCCGAGCCGACCGACCCAGAGAGACCCCGATGTACGACACCATCCTGTTTCCGACAGACGGCAGCGAGACGACGACCGATGCCGCGGCCCACGCGTTCAGCCACGCCGAACGGTACGACGCCACGCTACACGTCCTCTCGGTCGTCGAACTGTCCAGCGGCCTCGGAACCGCCGGACGCGACGAGGAGGAGCTCGACCGCCGGAAGCGCGAGCGGGCGGCAACGGTCGAACGGCTCGTCGAGGAGCACGCGCTCGAGGGCGTCGACGCGACCGTGGCCGTCGAGGTCGGAGGCCCGTCCCGGGTCATCACGTCGTACGCGACGGCGGTCGGAGCCGACCTTACGGTTATGAGCACCCGCGCCCGGAGCGGAGCCGAGCGGGTCGTCTTCGGCAGCGTCACAGAGCAGGTCATCCAGGCCGGCGATACACCCGTCCTGGCGGTCCAGCGCTGACGCCACTCGGGGACGGGTTCGCGACGACACGCTCGTGTCGGCTCCGCGAGTCGCCCAACCGGCCAGAGCAACGGGTGGTCAACAGCCGACCAGAGGCTATCGGGTGACCTCGGCGTCGACCCACCGGCTACCACACAGCAGTCGGTCGAGTTCGAGAGCCGCCTCCGGCCCGAGCGCCCGAGGACCGTGGTCCCGACAACAGACCGCTCGCCCGTGTGACGTTGGTGCTGTCCCGTGACCGCGTGGGGTCGCCGAACGCGGTGCCGGAGCTACTCGTCGCTCTCCGCCAGCATCTGTGCTATGCTGTCGAGCTTGAAGTACGAGGCGAGCGCGAGTATGGTGACGGGCCAGAAGCCGACGAACTGACCGCGCTGTTTGTCGCCGCGCACGTAGTAGAAGTACAGCGCGAGTGCGACCGACCCGACCGACGCCAGCACGGCAGGGCTGAGACCGTCGGCGTCGATTCCTTCTGCGAGGTCGCCAGCCGTCTCTTCAGTTGTATCGCTCACGCGTCCGTTCGTGTTCGTGCAGGGAAGTCACTTCTCATACCACGAGAGACGCGCTCTCGGCCCCGGTCGGAGTGGCCGGTCCACGAGAGGACCCCGGCAGCGGCGGGTGGGGCGGCTCACGACTCCGGCTGCTCGCTGTCGCGGATCGCGAGGAAAATAACGACCGACAGGACGATCATGAGGACGGCAAACGCCGCCTCGCTGCCGACGCCGTCTCCCTCTCTCGCCGCAGTCATCTGTCGCCTGTTCGTACGCCCCCCGTGTACATAGCAGTTCGTTCGGCGGCCCGACGCCCGACTGCGGGTGGTTCGCTGCTCTCGCCGTCGAGCGGTGACCGTCACGGCAGTCCCGAGGGACGCCAAACTGTTTCACGTCTGCGACACCCCGTGCCGACGTGGACGATATCGATCCGGACACCGCGATGATCGCCGCCGGCGTCGTGATCAGTCTCGTCGCCGTACTGGAGTTCTATCCGGCCTGGAAGACCGCGCGAGAGCGCGCGTCACGACCCGACACGGATCGGTGAGCGCCCGACGGGTCGATCTCGCGGGGCGTATCGCCGCTCTACACGGCAGATCACCCCTGTCGTCGACGGGTGAGTTCGGCAGGACGGTCCACGCAGACGACGGGGGAGCGTGTTCGACCCCCCGGAGCGACGAGAGCCGGGTACGCCTCGACGGTCGTGACGGAGGCAGCCGACGGCGTCTCGCGAACCGCACGACCGTGGCGACTCAGTCTGTCCGGGGCACCGCGGCGGCGCCCGCGGCGACGGCGACGACGGCGAGTGCCGCGACGGCAGCGAGGTTCGTCAGCGCGACGCCGACAGCGGGGTCACCGGAGTCGACGAGCGCCCGGACGCCACGGGCGAAGTAGGTGAGCGGCGAGAGGCCGACCGCCGGGCGGAACCACGCGGGGAGCTGGTCTGCGGCGACGAACGTCTCGGAGAGAAACAGGAGCGGGAGCGCGAGCGCGTTCGAGGCGGCGATCACGCCGTCCTGCGAGCCCGCGACCCGACCGACGACACAGCCGACGCCACAGAACAGGATCGTCGCCAGCGTGACGAGCGGGACGAGGAGGAGCAGTGCCGGCGCGGGCGCCACGGCGACGCCGGTGAGCAGCAGGGTGAGGACGAACAGGAGGAGCGCCGCGAGGCCGATGACGGCGGCGTTGACGGTCGCGTGCGCGAGCAGCCACTCCCAGCGACGGAGCGGCGTGGTGGCGAGCTTCTCGAACCGCGCGCCGTCGCGGTGGCGGGCGACCGTCGACCCGACCCGTGAGAGCGGCGTGAACAGCACGACGACGGCGAGGTAGCCCGGCACGTAGAACGCCGGCGGACGGGCGAACAGGCCGACGCCGCCGCCGTCGGTCTGGACGAGCACGCCGAAGATGAGGACGATGAGCAGCGGGAAGACGAACGTGAAGAAGACGGCGGTTCGCCGACGGAGGAACGACCGGCGCTCGGCGGTGAACTCCGCGCGGAGGCGACGCAGACGCGTCATCGCCGCTCGGCCTCCCCGCCCGCGAACGCCTCGCCGGTCAGTCGGAAGTACGCCTCCTCCAGTCCCGGCTGGGCCCACGTCACCGCGTCGGGTGACACCTCTGCGGCGACGACGCTCTCGGCGACGTCGGGGAGGTCCGCGGCGCCGACGTCCGCGACGACGAACCCCTCCGTCGTCCGCTCGACGTCGAACCCGTCGAGACCGAGCGCGGGCGGGTCGCCCGTCGTCTCTACGAGTACGCGCGCGCGACCGCCGTGTTCTGCGACGAGGCCGTCCGGCGGGCCGACGGCGACGAGCGACCCGTCGCGCACGAGTCCGACCCGGTCGGCCAGCGTCTCCACCTCGTCCATCGAGTGGGAGGTGAGAAAGACGGTCGTTCCCTCGTCGGCGAGGCGCGCGACGAGGCCGTGGAGCGAGCGCCGGCCGGCGGGGTCGACACCGGCGGTCGGCTCGTCGAGAAAGAGCAGATCGGGGTCGTTGACGAGCGCGGTCGCGACACAGACCCGGCGGCGCTGCCCGCCGGAGAGGTTCTCGTACCGGACGGCGGTGTCGTCGGCGAGGCCGACCTCGGCGAGCACCGCGTCGACGTCGCGGGCACGGCGGGGGTCGTAGAGGCCGGCGTAGTAGTCGACGAGTTCGCGGGCGGTGAGCCGGTCTGCGGGCGAGAACGACTGCGGGAGCAGGCCGAGGCGCGCCCGGTCGACCGCCGGGAGCGGGTCGCCGAACAGGCGCACCTCACCCGTCGCGTCGGTGGTCCCCGTGAGCGCCCGGACGAGCGTCGTCTTGCCGGCGCCGTTCGGGCCGACGAGCCCGAACACCTCGCCGGGTGCGACGGAGAGCGAGACGCCGTCGAGTGCGACGACATCGCCGTAGTGCCGCGAGACGTCGACGGCCTCGACGGCGGGGGTGGCCGTCGCGTCCGTGTTCATGACTGGCGCTCAGTCGGGCCCGTCCTAAGTCGTTCGCTCCCGGTTCCGTGCTCGACACAGGCTGCGTCCGGCTGCCGTCTGAACGTCTGGCCGGCGGGCCCCGTGACGCTCTGGTCCGGACCGTCTGTGCCGCCCACGTCCGAGCGGGACCGCGCCGTCGGCTAGCTGACGAACGGGTTCCAGTAGAGCAGGCCGACGGTGAGGAGGAAGACGAGCGTCGAGAGGTCGTACGAGAGGCTCGCCGTCGCCGCCGCGAGCGCGCTTCCGGCGCCGAAGACGAACGAGACGGCGCCGAGGAGGAGCGGAAGCGCACAGGAGACACAGGAGAAAAGCGCCAGCAGGCCGGGCGCGCCGCCGCGGAGGAGGCCGTCGCCCGCCACGGCCGCGTCGAGTGCGGTCCCGCGAACGAGCGCCGCGAGCGCGAGGTAGCCAGCGACCCGGGCGGGCATGAGGACGAGCGCCACCTCGCGGCCCCCGTAGACGAGCGCCGGTCCCCACCCCGGCGGGAGCGCGCGGACGAACCAGCCGGCGTCGAGCGCCCCCGGCGCGCCGCCGGGGACGACGACGCCGCCGGCGAGGGCGAGAGCGG
>KI543172.1:53238-54179 GCA_000496195.1 uncultured archaeon A07HB70
ACGGCGCCGAGGACAGCCGTCGTCAGCGCGTAGAGGAGGTCGAGCGGCCCGGCGAACGCGAGCACACCAGCGGCGACGAGCGTCGCGCCGAGGTAGTAGACGACGTGTTTCCGTGTCGCCGTCTCCCCGCGGACGACGGGGAGCATCGGAAACCCGCCGCGGGCGTAGTCCTCGCGGTAGGCCATCGCGAGGTTGTAGAAGTGTGCGGGCGTCCAGCAGAACACCACGAGCGCGAGCGCGGCGCCGCCGCCGCCGAGCGACCCCGTTGCCGCCGCCCAGCCGATCAGCGCCGGGAGTGCCCCGGCTGCGCCGCCGAGGACGGTGTTCTGGACGGTGTTGGGCTTCAGGACGAGCGTGTAGACGACAGAGTAGAACACGACCGCGAGCAGGCCGAGCGCCGCGGCGAGGAGGTTCACCGACGCGAACAGCGCGAGCGAGGCGAGGCCGAGAACGACGCCGAAGGCGACGGCCCGGCGGACCGACACCCGGTCGACGGCCAGCGGGCGGTCCGACGTCCGGTTCATCTGCCGGTCGACGTCGCGCTCGAGGACGTGGTTGAACGTGCCCGCCGAGCCGATCGCGAGGACGCCGCCGCCGAGGGTGGCGACGACGACGCGGGGCGAGAGCGGCCCGGGCGCGAGCGCCATCGCCGCGCCGGCGACGAGACAGAGCAGCCACATCAGCCGGGGCTTCGTCAGGGCGACGTACGCCCGGAGCGTATCGAGCGGCCCCGCCTCGTCGGGGTCGGCGGTCGGGGCCGGGTCGGAGACGGGCGTCGGCGTCGGGGTCGGGTCGGTCGCCGGCCCGTCGCTCGGATCACCGGTCCGGGCCTCCAGTGTCCACGCGAGGGCGGCGACGACGGGAGCGAGGATCGCCGCGCCGACGACGAGGTGGGCCGCGGAGAGCCGGGCGTCGATCGGCGACGTGGCGACGACGGCGCC
>KI543172.1:54199-58718 GCA_000496195.1 uncultured archaeon A07HB70
CCGAACGTCGTCGTGCCGAAGGGACAGGACCTCTACATCACGATCTCCTCACGCGACGTGATACACGGCTTCGCGGTGCCCGATCTGGGCCTGAAACAGGACGCGATCCCACAGCAGAACAACACGATCAAGACCACGCCGCTAGAGGAGGGCACCTACCAGGGCTACTGTACGGAGTACTGCGGTGTCTCGCACTCGCAGATGTACTTCACCGTCGAGGTCGTCTCGCAGGACGAGTACCAGAGCTACCTCGTCGAACAGCGCGGCGGAAGCGCCTCGGCCTCGGGGAACGCCTCCAGCGTGACCGCGCCGGCGGCGTAGGGACGGACCGCTACTCCGTCTCGCCGCGCGTCTCGACCACGCGGTCGACGATCTCGCCGGTCGACAGCCGCTCCTCCGGGTAGCGCGGGCCGAGCGCCGAGGCCCGCGTGACCTCGCAGTCGATACCGCGCTCCGCGAGGCGACCGCGGACGGCGTCGGCGTCGTGGTGCTGGTCGTGCCCGAGGACGATCACGTCGGGCGCTATCTCCTCGATCGGGACGAAGAAGTCGCGCGGGTGGCCGACCCGGGCGTGGTCGACGACCGCGAGCGCCGACACCACGTCCCGGCGCTGGCGGTTCGGGAGGACCGGCGGCGCCTTGTGAGAGACGTTCTCGCGGCGCGCGACGATGACGTGGAGCTCGTCGCCGCGGGCGGCGGCCTCCCGGAGGTAGTGGACGTGACCGGGGTGGAGAATGTCGAACGTGCCCTGCGCGACGACGCGCCGGCCGGTCATAGCTCGGCGTCGATGTCGGCCTGGGTGAAGTCGAAGAACTCCTCCGGGTCGGGCAGGTCGACGTCGAGGACCGGGAGGTCACGGGGCTCGCCCTGCCGGTCGAACGCCCGCCAGTCGCCCCGCTCGTACGGGGCGCCGACGATGACGTGAACCGGTCCGTTGCCGAACGTCGCGAGGTCGGCGTCGCTCGGCCGGAGGACGCCGTTCGGGTGCGAGTGGACCGACCCGACCGTCCGGTTGTCGTTCGGGACGAGGTTCTCGCGGACGGTGGCGCTGACCGGGTTCGAGGTCGTGCCGGGAATAACGAGGACGTCGACGGCGACGAGGTCCGAGCTCCGGGCGTCGAGGTCGGCGTCGAGACGGTCGACCCGCTCGGCGCGGAGAAAGCCCATATACTCGTCTGGGTGGGTCTCGGCGGAGGCCTCGAGGACGAACGAGAGAGCGTCGTCCGCGATACCGATCACCTCGCGCGACCGGAACAATCCCATAGCCGCGGTCGGGTCGGTCCGACACTAAGGGTTCCGGTCGCGGCGCCGGGACTCTGAAAGGCTTATGCCGGGGCGACCACCTGTCTACGGTATGAGCGACCGAGCCGCAGAGCCGGACGTCGGGGTGGTCTACGACCTCGACGGCGACTGCACCGTCGACGACCTGACGCTCGACGGGCACTACCACGCGACCGTCGACGGGGTCGTCGAGTACGGGGTGTTCGTCGAGCTGGCCGACGGCGTGTCCGGACTCGTTCACGAGTCCGAGCTGGACGCCGCCGACTACGAGACCGGCGACGATATGATCGTCCGCCTCCTCGAGGTGCGCGAGAACGGTGACCTCGCGTTCGCCGCCGCCGAGGCCGGCGACCGCACGACCGAACAGGTACGCCACGAGCCGACGGTGACCGCCGTCGCCGACCTGAACGCGGGCGACGAGGCGACCGTCGAGGGCGAAGCGGTACAGATCAAACAGACCAGCGGTCCGACCGTCATCCGGGTTCGCGACGAGACCGGGATCGTCGCCTGCGCGGCGTTCGAGGAAGCGGGGGTCCGTGCCTACCCCGACATTCAGCTCGACGACGTGGTGCGGGTGAGCGGCACCGTCGGCGACCACGACGGCAGCCGACAGATCGAGGTCGAGTCGGCCACGGCGCTGGCGGACGGCGACGCGAGCGAGGTGCGCAACCGGATCGAGGACGCGGTCGCGGAGCGCGCCGAACCGGCGGATATCGACCCCCTCGTCGACTGGCCGGCGTTCGAGCCGGTCCGCGAGGACCTCCGCGAGGTGGCGCGGCTCCTCCGCCGGACGGTGCTCGAAGGCCGACCGATCCGGGTTCGGCACCACGCCGACGGCGACGGAATGTGCGCGGCGCTGCCGGTCCAGCTGGCGCTCGAGAACTTCGTCCGAGAGGTGAACGCCGACGACGGCTCGGTTCGACACCTGCTGAAGCGCCTGCCGTCGAAGGCGCCGTTCTACGAGATGGAGGACGTCACTCGGGACCTGAACTTCGCGCTGGAGGGGCGCTCCCGGCACGGCCAGAAGCTCCCCTTCCTCCTGATGCTCGACAACGGCTCGACCGAGGAAGACGTGCCGGCCTACCGCAACCTCGCGCACTACGACGTCCCGATCGCCGTCGTCGACCACCACCACCCCGACCCGGAGGCGGTCGGCCCGCTCCTCGACGCCCACGTCAACCCCTATCTCCACGGCGAGGACTACCGGATCACGACGGGGATGATGTGCGTCGAACTCGCGCGGATGGTCGACCCGACCGTCACCGACGAACTGCGGCACGTCCCGGCGGTCGCCGGCCTCGCCGACCGATCCGACGCCGACGCGATGGACGACTACCTCGCGCTCGCCGCCGAGACGGGCTACGAGCGGTCCGACGTCGAGGCAGTTGGCGAGGCCCTCGACTACGCCGCCCACTGGCTCCGGTACAGCGAGGGTCACGAGCTCGTCACTGACGTGCTGAACGTCGACTGCGACGACGGGGAGCGCCACGAGGAGCTGGTCGAGTTTCTCTCGACGCGGGCCGGTCGAGACGTCTCCCGGCAGCTGGAGGCGGTCGAGCCGCACGTCGACCACGAGCGACTGGCGAGCGGTGCCCACCTCTACCGGGTCGACCTCGACGAGTACGCTCACCGGTTCACCTACCCCGCACCGGGCAAGACCACGGGGAGTCTCCACGACCGCCGGGTTCGAGAGCACGGCGAGCCGGTCGTGACCGTCGGCTACGGCCCCGACTTCGCCGTGCTGCGGAGCGACGGCGTTCGTCTCGACATTCCACGGATGGTCGAGGAGCTGACGGAGGAGCTGCCGGAGGCGGGCGTCTCCGGCGGAGGGCACCTCGTCGTCGGCTCGATCAAGTTCGTCCCCGGGCGACGCGAGGCGACGCTCGACGCTCTCGTCGAGAAGATGGGCGCCGCCGCCATCGACGAGGACCTCGGCGCGACTGCGGGCGACTAGTCGCGGTCGCACGGCTCTTCTGCCCTCCGGCGGGGCGGCAGGTCCGTCCTCGGCGACCGGCCAGCGGACGTCGCGTCTCTGGTCGTCTGCGCCGTCGGTCTCCCGTGACCACGACACCCGCCGTCTGAGGACGACGACCGCGAGTCCGGCGGCGAGGAGTGCCGCGACGACGACCCCAGCCGGAACCTGCCGACCGCCACCGCGCCAGTCGGCGCGGAAGACGCGCCTGTAGTACGCGGCGGCACGCTCGCCGTGGAGGGCGAGCGCCACCTCGCGGTTCTCCGCCGCGGCGTGGTCGTTCCAGTTCAGGCTCCCGACCACGACCGTGTCGTCGGCGACGAGCCCCTTCGCGTGGACCGACCCGTACCGGCCCTCCGGCTCCGCGAGCCGTGCCGACAGCGGCAGGTCCTCGCGCTCGGCGACCGTGTTTAGCCGCTCGACGGCTGCTCGGTTGTCGTCGCGGACGTACCACGCGCTTCCGAGCAGGATCCGGACCCGAACACCGCGGCGTGCGGCACGGACGACGGCCTGGAACACCCGACCCTCCGGCTCGGCGGAGGGGCCGACGACGTCGACTCGTCGGTCGGCGCCGTCGACGAGCGAGACGACGGCGTCGCCGGCGTTGCCGGGCGCGGTGAGAACCGACACGCGCTCTGCCCGGACCGACTGCGGGTCGAACCGGGACGGGTACGACCCCTCGGCGGCCGGCTTCACCCGCGTCGGCGTCTCGGCCCGGACCGCTCGCTACGGGCGGGCGCCCGGACCAGTCGCGTCGGCGTCGAAGAGCGCCGCGAGGTCGGCCACGAGCGCCGGATCCGAGACACGGACGCCCCAGCCTCGGTTGTCCTTGCCGTCGACGCCGCCGGGCACCCAGTTCTCCGTGGCGACGACGGCGCGACCGTCGGCGACGGCGTACCTCGGGTGGTGGTACGAGAAGCGGGCGCGTGGTCCGCCGACGAGGCGGACGGCTGCACCGGCACGGGTCAGGCGGTCGAGCGCCGCCGCCTCGCGCCGCGAGAGCCCGCCGACCGGGCCGCCCTCCAGCAGCACCCGGACGGTCACGCCGCGGCGGCTGGCCGCCACGAGGGCATCGACGACGCGGGGCGACGAGAGCGTGTAGCCGGCCAGGAGGAGCCGCCGGTCCGCGCCGCGGAGCGTCTCGAGCGGGACTGCCGGCGCGTCGGGCAGGACGAACAGGGTGGCGTTCGCGGGGCCGTGCCGGCCGACGGGCCGCGGCTCGAACCCGCGCGGCTGCCACGAGCCGTTCACGTACCGCTCGCCCTC
>KI543172.1:60120-67852 GCA_000496195.1 uncultured archaeon A07HB70
CGCTCGCCGCGACGAGCGCTGCGACGGGCTCTGCGTCGTCGTCGGGGTCGAGCGCCGCGGCTGCGACGGCCGCTGCGGCGTCGTCGAGCGTCTCGGCAGGGTCGGGTCCGTCGGGCGCGGCGTCGAGCGTCTCGCCAACCGTGTCGCGGAAGACCCCGACCGCCGCGGCGACGTCGTCCTCGCCCGACTCTGTCCAGCGGGTGTCGCGGACGGTCCCGGCCGCCGACTCGACGGCCTCGACGACGTCCTCTGGGTAGGGGCCGCGCCGCTCGGCAACCCCGTCGCGAAGGGTCGAGAGGCGGTCCTCGAACTCGGCGGCGGGGTCCTCGGCATCCTCCTGGTCGTCCTCGTCCGGCCGCTCGAGCGTCTCGACGGCTGCCGCGACGTCGTCGAGTGTCGCGTCGACGGCGTCCAAGTCGGCCTCGGTCGCTGCCTCGTCCAGCGCGGCCTCCGCCTCGTCGAGACGGGCGTCGAGCGACTCGGCGGGCACCGACCCGTCGTCCCCGGCGTCTGCGCCGTCCTCGTCGGTCATATCCCCCGCTGGTCTCCTCGGGAGAAAACCGTTTCCTTCCCCCGAGATTGCGGCTGTACAAACTCGGTTTTTCGGAAGGCCAAAACTAGTTTATCGATCGTAAAAGCTTAAGTTCGTGCCGCCCCTCTGTACAGGTGAAGATGAGCACTCAGAAGTCCGTACTGAAGCAGTCCGGCACCGTCGAGCGGAGCCCCGCGCTGCGTCTCGAACAGGAGAAGGTCGAACAGATCGTCGACGCGCTGAACACCGACCTCGCGGCGGCCTACGTGCTGTACCACCAGATCAAGAAGCACCACTGGAACGTCGAGGGCGCGGAGTTCCGCGACATCCACCTGTTCCTCGGCGAAGCCGCGGAGGAGCTCGAGGAGGCAGCCGACGAACTCGCGGAGCGTGTCCAGGCGCTCGGCGGCGTCCCGCTCGCGCGCGGCGCCGAACTCGAGGAGCACGCCCCGATCGAGCCCGAGGACGACGACGTCTACGACATCCGCACGTCGCTGGCGAACGACATGGACGCCTACGGCGACATGATCGAGATGGTCCGCGAACACGTCGAGCTGACCCAGAACCTCGGCGACCACGCGTCCAGCGAGCTCCTGCGCCAGCAGCTCCTCCAGCTCGAGGAGGACGCGCACCACATCGAACACTACCTCGAAGAGGACACCCTGGTGCTGTCCGCGGCGACGCAGTAGCTATCGGTCGAGACCGACCACGAGGTCACTCGCTATCCACCCGTCGCAGTTCCCCTTCTCCGTGAACACCGTTCGCTCCGGCGAGGTCTGGTGTGCCGACACTATCGGCTCCTCGCCGGCGTCTGGTTCGACGTCGACGTCCCGGTCCATGGATACCAGTGACACGGCGGCCGGTATATGGGTTTTGGTCCGCCTAAACGAAGCCGACGAAACCCCTTCCCCGGCAGCGCCCGTGGGTCGCGTATGGCACGTTCCGACGACAGGGAGCTCCGTGTACTGTTAGAGGACCTCGACGAGACACTCGACGCGCTCCGGCGCGAACTCGACGGCGACGAGGACCGCCGTCCGACGCGACAGCCGCCGACGGTCGGGGAGTTCGTTCGGTTCACCGAGGAGTACACGATCCCGGCGACGATCGCGGCGCTGGAGGCCGCAATCGCCGCACTCGAGCTACTCCAGGGGCTGCTCGGCGTCGCGGCCCGCGGCGACCGGGCGCTCGACGACGTCAGCGACGCCGCGACGGGCGGCGTCGAGCGCACGCTGTCGGAGCTCCGGCGGGCGCTCAGCGAGTCGGACCTGCCGGACGACCCCGAGACGCGCGACGTCGTGCGCGAGGCCCGCGACCTGACCACGGCTGTCGAGCGTCGGATCGAGGAGAGCGGCCGGGACGACCGGACCGACAGTGGCGTGGGTATCGACGTCAGCGAGGCGGAGACGAGCGGAGAGGACCCCGTGGAGTCGGAGCTTCGGTCGATTCGAGAGGAGTTAGACGATCAGGACACGACGTAGAGCGGGCCGTCGCGGTCGACCGGCCCCTCGTCGGTTCGGCGGTCGGAGGACGGGGAGGACGGAGCGTCGCGTGACCCCGAGGCGGTCGACGAGTCCGTCGACGGTCGCGCCGAGGGAGACGCACACCAGCTCCGCCTCGGCCGACTCGATCTCGTCCGGAACCGCGGGGGTCGTGCCGGAGCGCGGGTCGTCGTGGTGGAGTTGCGCGTCAGTCGTGCCGTCGGGCCGTCGAAAACGGGCATAAATGCTCCCCACGGCTGTGCCGTGTTAGTATGTGAACGATACTCCCGGTAGGCGCCGGTCGCCGCTGGAGGCGGTGTCGAGCGAGTCGGAGTCGACACCGCGGTCGACCGCGTTCCGGTGGCTCTCGGCCCGTGGTCGCGCTGAAGTCGTCCCGGATGGCCGTGTGGCTTGTCAAGCCGGGCCAGCCGAGACGGCAGGACGCCTCAGTCGAGGTCCGCGGCGGCGCCGACGATGTCGCGCAGGCGGCCCTCCGGGACGTCGGCGGCGTCGGCGAGCTCGACCGGGTCGGCGTCGACGAGGTCCGACGCCGTCTCGACGCCGGCGGCGCGCAGCCGCTCGGCGTAGGCCGACCCGACGCCGGGGACGGCGGTGAGGTCGGTGGCGTCGGGGTCGCCGTCTGGCGGAGCGGTCTCGTCGTCGGGCGTGACAGAGCGCTCCGCGTACCAGTCGGCGACCGCCGGCCAGAGGTCGGCGTGCGACGACGAGGAGACAGAGAGGCCGATGTGGCCGGTCGCGAACTCCATCGTCGTCACGTCGTCGCTCGGCACGCGGTCGTTGAACGGCTTCGAGGCCGCCGGCGGGACGAGGTGGTCGTACTCGCCGATTACCTGGAGTACCGGCATCTCCACCGCGGCGAGGTCGACGTGGCGACCGTCGAGGTGGAGGTCGTTCTCGTACAGCGCGTTCTCCTGGTAGATGTCCTGGATGAACTCCCGGTAGGCCGCGCCGGCGACGTCGATGCCGTCGTCGAGCCACTTCTCCATCCGGGCGAAGTTCTCGACGAACGCCTCGTCGTCGAGGTTCTCGTAGAGGTTCAGGTACTTCCGGACGTAGTTGTTCACCGGATCCATCAGCTCGAAGCCGACGTCGAGGAACTCCGCCGGGACGTTGCCGAAGGCGTCGGTGACGGCAGCCGGGTCGTAGAACTCCTCGCTCCCCCACGTCTCCAGCACCCCGCCGGTGCCGGCGAAGCAGAGTCCGGCGGCCATCAGCCCGAGCGTCCGGGTCTTTTCGGGGCGGAGCGCGGCGTACATCACGCTCATCGTCCCGCCCATACAGTAGCCGAGGAGGTGGACGTCGTCGACGTCGGCGTCGAGACGAACCTCGTCGACACAGTTGTCGAGGTAGCGCAACACGTAGTCCGAGAGCGACAGCGAGGTGTCTAGCTGGGAGGGTTCGCCCCAGTCTATCATGTAGACCTCGAAGCCGGCCTCCAGTAGCCGCCGGATCACGCTCCGGTCCGGCTGGAGGTCGAGGATGTACGGCCGGTTGATCAGCGCGTAGACGACGAGGATCGGCACGTCCTGTGTCGTCTCGGCGCCGACCGACTCCGGCGTGTAGCGCCGGAGCGCCAGCTTGTTCTCCTCGTACACCACCTCGTTCGGCGTCTCGCCGACCTCGACGGCCTCGATTCGCGCGCCGGCGCCCGGAGCGTCGGTCGCCCGCTCGGTCGCCTCCGTCGCGGCCTCGACCGCCCGCCGCTGTGCGTCCAGTCCGACGGTGAACGGGTTCATTCGTCGACCGCGTCGAGCACCCGGTCGAGCTTCTGCTCGACCGCGTGGAGCCGGCGCTCTGTCTCGACGAGCCGTTCGCCCACGTCGCGCACGTCGCCGACGCTGGCGAAGCCGAGCGCGTGGAGGGTCTCCTCGCTGGCCTCCTCGGCGCCCTCGCGGAGGTCGAGCGCGTCGCCGACGCTCTGCCCGGTTGCCGCCGCGAACGCCGTGGTGCTCATCGTCTCTTTGAACGCGTCGTTTGCGGCGCGGAGCCAGACGTCGCGCAGCTCCCCCGGGGCGACCTCGTCGCCCTCGACGGCGTCGCCCATGCGGTCGAAGGAGGTCTCCGCGGCGTCCATCCAGGCGTCGTATGCGCGGAGGCTGCCCTCGTACCCCTCCTCGGCCTGGGGGCCGGAGACCGACTGCTCGACGGCCTCGGTCCAGGCCTCGACGAACTCGGACTGGGCGTCGATGCTCTGGTCCAGCGCCGTCACGTACGTCTCGGTAATCTGCTCGACGAACTCGTCGACCTCGTCGGACCCCGTCGCGTCGCTCATCTGCGTTCAGGTCCCGTCGACGTCGATCTCGACCCCGTCCATCGCCTCGTCGACAGCCGTCTCGGCGTCGTCGCTGGCCGAGACGGCGGCGTCGACGGCGTCGAGGACCGCCTCGCGCTGGGCGTCGGTCATCTCCTCGACAGACCCCTCGTACTCGTCAAGGGCGTCCTCGACGGCTGCCCACGCCTCGTCGTGGAGGTCGTCGACGGCGTCGTACTGGTCGTCGACGAGGCTGCGGAGGTCGTCGACGCCCTCGCCGGCACCGGCCTCGGCAGCCGCGTCGAGCATCGCGTGGGCCGCCCGGCGCGAGAACTCGACGCCGCTCTTCTGTGCCGACTTCGTCGTCTCGGTGGAGTCGACGAACGCCTGGGTGGCCGCGCGGGTCATCGCCACGCTCGCCTCGGTCGCCGTCCGGCTGCTCTCGATCATCGCGCGCTGCATCTCGAACGTCTGGGTGTAGGGGTTCTCGCTCATCTCAGTCCTCGTTCTGTTTGAGAGGGATGACGACGGTCTGGACGATGTCGCCCTCGTCGATGCCGAGCGCCTCTCGCTCGGCGTCGGGGATAGAGATGCGGCCGCCGCTCTGGACTCGCGTCTTGAACACCGCAGTGCCCATAGACATCGAGCCGAGCCCGGAGAAGCCGTCGAAGCCGCTCCCGCCGGCGCCGGCGAACTGCTGGAACAGTTCCATCTGTCGCTCGGCGGCGTCCTCGCTCGACTCCTGGAACTGCCGGGCGAAGGCAGCCGGCGTCCACATCGTCGCGTCGTCCTCGTCTGTCATCCGTACACGGCCCCTCGGGGGCCATACGGATAACAGTTACCTCTGTTCCCATCGAGTGGTACTCGATGGTATAGAGAACCGGCGACCGGGCATCTCGTGGTACGGAGTCGCAAGTGATAAGCCGGGCGGTGGTCAGTCGATCGGTATGGATCGAGACGGGGGCTACGACCCGCCGACGCCGATCGGCGAGTTCGCGTCGGCGTGGGCCCGGTCGAGCCGGCAGGTCTCCCGGGGCATCGGACAGATGTACCGCAGTATCGCGCGGGCCAACCGTGCCTTCGTACCGGGGCTCGATCAGGACGCCGGAGCCGGGACGACCGACGGCGACGAGGTGGCGTTCAGCCGTCCCGGCTGGGAGACAGAGCGGTCCGTCGACCACTGGGAGGACCTCGGCGTGGGCGACCACGTCCGGTTCAGCAAGGAGATAACAGACGAGGACGTGGTGACGTTCGCCGGCGTCTCCGGCGACACCAACCGGCTCCACCTCGACGACGAGTTCGCCGCCGAGACGCGCTTCGGCAACCGCATCGCGCACGGGACGCTCGTCTCCGGGCTCATCAGCGCCGCGCTCGCTCGCCTGCCTGGCCTCACCATCTATCTCTCGCAGACCTGGAGTTTCTCAAGCCCGTCGACATCGGGGACCGTCTCACCGCCGTCGTCGAGGTCGTGGAGGACGTCGGCCACGGCCGGTACCGGCTCACGACCGTCGTCGAGGACGAGACAGGAGACCCCGTCGTCGACGGCGAGGCCGTCGTCGTCGTCGACGAGCCGCCGGCGGACGACGAGTCGTAGTCAGACCGGCTCGAACCGGTAGCCGTCCCACGACTGGCTCGCCGGCTCCCTGATCCCCGCGTCCGGGTCCCGGAGCTCATCGACGTGGACCGGCTGGACCGTGTCGCCGATCGCGATCGTCGCTTCGGCGCCCTCGACTAACCCACCGATCGCCCGGACCGGCTCGCCATCGACGTCGAACTCGACGACCGCGAGCGGGTTCGGCTGGCGGACGCCCGGGGGTGTCGCCGTCGAGACGGTCCATGTCACGACCGTCGCCTCGTACTCGCTCAGGTCGACCGTCTCCAGCGGCTCGCCGCCCTCCGGTCCGACCGGGTGTGGGGGGTACGTCACCGTGCCGTCCGTGTACCGCATCGCGTCCATGCTCATGCTCCGGCCTCCTCCAGCACCGTCGTGATCACGCAGTTCCCGAATCCGCCGACGTTGCACGCCAGCCCGACACTCGGGTCGTCGACCTGTCGCGGGCCGGCCCCGCCGGTCAGCTGTTCGTACACCTCGTGGACCTGCGCGACGCCGCTCGCGCCGAGGGGGTGGCCCTTCGACTTCAGCCCGCCCGAGGTGTTGATCGGCAGGTCGCCGCCCCGGGCGGTCCGGCCCTCGTCGACGGCCCGCCACCCCTCGCCCTTCTCGGCGAAGCCGAGGTCCTCGAACTGGAGGAACTCGAGGATCGTGAACATGTCGTGGAGTTCGGCGACGTCCACGTCCCCTGGCGCGAGACCGGCCATCTCGAACGCCGCCTCGCCCGACTCGACGACACCGCCCATCGTCGTCGGGTCCGACCGCTCGTGGACGACGTGGGTGTCCGTCGCGCCCGCGACGCCCGAGACGACGGCGTAGTCGTCGGCGTACTCCCGTGCGACCGACTCGGAGCAGAGGACGAGCGCCGCCGACCCGTCGGTGACGGGGCAGAAGTCGTACAGGCGGAGCGGGTCGGCGACGACGGGCGAGTCGAGCACCGTCTCGAGGTCCACCTCCTTCTGGAACTGGGCGTTCGGATTGTCGACGCCGTTCCGGTGGTTCTTGACCGCCACCTTCCCGAGGCTCTCGCGCGGCGCGTCGTACTGTGTCAGGTACTTCCGCGCGGTCAGTCCCGCGAACGACGGGAGCGTCACGCCGTGTTTGTACTCGGCGGGGTGGGTGAGCGAGGCGATGACGTCGGTCGACTCGCCGGTCGTTCGGTGGGTCATCTTCTCGCCGCCGACGAGGAGCGTCAGGTCGCTGGCGCCGCTCGCCACCGACTGCCAGGCCTGGTAGACGCCCGCGCCGCCGGACGATGACGTCTGGTCGACCCGGGCGGTGTACGCCGGCACCGCGTTCAGGTCGTGAGCCAGCGCGTTTGCCACCCCGGTCTGTCCCTCGAACTCGCCGCTCGCCATGTTCGAGACGTACAGGTGGTCGACGTCCGGCCCGGCGGTGCCGGCGTCGGCCATCGCCGCCTGCGCCGCCTCTGTCAGCAGGTCGAGGATCCACTCGTCGCGCTGCCCGAACTGGGTCATCGACGCGCCGACGACCGCGACTCTGTCCATGCGACAGGGGCGCGTGGTCCACCGGTTTGTAGGTTGCCCTTGCGACCGCACTCCGGGCCACTCAAGTGCGCGCGCGCAGCCGGTCGGCGTATGGAGCGCTACCGCGTGGCGGCGAACGCCGGCGTCCTCGCCTGTCTCGCGGTCCTCGTGGCGGTCGGAGCGCCGTTCGCGCTCATCTCTCGGCCGGGCACCGGCCTCCCCATCTACTACGGCGCGGGACCGCTCGGCGTCGGCGCGGTCGCCTTCCTCGCCGTCGTCCAGCCGATCGTCTTTCTCTCGGGAACGCGCGGGCGCGCCGACCCCGTGACAGCGGCGGGAGCGGCAGCCGCC
>KI543172.1:68398-69899 GCA_000496195.1 uncultured archaeon A07HB70
GGGCGGGACGTGACGGTGCGGGTGGCGTTCGTCTGCGTCCGAACGCCGGGCGCTCGCAGATGGCGACGGCGTTCGCGGAGCGCGAGCGCGAGCGCCGGGGGCTAGACGAGCTGACGGTCGTCACCGGCGGCACCCGGCCCGCCGACGCCGTCCACGACGTCGTGCGCGAGGCGATGCGCGAGGCGGGGTTCGACCTCTCGGACCGGACGCCGCGCGCCGTCTCGGCGGCGGAGCTGGAGGCCTGTGACCTCGTCGCGACGATGGGCTGTTCGACGCTCGACCTCGACGCGAGCGTCGCGGTGCGCGACTGGGCGCTCGCGGACCCGGGCGAGCAGCCGCTCGAACGGGTCCGCGAGATCCGCGACGAGGTCGAGGAGCGCGTCGTCGCGCTGTTCGACGAGATAGAGCAGGAGGCCGAGGCGAACCCCTGACGAGGAGGCGCGCTGTCGGCGACGCAGCCGTGTCGGCGAGCGGACGCCCGGCCACGACGAGAGGCGCTCGCGTCGGCGCAGACCGCCGGACGGGCCTCCGGCGACGCGTGACCGGGGAAGGGAAAGCGGTTTACGTCGACCCGGGCTACATCGTGACGGACTAGGCCGGGCGGGTAGGCCCCGCTCCGAAGACCACGGTACGGCCTCAAGTGGTGGCCGAACCCGGGGGCGTGCGGGCGGACCGACGCGGGCCCCGGAAGCTGACGTGGAAGCCTCGTCCCACGGGGACAGCGGTCCGCGGGGCGCGTCCGCAGGGACGCGCTCCCGCGGTTCACCGGCGGCAGCGGGTCAGGCACGGAAGTGAGCAGCCCATCGTCGGACGCCCGTCGCTCGTGGGGTCGCGGGGTGGAGGAGGCGACCGGGACTCCCCGTGGCGGAACGCCCGGGCAATCCCGCCGTCCGCTTCTACCGAGAGAGCCGCCGGCTCGTCGCCGCTGTGCGCCACGCCCGTGTCGGTCCGGATCCGCGACCGGCGGACTTGAGTGATTCCAGCCCCCCGCCGACCTATGCGCGTCGCAATCGTCGGCTGCGGGGCAATCGCGTCGGAGTACGCTCCGGACCTCGCGGCCCACCCCGACCTCCGCCTCGTCGCCGTCGCCGACCGGGTTCGCGAACGGGCCGACCGCCTCGCAGACGCCCACGACGCGACGGCCTACGGCTCCCTCGACGGCCTCCTCGACGCCTCGGACGCCCGCATCGTCGTCAACCTCACCGGCCACGCCGCGCACGCGCCGGTGACGGCGCAGGCTCTCGACGCCGGACGGCACGTCTTCTCGGAGAAGCCGCTGGCGACGTCGCCCGGCGAGGCCCGCGACCTCCTCGCCCGTGTCGGCACGGAGCGGCGCCTCGCGTGTGCGCCGACGAGTCCGGCCGGCGACCCACAGCGAACCGCGCGGCGCCACGTCGCCGAGGAACGACTCGGGTCCGTCCGCGTCGCCCGGGTAGACTGTAACGTCGGCCGGCCCGGCGAGTGGCACCCCCGGCCCGAGTCGTTCCGCCAGGCCGGGCCG
>KI543172.1:69919-72673 GCA_000496195.1 uncultured archaeon A07HB70
GAGCGCCGTCGACGCCGTCGCGCGTGCCGCCGAGACGGGGGGGTCGGCGGCGCCGATCGGCGTCGGGTGGACGCCGACCGCCGTGCGCGTCCGCCAGCCCGAGTCCGCCCGACCGGAGGCCGCCGGCTCCGACGCGCCGGCGCTCCCGCCGGTCGGTGCCGGAACGGCGTCGTACCGCGGCGGCGAGACGTACGTCGACCTCTCGGCGGGGCTCCGGGCGGCGCTCGACGCCGGCTGCCGCCTGCTCGACTGCGCCGAGCTCTACGGCACCGAGTCGCTGGTCGGGGACCTGATACGGGCGCCCGGCGGCCCGCCGCGGGGCGCGCTGGCGCTGGTCTCGAAGGCCTGGCACACAAGCCACCGGCCCGACCACCTCCGGGCGGCGTGCCTGGCGAGCCGGGACCGCCTCGGCGTCGACTGTCTCGACGTCTACCTCCTCCACGGCACGGAGGCGTGGGCACACCGGGGGCCGCTCGACGGGCTCTCGGAGATGAGCACCGCCGAGCGAGAGGCGCTGACGTTCCCGACGGACGACGACGGCGACCCGGTCCGGGCGGACGTCTCACTCGCGGAGACGTGGGACGCGATGGAGGGCCTCGTCGACGACGGCCACGTCCGGCATCTCGGGCTGTGTAACGTCTCCGTCGACGAACTCGCCGCGCTCTCCGCCCGGGCGCGGCTGCCGCCCCGGGTCGTCCAGGTCGAACACCACCCGCTCGCGCCGCGGGACGACCTGGTCGCCTGGTGTCGTGACAACGGGGTTCGGGTGCTCGGACACACCCCGCTCGGGCCGGACGGACTGCTCGACGACCCGACCGTCCGTGACGTCGCGGCGAGCGAGGACCTGACGCCCGCGGGCGCGGTCCTGCGCTGGGCCGTCGCCCGCGGCGTCGTGCCGATTCCGTCGACGGCGGACCCTGACCACGCCGTCGCCAACCTCGACCTGTTCGAGCAGCCGCTCTCCGCGGCGGGACGGCAGCGGCTCGACGGGCTGGCGTGACCCCGTGGATTAAATCCGAGACGGCCAGAGAGCCGGTAGTGTCGACAACCGCCCGCCGCGTGCCGCGATGAGCCGGGGCGACGACCGCCCGTGGCGCGCCCTGTTTCCGTTCGACGAGCCGTACCCGCAGCAGGTCGACGGGATCGACCGCCTGCTGTCGGTGCTGGCGGACGACGGCTGGCTGGCGATGGAGGGCGCCTGCGGGACGGGCAAGACGCTCGTCTCCCTCGTCGCCGGGCTGTACGCCGTCCGAAACGGGTCGGTCGACCTGCCCGACCGTGACGACCCCGTCGTGCTCCCGGAGTTCGACCGTGTCGTCGCCGTCACGCCGGTCAAACAGCAGCTCACACAGTTCGTCGCCGAGGTGCGGGCGATCAACCGCCGGACCGACGAGCCGCCGGTCGACGGACTGGTGTTGCGCGGCCTCGCCGACACGCTCGCCTACGCACAGGCGGACGACTTCGGTCTCGACCGGGCGTGGACGCGGGTCGAGGGGCCGCGGGCCGGGACGTTCGCGGACCGCCACGACGGCGTCGAACGGGCGCCGCCGCTCGGCGCGATGGTCGACGACCTGCGCGAGAACGCCGCCGACCTGGTGAAGGCCGGGTCGCCGGTCGCGCTCCGCTGGGACGGCCCGGCGCCCCCGGAGTGTGCCGTCGACGGCTGTCGGCACCTGACCCGGCCCGACGACGGGACGGTCCGGTGTCCGTTCCACCTCGACGCCGGCGACGACGCCGACGCGCCGTGGTACGACCGTGTGCGCGCCCGGCGGGCCTGTGCGCTCGTCGAGACCGAGACGGACCGGCTCGCCGTCCACGGCGCCGAGACGCCGTATCCTGCCCGGGTCGTCCGGGCGCTCGACGTCGCCGCACCGGCGCAGGAGCTGCTCGCGGTCGACTGGGCCGACCCGTTCGACCCGTTCTACGTCCGGTCGCTGGTCGACCCGGCGCCCGTGGCGTTCGCCGACGGGACGGCGAACGTCCTCGACCGCGCCGACCTCGTGCCCGCCGCCGCCGCGGCGGGCCACTGCCCACACCGGACGATGGGCGACATGCTCGCCGAAGCAGAGGCCGTCGTCGGGAACTACATGCATCTCTACGACCCGGAGACCCGGAAGCTGACCGCGGGCAGGGCCGGCGCGCTCGACGAACAGACCGTCGCCGTCGTCGACGAGGCCCACGTCGTCGAGGACCGGGTGCGCGAGGTCCGCTCCGACGACGCCTCGATATACACGCTCGCGCGGTCGCAGACAGACGTGGAGCGGGCGGGGCGTGTCCTCCGCGGCGAGGGGCTCGGGAGCGCGACGGGCGACGCCGCGCAGCGCGCGCGACAGGTGGCCGAGGCGCTCGTCCAGGACGCGACCCACGGTCGGCTGACCCCGGAGGAGTTCGAGACGGCGGCGCGGTTCCACGAGTGGCTCCTCGGCTGGGTCGGCGACCGGGTGCGCGCGGCGCTCGACGACGGCGTCGACGTTCCCGCGGCGGGCGAGACGACCGTCGCGCTCGCGCCGCCGGGCGAACGGGCCGTCGACGACCTGACGCGGGCGATCCGTGACCGAGAGGCGCCGGTCGCGCCCGACGAGGTGGGCCGCGTCGCCGCGGTCTGCCGTGCCGCCGCCGCGATACACGAGGGCGTCGACGTGTCCTCGCGGACGCCCGTCTCGGACGCGGTTGGCGCGCTCCTCGACGCGTGGCAGGACGCCGACCCGCTGACGTACTTCCGCGAGCTCCGGCTGAGAGCGAGCGACGACGAGA
>KI543172.1:73467-75539 GCA_000496195.1 uncultured archaeon A07HB70
CGCGAGTCGATGACCCGGACACGCCGCGACTACGCACACGTCGTCGAGCGGGTCGCGGCCTCACACGGCAACGTCCTCTGCTGTCTGCCGAACTACCGCGAGGCGGAGTGGGCCGCCGACCTCCTCGCGGGCCTCGACAAGCCGGTCTACCTCGACCGGTCGTCGACGAGCGACGAGACGACGGCGCTGCTCGACCGCTTCTTCGACCCCGCCGACCACGCCGTCCTCGTCACCAGCGCGCTCGGCACCGTCACAGAGGGCGTCGACTACGACGGCGAGAAGCTTCACACGGCCTGCGTCGTCGGGGTGCCGTACCGAAACACGCAGACGCCGCGCGCGAAGGCCGTCCGCGGCGCCTACGACGCCGCGCTGGCCGGCGACGACTCGTCCGGGTTCGAGATGGCCGTCGCCGTGCCCGCGGTGCGGAAGGCGCGGCAGGCGATCGGGCGGGTCATCCGCGGACCGGAGGAGCGCGGGGTTCGGCTCCTGATAGACGAGCGGTACCTCCAGCGCGGGTCGCGCGGCGTGGCCGACCTGCTCTCGGCACAGGAGCGCGAGGAACTCCGGCAGGTTGGCGCCGAGATGCTCGACTACGGGTTCGAGCGGTTCTGGGGCGACCGCGGCGGTTAACCTGGCTTAATCGAGGGAAATCCGGGACGGGAGTCGACCATCTATAGGTTGTCGAGGATCGTTTCGACAGACAGGATGAGAGAACCGAACCGGGGCAGACTCGCCGTTCTCGTCGCCGTCGCGCTGGTCGTCGGCGCAGCCGGCGGAGCCAGCGGGGTCACGGCACAGACCGCGACCGACGGCGCGAGGGCAACGCCGGCCGAGGACAGCGGCGAGACCAACAGCACCGCCGCGGCGCGGCTGATGGGCACCGTCGGCGTGACGGAGGCCGAAGTCGAGGGCGAGGTCGAGCGCCGGGCGTTCGGCATCGCCGTCGCCCGCGCGGCGACGAACGACTCGAAGGTCGGCGTCGTCGCGGACCAGTTCAACCAGACCCGGGAGCGCCTCGCCGAACTCCGCGAGCGCAAGGAGGCACTAACACAGTCTCGCGCCGAGGGTGAGATCAGCGAGGCGGCCTACGAGGCACAGATCGCCACGCTCGCCGCACGCGTCGACGAGACCGAGGAGAGGGCGAACGAGACACAGAACGCGACCGCGGGGCTTCCCGCCGAGAAACTCGAACGGAAGGGGATCAACGCGACCGCGATCCGGCGCCTGAAGCAGAACGCCTCGGAGCTGAGCGGCCCAGAGGTGTCCCGTATCGCGCGGTCTATCGCCGGTCCGCCGGACGGCCGTGAGCGTGGCCCGCCCGAGGACCGCGGCCCGGACCGTGACGAGAACGAGACCGAGACCGGCGACGACCGGCGCGGGCCGCCCGATGACCGTGGCGGAGATGAGAACGAAAACGAGACCGAGACCGGCGACGACCGGCGCGGGCCGCCCGATGACCGTGGCGAAAACGAGGACGAGGAGGAAAACGAGACCGAGACCGGCGACGACCGGCGCGGACCGCCCGATGACCGTGGCGAAAACGAGACCGAGACCGGCGACGACCGGCGCGGGCCGCCCGATGACCGTGGCGAAAACGAGGACGAGGAGGAAAACGAGACCGAGACCGGCGACGACGGCACGGAAAACGAGAGCGGGCAGGCCGGACCACCGGAGGATCCGGATAGGGGTGACGGCTCCGACGACGGCGACGCCGAGACAGCGCCCGACGGAGAGGACGGCTCCGACGACGAACCGGGCAAGTCCGGCGGGGGCCGGTGAGTGCGGGCGGGGACGGCACACGCCCTGACCGTCGTGGCCCTCGCGCTCTCGGTCGTCGTCGCGGGCGCTCCGGCAGCCGCTCAGTCCGCGCTGGAGGAGGCGCTGGTCGTCACCCTCGACGAGGACGGGAGCGCCGAGGTGGCGCTCCAGCTCGCCTTCGACCTCGCTGACGAGGAGCGTCGCGACGCCTTCCGGGCGCTGAGCGACGACGCCGCGACCCGCGAGCGCCGCGCGGACGCGTTCGAGCGCCGGATGACCGGCGTCGCGGACGCAGTCGCCGACGCCACCGGCCG
>KI543172.1:75559-77543 GCA_000496195.1 uncultured archaeon A07HB70
CTCTCCTCGTGCTCGCCGTACCCCTTCTCGGGGGGAACGGTGACCGTCGGCGTGTCGCCCGCCTCGAGTCCGACCAGCGCCTCGTCGAGCCCTTCGATGACCGCCCCGCTTCCCACTTCGAGCGTCAGCGGGCTGTACTCACGGTCGGGCTGTGCCTCGTCGATCCCCGTCTCGGCGGCGACTGACGCTCGCGACGTGTCGAAGATGGTGCCTGCTTCCGTTCGTCCGGTGTACTCGATCGTAACGGCGTCGCCGTTTGCTATCGTCACGGACGTACGAGCGGCGCCGCACGGATAACGCATCGTATCCCCGGACGAACACCGTCGAGGCGGCGGGCGCCGTCGGTAGCGGGGCCGTGTCGGGCGACACGCCACGGTCACTCGGAACGGGGTGTGGGAGATGGATACGTCGTGGCTGCGACGGGCCCGCGCCACGACAGGCCGGTGACCCGAGCCCCGTGTCGGTCGTCGAACTCGTCTCTGCGCTCCCCGGACTGACGCTCGCGACGGGAGGGCTGCGCCGTGCCATCCCCGAACGCCGGCGGCGAGAGCGATAGTCCAAGCGGCTGGAGACCCCCGTCTCGGGGCCGACCCGACCGGGCTTCGGCCGACCGCGGAGGTCGGCTCGTCGTTCGCTGTCGGGTTCCCGTGGCCGTGTTCGACCTCGGTCAACTGCGACGGAGCGGGGAGACGGCCACGTATCCAGCACACTCGCCAGGGTGCCGGAGCGTGTCACTGACCGGGAGCCGGCGGCGCCGGGCGAGCGGAGCGGCTGTGGCGCTCTCCGTGACCGGTACCACCGCCGAGCGTCGGTGTCTGCTGTTCCTTGCTGGCGATAGCTACCCAGAAATGACGAGAGAGCGGCGGGTCGTGGATGCGCCGGCCGGGATTCGAACCCGGGCCATGAGCTTGGAAGGCTCAGGTCCTACCACTAGACCACCGGCGCTCGCCGATCGCACCGTGTCTCCGTCGGTCACGAAGACGCCGACGTCCGTCGACCGTGCCCGGCGTCGCGGAGGCGTCGACACACACTGTTCGACGGCGGGGCGGTAAGGCAGTTACTATCGGCTAGTCGTCTGCGGGCGCCTCTGGCGTCGGGTCGTCGGCGCGGAACGACCGGGCAGTCTCGCGCAGACCGGGGTCCATCGCCGGCGTCTCTGCCCGGTCGACGGCGCCGGACTCGCGAATCTCGTCGAGCGAGCGCGGGAACGCACGGAGGTCCATGTGGATCTGGATGCCGGTCTTCGCGCCCTGACCCATCGCCACGGGGATCTGATTGTGCCCGGGCACGACGTCGCCGACGGCGAACACGTCGTCGACGCTCGTCCGGCCGTGGTCGTCGACGGCGACGGTTCCGTCGTCGTTCAGGTCACAGCCGAGCGACTCCGCGAGCGCGGTGTTGTACTCCGAGCCGTACATCGCGAAGCCGCCGCGGTACTCACGCCGGGTGCCGTCCTCGAACTCCAGGGCCTCTAGCCAGCCGTCCTCGCGCTTCTCGATACCGGTCACGTCCTCGTCGACGACGTCGACCGGGTGGGCGTCGACCAGTTCGTCCGTCTCGTCGCTCCAGGTCGGGTCGTCGCCCCGGGTGAGGAGGTCGACCTCGTCGGTGAAGTTCAGCATGATCATGGCGACGTGGGCCGCGCCCTCGCCGTGTCCCATCACGTACACCGACTCGTCGACGAACATGTACGCGTCACAGTGGAGACAGTAGTGGAGGCCCCGGCCGGTGCGCGGGAGCGGCGGGTCGGCGTGCCCGTCGCTGAAGCCGGTGGCGAACACGACGCGTTCCGCGACGACGTCGCCGTCGGTCGACGACAGCCGGATCCGGCCGTCGGCGGTCCGTGCCGCCTCGGTCACCATCCCGCGGCGGACGTCTGCGCCGTACGCCTCGACCTGGTGTTGGGCCGTCTCGAGGAACTCGTTTCCAGAGACGTCCTCCGTGACGCCGATGACGTTGTGTGTGTCGAGCATCATCGCGGCGC
>KI543172.1:77563-79699 GCA_000496195.1 uncultured archaeon A07HB70
GGAGCGGGCTACGGTCTTGGAATCAACTCCCCTGGGGTGTGACTCCCCGCTCAAGAAGTCTGAGCGACTCACCCGGCACCAGAACTATACTGCTGTTTTATATTCTTGTTCAGGTGCCGACTCTCAATTGCCGATCCGGGACAGCCGAGATTCATCCTCGACAAACCGACTACTTCATCCGCGCACACCCATCGGACCTCGGCTACATAACCTACCAAGTTCACGGTCGCGCCCGCGACTTCCTCGTCGATACACTGGGCTACGGCGATGACGATGACCTCTCGTGGAGCCTCGTTCACCCCCTACGACAGATTGGCGACTTGTTCACCGTCGACGAGGGGGGTCCCGGTCGAGCGGATCCGAGTGAGAGTGATGGGGTGACGACTCCGCAAGTGACGAAGAGCGAGGCGCGGAAGCTCGTCGAGTATCTAACCAATCATCCCGATGTTGTTGGCGATATTGAAACGCTCGAATTGCGGCTTCTCGCCGGAAAATCGAACTACATCGATTCGATCGCGCGAGACGGATACACCCCGATGACGACGCCAGGACACGACGGACCACATCCTCTTGACCCGATCGTAGACAAGTACTTCGGCAACGATCAAGAGGCGATCGAGTGGAACGGGGCCCGTATTGCGAACTTCATTACTGTCGAGGATCGAACTGGCGGGGTTCATCGGTTCCCGCGCATCCCGAACCGGATTCCAGAGGCCGAAGAACACCGGCTGAGCAAGGAACTGTACGAGCGGTGGGGTGCCGAGATCGGTGCGTCAGACGTGATCTCACGCCGCTACAAGACCGGCGAGAGTGGCTTCCCAAACCGATGGATCGGTCAAACGAGGGCCTCTCCGGAGCCGACCCTGGAGGACGCAAAGTCACCACGGGCGTTCTTTTATCGGACTCTCGCCGGTCGGGGCAAGCACGCCCCCGGGTCGCGTGCCAAGGAGGCGTTCGAAGATGCCTGCGAGTATTCGCTTGAGGTCTACAAGACGAACTTTCCGACCGCCGTCGATCCACAGACGCTCTCGAAGACGTACACGACTGTCGAGCGGGCGACCAAGCCGTGGAACGACTTTCAGGTCCCGCCGGGCTGGGAGTCGCGGTACAGCGCGAACGGTGGACTCCCGCCGCTCTGACCCTCCATTCAATCAAGAAAACGCGCGGACCGATCCTGGTGATGGCATCCAGCGCAGCCATCTTATTTGGCTTTGCCAGCGATCCGGTTATTATGATGACTTACTGACCCGGAATCTATGACGGGGCCAAGACCGTTAGAACGCTTCTTAGAGGCTTTCATCCCCCTGCTCATCGCTGGCCGGGCATCAGCATATTCAACGGTCAGACATCGCTCCAGTCGTTTCTCAGTCCAAGATAGGGCGATTTCGCGGTCGCGAACCGGAGCTATTCGCAGGACTCCTGATTGCTGGCGCACTACTTTTCAGAGGCTTGTTGGTCAATTTATGAAAACCACTGAGTTATCCTACGTGTCCAGCGTCACCTGAGACATTAGCTGCGGCCCGTTCTCTCCGGCTCCGTCCTTCTCGTCCGGTGCGACGACCATCCAGCAGACGAGCTTGACCTCGTCCTTCTGAATCGGCGGGAGCGGGTCTGGCGGCTCGAATGGCTGGAGACCGAGTTCGTCCACCTTGTCGACAATGCGGCGCGACGTCTCGACCGGCCCGAATGATTCGTCCTCGTAGACCTCGCGGAGTTCGCGCTCGTAGCGCCGTCCCCACGGGGCCTCGACCGACGACACCGTCTCGCGGAGTTCGTCCTCGGTCATGTCGCTGGGCCAGTGTTCGCGGAGGTGCTGGCCAACCTCGCGGAACAGTTTCCGGATGTCGGGCTGGACGTTTAGCGGGTCAGTCTGCTCTTGCCACTGGCGGTAGATGTCCACCCGCGCCCGGCCCCACGCGTCGTAGAGCTCGTCACGCATCTCGCCCGGAAGGTATCGCTCGGTCTCCTCCGTACACTCGATCCGCTTCAGACAGGTGAGTGTATCCTTGACCAGTTCGTCGTCCTCGTCCATCTCCCGCGGTACGAACCGCATGAACACCTCCTCGCCGATCCGGGCGCAGAAGAAGTAGCCTGGGTTCTCGCCGTGGAAACCCGACCCGGCGGCCCACGGGAGAC
>KI543172.1:79719-82768 GCA_000496195.1 uncultured archaeon A07HB70
GGTGCCCGAGTCGGGTCGTGTACAGCGCCGCCGTCAGGCCCGCCGGGCCTCCGCCGACGACGGCCACCTCGTACTCGGTAGCGTCGGACGTATCTGCGTCTGTCATCGACCGTAGCTAGGCGCGCGACGGGCATAAATCCCCAACGGGTGTGCGGGGCGCACACCACCGGAGCGCTCAGACGCCACGGACGGTCGCGTAGCAGTTCCCGGACGAGACGAACGTCTCGACCGGCCGGCAGCGCGACGCCCGCAGGTCCGCCCGGAACTCCGCCGGGTCGTAGACGTGGTAGTACCTCGGCACGCGTTCGCCGTCGGGAAGCGTCCAGTCGACGGTCGTGTCGAACCCGGAGTCGGCGTCGAAGCGGTCGTGCGTGACCGACCAGGCGGAGACGAGCGCGACGCCGTCGGGACCCAACACCCGGGCGAGATCGCTCAGGCTCGCGCGACGGCGCAGCCGCGGCTGGAGGTGGTGGAGCGTCGCCACGTACAGCGCAAGCCCCGCCGTGCCGTCGGCCAGCGGGAGCCGACCGGCGTCGCCCAGCACCGCCGCGAACCGCCGGCTGTACTCGTCCTCGGCGGCTGCGACACGGGCGCGGGCGAGAAGTGCCGCGCTCGCGTCGACGCCGACGACCCGGTCGGCCCGGTCGGCGAGGAGGCCGGCGTGACGCCCGTTGCCACAGCCGACGTCGACGGCGACGGCGACCCCGTCCCTGTCGGCGACGAACGACTCGACCTCCGGCCACGGAGTGGCCCGCGTCTCGTCGAAGTGAGCGGCGATCCGGTCGTAGACGGCTGCGACCGGCGGGTGGTCGCCGGGCATCAGACGAACACGTAGACGAGGCGGGTGATCGCGAGCAGAATCGCCGCGTGTTTCACCCCGTCCGCGACCCCGCCCTGGCCGAGCTGACCGGCGACGAGCCCCGAGCAGACGGCCTGTATCGCCGCGAGGTGGAAGAACAGCCGCCGGTAGGCGTCGAGGTCGACGTCGCCGAGGCCAGCCGTGATGGACGTTCCGGCGCTCGCGGCGGCGTCCGTCGTCGGCGCCGCCGCCGCAGCCGACTCGATCGCCGGGAAGAAGGCGACCACGATACCGACCGAGACGCCGAGGAAGACGAGCGCGGAGATGTAGATGACCAGCATGTAGGTGAACATCTCGCGGCGGCGCTCGCGTCGCAGCCGCCGGGCCTGATGTGCCTCGTCGGCAGCGATGCGGAGCACGGGCGCGAGGTCGCCGCTCGCGCGCATCGCGTTCGTCACCAGCGCCGTCGCCTGCGACACCGCGACGCTTCCGACCCGCCGCTCGAGGCGTCGGAGCGCCGCCCCGGCGTCTGCCCCCCACTCGATGTCTCGCCACGTCCGGGAGACCTCGTCGCCGAGCGGTCCGAGGTCGTCACGGGTCGCGCGCCGCAGGCTCGCGGTGACGGTCAGCCCCGCCTCGTCGAGGCTGGCCATCCGGTCCAGCAGGTCCGGCACCGCCTGGTCGATGCGCTTGGTCCGGCGCAGAGAGACCTCGTGCGCGACGGCGAACCCCGCGAGGACGAACACCGCCGCCTCGACGACCGGGGCGTCGACGGCGCCGACGGCCTCCGGCCCGAGCGTGACCGGCCAGGCGCGGACGAACACCCACGCGACGCCGAGCGGGACGGTGAGCAGAAAGGTGAGCTGGGGGTCCCCGACGAGCGTCGCCGCGGGGTTGCGGAGCCGGCTCCGCAGGCGCTCGACGGAGTCGTGGACGGCGAGGCGCTTCGCGTTCGCGGCGTCGCGCGCCGACCACGCCGCCCCGCCGTCGGCCCGCGCCCGGTCCGGAACGCGGCGGGGGTCGAGGACGGACCGGTCGTCGCCGGCGGCCCCCTTCGAGCGGTCCGGCAGCGAGGCGGTGACGCTGTCGACGTACACGACGTACGCGAACGTCATGAGCGGGAGCGCGACGTAGCCGATGACCCGGAGGAGCGACAGGGTGTCCTGCAGCACTAGTCCGACGATGCCGAGGATGGTTATCAGGAAGATCGGCAGGGCGACGAACACCGTGACGTACACCTCGGCGAACGTCGACAGCAGGTCGAGATACTGCTCCTGCTGTGACCGCGCCTCCTCCTGGTAGCGGTCGTACTGCTCGCGGAGGAAGGGCGCGAGCGACTGGCCGGAGCCGAGGACGCTCGCGAGGTTGTCCGCGAACTCGTCCATCGTCTCGCTCGGGGTGTGCTCGGTCATCCGCCCGATCGCGGTGACGGCGTCTGTGCCGAACACCTGCATCTCGCGGGCGGCGAGTCCGAGCTCTTCGGCGGCCTCGCCGTATGCGTCGCGGTTTGCCGACACCGTCTCCAGCACCTTCGGAAACGCCGTCCCGGAGCGGCTGAGCGCGTAGACGAACGCCACGGTCCGCGGGAGCGTCGCCTCGATGGCGGAGGCGCGGGCGACCGCGCGCTGGCTCAGTACCTCCCACCGGGCGTAGTAGGCGGTGAGCGCCCCGCCGGGGCCGATGACGGCGCCGCCGAGAAACAGGGTGGTGAGCGTCTCGTCGGGGGTCAGCGGGGCGAGCGCCTGCACCGGCTCCGGGACGTCGAGGCCGGGCGCGACCGCCTCCCGGATCGCGACGAAGTCGACGTCGAAGACGGTCAGAAGCGCGGCGCCGCCGTACGCGCCGAGGACGCTGCCGGCGACGCCGACGACGGCGGCGATGAGTAGCGTGCGCGACGCGTAGAGCCGGTGAGACTGCTGGACCCGCGCGGCGCGGAGGAGCGTCTGCTGGGCGGTACGGCGCCGCGTCTGCCGACCGACGTAGCCGCCGAAGGCCGCGACCGCCGTCCGGGAGAGCAGGAGGTCGGCGGTCCGGCTGACCGGCGAGAGCAGGAGCGGGAGGAGCAGGAGCACGGCGACGGCCAGCGGGACGAACTCGACGAGCGCCACGTCACGGCTCCCCGACGAGGGTGCCGTCGGGCGTCGGAGTCGGCTCGTCGTCGAGCGCCGCCGCCCCCTCCAGCCGGTCCATCACCCGGTCGGGGTCGGCGTAGTACTCGTTCACCAGCGCGGTGAACCGCCGGTAGTCGTT
>KI543172.1:83740-88020 GCA_000496195.1 uncultured archaeon A07HB70
GGGCGAACAGCTCCTCGCGGATCACCGACGGATCGGTCGGGTCGGACGAGCGGTAGAGCAGCGGGTCGCGGATATCCTCGACCACCCGGTCGAGCAGGTCGTTCCGGAACCCGTCGAGGGGCGGTTCGGCGACGTTGTAGCGGTGTTCTTTCTCGTCGTCGTCGTAGGTGACGACCGCGAACGAGTACGGCGGGTCGAGCCAGTAGCGCTCGACCTCCTCGCCCGGCGCGCCGTCGAACCGGGCGAGCGGGCCGTGGCGCTCCGGGCGGTACGGTCCGGCCTCGATGTTAGCGCCGCGCAGGACGCTAAGAAGTCGCGCGGCTCGCCCCCGAACCCCGTCGCGCGCTCCAACGTTGCCCCCCATTCGTTGTGTTGTACGGGCTTAGTCGGCGCGAAAGTTAAACCTTCAGTCGTCAGGTCGGTTCGCGAGCAGGAGTACGACCGCGAGCGCCAGCGTCAGCGGGACGCCGACCGGGAGGGTGAGACCGGGAAAGCCGCCGAACAGCGAGAGCGTCGCGGCGCCGAAGACGAGCGACCCCGCGAACAGGAGGCCCCCCATCGCGCGCACCGGGTCGACCGGCCCGGCCTCGACGCGGTCCTCGCGGAGGTAGTACGCTGCCGAGAGGACGACGGCGGCGGCGAAGACGGCAGCGCCGACGGCGGAGACCCGGTATCCGGTCGCGGAGGCGGTGCCGCGCTGGAGCGTCGCCGCGGTCAGGGGGTCGGTGAGCGAGACGGCGCGGGCGAACGGCACGCCGATGCCGTACTGGACCTCCACGAACGGGAACCGCACGACGAGCAGACCGCCGCTGAGCACCCGCGAGGCGCTCACGCTCCACGGCAGGAGCGCCGCGATCCACGCGGACAGCACGGCGAGTTCGCCGGCGTACTCGGACCGGACCCAGAGGTCCATACACCGGCGGCGGACGGCGGCGACTAAAACACCTCGGGCGGCGGGCGTTACGTTCATACATAGCCGAACCGTATCACCAGTACCCGAATGCGGCGAGACTACTTCGAACTGGCAGTCGAACACGTCGACTGGGTCGAGGCGAGCGGCGACCCCGAACAGCCTACGGTCCACATCGACTTCCACGGCCCCGAAGGGATGCTCCACGACCGGCTGGCTGGACCGGCGGACGACCTCCTCGACGCGGACGAGACGGACGTCTCCTTCCGCCTCCGCGGCGACGACGACGAGGAGAGCGACGGCGGCGTCGTTGCGGTGACCAACCGCGTCACGGGCGAGTTCGTCCTCGAACTGAACGAGGCTGCGGACGACGTCCTCCGGTTCATCCGGGCGGCGCGCGAGTACGGGCGACGCGCCGACGACGGCGACGGTCGATTCCGGGTCCACGTCACCGTCGAGGGCGAGTCCCTCGTCGACTACGAGAAGCGCACCCTCCTCGTCTACGACGCCGACGGCAACCTCCTGCGCTCCGAGAGCCTGATCCCCTCCGGCGTCGAACTCTAGGTGGGTTTAGGTGCTGTCGGCTCGTCGACGGAGCCGTGCGGAACGTCACGGACCGGACGAGCGACCCGTTCGATCTCGACCCGCCGTGCGACCGGTCGGTCCCCGGCTACGGCGACGCGAACGCTCACTTCCACGTCGTCGGTGACCACCCCGGTCGACACGGCGGACTCGGGGCCGGCGTCCCGTTCACCGGCACGCCGACGGTCGACCGCCTCCGGCGCGCGCTCCGCGACGGCGGCCTCCTGACCGACGACGGCACCCTGCCGACGGTCGACCGCGCCTACCTCTCGTACCTCCACATGTGCGCCCCCGAGGGACCCGAGCCGACAGCCGCCGAGTACGCCGACATGGAGCGGTTCTTCGACGCCGAGCTGCGCGCTATCGCCGCCCACGTCCTGCTCCCCGTCGGCGAGCGCCCGGTTCGACACGTCCTCCGGGAGTACACGGCGCGCGACCCCGCGCTGGCCGACGACCTCCGGGCCGCCCACGCGACGGAGCTTCGCGGCAGCGGGTGGCTGGTCGTGCCGGTCCTCGACCCCGGCGCGTGGACCGACGACGACGAGACCCGGCTCGTCGCGGCGCTCGACGACCTCCAGCAGACCGACTACCGGCGCGAGTCCGACCTCGGGCGGTTCCTGCCGGGCGACGAGCCGTACCTGGTGCGGTAGCCGCGGGTGTCGATGACGAAACGCTGAAGCGGCGACGCCGCCACCGACACGTATGGAACTTCTGGTCATCGACAAGACAGCCGACGAGCTCCGGCTGGAGATCGCCGGCGAGGACCACACCTTCATGAACGTCCTGAAGGGCGCACTCCTCGAGACGGAGGGGGTCGCCGCCGCCACGTACGACCTCAACCCGGAGCAGTCCGGCGGGCAGACCGACCCCGTGCTCTCCGTCCGGACCGAGGGCGGCGTCGACCCACTCGACGCCGTCGAGTCCGCAGCCGAGCGGGTCGAGCGGATCACCGACGACTTCGCCGACGCCTTCCGCGCCGCCGCCGAGAGCTAGTACGGGTACCGCTCGCCCGCCGGAACCGGCACCTCCAGCCAGTTTGCAGCCGGCACCAGCGGACACTCGTAGGCGTCCGAGTACGCGCAGAACGGGCTGTACGCCCGGTTGAAGTCGACGACCCAGCGTCCCGCCTCACGGTCTGTCTCCGCGTAGAGGTCGAGATACCGCCCGGCGTCGTACGTCGTCTCGCCGTTCGTCGCGTCCCGGAACGGCAGCCAGAGGGTCTCGTCGTCGCCCGGACTGCGGTAGGCGGTCAGGATGCGCTCCTCGCCGCCGAGGTCGAACTGGAACCGGCCGACCGCGACGTACTCCCGGTCACCGTCCGTTGTCGTCGTCACGGCGATACGCTGGGGCTCGTCGGCCTCGTGGAGCGAGAGGACGAACCGGTAGTCCGGGTCGGGCGGGTAGTAGTCCAGCCCGTCGAACGACGCGCGCTCGTCGGGCGGGAGCGGCGACCGCGGGCTGTCGGCGAAGGACGCGTCCTTCCGGTCGCGGGTCTCCTGAAGCGTCGCGCGCCAGTCGTCGGTGTCGGACACGCCCGCTCTACGCGTCGCCGGGGCTCCAAGCCGCCGCAGTCGTGTGTCTGAGACACATTACCGCCGGACCGGGACGCCCCGGTCCGCGAGGTACTCCTTTACCTCGCCGATGGAGTACTCGCCGAAGTGGAAGATAGAGGCCGCGAGCGCCGCGTCCGCGCCCGCCTCTGTGAACACCTCGTAGGCGTCTTCGGGGCCGCCACACCCGGACGAGGCGATGACGGGCGTCCCCGTCGACTCGCAGACTGCGCGGGTCAGCGGCACGTCGTAGCCGTCCTTCGTCCCGTCTGCGTCGATCGAGTTGACGAACAGCTCGCCCGCGCCGCGGCGTTCGGCCTCGCGCGCCCACTCGACGGCGTCGACGCCCGTCCCCTCGCGGCCGCCTTTCACCGTACACTCGAACCAGCACGACTCGCCCCCGACCCGCTCGTAGTGCTCGCCGGCCTCGTCGTAGCGCCGGCGCGCGTCCAGGCTGATGACGATACACTGCGACCCGAACGACGCCGCGCCCTCGTCGACGAGCGCCGGACGGTCGAGCGCACCCGTGTTGATCGAGACCTTGTCCGCGCCGGCCCGGAGTGTCTCTCGTACGTCCTCCGCGGTGCGGATTCCGCCGCCAACGGTGAGCGGAATGAACACCTCGTCGGCCACCCGCGAGACGACGTCGAGCATCGTCTCCCGACCCTTCCGCGGAGGCCGTGATGTCGAGGAAGACGAACTCGTCGGCGCCGGCCTCGTTGTACCGGCGGGCCATCTCGACGGGGTCACCCGTGTAGTCGAGGTTCTCGAAGTTGACGCCCGTGTAGACGGCTGGGTCGCCGTCCTCGTCGGTGTCGACGTCGATACAGGGGATGATCCGCTTCGTGAGGGGCATCTACGCGGCGGTAGCGCGCGCCGCGGCAAAAGGAGTCCGGCACCGTCGGGCTTTAGCCGAGGGGCGCAGACGGCATCCTATGGATCACGGGAGCCAGGCGCACGAGACCGAGGAGAGCCGGGTCACGTCGCCGATGCAGGAGTACACGGCGGGTCAGGCCGGCGTCGGCGCCGCCGTCCTCGTCGTCGGTCTCGCGGTCACGTTCGGCCTCGCCCTCGCGCTGTCCTAGTCGAGCGACCGCGCGACGACGTCGCGGCGCTCGCGGACCGCCGCGGCGTCGAGCACCACTGCGGTTCCGTCGACGTCGAGCGACAGGGCCGCCTCGTCTGTCGCCCGCCCGAGGTCCGTCACGGGCGCGACGCCGTCGAAGGCCTCCCGCACC
>KI543172.1:88040-90760 GCA_000496195.1 uncultured archaeon A07HB70
GTCGGGGCCCGTGCGACGGCGGCGAGCGTCTCGACGACCCGCCGCGGGTCGTCCGGCAGAGCCGGGAACCGGTCGCTCCCGCCCCGATCGTCGAGGTAGACGGAGCCGCCGAGCGCGCCGTCCGGGGCACCGACGAGGAGGAGGTCGCCCGCGCCGGTCGCCGCGAGGCCGGGGGCCTCGCCGCGCTCCTCGCCGGCGCGCTCGCCGAGCATCGCCAGCGTCGGTGTCGGTGGCACCGGGCCGGTCGCCGAGTCGTTGTACAGCGAGACGTTGCCACCGACAACCGGCACCGAGAGCGCCCGACAGGCGTCGGCCAGTCCGTCGACCGTCGCCGCGAACCCGCCGTACGTCTCGGGGTCCTCCGGGTTGCCACCGTTGAGGCAGTCGACGGCGGCCAGCGGCGTCGCGCCGAGCGTCGCGAGGTCCGTCGCGACCTCCAGGGCGACGGCCCGCGCGCCGTCGTACGGCGCCGTCGCAGTCCACCCCGGCACCGACCCGGCGGAGAGCGCGACGTCCGCGTCGGCCTCGTCGACGGCGAGGAGCGCCGCGTCCGCGCCCGGTCGGACCACGGTGCGCAGGCCGACCTCGTGGTCGTACTGCCGGTAGACCCACGCCTTGCTCGCAGTCGAGGGGTCAGACAGCACCGCCTCGACGGCGCCCGCGAGGTCGGCCTCGGGGGGCAGGTCGCGGTCCGGGGCGGTCGGCTCGACCCGGTCGAGGTCGTTCGCTGGCGCGCCGTCCGCGAGGAATCCGGCGGGGACACGCACGACCGTCTCGCCCTCGAACTCACAGACGTAGTCGCCGTCGGCGACCTCGCCGACGACCGAGACCCCGAGGTCGAACCGCTCCGCGACCGCCTCGACCCGCGCGACGTCCTCCGGCGCGACCTCGTAGCACATCCGTTCCTGGGACTCCGAGAGCAGGATCTCTGTCGCGTTCATCCCCTCCTCGCGGAGGTGGACGGCGCCGAGATCGACCCGCGCGCCGAGGTCGCCCTTCGCGACGAGTTCGGAGGACGCCCCACCGAGGCCGGCGGCGCCGAGGTCCCGCGCCGACACGACGAGTTCCTCGTCGACGAGCGTCTCGTTTGCCTCGACGAGACGCTTCTCGGCGTAGGGGTCGCCGACCTGGACGGCGGGGCGGTCCTCCGTCGCGGCGTCCTCGTCCAGGTCCTCGCTCGCGAACGCGGCGCCGCCGAGCCCGTCCCGGCCCGTCGCGTTGCCGACGAGGACGAGGCGGTTGCCGGCAGACCGTGCCTCGGCGGTGACGTACCGGTCGGCGCGCGTCAGGCCGACACAGGCGACGTTGACGAGCGGGTTCCCCTCGTAGCCGTCGTGGAAGGCGACAGAGCCGGCGACGGTGGGGACGCCGATCGCGTTGCCGTAGTCCGCGATACCCTCCACCACCCCCTCGAAGAGGTAGCGCGGGTGGTCGTCGGCGAAGGGGCCGAAGTAGAGAACGTCCGCGAGCGCGATCGGGTACGCACCCATCGAGAGCGTGTCGCGGACGATGCCGCCGACGCCCGTCGCGGCGCCGTCGTACGGGTCGACGTAGGACGGGTGGTTGTGGCTCTCCACCCCGAACGTGAGGCAGACGTCCGAGTCGTCGCCGCCGACGGCGACCACGGCGGCGTCGTCGCCGGGGCCGACGACGACGCGGTCGCCCTCCGTGTCGAACGCCGTCAGCAGGGGCGCCGAGGAGCGGTACGCGCAGTGTTCGCTCCAGAGGTTCTCGAACAGGGCCGCCTCCGTCCGGGTCGGCTCCCGGTCGAGTTCGGCGACGACGCGGTCGCGGTCCGCCGGCGAGAGTGGCACGCCCGGCCGCCCGCGACCGAGCGCGTTAACAGTTACTCTCCGCGGGCACCGCCGCCAGTGCCGGGGCCGGGACCGGCGGACTTTATTCATCGCCGCGACTACGGTCGACCGTGCTGTCGGTCGAACTCCACGCGCACTCGGAGCACTCTCACGACGGGCGCGACCCCGTCGAGGCCCTCTGCGAGCGCGCCGCCGCGGCTGGCCTCGACGCCCTCGCGGTGACGGATCACGACACCGTCGCCGGAACCCGCCGCGCCGTCGAGGTGGCCCGCGAGTACGGCCTCGTCGGGATTCCGGGGTTAGAGGTGTCGAGCGCCGCCGGCCACGTTCTCGCGCTCGGCGTCGACGAGGAGGTGCCGCCCGGCCTGCCCTACCACGAGACGATCGACCGGATTCGGGGCCTGGGCGGCGTCGTCGTCCTCCCGCACCCGTTCCAGAAGTCCCGCCACGGCGTCGTCAAACACGTCGACCGCGACGCCCTCGCCGCCGCCGACGCGATCGAGACGTACAACTCCCGGCTCCTGACCGGCATCGCGAACCACCGCGCCCGGCGGTTCGCCGGCTCGCGCGGCCTGCCCGAGACGGCGGGGAGTGACGCACACATCGCCGAGATGGTGGGCCGGGCCGTCACCGCGGTGGACGCCGGCGAACGGTCCGTCGACGCGATTCTGGACGCCGTCCGCGCCGGCGACACGAGCGTCGTCGGGACGCGCACGCCCTGGCGCGTCAGCGCGAGACAGGCCACCGGAAACGCCCGCCGGCGGATCCTACGCCGCCTCGGCGACCTGTTCTGACGTGCGCGGCGCGTCCGTCCGTCGCGTCCGCGCGGCATACCGCGCCGGCGACCCCCTGCCCGGCGGGCGCGGCTTCGCCGGCGACCTGCCGGGCGTCGGCCTCGTCCGGGAC
>KI543172.1:91420-93500 GCA_000496195.1 uncultured archaeon A07HB70
GGGCACGGTCCGGCAGGACGGGTCGACGGCCCGCGTCTGGTCGCTCCCAGACCCCGCACCCGCGGAGCCGGACGCGGCGCTCGCGGCGGTCCGACGGGCGCTCGACGCGGCGCTCTCCGACGCGGGGGCCGACGCCGTCGCGCTGTCGGGCGGCGTCGACTCGGCGCTGGTCGCGCGGGCGCTCGACCGTCCCTGCTACGTCGTCGGATTCGAGGGTGTCACGACGTCGCCGCGGCACGAGCGGCTGCCGACCTGCTCGGTCGGTCGCTGACCGTCGTGACGCTCGACCACGACGACCTGCGCCGGCACGTCCGGCAGGTCGTCGCGGCGACGGGCCGGACGAGCGCGATGGACGCAGCCGTCGGAGCGACGCTCGCCGCCGTCGGCGCCGCAGCCGGGGCCGACGGCCACGACTCGCTGGCGCTGGGGCAGGGCGCAGACGAACTGTTCGGCGGCTACGCGAAGGTCGCGCGGCTGGACAGCCGCGTCGCGGCGGACTCGACGCGCGCTGCCGTCCGCGAGACGGTGCGCAGCCTGCCGGACGGCCTCGCCCGCGACGTGCCGGTGCTCCGGGCCGCCGGGGTCGAGCCTGTCTTGCCGTACCTCGACGACCGGGTCGTCCGCGCGGCACTGCGCCTGCCCGCGCGGCTCCTCGTCCGCGACGACGAGCGCAAGGTCGCGCTCCGCCGTGTCGCCGCCGACCGGCTCCCGGCCGACCTCGCGGCGGCGCCGAAGAAGGCCGCACAGTACGGCTCGTACGTCTCGCGGGAGCTCGACCGGCTGGCCCGGCAGGCGGGGTTCAAGCGCCGGCAGGACGACCACGTCCGGCGGTACGTCGAGTCGCTCTGCTAGTCCGCCGCGACCGTCTCCACGGCCTCGAGGCCGAGGTCGCGAACGTCCGGGTCGACGTCCGCCGCCCGCAGGTCTGCGGGCGTGTACCAGTCCCACGCCGACGCCGGCTGCTCGTCCGGCCCGGGGTCGACGGCCCGCGAGCCGACGCGGGCGTAGTAGACGTGGTCGACGTGCTGGTGCTCCACGTCGCCGTCACAGACGTTTATATCCTCGAGGAGGAGGTGACGTGGACGGGGAACCGACCGCGCCGTCGGCGACGCGACGGTCGGGCTGTCGTCGACGAGCACCGGGTCGAGGCCGGTCTCCTCGCGGGCCTCGCGCAGCGCCGTCTCGTGGGGGAGTTCGGCGCGCTCGACGTGACCGCCGGGCGGGAGGCGGAGGCCGAGACGGTCGTGGTGGTGGAGCGCGGTCGCGCCGTCGTTGACGAGGTAGACGGTCGCGACGAAGTGGCGTGTCAGTTCCACGTGCTACCGTCGACGGGCCGGCTGTTCGGCGTTGCGGTCGGCGGCGTGCGTCCTGAACGGGTAGCCGGCGGTGGTACGCTCGCCGTGTGCCGGGCCGGTTGGCGCCGTCGACCGCACGAGCGGGGCCAACTACCCGGCTGTTCGGTGAGGCCGACGCCGCTACGGAACCTGGACCTTCTCCTCGGCCTCGAGGAGTTCGTGGTACCGGTTGCGGATCGTGACCTCGCTGATGTTGGCGACCTCGCTGACCTCGCTCTGGGTCACCTTCTCGTTGGTGAGCAGCGAGGCCGCGTAGACGGCGGCGGCGGCGAGCCCGACCGGCGACTTGCCGGAGTGGACGCCCTGGTCCTTCGCGGTCTTGAGCAGGTCGCGGGCGCGGCGCTCGGCCTCGTCGGAGAGGTCCAGGTCGCTGGCGAACCGGGGAACGTAGCTCTCCGGGTCGGCGGGCTGGATCTCCAGCGACAGCTCCCGCACCACGTACCGGTACGTGCGAGCGATCTCGTCCTTCTCGACGCGCGAGACGGCGCTTATCTCGTCGAGAGAGCGAGGGGTGCCGGCCTGGCGGGCGGCGGCGTACAGCGCCGCCGTCGAGACGCCTTCGATCGAGCGCCCGGGCAGGAGGTCCTCGTCGAGCGCACGCCGGTAGATCACCGAGGCGGTCTCGCGGACGTTCTCTGGCAGGCCCAGCGCGGATGCCATCCGGTCGATCTCGCCGAGGGCCTGCTTCAGGTTCCGCTCCTTCGAGTCCCGCGTGCGGAACCGCT
>KI543172.1:93520-95827 GCA_000496195.1 uncultured archaeon A07HB70
GCGGGACTTCTCGTCTTTCTCCTTCGAGTCGAACGCGCGCCACTCCGGCCCGCGGTCGATGCTGTCCTCCTCGACGACGAGCCCACAGTCCGCGCAGACCGTCTCGCCGCGCTCCTCGTCGGTCGCGAGCTGGCCGTCGCACTCGGGACAGACCAGCTCTTCGGTCTGTGAACTCTCTTCTTCCTCGTCACGCTCGCGCGCGCGGGAAGGCTGTTCTGGGTCGAACTCTCGGACGCTCTCGGTCATGTTGATTGGGGGCGGAGAAACCGCGGGGACTGATTTTCGCATTAGCGAGTAGTGGACGGTCGCATTTAAATCTGTCGCTATTGTGAGTATTCAGTACACGGAAAAACTACCGGACGGCGACGGGGTGAAACGTCGCCGTCGAGTTCGTCGCGGCCGGGGGTGTCGTTCACCCGCGCTACGCCGAGCGTACTAGTGGCTTTCGTCCGGGGTATCGAAACTCTTAGTGGCCGGCCGCGACTGCGAGCGAGCGTGACAGATCCGGCCGTCGACGAGGAGGAAGTGCGTCACGTCGCGGCGCTCGCGCGCCTCGGCCTCGCGGAGGGCGAGGCAGAGGAGTTCGCCGGGCAGTTCGCCGAGATTCTGGAGTACTTCGAGGCGCTCGACGAGGTCCCAGACGCCGAGGCAGAGCCGGAGCTGACGAACGTCCTCCGTCCGGACGAGGTGCGCGAGGGACTCTCCCAGGAGGAGGCGCTCGCGAACGCGCCGGAGACGGAGGAGGGGCGGTTCAAGGGGCCCCGAGTGTCGTGACCACGGTCGCGCCGTTCTGCTCACGGCTCCCCGGGAGCGTCGCCGTGAGCTCCGACCGCGACCTCAACGTCTACGTCACGGAGGAGCGGATCGAGGGAGCCGACGACGGGCCGCTCGCGGGCCGGACGGTGGCGGTCAAGGACAACATCTCCACCGCGGGCGTCCGCACCACCTGCGGCTCCGAGATGCTCGCGGACTACGTGCCGCCGTACGACGCGACGGTCGTCGAGCGGCTGAAAGAGGCGGGCGCGACCGTGCCGGGCAAGACGAACATGGACGAGTTCGGGATGGGCACGACCACGGAGACGTCGGCGTTCGGACCGACCCGGAACCCCGTCGACCCGGAGCGCGTCCCCGGCGGCTCCTCCGGCGGCTCTGCCGCCGCCGTCGCCGCGGGCGCGGCGGACCTCGCGCTCGGCTCCGACACCGGCGGGTCGGTGCGGTGTCCTGCCGCGTTCTGTGGCGTCGTGGGGATCAAGCCGACGTACGGGCTGGTGTCGCGCTACGGCCTCGTCGCCTACGCCAACTCGCTGGAGCAGATCGGCCCGCTCGCGCCGACCGTCCGCGAGGCAGCCGCGCTTCTCGACGTCGTCGCCGGCCCGGACGAGCGCGACGCGACGACGCGGTTCGGCGCGAGCGACGCCGGTCCCGACCGTCACCCCGCCGAGACGACGACCTACGCCGACGCCGCCGACGGCGACGTCGACGGACTGACCGTCGGCGTCTGCCGCGAGCTGTTCGACGGCGCGGACGAGCGGGTCGTCGAGACGGTCGAGTCGGCGGTCGAGCGGCTGGCCGACCGGGGCGCGACGGTCGAGACGGTGTCGCTCCCCTCCGTCGAGACGGCGGTTCAGGCCTACTACGTCATCGCCACCTCGGAGGCGTCCTCGAACCTCGCGCGGTTCGACGGCGTCCGCTACGGGCAGAGCGGGGGCCACGACGGCGACTGGAACGAGTCGTTCGCCGAGTCGCGGTCCTCGTTCGGCCCCGAGGTCAAGCGCCGGATCCTCCTCGGGACGTTCGCGCTCTCGGCGGGCTACCAGGACCGATACTACCGGAAGGCACAGGACGCCCGGGCGTGGGTCCGCCGGGACTTCGACGAGGCGTTCGACGACGTCGACGTCGTCGCGTCGCCGACGATGCCCGTCCTCCCGTTCGAGGTCGGCGAGACGCTCGACGACCCGCTGGCGATGTACCTCGCCGACGCCAACACGACGCCGGTCAACCTCGCGAACCTCCCGGCGGTGTCGGTGCCCGCGGGGACGGCCGACGGCCTCCCCGTCGGACTCCAGCTCGTCGGCCCGCGGTTCGGCGAGCAGACGGTCATCCGGGCCGCGAGCGCGGTCGAGTAGCGGCGCCGGCCCTCAGACTGACGTCGTCAGCCTGTCCGCCGCCTCGGTGGTGGTGAACACGACGAGGTGGTCGCCGGCCTCGACGACGGTGTCGCCGCGCGGGGCGACCAGGTCGTCGTCGCGCGTGATAGCACCGATCACGACGTCCTCGGGCAGGTCCTGGACCGACTCGCGGATCGGT
>KI543172.1:96462-101162 GCA_000496195.1 uncultured archaeon A07HB70
GCGACGTTCTCCGCGCTGCCCTCGCGGGTCAGCCGTGCGATCTCCTCCGCGACGACGCGACGGGGGCTGACGGCGACGTCGACGCCGACCGTCTCGAACACCTCGATGTACCGGTAAGCGTCGACGACGGCGATCGCCCGCGACACGCCGACCCGCTTCGCGAGGAGCGACGCGAGCAGGTTCCGCTCGTCGGACGCCAGCGCGCTGACGAGCACGTCGGCGTCGCCGATGCGCTCTCGCTCGAGGAGCGCCGGGTCGGTGGCGTCCGACTCCAGAACGACCACGCTCGGCAGGTCCTCGGCGATCTGGCGGGCGCGGTCGCGGTCGTGTTCGATCATCCGCACGTCGATACCCCGGTTTGCGAGCATCTCGGCGACGTGGACACCGATCTCGGAGCCGCCGACCACCACCGCGTCCTCGACGGTCCGCTGGCCCTCTCCGCTCGAGACGCTGCCGGCGAACTGCCGGACAGTCGCCGGCGGACCGACGACGACGAGCCGGTCGCCCGCCTCGATGACGGTGTCGCCGCGGGGGATCACCACCTGCTCGCCGCGGAACAGGCCGACGAACGTCAGCGCGTCGAACACGTCTGCCTCGCGAACGGTCCGGTCCGCGATCTGGCAGTCCTCGACCACCTCGAACTCGGCCATCTGGACACAGCCGCTCGCGAACGGCTCGACGTCCCGCGCGGCGGGCAGGCCGACGACGCGGACGATCTCCTCGGCGGCGAGGAGGTTCGTACAGACCATCAGCTGGACCCGAAGGCGTGCTGTGAGCGCCGCCACGTCTCGAGGTAGCCCGTCTGTTTCACCCGCGCGACGGTGAACGCGTCCGACACCGCGGCCACCGTCGAGCAGGTGACGATGTTCGTCTCGTCGACGTCGGTGGAGGCGATCACCATGTCTGCCCGCTCGACGTCGACCTCCTCGAGCGTCGCCAGCGACGCCCCGTCGCCCTGGACCGCGAGGACGTCGAGGGCGTAGGTCAGCTCCTCGACACGGTCCGGGTCACGCTCGACTATCACGACCTCGTGGTCGTCGGCCAGGTCGGCAGCGATGCTCTCGCCGACCTGTCCGGCGCCGACGACGATTATACGCACCGCGACCGCCTCCGTCTCCCGCCGCCGAGCCGACACACTCTGGTCACGCCTGACCGTAGAGCGGGGGCCGGCTTCACGGTTTTCACACGGTGTCGGGGCGGTCGTGGTAGACGACCTCGACGTCGCGCCGGCGGCCCTCGACGTCGGCGACGGCGCGTTCGACGACGCGCTCGGCCTCGTCGACGATGACGGGGCGGACCCGGTCGACCACGGCGTCGAGCGAGACGAACCGCGGGAGCGAGACGGCGTCCGGCTCCGCGGAGTGGGGGTCGAACGACACCTCGAACCGGATTCGCGTCGCCGCCGACTCGCCGGCCGGCGGGTCCGCCGGCGTCGTCGCCCAGAACCCCTCGGCGTCGAGGTGTCGGGTGAGCCGCCACTCGATGCGCGACGGCCGCTCGACCGCCGTCACCGCCGAGTGGACGGTGTACGAGAGCCGCCACCACGCGAACCGTAGCCGGTAGTCCGTCCCGGCCCCGCCGTCGCCGTCGCGTTCGACGTCGGTCAGGTACTCCGAGTACCGGGTGTACCGCGGGAACTCGAGGAGGAGGTCGAACACCTCCTCGCGGGGAGCGTAGACGACGGTGCTGAGCGCGATGCGATCCACGGCAGGTGTCTCGCCGGCAGGCGTAATGAGTCTCCCCCCGCACGGCGCGCTGCCGAATTGAACTGCGGGGCGGGTCACCGGGGGGCTATAACAGTCGACTACGACACGGTGCTGGTTCCGACAGACGGGAGCGACGAGGTCGACCGGGCGCTCGGACACGCGCTCCGGATCGCAGTCGACCACGACGCGGCGCTCCACGCGCTCTACGTCGTCGACGGGCGGATACTCCGGGCCGCGGGCGAGGACCGCGAGAGCGTCGCCACCGACCTCCGCCGCCGCGGCGAGGGCGCCGTCGCCGCCGTCGCGGACCGGGTGGGAGCAGCCGGCGTCGAGACGGTCACCGCGGTCCGCGAGGGGACTCCCGACGTCGCGATCCGCGACTACGCCGCCGACGTCGACGCCGACGTGGTGGTGATGGCCCCCCACGGCCGAACGGGCCGGGAGCGCCTGCGGAGCCTCGGGAGCGTCACGGAGCGGGTGGTGACCGACGCCGAACGGCCGGTGTTCGTCGTCGGAGCGGAGCGAGAGTCGTAGCCGCGGGGGACCGTTCAAGTCGGCGCGGACGGTACCGGGGGTCGTGCTCGAAGGCGTCAACGTCGCGCTCGGGGTCACGGGCAGCGTCGCCGCCGTCCGCACGGTCGAACTCGCCCACGAACTCAGGCGCGAGGGCGCGACCGTCCGGGCGGTGATGACGGGGTCGGCACGCGGCATCGTCCACCCGTGGGCCGTCGAGTTCGCGACCGATACCCCGCCGATCACCGAGATCACGGGCCGGGTCGAACACGTCGAACTCTGCGGGCGCGAGGGCTGGGCCGACGTCCTCCTCGTCGCGCCCGCCACCGCGAACACCGTCGGAAAGGTCGCCGCCGCCGTCGACGACACGACCGTCACCACCTGCGCGACGACGGCGCTCGGCGCCGGGGTCCCCGTCGTCGTCGCGCCGGCGATGCACGAGCCGATGTACGACCACCCCGGTGTCCTCGACGCCCTCGACAGGCTGGAGTCGTGGGGCGTCGACCTCGTCGCGCCGCGGGTCGAGGAGGGGAAGGCGAAGATCGCGAGCGACGAGGCCGTCGTCACGGCGGCGGCGCGCGCCGTCGACGACCAGCCGCTCGACAGCCAGCACGTCGTCGTCACCGCCGGCGGTACCGTCGAGTCCCTCGACCCCGTGCGCGTGCTGACGAACCGCGCGTCGGGCCGGACGGGCCGGGCGGTCGCCCGCGCCTGTCGCGTCCGCGGCGCCGACGTCACCGTCGTCCACGCCGGCCTCGGCGACCCGCCGGAGACGCCCGGCGTCGAGACGGTCGGCGTCGAGTCGACGGCGGACCTGCTGGCCGCGACGGTCGACGCCTGCGACGGCGCCGACGCCCTCGTCGCCGCCGCCGCGGTCGGTGACTTCACCGTCGAGGCGCGGAGCGAGAAGATACGCTCCGGCGAGCCGCTGACGCTCGACCTCCGGCCAACTCCGAAGGTCGTCGACGAGGTGCGCGAGGCAGACCCCGACCTGCCGGTCGTCGGGTTCAAGCTCGAACCCGGTGCCGACGACGAGGCGATGGTCGCCGCGGCGCGACGCCTCGTCGACCGCGCGGGGCTGTCGATGGTCGTCGCGAACGACACCGACGCGCTCGGGGGCGACAGAACGCGTGCGCTCCTCGTCCGTCCGGACGGGGAACACGACGCCGTCGAGGGGACGAAAGAGAGGCTCGGCCTGCGGGTGGCGGACGCTCTGGGCTCGCTCTGCTAGTCGTCCTCGTCACTCGGGTCCGGGCCGGGCCAGGTGACGCCGTCGAGGAACGGGACACCCATCCGCTGGGCGGCGCGGGATATCATGTGCGCGCCGGTCGGCGCCGTGAGAAACAGGAAGAGGACCGTCACGAGCGCCGTCAGCCCCTCGTCGCCGGGGCCGAACCGCGCGACGCCGGCGAGGGCGACACTCGCGGCGCCGAGCGTCGTCGCCTTCGAGGTGGCGTGCATCCGGTTGTAGACGTTCGGCAGGCGGATGATGCCGACCGTACCGGCCGTGAGGAAGACGGCGCCGACGACGACGAACAGGACGACGAGCGCGGACCGGACCGGCCCGAGCGCGGGTGCGGCGCCCTCGGCGGCCAGCGGGACGAGCCCCGTCATTCGACGATATCTCCCTCGGTCACGTAGCGGGCGACCGAGATGGTGGTCAGGAAGCCGATGATGGCGAGGACGAGGCTCACGTCGACGAAGAACGCTTGCCCCGTCAGCAGGGCGTAGAGGACGGCGATGGCGACGACGTTCGTCCCGATTGTGTCGAGCCCCACCACCCGGTCTGGCGTCGTCGGGCCACGGACCACGCGGTAGCCGACGAAGAGCGTCAGGGCCGCGGAGAGCACCAGTACCGCCTCGAGGACGACGGCGACGGCGCCCGTCGCCGCCGCGGCACCTCCCGCGCTAACCACCGGACTCACCACCCGCCGTGCCGTCTGGCGCGTCGTCGACGCCGCCGTCGGCTGTCGGGCGCGTCGGCACCGGGTCGCCGGGCTTCAGGCGCTCCTCGAAGACGACGAGCAGGTAGTCCTCCCAGCGGCGGATCGGCTCGACGACGGCGTCGCGGTTGCTCTCGTCGATGCTGTGCACGTACAGGGCGTTCGTCTGCGGGTCGTAGTCCATCGTGAGGGTGCCAGGGGTGAGGGTGATGCTGTTCGCGAGCGTGGTGACGGCGAGGTCCGACTCCACCCGGAGCGGCACCTCGACGACCCCGGGGTCGATCGGCATCGACGGCGCGACAACCCGCCGCGCCACGTCGACGTTCGCCGTCACCAGCTCCCAGACGAACGTCGCGGCGTACAGGACGGCGTACGGCACGGGCCGGAGGCTGGCGTCCAGCCCCGTCACCGGCTGGTAGAAGCTCCGGACGACGTACGCGAGCGGGAGGCCCAGACCCAGGCCGATGAGCCCCTCCTCGGCCAGCCGGACCGGCGTCAGCGGCACGCCGCGGACGGCCAGCCACACGAACGCGAGGAC
>KI543172.1:101544-106392 GCA_000496195.1 uncultured archaeon A07HB70
CAGAAAGGCGCCGGAGAGCACCGGCGCGCGCCCGGCGACGCCGCCGAGGTCGCCGAACTGCGTCGTCCCGAGCACGTCCTGGAGCGTCCCGGCGACGAGGAAGAGCCCGGCCTTCGCCAGCCCGTGGTTGAACGCGTAGACGAGCGCCGCGGTCACGCCGAGTGCCCGGACCTCCGGCACCGTCGCGGCGACGGCCAGCGGCAGGAAGACGAAGCCGATCTGACTGATCGAGGAGTGTGCGAGGACGCCCTCGACCCTCGGCCGGGAGAGCGCCGCCACGCCGCCGAACAGGACGCTCGCCGCCGCGAGGACGAACAGGACGGGGCCGAGGTAGGCGAGCGCCGAGTCGCCGGCCACGCCGGGGAGCGCGACGGGGAGCGGCGCGGTCCCGAAGACGGTGAACCCGACCCGCACGACGGCGTACAGCCCGACCTTCTTGACGACGCCCGCGAGCAGCGCCGTCACCGGCGCGGGGGCCGCGCGGTACGCCGCGGGCACCCACGCGTGGAACGGCACCAGCCCGGCCTTCAGCGCGAAGACGGAGACGAGGAGCGCGAGGAGTCCGAGCGTCGGCGCGACCGAGACGCCGTACGCCGCGGGGGCTGCCAGCCGCCGGGCCATGTCGGCCATGTTCAGCGTCCCCGTCGTCGCGTAGAGGCCGCCGACGGCCAGGAGCATCACGGCGCTCCCGACGAGGTTGAGGACGACGTAGTACAGCGCCGCGCGGGTGTGGCTCGCCCCGGAGTAGAAGCCGACGAGGACGTAGCTCGCCATCAGCATCACCTCGAACCAGACGAACAGGTTGAACAGGTCGCCGGTGAGGAGGGCGCCGGTGACGCCGGCCATCATGAGGTGGACGAGCGGGTGAAAGGAGAGCCGCTGGCCGAAGTCGTCGACGGCGACGACGGCGTAGGCGACGACCGGGACGAACACGACAGCCGAGAGCGCGAGCAGGAACGCCGACAGCGCGTCGGCGACGAGAACGATGCCGAACGGCGGCTGCCACCCGCCGACGGCGTGGACGAGCGGCGTCGAACTCCCGAGCGGCGTCGCGACGGCCCGGACGAGGACGACGACGCTCGCGGCGTAGGCGAGCGAGCCGAGCAGACTGACGCCCCGGACGACCCGACCGTCGCCGAGGCCGCCGACGCCGAGCGTGACGACGGCGGTGAGCAGGGCGGCGAGCAGCGGTCCGACGACGGCGCTACTCACCGGTGCCCCCGAGCTCCTCGAGGTCTATCGTGCCGTGCTCCTCGTGGACACGGTAGGTCAGCACCAGCGCCAGCGCCGTCGTCCCGAAGCCGATGACGATTGCCGTGAGGACGAGCGCCTGGACCAGCGGGTCGGTCGTCCCGCCCGAGACGGGCGCCGCGCCCCCGAACCCGCCCATCGTCACGAGGTAGGCGTTCGCGCCCTGTCCGACGATCGCGACGCCCCACACCACCTTGACGACGTCGCGCCGGAGCACCAGGAACGTGCCGGCAGCGAACAGCGTCCCGAGCGCCAGCGCAAGGAGGGCTTGTGTCACTCTGCCCCCACCTCCGCGACGACGACGAGCAGCGCCCCGACGACGGTGAAGTACACGCCGAGGTCGAACGCGAGCGCCGTCGCCACCTCCAGTTCGCCGTAGAGCGGCAGGTGCTCGACGAAGAGACGGCCTGGGTCAGGAACTCGCCGCCGAGGGCGAGCGGCACCAGCCCGCTCACCAGCGCGACGCCGAGACCGGCGGCGAACAGCGCGCGGTAGGCGGCGACCAGCCCGCCGGACGCCCCGAGCGTCTCGTCGAGGTAGCTCCCGCCGAAGACGACGTAGACGAGGACGAGCGCCGTCACCGTCAGCACGCCGCCGATGAACCCGCCGCCGGGGAGGTTGTGACCCTGGAGCAGCAGGGCGACTGCCGTCATCAGGGTGACCGGGACCACCAGCCGGGTAACCGTCCGGAGGATGACGGTGGTCCGCCGGTCGTACGGCGAGGGGGGCCGCTCGTCGTCCGGCGCACTCACGGCGTCTCACCCCGGTCGCGCATCCGGATCAGCGTCAGGACCGCCAGCGCGGCCACCGCCACGACGGTTATCTCGCCGAGCGTGTCGATCCCGCGGAAGTCGACGAGGACGACGTTGACCACGTTGCCACCCCCGCCCCAGTCGACGAGCACCGGGCCGTGCTCGGCGGGCAGCCCCGCCCGCTCGGACAGGGTGGCCGCGAGCGCGTCGTTCGGATCGGCTACCGTCGTGACCAGCACCGTCGCCGCGACGGTGGCGCCGACGACGAGCGAGAGCGCGCCGTCCCGGACCGCCCGTGCCGACCCGATCTCGCCGTAGAACGCCGGCAGGCGGTGGAGCACGAGGAGAAACAGCACGAGGACCAGCGTCTCGACGACGAGCTGGGTCAGCGCGAGGTCCGGCGCGTCGACGAGGACGTAGAGGATGGCCAGCATCGACCCGAGGATCGAGAGCGTGAGCACGCCGGCGACGTGCGAGGGCGCCCGGACGACGGCGGCGGCGGCGACGGCGGCGACGGCGGCGACGACTGCTATCGCAGCGGTCACCCCCGGCCCGAGCCCCGGCGGAACGGGCAGGACGACGCCGGCAGCGGCGTAGCCCGCGAGCGCCAGCACCGCCGTCGCGCCGACGGCCATCGAGGCGTAGCTCCGGAGCAGTCCGGTCTGGACCGCCGGGGTCGTCCGCGTGCTCAGCCACGGGAGCGACGCCATCGCGCCGTCGTACCAGTAGTTCGCGCGGAGCGCCGGACGGGCGGCGAGCAGCCCGCCCAGCCCGTCGTGGAGCCGACCGTAGCCGCGGTAGGAGACGGCGCCAGCCGCGATCGTGATCGCGCTCATGACGAGCGGCGGCGAGAGCTTCGTCAGCGCCGGCACCGAGAAGCTGTGGGCCTCGCCCGGAACGGTCGCTCCGTACGTCGACCCGATCAGCCCGTCGACGAACGCCTGCGGCGCCGCGGTGACGGCCAGCACCAGTCCGCCGAGGAGGACTGCGGGCGCGAGCATCGCGGCGGGGGGGCTGTGGACCGTTCCGAGCGCGTCGGGACGGTCGCCGTAGAACAGCGCCGCGAACCGGATCGAGTAGAGGAACGTGAACACGGAGCCGACGACGGCGACGACCGGGAACAGCCACGCGACGCCGCCGACGGCGTGGGCCGTCTCGTAGGCCGCGTCGAAGAGGAACTCCTTCGAGTAGAAGCCCGCGAAGGGCGGCAGTCCCGCCATCGACAGGCAGGCGACGGTCGCGACGGCGGCGGTGATCGGCAGGTCGTGCCGGAGGCCGCTCAGCTCCGCGATCCGCCGTGTCCCGGCCTCGTGGGCGATGATCCCCGCGACGAGGAACAGCGCGGCCTTGAACGCCGCGTGGTTCAGGACGTGGAAGGCGCCGGCCTCCGCGCCCGCCGCCTCCGCGAAGCCGAAGCCGGCGACGATCAGTCCGAGGTGTGAGGCCGTCGAGTACGCGAGGAGCTCCTTCACGTCCGTCGCCTGGACCGCGAGCACCGCACAGACCGTCATCGTCAGCAGGCCGAGCGCAGCGAGGACGAGCGTCCACGCGCCGACGAGCGACGCCTCCGCGGGGAGAAACAGGGGTCGGAGCCGGCCGACGAGGTAGACGCCGGCCTTCACCATCGTCGCGGAGTGGAGGAAGGCGGAGACGGGCGTCGGCGCCTCCATCGCGTCCGGGAGCCAGATGTGCGCCGGCACCTGCGCGGACTTCGTCGCGGCGCCGACGGCGACGAGGAGCAGCGCCGGAACGAACAGGCCGACGTCGCCGAGCGTCGCGCGCAGCTCCGGCGCGCGGTCGACCAGCGCCGCGATGACGTACGTCTGCTCGCCGCCCTGGCCCGCGGCCCACGCGAGGAGGAGGAAGCCGACGAGCATGACCAGCCCGCCCGCGACGGTGATGACGAGCGACTTCCGGGCCGCCCGCACCGACGAGTCGCGGTCGGAGTAGTGGCCGATGAGCAGGAAGGAGGTGATCGAGGTGAGCTCCCAGAAGACGAACAGGGCGACGAGGTCGCCGGCCAGCGCGACGCCGAGCATCGAGCCCATGAACGCGAGGAGGACGGCGTAGTACTTCGCCAGCCCCGGCTCGCCGTGCATGTAGCCCGCGGAGTAGGTGAACACGAGGACGCCGACGCCGGACGCCAGAAACGAGATGAGGAGGGCGAGTCCGTCGACGTGGAGCGCGAAGGCGACGTCCAGTGCGGGGATCCACTCGGTGCTCACGGTGCCGTGGACCCCCCGCCGCCAGAGGTCGGCCACGAGTCCGAGACAGACGAGGGCGACCGCAGCGGCGGCGTAGCCGGCACGCTCCGCGGCGACCCGGACCGCGAGCGGGACGAGGAGCGCGCCGACGAACGGCAGAGCCACGACCGCCGCCGTCTGCGAGAGCGGAGGAGTCACGATACAGCCGACGCACAGGGCCACCTTATTCCTTTTCGGTTGGAGCGGCTCGAACCACTACCTACTTGCCGGGGGGCGGTACAGAGACGATATGAATCTGCTTCGGGAGTCGCTCCTCGAGGCCCCGATAATCGAGAAGGAGGGCGGGTACGAGTACTTCGTCCACCCGGTGAGTGACGGAGTCCCGATGCTCGAGCCGGAGCTCCTGCGCGAGATCGTCGTCCGGATCATCCGCAAGGCCGAGCTGGAGGACGTGGACAAGATCGTCACGCCCGCGGCGATGGGTATCCACATCTCCACGGCGGTGTCGCTGATGACCGACATTCCGCTGGTCGTGATCCGGAAGCGTCGTTACGGCCTCGCGGGCGAGGTGTCGCTCACCCAGCAGACCGGCTACTCCGAGGGCGAGATGTACATCAACGACGTCGAGCCGGGCGACAGCG
>KI543172.1:106815-109022 GCA_000496195.1 uncultured archaeon A07HB70
CGCTCGGCACGGACCCCGAGAGCTGGATCGTCCGGGCCGCCGCGTCCGGGTCCGGCCGTGGGATCGCCGAGAGCAGCGCCTCGGTGTACGGGTGTTCCGGCGCCTCGAACAGCCGCTCGGTCGGGGCCATCTCGACGATCTCGCCGAGATACATCACCGCGACGCGGTCGGCCACCTCGCGGACGACGCTCAGGTCGTGGCTGATGAACACCATCGCGATCCCGAACTCCGCCTGGAGATCGGCGAGGAGGTCGAGAACGGCGCTCTTGACCGAGACGTCGAGCGCGCTCACCGGCTCGTCCGCCACGACGAGTCGGGGGTTGACCACCAGCGCGCGGGCGACGGCGATCCGCTGGCGCTGGCCCCCGGAGAACTCGTGCGGGTAGCGGTCGTAGTCCTCGGCGGCGAGGCCGACCCGCTCGAGGAGGTCCTCGCCGACGGCGCGACGGCGCGCACGGTCGGAGATGCCGTGGACCCGCAGCGCCTCGGTGACCGACTCGCCGACGCTCATCCGGGGGTCGAACGAGGAGGTCGGGTCCTGGAAGATCATCTGCGCCTCGCGGCGGAACCGCTTCAGTTCGCTGTCGTCGAACGCGGTCACGTCGTCGCCGTCGAACAGCACCGTGCCGCCGGTCGGCTCCTCCAGCCGGAGTGCCGCCGTCGCCGCGGTCGACTTGCCACAGCCGGACTCGCCGACGAGACCGAGCGTCTCGCCCGCCGCGAGGTCGAACGAGACGCCGTCGACGGCCCGGACCGACCCGACCTGTCGCTTCAGGATCCCCTCCGTCAGGGGGTAGTGTTTCTCGAGGTCCCGGACCGACAGCAGTGGGTCACTCACCGTGGTCGTCCTCCGCTGCCGACCACGCGACCTCGCGGTCGAGCTGCGCGGCGTCGTAGTCCTCCCCGTGGAAGATGCAGGCCGCGACGTGTTCGCGGTCGGGGCCGGCGTCGGGCGGAGCCGACCGTGCCGTCTCCGCCGACCGCTCTGCCGACGACGCGGCGAGCGGTGCAGACCCGGCGGGCGGGTCGCCGACGGTCGCGCCCGCCTCGACGTCCGCGCCCTCCGCGACCGGCGCGAGCGGCGGGTGGTCGCCCTCGTGGCAGTCCTCGACCGCGAACGGGCACCGGGACGCGAACCGACAGCCCGGCGGCGGGTCGGTCACGTCGGGTAGATCACCCGGGATGGCGCCGTTCGACTCGCCTCTGCCGGGGAGACAGGCGAGGAGCGCCCGGCTGTACGGGTGGGCGGGCGCGTCGAACAGGCGGTCGACCGGCGCGCGCTCCATCACCTTGCCGGCGTACAGCACCACCACCCGGTCGGCGACGCGGGCGACCACCCCGAGGTCGTGGGTGACGAAGAGGACGGCCATGTCGAACTCGGCTTGGAGGTCGGCGATCAGGTCGAGGATCTGGGCTTGGATCGTCACGTCGAGCGCTGTCGTCGGCTCGTCGGCGATCAGGAGGTCGGGTTCGCCGGCGAGCGCGACGGCCACGAGGACGCGCTGCTTCATCCCGCCGCTCAGTTCGTGCGGGTAGGCGTCGGCGGTCGCCGCGGGGTCGGGGATGTCGACCCGGTCGAGGAGGTCGATAGCGCGCTTGCGGGCGGCGCGCCGCGAGACGCTCTCGTGGATCTGGACCACCTCGGCGACCTGCCAGCCGACCGTGTGGACCGGGTTGAGCGCGTCCTGTGGGTTCTGGAAGACGTGTGCGATCTCCGCGCCGCGGAGCGACCGGAGGCGGTCCTCGCTCGCGGCCGTCAGGTCCTCGCCGCGGAACTCGATCCGGCCCGATATCTCGCCCGGCGGACACTCGACCAGCCGGGTGATCGACTCGGCGGTGACGGTCTTGCCGCTGCCTGACTCGCCGACCAGACAGACCGTCTCGCCGGCAGTTATGTCGAACGAGACGCCGTCGACGGCCCGGACGACCCCGTCGTCGGTGTGAAAGCGGGTTCGCAGGTCGGTGACGCGCAGGAGCGGCTCGGTCTGGTCTGTGGTGGTGTGGCGTCTACTCATGATCTCACCGCGGGTCGATTGCGTCCCGGAGGGCGTCGCCGACGAAGTTGAACGCGAGGACGGTCAGGAACAGGAAGAGCCCGGGGATAGTGCTGATCCACGGCGCGCTCGGGAGGTCCGACCGGCCCGCCGAGATGGTCCGGCCCCACGAGAACACGTCCGGGTCGCCGAAGCCGAGGAAGGAGAGCGACG
>KI543172.1:109042-113384 GCA_000496195.1 uncultured archaeon A07HB70
GCGCCGTAGAGGTAGATGAGCAGGAGGAGGAGGATGAACACGGGGAACGTCTGCTGGAGGTCGACGTAGCGCATCAGCGCCTCGTCGACGTAGCCGCCGAAGTACGCCGCCGCCGTCCCGACGACGGTGCCGATACTGATGGCGAACACCATCGATATCAGCCCCACCTCGAGGCTGACGCGCATCCCGTAGACGATGAGGTGCCAGATCGGTCGGCCCTGCGCGTCGGTGCCGAGGGCGTGCTCCCACGACCCGCCCGCGAACACCGGCGGCTGGTAGGCGGCGGCGTAGTCGATCGCCTCGTTCGGGGCCGCCCAGATCAGCGGCCCGACCAGGCCGACGAGGAAGACGAACCCGAGGAAGCCGAGCGAGACGACCGCCGCGCGGTTCTTCCGGAACTGCCGCCAGTAGTACGCCGTCAGCCGGCGGTTGCGGGCCAGCGGCAGGGCGGCGTGGAAGGCGCCGACGACCAGGACGACGACGAGGAGCCACTCGACGCCGGTGATGTCCCACCCGACGAAACCGACCGTCGGGGCCTCGTTCGCGAGCACGACGTAGTCGTAGACGAGCGCGGCGGCGAGGCCGAGAAAGACGAGCGCCTCCGCCGCCACGGCTGCCGACGGCCCGGCCGAGCCGGCGTCGTCCACCGCCGCCCAGTCGATTCCCTCGAAGCCCGTGCCTGCCCCCCGTGCGGTTCCGCCGTCGGGAGTGGGTTCGTCGCCGGCCATCACCGATCACCGTAGTCGATCCGGGGGTCCAGCGCGACGTACGCGAGGTCCTGGAGCAGATTCCCGAGGATGGCGATGAACACGGGGATGAGCGTCGTCGCGAGCACCAGCGGCGTGTCCCGCTGCTGGATCGCCTCGAGGGCGAGCCGCCCCAGTCCCGGAATCTGGAAGATAGTCTCGATTATAAACGACCCGGCGAACAGGACGGCGAGGACGTCGGCGATGAGGATTGTCGAGAGCGGCACCAGCGCCACACGGAGGATGTGCCGGGTGAGGACGCGCCACTCCGAGGCGCCCTTTGCCCGCGCGGTCTTGACGAACGCCGACCGCGCGTACTCGATCGCCTGTGCCCGCGAGTAGCGCATCTGCCCGGCAACCGACGCGGTAGAGAGGACGACGACCGGCATGAGCAGCTGCTTGGCGTTCTGGACGGAGAGCAGCGCGACGCCGCTGTCGTAGAACGTCGGGAGCAGGCGAAACACGACCCCGAAGAGGAGGATGAGGACGATCGCGAACCAGAAGTTCGGGATAGAGATGCCGAAGTACGCGACGAACGACCCGAGGTAGTCGGTCGGGGTGTAGCGGTTCAGCGCCGAGTAGAGGCCGATACCGTAGCCGAGGAGGGCGCTGATGAGGATCGCGGGGACGAAGTACTGTGCGGAGTACACCCACGCCTCGCCGATTGCGCCGAGGACCGGCTCGCCCTGACTGAACGAGTAGCCCCAGTCGAGGGTGACGATGTTCGTCATGTAGTCGACGTACTGCTCCTCGACCGGCCTGTCGAGACCGCGGCGCTCGAGGTAGCGCTCGCGGACGGCGTCGTAGTCCTGCCCGCTGGCCGCGGCCTGCGCGGCGGCCACGTCGGCACCGGCGTTCGGCGTCACCATCAGGAGACCGAAGGTGAGACTCACCGCGAGATAGGTGGCGACCACCGCCCAGACGACGCGGCGGACGACGTACCACTTCATCCCCATCTCGTACCGTCAACTGGCGTCTGCGCGGACTTAAAATTGTGCGCGGCGGTGGCACGGCACGAAGCGGTCAGGAGCTGTTGCTGGACCCGGACCCGCTCGACTCGTTCGCGAGCGGCGTCGGCGTGCCGGCCTGTGCGGTCGAGAGCGACAGCAGGCGGGCGCTCGGGCCGTCGAAGAAGTTCTCGACCTCCGGGAGTCCCTCGACGCCCTCGCGGTACGCGGCGATCTGGTGTTCGCTGAACGCCCAGACGTACGGCTGGTCGCGGCTGAGAAAGCCGAACAGGTCGGTCATGATCTCCTGTGTCGCCTCCTGGCTCTCGGCGTTCGGCGCCTCGTTGATCGCGCCTTGGATGTCGTACTCGTCGGTGCGGTAGCCGTTGAAGTTGAACGGCCCCTGCGGCGTGAGCGTGAACTCGATCGGCGTCCACGGCGCGTACGGCGACGCGCTGAATCCGACGCCGGAGAGGATGTCCCACTGCTCGCGGCTGACCGCCTGGTCCGGCGGTCCGCCGTTGTACCGGCCAACGTTGAACTCGGGGTCGCCGGAGTAGTTCGGGTTGTTGTCGACCGAGTTGAACAGGTAGTTCTGGAGGAGGCGGTCGAAGGAGTTGCCCTCGACCGACACCGCGATCCCGGCAGACTCCAGCCGCTGGCGCAGGAAGTTGCCGACGATTTCGCCCTCTTGACTGGTGTTCTCGATGACAACCGTCAGCTCGACCTGCTCGCCGTCCGGGCCGATCAGCCGGTCCTGCCCGTCGTAGCCGTAGTCGCTCGACGTGCCCGACGCCAGCTTCTGGCGGGCCCGCTCGACCGACGACTCGAACGTCGTGATCTTCGCGTCGTCGTAGTACGGCCCCCAGCGCGGGTGGAACGTGTCGATCGGGCTCGCGTTGCCGTTCTTTATCTGCTCGATGAGCGTGTTCTTGTCGAGCAGGTGCGCGAGCGCCTGTCTGACCTCGCGGCTCCGGAGCTGGCTCCAGCCGTTCGCGCGGAAGTTGAGGTTGAGCCAGAAGACGCCCGAGCCGAACTTCGAGGACCACGTCTCGACCCCTGTCGCCGAGGAGAGCTCGCTCTTCTTCCGGGCCTCGACGCCGATGCTCGTGATGTCGCCGGCTTTCAGCGCCGAGTAGCCGGTCGTCCGCTCGTCGAACACCTGGTAGGTGTAGCTGTCAATCGACGGCGAACCCTCGTACTCGCCGCCGCCGACGTCCGCGTCGGCGAGGTAGTAGTCGTCGTTCGCCGACAGCACCATCCGCTGGCCCTTCTCCCACGAGACGAGGTTGAACGGCCCGAGGTTGCCGTTCAGCTCCCCGGAGGTGATCGCCTCGTCGCGGTTCAGCCCCTGGAGGTCGCCCTCGCTGCCGTTGCCCGGCTCGTACTTCTGGATCAGCCCCTTCGGGAGTATCGGGACGCCGTAGAGGATGTCCTCGTGGAGCCAGTTCGGGCGGCGCTCCGGCAGACGCGCCTCGAACGTCAGCTCGCCGGTCTGGACGTACTCGATCGGCTCGCCGCCGGGGGCGAACGAGGGGCGCTGTGAGTACTGCGCCCAGTCGGCCAGGAAGAAGTTCGTCGCGCAGTAGACGTAGTCCTCGGCGGTCAGCTGGCCGTAGCCCGCGCCCCACTCCAGTCCGTCGCGGACCCGGTAGCGGGCGGTTCGGGCGTCGTCGGAGAGCTCCCACTCCGAGAGCAGTCGGCCCTCGAAGCTGATATCCTCGTCGTCGATCGTACCGCCACTGTCGTACAGCAGGTCGAGACGGTTCGACGTCGCCTCGTCGCTGATGACCGCAGGGCTGATGCTCTGGGCCGCGGACGTCGATCCGGCGATATACGACTGGTCGCCCGGCCCGAGCTCGTACTCCGGGTCGCCCTCGTCTTCGGTGTCGCTGCCGTCGCCGCTACATCCGGCGACGCTCACGGAGAAGCCAGCCGCCGCAAGGGACTTGAGCAGTCGGCGCCGACGGAGCGACGCCAGCCCCCGATCCTCTGCCATGTAGGTGTGGCAATAGGTCGAGTAATATAAATTGTGTGTCCACCCTACTCCGTGGGCCGGACGACGAACGTCGCCTCGGTCAGCGACTCGCTCCGGCAGCGTGGACAGCGCGACGGCCGGTTCACCGGGTCGTCGAAGTCGGCGAAGCCACAGTCGCGACACTCGGGCGGCGCGACGAGGAAGCGCTCGTCGGCCCCGTCGAGCGAGCGCGCGACGTGTCGGAGGTGGTCGTACAGCGCGGAGCGGGGCGCGCCGACGCGCGTCGACAGTTCGGAGACCGTCGCCGGGCCGTCCCGGAGGGCGTCGACGACGCGCTGGCGGGTGGTCCGGTCGTCCACGCCCGATGGCGGGGCGCCGGCGTCTCGGCTCTTTCGATTGCGGCGAGCGGGCGCGTCGTCGTCCGCGTGCCGAGAGCCGTCGGGGCGTCCTCTCGTCGTCGACATAGCTACGCTCGCGGGCGTACGCTACGCTCCGGCCCAGGACGACCGTCACGCGACGGTCGGTTCGTCGGTCGTCGGGCGCCCGGACGCGGGCCGGCGCGGCCTCGGCGAGGGTCGAGCCGTCGAACGCGACGAGGAAATGGTCGCCTGGAGCGTGACACCGTCCCCCGAAGGAAAAGAACCAAGCGACCGCTGTCGGTGTACTGCGTA
>KI543172.1:113404-121798 GCA_000496195.1 uncultured archaeon A07HB70
ATGGACGCCGTCGTACTCGCGGGTGGGTACGCCACCCGGCTCTGGCCCGTCACGCGCAACCGTCCGAAGATGTTCCTGCCCGTCGGCGACGAGACGGTCATCGACTCCGCGTTCGCCGACCTGGAGGCCGACGACCGGATCGAGACGGTGTACGTCTCGACGAACGAGCGGTTCGCCGACGACTTCGCGGACTACCTCGCCGAGGGCCCGTTCGAGAAGCCCGTCCTCTCCGTCGAGGACACCACCGGCGAGAGCGAGAAGTTCGGCGTCGTCGGGGCGCTGGCACAGCTCATCGACCGCGAAGGAGTGACGGACGACCTGCTGGTCGTCGCGGGCGACAACCTGATCAGCTTCGACCTCGCAGAGTTCGGCGACTTCTTCGCCGACGCCGGGACGCCGGCGATCGCGGCGTACGACGTCGGGTCGCGCGAGCGGGCGAAGTCCTACGGGCTGGTCGAACTCGACGGCGACCGGGTCGTCGACTTCCAGGAGAAGCCCGAGGAGCCGCGGTCGACGCTCGTCTCTATCGCCTGCTACGGCTTCCCCGCCGAGACGCTCCCGCTGTTCGACGAGTACCTCGCGGACGGCGAGAACCCGGACGAGCCCGGGTGGTTCGTCCAGTGGCTCCAGGAGCGCGGCACGGTCCACGCGTTCACCTTCGACGGCGCGTGGTTCGACATCGGCACGCCGGAGGCCTACCTCGAGACGGTCGCGTGGGCGCTCGACGGCGACGCGGAGGTCCACCCCGACGCCACGGTCGAGGACAGCGAGGTCGGCGGCGGGTCACACGTCATGGCCGGCGCCACCGTCCGCGACGCCGTCGTCGAGGGGTCGGTCGTGTTCCCCGACGCGACAGTGGAAGACAGTACGGTCACCGACACCGTCGTCGACGAGCACGCGCAGGTGGTCGGGACCGACCTCGAGGAGGCGCTCGTCGGCGGCTACTCGCGGGTGCTCGCCCCGTCCGAGTAGACGAGCCGTGCGTCGGTGACGTGCACCCGTCCCCGGCGTCCGTCCCACTCCGTCTCGTGGTCGACGTCGATACGTCCGTCCATGTGCGGGCCGGCGACCACGACCGTCTCGAACTCGCCGCCCTCGCCGAGCGGGTGGACGCCGTACTGGTCCCGGAGCGCGAGGAGGTCGTCGAGCGCCGCGTCGTCGAGGCGGCGCCAGAGCCACGACTCGTCGAGGCCGGCGGCGGCGACGGCGACGACCCTGACCTCGAAGCCGGCGTCGACAATCGCGCGCCCGAGGCGCTCGGGGTCCTCGCCGTAGAGCGGCGCGAACAGGTCGAGGCCGAGGCGGTCACAGAGCGCCTCGATCCGCGAGGTCTGGTACTCGCTCTCGACGGCGCCGGCGGTGACGCCGGCGACCTCCCGGTCGGCGACGAGGCCGCGGAGCGCACGCTCTAGCGGCGCGAGTTCGCGGTCGCCCTGCGCGCCCGCGTCTGTCACCTCCGTCGCGTCGAGGTCGTCTGCCGTCACCTCGACGTGGTCGATCCCGACGGCGTCGGCGGCGAGTCGCGCCAGCCCCGTCTCCGGGACGTGGTACATGTACGAGTCCGCGCTCGGGTGGACGGTGAGGAGGTGTGAGACGGACAGTCCCGTCTCCAGCGCGCGGTAGAGCGCCCACGACGAGTCCTTGCCGCCGGAGAACAGGGCGACCCACGAGCCGTCGGCGTCGGCGGTCATCGTGGGATGTGGGTCGCGGCGGGGTAAACAGGCTTCGCTCGTTGCGTGGCGCGACCGGCGGAGAGCGAACGACCCGCGGAACACGCGGGCTGTCTCGGGTCGCCCGGCGTCCCGCGCTAGTCGTGCCGGAAGCAGCGGTGCCCGGTGAACGCCATCGCCACCCCGTGCTCGTCACAGGCGGCGATCACGTCCTCGTCGTTGACGCTCCCGCCCGGCTGTACCACCGCCTCGACGCCGGCTGCGGCGGCGGCCTCGACGCCGTCGGGAAACGGGAAGAACGCGTCAGAGGCCATCACCGCGCCCTCGGGGCCGCCTCCCTCGGCGTGGGTGCGGGCCTTCCGCGCCGCGAGTTCGACGGCGTCGACACGGGACACCTGTCCCGCGCCGATACCGACCGTCTCCCGGCCCGCCGCGAGGACGATTCCGTTCGAGGTGACGCCCTTCAGCGCCCGCCACGCGAACAGCATCGTCTCGACCTCCGCCTCCGTCGGAGCGCGTTCGGTGACCGTCTCGAGGTCGGCTGCGGTCGGCGTCCAGTCGTCGCGCTCCTGGACGAGCGTCCCGCCGACGAGGTCGACGGTCGTGAGCCGGTCGCGCCCGGCGTCGAGCGACCCGACCGACAGCACCCGGAGGTTGTCGCTCGCTCGCAGGACGTCCAGTGCGCTCTCGGTGTAGTCCGGCGCGACCAGCACCTCCTTGAACGAGTCCGTCACGGCGTCGGCTGTCGCCGCGTCACAGACCCGGTTCAGCGCGACGACACCGCCGAACGCGCTCATCGGGTCGGTGGCGAGGGCGTCCTCGTACGCGGCTGCGACGTCGTCGGCGACGGCGACGCCCGCCGGCGTCGCGTGTTTCACGACCACGGCGGCTGGGTCGTCGTACTCCCGGACGACGTCGAGGGCGTGGTCGGCGTCGTTGTAGTTGTTGTACGAGAGCGCCTTCGCGCCGGGGTTGTGCTGGGGCGCGCGGACGACGGAGGCCGGCGCGTCGGGGCCGGTCGGAGACTCGTACAGCGCGGCCTCCTGGTGAGGGTTCTCGCCGTAACGCAGGCGCCGGGTCCGGTCGCCGCTGGTCTGGCGGCGCGCCGGGAACTCCCCGCCGTCGTCGCCGTCGACGGTCACGTCCTCGCCGTCGACGGTCACGCGGTCCTCGGCGAACCAGCGGACGACACGGGGGTACGCGAGGAACTCCGCCTCCTCGCGCACGCGCCGCTTGAGGCTCGCGGCGTCGTCGTCCCCGTACACTGGCACCGTCTCCTGGGTGACGACCGGGCCGCCGTCGACCTGTTCGGTGACGACGTGGACGGTACAGCCCGTGACCGTCACGCCCGCCGCCAGGACCTGTTCGTGGGCGTCGGCCCCCGGAAACGCGGGCAGGATCGACGGGTGGACGTTCAGCGCCGTCGGCGCGGCGTCGAGGAACGTCTCGCTCAGAACCCGCATGTAGCCGTCGAGACAGACCAGGTCGACGTCGTAGCCTCCGAGCGCGTCGAGCAGGCGGCGCTCGTGCTCCGCACGGGACTCGTCCGCGTCCGGAACGACCACCTCCGTCGGCACGCCGCGGTCGGCGGCGTCGTCGAGCACCGGCGCGTCCGCGTCGTCCGTGGCGACGACGGCGAGCGTCGCGCCGCCGGGAGCCCGGTCGGCGAGGTTGAGCAGGTTCCGGCCGCGGTTGCCCGCCATCCCAGCGATTCGCATGCGTCTCCCCGCGGCCGGCGGGGGCTTACCGGTTGCGGTGGGACCGAGCGCATCGCTTTTCACCCGACCCGCGGACTGCCGGACATGGACATTCCGCGCGACGACCCGCTGGCGGCGCTCTCGCCGCTCGACGGGCGCTACGCCGACCGGACCGCACCGCTCGTCGACCACGCCAGCGAGGCGGCGCTCGTCCGCGAACGGGTCCGGGTCGAGGGACGGTACCTCCTCGCGCTCGGCGGCCACCCCGACGTGCCGGTCGACCTCGACGACGCCGAGCGCGAGGAGATAGAACGGCTGGTCGGCGAGTTCGACGCCGACGACGCCCGGCTCGCGAAACGCATCGAGACGGAGGGCACAGAGCGGTACCCGGCCACCAACCACGACGTGAAGGCCGTCGAGTATCTCGTCCGCGAGCACACCCCCGAGCGGCTCCACCCGTGGATCCACTTCGGGCTGACCAGCGAGGACGTCAACAACCTCGCGCGCCGCCGCCTCGTCCGCGGCGCGGTGACCGAGGTGCTCCGGCCCGCGCTCGGGGAGGTCCGGGACCGGCTGGTCGAACTCGCCCACGAGGGGCGGGACCTGCCGATGCTCGCCCGGACCCACGGCCAGCCGGCGACGCCGACGACGTTCGGCAGGGAGATGGCCGTCTACGCGAGCCGTCTCGGACGGACGCTCGGTCGCGTCGAGCGCGCGACGGCGGGCCTGAGCGGCAAGCTCGCCGGCGCGTCGGGGACGTACGCCGCCCACCACGTCGCGCTGCCGTCGGTCGACTGGCCGGCGTTCGCCGCGGCGTTCGTCGGGTCGCTCGGCCTCGAACACGAGCCGCTGACGACGCAGGTCCACCCCGGCGACGACCTCGCGCGCCTGTTCGACGCCCTCAGGGGCGTCAACGGCGTCCTCCTGGACCTGGACCGCGACGCGTGGGCCTACGCCTCGCGGCGCTACCTCGGCCAGCGGAGCGACGCCGCCGAGACGGGGTCGTCGACGATGCCACACAAGGTGAACCCGATCGACTTCGAGAACGCCGAGGGCAACCTCTCGAAGGCAGACGCCGACCTCGCCTTCCTCGGCGACTACGTCGTCACCTCGCGGCTCCAGCGGGACCTCTCGGACTCGACGGTCAAGCGCAACGTCGGCGCGGCGCTCGCGCACTGCCTCGTCGGCTACACGAAGACCGCCGCGGGGCTGTCGACGGTCGTGCCGAACGAGGCGGCGATGCGGGCCGACCTCGACGACGAGCCCGCGGTCCTCGCCGAGGCGGTCCAGACCGTCCTCCGGAGCGCCGGCCACGGCGACGCCTACGAACGGGTGAAGGCGGCGACCCGTGGACGCGAGGTCGCCGTCGAGGACCTGCGCGACATCGTCCGCGAGGCCGACCTCCCGGAGGCGACGCGGGAGCGCCTGCTGGCGATGGAGCCGGCAGACTACGTCGGGCTGGCGCCGCAGCTCGCGGGCTCGGTCGAGCGTTAACTCGGATAAAAAGTAGTCTTTTTACTGTCCGTCGCCGAGCGTGGATCATGCGAGCCGTCGTCGTCAGGCGTGGGGAGCGTGAGCCGACAGTCGTCGAGCAGCCGCGCCCCGAGCCGGCCCCCGACGAGGCGCTGGTCCGGATGTTGCGCGTCGGCGTCGACGGCACCGACCGCGAAGTGGTGCGCGGCGCGCACGGCGGCTTCCCCTCCGGAGCCGACGAGATGGTGCTGGGCCACGAGGCGGTCGGCGTCGTCGCCGACGCGAACGGAACAGACCTGACCGAGGGGGCCGTCGTCGTCCCGACGGTGCGGACCCCCGCAGCCGGCGGCGACCGGTCGTGGTTCGAGCGCGACGAGGCCGACATGGCGCCGTGGGGGAGCGGCGACTTCCACGAGCGGGGGATCGCCGGCGCGGACGGCTACATGGCCGAGTACGTCGCCTGTCCGGCGCCGTCGCTGGTGCGTCTGCCGCCCGAGCAGGCCGGCGACGGCTTTCTCGTCGAGCCGCTCTCCATCGCGGTGAAGGCGCTCGAACACGCCGAGGCCGCGCGGTCGGCGTTCGACTGGCAGCCCGAGTCGGCGATGGTGCTCGGGAACGGGTCGCTCGGGCTCCTCGCGCTCGGTCTGCTCGACGCCGACAGCCGGTTCGACCGGCTGTACTGTCTCGGCCGGCGCGACCGGCCCGACCCGACACTCGACGTCGTCGACGGCCTCGGCGCGACGTACGTCGACTCTCGGGAGACGCCCGTCGAGACGGTCGCCGACGTCCACGAGCCGATGGACCTCGTCTTCGAGGCGACGGGGTACGCCCGCCACGCCGTCGAGACGGTCCACGCGCTCGCGGCCGGCGGTGTCGGCGCGCTCCTCGGCGTCCCGGAAGACTGGCAGTTCGAGGTGGAGGGCGGACACCTCCACCGCGAGCTCGTGTTGAACAACAAGGCGCTCGTCGGGAGCGTCAACTCGAACCGGCGGCACCTCGCGGCGGCGAGCAGCCGCCTCGCGAGCCTGCCCGGGTGGCTCGTCGACCGGGTGGTGACCGGCGTCTACCCTCCGGACCAGCTCGACGCCGCGTTCACAGACGACGACACGACTATCAAAACCGCCGTCGAACTAAACGAGTATGAAGAACGTTGACGACCTGATAGCGAGTGCGGGCCAGCTCGCCGAGCGCGGGCTCTCGCGGGGCGAGATTGCCGACGAGCTGAACGTCTCGCGCGAGACGGCGAGCTGGCTCGTTGAGCGCAGCGACACAGGCCGGACGGTGGCCGCGGAACCGGACGACGGCAGGGAGGCGAGCGGCCCCGACGACATCCACGTCGACTGGTCGACGATCGGTCGGGACTCCGCGCGGCTGGGCCACGTCGCCGAGGCGATGTCGGACCTGCTCTCGAAGCAGGGCGACGCGGTCGACCTCACCGTCGGCATCGAGAAGGCAGGCGCGCCGCTGGCGACGTCGGTCGCGTACGGCATCGACACCGACCTCGCGACGTACACGCCGGCCAAACACCAGTGGGACGACGGCGACATGGACGACCTCGGCGGGTCGTTCTCGCGAAACTTCGCGACGATCCGCGGGCGAGACTGCTACATCGTCGACGATACCATCACCTCGGGGACCACGATGCGCGAGACGGTAGAGGCGATCCGGGCGGAGGGCGGGAACCCCGTCGCCTGCTGTGTCGTCGTCGACAAGCAGGGCGTCGAGAGCATCGACGGCGTGCCCGTCTACTCGCTCATCACGGTCGTGCGGGTCGGCGACGACTGACACTCGGGCGAGACTGACGGAAAGTCATTTGCGTCACGACCGCCAACTCCCCGTGTGACATTCGAACCCGGTGCCGACCTCGACGAGGAGGGGGTCGCCGACAGCGTCGACGACACCATCGCCGAGAACGAGGTGGTTCTGTTCATGAAGGGGAACCCGCTGATGCCCCAGTGTGGCTACTCCGACCGCGCGGTCAACCTCATCGCGGCCCACCGTGACGAGTTCGAGACGGTGGACGTGCTCCCGGCGCTCGACCAGTTCCGCGAGGCGCTGGCCGAACACAGCGGCTGGGAGACGATCCCGCAGGCGTTCGTCGACGGCGAGTTCGTCGGCGGGAGCGACGTGCTCGCCGAACTCGAGGAGCGCGGCGAGCTCGCCGAGACGCTCGAGACCGCCTGATCCGGATAGCAGCCCTCATAAGTACGCGTGCCGTATCAACAGCAAGCTATACCGCGGTCCGGACCAAACAAACACATGTCAGGAACCGTCTACCGACTCCACTCGACACTCGAACTCCCGCTCGAGGACGTACAGGACTACTTCGACGCAGACCCGGACCTCCCGCCGGAGATCGAGTCGGTCGACGTCACGCGCCGCAACAACACGCTGATCCTCAAGTCGGTCGCGCGCGACGACGACCTCTCGAAGTACACACCGACCGCACAGCTAAAGGCCAGCATCTCCGAGAACCGCGTCTACGAGGAGGAGCCGCCGCGAAACGGCGGGCCCTGGATGGAGGAGGAGGAGGAGATCCCCTCGGAGCTCGTCGAGTTCGCCTGCTTCAAGGGCGACCGCGAGACCGTCCTCCAGAACTCGGCGCTCCAGTACCCGATGTTCCTCGTCCTCCTCGAGATCGCGAAGCGGTCCGAGAAGGGAACGCTAACCGCCATCACCGAGACGGACGACGAGCTGATCGCGACCCGGATCGTCGAGGGCGAACCCCGGCCTGCATCGGTCGAGGTCGTCGAGAACCCCGCGGCGAACGAGAAGACCGCGGTCGACTGGCGCGACAACAAGTTCATCTCGGACTGACGACAGATCGAGGCCACGACGCCGTCCGAACGGGGCCGCCGCCGGGCGTCGGCTCACCTCGCTGGCACGGGCCGCTCACGGCCAGACGGCTGGTCTGGTCGGCTGTCGTCCCGGCCACGCCACCGTCTCACACGCCCGCCGCGACCCACAACGCACTTGTATCTACATTATATCTCATTAGGCGATGACGCAGGTCGAGTTCCCGGACTACCTCGACGTCGACTACACCGACGGCGAGGGGCAGGACCCGGAAGACTACGAGACGCTCCCGGCGAAGATGGAGAAGGCGGTCGCGGTGACGGAGGCCGCCCTCGAGCAGTACGAGCGACCCGCCGTGATGTGGACGGGCGGAAAGGACTCGACGCTCACCCTCTACTTCGTCCAGCAGGTGGCCGAGCGACACGGCTACGACCTCCCGCCCGCCGTCTTCATCGACCACTACCAGCATTTCGACGAGCTGCACGACTTCGTCGCGCGCTGGGCCGACGAGTGGGGGCTAGAGGTCATCTACGCCCGGAACACGGACGTCGGCGAGTACGTCGAGGAGCGGGGACTGACGCCCGGCGACGAGATTCCCGTCGACGCGCTGTCGGAGCACAACAGACACCACGTCCGGTCGATTCTAGAGTACGAGGAGGAGACGTTCCCCTTCCTCCTCGACACCTACGTCGGCAACCACCTGCTGAAGACCGTCGCGCTGAACGACGCGCTCGAGGAGCACGACATCGACGGGGTCG
>KI543172.1:123464-130906 GCA_000496195.1 uncultured archaeon A07HB70
GCGCTGGGCGACCACAGGCTCGGCGCCTGTGTCCACGGCGACGGGTTCGGAACCCGGTCGTCGTCGCTGCTCGCGCCCGGCAGGTCGCCGGCCTACCGCTTCGCCGACGGCCCGCCCTGTGAGACGCCGTACCGCACGGTGGACGAACAGGTTTAATTCCCAACCGGAACTACACTGCGACGTGTCTAGAGTCACGCGACCTGCCGGGCGGTGGGACCGGTGAGCGTTGTCGAAGTCGAGGGCGAGCTCTCCGAGGAGGAGCGCGCCGCCCTCGGACTGGTGCGCGAGACCGGCGGTATCCACCAGAGTGACCTCTGGAAGGAGCTCGGGGGTCTCCTCGCGACAGGGGAGCCGGATCGCAGAGTCGCTGTCGGAGGCCGGCCTCGTCGAGCGGTCCGACGCGGTCTACAACGGCCACACGACCTACTTCATCGAGCCCGCGGCCCGTGATCTCGACTTCGCCCTGCTGATGGCCGGCGACATGCTCAGCCCGTTCATCGGCGAGGAGGAGATCGACCCCAACAGCGACGCATTCTCGCAGTGGCTGATGAACCTCGCCTACGAGGACTACTGAGCCGGGGGCAGCGCCGTTTCGGGGTTCAGCGTGCCGTTCGGGTCGAGCGCGTCCTTCACCGCCCGCATCGCTCCGACGGCGGCGCCGTGTTCGTCGGACATATACGACTGCTTGCCGAGGCCGACGCCGTGTTCGCCGGTCGACGTCCCCTCGAGCGCCAGCGCGCGCTCGACGATGCGGTCGCTCGCCTCTTTCCCGCGCGCCACCTCGTCTGGGTCGTCCGGATCGACGAGGACCGCGTAGTGGACGTTGCCGTCGCCCGCGTGGCCGAACGCCGGCACGTCGAAGCCGTACTCGGCGCCGATAGAGCGCACCGACCGCACCATCTCGGGGAACGACCCGATCGGGACGGTGACGTCCCCGACGGTCAGCGGCGTTCGGTCGGGGTCCCACGTCTTGATAGCGTCGACGGCCTGCCGGCGGGCGGCCCAGATCCGCTCCATCTCGGCGGGATCGTCGGCGAACGAGACGGCGCCGCCCGCCGCCGACAGGACCGACTCGCACCGCGTGGCCTCGGCGTCGGCGCCGGCCTCGGTGCCGTCGTGGATCTCGACGTACACCGACGGGTCCGGCGGCACGTCCGCGTCGGCGTGCGCCGACGCCATCCGCGCGGTGAGCGGGTCGACGAGTTCGAGCGTCGCGACGTCGACGCCCTCGCGGACGACCCGTGCCACCGCCGCGGTGGCGTCGTCGAGCGTCTCGAACGTCGCCCGCCCGGCACGGCGGGCTCGCGGCTCGGGGGCCAGCGCGAGCGTCACGCGCGTCACGACGGCGAGAGTGCCCTCGCTCCCGACGAGGAGCGCCGTGAGGTCGTAGCCGCTGGAGGACTTTCGGGCGCGCGACCCGGTCTCTATCACCGTCCCGTCGGCGAGGACGGCCTCGAGGCCGAGCACCCAGTCGCCCACCTCGCCGTACTTGACCGTCTGCGTCCCGCTCGCGCCCGTCGCGACCATCCCCCCGATCGTCGAGAACGCCGCCGACTGCGGAAACGGGGGACAGACGAGGCCGCGGTCCGCGGCAGCCGCCTCGACGTCGCCGCCGACGGCGCCGGGGGCGACGTCCATCTGTAGGTCGTCGGGGCGGACGGGCCCGACGCCGTCCATCCGCGTCGTGTCGAGCGTCACCCCGCCGGTCGTCGCGAGCGCCGCGCCCTCGATGCCCGACCCGGCCGCGTACGGGGTGACGGGGACGCCACGCTCGTCACAGGCCGCGAGCACTGCCGCGACCTCGTCGGTCGACTCGGGCCAGACGACGACGTCGGGGTCGCCGCCGGAGCGACCCCAGTCCGCGTCGTACTCGGCGCGGTCCGTCGGGTCGAGCGACAGGCGGTCCGACGGGAGGCGGTCGGCGAGAAAGCCGAGACTGACGTCCGTCACGGGCGGTACGGCGGGGGCCGGGGAGAAAAGTTCGCCGGCGGCGGTCAGTCGTCGGCTGGCTCGTCGTCGGACGCAGACAGGCCGGCCTCCTCGATGTAGGCGGCCACCTCGTCGCGGGGGAGCTGGTGGAACCGCTTCTCCTCGGCGTCGATCGTGGCGACGTCGGCGCCCTGGGCCGTGAGGCCGTCCTCGTTCGCGGCGTCGATTGCGCGGAGCGCGAGGTCGATGCCGCCCGCGAGGTCGAGCTCCTCCGTGTACTCGCCCTCGAGGAACTCCTGGAGGTCGGCGCGGTCGGCACCGATCGAGACGGCCTTCCACTCGTATGGCGTGCCGGAGGGGTCCGTCTCGTAGAGGCGCGGCTCGCCGTTCTCGATGCCGCCGAGGAGGAGGGCGACGCCGAACGGGCGCGCGCCGCCGATCTGCGTGTACTGCTGGATGTGGTCGGTGACTGCCTTCGTCAGCGTCTCGATGCCGATCGGTTCGCCGTAGCGCAGGCGGTTGATCTGCGCCTGCCGGCGCGCGAAGTCGATCAGCTGGCGGGCGTCGGCGACGTGGCCCGCGCTGGCGACGCCGACGTGGTCGTCGGCCTTGTGGATCTTCTCGACGCTCGTCGGCTCCATCAGCGGCGACCGCTGGCGCTTGTCCGCCGCGAGGACGACGCCGCCCTGCGTGCGAATGCCGACGCTCGCGGTGCCGCGCTTGACGGCCTCCCTCGCGTACTCGACCTGGTAGAGCCGGCCGTCCGGCGAGAAGATCGTGATCCCGCGGTCGTATGCCTGCTGTTGGGCTTGTCCCTGCATGTGTGGGTCCGTCACGAGCGTCAGCCCGACCGCCTGTGGCAGCCGTCGGTGCTGACAGTCCGCTCTTCTCAATGTCGGGCCGGCCCGAGTAAATACCCTTTCCTTCGGGCCGGTCAGCCCTCGAGGTGCCGCTCGACGCAGGCGCGGATCGTCCCAGAGACCCCGCGTACCCGGAGCGCCGCAGGGTCGCTACCGACGACCGTCACGCAGGCCAGCGCGGCCCGTGCGCGCTCGACCTCGTCGCGGCGGACCCGGACCACGACCGCGTCGGCGCCCGTCTCGACGACCGTCGGGTCGACGGCGGCGCTCCCGGGGTCGCCGAACAGCGCCGTCGTCGCGTCCCAGACGGCGCGCTGGACCGCCCGCCGGTCCGGCGCCGCGCCCTCGACACCGACCGCGAGGTAGCGCCACCGCGGGCGGCGGGCCTTCGGGCGCGGCGTCACGGGTCGCCCTCCGGCTCGGACCAGTCTGCCGGGTCGTACCGCCCGCGGCGCACGCCCGGCATCACCCAGTCGTCTCCCGCCCGGTCGCGGTTGCGCGCGACCAGCCGCCCCCACTCGCGCAGGCCCTCGCGGACGAATCCGTCCGGGAGGCCGACCGCCGTCCCGACGGCTGCGAGCGCGCGCGGAGCGCGCAGTCCGAGCGGCACGTCCGCCCCGGCGGTCACGACGTGTGGTGTGTCGTTCGTCTCGACGAGGTCGTGGAGCCGGGCGAGCGCAGATATCGCCCGGACGCGGGTCCCGCCCGTCTCGCGGAGCACCGGCCCCAGGTCGAACGCGACCCGGACGCCAGCCCGCGCCGCCGCCCGCGCGAGGACGTCGTCGAACGGGAACTCGTCCGGCCCGACCGCGCCGACGAGGACGTCGGCCCGTGGTTCGCCCGTCGCGAAGCGGTTTCGTGCAGGGGTCCCGCCGCGGACGAGGAGGAGCGTCGCCGCCGCCCGGCGGTCGCGAACCAGCGACCCCGCCGTCTCTGGGCCGGCGTCGACGGTGACAGCCGGGACGACGTCGACAGCCGCGTCGTCCGGCGCCGCCTCTGCGCCCCGGACGACCAGCCCGTCGTAGCCCAGCCGCGCCGCCGTAGCGACGAGCGCGTCCGCCGCGGCGGCGTTCTCGGCGTCGACGGCCTCGTACACTCGCGACCGTGCGAGGGCCGTCGACTTCCCGGTTACGGAGCAACGAAAGTGTAAATACCCATCCCCGAGTGATGAAGAAACATGACACAACACGCGGCTGGTCGCGCGCGAACGCTGGACAGTGTCGACGCCGTCGTCGACACCGACGCACACGTCACCGAGAGCGTCGACCAGCTGCTCGAGTATATGGACCCGGCGGACGAGGGGTTGCGCCGGATAATCGAGGACGCCGCCCACCCGGAGCACGACATCTACTCCGTCGCCCACCCGACGCCGCCGTTCATCCACACGGACGCGTTCGGTGACGTCTACGGCGACCACCCGACCGGGACGGTGGAGGCGAAGCGCTCGGAGATGGCGGAGTTCGGCCTCGACTACTCCGTCCTGAACCCGACGCTCGGCCTCGCGCTCGCGACGGTGAACAACGACCGCGCCGCGGTGGCGCTGGCGAAGGCGTACAACGCCTGGATCCTCGACCAGTTCGTCGACGACGGGCAGGGCGACATCCTCACGCCCGTGCTGGTGCCGCCACAGGCGCCGGACAAGGCAGCCGAGATCATCGACGACCGGGCCGACGAACCGGGTGTGGTCGGGGTTCAGATCCCCTCGACGGGGCTGGTCCCGCCGCCGGGCCACCGGTGGTACGACCCGCTCTACGAGGCGGCAGAGGAGAACGACCTGCCCGTGATGTTCCACTCCGGGTCGGGGGCGACCGCCGACATCTTCCCGGTGCTGCGCAAGTGGGCCGAGACGTACGCCGAGGACCACGCGATGGTGCACCCGTTCACCGCGATGTGGAACCTCACGTCGATGCTCTTCCAGGCGGTGCCCGAGCGGTTCCCCGACCTCCAGTTCGTCTTCCAGGAGGCCGGTGTCGGCTGGATCCCGTACACGAAGTGGCGCCTCGACGACCACTACCTCGAGCTGTCCGACGAGGTGCCGGGGCTGGAGCAGCTCCCGAGCAAGTACATCGACGAGCGGTTCCACTTCTCGACACAGCCGCTCGGCTACACCGGCGACCACCCCGACCACCTGGCGAAGATGATAGAGCTCGTCGGCCCGGAGACGCTGATGTACTCCTCAGACCTCCCGCACCCGGACTTCGACCCGCCGGAGGAGCTGTACGACCGGGTCCGGGGCCACCTCGACGACGAGGCGGTCCGCGGTATCATGGGCGAGACGGCGACAGACGTGTTCGACCTGTCGTGAGCGACGGCGGGCGGCGCCACCGCGTCGCACGCGCGGAGGAGGTTGCAGAGCCGGGCGACCGCGTCATCGTCGACGTCGGGGGACAGGAGGTTGCGGTGTTCAACGTCGACGGCGACCTCCACGCGCTCCCGAACTTCTGTCCGCACCAGGCCGCGCCGCTCTGCGAGGGCGACCTGACGGGACGGATGGTCGTCGGCGAGGACGGCTGGTCGTGGGAGTACGTCCAGCGCGGCGAGGTGGTCACCTGTCCGTGGCACGGCTGGAAGTTCGACGTGACGACGGGGGAGAACGTCAAGGACGAGGCGGTCGCGGTGCCACACTACGAGGTCGAGCGCGACGGCGGCGACGTGGTCGTGCTCCGCTGAGCCGCGCTCAGTCCCCGACTGCCCCGTGCACCGCCGCCCGTAGCTCCTCGCTCGTCACGCCGTAGACGGTGTAGCCGTCGCCGTGGCGCCGGTGGTCGACCGACTGAACCGGCTCGTCGTCGACGACGAGCACCCACGTCCCGTCGGACTGGGGATTGCGGGCGCGAAAGCGCACGTCGACGCCGAACTCCTCGGACAGCGCCTCGACGAGCGGCGGCGACAGCTCGTCGTCGGCCAGCCGCGGCGGGCGGTACGGTCGCATACCGTGGGCGCGAAACTCCTCGACGTTCGCTCGCCACCAGTCCGGGTACGTCGACAGGTCCTCGCCCTCGTACGGGTCCTCGTCGTCGTGGCCAGCCGGGAGCGAGGCCGGGCGTGGCGGGTCGTCGTCGGGCACGGCGAGAGGTGGCGCCGCCGTCCCGATGAACGTTCGGTCGGCGTGCCACGGGCGGAACGGAAGCGGGCGGTCTCGCACCTCCGTGCCACGAGCGCGGACACGAACGGGCGGCGGAGGGCGACGCCGACGGCGCGTTCGGCGCGGAGCTGCAGTCCGGCGACGGGAGTCGGGAGCGACCACGGCAGAGCGGCTGTGTGCCGTGTCCGCCCACAGGCTTAGGTGCGGGGCGCGCGCCGCGGCGAGTATGCCAGTCGAAGTCGGCGACGACGCGCCGCGGTTCACGCTGCCGATGGCGCAGGGGCGGTCGTACAACGACATCGAGGAGTTCTCGCTGGAGGCGGCGCTCGGCGACGGGCCGGTCGTCCTCGCGTTCTTCCCCGCGGCGTTCACGAGCGGCTGTACGGACGAACTCTGCGCGTTCACCGACGGGCTGTCGGCGTTCGAACGCGTCGACGCCGACGTCTACGGGATCAGCGTCGACCTCTCGTTCGCCCACAACGAGTTCATCGTCAAGGAGGACCTCTCGGTGCCGCTGCTCTCGGACCACGAACACGAGGTGACCCGCACCTACGGCGTGGTACAGGAGGCGATGTACGGCCACTTCGAGGTGAGCCGGCGCGCGGTGTTCGTCCTCGACGAGGCGGGCGTCGTCACCTACCGGTGGGTGCGCGAGGGCGACAACCCGGCGTTCGACGAGTTCGTCGACGAGGTGGCGGCAGCCGCGGCGGCGGCCTGAGGCCTACGGGCGCTCGCGCGCCAGGAGGTCGTCGACAGTCCGGCGCTCGCGGACCACGCGCGTCTCGCCGCCCTCGACGGCCACCTCCGCCGGCAGCGGCTGTGAGTGAAACTCGTTCGCGAGCTCCATCCCGTACGCGCCAGCGATCCCGACCGCGAGGAGGTCGCCACGCTCCGGGCGCGGGATCGGCCGGTTCTCGCAGAGCGTGTCGGTGCTGGTACAGACCGGTCCGCCGACGGTGACGCGGTCGGGCTCGCGGTCGGGGGCGGTGACGTTCCGGAACGGGTGGTACGAGCCGAGCAGCGACGGACGCATCAGCGTCGCGAGGCTGGCGTCGACGCCGACGACCGTCGGTCCGGGCGTCTCCTTCCGGGTGTTCACGCGGGTCAGTATCAGGCTAGCGTCGGCGACGACGTACCGGCCCGGCTCGACCGCGAGGCGGGCGTCGACGCCGGCGTCCGCGAGCGCGGCCCGCGTCTCGTGGGCCAGCGCGTCGAGGTCGGGGGGGGCCTCGTCCTCGCGGTACGGCACCGTGAACCCGCCGCCGACGTCGACGACGTCGACGCCGCCGACCTCGCGAGCGACCGTGCCGAGCCGTCGCGCGGCCTCCGGGTGGGTCAACTCGCCGGTCATCCCGCTCGCGCCGTGGGCGTGGAGGCCGACGAGGTCGAACGGGTACGCCTCGCGGACGGCCCGGGCCGTCTCGACCGCGTCGGGGTACGGGATCCCGAACTTCGCGTCCGGGCCGACCGCGAACGACTCGTGGGGGCCGCCGACCTCGCCGGGGTTGACCCCGGAGGAGGAGGTCGCCCGCGAACCCGCGGTCTGCGAGGCGGTCGAGCGTGTCGAC
>KI543172.1:130926-135502 GCA_000496195.1 uncultured archaeon A07HB70
CGGGGTCGCTACCCCCGCCGTGGACGCTACGCGTCGGCGTCACGTTTCACGACAGCCGCGGTCGAGGAGAGCCGGGGCCGGCGGCCGCTCCGGAACGCGGAGGCGGTCGGGAGACGGACGCCAGTCATGCCCGTGTGACGACGCCGGGCGCCGTTATAACTTGCGAACGCGGCGTCCCAGAGACGTAAGCACTTAGCCACGAGGTGTGTATACGGAGTCATGACCGCGGTCCACCCGAGCCAGCGCGTCGCCGTCCTCGCCGACGCGCAGAATCTCTACCACACTGCACAGTCGCTCCACTCGCGAAACGTCGACTACACCGCTCTGCTCGACGAGGCGGTCGGCGGGCGCGAACTCGTCCGTGCGATCGCCTACGTCATCCGGGCCGACAGCGACGACGAGGAGTCGTTCTTCGAGGCGCTCGAGGAGATCGGCTTCGAGACGCGAATAAAGCCGATCAAGACGTTCGGCGACGGGACGAAGAAGGCCGACTGGGACATCGGGCTGAGCCTCGACGCCGTCACGCTCGCGGACCACGTCGACGCCGTCGTGCTCTGTACCGGCGACGGTGACTTCGCGCGGCTCTGCTCGCACCTCCGCCACGAGGGGGTCCGCCCGGAGGTGTGCGCGTTCGGCGAGTCCACCGCCGACGAGCTGGTCGAGGCCGCCGACGCGTTCACCGACCTCTCCGACCGCGAGAACCGGTTCCTGCTCTAGTCGCGCAGGGCCGGGCTGTCGGCGCCGAACGCCCCGTCGGTCCCGTCGTCTGCGTCGGCTGCGGCGTAGAACGCCCGCGCGTACGTGAGCTGGAACGGCGTGACGGCGGTCTGTGCGGCGAGGACGAACCCCGTCAGGCCGGCGACCTGGAGCGGCGAGAGCAGCGCGCCGCCCGTCGCCGCGGGGCCGACGCCGGCGGCGAACGCCCGCCGGAACTGGACCGCGGTCACGAGCAGCGGCGGGAGCGCGGCGGCGAGCCCCACGAGCACCCGCACCGCGGAGTAGCCGAGCGCCGGGACGACGTTTCCTCGCACCAGCCGGTAGGACTGTCTGTACCCCTCGACGGCGCCCGCGTCCTCCGTGGCGACGGCGACGTGGAAGAACTGGAGGAAGAAGAGCGGGCCGTAGAACACGAGCGCCGCGACGAGGGCGGTGAGGGCGGCGACCGCGACGACGTCCGGCTGGATCAGGCGGCTCGGGTCGGTGGCGATCGCCGCCGTCGGTCCGACGTCGACGAACAGGGCGGCGACCAGGAGGCCGACGACGGTCACGATCAGCGCGGCGAGACCGAGGACGAGCGTGATGCCGACGCGGAGGACGAACGCGCCGAGCATCGAGACGTAGCGTTCGCGGGCGACGCCGCCGAACGTCCCGAGCGACGTGTCGCCCCCCTCCAGGGCCTCGCGGGCCATCCCGAGGACGCCGGCGGCGACTGCGGGGGTGATGAAGAACGTCAGGAGCGTGAGCCCGTTGCCGACGACGCCGGCGGCGCCGCCGAGCGGGCTGTCGAGGAGCTGTGCGACGAAGCCGAGCGCGGTCTGTGGCGCGACGACGAGCGCGGCGACGAGGCCGCCGACGAAGAGCACCGGGCTCTCCGTCAGCGCCCCCGCCGTCCGCCGGAGGGCACGGAGGGCAGGCACAGACAGCCGGTCGGTCGGCGGCCTGAAGATGGTACCGCTCGGCTGGAGCGGAACGGACTTGTGTCCACCGGCCGAGGCGCTGCCGTGGCAGAGAACCTCCCGGGCCTGCGGGTCGCCGCAGACTACCAGTTCGGCGCCGGCGCCGGGACCGCGCTGTTCCCGCCAGACGAGGAGCCACGCGTCCGGCGCTCCACCGGCGGGCGGCCCCGGCAGGTGCTCGTCGACGCGGGGCGACTCGTCTCGTACGGCACCGACGGGCGGTTCACGCTCGGCGCGACCGGCGGCGAGCGCCTGCGCCGAGCGCTCGCGCCGCCGGCCTGCCGCGTCGTCGTCGGCGGCGAGTCGGAGCCGTACGTCCGGGACGAGCGCAACGCGATGGCGAAGTTCGTCCGCGGCGTCGACCCGGACGTCAGACCGGGTGACGAGGTGCTGGTCGTCGACGAGGACGACGCGCTCCTCGCCGTCGGGCGGGCCGAACTCGCCGCCGCGGCGATGCGGGAGTTCGAGACGGGTGTCGCCGTCGCCGTGCGCGACGGCGTTCAGAGGTAGGGCGCGAGGCCGACGGCGGTGACGAGCGGGACGCCGGCGAGGACGGAGCCGAGGAGGTAGCCGCCGACCGCGCCGCCGTTCAGCAGCGGGAGACCGGCGTGAGCCTCGCCCGCGAGGACGGCACGGAGGAGAACGAGCAGTCCGACGAGCGTTCCGACCGCCGCGAGGAGCGCCGGGAGATTCAGCGCCGCGACCGGGAGGCCGAGCGCCGGAGCGGGGGAGAACGACGCCGCGCTGGCGACCATCACCGTCGGGATCACGGCGTCGCCGAGGCCGATGAACAGGGCGTCGCGCTCCTCGCCGGCGTCGGCGCCGTCCTCGTCCTCGTCCTGTCGGCGCGCTCCGGTTCGACTGCGGCGGCACCGGCGCCGGCGTCGTCCGGCAGCGTCTCCGGGCTCGCTCCCTCGTCGGTCAGGAGCGAGTAGCCCGGTTCGACGGGGAGGACGAGGACGACGGGGACGTTCAACTCGAGGACGCCGTCGGCGAGGTCGAGCATGTGCCGGGTGCCGTAGACACTCACCGCGTCGTAGACGGCGAGGACGACGAGGAGGACGACAGCCGGCAGGAGCCCGAAGCTGATGCCGAACAGTCCGGCCGCGCCCGCGCCCATCACGACGCCCGCGGCGTCGATGACGTACCACTCGGGGTAGGCGTAGAGCGCCCCCGCGACGGCGAGCGAGCAGGCGACGACGACGGCCTCCCGGGCCGGCACGGCGGGGACGACGACGCTGAACACGTACCACGACAGCAGCGCCGTCGAGAGGAGGATGACGCCCCGTACCGCGCGCTCGAAGTCGTACCGGAACGCGGCGAGCATCAGCGCCGTCACGACGAGGATAGCCGCGAGGTACGCGAGGCTGTTCGTCGGGTCGCTCGGGTCCTCGACGGCACGGTAGCCCGCGGCGTCGAACGGTGCGACGAGCGAGAGCGCGCCGGCCTGAACCAGGACGAAGACGGCGAGGGCGGCCCCGACGCCGCGGACGACGCGTGGGTTCACGCTATACACTCGCGCGGCCAGCGCTTGTGGGTTGTGGTCGGTCACCGGGCGTACACCACCGAGCCGAGCAGCGCCGCGGGGTCGCCCGTCGCCGCGACGGCGAGGTACGGCTGGTCGACGGGGCCGAACACGTCGACGACGCGTCCGGCTGGGTCGAGGCGCTCGTCGACGGCCTCCGTTCCGACGTCGGGCGGGTCGGGGCGCTCGTCGCCGTCCGGCGCGGGGACCCGCACCACGGCCACGCCGCCAGCCGTCCGCTCGACGGTGCCGAGCCGTCGCACCGGTCAGTCCCGGAGGATCGTCACGTAGGCCGCGACGGCCCGGACGAGGTCGTTCTTCGAGGCGTCGTCGGCCCCGTGTACCAGCACCCGACCGCGGGGGTCGTGCTCCCGTGGATAGGCGGCGTCGCGTTCGATCACGGCGTCGTAGCCGACCTGTCCGACCGCCGTCGCTATCTCGTCGACCGCCGGGTCGTCCACGGCGTCGTCCAGGGGCACACGCCGGCCCTCGGAGCGCGTGCGGTCCCGGTCGAGGTAGACCGGCCAGATGACGTTCTCGATCATACCAGGTTTCCGTGGACCGACGGCAATACCGTTACGCTCGACCGTCGCGGTCGAACGAGGCGTCGCCACGACCGTGCGGGCGGGTCACAGCCGCCGCCGGCCCCGGACGGCGAGGAGCGTCGCGGCGAGCGACACCGCGGCGGCGAGGACGCCGAAGCCCGGGCTGTCGGCGGCGGTCGTCGACGCCGGCGTCGTCGTCGGTGTCGTCGTCGGCTCCGCCGTCGCCGTCGGGGTGCCGGCTGCGTCCCGCGGGACGTACGCGGCGTCTGCCGCCGCGGCGGGGTGGACGGCGAGGGCGACCGTCCGCACGGCGCGGACGATGCTCCGCGGCGCGGGCTGGTTGAGCCAGTTCGCGTCCACGGTCACGGTCTGGTTCGCCCGGACCGCCGTCGTCTCCCGGTACGCCGGTTCGTCGGGGACGGGGACGCCGGGCGTCCGCAGGAGCCACTCGGGGTCGCGCTCCCGGACCACCTCCGGGCTGATCCGCTGGTACCCAGTCAGCTCCGCGTCCGCGGCGACGTTCGACAGCCCGGCGGTCCGCATCACGTCGTGGACGAACGTCCCGGAGCCGACGGTGAACCCGCCGCCGAGGAGGGAGAGCGCCCGCGGTCGGGGCTCGCCCGCGACCGCCGTCCGGACCTCGTCGACGTTCGCTCGCATCCACGCGTTCGTCGCGCGGGCACCCTCGCACTCGCCGACGAGGCGGCCGGTCAGCGTCGTCGTCTCGGCCACTCCCTCGACGGTCGCCGGCGTCCCGAGCGCGAAGACGGTGATCCCGGCGTTCCGGAGCGTCTCGACCGTCTCGTTCGAGACGGTGCCGGGCGCGAGGA
>KI543172.1:137747-138943 GCA_000496195.1 uncultured archaeon A07HB70
TTCTCGCGGCGTAATTGATACGTCTCGTCCTCACGCACTTCATCAAGATGTTCCTTGTAGACTAACGCGATCTCGCGCTTCTCCTCGTCGTACCACTCCTGCGGCTCGCGCTCCTCGCCGTCCTCGTACTTCTGTCCGCCCGGATACTTGGCGTAGCGCATCGAGCGGGTCCACCCCATTTGCAGATACTTGCGGGCGAGGTCCATTCCCGGAAACTCACCTGCGCCTCGGTACTCGCGGAACTGCTCGTGGATCGCCTCTGCTCCCTGCTCGGCCTTCTCGAGCGTCTTGATCGACCAGAGCGGTAGTAACTCGGTTTTGTATGGCTCGCATTTGAACACGTCCTGCTCGCCCCGACCAATTTCGTACTCCTCGGGGTGTTCGCGGAAGTCGGTGTCGTACTCGGGGCCGTCGTTCTCTGACATTATGGGGACTTAGCGGGGCGTCGGTGTTAATCGCACGTCCGCTCAACAAAGTACAGCGGTACGACGCTTTGGATGTCGGGTAGAGCTGAGTTTTGGGGTTACCGCGTGGTCGTCTTATTCTCTCAGAGCAGGCATTATAATATCAAATATCCCTGCGCCGGGTCAGCTATCACTCACCAGTCCCCGCCGAATGAGACACTGATCTCACACTGGTCGGCTAGTCGTCTGATTTCTCTCTTCTTTTGATCCGCACTGAGGTTGGCTTCCAAGACATAGCCACTGTCCAACTCCTTCGGGAGTTTCACCGTTTTGTCGTTGTACTCAGCGCTGTCGTGGATGATCGCTCGTGTCCGTCCGGGAATATAGGGGAGGGGTTCAACTTTCGATATCAGGTTACGATTCGAGATCAAAAAGTTGACGCATTTGACCAACACATCCCCCTGAACGCCGGCTGAGAAGGCCGGCGAACCTGACTCGTTGGCGTGGAATTGGACACTATACGCCTCCTCACCAGCAGGATCAGTAATGGATTTAGGATCGTCCTCGTCTATTATTTCTGCACTTTCGTTCCCAGTGGTGTCGTTGGTGTTAATCTCCGCGTCGATGTTCTCAACAACTCGGTCAATCAGTTCCTTCGTCTGGGGTTCCGCGATTGAGGAGATGGTCTCCGAAACCCGACTATTGAGGAGCTCCGTGATTTCAGCTGCTAACTCGTCTTTGTCAGCTGTGAGGCTTTGTCGAGCTTCTCTTAGCTCGTTGATCCGCTCCAGT
>KI543172.1:140798-143411 GCA_000496195.1 uncultured archaeon A07HB70
AGGATTGTGGCTATTTTGTCAGGCAACCGGCATGCGTAGTTGGATTCAATTGCGTACGTGTGCGCACTCAGCGCTGCCTCGTTGTGCTTCGGAGAACTCACCGCCTCAACGGACTCCAGATCAGATGTGAGTGCGGCAGAGAACTCTCGGCGGATACCAACCTCTATGATGATACGACTCATTCTAATCGCACGTATTGGGGTCGTCCCAACGGTCGGTGATCTCCGTCCACGGGGTCATCAGTCAGCGCGTATTTTGTTTTCTAATTGAACGATAAAACTACAGGTCGCCAATCAGTTTTGCTTGAGCGATAGCGAGGTTCTTCTCTTGCTCTGTCTTGGCACCGGCCATTTCGATGACTTCCTCTTCATCGGCAGGTATGCGAATCTCGTCTTGATTCTGGTCGTCGCTCATACTCGTAGTATCAGGCGGGATACGTGAGCTTCTTTCGCTGGATACACGTGCGAGTGCGGTCTATACAGGTCGCGCCAATCAAAGTCCTCCCGGTCACTGTCGCCGCCACAACGGGAAGACAGTTGGATCTATGCATCAGGCAAGGGGAGCTAGCTGCTAACTCCTACTGAAGAGTCAGCTACCGAAGGCCGTGCTCATCACACGTCAGGAACGTATGCTATCGTTTCGTCAAGCGCTTCCTCATCGGGGTCAAGATGCTGTTGAGTCATAGAAATGTCGCTATGACCCATCAGTTTCTTGAATCTGGCCGGGTCGCAACCTTCTCGAATCATATTCTCAGCGAACCCGCGACGGAATGCGTATGCAGTTACCTTGTAGCGGGGTCGACCGCTTGCGTCGGTGTATAGCTTCTCTTGGATTCCCGCATTTTCGGCAGTTTGGCGTGTAATTTCCTGAATCCGACGAGAGCTGATAGCTTCAGATTTGTGGGTGGGAAAGAAATAATTGCTCTCTCCGGACTTATAGAATCTATCTCTCACCTTTCTCAATCCATTGAGTGAGATAGAAACTGAGAGAATCGTTGTAACGAACTGTCCGGTTGTCCTGAGTCTTAGAGGCGCGAATACGAATACGGTTGTTGTCCCATAGCTCGTCTCCAGTTACGTCCTTGAGTCGAATGTTGTCAACTTCTTCCGGCCTACATCCGGTCTGTCCCAAGATCTTGTACAGAACCTGATTCCGGAACACAGGGTCTGGGACGTTCTCGATCATCTTCTCCATCTCCTCAGGCGAGTGGGCGATGGCCGTCTTTCTCGTCGGGACGCTTGCCGCTGCGTTCAACAGTATCGTCCCGATTATGTGGGCACCCAGTTAGATGATTCCGAAGGCAATCGGCGGCGAAGTCGCCGATAAGATCGTATCTCCAATATCGTCTACGTCAGCGGCGTTGCTCTTGGGAGTCTCTCCCCACTCGTCCACCAGTACCTTGGGCTGAGCGTCATTGATATGATCATCCTCTTTCAGGCATACAACGGCGTCGTCGGACTCCCGATCACCGCCCTCCCGCTGTTCTGGGCGGTCAACGACAGCGAAATAATGTGTCGGTACACGAACGGTTGGAAGCTGAACGTCATCAACAGCGTGCTCGTCTTCCTCACGGTCTACTCAGCGTGGAGCGCCGGCCAATTCGTCATCGGTGTCGTAAGGAGTTGTGGGTCCACAAACTGGAGGGCCAGACGACGGTCTCGTTCCCCCAGGAGGTTGCGGCGGCTTTGATAGCTTTTCAGAAGGGGATGCTTCTTAGCGTGATCAATCTTAGCCTGTGTTAGCCATTCAATCACTCGGGTCTGCTGGTCGTAGTTACGATACGTCCCAGTCAGTGAGTTTCCCCGAAAAGAACGTATCGGCCTGATGATGTATGTAGGCTTGTTGGGTATCTGCGATTGCGTTATCGAGGTCTACCCCCTCTGAGAGACGGTTTGATACCATCTGGTGTTTCCACTGTGCCGGTGTCGTCCGGGCCTGAACACGCTCTCGAAGGGGTGTTATGTATTCACAGACTTGTTCGTCCGGAATCCCTTGGGCTTGTAACCCACTCTCTGCAGCACTGAACAGTTCCTGATAAATCACGTCTAAATCAGTCGCAATCCGTCCTTCAGCGGTCATCCAAGTGATGTCCGCGTCGATACCGTCTCGCATCGCGGCATAGAAGTTGTCTTTGGCAGTCTCCCATTCCAACCGCCGGACTGGGTGCTGTGACGAGTGGAAGTGTTCAAGCGCGCCAGCGAACACCGTCTGAAACGAAATCGCGTCGCGTAACGTCGGCTGGCCCGGAAGCGGTCGAAACTCGATCCGGGCGTTCGCACTCGACCGCGTCGCACCATCAAATACCGGCCGAACCCACCGCCAGTACGTTCCGTGTTTTCGTTGGAAGTAGGCGAACTTGTCACCGAATCGCCCCCCGCGCTCGACAGGCATCGGAACAATTGTCTCGTCGGCGGCGATATTATCAACCGCTTCTTCGGTAGTCTCGAACTCTTTGGGGAACCTGACTTTACGAACATTCTCAGTATTGAGCGCTGTCTCAAACACCCTGATCCGGTGGCCCATCCATGCATCGTCCAATATCGTCTGTGCGGTGACGCCGTCATCATAGAGGTCAGGAGGGAAAAACGGCGAATTGACGCCGAGAGCGAGCAA
>KI543172.1:143431-145164 GCA_000496195.1 uncultured archaeon A07HB70
GACCGGTGCCGGGCGCGAGAACGAGTCGGGGCGCTGGCCGACGACCCGTTCGACGTCGACCTGTCCCTCGGCGGCGGGAATCGTCTCGAGCGCGCCGGTGCCGTTCAGGTACGACGCGAACTCGGTGGTCGCCACCACGCGGTCGCGCGCCCCCACCTCCCAGAGCGTCTGTGCGGCGCTGGGACTGAGCGTGACGATCCGCTCCGGCGGCGCCGACACCGTCACGTCCGTCCCGGTCGCGTCGGTGCGGGTGACCGGGAAGTCACACGCCGTGTCGCCGTGACCGGCGGCGGCGGGCGCGACGGCGCCGAGGAGCGGTGCGACGACGATCAGGAGGGCGAGCGACGCGGCGAGGGCTCGTGACACGTCCCGCTCTGCGTGCTTCTCCAACAATTACTTATCTACTGCAAGTCCGGTTGTAGCCGATGTACGGCCGAACGGGCGCGTGGGTCGCCGGCCTCGCAGCGCTCCTCGTCGGGGTGGCGACGGCGAGTGCCGCCACTGGCCCGGTCGCGGTGCCTCCCGCGCGGGTCGCGGCGGTGGTGCTCTCGACGCTGCCGTGGTTCGTGACGGACGCGCCGGCGGCCCACCGGACGATCGTCCTCCAGGTTCGCCTGCCCCGCGTCGCCTTGGGCGCCGTCGTCGGGTTCGCACTCGCCGCTGCGGGAACGGTGATGCAGGGGTTCTTCAGAAACCCGATGGCCGACCCCTCCATCGTCGGCGTCTCGTCGGGCGCCGCCGTCGGCGCCGTCGCCGTCATCGTCACGGGGGCGACACTCCCGTTCGGCCTCGGCCTGCCCGCGGCGGCGTTCGCGGGCGCGCTCCTCGCCGCGTTCGCCGTCTACCTCATCGCGAGCGAGAGGGGCCGGACGCCCGTCGCGACGCTCCTCCTCGCCGGCGTCGCCGTCCAGACGCTCCTCGGCGCCGTCGTCTCGTTCGCGCTGGTCAACGCCGGTGAGGGTATCCGCGAGGCGGTGTTCTGGCTGATGGGCCACCTCCACGACAGCACCTGGGGGAAGGTGCGGCTGGTGACCCTCGTCGCGGTGCCCTGTGTGCTCCTGCTCCTCCCGTTCGCGCGGGACCTGAACGCGCTCCTGCTGGGCGAGGCGGACGCACAGGCCGTCGGCGTCGAGGTGGAGCGGACGCGCCGCCTGCTGCTCGCGACGGCGAGTGTCGCCACCGCCGCCGCCGTCGCCGTCGCGGGCGTCATCGGCTTCGTCGGCCTCGTCGTCCCGCACGTGATGCGGCTCCTGGTCGGTCCTGACCACCGCATCCTCCTCCCGACGAGCGCGGTTGCGGGCGCCGTCTTCCTCGTCGCCGCCGACACCGTCGCGCGCGTCGGCGCGGCCGAGCTCCCGGTCGGTATCGTCACGGCTGCCGTCGGCGCACCGTTCTTTCTCTACCTGCTCCGCACCCGGGAGGTTCGGACGGCGTGACCGGTCTCGTCGCGTCGACCCTCGTCGTCGACCGGGGAGACCGACGCGTCCTCGACGGCGTCTCGCTCCGCGCCCGGCCGGGCGAGGTCGTCGGGCTCGTCGGCCCGAACGGCGCGGGCAAGACGACGCTCCTGCGGGCCTGCAACGGGTCGATCGTGCCGAGGTCGGGGACTGTCGCGGTCGACGGCGACCGGGTCGGGAGACTGTCGGCGCGCGAGACGGCCCGCAGGGTCGCGACGGTGCCACAGGAGCCGTCGCTCGGCTTCGACTTTCCCGTCCGGGAGGCCGTCGCGATGG
>KI543172.1:150574-153179 GCA_000496195.1 uncultured archaeon A07HB70
AAACGTCCTACGAAGACCACATAACATAACCAGTTCGGAGGAGTTTCGTCTCTACAACATTCACGTACTTACTAAACATCCCACCGTGATCACGTTCCATGTTGAATTACGAGCCTCTCAGTCACTCCGATTATGTTCTGATTATCGCTCTTACTATTGTCGTCGTGACATGGCAACTTTCGATCGGCGACTCCTTTACTTCGCGGATTACCAGCGCCATACTGATCGGTGGACTCAGTCTCGCGATCGGTACGCGACTGGTTCGATGGTACCGCAAACGGTGAGTCGGTAACCGGCTTCGTGCGTGCTGGACGTCCGACCGGGCGGATCGTCACACGGTACTGCTCGGAGACCACTCAGACGATGGAGAGGATGGTTCCAAGAACACTGAGACAGGCAAGGCCAACCAGTAGTAGGAGTCTGCCTGCAGGAAATTCGAACTCCTCAGGATCGGTTCGCAGTGACTGGTAAATAGCGCCAGAGACCATTCCACCCCCGCCGACAGTCAGGAGCAGTATTGGGATGCTGTACTCGCCAGCACCGACCGACTGCGCTGCTGGAACGAACATACACAGCCCGATGACCACAATCGTGGTGTTGTAAATATACAGCCGGTCCATATCGGTTATCTCGATGTTAGCTACAAAAATCTGCTAGCCCATTCACACGCATGTAAGCACTATCCATCTATCATGTGGGTTACGGCCCCGGTAGCCACTCCTGTGGGCGGGCCCTGTCGTCTGGACTTCGAGAGGTGAAACACAGCCGGCAACAGTTTTCCAACCATTCTGTTGCCCGTGAGCGGGCCAGGAAGCCTCGGATTCCGCCAGGGCGACCGTTGCTGTGGTCTGTGGGGAGTCAGCCGATGATCCGCCGCAGCGTGCAGTAATTGAGATTAGACCGCAGTCGTCCGCCAGTCAAACGATCCGTCCTCCAGTCTGTGGAGTAGGCCGTTAGCCGACCGTGTATGTAGACCGTCATACCGGCACCGGAGCCGGTCGGGAATGCGCAACCCGCTTGACAACGTATCCGGTCAGATAATCACCAATCCGACGAATATCATTACGCCACCGATAATCAGCACGGCGAACAGCAGGGTGGCAGGGGTTCCCATCTCCTCGTCAGGCACGCGGTCCGCATCAACTAACCCCACAAGCAGTGCCCCACCGAAGCAAGCCAGACCGATGGTAAACCCACCTGACAGCAGTGAGACCGTCCCCGCCTCGGTAGTCGCGAGACGACCGAACCAGAGACTCATCAGGAGCATCGTCAGGCCGAGCCCCGAATGACGCCTCATATCTGGAATATAATCTATCAACCGTATGGACGTGTCGCTAGGTGAGCGAATTGATCGATACTAGCTAAGGGACATATCGGATATCGTGGAAATGATCCAGAAACCTGATGGCGAGATGTCGTCCGCTACCGCGTAGGACCGAGATAAAATCCCTACGCTGTCTCCGACGACGAAAACGGGCACAGTAGTTCCGCTCTCTGTGGGTTGCTTCATCCCGTAAGACCCGTTGAGAGGCAGTGGACCTCTATTTTGATGCGTATATCAGCTATGACTTCTGGATAAGCTGTGCTTCCGTGAATGATATCAACCGACAGTCAGAGGTTCATAGTCGCCCGGGAGAAAGATGCTGTCTTGCTCTGGATCACAGTACATCTCCAACGCTCGGAAGGTGTCGGTATACGCAGCAATCATCGTGAATACGAATCCGATCAGGACCGTGATGGAGAACTGAGGGGTGTAAAATTCTCCTGTCCGTCCGGAATTCAAGCTATGGTGAACCCGTCATGCAGGGCGAGTAGGCATATTCATAGATTGAACCAGTTATTTACACTAGCATAATAATCGTCTATAGCAATGCTCTCCAGCGATGCTAATCAAGGAAATAAGCAGTCAAGAGCACTCCGGACGCTCCTACCAGCAGCCGCGACAACGCTGCTTCTCGCCCCCACCGCGCAAGTCATAGATTCCGGGTCGGCAGAAATGACGACCGTAGTAGTCGCACTCGGAGTCATTGGCGGGACAGCAGCGAATGTGCTTATGACCAGATACCAGTTTCACGGAATCCCCGGGCATCATACTGGTTACGTGATAGTACTCGGTATCGCCTCAATAGTGGGTATAACAGGTGTCCTCTGGATACTGCTCCCGAAGGCGCTATTCGATCGAATCCCATACTTCGGTGTATATTTTGTGTGGATCTTTGCACTTGTTTCCGTGACCCGGGAAGTGATTTCACCGAGAGTGGGAGAGACGTTCGGTCAAACATAACTGAAATAAAGTTGGAAGGGGATCTCCTCAATACCGCACAGGAATCACTCAGGTTGAGGCAGATCATTTTTTCAGGAACTCAAAGTAAATAACGCCCTCTATGATACTCTGTCCAAGCAGTACGAGGTGGTATAATGAGCGAGCGTCGTGAGCGGCGCCTCGCCGGCGCTATCGGGGTGTTTCACCTCCTCGTCACGACGAACGTAGTGCGGTTCAATCACTTCACGCGAGACGTTCTGTCAGACACCACGTCGACCGGTACATCCTCAATCAGGTGTTGAGTAGTCGCACCACGTCACCACGCGTGGGGGCTCCGAGAGG
>KI543172.1:157706-159900 GCA_000496195.1 uncultured archaeon A07HB70
GTAGTGAGCGCCACGTGGACCGGATCGATTCTGGGACAGCTCACGCCTCACCACGCGCTCGATCCGACGCTGACGACGGTCATCGGGGTGGTGGTGGCCGCTGGGGCTGTCGTTTTGGCGGTCGTCGGTCGGCGGTTCGCGACGACACGCCAACTCCTCGTCGGCGGTGGAACGGCGTACGCGACAACGATGCTCGGGCTGTGGGCCGGGGTTCGTCTGGTGTTCTGGCGGTTCGCGTTCGACCCGGTCAGAGACGCGCCTGTCGTCGCCCCCGTGCTGGTCGGGTTCGCAGTTGTAATCGCGGGTCAGTTCGTGCTTCCGGCATACCTGCTCGTCAGCCACAAGACGTGGACGCCGCTCGTCTGGTTGTTCGGCGTGACGTGGGCTCTTGGCGAGTTTGTCCTCTTAGTGGGCGGTGAGTCTGGTGGGCTGTTCGCCCTTCTTGTCTGGACTGTCGGACTGTTACCACCGTGTCTTGGTGTTCTGGTCGTCACGACTGGTGGTGAACTCCTCCTGCGGCGTGTCGATCTGTCGAAGCCGTTTGGGTCGTGACTCACCGTCGGTCGCTGGTGTCGCGTTCTGAGCGTTAAGACGGCGTGAGCCGGCAGTGACGGCCCGATGGGTGTAGCTCAGACACGTGATAGACCGTCTGTGGCTTCTCCCCCGATCAAAGCCGTGGGCTTTCTTCTCGAAACGCTGTGGAAAAATTGAAATGGGCCGGATCGGGCTCGGGTCGTTCCGCCGTTTAGTATCATCGTTACGTTTCATCAGGTTCAATAAACACGTAACCCTGGGCCTCGAGCGCTTCGGCCCGGTACCGTCTCGCGACGAGTCGCTGGGGCAGACGTCGCAGGCCGAATCGCCGATCTGCCGTGTACTCGTACTCAACGGCAGTGTGATCGTCTCGTGTGCTGACGGTGACAACGTATGTCGACCATGGCTGGTCCCCCACCGTGAGTTCCAGCTCGATCCGACGGTCGCCGTCCGGCGTACGAGTCGTTCGTGTATCGACTGTCACCTCGACTGACCGCAAGCCGAACAGATACGAGAGCCGGTACGTGACCGTCCCACCCTCGGTGATGACCTCGTCAGCGATCCCCCACTGGAATACGAGAATCGGTGGTGTCGGACCCGCGAACGACTCGACGACGGATTCGGCGTCCTCGTCAGTTCGGAGGCGGGCGGTCCCACGTGGCTTGATGATCGGGACGCGCACGAGGAGGGTCAGCAGTGCTCCGACGACGGCTGCGGGCACCAGCGATGTCGATATAAATGTGCCCAGGAATACGACCACAGCGAACACAACGACCAGTGCGCTCAGCGGGCGTTCGCGTCTGAGATACCGTTTCGCGACGGCAACCGCCTCCTCTGGCCGGTCGACAGTCCGCGTGGAGGGCATCGGAAAAGCAGCAGATCGGCGGTCAATTAGCGGTGTTGATATCGCCTCTGCTGGTTCGACCGACCGTGTCGATCCGTGTAGCTCCCCGGACATCGGTGAGTCGCATCCGCACAGCCGAGGGCGCTACTCTGGCTGGAATCGCCGTGAGACGTAGAGCAGAACGGCTCCGAACGTGGCTGTCACGACCGCCTCCGGAGTGACGACGGGCGGACACGACTCCCCGGCCATACAGACCTGTAAGCTGCCGACCGCCTCGGAGACGATCATGAACGCCCCGCCGAGCAGCAGTATCGCCCGGGAGAGTCTGTCGAGATACGCACGGAGTCGGGAGACGGCTTCCGTACTCACGCAGCGCCGATACACGGCTTCGACAGTTCAAAACTGGCGGCCCGTCGCACTCTCTGAGCGGCTACACCCACGCTGAAGTCGTTACTGCTCGGCACGGGATCGGAGCAGTTCGCCGGCGCGTTCGGGGTCTGAAACGAACGCGACCGACAATCTCGGGTCCCGCGCGGACTGCCCGTCCTCGGAGTCGGGAATACGGTCGAAAGACACCGTTCCGGCGTCCAGCCAAAGCGGGCTTCCGAACAGCCCGCGCTCGACCGAGACGTTCCGGACGCGGTCGTACGACGCCGACCACTGTGGCCGTCCGAGATATCGGTCGTACGCTACCAGCCCGGACTCGTGAAATCTGTACTCGACGCCACCGAGCGCCAACAGCATATGTACCGCACTCACCGCCGAGAGAGCGCCGACCAGACCGAGAGAAATAGCGGCTAGAGTCGCAGACACGAC
>KI543172.1:159920-162282 GCA_000496195.1 uncultured archaeon A07HB70
TCAGTGGCGGAGACGGGAGAGACACCTCCCGCTTCGCTACGGGCTCCCTCCCACTCTGGGATGTCGCTCCGGCACCGGATTCGGGCATCGCGGCTGTCTGCGCGTCGTCGGGTCGAGCGCGCGACACGTACCAGCCGTACGCGAACCGTGACACGATCAGCACGGACGCGGCGACTGTCATCCCGGCGCGTGCTATCTCCGGGCCCTCCTGTGAGAGGGTCACGAGCGTCCACCTCGAGGCGAGCCACAACAACCCGCCGTAGACGGCGAACGCCAGTATCCGTTTCCGGGCGGTGACCGCGGAGGCGGGGGTGACTTCGTGTCTTCCCGAGGCTACGTATCTCTTTAGCGCCAGCCACGATTTCGTCGCCGCTGCGACGAGTCCGCTACCAAGCAAGATCGGTGTAGCCGGGGAACGCCACAGCTCCCTGGGGACATCGACAGCCGCGACGTACGCTGTTGTAGTCGCCGAAAGGACCAGGACGAACACCGCTCCCGGTACCCCGACGAGGTTTCGTATGTGGATCCCCGGAAAGCGGTCGGTGACTGTGATCGACCCATGCTTGTGGGCCTAAGAGGCGGAACGGACGCCCAAAAAGGGTCGACTGACGGTCCGACTCGGGCCGTGAGAGCAGCTGCTGTGCAGTTGTCCGGAGCGTAAAGGAGCAGGTCGATCCAGTACAGAACGGCGACGGCTACCAGTGAAAGGTGCCCGTACAGCAGGAGGACTGCTACGGCGACAGTCTCGACGCAAGCCGACCCCACGAGTATCCGGCGATCCCCAGTCAGACGCACGGTTTACGAGGTTCGGGGCGCTCGAAGCAGCGTTCAGACCCGTGTAGGCGGGGGGCGGTGGGTCGGGCGTTACGCCTGAGATCGGTCGAGCGTGACCAGGACGACCGCACGGACACATGGTGGTATCGCCGCTCGAATCGGCACCGGGAGACGCGTCGTCTGTGAACCGGTCTCTCAAGACACCGACGGGAGCACGAATCGGTACAGCGGTACTGGACAGCCGGTCGAGGCCAACGGACACAACCAGTGACTCACACACGTCTCGCACGGACAACAACAGATCGCTGATATAGAATAAGCACGTAAGGCGTGTCTCGCTCCCCGAGACGCGGCATCGTTCGGCCGACGGAACCGACGTGGCCGGTGCTGGCGCCGGGCTCTCGGGTGAGGACATGGACCCCCGTGTACTCACTGTCAATTGGACGTGCGAACGTATCCACCGCTGGCGAGGACTCCGCCCGTTCGAAGGGCGCGGAAACACGGACTGGTGCCGTATTCGTCGCCACCGGCCCGCGGCGAAAAGATACCCGGTACGTCAGCGACGTGTCTGTGGACAACGCACCGTCTCGAAGGCCGCGCTGGAGAGCGTATTCGACCCGCTCATAGGGCGGTAGAGGCGTCTATACTGGTTAGCTCAGCTATTCGGGGTCTGTGCAGTGAGGTCTGTGGGGACATACCGGCGACAGCGGCTCGGGCTATTCGTTGTACCTTCGCGAAACGCGTTCACACTCTGAATTAGCTTTAGTATCAAGAATACGACCCCGAGAAGCATCGTACCGATCATCGGTATAATGAACAGTTCGGGGATACCGGGAATGAATTGGAGGGGACGCACAGAATCGCGTTCGTATGTGTATATATTATAAACTCGGCCGGCGAATTGGCCGTCGATATAGGAGTGTCTCTGACCGATGGCAACTGGATACTGGAACGTCCTCAGCCAGTGGTCGAAACGGCTGTCACGGAAACAGCAGTCCGTAGTTCACGGGGCGCTCTGGTTCGCTGTCGTTTCGCTGACGGCGTTTCTGGTCACCGAGAGGACCGGTATCGAAGCACTCTCAATCGGCGTTGTGAGTGGTGTCCTCTACGCGGGCGTGGTCTACGCATGGAACCCATACTGACCAGCAACCGACGAGTCGAACTGTCCACCCCCACACTGTGGCCGAACGTGTCTCCGCCGAGGTCGCAATTCCCGTCGCCGGACTGTTCGGAGCGACGAGCGGTGCCGTCGTCTATCACCCACTCATCCCGGACTGGTTTCCGGCGCTCGCCACGGTAGTGACCTACGCTGGGGCGGCGTATTTTTATCTCGCGTTCGACATCTCTCTTCTCGGGACGCACATCGAGTTCACGGACCGTCAGGCAGGCTTGGCTACGCGATGGGACTGTTCGGGGTGAGCATTGGGCCATGGCGCTCGTCGAGTATGCTGACCTGTCGAACGCGGTGGTGACTGGCACCGTCGTGTGGCAACTCGGACTGCTCGTACTCCTTCTCCTGTCGGCGATCGCTGCTGACCGGCGGCCCTGATACTATCTGTTGTCGGTCTTCCCGGTGGTTCGTCGTCCC
>KI543172.1:166151-168364 GCA_000496195.1 uncultured archaeon A07HB70
TACGGTGAAACCGAGTCGTTGGCTGAGTTCAGGCGATTGTGGGTCAGGCCGTCCTGTCGAGGAACAGGGATCGGGCGGAATTTGACACAGACGGTAATCGAGAAGGCCCAATCGCAAGGCTACGAGACACTTGGGCTCACCACTCCACCATGGGCTGGTGTTTCCCACGCGCTCTATGAATCAATGGGATTCAAGCGGACACCACCGTATCCTGAAACACGGCTTCCCGATGAATACCACGACCAAGCAATCTTTATGAAACTCTCACTTGCTGGCTCCGGGCGCGATACGAACGACGGGAACGGGTGACAGATACACCCTCTATATTCAGCATGGGATTCCTTTCGGAATCAGTATACATTGATTCGACCGTGCTGAATACAGGGCGCAAATATAGCACCGGAACGACATCATTTCCGGTTACCTCAAATTGTTAACTACAGAGAGTCGGTATATTCCATGGAGTCGTAATATACCCAGGTTCTGTCAGAAACCGCCCGCTGAATACAGAGGCTGGTTTAATCTAAGATGTCTTCAGATAGATTTTAAACGGACTTGGAGAAGCTTTTTTATCTTTGGCGCTTGAGGCCCGACTTGAAACATGAATATCAAAACTATTCCGACAAAAATCCGCGATTCTGACTCTTATACTGACGTTTTGTTTATTATCCTCGCAGGAGTAACCGGGGTCGCTGGCTCGTATGCTGTCTCAGGATACACCAGACAGTTCATCGTCGCACCAATCGACGCCCTCGTCGTACGATTGACGCCCGGACCGATCATCGCGTTCTTCATACAGAACGTGGGCGAGCAGGGACATCTCCTTCATATCGCGCTGTCGTTCACGATCGCGATCGGAGTACTCGCAGGCACTGCGATAGTCGGGCTTCTCGTAGCGCGGCGATTCGGTCAACCCGCCGCGGGCGTACTCCTCGCCGCCACACTCGCGTGGGGGGTGGCGACAGCGATTACAACTGAGCCAACGCTCGCACTCGGTGCAGCTGGACCAGTAGCAGTGTTTACCGCAGTCGGTACTGCGCCGTTTAGTTCGCCGGAACACGACCAGTCACGACGGAGCGTACTGATCTCCGCTGCGGGCGCATTCAGGTTTATCGGAATATCGATCGGCCTTGGGCGGCTGGTGACGACCGGTGGCCCGGCCAGCGGCGAGCGCGAGGCGGTGGATGAGGAGGTATTATCACTCATGCAGGAGGCCGAGAGCAAGTTCCTCGACATCGAAGGCGATATTCCGGGCTTGGTGAGTACGTTCGACGAATTCTACAACGTGGACATCGCGGAGTTCGACCCGGACCTGTCGGCCGAAGGGTGGTCGCTTACCGTCACCGGTGAGGTTGAGACGGACGTCACAGTTGCGTTCGACGAGCTAACCGACATGCCGACTGAGCGACGGTTCGTGACACTGCGCTGTGTCGGCGAGAGCCTGAGCGGTCACTGGACAACGCCGTTTGGACCGGGACGCGGATTAAGCCACTACTGGAGGAAGCCGACCCGGAAGGGGAGTGTCGGTGTGCGATGCTCCGCGCGGAGGACGATTACTTCGTCCAGTTCCCGATCGAAGCGCTCGAAGACGGGTTTCTCGCGTGGGGGATGAACGGCCAGGCGCTTCCACAGTCCCACGGTCATCCTGTGCGTGTACTGATCCCCGGACACTGGGGGGAGACGAACGTCAAGTGGCTCGACGAGATCGAATTACTTGACGAGGAGATGGACGGCTACTGGGAACAGCGCGGGTGGCACGGAACCGGCCCGGTAAACACCGTCGCCAGACTCTGGAGCGAGTCCATGCTGGACGACGGGAACGTCGAACTGGCAGGCCACGCGTACGCCGGGACCCGCGGCGTCGACGTCGTCGAGGTTTCGATCGACGGCGGCGACACCTGGCAGGAAGCCGAGCTGTCGGAGCCGCTGCCGGGCGAAGACGTGTGGCGACAGTGGCGCTTCGAATTCGAACCCCAGGGCAGCCAGGAGGTCGTCGTCCGGGCGATCGATGGAGACGGAACCGTTCAGGCCGAAGAGCAGTCGGATTCGTTCCCACGTGGAGCCACGGGGTGGGTCTCGAAGACAGTGAACATGATGGACGCATCCTCATCGTGATAGTACTAAAATATCTGATATAATTTAATCCGGTAAGTTAGCACGCACACTGAGCAGTTGGTTCAGCGGTGAGAGATCGAAACAGACGGAGCCGTTGT
>KI543173.1:0-4124 GCA_000496195.1 uncultured archaeon A07HB70
CGAACAGCCGCCGAGCGACGGTCATGCGCCGGGACACACCGTCCCGGGTAAAAACGCCGACGGTCCCCGCTCCGACGCTATTAACCACGGGCCGGATGAGACTGCCATCGCGATGCCCGACTCCGCCGACGTCACCGTCCTCGTCCCGACCCTGAACGAAGGCGAGACCGTCGGCGGAGTCGTCGCCGGGTTCGACGAGGCCGGCTACGACGACGTGCTCGTCGTCGACGGCGGCTCGACCGACGGCACCCGCGGGGCCGCACGCGACGCCGGCGCACGCGTCGTCCGGCAGTCCGGCAGCGGCAAGGGGCAGGCCGTCCGCGAGGCCGTCCACGACCGCGTCGACCGGTCGCACGTCCTCCTCCTCGACGGCGACGGCACCTACCGGCCCGAGGACGCCGCGGCGATGCTCGCGCCGCTCGACGAGGGGTACGACCACGTGATCGGGAACCGCTTTGCCGACCTGCGGCCCGGCGCGATGACCCGCCTGAACCGGCTTGGCAACTGGCTGATCAACCGCGCGTTCGGGCTGATCCACGGCGAATCGTTCGCGGACGTCCTCTCGGGCTACCGCGCCTTTAGCCGCGAGTCGTTCGAGCGGATGCGCCTCGACTCGGACGGGTTCGGCGTCGAGACGGAGATGGCGGTGGAGTGTGTCAAGCGCGGGATCCCGACGACGGTCGTTCCCGTCACGTACCTCCCGCGGCCAGCCGGGTCGTCGACGAATCTCCGGCCGTTCCGGGACGGCGGGGTCATTCTGCTCGAGATCTACCGCCGCGCCAAGACGAACAACCCGCTGTTCTACTTCGGGAGCGTCGGGCTCATGTCGCTGTTCTCGGGCGGCGGCGTGGCCGTCTACGTCGCCGTCGAGTGGGTCACGCGCCGGATCTCTCACGAGGTGCTCGCCGTCGTCGCCGCGTTCGGGGTCATCGTCGGCGTCCAGCTGTTGATGTTCGGCGTCCTCTCGGATATGCTGCTCGACCTCCACGAGGAGCAGATGCGGCGGATCGACGAGCGGGCGTCGGAGGACGAGCGCCGCGAGAGCGAGGAGACGGACGGGCGCGAGCGGCCCGGACGGCGCACCGACGGCGCCGGCGGGCGCGAGGAGAGGGACTAAAACGGCAGCAGTGAGCGGAGCTGGCCGAGGACGCTCCGGGTCGAGTTCTCGCGGTACTCCTCGAAGACGGGGTGGAGCGTGTCGAGCAGTTCGGTCTCGGTCTCGAACTCCTGGACTGGCACCCGGTCGAGCACGTCGACGAGCGCGACCGTACTTCCGGAGGCGTCGTACGGGATAGCGGGGTCGCCGAGCGCGTCGAGCAGTTCGCGGTCTGTCGCCGGCCAGTTCACCTCTGCCTCGTCCAGCCTCGCGTCGAGCGCGGCGATCCCGAACGCGAGGGTTTCCGGCTCGCTGTCGTCGTCCTGGGGCGGCCTAACTGACATTACCTCTCTTGAGAGGGGATCACTTGTAAACCCCGCCCGTCGCGGCGGGCCGACCGCTCGACGCCAGGCCAGCAGGGAGACGCGCTCGCCGTCTTTATTTCCGCGCTCCGTCGACACTCGGCCATGAGCGAGTACACCACCGTCTCGGTGCCGAAAGAGCTCGCGGCCCGGGTGGAGGAGACGATCGAAGGGACGAGTTTCACCAGCACGAGCGACCTCGTCCGGTTCCTCCTGCGGAGTATCGTCGTCGAGCACCAGCGCTCGGGCGAACTGACCGAGGCGGAGTTCCAGGAGATAGCTGACCAGCTCCGCGATCTCGGCTACCTAGAGTGACTCGACCGGCGGCTCGGCGTCGACGACGGTGAGGCCGAGCCGTCGCCCCGAGCGCGCGAACGCCGCGAGGCTCTCGCGCTCCCACGGCGGGACCGCGACGACGACGGCGGCGGCGAGGTCGTCCTCGCGGGTGAGCGCGAGCGGCCCGGTCGGGTGTGAGACGAACCGTGCGGTCCCGCGCCCCGCCGGGCGCCCGAGGTCGACGCCGAACACCGCCTTGACGGAGCGCCCGGCCTCGGGGAGGTAGAGGTGGGTGAGCACCGACTGGTCGGCCGGCACGCCGAGGTCGCGGTCGAACGCGCCCGCCCGCGTCGCGTCGAGGACGACGTTCGCGCGGTCCGGGTCGGCCTCGCGGGCGCGGCCGAGCAGCGCCTCGACCAGTCCCGCGGTGACGTACACCTCGTCGGCCATCTCAGCCGAGAAACGCCCGTGCGGCGTTGAGGTAGGCCTGCGGGAGCGTCTTGCGGGCGTTCCGGAGGGCGGTCGCGAGCGCGGCTGCCCCGTCGTCGCGGACTCCCTCGCCGTGACCGACCCGGAGGTGTGTCGGCGAGCGGCCGCCGAGTTCGTCGCGCGGCGGGACCGGCCGGAGCATCGGGTGGACGCCCAGCCGCTCGTCCGGCGCGCAGTAGTACGGGACCGTCCCGACCGCCTCCGGGACGTACAGGGTGTCGCCGGCGCGGACGGCGACCTCCTGCCAGGGCGGCGTCGACGCGTCCCGCACCCGGACCGTCTCCATCCCGCCGACCGTCCGGCTGAACCGTTCGACCGGCGCGTCGACGTCGACGCCGTCGAACCACGACGGGACGTGGACGGCGACGTCGTGGCGCCGGGCCACCTGTGCGGCGTCCCGCCAGTGCCGGTCGAGACAGGTGACGACGCCCGCGACCGGCCCGACGTCGGCGACGAGGTCGTCCACGCCCTCGGCGTCGACGGGGTCTAGAAGCCACGCCTCGCCCCCCGAGGCGACGGCGTGGCTCGCCCGTCGCATCCCCTCGCCGGGGTACGCGATCCAGCCCACCCCGCCGTCGAACCGGTCGACCGCCCGGAGATTCGGGCGGCCACCTTTCATCGGCATGCGTCTCGTAGGGTAGGGGCTGTTAAGTCGGCGTCGGATACGCGGCGCTGGCCGGGGGCGGCAGCGAAAGTCGTTTTATTTACCTCGACGAACAGCAGGGCGTGACTGTACTGAGCGGCCCGACCGGGGCGACCGTCGTCTGCCACGGTGCGGACCGCAGACCGCTCGACGGGTGGTGGCGCCGGTGGTGACCGCAGACCGGTCCGTCGAGGCGTTCCTCTCGAGCGTGGCGTCGTCGCAGGTCGCCCCGAGCGCCGGCGCCGTCGCCGCGGTCACCGGCGCGCTTGGCGCGTCGCTCTGCGAGATGGTCTGTGTCCACACCCCGACGGCAGAGACGCCGCCGAGCCTCGCCGACGCCCGGACGGAGTTGACGGCGCGGCGAGCGCGACTGACCGAGCTGGTAGCGGCAGACGCGGCGGCGATCGAGGCCGTGCAGGCGGCGTTCGACGCGTCGAGCGACACGGACCACGAGCAGGCGGCGCTCCGGCGCGCGACCGACGTGCCGGTCCAGATCGCCGAGGCAGCCCAGGACGTCGCCGACACGGCGCCCGCGGTCGCGGCGCAGGGCACACAGAACGCCCGCCCGGACGCGGTCGTCGGTGCGTCCCTCGCGCAGGCCGCCGTCACGTCCGCCAGCGTGATAGTCCGGGCCAACCTCGGGCTGGTGACCGACGAGACGTTCGTTGACGACGCCCGCGCCCGGGTCGAGGCGGCAGAGCGGACAGCCGAAGCCGCGGTGTCGACGCTCGCTGGCGGGTCAGAGGACTGAGTCGACCCGACCCGAGAGGGCGAGCGGCCACCCACCGTCGCCGGCTGCCCCGAGCCAGTTCGCGAACGAGCCGAGCGTAGCGCCGGCGAGGCCCGCGTCGGCGGGGAGCGACACCGACGGGAACGCCCGGGCGTCGGTCTCTCTCGGCTGCGAGCCGGCGCGCTACCCCAGCCGCGAGGTGTCGACGTCTGCGTCGGGCGGCGTCACCACCAGCTTGTCCCGGAAGTGCGTCAGCGTCCGCCCAGCTCCGTCACCTCGCGGGCGAACGGCGCCGCGAGCGCGTTCAGGTCGCCGTCGACGGCGAGCAGGAGGGTTCGGCCCTCGGCGACGAGCCCGACCCACTCTTCCGGGTCGGTCGTGCCGTCGAGCACCGCGACCGTCACGTCGCCGGCGCCCGCCGCGCCGTCGTCGAGCTGCTCCTCGGCGGCCCGGAGGTCGAGGTCGAAGTCGCTCACGGGCAGTCCGAGGGCGGCTCGGATCAAAAGCGTTCGGCCGGATACGGACAGG
>KI543173.1:5094-7424 GCA_000496195.1 uncultured archaeon A07HB70
GACGCGGAGTTCGAGGCCGTCCGCGACATCGCCGAGACGACCGACACGACGGTCGCCGGACTGGCGCGGGTGGTCGACAAGGACGTCGAGGCGGCGGTCGACTCGGGCGTGGAGATGATCCACGTGTTCGCGTCGACGAGCGACGTCCAGATCGAGGACTCGATGCACGCGACCCGTGAGGAGGTCGTCGAGCGCTCGGTCGACGCAGTCGAACGAGTCGTGTCGTCCGGGGCGACCTGTATGTTCTCCCCGATGGACGCCACCCGGACGGACGAGGACTACCTGATCAGGGTGGTCGAGGCCGTCTCCGACGCCGGAGCGGACTGGATCAACCTGCCGGACACCTGCGGCGTCGCGACCCCGACGCGGTTCGCGACCATGGTCCAGACGGTGCTAGAGTACACCGACGCGCGGGTCGACGTCCACGCCCACGACGACTTCGGGCTGGCGACCGGCAACGCGATGGCCGGCTTCGAGGCCGGCGCCGCACAGGCACAGGTGAGCGTCAACGGAATCGGCGAGCGGCCGGTAACGCCGCCTACGAGGAGGTCGTGATGGCCGCCGATGCGCTGTACGGCGTCGACACCGGCGTCGACACCAGGCGTATCTCCGAGCTGTCCCGGCTGGTCGAGGAGGCCAGCGACATGCCCGTTCCGTCGAACAAGCCGGTCGTCGGCGCGAACGCCTTCAGCCACGAGAGCGGCATCCACGCCGCCGGAGTGCTGGAGAACACCGACACGTTCGAGCCGGGCGTGATGACGCCGGAGATGGTCGGGGCGACCCGGGAGTTCGTCCTCGGCAAGCACACCGGCACCCACTCCGTCCGGAAGCGCCTGAACGAGATCGGGTTCGACCCCACGGACACCGAGGTGCGCAAGGTGACCCGCCGGGTGAAGGAGTTCGGCGCCGAGAAGCGCCGGGTGACCGTCACCGAACTCGAGCAGTTCGCCCGCGAGGAGGGCGTCGAACGGGAGCCGGGGGTCCGCGCGGACTGATGCCCGTCGGGGAGGGACGCCGCCCGGCGACGGTTCACAAGAACTATAACTGTCCCATCGATTCAGTTGTGTATGGACGGGCCACAGATCACGAGGCCGCGGCCCACTATTGTAGGGGTTTAGCCCCTACGCCACACTCCTCCTCGACACGTCCCGACCCGCGCAACAGCGACGCAACCGGCCGACCCCGACACAACACATGAGCGAACGAGCGACACCACGAGACCCGGCGAACAGAGAGGAACCGGCAGACGAGGGAGCAGACGCCCCGACCGACCAGGAGCCGATCGAGGTCACCTCCGGCGCCACGGCGGTCGTACGGGCGCTGGAGAACGCCGGCGTGACGGCGGCGTTCGGCGTCCAGGGCGGCGCGATCATGCCCGTCTACGACGCCCTGTACGACTCGTCGATCAAGCACGTGATGATGGCCCACGAGCAGGGCGCGGCCCACGCCGCCGACGCCTACGGGGTGGTCGCCGGTGAGCCCGGCGTCTGTCTCGCCACCTCGGGGCCCGGCGCGACGAACCTCGTCACCGGCATCGCCGACGCGAACATGGACTCGGACGCGGTGCTCGCGCTGACCGGACAGGTGCCGAGCGACATGGTCGGGAGCGACGCCTTCCAGGAGACGGACACGGTCGGCATCACCGCGCCGATCACGAAACACAACTACTTCGCGTCCTCGCCGGACCGGATCGGCGACCAGGTGGGCGAGGCTTTCGCCCTCTCGGAGACGGGCCGTCCCGGGCCGACGGTCGTCGACCTGCCGAAGGACGTCACCGGCGCGGAGACGGCGCGTGAACCGGGGCCGCCGCGCGTGCCGGAGACGAGCGTCCCACAGCGCGAGGCCGACGCCGACGGAGTGCGCCTCGCGGCACGCGCGGTCGAGCGCGCGGAGAAGCCGGTCTGTCTGTTCGGCGGCGGCATCATCAAGGGCGACGCCTGCGAGGAGGCGCGGTCGTTCGCCGACGACCACGGGATTCCGGTCGTGACGACGATGCCGGGCATCGGCACCTTCCCCGAGGACGACGACCTCTGTCTGGAGTGGGCGGGGATGCACGGCACGGGCTACGCGAACATGGCGATCACGCACACCGACCTGCTGGTCGCCGTCGGGACGCGGTTCGACGACCGGCTGACCGGCGGCGTCGACACGTTCGCGCCGGAGGCCGAGGTGATCCACGTCGACATCGACCCCGCCGAGATCAGCAAGAACGTCCACGCGGACTACCCGCTCGTCGGCGACGCGGGGCTGGTGCTGGAGCAGCTGTCGGCGGAGCTCGACCACTCGCCGGACGCCCGCGAGTGGCGCGAGCAGTGCCGGACGTGGCAGGA
>KI543173.1:7444-13845 GCA_000496195.1 uncultured archaeon A07HB70
TCGACGGCCGGCGGATGGCCGCCGACTACAACTGGATCCCCGAGTTCGACAAGCTGGCCGAGGCGTTCGGCGCCCGTGGCTGGCGGGTCGACTCGTACGACGAGGTGGCAGAGACGGTCGACGCGGCGCTCGACTACGACGGCCCCGCGGTCGTCGACTTCCACGTCGACCCGGAGGAGAACGTCTACCCGATGGTGCCGAGCGGCGGCGCGAACGGCCAGTTCGCGCTGACGGAGGACCAGCTGTGAGCGAGGAGGTTCCGCATCCGAACCCCGATTCGGAGGCGCCCGACCACGAGGGTGCCGGGATGCCCGGGCCGGGCCCGAACGAGCGTCCTCACCCGGACGGGCGGCGAAACGAGCAGGGCATCCGCATCGACCCCGAGGTGGCCGCGGAGCCGCCGGTCGAGCGGGTGACGCTGTCGGCGCTCGTCAAGAACGACCCGGGCGTGCTGGCGCGCGTCTCCGGGCTGTTCTCCCGGCGGCAGTTCAACATCGAGAGCCTGACCGTCGGCCCGATCGAGGACGGCGAACACTCGCGGATCACGCTCGTCGTCGAGGAGCACGCGCCGGGCGTCGAACAGGTCAAAAAGCAGCTTCGGAAGCTCGTGCCCGTCGTCTCGGTCCACGAGCTGGAGCCAGAGGCGATGGAGCGCGAACTCGCGCTGATCAAGGTCGACGGCGAGGCGCCGGACCGTATCGGCGCGGTCGCGGAGATGTACGGCGGCAAGACCGTCGACGCCTCGCGGGAGACGGTGACCGTCGAGGTGACGGGGAGCCAGCAGAAAGTCGAGGGCGCGATAGAGACGTTCGAGCAGTTCGGCGTGCGCGAGGTCTGCCGGACCGGCGCCGCCGCGCTGGAGCGGGGCGGACTGACGACGGAGCAAGAATGACCGACGACGAGTTCACCACACCCATCTACCACGACGAGGACGCGGACGTATCACACGTAACGGACAAGACGGTCGCCGTACTGGGGTACGGTAGCCAGGGCCACGCCCACGCCCAGAACCTCGCCGACAGTGGGATCGACGTGGTCGTCGGCCTGCGCGAGGACTCCAGTTCGCGCTCGGCTGTCAGGTCCGACGGGCTCCGCGTCGAGACGCCCGCCGTCGCCGCCGCGGGGGCCGACATCGTCTCCGTGCTGGTTCCCGACACCGTCCAGCCGGCGGTGTACGAGTCGGTCGCGCCGGGGATCGAGCCGGGCGACACGCTCCAGTTCGCCCACGGGTTCAATATCCACTACAACCAGATCCAGCCGAAGGAGGGCGTCGACGTGACGATGATCGCGCCGAAGACGCCGGGACACCTCCTCCGGCGCAACTACACGAACGACGAGGGGACGCCCGCGCTCCTCGCGGTCGAACGCGACGCGACCGGCGAGGCCCACGGCGAGGCGCTGGCGTACGCGAAGGCCCTCGGCTGTACGCGGGCCGGCGTCGTCGAGACGACGTTCCGCGAGGAGACCGAGACCGACCTGTTCGGCGAGCAGGCGGTGCTGTGTGGCGGCATCGTCGAGCTCATCGTCACGGGCTACGAGACGCTCGTCGACGCGGGCTACTCGCCCGAGATGGCCTACTTCGAGTGTCTCAACGAGATGAAACTTATCGTCGACCTGATGTACGAGGGCGGGGCGATGGAGATGTGGAACTCCGTCTCGGACACCGCCGAGTACGGCGGGCTGACGGTGGGGCCGGAGATAATCGACGAGGGCGTGCGTGAGAACATGGACGAGGCGCTCGCGGACGTCCAGGACGGCACGTTCGCCCGGGACTGGATCCTCGAGAACCAGGCGGGACGGCCCGAGTACGACCAGTACCGCACGGGGATGCAGGAACACGAGATCGAGGCGGTCGGCGCACGCCTGCGGGCGCTGTTCGCCTGGGCCGACGCGGGGGCCGAGTGATGGCCGACGAGGAGGGGCGCGTGGCCCCGCGGCTGCGCGACGTCGACCACGACGCCCCGGACGGGCTGGCGACGAACGGCGTCTTCGGTCGGGGGGCCGCCGGGACCGAGGGCCGGGACACGGCCCGTCGCGCCGCCGGACACGACACGCCCGCGAGGGCCGACGAGTGAGCGACCGCACCCTGTACGACAAGGTGTGGGAGCGACACAGGGTCCGGGAGCTGCCGAACGGGCAGGACCAGCTGTTCATCGGCACCCACCTCATCCACGAGGTGACCAGCCCGCAGCCGTTCGCCGAGCTCCGCGAGCGCGGCATCAACGTGGCGTTCCCGGAGCGAAACGTCGCCACGACGGACCACATCATCCCGACGGACCCGGAGACCCGGGACGACCGGCCGCTGGCCGACGACTCCGCCGAGCAGATGCTGTCTGCGCTGGAGCAGAACACCGAGGAGGCGGGGATCACCTTCTACGGCCTGAACTCCGACCGGCAGGGGATCGCCCACGTGATGGGACCGGACGTCGGCGCCACCCAGCCAGGCACGACGATCGTCTGTGGCGACTCCCACACCGCCACCCACGGCGCCTTCGGCGCGGTGGCGTTCGGCATCGGCACCTCGCAGGTGCGCGACGTCCTCGCCTCCGGCTGCGTGGCGGCGGACAAGTCCGACGTGCGCCGCGTCGAGGTGACGGGCGAACTGCCCGACGGCACCGTCGCGAAGGACGTCATCCTGCGGATAATCGGCGACCTCGGCGTCGACGGCGGCGTCGGCTACGCCTACGAGTACGGCGGGCCGACGATAGCGCGGATGGCGATGGAGGGCCGGATGGCCGTCTGCAACATGTCGATCGAGGGCGGCGCCCGCGTCGGCTACATCAACCCCGACGAGACGACCTACGAGTACCTGCGGGGGCGCGAGTTCGTGCCCGAGGGCCAGGAGTTCGACGAGCGGAAGACGTACTGGGAGTCGGTCGGGTCCGACGACGACGCCGTCTACGACGACGTCGTCGAGGTCGACGTCGACGGCCTCGCCCCGATGGTGACGTGGGGGACGACCCCCGGACAGGTGGCGCCGGTCGACGAGCCGGTGCCCGCCCCGGCGGACCTGCCGGCGGACGAACGCGAGGCCGCCGCCGCCGCCCAGGACCACACCCAGGTCACGCCCGGCGAGCCGATCGCCGGCCACCCGATCGACGTGGCGTTCATCGGGACGTGTACGAACGGGCGCGCGAGCGACTTCCGGCAGGCCGCCGCCGTCGTCGAGGACCGTGAGGTGGCCGACGACGTGCGCGCGCTCGCGGTGCCCGGCTCCACGACGGTCAAGCGGACGCTGGAGGAGGAGGGGGTCGACCGGGTGTTCCGCGACGCCGGCTGGGAGTGGCGCGAGGCCGGCTGCTCGATGTGTCTCGCGATGAACGACGACGCCCTGCGGGGCGACGAGCGCTGTGCCTCCTCGTCGAACCGCAACTACGTCGGCCGGCAGGGGTCGAAAGACGGCCGGACGTTCCTGATGAGTCCGGCGATGGTCGCCGCCGCCGCCGTGGAGGGCGCGGTTGCGGACGTGCGCGAGTTCGACACGGGAGGTGCCCTGCGGTGACGGTCGAGGCACCGGACGCGCCCGACGACCTGCGCGTCACCCGCGTCGCCGGCACCGGCGTCGCGGTGCGCGGCGACGACGTCGACACCGACCAGATAATTCCCGCCCGGTTCCTCAAGTCGACGACGTGGGAGGGACTCGACGAGTACGCCTTCTACGACAACCGCCGGGACGACGACGGCGAGATAACCGGCGACCACCCGTTCGACCGGCCCGAACACCAGGGCGCGTCGGTGCTGGTGGTCAACGAGAACTTCGGCTGTGGCTCCTCGCGCGAACACGCCCCGCGAGCCCTGCGGCGCTGGGGAGTGGAGGCGATCGTCGGCGAGTCGTTCGCGGAGATCTTCGCGGACAACTGCAAGTCGCTCGGGATGGTCGCCGCCGAGGCAGCCCCGGGCGTGGTCGCCGAACTCCAGGACCTCGTCGAGGATGACCCCGAGGCAGGGCTGGAGGTGGACGTCGCCGAGGAGCGGGCCGTCTACGGCGGCAACGAGGTCGACGTCCACATCGACGAGGCGATGCGCGAGGCGCTGATCCAGGGCGTCTGGGACACGACGACGCTGATGCGCGACGCCCTCGACGAGACACGCGAGGTCGCGCGCGACCTGCCGTACGTCGAGGAAGTGGAGTAAGGTGGCCGAGCGAATCGCGGTCGTGCCGGGCGACGGTATCGGCAGAGAGGTGGTGCCGGTCGGCGTCGACGTGCTCGACGCGGTCGGGGCGTTCGAGTTCGTCGAGTGCGCAGCCGGCGACGCCGTCGCCGCGTCGACGGGCGACCCACTGCCCGACGAGACGCGTGAGGCCGTCCTCGACGCGGACGCGACGCTGTTCGGCGCGGCGGGCGAGACGGCTGCCGACGTGGTTATTCCGCTCCGGCGCGCGCTCGACTCGTTCGTCAACGTCCGGCCGGCGCGGGCCTCCCCCGGCGTCGACGCGCTCCAGCCGGACACCGACCTCGTGATCCTCCGGGAGAACACAGAGGGGGTGTACGCCGGCATCGAGTCGGAGATCGCCGACGGCGTCGCCACCTGCACCCGCGTCGTCACCGAGCGGGCGAGCCGGCGACTGGCCGAGTTCGCCTGCGACTACGTCGCGGAGCGCGGCGAGGCGGCGTTCACCCTCGCGCACAAGTCGAACGTGATGCGGGTCACCGACGGCCTGTGGCTCGACGCCGTCGAGGCGGTCGCGGCAGACCGCGGCGTCGACGCGGAGCCGGAGCTGATGGACGCGCTGGCGATGAACCTCGCGATGTCGCCGGAGTCGTACGACGTTGTGGTCGCGCCGAACCTCGCGGGCGACGTGCTCTCCGACCTGGCGGCGGGGCTGGTCGGCGGACTGGGCCTCCTACCGAGCGCGAACATCGGGAGCGGCGGCGGGCTGTTCGAGCCGGTCCACGGGACCGCGCCCGACATCGCGGGACAGGGGGTCGCGAACCCGCTCGCGACGGTGCTGTCGGCGGCGATGCTCCTCGGCTTCCTCGGCCACGAGGCCGCGGCGGCGGACGTCCGCGCCGCCGTCGAGGCGGTGCTGGCCGACGGCCCCCTGACGCCCGACCTCGGCGGCGACGCGACGACGACGGCGGTTGGCGGGGCGGTGCTCGACCGGCTGGCGTAGGGTCGGCGATCAGACACGACGGCGATGCCCGGGAGACAGCCCGACGAGGAGACGGTGGAGCGCCTCGACGGCTGCCGCGTGGACGACGAGATGGCCGCCGAGCCGACGCCGTTTCGCCCCGGGCGAGCCGTCAGCCGTCGTAGCCGGTGCGGATCCGCTCCCACTTCCCGCGGTCCTCGAGGCGCTCCTGGAGCGCGCGCGCGTACTCGTCGGCGAGGCGTTCGGCGTCCTCGAGGCGGTCCTCGTCGTCTCCGTCGCCGAGGCCGAGGACGCCCTTCAGCGAGTCGACGACGCCGCCGTCCGTGCCCGACCCGCCTCCGCCCCCCGGACCACCCATCTGCGAGCGGACGTTCTCCAGTTCGGGGATGATCTGTGGCACCTGGGTGGTGTCGGCGACGACCCGGGCCTGCTCCGGGTCTCCGGGGTGTTCGATCTCGAACTCGACGGCGGTCATCACCAGCCCCCACTCCTGCGAGCTGAACGCCGACGCGCGCACCTGGCTGTCGAACTCCTTGTCGACGGCCATCCGGTCGCCAGCGATCTGATCTGTCCAGTGGCTCACACCGGCCAAATGGGAGAGCGCGTGGTTCAACGTTTCCCCCGACCGCACACCCGAATTCTCTTGCCGCTCTGGCCGAAGTGTGTGGAAATGAAGATCGGTCGCCGCGGCGTGCTCGCCGGTGGTGCGCTCGCGCTCGGTGGCGCGGGCGCGTACGCGCTGACGCGGGGGAGCGGCGGCGAGCCGTCGGTGCAGGAGGAGGGCGCGCCGACGGCAGTCGAGGACGACCGGGCGGCGGGGCTCGCGGCGCGGTTCGCGCCGGACCTGTACTTCGACGCCCGGGAGCGGTGGTTCCCGACCGACCCGTTGCGGTACGCGAGTGACCGGGACGGGGACCTCGTCGTCGGCGGGTTCGACGCGCTGGACGGCTACACCGCCGACGTGCGCGACGGCGGCCCGCCCGCTCCGACGGTCTACTACCGCGTCGTCGAGTACCCCGACGACCCGCTCGTCGTCGTCCAGTACTGGGTCTACTCCGCGTTCGACCAGTTCACGACCAACTTCCACTGGCACGACTGGGAACTGCTCCAGACGTTCGTCGACACCGACGCGGACCGAGCGGTCTGTCATGCGGCCAGCGCCCACTCGCGCGCGGTGCCGAACAACGAGTACCTCGACCCGGACGCGGAGCGCGCGGCGGTGCTGTCGGAGCTTGGCAGCCACTCGAGCGCGCTGGGGCTGAACGCCACCCGCGACCGGTTCGAGCGCCTGCCGCTCGACGACTCG
>KI543173.1:17577-19493 GCA_000496195.1 uncultured archaeon A07HB70
AAGCTCCGGCTCGGCCTGCTGACGAAGGGGGTCGACGTCCGGGGCGGGTGGCCGGAGCTCGGCGCGTACGACGACCTGCGCGAGTACGAGGACGTGCCGGTCGAGGAGTTCGTCGTCGAACACACCACCAGAGGGGTGTACGAGGAGTTCCTCGAGCCGCTGCTGGACGCGAAGTTCGGCAGCCGGAAGGAGGACGTCTCGGCGGCGTGGTTCCTCGGGCGCGTCCAGTTCCGCGGGGAGCGCGACCTGCTCCGTGGCGAGGTGCTCGGCTACTTCGACGGCGGGTTCGGGCGGCTGCTCGACCGGCTCGTCGACGCCGTCGGACGCGAGCGGATCGAGACGGGGACGCGCGTGACGGACGTCGGCGTCGCGGACGGGCGCGTCGCGTCGGTGACGCTCGGACGAGCAGACGGGACGGACGAGCGGACCGTCGAGAGCGACGGCGTCGTCGTGGCGACGATGCCGAACGTCCTCGAGGCGCTGACGGGCCACGAGTGCGCCGTCGACTTCCAGGGCGCGCTCTGTGCGGTCGTCACGCTCTCGGAGCCGCTGACCGACACGTACTGGCTCAACGTCGCCCACGACGCGCCCTTCGGCGCGCTGGTCGAACACACGAACTTCGTGCCGCCGGAGCGGTACGGCGGCGACAACCTGCTGTACGTCGCGAGCTACGTCCAGCGCCTCGACGACCCGCTGTGGCGGGCGAGCGACGCGGAGGTCGAGGACCGCTGGCTCTCCGAGATCGAGTCGATGTTCCCCGGCTTCGAGCGGTCGTCTGTCGAGTCGTTCCGGCTCTCGCGCGCGCCGCGGGCCGCGCCCGTCTACGAGCGAGGCTACCTCGACCTCGTGGTGCCGTACGACCTCGCCGACGAGGTCGCGGCGGGGCTCTACTACGCGGGGATGGCCAGCCCGGCACAGTATCCCGAGCGGAGCCTCGACGGCGGCGTCGTCGCCGGCTACGAGTGTGCGGACCTGATCGTGGAGCAGGCGGACGAAGCGGACGAGACGGCGGGCCGGCCCGTCGGCGAGGCCGGCGACCCGCCGGTCGGCGGGTATTAATTCTCGGCGGCGCTACGCCGTCCCGTGACTGCGCTACCGGCCGGCGTCCACAGGATCCGTGGCTTTGGCGTGAACGCCTACCTCGTCGCCGGGGACGGCGAGGGGCCGACGCTCGTCGACGCCGGAACGCCGCTGGACGCCGGCGCGGTCGAGCGCCGGGTGGAGCGGACGGGCGCCGCGCTGGCGGACGTCGAGCGGGTTCTCCTGACACACTACGACGTCGACCACGTCGGGGGGCTGGCGGAGCTGGCGCGCCGCGGGCTGGACGCGCCCGTCTACGCCGCCGACCCGGACGCCGGTCAGGTCCGGGGAGACAAGCCGTCGCTCGCGAACCGGAAGGGACTGGCACAGCGGCTGACGGGGCCGCTCGTCGAGGTGCCGGACCTCCGGGTCGAGCGCGTGGACGACGGCGAGCGGGTCGGCCCGTTCGACGTCTACCACACGCCCGGCCACACGGCGGGCCACGTCGCCTACGAGCACGAGGGGCGGTCGTCGCTGTTCGTCGGCGACCTCGTGATAGCGCGCGGCGGGCGGCTCCGGGTGTCGCCGTGGCCGGTGAGCCGCGACACGGACGCCGTCGCAGAGAGCGTCGTCTCGCTCGCGGACCGCGCGCCCGCCGCCGAGCTGCTGGCGATGGGCCACGGGACGCCGGTGGCAGAGCGCGGGAGCGTGGTCCTCGCGCGGCTGGCAGCGGCTGCGGCGCGGCGGACGTAGCTACGCGCTCACGTCGTCGTCGACGCCCGGAGCGTCGCTCGGGTCGACGTCTGCCGGCTCCGGCTGGCCGCCGACCACCACCTCGCCGTCGACCGTCTCGACGTAGACGTCGTCTGCGAACCCGCCCTCCGCGTACGGGTGTT
>KI543174.1:0-1561 GCA_000496195.1 uncultured archaeon A07HB70
TCGAACCAGCTCTCCCTGCTGTTCTTCCACGCGGTCACCATCCAGGCCGTGCTGTCGGGGATCATCAGCGGGTACATCCGGACGGCGACGCTCCGGGCGGGGCTGAAGTTCGTCGTCATCCTCCAGTCGATCGCGCTCGTGACGTGGGTGGTCGTCGGATGAGCACCCGGGGCCGGGACGCACCGCACGGGTCCCGTCCCACGGCGCCCAGCCGCGGACAGACCACCATCGACTACGGCATCGGGGCGGCGCTGTTCGTCGTCGTCGTCGCGTTCGTCCTCGCGTTTACCCCGACGATCCTCGACCCGTTCATCGGCGACGGACAGGCCGGCTTCCCCACCGCCGACCGGGGCGCGGACCAGCTGGCGACTGACCTGCTGGTGGCGGATCCGGCAGAGCCGTACGTGTGGGACACGGCGTGTGCGGACGAGTTCTTCGCCGGACCGTCGGCGTACAGTTCAGATCCAGTGTGCCGGTACAACGAGTCTGCGAACACGGTGAACGACGTCATCGGCTACGACGACCGCGTGAACGCGAACGTCACGCTGTACCGGAACGAGGCGCAGGTAGACAGTATCGGTCCGACACACGCACAGGGTGGCTCTGCCGTCTCGACGACGTCGCGGGTCGTCCACTACGACGGCAAACACCACCGGATGGTCGTGGCGGTGTGGTGACCGTGCGGGGACAGGCGTACACGCTGGAGGCCGTCGTCGCCGGGACGATACTGCTCGCGACGCTCGTGTTCGCGTCGCAGGCCGCCGCGGTGACGCCGCTGACCGCCAGTACGTCGAGCCAGCACATCGAGAACCAGGAGCGCGCCGTCGCCGAGGGCACTCTCGCCTCCGCGACGGAGAACGAGAGCCTCGTCTCGACGCTGCTGTTCTACAACGTCAGCGAGGACACGTACTACGAGACAGACTTCAACCAGCAGTACGCGGAGGCCCCGCCGACGCGGTTCGGCGACACGCTCGAGTCGGTGTTCAGAGACCGGGGTGTCGCGTTCAACGTCCAGCTGAGCTACCTCGTCGGCGGCGAGGAGCGGAACCAGCGCCGGCTCGTCTACATGGGGGCTCCCACCGACAGCGCGGTGTCGGCGAGCCGTGTCGTCACGCTCTACGACACCGACGAGGTGACGGAGCCGAACGGGAGCGTCGAGGGCTCGACCGGCCGGACGCTCGCGAACGTCACGAGCACCGGCGGCGACAGCTTCTATATTGACGACGTGAGCCAGGGACCGGTCTACAATCTCGTCGAGGTGGAGGTGACAGTGTGGCGGATGTGAGGGGACGCGACCCCGGACAGCTGTTCGTCGTCGGTGCGCTCGTCATCGCGACGCTGCTCGTGGTGCTCGCGCTGTTTCTCAACAGCGGCATCTACTCGCAGAACCTCGCGGCGCGAAACGCCGACCCCGGCGTCGACGGCGCCGTCGAGTACCGGAGTACCGCGGTCGAGACGGTCGGAACGTCGATGTACTTGGAGGCGACCCGGAACCCGGCAACTCGAACTACTCGAGCGTGACCGCGAACCACAGCGCCGATATCGAGGCGTTCTCGAACGG
>KI543174.1:4802-6493 GCA_000496195.1 uncultured archaeon A07HB70
CGTCGTCGTCGCCGTCGTAGAACCCCTCGAACGTCTGGTACTTGTCGGTCGTCTTGTTGTCGTAGTAGACAATCAGCTGGACGTCGCCGCCGTACGTGCCGCCCTGACACTTCTCGTTGCCCTGCGCGGCGTTTGCCCTGTACCGCGAACCGGTCGTTGGGGGCCCTCGTACTCCATGCCCCAGATACGGTTGTTGAAGCCGGACCCGGCGTTGTGGGCGTCGAGCTCGAGGGTGAACTCGTCGATCGCGTGGCCGCTTCCGACCGACGGGACGGTGAGCGAGTCACCGACCGCCGGCGGGACGAACTCGCCGACTTCGCCCTTCGACCCGTCGAGAACGACAGTTGCCTGCTGTGTCGCAGGGTCGGCGGTCACGTTGCCCGTCGTCCGCTCGCGGAAGTAGTCGGCCCAGCCGGCGTAGTGCACGCTCTGGACGGTGATAGCGACCGTGCCGTTTACCACCGGGTTCGCGTACGGGTCGGCGTTACCGTACGTCGACCCGCTCGGGAAGACCCGGTTGTCGGTTGTCACGCTCTCGACGCTGGCGGTCGACCGACCACCGCCCGCGACGTCGGTGTCGCCGGTCACGCGGATGACGGGGAGCGTGAGCGTCGCGCCGCGGTAGCGGAACTCCGGCGGCGACACCATCACCGTGTTGCCGGGTTCGTCGGTCCGCCAGACGCCGCCGCCCTCGTAGGCGACCGTGTTGCCGCCGGACTCGTAGGCGACGCCGCCGAGTGGCTCGTTGTAGATGATCTCGTCCGTGCCCGTGCCGGTGTAGTTCCGGTGTTCGATCCGTATCCACGACCCCGAGTCGCGCACGCTGTACTGGCCGTCGCCGTCGTCGCCGAGGCGCATCTGCCGGGTGTCGGCGCTGCCGAGGGCTACGACGGCGGCCTCGGCGTCGAGTTTCGACATCGACTGCTCGTTCAGCGAGAGGCTCGCCGTCTGCCGGGTGCCGTCGAACGCCTGTGTGCCGACCCCGAGGATCAGCCCGCTGCTCGTCACCGTGATGCCGAGCAGGATGATCACCGCGAGTGGGTTTGACTGGCCCGACCGGTCGGCGACGAACCGGTAGAGCGGCGGTGCCTTTCGCTGCATGGTCGCACTCCTCGCATCGAACGCATAACTCCCACGCCCCCGTTATCAGAAAAGAGAACCGGGGTCAGGCGGAGACGCGGACCTCGATCTCGTTCTCGGTGACGTGGAGGAAGCGAATGAATCCGTTGCCGAGTCCCGTGTCGTACCGCAACACGCCCTTGGACTCCGGCTCCTCAACACCGACGTTGTTCCCCGCGTTCGCGTTGTTCGACCCGGGGTCGACGTTGGTCTTGAGTGTGAACCGCGAAGGGAGGAAGGCGACGTAGTGGTTGGTCACCCAGCTGACGTTTTTCTCGGTGTCCCCTTCCTCCAGCGTGAGGCTGTGGCCGTGCTCGTTCGCCGCAAAGTCGTCGCGGAGGGTTCCCGAGCCGTCGCTCAGGAACGGCGGGTCTCCCGACCCTGAAGGCGCTTCGGGCTCGTCGTACTCGATCTGCTTCGAGCTGGTGAGGTCGACCTGGAGCACCGGACCACCGTCGCCGCTCTGGTATCCGTCGGCGTCGCCGTCACAGAACACCTCGACTGGCGAGTCGCCCCCGTTGTTCGGGTTGGCGTCGTACTCCTCGTCGAACGCCTGATACTTTCCCGACTTG
>KI543174.1:6513-8935 GCA_000496195.1 uncultured archaeon A07HB70
GGGCTCGTCGGCTGACCGCCGAGAGGTTGATTAGCGCCCGGCCGCTAGCCGCTCGGGAGGTGACCGAGAGCCATCACCACGACAGCGCGCCGGACTGACCAGCCGACTCCCGCCGTCGTCGCGAAGCGCGTCGACGACGGCGCGACCGACCTCGCCGAGATCCGTGACCTCGCCCGCGCGGCGGGCTACGAGGTCGTCGGCGAGGTGACACAGACCCGGACGGAGGACGCCGCCTACATGTTCGGGGAGGGGAAAGTCGACGAGATCGCCGCCGTCGTCGCCCGAACCGGCGCGGAGGCCGTCGTCGTCGACAACCAGGTCGGCCCGTACCAGACGTACAACGTCGGACAGAAGCTCCCGACCGGCGTCGGGGTAGTCGACCGGTTCACGCTGATCCTCGAGATATTCGGCCAGCGCGCCAACACCCGGACCGCCCAGCTACAGGTCGAACTCGCCGAACTCCGGTACGAGCTCCCGCGCGCCGAGGCGAAGGCGTCGCTCGCAAAGCGCGACGAGCGCCCGGGGTTCATGGGACTCGGGGAGTACGACGAGAGCCGCGAACAGGACATCAAGAGCCAGATCGCGGATATTCGGTCGGAGCTCGACCAGATCGTCGAGACGGAGGAGCGACGCCGGGAGAGCCGCCGGGAGTCCGGGTTCGACCTGGTCGCCCTCGCCGGCTACACGAACGCCGGCAAGTCGACGCTCCTCCGGCGTCTCGCCGCCGACCACGAGGTCGACGAGAACGCCGACCGCCACCCTGACCTCGACCGTACCGCCGAGTCCGAGGACCGGCTGTTCACGACGCTCGGCACCACCACCCGACGCGCCGAGGTCGGCCCGCGCGAGGTGCTGGTGACGGACACCGTCGGCTTCGTCTCCGACCTGCCACACTGGCTCGTCGACTCCTTTCGCTCGACGCTCGACTCCGTCTACCACGCCGACCTCGTCCTCCTCGTCGTCGACGCGGGCGAGTCCGTCGCCGAGATGCGCGAGAAGCTCGTCACCTGCCACGACACCCTCGCGCGGCGCAACGAGGCGCCGATCGTCACCGTCCTGAACAAGGTCGACGAGGTCGACGACGACGAACTCGCGCGCAAGCGTGGCGCGCTCGCGGCGCTCGCGCCCGACCCCGTCGCCGTCTCCGGGCTGACCGGCGAGCGGGTGGGCGACCTCCGCCGCCGTGTCGACCGCGAACTCCCGGACTGGGAGCACGAGCGGCTCTACCTCCCGATGACCGAGGACACGATGAGTCTCGTCTCGTGGGTCCACGACCACGGCGAGGTCGAGACGGAGTCCTACGAGGACGACGGCGTCCTCCTCGAGTTCCGCGCTCGCCCCTCGGTCGTCGACCGGGCACGGGCTCGGGCTGGCCGCCTCCCGGCGTAGCGCTCGCGGAGGGCGACGGGAAACGCGGGCAGCACACAGCCGCCGATCGCGGCGTTCTCGCGGGAGAGCACACCGGTCCGTCGCCCGGCGACGAGCGCCGTCACCCGACCTGCCGTTTCGTCTTCTCGACGACCCGGACGTCGTCGATGCGGGTCTCGGGATAGCCCCCGTCGTCGTCCTTCTCGGCGGCCTTCACCATGTCCAGGACGACGTTCAGCCCGGTCGTCACGCCCTGGAGCGCCTCCATCTCGCAGCCCGTCTTGCCGGTCGTCTCGACGGCGACGGAGAGGACGATTCGGCTGTCGTCGACGGTGAACTCCGTGTCGACGTTCGTGATCGGGATCTGGTGACAGAGCGGGATCGTCTCCCAGGTGTGTTTCACGGCGTCGACGGCGCCGACACGCGCGGTCGCGAGCACGTCGCCTTTCGACACGTCGTTCGCCCGCACCGCGTCGACGGTGGACGGCTGGAGGTGGATCGTCCCCTCTGCGACCGCCCGGCGGCGGCTGTCGGGCTTGTCTCCCACGTCGACCATCTCCGCCCGCCCCGACTCGTCGACGTGGGTCAGGTCGCGGTCGTCCGCCTCAGATTCGGTCATCGAGCTCACCCCCGAGCGCAGCCGGCAGTTCGTCGAGGAGGTCCGCGGCGACGAGACCGCGGTCGCGCCCCGCTGCGGCGCGCTCGCCCGCGAGGCCGGTCGCGTAGGCGCCGACGCAGGCCGCGGCGAACGGCTGCTCCGTCGCGAGGAGTGCCCCGGTCGCGCCCGCGAGGACGTCGCCCGTGCCGCCAACCGTCATCGCGGGCGTCCCGGTCCGCGCGACCCGGACGCGTGGCTCGTCGTCCGGCGCCGCGCGAGCGGTGGCGACGACGTCGTGACGGCCTTTCACCAGCACCGTCGCGTCGTGTCGCTCCGCGAGTCTGCGTGCCGCCGTCTCGCGCCGGTCTCTGCTGGCGCCGCCCGGGAGATCGGCGCCCATCGCCCGCGCCTCGCCGGCGTGGGGCGTACAGACGAGCGTCGCAGCCGTCTCCGGCA
>KI543174.1:8955-38828 GCA_000496195.1 uncultured archaeon A07HB70
TGTCGGCATCGACGCCGCTCGGCACGTCGACCGCGACGACCGTCGCGTCGGTCGCGTCGACCGCGCGGATCGCCGCCGCGGCGGGCTCCCGTGGGGCGCCGTCGACGCCGGTGCCGAGGAGGGCGTCGACGACGACGTCGGGGTCGTCGAGCGAGAGCGCCCGTGAGTCGCGGACCTCGCGGGCGTCCGCCCCGGATGCGACGAGCGCCGCCCAGTTCGCCCGAGCGATCGCCGTCGATATTGTCTCCCGGCGGCCGAGCAGGCGTGTGCGAACGTCGAACGCCCCGTCCAGAACCCTGGCGGCGACGGCGCCGTCGCCGCCGTTGTTCCCCCGGCCACAGAGGACGGCGACCGCGTCGCCGGGGTCGGCGACCGCCCGGACGGCGTCTGCGACGGCGTGCCCGCTCGACTCCATCAGGACGCGCCGGGGCACTCCCAGCGCGGCGGCGTTGCGGTCGACCGCCGCCATCCGTGCTGTCGTGATCACGGCTGAGGTTTCCGGTCGCCGGTAGTAAGCGTTTGGCGCGGAAAGCGAAACCCTCCTCTCCGGCGCCGGTCGACCGAAGCTGTGAGCCGCGACGGGACCCGGACGCTGTTCGGCACGCTCTGTCTCCTGTTCGCGCTGACGAACCTCGGTCGGACCGCGTTCGCGCCGCTGGCGGAGACGCTCCGGGTCGGCTTCGACGCGAGTCCGGCGGCGGTGGGTGTCGTCGTCTCGCTCGCGTGGGCCGGGAGCGCCGGCGGCAGGCCCGTCTCGGCGTATCTCGTCACCCGCCTCCGGCGCGAGCGCGTCGTCGCGCTGGCCGGCGTCGTCCTCGCCGTCGGGGCCGCGCTCGCGGCGCTCGCGCCCTCGCTCGCGGCGCTCCGAATCGGCGCGTTCGTCGCCGGTCTCTCGTCTGGCGTCTACATCGCCGCCGCCGTGCCGCTGGTCGGCGACCTCTTCCCGGAGGGGGTCGGGCGGGCGCTCGGTGTCCACGGCGCCGCCGCACAGGTCGCCGCCGTCGCCGCGCCGGGACTCGTCCTCGCCGCGGCGCTCCTCGCGGACTGGCGTGCGGCGTTCTGGGTCCTGGCCGTCGTCGGCGCGCTGGCGGCTGTGGGCGTCCTCGCCGTCGCACGAGCGGCGTCGCTGCCCGCCTCGACGGCGCCAGACCCGGGCCTGCGCGCCGCGCTCTCGCACCCCAGGGTGCTCGTCGCCGGCGTCGCCGTCGTCTCCGCCACGGGCTTCGTCTGGCAGGGGGTGTTCAACTTCTACGTCACGTACCTCGTGACCGAGCGGGGGTTCGCGACGGGCGCGGCGAACGGCGCGCTCTCGCTGCTGTTCGCGGCTGGCATCCCCGGCATGGCTGTCGGCGGCCGGCTGGCCGACCGCCTGCCGACCGTCCCCCTCCTGATCGCGCTCGTCGTGACGTTCGCGCTGGCCGTCGTCGGCGCGACGCTCGCCGGGACGGCGGGACTGCTCGCGCTCTCGACGGTCGCGAGCCTCGCGGTCCACGCGCTCTTTCCGTCGCTCGACACCTACGTCCTCGGTGCGCTTCCGGCGCCCTCGCGGGCGAGCGCCTACGCCGTCTTCAGCGGCGTCGCGCTGACGCTGGAGGCGCCCGGCTCCGCCGCGGTCGGGGTCGCCGCGACCCGGGTCGGGCTCGGCGTCGCGTTCCGGGCCTTCGCGCTCGCGCTCCTCCCCGTCGCCGCCGGCCTCGTGGCTGCGTACCTCCTCGGACTGTTCCCGCCGACGCGGGCCGACTAGTCCGTCCAGTCCGCGAGACAGCTGTCGTCGCAGAAGTGCCGGTGTTGCGCCTCCCCGTCCGCGACCCACGTCACCACGCGGTGGTCGGACGAATCGACGACGTCCTCGCCACAGCCCGCACAGACCGGGGCGTCTGCCGGGTCCACCTCCCCTACGTCACTCGTCGGATCTTCCATGTGCGCCGGTTCGAGCGGGGCGTGATAACGGCGGCGGACCCGGCCCGACACGGCGGGTCACTCCGCCGCGTCGCCGCCGTCGCGTCCGGCCTCGTCCTCGCCGTGCTCTCCCGTTCCGGTCCTGTCGTTCGTCTCGTCCGGTCCTGGGTCCGCGCGCACCGTCCGCAGCCGCTCGCGGAGCGCCGTCCGGTCCACGGTTCCCGAGTCCGTCCGCGGGAGGTCGTCGACGAGTCCGATCACCCGCGGCAGCTTGAACCCCGCGAGCCGCTCGTCGAGGTGCGTCTCGAGCGCCGACGCCGCGGCGTCGCCGGCCACGAGCGCCGCGACCCGCTCGCCCCACTCCTCGTCGGGCAGGCCGGCGACGGCGGCGTCGACGACGCCGGGGTGTGAGCGGAGCGCCTCCGCCACCTCGCCCGGGTCGACGAGCTCGCCGCCGGTCAGGATGCGGTCGTCCAGCCGGTTGTGGACGAACAGCCGGCCGGCCTCGTCGCGGTAGCCCGCGTCGCCGGTGTGGAAGCCGTGCGGGCCGCGGCTGGCCGCGGTCGTCTCCGGGTCGTCGTGGTAGCGCGGCGACACCAGCGGCCCGTCGACGACGATCTCGCCCGTCTCGCCCCGCCGGACCGGGTCACCGTCCTCGTCGACGACCGTCACGTCGGCGAACAGCACCGGTCGGCCGACCGTCGTCGGGTCGGCGCGCGCCTCGCCGACGGCGGCCGTCGCCACCTGTGACGCCGTCTCGGTCAGGCCGTAGGTGGGCGCCACCGGCACCGAGTAGTTCCGGCAGCGCTCGACCAGGTCCACCGGCGCCGGCGCGCCGCCGAGCAGGACGGTCCGGAGCCGACCCGGGAGCGTTCCCCGGCGGTCGAGCATCCGCCGGAGCATCGTCGGGACGACCGATATCCGCGTGGCGTCGTAGTCGTCGGCGTCGTCGACACAGCGGCCGGGCTCGAACCCCCGTCGTAGCACTACCGTCGAGCCGTACAGCGGCATCCGGAGGACGGGCGACAGCCCGCCGACGTGGTGGAGCGGGAGCGTCACGAGCCAGCGGTCGTCCGGCGACAGCCCGAGCCGCGCAGCGGAGGCGAGGGCGCTCGCGAGCAGGTTCGTCGCCGTCAGTACCACTCGCTTCGGCTCGCCGGTCGTCCCCGAGGTGTGTGCGATCAGCACCGGGTCCGACGGCGTCCAGTCGTGGACCGGGGGCCCGACCGGGTCGCCGTCCGAAATCGACCGGGCGGTCGCCGTCGCCGCCTCGTCGACCGTGACGACGGGCCGGCTGGTCGCCGCCGTGACCTGGTCCTCTGTCGTTCGCCCGCAGACGACCGTCGTGACCGCCGCGCCGTCGAGCCGCGGCGCCAGCTCCGCCGCCGTCAGCTCGTGTGACAGCGGGACCAGCACACAGCCGAGTCGGAGCGCGGCGTGGACGACCCGGACGGCGGCGGGGCGCGGCGGACTCACCAGCGCGAGGTGGTCACCGGGCCCGAGGCCGAGCGCCGCGAGGCGGCCCGCCGTCCGGTCGACGGCGTCGTCGAACGCCGCGAACGTCCACCGTTCGTCCGTCGACGCGTCGACGAGTGCCGTCTCGTCCGGTGTCGCCGCCGCCCGCGCCCCGAGCGGGTCTCTCACGCCCCGGCCTCCACGAGTTCGACGAGCACGCCGCCGACCGCGTCGGGATGGAGGAACGCGACGCTGTGCCCCCAGGCGCCGGGACGGGGGTCGTCGTCGACGGTTTCGACGTTCGCGTCCCGGAGCGCCGCGAGCACGCCGGCGAGGTCGGGCGTCGCCAGCGCGACGTGGTGGACGCCCGGCCCCTCCCGGTCGAGGAATCGTGCGACTGTCCCGACGTCCCTGGCCGGCTCGAGCAGCTCGAGGTGCGTCCCGCCGGCGTCGAGAAACGTCACCAGCAGGTCCTCGAACCGCTCCTCGTGGACGACGCGCAGACCGAACAGCTCCCCGAGCGTCGCCGCGAGCGCCGCCGCGTCGGGCGTCGCGACGCCGACGTGGTGCAGCTCCATATCGACTCGTGCACACCCCGGGGTCAAAAGCGTCCCACCGACAGATACTTATTACTGAGAAAACAGCATTAACTATCATGAGGTTCGTCGACGGCACCGACTGCCCGCTCTGCGGAGAGGCGACAGCCGACCGCGAGGCGCTCCGGCTCCACCTGATGTGTCAGCACCGCAAGAGCGAACTGACTGACCTGTCGCTCGCGCTCCTGGGCGAGGCCCCGGCGTCGGCCTGAGCGCCGGCTCAGGCGCTCGGACGGTGTTCGCCGAACTCGTCGCGGAGCGCGTCGCATATCTCGCCGACGGTCGCGCGGGCCTTCGCGGCGGCGATCAGCCGCGGCATCAGGTTCGCGCCGCTCGCGGCGGCGTCGCGCACGTCGTCGAGTGCCCGGTCGACCGCGTCGTCGTCACGGTCGGCCCGGATCGACTCGACCCGCTCGACCTGTGCCTGCTCCTCGTCCTCCGAGACCTCCTCTAAGTCCATCTCCGGTTCGTCCTCGTCGACCTCGAACTCGTTGACGCCGACGACGACACGCTCGCCGGCCTCGATCTCCTCCTGTCGGTCGAACGCGACGTCCTGAATCTGGCGCTGGACCCACTGCTCCTCGATCGCGCGACGCATCCCGCCGCGGTCGTCGACCTCGCGGATCAGCTCGAACGCCTCCGCCTCGACGTCGTCGGTGAGCGACTCGACGTAGTAGCTGCCGGCGAGGGGGTCTATCGTGTCTGCCGCGCCGGACTCGTGGGCGAGGATCTGCTGGGTTCGGAGCGCGGTGCGGACGGACTCCTCGGTCGGGAGCGACAGCGCCTCGTCCTTGCCGTTCGTGTGGAGCGACTGCGTGCCGCCGAGCACCGCCGCGAGCGCCTGGTAGCCGACCCGGACGACGTTGTTCTCCACCTGCTGGGCGGTGAGCGTCGACCCGGCGGTCTGGGTGTGAAATCGGAGCTGTTTGGACTTCGGGCTCTCGGCGCCGAACCGCTCCTCCATGATCGTCGCCCACATCCGGCGGGCGGCGCGGAACTTCGCCACCTCCTCGAGGACGTTGTTGTACGACGCGAAGAAAAACGAGAGCCGCGGCGCGAACTCGTCGACGTCGAGACCGGCCTCGACCGCCGCCTCGACGTACTCGATGCCGTTCGCGAGGGTGAACCCCACCTCCTGTGCCGCCGTCGACCCCGCCTCGCGGATGTGGTAGCCGGAGATAGAGATGGTGTTGAAGTTCGGCGTCTCGTCGGCGCAGAACGCGAAGACGTCGGTGACGATACGCATCGACGCCGCCGGCGGGTAGATGTATGTGTTGCGCGAGATATACTCCTTCAGCACGTCGTTCTGGATCGTGCCGCGCAGCTCCTCGCGCGGGACGCCCTGCTCGTCGCCGACGGCGACGTACATCGCCAGCAGGACGGCGGCAGGCGCGTTGATTGTCATCGACGTCGACACCTCGTCCAGCGGGATGCCGTCGAACACCGTCCGCATGTCCTCGATCGTGTCGATTGCGACGCCCGACTTCCCCACCTCACCGGCGGCCATCGTGTCGTCGGAGTCGTAGCCCATCTGTGTCGGGAGGTCGAACGCCATCGACAGCCCGGTCTGGCCCTCGTCCAGCAGGTAGTGGAACCGTTCGTTCGTCTGGCCGGCAGTGCCCATCCCCGCGTACTGCCGCATCGTCCACAGCCGCCCGCGGTACATCGTCGAGTAGATCCCGCGGGTGTACGGCTCCTCGCCCGGGAACCCGAGGTCCGCGCCGTAGTCGACGTCCGCGACGTCCGCCGGCGTGTACAGCGGCTTCACCTCCTGTCCGCCGGTGTCGGTGGTGAACTCGTCGCGGCGCTCCCCGAACCGGTCGACCGTCGGCTCGTACGTCTCCGCGCGCCACTCCTCGCGGGCCTCGCGGATCGCCTCGAGCTCCTCGGGGTCGAACATGGTCGCGCGACGCCCCCGCGGCTCTTCAACGTTTGGCGCGCCGGCCGAAAGACACGTCACCCGTCCGGTCGGGATGAGGACGAGTGCAACGCGCTGTTCCCCGGGGGTCGCGGTGAGCGACGACCCGCCGGCGCGGTCGGCGGTCGAGGCCGACTTCCCGACCCGCGGGGTGAACGCCCTCGCGGCCTCGGAGTCGTACAACAAACACCACTACCGTCCGACGAACTACCAGCACAAGTGGTGGGCGCGCCGTCTCGGGAGCGTCTTCCGGGGGCTCTGTCTCGCCGCGCTCTCGCCCGCCGGGACGAGCGCCGACGAGGTGTGGGCGCGTCACGTGCGGGCGAACGGGGACCGGTTCGAGGACTGCGTCGTCCTCGACCCGTTCATGGGCGGCGGGACGACGGGACAGGAGGCGACGCGCCTCGGCGCGAAGTTCGTCGGCGCGGACCTCAACCCGGTCGCGTGGTTCGTCGCGCGCATGGGGCTGGCGCCGGTGCCGGAGGGACTCGACGAGCGGTTTCGCGCGGTCGTGGACCGCGCCGAGGCCGACGTCCGACCGTACTACCGCACGCGCTGTCGGGGCTGTGGCGCGGCGACGCAGGCGGCGTTCTACCTCTGGGTCGAGCGCACCGGCGGCGGCGAGCGCCGGTACGACACGCTCGTCGTCGACCACGACGGCGACGGCGGCGCGACGGTCGTCTGTCCCGGCTGTGGCGCGCTCTCTGTGGTCGACGCGCCCGCAGCCGCGGCCTGTGGCGCCTGTGGCCGGGGGTTCGACGCGACGCGCGAGGACGTCGTCGTCGCCGCCGACCCGCCGCGGGTGACTGCCGGCGGGGGCGACCCCACCTACGAGCCGTACGCGGTGAGCTACGACTGCGACTGCGACCACGACGCCGGCGGCTTCGCGGCGTTCGACGCCGCCGACGCCGAGCGTTACGAGGCGGCGGCGGCCCGGTTCGCGGACGTGCGCGACGAGCTTCCGCTTCCGACAGAGAGCGTCCCGACCGGCGGCGAGAAGACCCGGGCGCTCCGCAGGCGGAGCTACACCCGCTGGACCGACCTGTTCAACAGCCGCCAGCTCCTCGCGCTCGGACGCCTGCTCGCGGGCGTCCGCGACGTCGACGACGACCGCTCGCGCCACTACCTCCTGCTGACGCTCTCGGCGGCGCTCGAGTTCAACAACATGTTCTGCTCGTACAAGGGCGCGGCTCCGAGCGCTCCCGGCGCGGTCCGGCACATCTTCAGCCACCACGCCTACGTCCACCCGGGCGAACCGCTGGAGAACAATCCGCTCGGCGCCGCCGCCCGCCAGAGCGGCACCCTCCCGTACCTGTACGACTACCGGCTGAAGCGCGCGCTGTCGTTCAAACGGGCGCCGGTCGAACGGGTGCTCGGCGACGACGGGACCGTCGCGGCGAAGCGGACACTCGACGGCGAACGGGTCGGCGGACGCCCGGCGGACTCGCTCGACGACCTGCTGTCCGGCGACGCCACCCACTACCTCCACTGTGGCGACGGTGCGTCGCTCTCGCTCGACGACGTCACGGTCGACGCCGTCGTCACCGACCCACCGTACTACGACTCAGTTCAGTACGCCGAGCTCGCCGACTTCTTTTACGTCTGGCTGAAGCGGGGGCTCGAGCCGGAGTTTCCGGACGCGTTCGGCGTCGACTCCGTCGTCTCGGGGGCCGAGGCGGTCGGCAACAGCTCGCGCGAGAAGTCGCTCGACGACTACCGTCGCCTGCTGGAGCGGGTGTTCGACACCGCCGCCGCCGCACTCGACGACGGCCCGCTCGTGTTCACCTTCCACCACAAGCGCGCCGAGGCGTGGGGCGCGGTGCTGTCGGCGGTGACGGGCGCGGGCTTTCGCGTCGTCGCGACGTACCCCGTGCGCGGCGAGAACCGGCTGTCTGTCCATATCGACGGCCAGCGGGCGATACAGCTCGACAGTGTCGTCGTCTGCCGCGTCGCCGGGAGTCGGTCGCCGCGGGCGTGGACCGACGTCGTCGACGCCGTCGAGCGGGACGCCCGCGAGCGGCTGGCGGAGCTTCGTGCCTCGGACGACGAGGACCTGTCGGCGCTCGACGCGGGCGTGGTGGTCCGTGGCGTCGGGATGCGCCACCTCTCGGCGCACGAGGTTCACGACGACGGCGAGTCGCTGTCGCCGGGCGAGGCGATGGCGCGGCTGGCGCCGGTCACGGAGCGGCTGAACGAGCGGCGCTGATCAGCGCCGACTCCCCGGCTGCGGGTCGACGTGTGGCTCCGGCAGCAGCGCGTCGCGCGGCTGGTCGTCGAGCCACTCCACGAGCGTGACCAGCTGGTCGCGGGCGGCGTCGAACAGCTCGGCGCCAATCCCGGCGCTCGCCTCCGTCTGGTCGCCGAGGACGCCGTTTCCGGTGTTGTCGGCGGCGTCGTAGAACGTCCGCGCCCCGTGACGGCGGTAGTCGAGCTCGTCGACGTCCGGGACGCCGCCGTCGCGAGCCGCCTCGATCCGGTCCTCGGCGACGTGCTCACGGTCGAGGTGGAGCATCATCGACGTCTCCTTCGGCCCGCCGTGTGGGCCGGGGTTGTCGAACGACTCCCGGATCAGGTCGGGGATCGACTCGTCCCACATCCACTCGACGGCGTACAGGGTGCCGTCGTCGCGGAGCCGACGGCCCACCTCGCGGAGGTGTTCGACGTTCCCGCCGTGGGCGTTGACGTAGACGACGCGGTCGATACCGTGGTACGCGAGGTTGCGGGTGAGCGACTCCACGTAGTCCCGGAAGACGGGCGCGTCGACCCACATGGTGCCGTGGAACTGTCGGTGGTGCGGCGAGACGCCGACGTTCACCGTCGGGGTACAGAGGTGGCCGGTCTCCGCCGTCGCGGCGCGAGCAAGCGACTCGGCGATTCGGTGGTCGGTCGAGAGCGGGAGGTGCGGCCCGTGCTGTTCCGTCGAGCCGAGGGGAACGACCGCGAGCGACTCCTCCGCGACGTAGTCCGCGAGGTCCGGCCAGCGCCGGTCTGCGACGTACACACCGGGCGGAAGACGGGACGAGTGTTAATCCCCCGCGTCGGGTGGTTTTTATTCACACGCCGCCCGACGGGTGATATGGGCCTCGCAGACGAGTTCGACTACCCCCTCCGTGGTCCCGACGCGCTGAAGATCGCCCTCATCGGCGGCGGCCTCCTGTTCGCCGCGGTGCTGATCAACATCGTCGGAACACTGCTCTCGATCGTCCTCATCGGCCTGCTCATCCTTCCGTTCGCGTTCGTGCCACAGCTCCTGACACAGGGCTATCTCGTGCGTGTCCTCGACAGCACCCTCGACGGCGAGGCCGAGCCGCCGGTCTGGGAGGACTGGACCGACATCGTCGTCGACGGGCTGAAGCTGATCGCCGTGGTGCTCGCCTACTTCCTGCCGGTCGTCGTTCTGAGCGTCGTCTTCGCGGTGCTGTTCGCCGGGCTGTCGGCGACCGCCGGCGCCGCCGGCGAACCCGGGGGCGCGCTCGCGGGCGCCGGCGCGATCGTCGGGCTGCTGTTCGGCCTCCTCGCCCTCGTGCTCTCGCTCGCGGCGCTCTACGTCGCGCCGATCGGGCTGTGCGGGATGGTCCACGACGACGCACTCGGCGGCGCGTTCGACCCCGACCGTCTCCGCGAGGTCGGAACCAGCCGGGAGTACGCCGTCGCGTGGCTCGTCGGCGGCGCGATACTCGTCGTCGGCGGGGGCGCCGCACAGCTGCTCGTGTTTCTACTGATCGGCTTCCCTCTCGTCTTCGTCGTCCAGGTGCTCTCCTTTCGCATCTTCGCCCGGGGCTACGCCGACGCACTCGGGCTCGACGTCGCGCCGGCGGGCGCGGACGCGACCGACCTCGGGTCGCCGACGGCCTCTGGCCCGGACCCCGACCCGCTGAGCGGTCCGAGCGCCGACGCCGACGAGTCGGTCGCCCCGGACCCCGACCCGCTCGCCGACGACCCGCCGGACCGGTTCGCGCCCGACGACGAGGACGGGTCCGACGACACGCGGCGCGGCTGACCCTTCGCCACCCTTTTCTCGGCGCGAGCCGACCGAACGAGCATGTTCGGAGGCGGGATGAACCCCCGGAAGATGCAGCAGATGATGGAGCAGATGGGGATCGACATGACGGAGCTCGACGCCGAGGAGGTCGTGATCCGCACCCCTGACGAGGAGCTGGTGTTCACCGACGCCGACGTCACCCGGATGGACGCGCAGGGCACCGAAACCTACCAGATCGCCGGCGAGCCGGAGACCCGCGGACGCGACGACGCTGCCGGCGCAGACGACGCTGACGAGGACACGATCCCGGACGAAGACGTCGAACTCGTGGTCGCCCGGACGGGCGCGAGCGAGGAGGCCGCGCACGAGGCGCTGGCCGCCGAGGACGGCGACCTCGCCGCCGCCGTCTCCCGCCTCGAGTAGCGCTCGGTGTACCTGCTCCGACACCGCACGAGCGACCGCGAGTACCTCCGCGCCCCGGGGGACGACCTGGAGACCGACGTCGGCGTCCTGACCGTTCCCGAGGACGCCGCCCACGGCGACGTTCTCTACACCCACCTCGACGAGCCGTTCGACGTGCGCGCGCCGCGCGGCCCGGACCTGTTCGACCACCTCGACCGCACCGGCGCGCCGATGATGCCGCGCGACGTCGGTCTCGTCCTCGGTCACGTCGGCCCGGCGGCGGGCGACCGCGTCCTCGACGCCGGGACCGGCACCGGCATCCTCGCGGCGTACCTCGGCAGACTCGGCCTCGCGGTGACGACCTACGAGCGCGACCCCGAGTTCGCGGCTGTCGCGCGCGAGAACCTGCGGGTCGCTGGCGCCGCGGACCGCGTCGAGGTGCGAACCGGCGACGTGACCGCGGCGCTCGACGGCCTGACAGACGAGTCGTGGGACCTCGTGACGCTCGACACCGGCGACGCACCCCGGGTCGTCGAGCGGGCGCCCGACCTCCTCGCGCCGGGCGCGACCGTCGCCGTCTACGCGCCGTTCGTCGAGTCCGCGCGCGAGACACACCTGGCCGCAGCGGACGCCGGCCTCACCGCCGTCGAGACGTACGAGACGATCCAGCGCCGGATGACGTTCGACGACCGCGGTACCCGTCCGACGACGGCGGGGGTCGGCCACACCGGCTACCTCACGTTCGCCCGCCGTTCCTGAGGCTTTATCAGACGGGCGGTCGACTCCTCGCGCGTATGGACGACCATCAGCGACCGAAGGCCGACGGTGGGGTCGAGACGGCTATCGACGAGACGCGAACGTGGCCCGAACTGGCTATCGGACTGTACGAGCGCCTGACCGGCCGGGGCGCAGAGATCAGCTACGAGTTCGAGGAGATGGAGGTCGACGTCCCCTCGAAGGTCGGCGGCGACGCCGAACACGCCCGCTGGCGCCTCGACGGCACTCTCCGCATCCAGACCCGCGAACCGGACGACTGATGGACGGTCTCCTGTCGGTGGAGGCGGACCTCACGGCGACTGTCGACGGACAGGCGGTGTCGATAGACGGCTACGGCGACCGCGTGGTCGTCTCCTTCCCGACGTTCGCGGCGGCACGGACGGCGCGCGACGGGCTGACGACGCTCGAGTCGCTCCCGCTCCCGTTCGACTCGCTCGACGCCGCCGCCGAGGCCGGCGTCGAGGTGGACGTGCGCGTCCGCGGGGCGAGCGTCGCGCGCCTGGGCCCCGGCGTCGATGCCGGCCCGCTCTCGCGGCTGGTCGGGGCGGCGCCCGCCCGCGTCTCGGTCGTCGGCGTCCTCCGGGCGCTCCGCTAGCGCCCGAGGAACGCGACCGTATCCGCCCTGAACGCGCCCGGGTCGAACAGGTCGGCGAGCGCCGTCCCCGTCTCCTCGTCCGGCGCGCCCTCGACGCTGCGGGGGTACGCGCCGCCGGCGAGCCGGAACGACCGCTCGTGGACCGCCTCGGGCCGGACGGCGAGCCACCCCTCGGCGCCGACGGTTACCTCTTCGACGGCGACGCGGGCGACGTACCGCGCCGCCTCCGTCCCGTCGAGCGTCCGGGTCCCGGCCCGTTCGACGGCTGCGAACCCGCGTTCGCGCAGGCGGTCGGCGAACCCGCTCCGCGCCCGGTCGGTCACGAGGCGTCCGAGCGCGCGTGACGACGCCGACCCCGGGACGTCGACGCGGCCCGCGAACGCGAACCGCCACGGGTAGTCCAGCCCCGTCGCCGCGGCGACCCGGCCGCGCAGGTCGGCGTCCTCGAACACGACCGTCGCGACGGTCACCTCGACGGGCCCGACGTCGAGCGCCGTCGCGCGCGAGGACTCCGTCTCCCGCCATCCCGGGCCGGGCGGGTCGACAGCCGGCGGGTCGGTCACCTCACCACCCGTGTGCCGCGGGTCAGTCCGACCGGCCCGGACCGCGCCGTGCCGACGCGGCCGGCGGCGCTAATGGTCGTCCTCGCGCCACTTCTTGTCGCACTCGACGCAGGTGAAAAACCGCGTCTCGGACTCGTCGGCGGCGCGGATCTGCTTCATCTCGTAGCGCGCCCGCTCGGAGTCGCAGTCGGGGTTCGGACACTGGGCGCGCGTCGTCGGGCCCACGTCCTCCTCGTCGACGTCGGACATGTCGACCGGTCCGTCCTCGACCTGACCCTGTGTCGTCGTCATCGTCGTCTCGTCGCCGACGCGGGCCTGCTCGTGTCCCTCTGCACAGCGCCAGACCTCCCCGTCGGCCTTCATCATCGCGCCGCACTCGTCACAGAACTCCATGCTGTGGCCATCGGGGCGGACGGATGGATAAGTTCGGGGGTCGACCTCAGTCCGGGTGGCCGTCCGACACGGACCCGTCGAGCGCTCGCTCGACGGCGTCGACCACCGCCTCGGGGCCGCGAAACGCGTCGGCGTCCGTCCGCGACACCAGCCGGCCGAGGTTCTGCTCGTCGCCGTCGACGACGACGTCCGTGTCCGCGAGCGCCGCCGCCGCGTCCGCCCGCGTCACCGGGTAGCTCAGGCCGTCGAGCCGACTGTCGACCCACTCCGGGGTGACTCGGTCCACGACTACGGTTCACACGCCGGACACTTATTCCCGCCGAGACCCGGTGGCATATCACAACCGTGAAGCGTACGCCAGCCCGCGCTTCGGACTGAATGGGCGTTCTAGACACCGACCGTCGGGTGCTCGCGCTCGCTATGGCGCGGATGGCCGACGCGATCGGGAACTCGTTTCTCATCATCGTCCTGCCGGGCTACGTCGCGAGCGGGCAGGTAGACGTCGGCGCGCTCGTGGGGTCGCGCCTGCCGGTCGTCGGCGAAGTCACCGTCCCGCTGCTCATCGGCGTGGTGCTCTCGCTGTTCGGCCTGCTGAACAGCGTCGGCCAGCCGTTCACCGGTCGGCTCTCCGACCGGACTGGCCGGCGCAAGTGGTTCATCCTCGTCGGCCTCGCGGCCTTCGGCGTCTCCAGCGCTCTCTACCCGTTCGTCGAGTCCTACGGCGCCGTCGTCGCGATCCGGGCGGTACAGGGGGTCGGCGCGGCGTTCACCATCCCGGGCACCATCGCGCTGGTGAACGAGTACTCGGCTGCGGACTCCGAGCGCGGCGGCAACTTCGGCGTGTTCAACACCTTCCGGCTGGCGGGGTTCGGCTTCGGCCCGATCGTCGCCGGCTTCCTCGTGACCGGCGGCGTCGGCGCCGTCGCCTCCGAGGGCGGCGGTGGCGCCGCGACAGCCGTCGCGCAGTACGCGCTCCCGGCTGTACTCGGCGGCGGGAGGGTGTCGGGCTACACGGCGGCGTTCGGCGTCGCTGTCCTCGGGGCCGCGGTGAGCCTCGCGCTGGTCTCGGTCTTCGTCGACGACCCTGAGAACTCGGGCGCCGAAGCGGGGACCGACCTCTCGATCGCCGTCCGCGACCGGTCGGGCGAGTCGTACCTCGACCCGGTGTTCGTCCTCGGACTGGGGACGTTCCTCATGGCGACGGGCATCGCCGTGTTCGCGACACTCCAGGCGGAGATCAACACCGCGCTCGGGCAGGGTTCCGTGCTCTTCTCTGTGCAGTTCGCCGCCGTCGTCGTCGCGAACGTCCTCTTCCAGGTGCCGATCGGGAGTGCGAGCGACACCTACGGCCGGCGTCCGTTCATCGTCGGCGGGTTCGTGCTACTCGTTCCGTCGCTCCTGTTCCAGGCGTACCTCGTGACACCCGGCGCGGTCTCGTCGCCGCTCCTGATGGTCGCCGGTCGGCTCGTTCAGGGCGTCGCCGTCGCGATGGTGTTCGCGCCGTCGCTCGCGCTGGCCGGTGACCTGGCGCGGAAGGGAGACTCGGGGACGAAGCTCTCGGTGCTGACGATGGCGTTCGGCCTCGGCGTCGCCGCCGGTCCGACCGCGGCGGGCTTTCTCGTCCGCTACGGCCTCGCCGTCCCCTTCGTCTTCTCGGCGGCGCTCGGCGCCGGCGCGCTGGTGCTGGTGTACACACAGGTGTCGGACACGGTCGACGCCGGCCTGACGCTCAGCCCCGCCGACTGACCGCTACTCGAACGCCGGGTCGCGGTCCTCCTGGAACGCCGCCATCCCCTCGCGCTGGTCGTGGGTGCCGAACAGCCCCGCGAACGTCCGGCGTTCGTAGGCCAGTCCCGAGTCGAGGTCGGACTCGTGGCTGGCGTTTATCGCGTCCTTCGCGGCTCGGATAGCGTGCCGGGGCTTCTCCGCCAGCGTCGCCGCGAGGTCGTCGACCCGACCGTCGAGCTCGTCGTGAGCCACCACCTCGCCGACGAGGCCGTGTTCGCTGGCGTCGGTGGCGTCGACGCGCTCGCCGAAGAAGATCAGCCGCCTGGCAACCTCGTCGCCGACCAGCCGCGGGAGCCGCTGTGTGCCGCCCCAGCCCGGGACGATGCCGAGGTCGACCTCGGTCTGTCCGAGCACCGCCCGCTCGCTCGCGACCCTGAGATCACAGGCCAGCGCGAGCTCGCAGCCGCCGCCGAACGCGTAGCCGTTCACCGCGGCGATCACCGGCGCGGGGAACCGTTCGACCTGCCGGCAGAGGTCGTGGCCGGCCTCGGCGTACGCCAGCGCCTCCGGCGGGTCCATCTCGGACATGTGCTCGATGTCGGCGCCGGCGACGAAGGCCGAGTCGCCCGCGCCGGTGACGACGACGGCGCGCGCGCCAGCCGCCTCCGCGGCGTCGAACGCGTCCGAGAGCGCACCGAGCGTCTCGACGTTCAGCGCGTTCAGCCGGTCGGGCCGGTCGACGACGACCCGCGCGACGTCGCCCGACGACTCGACCGCCACCGTCTCCGCGTCGAGGGTGAGGTCCATCGCCTCTCGGGTCGCGTCGGGCCGGCCTAAGCCTTCCCCCACGCCGAACCGCAACCCGAAAGAGCCGGTCCCGCCTACGGGACGGCGTGACCGACCTCTCCGAGGAGGAGCGCGACCGTCTCGCCGACGTGGTCCGCCTCCAGCCGACGCGGAACGCCGACCTCGGCGAGTGCTGGGGGCTGGAGAGCGGGAGCGACGTCCACCGCTACCTCGAGGACCACCTCGCCGACCTCTACTACCGCGACGAGGACAGCTACATCCGCGCGACGCCGGCGGCTGCCGACCTCGTCGACGTCGACCCCGGTGTCGTCGACGGCGAGGACGGCGCGAGCGTGGTCCGGGTCGCCCCCCTCGCGGCGCGGGTCCTCGACGTGATCGCCCGGCACGACGAGCGGAGCGAGAGCGTCGTGAGCGTGCTTCACAAGCTCCGTGAGCGGTTCGACGTCGACCCGACAGCGGAGGCGGTCCGGAGCGCGCTCCAGTCGCTCAAGCGGTTCGGACTCGTCGAGGTGGAGCGCCGCACCGTCCCGACCTTCCGGCTGGCCACGGACGCGACCGACGTGACCGTCGAGGAGCGCGCCGACCCGGACGACGCCACCGGGGAGTCCGACGACTCGGCTGCGATTCTCGACACGGTCGAGAGCGAGTTCGAGAGGCCCTGAGCCGCTCACCGCCTCCGGGCGCGGTCCCGCCGCCGCGCCAGCAGCCGACGGTACGCCACGCCCGGCCCCCCCTCGACCGGCCAGCCCCGCGTTCGCCACGCCGGCGGCTCGGGCTCGAAGGCCTCGCACGACCCCGAACACTCCGCCTGTGTCTGGTGGCGCTCCTTCGCCGCGCAGTACGGCACGAGCGCGTCGCCACGCGCCCGAAGCTCGTAGTGCCGACAGTCTGGCCGGGTCGTCTCGACGTGGTCGCGGAACCCCCGACCGTAGACCCGCTCCGCGAGCACGAGCCGCCGCTCGCGGTCTGCCGGCGCCGGGCCGAGCGCCCCGGCGTGCCACTCGGCCTCGGCGCTCGCGCGCCCGTCGCCGCCGACGGAGACGGCGAGGACGCCGGCCTCGACGGGCAGGTCCCGGAGGAGCGCCGGCTCCACCCGCTCGCCCGTCGCAGCCGTCGCGAGCCACGCCTCGTCCGCGAGAGCGCGCTCGACGTCGTGGCCGAGCTGGTCGCCGAGCCGGCGCGCGGCGCTCCGGTCGAGGTCGGGCTTGTTCTCGACGGCGACGACCCGCTCGACCCAGTTCGGGTACGGCGCGATCCGGCGGATCTCGACCCGGTTGCCCCGCTTCCGGCGCTCGACGACGCCACGGGCGGCGGCGCGGTCTATCGCCTCGCGGACGTAGCGCCACGGGAACCCCGGGTCCGGAACCGCGTCGCGGTACCACGCCCACTCTGCGGGCGCGTGGCGGACGACCCGCAACAGGTCTGCGTCGAGTTCGTCGGCGCCGAAGCGCGCTCGCGCGGCCAGCCCCTCCGGGTCGGCCTCGACGATCACCGTGTCCCACCGCCGCTCGGCTGTCCCGACCTGCCGCCCGACGACCGCGACTGCGTCGTCCACCGGCCACGACCGCTCGGCCCAGCGACAGACGAGGAGCTCGAAGACGAACTCCGGGACCGACCGCAGGTCGAGCGTCACGGTCTCACTCCGGCTGTGACGGCTCATAAGCCGTTCGGGGCGTGAGCCTCCGCCGGTCGGCGTGGCGGCGACAGCCGCCGTGGCCGTGTGACAGGCACGCGACGCCGACGAGGACGGCGCTACGGGCCGGGTCCTCGACTGTCGCCACGGACCCGCACACGGCACGTCGGCGGCTGGCCACGCGCTGCTCGGCCTCCGGCTCGTCGTGGGCCGGGTGTGTGGCCTCGACGCGCCGCCGGAGCAGACGCCGCCCGTGTGGCGTCGACGGCTACGTGTAGCGCCGCTCCTCGCCGTCCTCGGGCTCGACCACGAGCTCGTCGAGGTGGGCGTGTGCCTCCCGGAAGATCTCGCGCGGCCCGTCCTGCGTGATGGTGTTCAGCGCCTGCTCGTAGTCGCGCCACTGCATGTCGCGGTGCTCGGAGGAGAGCTCCGCGCTCGCCTCGAACGACCGCGCGATGAACAGGTGGACGGTCTTGTGTATCGTCTTCCCCCCGGCCTCGAACACGTAGCTGTACTCCTCGCGGAAGCCGTCGATGAGCCGGAAGTTCTCGATCCCGGCCTCCTCTTCTACCTCGCGGATCGCCGTCTGCTGGAGCTCCTCGTCGCCCTCGACGCCACCCTTCGGGAACTCCCAGTCTCCCGGGCGGCTCTTCAGCAGGAGGTACTCGCGGCGACCACGAGTATCCCGGAAGAGGATCGCCCCTGCACTCGTCGCCTCGACACTCATAGTAGCGCGATACGACGGCCCGGGTTATCAGAATGTCGACCCCCGTCGCGCCGTCCGCCGTGGATCTGCGGGGTTTTTGCCCCGTCGCCCCGGGCAACACGTGTGACCTTCGTCACGAAGCTTCGGTTCCAGAGCGGGAACCGTCCGGCGCTCGACGAGGTCGTCGACGAGCTGAAACGGATGCTAGAGCGAAAGGGCGCGGACTGCAAAGGTCCGCACTCGGACCCGCCGCGCGACCTCTCGGTCCCCCTCTACCGCGACCTGAGCGGCGCCGGGGCGCAGCTCGGCGACTGGCACTACACCGTCTACTCCCGGCGGATGGAGATCCACGGGAGCGACCGGATCGCCCGTCGGGTCGGACACATGTCGTTTCCCGAGTCCGTCAGGGTCGAGATAACGGTCGAACAGCGCGGCCCCGTCGGCACCTGAGCCGCCGACGCCGCTTTGTGTCCGCCCGCCGAGCGCCAGGTATGGACGCCACCGTCGACCGCGACGCGCTCGTCGCGCTGCGCCGCGACCTCCACCGCCACCCGGAGCCGGCGTGGCGGGAGTTCTACACGACGGCGCGCCTCGTCGCGGAGCTGGAGTCCAGGCCGATAGACACACTCCACGTCGGGGGTGAGCTGCTGGCCGGCGACCGCTCGGGCGTCCCGAGCGACGAGGAGCTGGCCGCGTGGCGCGACCGGGCGCGCGAGGCCGGCGCCGACGAGGCCGTGCTCGACCGTCTCGACGGCGGTCGGACCGGACTGGTCGCCGTCGTCGAGCGCGGCGACGGGCCGGTCGTCGGCCTCCGCGTCGACATCGACGCGCTCCCGATCACGGAGGCGAGCGGCGACGACCACCGGCCAGCCGACGAGGGGTTCCGCTCGGCGACCGAGGGATACATGCACGCCTGCGGGCACGACGCGCACGCGACGATCGGTGTCGGTGTCGTCGACGCCGTCGTCGAGAGCGACTTCGCGGGTACGCTGAAGGTCGTGTTCCAGCCCGCCGAGGAGGTCGCGGGCGGCGGCGGCCCGGTCGCGGAGAGCGGCCACCTCGACGACGTCGACGCGCTGTTCGCGGTTCACGTCGGCCTCGACCACCCGACCGGCGAGGTGGTCGCGGGCGTCGGCGGCTTCCTCGCGGTGCAGGACTTCGAGGCGGAGTTCCACGGCGAGTCGGCCCACGCCGGCGGGCACCCGGAGCGGGGGCGCCACGCCGTCGGGGCGATGGCGACCGCCGTCGGCCACCTCCACGCGATCCCGCGCCACGCCGACGGGGCGACCCGGGTGAACGTCGGACAGGTATCGGGCGGGACCGCCAACAACGTGATCCCCGAGTACGCGCGGATCGTCGGCGAGGTGCGCGGCGAGACGACGGCGCTGATGGAGTACGTCGACGCCCACGCCGAGCGGGTGCTCGACGCGGCAGCGGCGCTCCACGACTGCACCGTCGAGGTGACCCGCGGGTCGCACGCGCCGAGCGCCGAGAGCGACCCCGAACTCGCGAGCCTCGTCGCGGACGCCGCCCGCGAAACCTCTGGCGTGACGAGCGTCCTCGACGCCGACGACCTGGGCGGGAGTGAGGACGCCACGTACCTGATGCGCCGCGTCCAGGAGCGCGGCGGCCTGGCGACGTACGTCGGCGTCGGCACCGACCACCCTGGCGGTCACCACACGCCGCGGTTCGACGTCGACGAGGACAGCCTGCCGGTCGCAGTCGAGCTGCTGACCCGGGCCGTCCTCGCCGTCGCCCGCTGACGAGCTCTTATACCCCAGTTATCACCGGAGGTGCGGGAGGGACAACTTATCAGACCGCTACACTCGCTACGAGTGTGAAGATCGCTTCGCCGGAAGACGTGCCGTTCAGGCTGCTGCTGGTCGTCGTCTGGGCGATGGTGTGGGGGGCGAACGGCGTCATGGACGCGATAGACGCGCTCGCGGCGGGCGGCGGCGTCCCACAGTACTTCCTCGCGTTCCAGGCGGGGGTCCTCGGCGCCGTCCTCCTCGTGCTCGCGGTGCTCATGTTCACGACGGCGCCGCTGGTCCGGGTGTTCTCCGTCCTCGCGTTCGTTGCCCTCGCCGCGGTCGAGGCGCTCGGCGTCTCGCTCGCCACGCCCGACCCCGTCGCCGTCGGAACGGTCGCGCTCCACCTCGCCGCCGCTGCGGTGCTCCTCGTCACCCGCCGACAGTACGAGCGCGAGCGGGTCGAGGTGCCCGAAGACGGCGCGACACGGTTCGGTGTCAGGTGAGCCGGAACAGATCCGCCGCCACCCCGCTCTCGCTCCGCCTCGGCGTCGGGTGGGGGGCCCTCTGGGGAGCGCGCACCCTCGTCGTCCACTCGCTGGCGGCAGTTCAGGCCGCCACCGCTGTCGGCTACCTCCACCTCGGGATGGCAATCGTCGGCGTCGTGGCGCTCCTGGCCGGGGCGACGGTGCTAAAGGGCGCGCTCGTGGCGCGGGCGGTCTTTCTCGTCTCTCTCGTCGTCTTCGCCGGCGCCGGACTGGCGGGGGTGCTCGCCGGGTCGCCCGTCGACGCCGCTCTCGTCCTCGCCCACCTCGTCGCCGCCGTCTGTGTCCTGCGCGCGTCGCCGCTGGCGCACGCGACGGCGCGACGGTCCGGCGTCGGCTCCGACTGAGCCTTTTTCAGGGCGATTATCGGGTCGTTCACTCGGAGGAGGGGTTTTGTTCTCGAACACGGGACCGACGTCCGTGCGAGCGACGACACTCGAAGACGTGCCCTTCCGGCTGCTGCTCGTAGCGACGTGGGCGGCAACGTGGGGGGCGAAGATGGTTGTCGAGGCGGTGGAGACGCTCGCCGGCGGCGGGTTCACGGCGTACCTGTTCGCCCTCGCCGCCGGCGTCCTGGGGACGGTCGTGCTCTCACTCGCCGTCCTGCTGTTCACCGGGGCGCCGTTCGTCCGGTCGGCCTCTGTCGTGGCGTTCGCCGGTCTCGCCGCCGTGACGGCTGTCCGGGCGTCGCCGGCTGACCTCGTCGCCGTCGCGGCTGTGGCTCTCCACCTGGGCTCCGCGGCGGTGCTGGTGCTGACGAAGGAGTACTTCCGCTCCGAGCGGTCCGGGCCGCCGGACGAGAGCGGCACCCGTATCGGCGTCTAGTACTTCGGGTCCGCTCCGACGGCGTCGTACACGCGGTCCATGAGGTCGTCGCGGGCGGCCTGCCATCCCCCGAGCGCCTCCGGCCGTCCGGGGTAGCGGTTGTAGTGGTCGACCAGCCCGTCCGAGAGGCGCTTCGCGCGGTAGAAGTCCAGAACGTCTCCCAGTACTCGAGGCTACGGAGCGCGACCCGTGTCTTCAGCGCGAGGCCGAACGACGCCTCGCCGTAGAGCGCCTCGGCTATCTTCTCGCCGGGAAGCGCCGCGAGCAGGCCCATCAGGTCGTCGACCTCGACGGCTGTCGAGAGGACGTTGTAGACGTCGAGGCCGGCGTAGCGCGCGCCGAACTTCTCCATCACCCGGCGGTTGTAGCGCCAGAGGTTCGCCTCGCTCGTGTCGCCCTCGCCGACGGCGCGGACGGCCTCCTCGGCGGCGTAACAGCCCGCGTAGGCCGCGCCGGCGATACCGCCGCCGGTCGTCGGGTTGACGTGGCCCGCGGCGTCGCCGGCGGCGACGAACCCCGGCGCGACGGCGGAGTCGTACGGCCGGCGGGTCGGGAGCGCCGCGCCGAGCTTGTCGACCACCTCGGCGCCGCGGAACTCGGGCCGGGTGCGCAGGTCGCGCTTCAGGTCCTCGACCAGTTCCATCGGCTCCTCCGTCATCTGGAACCCCAGCCCGGCGTTGATCGTCGTCTCCGTCCGCGGGAAGTACCAGAGGTAGCCGGCTGCGCGCTCCGTCGGCTTGAACACGAGGGCGTCGTCCCACTCGACGGGGTCGGGCACCTCGACGATCTCGCGGTAGGCCGAGCAGAACTGCGAGAACTGGACGTTCGTGTCGAACGTCGTCTCCGAGAGGTCGGCGCAGTCCTGGAGGATCGAGAGCGCGCCCGCCGCGTCGATCGTCACCTCGGCGTCGTACGTCGTCGGGTCGTCGTGCCGGACGGCGTCGACGCCCAGCACCCGGCCGTCGTCGGCCTGTCGGACGTCGTGGACGACCGTGTCGTAGTGGAACCGGGCGCCGGCCTCCTCGGCGGCGGCGATGATCCGTCGCCCGAAGTCGTGCCGGTCGATGACGGCGAGTTCGCCCGGTACCGGGATGTCGAGCACCGTCTCCTCGCTCGGGATCTCGAAGCGACCGTGGTCGACGCCGCTGTTGGTGAACGCCGGTTCGATCCGTGACTTCGGGATCGCCTCCGGAAACGCGCCGGCGCCCTTCAGCGCGTCGCCACAGGCGACGTGGCCGGCTTCGGACTCGCTCTTCCGGTCGACGACGACGACGTCGAGGCCGGCGGCGGCGGCGGTCGCGGCAGCGTACGAGCCGGCTGTCCCCGCGCCGACGACGAGGACGTCCGGAGCGTGGGCTGTCATACGGTTCGGTGCGGGCGGGCGCGCAAAACTCTTGGCTCTCTGTCCGGGCGCCTGCCGCGGGTCTCGACACCGGCTGTCGGCTCAGCCGCCCTCCTCGACCGCAGCCGCGACCAGGCCGGTCGCGCGCTCCGCCAGCGTCTCGACGTCGTCGCTCTCGACGTAGACGCGGATCTTCGGCTCCGTGCCGCTCGGGCGGACGAGCAGCCACGACCCGTCCGGTCTGTCTAGCCGGATGCCGTGCTCGAACGTCGCCTCGGCCTCCGGGAACGCCGCCGGGAGGCGGTCGCGCAGGTCGGCCACGACCGCCAGCTTCCGGTCGTCCGGAGCGTCGACCGAGAGCTTCCGGTACGGGCGCTCCGTCACCGGCGCGCGGAGCGCGTCGAGTCCCTCGGCGGCGACGAGACGGGTCAGGACCGCGGCGCTCGCGGCGCCGTCGATCCACCCGCCCCACGCCGGGTGGAGGTGTTTCCACGGCTCCGCGGCGAACACCACGGTCCCGTCGCTGTCGGCGACCCCCTCGTGTATCGCGCCGAGCCGGACCCGTTCGACCCGTCCGCGGGCGGCGTCGACACGCTCGTCCACCCGCGCCGAGGTGTCGGGCGTGGTGACGACGACCGGGTCCTCGGCATCGCTCCGGCGGACGTAGTGTTCGGCCAGCACCGCGAGGACGGTGTTGCGGTCGACGACGCCGCCGTCGCCGTCGAGCACGACGATCCGGTCGGCGTCGCCGTCGTGTGCCACGCCCAGGTCGGCGTCCGGGTCGTCGGCGAGGAACGCCCGGAGGTCGGCCAGCGACTCGCGGGTCGGCTTCGGCGCGCGACCGGGAAAGTGTCCGTCGATGCCGCCGTTCAGCGTGGCGACGTCCGCGCCGAGGGCACGCAGCACCGCCGGGGTGGTGCGCGCGCCGACGCCGTTTCCGGCGTCGACGACGACGCGGCAGCCGTCCGGCGCGGCGCCGTGGCCGCCCGCGTGTGCGACGAGCGCGGACAGGTAGTCCTCCAGTGGCTCCTCGTGGGCGACCTCACCCCACGCCGTCCAGTCGACCTGCCCGCCGTCGTCGACGCCGGCTTCGACCGCCGCCTCCGCGTCCGCGTCGTACTCGACCCCGTCGGCGAACAGCTTGAGTCCGTTGTCCGCCGGTGGGTTGTGCGAGGCGGTGACCATCGCGCCGCGCCGACCCCGCGAGGCGAACGCGAGCACCGGCGTCGGGACCCGTCCGACCCGCCGGACGTCGGCGCCGCCGGCAGTCAGCCCGGCTGTCGCCGCCGCCGCCAGCCCCGCGCCGGTCGTCCGTCCGTCGCGCCCGACGACGAAGGTCGGGTCGGGACCGGCGGCGCGGGCGGCGGCGCGACACACCCGGACGACCAGTTCGGGCCGGACCCGGTCGACTCCTCCGCGGACGCCGGCGGTTCCGAACAGCTCCATACCGGCCCAGGGAGAGCCGGGAACTTAGCTCCCGTCGGTCGGTCGCGATGACGCCCGTCGAAGCAGGTCGGGACGTTCTTGAGACGCGCCCGACAACTTACCATTATGAACGACGCGGACGGCACGACCGCGGGCCGACGCGTCCGGGCCCACGTCCACGTCTCCGGGCGCGTCCAGGGCGTCGGCTACCGCGCGGCGACCCGGCGCCGCGCGGACGACCAGGGCGTCGACGGGTGGGTGCTGAACCTCGCCGACGGCCGGGTCGAGGCCGTCTTCGAGGGGCCGCGCGGCGCGGTGACGTCGGCGGTCGAGTGGTGTCACGAGGGGAGCCGCGCGGCCCGCGTCGACGGCGTCGACGTCGCGTGGGAGGAGCCGGTCGGACTCGACGGCTTCGAGGTCCGCCGGTGAACCCGGTCGTCCTCGTCCGGCGGCTGTTCTGGGGGACGGTGACCACCCTCGCCCTCGCCGCGACCGGCATCTCCGGCTTCCTCGCCGTCCGCGGGCCGCTGCTCGGCGGCGAGGTGCTCGACCCGCAGCCGCTGGTGCTCGCGGCGGGCGTCTTTCTCATCGGTATCATCCTCGTCGCGATCGGCGGGACGAAGTTCTTCCGGGCCCTGCGCACCTAGTCCGGCGCGACCGCGGCCAGCGACCGCTCGACGACCAGCGCCTCGACGACGGCGCGGTCCGCCGCCGACTCGCGGTCCGCCAGGGTCTCTCTCGCCTCCGCGAGCATCCGCTCCTCGACGCCACGCTGGTCCGGGTCCTTCGTCGCGTTCGTCAGCGCCTCGTAGTCGTCGGCCAGGTCGAACGACGCGCGGGCGGCGTTGCACCGCGACAGCGGGTTACCGTCCAGGTCGACCGTCAGGTCGCGCACGAGCGCCCAGTCGTTCTCGCAGAAGTGGACCGAGACGGCACCGACGATGTCCCGCACCGCGATCGGCCCCGCGTTCTGCATCAGCGCCACCGCGCTCGGCGGGACGTCCACCCGCGCGGTCGTCTCGCGGCTGCCACAGAGCGCGCACGGCTGTTCGGTCCGTCCGGTGTACACTACCGCCCGCCCTCCGCGTTCCGGATCCGGATCACGTTGAGGCCCCAGAGGTCGCGGGTCAAAAACCCCCGCGGTCAGAGCCGGCCGAGCGCGCGCCGACAGACGGCCGCGTACGGCGCCGCCGCGGGCGGCAGTTCGAACGCGGCACGACAGCCGCCGTCGACGGGGGCGACCCGGTGGCCAGTCGCCGGAATCCGGGCGACCCGCCACGCCCAGCGCCCGCGCTCGCCGTCCCACTCGCAGGCCGTCACCTCGAACGGGAGCCAGACGCCGAGGCGGGCGACCCTGACCCGCCCGGTCGTTCCCGACCCGATCCGTCGCTCGTCGCAGTCGACGGCGGCGACGCTCGGGCCCCACTCCGGCCACGCCGCCGTGTCGACGAGGCGGTCCCACACGTCGGCCGGCGGGCGGGCGAACGACCGGGCGACGACCAGCCGCCGGCCCTCGGGGGTGCGCTCGACGTCCACACGGCTGCTACGCCGACCGGAACGTTGAACCCGGCGACAGTCGCCCGTCGCTGTATGAAGGCGACCGCGAGGGCCCACCCCATTCAGGGGCTCGTCAAGTACCACGGGATGCGCGACGAGGAGCGCCGGCTCCCCTACCACGACTCCATCAGCGTCTGCACCGCACCGAGCCACACTCGCACGACCGCCGCGTTCCGCCCCGGGGCCGACGAAGACGTCTTCGTCGTCGACGGCGAGCGCCTGTCCGGTCACGCCGCCGACCGGGTTCGGTCTGTCGCCGACCAGGTTCGCGAGCGCGCGGGCACGGAGGACCGGGTCCGCCTGGAGTCGGAGAACTCGTTCCCGTCGAACGTCGGCTTCGGCTCTTCGTCGTCGGGGTTCGCCGCCGCCGCCGTCGCGCTGACGGAGGCGGCGGGGCTGGACCTCACGGCCCCGGAGACGTCTGCGGTCGCCCGCTACGGCTCCTCGTCTGCTGCCCGTGCCGTGACGGGGGCGTTCTCGGTGCTGGAGACGGGGCTGAACGACCACGACTGCCGCGCACGCCGGATCGACACGCCGCTCGAGGACGACCTGCGGGTCGTGACGGCGCTCGTCCCGCAGTACAAGGAGACGGAGGCGGCCCACCGCGAGGCAGCGGAGAGCCACATGTTCGAGGCGCGGCTCGCGCACGTCCACGGCCAGCTGGCCGAGATGACGGACGCGCTCCGCGCGGGGTCGTTCGACCGCGTGTTCGAGCTCGCGGAGCACGACTCGCTCTCGCTCGCTGCCGCGACGATGACCGGGCCGGCGGGGTGGGTGTACTGGCAGCCCCGGACCCTCGCCGTCTTCGACGCCGTCCGGACGCTCCGTGCGGAGAGTGACGTCCCCGTGTACTTCTCCGTCGACACCGGCGCCTCCGTCTACGTCAACACCACCGCCGACGAGGTCGACCGGGTGCGCGAGGCCGTCGCCGACTGCGGCGTCGAGACGGACGTCTGGGAGGTCGGCGGCCCCGCCGAGGTGCTGCCCGAGAGCGAAGCGCTGTTTTAGATTCGGCCCGTACCCCGGCCGTGAATCCACGGGTTCTCGTCCTCGGGGCGGGCTACGCGGGCCTGTCGCTCGCCCGCCGCCTCGAGCGGCTGCTCCCAGACGCCGCCGAGCTGACCGTCGTCGACGCCTCGGCCGACCACCTCGTCCAGCACGAGCTCCACCGTCTCGTCCGGTATCCCGACCTGGTCGACGCGATCACTGTCCCGCTCGACGAGACCCTCGACCGTGCCACAGTCGTCACCGCTCGGGTGGAGTCGGTCGACCGCGAGACGCGGACGGTCCACACGGACGAGGGTGCGCTCGACTACGACGTCTGTGCGGTCTGTCTCGGCGCCGAGACGGCGTTCTACGGCCTGCCGGGCCTCGGAGCGAACGCGACCCCGCTGAAGCGCGTCCGGCACGCCGAACGGATCCGCGAGCGGTTCCTCGCGCTGGACGCCGGCGACCGGGTCACCGTCTGTGGCGCCGGGCTGTCGGGCGTCCAGGTCGCGGGCGAGCTCGCCGCGCTCGGCGAGTCGGCGGACGTCGGTGCCGAGGTCCGACTCGTCGAGCGAGAGCCGACCGTCGCGCCGACGTTCCCGGCGCCGTTTGCCGAGGCGGTCCGGGCGGCGCTCGACCGCGCCGGCGTCGCCGTCGAGACGGGCGTCCAGGTGACGGCGGCGACGGCGGACGAGGTGCAGTTCGCGGCGCGCGACCCGCTCGCCCACGACCTGCTCGTGTGGACCGGCGGCATCCGCGGCCCGGACGCGGTCGGCGGCGAGCGCCCGACCGTTCGCGCCGACCTCCGCCTCGACGACCGGACGTTCGCCGTCGGGGACGCCGCCAGGGTCGTCGACGCAGACGGCGAGCCGGTGCCGGCGAGCGCCGCCGCCGCGATTCGCGAGGCGTCGGTTGCGGCGACGAACGTCGTGCGGGTGGTCGAGCGCCTGCGCGACGGCGGCGGGTTCGCGCCGCGGATGGAGCGGTACCGCTTCGACGTGCCGGGGTGGATCGTCTCCGTCGGCGACGACGCCGTCGCACGGGTCGGCGGCGCCGTCGTCACTGGCACGGCGGCGCGCGCGATGAAGACCACGGTCGGGGCGGGCCATCTCACCGCTGTCGGCGCCGTCGGGCGGGCGACCGACCTCGTGCGAGAGGAGCTCGGCGGCCACGGGTAGCGTTTTCACCCCGCCCCCCGACCGCCGGGCATGGTACTCAGGTCGTTCGAGGGGACAGAGCCCGACGTCGCCGAGTCGGCCCGCGTCGACGACGCCGCGGTCGTCATCGGCGACGTCCGGATCGGTCCGGAGGCGAGCGTCTGGCCGAACGCGACGCTGCGCGGCGACCACGGGCGGCTGGTCGTCGGTGAGCGCGCGAACGTCCAGGACGGCGCGACGCTCCACGAGACGGTCGAACTCGGCCCGGGCGCGACGGTCGGACACACCGCCGTCGTCCACGACGCGACGGTGCGGGAGCGCGCGATGGTCGGGATGGGGTCGGTGGTGCTCGACGGCGCCGTCGTCGGGGAACGCGCGCTCGTCGGCGCCGGCGCCGTCGTCACCGAGGAGACGGCGGTGCCGTCCGACACGCTCGTCGCTGGCGCGCCGGCAGAGGTGGTGAAGGAGGTCGACCCGGAGGAGTCGCGGTGGACGACGGCGGGCGACCGGTACGTCGAACTCGCCCGTCGGCACGCAGCCGGGAGCGAACGGATCGGGTAGGACCGCCGAACGGTTGAACTGTCCAGAGGCAAACAGACAGGTGCGTGCTCCCGGACCGGCTGCTCCGGCGACCACGCCGCCAGACCGATGACCGCGACACTGCTCGTCTCGGTGCCGACCGATCTCGACCCGACGCTCGTCGCGATGCTGGTCCTCCGTGCCCTCATCGTCCTCGTCGTCGTCGGCGTCGTGGTGCGTGGCTACCTCCGGCGGCGGCGAACCCGCGGAGAGATCCTCCGCGAGAGCCGCCAGTGGCCCGAGGACGACGACGAGTGAGGCGGCTTAAGCCGGGGGGGCTCCTCGCCCGGCTGTGGTCGAACTCGTCTCCGTCGCCGCGCTCTCCGAGAACCGGGTGATCGGGCGCGACGGCGAACTGCCGTGGCCGTCGCTCCCGGCCGACCGTGCGCAGTACCGCGCGCTCGTCGCGGACGCGCCCGTCGTCCTGGGCCGGCGGACCTTCGACTCGATGCGTGACGACCTGCCGGGGCGGGCGCAGGTGGTGGTCAGCCGGTCGCGCGACGCCGTCGACGCCTCGACCGCGCGCGTCGCCGGCGGCGTCTCGGACGCGCTGTCGGCGCTGTCGGCGGTCGGTGCCGACGTCGCCTACGTCCTCGGCGGTGGCGTCACCTACCACCTGTTCCAGCCCCACGTCTCGCGGATGGTGCTCAGCCACGTCCCCGGCGCGTACGAGGGCGACAGCACGTTTCCGGCGTGGGACGAGACGGCGTGGACGGTCGCTCGCGAGGAGCCCCGCGACGGGTTCACGCTCCGCGAGTGGGTTCGCCGGCCCCCGGAGGCGTAGGCCGTCGGGTCGCCGCTCGTCCGACTCGTCAGTCCCGGCTGTCGGACAGCACCCGCCGGACCGGAAGGCGTTCGCGCCGGACCTGTGCTGCGAGCGCCTCGACCTCCGTGCGCAGGTCCTCGCGGGTCACCGGGTCGTCCCACCGGCTCGACGGGTCGACCCACTGGTAGTGGTAGGAGGCCTCGGTCGACTGCTCGTACGGGTCGAGGCGCGCCACCTTCAGCAGGTCCACGCCCCCGTCGAGTGCCGCCGCGTACGCCTCGGCCTGGAGTCGGTGCTTGTGGTACACCCGCTTCGAGGTCTTGAGGTCACAGACCGCGCGGTCGGCGCCCGGCCGGGTCGTCTCGTAGACGAGGTCGACCTGGCCGGCGTAGCCCCGGTCGTCGTCGATCAGGAACCGCTCGACGTCGAGGGGCCGGACGAGGTCGGCGCGGACGCTCTCGGCGTTGTCGCGACACCACGCGACCGCCAGCTCGCCCATCGTGGCGGCGTCGGCGCCGCCCGCCTCCGCGAGCCACGATGCCAGCGTCTCCGGGTGGTCGACGGTTCCGAGACCGTCGAGCGCCGCCATCGCCGCAGCCTCCTCTGCGCCCCACAGGTCGCGGTCGGCGAGCGGCCCGAGCACCGCCTCGTGGGCGAGCGTCCCGACGGCCGACTTGAACCGGAGCAGGTTCCGCCAGTCCGCGCTTCCGGCGCTCCCGTCGTGGGTCGCCTTCCAGCGGTCCAGCCCCGTCGTGTCGGCGTCGCGCGCGCCGACGACGGTGCTGACGCTCGGGTAGACCGACCCGTCGTCGGCGACGTACACCCGGCCCTCGGTCCCGTCGCGGAACTCGACCTGCGTTCGGGCGACGAGCCGACCCTCGACGCGGCGAGGCTCGGCGGTGAACGTCGCCTCGCCGTCGACGGTCGGAACCCGGAACTCGGTCACACACGGCGGTCGTGCGCGCTCGGATTAAGCGGTTCGCGTCGTCCCGACGGAGCCTTGACGCTCCGCGCACACGCGTCGTCGTGACCGACGTAGCTCCCGAGACGCTGCTCCCGAGCGAGCGGATGCGACAGCAGGCCGCCGACGGCGACGTGACGCAGATTCATCGCGGGCAGGCGTACGCCGACGAGGGCGACCGGTTCGAGACCGACGGCGCGACGTTCGAGGTGGTCGCCGTCGACGAGCGCACCCTCGGCGACCTGACCGACGCCGACGCCCGCGCCGAGGGCGCGTCGGACCTCGACGGCTACCGGGAGCTGCTCGCGCGAGCCCACGACGAGTTCGAGTGGGACGACGACGCGCCGGTGGTGCGCCACCGGTTCGAGCGCGTCGACGGCTAGCCGTCCACAGACGCCGTGCCCCGGAGGAGCGCGTACGCGACCGTTCCGACGAGGAAGGCGACGCCGAGTCCGGCGACCAGCCCGAGGGCACCGATACCGACGGCGGTCGCCGGTGCATCGGCCGCGCGACGCTCGTCCGGCCGA
>KI543174.1:39792-46076 GCA_000496195.1 uncultured archaeon A07HB70
CCGCGCGTCCGGCTTGCCGGCTGGTCTCTCCGTCCCGGTCGTGGCCAGTCTCCGGCACGGCGTCTCCCGTAGCCGACTGACGCGCCGTGCGGACCCGTTCGCCGAACGGACCGCGGACGCGCCCGGGCGCCGTGTGTAACGGGAGCACCACGAGAGACGACGCCTGCCGGCTGCGTCGGGTCGACAGCCCGTGCCCCGCCGAGTCGCCCGGAGCCGGACGGCGGGAGATCCCGGTATTATCTCCCTCGAGCCCGCGGTACGGGTGTGAAGACTATCGTGACCGAGCGGGACGAGCGCATGCTCGCACGGATCGAGGGTGACGACCGGGTGTTCGAGGTGAACTTCGACTCGGTCGAGCCGACCGACGTGACGCTCCGGTTCGTTCGCGGCGGGGAGCGCGTCGGGAGCATCTACAACGACGACGGCACCGACCGGACGATGGCCCGGCTGACAACCGGTCGCGAGGGCGACGACTTCATCGGCATCGAGGTGCCGAAGGAGTTCGTCGCGGAGCTCCTCGACGCAGCAGCCGACGCCGGTCGGGTCACCGACGACGCGGCCGCCGAGGGGTACCGGATGCGGGTGCTGTAGCGGCCACGGGCCCCGGAGCTGGTCGAGTGTCGTCGATAGCGTCCACCGCGCGGGTCCGACCGGAGCGACCGGTCCCCGGTGTACCGATCCACGTCCGCTTCCGGGCCGCTTATGCCGACGGCAGGGACACCGCACGGCGTGTCGGACACCGGGACGCTCCGGGGCCTCGTCGACCTCGTCCGCCCCGGCAACGCCGTGGCTGCCGCCGTGCTCACGTTCACGGGGACGTTCGTCGCCGTCGGCGACGCGGCGTGGGGCGGGGCCGCGCTCCGGACGACAGCCGGGGTCGTCGCGACGGTCACGGCCACGGGCGGCGGCAACGCGGTGAACGACTACTTCGACCGCGCCGTCGACAGGGTGAACAGACCGGATCGGCCGATCCCTCGTGGCGCCGTCTCGCCGCGCGTGGCGCTCGTCTTCGCCCTCGCGCTGTTCGCCCTCGCGGTCGCCGTCGCCGCGACGCTCCCGCCGGTCGCGCTCGGCATCGCGCTCGCCAACGCGGCGGCGCTCGCGGCCTACACCCGTGTGTTCAAGCGCCTGCCCGGCGTCGGCAACCTCGTCGTCGCCCTGCTCACCGGGTCGACGTTCCTGTTCGGCGGCGCGGCGGTAGGCAGCCCCACCGCCCCCGGTCTCGTCGTGATGGCGCTGCTCGCCGCGGCGGCGACGCTCGGGCGCGAACTCGTCAAAGACGTCGAGGACGTCGCCGGCGACAGGGCGGAGGGGCTCCGGACGTTCCCGATCGTCGCGGGCGAGCGTCCGGCGCTCGGCGTCGCCGCCGCCGCCGTTGGCGCCGCCGTCCTCGCCAGCGGCGTCCCGGTCGCCCTCGGGACGTTCGGCGTCGCCTACCTCGCCGTGGTGCTGCCGGCGGACGCGGTGTTGCTCGCCGCGACAGTCCGGTCGTTCGCGGACCCCGGCGCGGGACAGCGGCGCCTGAAGACCGGGATGTTTCTCGCCGCGGCGGCGTTCGTCGTCGGCCGGGCGGCGGCGCTCGTGGCCGGGTAACTGTGCCGGTCGCTTCCAAAAAGAATATTATTAGTTCGTCGAACTGTGTGTATAGCCGATGGACGCTAGCCAGACCGGTGTTCAGGATCCGGAGCCGGCACGCCGTCGATGGGCTCCGTCCCATGTATGACCTCTCGCCGGTTCTCGACGCAGAAGTCGACACCGGAACGAACCTCCTCGTGTCCGGACCGCCGCTGACTGGCAAGCGCAGCCTCGCGCTCGACGTCCTCGCCGAGGGCACCCGCCGCGGCGAGGGGACGATCGTCGTGACCACGAAAGACGGCGCCGACCGCGTCCTCGAGGACTACCGCGACCGGACCGACATCGACGACCGGCCCGTAGCCGTCATCGACTGCGTCACCCGCCAGCAGGGCGTCGGCGAGGTGGCCGACGACGACCACGTCAAGTACACCTCATCGCCGGTTGACATGACGGGCGTGGGGATCAAGCTCTCGGAGACGCTGGAGTCGTTCTACGACGGCCACGACGTCGAGCGGACCCGCGTGATGATGCACTCGCTCTCCACGCTCCTGATGTACTCCGACCTCCAGACCGTCTTCCGGTTCCTCCACGTCTTCACCGGCCGTATCCAGAGCGTCGACGGCCTCGGGCTGTTCTGTATCGACGCGACGGCCCACGACGACCAGACGATGAACACGCTGACCCAGCTGTTCGACGGCGTCGTCACCACCGACGAGGACGCGGAGGCGTCGCTTCGGCTCCCCGGCAGCTAATTGTCGCCGGCACTCGAACGGGCTGGTATGCCTGTCACCGCCGACGAGGAACTCCGCGAGCTGCTCGACGCGCGTCACATCGCAGTCGTCGGGTGTTCGTCGACGCCCGGGAAGGCCGCCCACGAGGTTCCGGCGTACTTGGCCCGCGCGGGCTACGACGTCCTCCCGGTCAACCCCTACGCCGACGAGGTGCTGGGCCGCGAGGCCGCCGACTCGCTGGCCGACGTCGAGGAGACGGTGGACCTCGTCGACGTGTTTCGCCCGCGCGACGAGGTGCCCGGCATCGTCGACGAGGCGGTCGCGCGCCGCGAAGCCCGCGGCGACGTGCGGGCGCTCTGGCTCCAGCTCGGCATCTCCCACGACGAGGCCGCCGAACGCGCCGAGGCGGCGGGCCTGCGCGTCGTCCAGGACCGCTGTCTCAAGATCGAACACGGTCGGCTCGTCGCGTAGCCCGGACACGAGGCCGGGACGAGCGTCACTCGGTCGCGGTCGGCTGGTCGTCGTCGGACTGTGCCGGCTGGTCGACGTCCACGGCGCCGCCGTCCGGGTCGCCGAGCGACCCGCGTGCGGCCTCCGGGTCGAGGCCGTTCGCCTCGAGCAGTCGGTCCATCATCGCGCGCTGTTCGGCCACCTCCGCCTCCAGCCGCTCGGTCCGCTCGGCGGTCTCCTCGACCGTCTCCCGTGTCTCCTCGACCTCCTCGCGGAGCGCCGTCAGCCTCGTGTAGACGTCCTCTGCCATGTCGGCGACCTTCTGGAGCTTCTTCGCCGTGCTGCCGAATCCCATGTCCGTGCCGTGGAGCCCGCTCCGGGTGTGCGTTTCGGTCACCCGAGGTCGACCCGGCAGACGGCCCGCCGGAGAACAGCGTAGCCGGCGACGGCGGCGACGGCGTAGCCGGCGACGACGAGCGTGGCCTCCGGCCCGACGCTGCCGAGGGCGAGGCGCGCGGCCAGCCCAACCGGACCGTCCTCGTGGAGCGTCGTCCCGCCGAACAGCACGAGCGTCCCGAGCGAGTACGACAGCTGTGCGACCCGACGCTCCGCGGCGACGAGCGCCAGCGCCGCGCCGAGCGTCACCACGACGGTCGAGAGCGCGGCGACGAGGACGAGGACGAGCGGGAGGTTCGCGACGCTCGTGCCGTTCAGCTCGAGCAGGCCGACCCAGAGCGCGGCCTGTACCGGCGCCAGTCCCGCCGCTGCGAGCGTCTTGCCGTCGACGATGTCCGCCGCCGAGAGCGGCGCGGCGCGGAGCAGCTCCAGCGTCCCGCGCTCGCGCTCCTCCGTGACGGAGTCGACGACGATGGAGCCACCGATGAACACCGGGAGGAAGAGCAAGAGCGGGAGCAGGACGGTGTAGGTGAAGCCGTAGTACGGGCTGGAGCGGCCCTCCGGCGGGAGCGCGAGCGGCTCGGCCGAGAGGTGTTCCGACCGCTCGGCGCGCTCGGCGCGCTCGTATGCCCGCAGGGCGTCGCGCAGCTGGACCACCACGACCGTCGTCCGCACGTCCGAGTCGGGCACGAGCGCCGTCACCGTCGTCCGGCCGCCGGTCTGCTCGGCCCGGACGACGGCGTCGAGTTCGTTCCGGTCGAAGGCCTCGCGAGCCGGCGCCGCGTCGTCGTAGGTGCGCGTGTCGAGGCCTCGGGTCTCCTCGACCGCGGCCCGCAGGTCGGCGACCGACGACTCGTCGCCGACGATCCCGACGTCGACGGTGTACCCCTCGACGCTCCCGGGGTCGTACAGCGAGACGAGGCCCACGACCAGAAACGACGAGAACGCGGCGACGAACAGCTGTATCAGCAGGGCGAGGACGATCGTCTTCTCGGCCCGCAGGGACGCTATCTCTCGCCGTGCCAGCACCAGACGCGGGTCAGCCAAGGCTCGTCACCACCGCGAGGTTGTAGCCGGCGTGGAGCGTGACCGCTGCCGCCAGCCCGGCGGCGTAGCCCCGGGGGCCCCGGACCGCGCCGAGCGCCGAGACGCTGGCCGTCACCACGTGGAGCGCCAGCGGCGCGACGAGCAGCGCCCCGACCGGCAGGACGCCCGCCGTCGCCGCCGTCGCCTCGCCGAGCGGGACGGCGGTGAGGCCGACGGCCTGGATCACGACGAACAGCTTCTCGCCGACGAAGAAGCCGAGTCCCGCCAGTCCGCCGAGGACGAGCGCGCCCCGGGTCGTTCGGTCGTCGCCGAGCGGCCCCTCGTGGAGGCCGGCGTAGACGTGGAGGCTCTTTGCGACCTCCTCGATGCCGGCGACGACGACGAACAGGACGGGCAGGGCCGCCTCGCGCGGGAGCGCGAACAGGAGCGCGAGCGCGAGCAGTTCGGCGAGGAGGACGAACGGGATCGAGAGCACGGCGAGCGTCGCGGCGGAGCGCCGCCCGGCGATGCGGGCCGCGAGCGCGTCGAGGAGCTTCAGCGGCACCGGGCGCTGGGTGAACAGGTCCTCCTCGCGGTAGACGCCGACGCCGAGGACGAACAGCGAGGCGCCGACGAGGTAGGCCGGTCCCGTCGAGAACAGGTACTCCGCGACGGACACCGACCCGCCCTGGAGGTCGCGGACGACGACCGTCAGCGGCGAGATGAGCGCCACCGGCGTGACGTTCGTGAAGATGGCCGGGACGAACGCGTACGCCGTCAGGAACACCGACACAGACACCGTGACGAAGGTGAGTTCCTTGAACGACCGGGCGAACATCGCCGTCGCGAACGTCGCCCCGAGGAAGGTGAGCGCGATCGGGAGCACCGCCGCGACGGAGAGCGCGCCGCCGCCGACGAGGGCGGCGACGGCGACGACGAGGCCGACCATCGCCCCGAGGTACGGCAGGGTCTTGCCGGCGACGATCTCGCCCGGCGTCGCCGGCGAGACGAGGAGGAGTTCGCCACGGCGGCCGATGCGCTCTTCGAGCATCGTCGACCCGTACGCCTGGACGACGAAGTTCATCGGCACGAGGAAGGCAAACGCGAGAACGAGCGACGCGAACGGGAACGGCGGCGATATCTCCGCCGGCGACCCACCGGACGTGCCGCCGCCGAACAGGTCGGCAGTCCCGGCGCCGAGGTCGGGGACCGCGAAGGCGCCGCCGTCGTCGCCGTCGTCGCCGGCGGCCCCGCCGGACTCGTCGGTCCCGCCGGACCCGTCGGTCCCGCCGCTCCCCGTCGTCGTTCCGCTTCCCGCGCCCGTGCCGGCGAGCGCCCCCGTATCGCGGCTCACGTACCGCAGGTCGACGACGACCGGGAACGCCGCCGAGCGGTTCGCCTCGGCGCTCATCAGCGCGAGGTTGTGCTCGCGGACCGCCGACCGGAACGCCGCCAGCGCCGCCCGGCCCTTCGCGCTGTCGGCGACGACCACCTCGCCGTCGGCGACGACCACCTCGGCCCGGCTGCTCGCGACGAGGCCGGGGTCGGCTGCGACGAGGCGCAGCGGCGCGGTGTCCTCCACCGGCGCGCGGTAGGCGCTGTCAGGCGCGACGCCGATCCGGTAGATGTCGCGGTCCGGCGCGACGCCGCCGCCCGCGGCGCCCGTCGCGACGACCGTGCCGGCGGCGAGGAGGGCGACGAGAAAGACGACGACGGTGGTCCGGTCCAGCGTGTCGGCGCTCCGGCTCACCTCCCAGCGTGCGATCCGCAGCGTGCGAGCGAGGCGGTCCCGTCCGCTCACTGCGGCCCCCGCCGCAGGGCGTCACCGGCCCGCTCCTGTCCCTTCGCCCGGCCGGCCAGCGAGAGGAACACGTCCTCCAGCGACGGCTCCTCGGTGCGGATGTCGACGACTTCGCCGCCGGCTGCTGTCGCGGCGGCGCGGACTGTCTCGACGCCGTCCATGGTCTCTGCCTCGACGAGGTAGCGGTCGCCGGCCTCGACGGCCCCGTCCACCGGGACGGTCGTGTGGACCCGGTAGGTCGTCTCGCCGTGTTCGGCGCGAATCTCCGGCACCGTCCCGCGGGCGATTATCCCGCCCTCGTTCAT
>KI543174.1:48260-51384 GCA_000496195.1 uncultured archaeon A07HB70
GAGGGCGGTACGAGCCCCCTCGCCTAAGCGTGGCGGTGGGGGGTCACCCTCACGCTTTTGTTTCTCGTGCTTGTCGAACTGAGTATGCGTAAGGGTGCCGACGGGTCGATCACACGGGACGGACGGATGCTGATACTCGCGTACGACCACGGCCTCGAACACGGCCCGGTCGACTTCGAGCCGGTTCCCGAGACGGCAGACCCGGAGGTCGTGTTCGACCTCGCCACCCACGACGCGGTGACGGCGCTCGCGGTGCAGAAGGGGATCGCAGAGGCGTACTACCCCGACTACGCCGACGACGTCACGCTGCTCGCGAAGCTGAACGGCACCTCGAACATGTGGTCCGGCGAACCGGACTCCGCGGTGAACTGGTCCGTCGACTACGCCGCCGAGGTGGGCGCCGACGCGATCGGGTTCACCGTCTACGGCGGGTCGAACCACGAGATAGAGATGGTCGAAGAGTTCCGCGAGGCACAGGAGCGCGCGCGCGAACACGGCATGGCCGTCGTGATGTGGGCGTACCCCCGCGGGCAGGGCCTGCGGAACGCCGAGAGCCCCGACACGATCGCCTACTCGGCGCGGACGGCGCTCGAACTCGGCGCCGACGTGGCGAAGGTGAAACACCCCGGCAGCCGGGAGGCGATGGCCCACGCCGTCGAGGTGTCCGGTCGGACGAAGGTCGTGATGTCCGGCGGGTCGAAGACGGACGACCTGCAGTTCCTCCGGACGGTCGAATCGGCGATAGCCGCCGGGGCGAAGGGGCTCGCGGTCGGGCGCAACGTCTTCCAGCGCGAGCACCCGCGGGCGATTCTCGACGCACTCGAGGCGGTCATCTTCGACGGCGAGAGCGCCGAGGACGCCCTCGAACTCGCCACCCGAGGCCCGGAGCGGGCAGCGGACTGATGTCCGCCGAGGGCGTCACCGACGCGGCGCGGGCGGTGCGGCCCGGAACGCCGGCCGGTCGTGACGGGACCGGCGGCGAGCGGTTCCTGCCGGACGGGCCCGACGAGCGAACGCCGGGCTCTTCGGAGAGCGGAGGACTGACCGAGCCGCCCGGGCGGACGCTCGTAGCCGATACGTGAACTCCCGCGACCAGGACCAGGTCCGAGTCGGGGCCCAGGTCCGGGTCGCCGCCGTCGACGCGCCGACAGCAGCGGAGCGGGTCGGCGACGCCGACGTCGACGTCCGCGTCGTCGAGACGGAGTTCGACGCCCTCGCCCGTACCCGGTCGGACTGTGTCGTCCTCGGCGACCCGACGCCGGAGCGGATACGCGCCGTCAGACGGGCGGCCCCCGGCGCCGGGGTCGTCGCGGTGACGGCAGACGACCCCGGACCGGCGGTGGAGGCCGGCGCGCGGGACGTTCTGGACCCGACGGTCGTCGACGACTGCCCGACGCTCGCGGCGCGCCGCGTCGCCGACGCCGGCCGTGCCGCCGCCGCGGACGCGTTCCGCCGGACCGTCGACGCGACGACCGACGCGACAGCTGTCGTCGGCACCAACGGGCTGCTCGAGGCCGTCGACGAGGAGTTCGCGGCGCTCGCCGGCGCCGCGCCGGCGGAGCTCGTCGGCCAGCCGGCTGCGACGGTGCTCGACGGGCGGCACGTCGACCTGATGCTGGGCACCGCGGAGGGAGCGGCCCCGCACCCGGAGCCGGACACAGTCGTCGCGTTCGAGCACGAGGACGACGACGGTCGGCGGCTCGAGACGCGGGTCGCGCCCGTCGTCGCCGACGGGTCGCTCGCGGCCGTCGCCGTCGCGCTCCGCGACGTCACCGGCCGCGAACTGATGAACGCCGAACTCGGTCGTCGCGGCCAGCGGCTGGAGGAGGTCGCGAGCCTCGTGAGCCACGACCTCCGCAATCCGCTGAACGTCGTCACCGGGCGGCTCAGCCTGGCGCTGGAGACGGAGGACGTGAGCCACGTCGAGCCGGCGCTGCGGGCGACAGAGCGGCTCAGCGACCTCGTCGACGACATCCAGGCGCTCGCACGGGCGAGCCAGCAGGTGACGCCCGGCGAGACGGAGACGGTCGCGCTGGCGTTCACCGCGCGGGTGGCGTGGGGGCGGATCAACTCCGGCGACGCGACCCTCGACGCCGGGCCGGCGTCCGGCGAGACCGTCGAGGCAGACGAGGAACGCCTGCTGGCGCTCCTCTCGCACCTGTTCGAGAACGCCGTCGCCCACGCCGGCCCGGCGCCGACGGTCCGGGTCGAGCCGACCACGGACGGGTTCGCCGTCGTCGACGACGGGCCGGGGTTCGGCGACGCCGCCGCACGCGCCGTCGAGCCTGGCTTCACGACCGACGACGACCGGACGGGGTTCGGGCTGGCGACCGTCGTCGCGATCGCGGACGCGCACGGATGGCGGACCCGTGTCGGCGACGCCGTCGACGGCGCCGGCGCGCGCGTGACGATCCACACCGACGACACACCCACCCGACCGTAACGGGTTTGCCCCGCGGCGCCACAGGGCGCGCATGCGTGTCACTGTCTCGGACGGAGCGACGGCGGACGAGGCGAGCGCGGTCGCCGCGGCGCTCGCGGACCACCTCGGAGAGCGCGTCGAGGTGGCCCGGGCCGGGGAGAGCGAGGTCGTCGCGAGCGCCGACCCCTCGCCGGGCGCGGGCGCACCGACCGACCGCGAGCGCGAACTCCGGGCGGCGATCGCCGAGATCAGACGCGGCGGACCGGCGGAGTACCGCGAGCGCCTCGCCGAGACGGGCAAGCTGTTCGTCCGCGACCGGCTCGACCTCTGGTTCGGCGGTCTCGACGCCGAGGACGGCCGGTTCGCGGCGTTCGACGAGTGGCACCCTGCCAGCCCGACCGTCGACTACGACCCAGAGACGCGGCGTCCGGCGGACGGGCTGATCACCGGGCTGGCGACGTTCGAGGGCCGTCGCGTCCACGCGATGGCGAACGACTACACCGTGAAGGCCGGGTCGATGGCCAGCCGGGGCGTCGAGAAGTTCCTCCGTCTCCAGGAGCGCGCGCTCCGCTCCGGCCGACCGGTGCTCTACCTGATGGACTCGTCGGGGGACGGATCGACGAGCAGCGGGGGTTCTTCGCCAACCGGCAGGGGATCGGCCGGTACTACTACAACCACTCGATGCTGTCGGGCCGTGTTCCG
>KI543174.1:51404-54379 GCA_000496195.1 uncultured archaeon A07HB70
GCCGCTCCTGTACCTCTGTGACACGCCGGGGTTCGATGGCCGGGTCGAGTGTCGAGCGCGAGGGGATCCTGGAGGCCGGCAAGCGCCTGATATACGCCACCTCCGCGGCGACGGTACCGAAGCAGACGGTCGTGACGCGGAAGGCCTACGGAGCGGGCATCTACGCGATGGGTGGCCCGGCCTACGAGCCGGAGAGCGTGCTGGCGCTCCCGACCGGCGAGATCGCCATCATGGGCCCGGAGGCGGCGGTGCGGGCGGTCCACGCGAACCGCCTCGCCGAGATCGACGACCCGGACGAGCGTGCGGCCCGCGAGGCAGAGCTGCGCGAGGAGTACCGCGAACAGGTCGACGCCCGTCGGGCGGCGAGCGAGGTCGTCGTCGACGAGGTGGTGCCGCCGGGAGACCTCCGGGGAGAGCTGGTCGAGCGGTTCGCGTTTTACGAGGACGTCGAGCGGCGGCTTCCCGACCGCAAGCACGGTACGGTCATCTGACGCGAGTCCGGCCCTCAGTCCCGCCGGAGCGCGAGCACGGTCCGTTCGAACGAGCAGACGAGGGTGTCCGCGGCGTCCGGGTCGACCCGGTAGACGTCGACGCCCATCCGCACGACCCCACGCTCGCCGTCGCTCGTCTCGCGCTTGTCGAGCACCGTCGTCTCGGCGCGCAGGGTGTCGCCGTGGAAGGTCGGCGCGGGGTGCTCGACGTCGTCGTAGGAGAGGTTGGCGACGATCGTCCCGTCGGTGGTGTCGGGGACCGTGAGGCCGACGGCGAGGCTCATCGTGTACAGTCCGTTGACGACGCGCTCGCCGAACTCCGTCCCGGCGGCGAAGGCGGCGTCGAGGTGGAGCGGCTGCGCGTTCATCGTCATGTCGCAGAACCGCTGGTTGTCCGCCGCTGTCACGGTCCGGCGGCGGTCGTGGTCGATCGTCGCGCCGACGTCGAACTCCTCGTAGTACAGTCCGGGCACGGTCGGGCGTTCGCGGCACCGGGCAAAACGGTGCCGCCGGCGGGTTGAAGACGCGGGCGAGCGGACGAGCGAACATGACGACGCGCCGAAGCCTGCTGTTCACGCCCGGTGACCGCCCGGAGCGGCTCCGGTCGGCGCCGGAGACGGGCGCCGACGTGCTCTGTTTCGACCTGGAGGACGGCGTCGCGCCGGGAGAGAAGCGGGCGGCCCGCGAGTCGGTCCACGGGGTGCTGTCCGACCCCGACTTCGACCCCGACGCGGAGGTCTGTGTCCGGCTGAGCCGCGACCCCGCGGCGGACGTCGCGGTGGTGGCCGACGGGGACGTTCGTCTCGACGCCGTCATGCTCCCGAAGACGGAGTCGGCGACAGCCGTCGAGCAGGTCGCCGACCTGCTGGCCGAGGCGGGCCACCGGCTCCCCGTCTTCGCCCTCGTCGAGACGGCCCGGGGCGTGCTGGCGGCGGACCGAATCGCCGCCGCGGAGCCGACGGCTGTCCTCTGTTTCGGCGCCGAGGACCTGACCGCCGACCTCGGGGCGGCTCCGGGGCCGGGCCGGGCCGAGGTGGCGTACGCCCGCCAGCGGACGCTCGTCGCTGCTCGCGCGGCGGGTATCGCGGCGCTCGACGCCGTCTACGTCGACTACGGCGACGAGGCCGGACTCCGCGACGACACCGCCGCCACGGTCGCGCTCGGCTACGACGGCAAGGCGGCGATCCACCCCGACCAGATCGGCCCGGTCCACGACGTCTTCGCGCCCGACCCCGAGCGGGTGGCGTGGGCCGAACGCGTCCTCGCGGCCCGTGACGAGGCCGACGGCGGGGTCGCGACGGTCGACGGCGAGATGGTCGACGCGCCGATCTTCGCCCGCGCCGAGCGGGTGCTGGAGCGAGCCGGACAGTGAGGCCGCTCTACGGAACGGCGTGACAGGGCGGTAGTCTTAATCGCCCGGCCGGACGGCTACGATCCATGGGCACGGAGGCGAACCCGTTCGAGAGCCTGCAGGAGCAGATCGACGACGCCGCGGCGTTCCTCGACGCGGACGACGGCGTCCTCGAACGGCTGAAACACCCCGAGCGGGTGTTGGAGCTCACCCTCACTGTCGAGATGGACGACGGGTCGCTCGAGCGGTTCCCTGCCTTCCGGTCGCAGTTCAACGGCGACCGGGGACCGTACAAGGGCGGAATCCGCTACCATCCGGGCGTCACCCGCGACGAGGTAAAGGCGCTGTCGGGGTGGATGGTGTACAAGTGCGCGCTCGTCGACATCCCGTACGGCGGTGGGAAGGGTGGCATCGCCATCGATCCGGCGGAGTACAGCGTCGCCGAACTCGAGCGGATCACCCGGTCGTTTGCCGCCGAACTCCGTCCGATCATCGGCGAGGACCGCGACATCCCAGCGCCGGACGTCAACACCGGCCAGCGGGAGATGAACTGGATCAAGGACACCTACGAGACCCTGGAGAACACCACCGCGCCGGGCGTGGTGACGGGGAAGGCGCCGTCGTCTGGCGGGAGCCTCGGGCGCGTCAGGGCGGCGGGCCGGAGCGTGATGCTCACGGCACGCGAGGCGTTCGACCGCCTCCACGACGGCGTCGAGGGGGCGACGGTCGCGGTCCAGGGCTACGGCAACGCGGGCTACGTCGCCGCGAGCCTCCTCGAGGCAGAGGGTGCCGAGGTGGTCGCCGTCTCTGACTCCAGCGGCGCCGTCCACGACCCCGACGGCCTCGATACGGAGGCGGTCAAGGACCACAAGCGCGAGACGGGGTCGGTTGCCGGCTCGCCCGGTACCGAGCCGTGGACGAACGAGGACCTCCTCACGGCGGACGTCGATCTGCTGGTTCCGGCGGCGCTCGAGAACGCCGTCGACGGGCCGCTCGCCCGCGAGATGGAGGCGGGAATGGTCGTCGAGGCGGCGAACGGGCCGCTCACGCCGGCAGCCGACGACGTCCTGACCGAACGGGAGGTCCCCGTCTTCCCGGGACATCCTCGCGAACGCCGGCGGCGTCACCGTCTC
>KI543175.1:0-1834 GCA_000496195.1 uncultured archaeon A07HB70
ACTCGACGCTCCCCTCGCGGTACGGTCCGTCGGGACGCCGGACGCGGGTGCCGACGATTCAGAGCCGGGGACGTTGCCAGTGCTCGACTGTGACAACGTCGAGGAAGAGACACTCACCTGGGGAACGCTTCGGGCGACTCACGGGGCCGCGAGCCTCGAGTACGTCGAGCAGGGGGTCGAACTGGCGACCGCGGGGCGTGTCGACGCCATCGCGACCGCGCCGATAAACAAGCGAGCGATCCGTCGGGCAGGGAGTGACTACGCAGGCCACACCGGGCTGTTAGCCGACCGCACCGGGACCGAGGACTACTCGATGATGCTCCTCGAAGACGACCTGCGGGTCACGCACGTCAGCACACACGTCCCGCTCCGGGAAGCGTGTGACCTCGTCACCGCCGACCGGGTCGCGACGACGATCCGACTGACCGATGAGGCGCTTCGCGATCTTGGGGTCGACAGCCCGAGCGTCGCCGTGGCCGGGCTGAACCCCCACGCCGGCGAGGAGGGGCTCCTGGGCGAGACTGACGGCGAGGAGATCGCTCCCGCGGTCGAGCGCGCACGGGCCGCCGGTGTCGACGCCACCGGCCCGGTCCCGCCGGACACGGTCTACGTCCGTGCCGTCGGCGGCGAGTTCGACTGCGTGGTCTCGATGTATCACGATCAGGGCCACATCCCGGTGAAACTCCTTGGATTCGACCGCGAGGGGGTGAGCGGCGTCAACGTGACAATCGGGCTCCCGATCGTCCGCACGAGCGTCGACCACGGCACCGCGTTCGACATCGCCGGCGAGTGGACCGCCAGCGAACGGAGCATGGTCGACGCCGTTCGCGTCGCCGCCAGACTCGCTCGGCGACGGTCGGAGGGGTGACGTCGGTCTCGGGCGCGCCCACCGGCGCCGAGGGCCGGTCAGGCCGGGGTGTCTGGCCCCGGGCGCCAGTCCGGGCGGTCGGCCATCGCCGAGAGGTCGTCGACGAGTGTCGCGACGACTCGCAACACGGGGTGGTCCCACGAGCAGTCGTGGTAGAGGTACTGGCCGAGCCCCTGGTCAACAGACGAAACCTGACGCTGCCGCTGGAGCGTTCGCTGTCGGTCGGCTGCGACCCGCTGGCACTGCCGGCGGAGGTCCGCGAGCGAGCGGGGGCTGCGCCGTCGGCGTGCGGCGCGGCAGTCTCGCCGGACTCGTCGTGTCGCATCGCGGCGACGACCTCCCGGAGGTCGGTGTACGCGGCCCGGAGCGATTCGGTCTCGGACTCGAGGACCGCCCGGAACCGCTCGCGGCTCGTTCGAGCGGCAGCGGCGGTGTCGTGCACCCGCGACTTCAGTGCCGGGGTGAACGCGACGTCGTTCGCGATCGCTGCCGCGACTTCGGCGCCCAGCTCGACGGCGGCGTTCTCCGGTAGGGACTCGCCGTAGGCGTCGTCGTAGTGTGGCAGGTCCATCACGGTCTCTCGATACGCACGGCGGATAGTCCGGGTGGCGTCTGCACCGGAGTCGCGGCGGTCGGTGACCGCCGGCGGACCCGGAGACACAGCCGGCAGCGAGCGGACGGCGACGTCGTCGACCCGACGCGCGAACGCGTCGAACGCCTCGATCTCCGCGGTGAGTTCGGTGTGTTCCTCGGTCGCGATCTCGTCTGCCTGTCTGATCGGCGCGAGAGCGTGTGTGTGCATGGCTGGTGGTGCTCGACCGGCGGGTATCCCACAGCAGCCGCGGGGACAGGCGGATCGGGAGGGGTCCAGCCGGTCGCTCGACCGCGTGACAGCTCAGCCGGACGGACAGCGTCGCCTCCCGGCGCCCGCCCCGCGTCGTGCGCTGTCACTGGCGGGCGGTCGGT
>KI543175.1:1854-5177 GCA_000496195.1 uncultured archaeon A07HB70
GTGCGATTCGCATCTCGCGCTCGACAGCCGAGAAGACTGCCGGCGAGATGAAGTGGCCATCGCCGTCCAGTCGCTCGCCGCCCGTCTCGAGCGTCGCGCCTTCGTCCTGCCCGGTCTCGACGTACTCGAGCGTCGACTCCAACTCCTCGTGGCTCACCTGTGGACCCACGTCCGGGTCGTCGACCCCAGGACCCACCGAGAGCGTCTCGGCGTAGTTGACGATACCGTCGAGGAACGAATCGTGGACGTCGGCGTGGACGACCGCCCGCGAACACGCGGTACAGGCCTGTCCAGTGACGCCGAACGCACCCGCCCCGACGATCTCGACTGCCTCGTCGAGATCAGCGCTGGGCATCACCACGGTCGGGTTCTTGCCGCCCATCTCGCACTGAACCCGGGTGAGGTCCGTCGCCGCGGTCCGGGCGACGCTCGTCCCGACCGCCGTGCTCCCGGTGAACGAGACGGCGTCGACTGCCGGGTGCTCGGCGACCGTCGCTCCCACCTCGCTCCCCGACCCAGTCACCAAGTTCGCGACACCGCCGGGGAGTCCGGCAGCGTCGAGACACTCGACGACGATCCGCGCGGTGCCCGGTGCGAGCGACGCCGGCTTCAGCACCGCCGTGTTCCCCGCCGCCAGCGCCGGTGCAAGCTTCCAGGTCGGGATCGCGACCGGGTAGTTCCACGGTGTGATCAGTCCCGCCGTGCCGATCGGCTCCTGTTTCGTGTACAGGTTCGTCCGCTGGCCGCTCGGAGACTTCTCGACCCCGCCGATGTCGCTGGCCTTCTGCCCGTAGTAGTACAGGATGTCGACCGCGCGCCCGACCTCGCCGGCTGCCTCGGATCGGGTCTTACCTTCCTCTCGAACGAGCGTCTCCGTCGCGTCCTCGGCACGGGTCTTGAGCCGGCTCGCGGCGTCAGTCAGGTACTGCCCACGCTCGGGGCCGGGAGTCGCGGCCCACGCGTCGGCTGCCGCGGCTGCCGCCTCGACCGCGGCCTCGGTGTCGGCTGCTGTCGACGCCTGTGCGTGGCCGACCACCTCCGAGGGCGCTGCCGGGTCACGAATCGCGAACGTCTCGCCCGACTCCGACTCAACCCACGTTCCGTCGACGTAGTTTTGACCATCGGCTGTCATGAAACGACACGCCGGTGTCTCGGACGGAGATACTAAGCTCTGATTACTCGTCGGACCGGGCCGACCGGACGGCAAGAGCCATTACCGGCGCCGGACAGGTGCGAGCGATGACGTTCACCGTCGTCGTCACAGACTACGACTTCGCGGACCTGGAACTCGAGCGCGACCTCGTGACCGAAGCGGGTGGCCGGCTGGTGGCAGCACAGTCCGAGACGCCGAGAGACGTGGCCGAGGCAGCCGCCGGCGCGGGAGCGGACGGCCTGCTCGTCCAGTACGCTCCAGTCACGACGGCGGTGTTCGAGGCGCTCGACGACCTCGTCGTGGTCGGACGGTACGGCGTCGGCGTCGACACCGTCGACGTCGAGGCGGCGACCGCCCACGGCGTCCAGGTGGTCAACGTACCGTCGTACTGCGAGGACGAGGTGTCGACACACGCGTTCGCGCTCCTCCTGACCTGTGTGCGAAAGACCTCGCAGTACGACACTGCGGTCGCGGACGGGGAGTGGGACTGGACGGCGGCCCGGCCGATCCGCCGTCTGACCGGACAGACCCTGGGGCTGGCCGGATTCGGCTCGATCCCGCGGCGGGTGGCCGACAAGGCCGACGCGTTCGGGCTGGACGTGGTCGCGTACGATCCGTACGTCGACCGCGAGACCGTGGCCGAACACGGGGCCGAGAAGGTGACGTTCGGCGAACTGCTCGCCCGCGCAGACGCGGTCTCGATTCACGTGCCGCTGACCGACGAGACCGAGAGGCTGTTCGACGCGGCTGCGTTCGAGCGAATGCGCGAGCACGCCGTGGTGGTTAACACCGCCCGCGGGGCCGTCGTCGACGTGGACGACCTGCTCGCCGCGCTCGAGGCGGGCGAGGTCGCCGGCGCGGGCCTGGACGTGTTGCCGGAGGAGCCCCCGGAGCCGTCGGCGCTTCTCACCCGCGACGACGTGGTGACGACCCCGCACGTCGCGTGGTACTCCGAGGAGTCCTACGAGGAACTGCGCCGGTCGGCGACAAGGGACGTGATCCGGGCGATCCGGGGGGAGCAGCCGGACGGACTCGTCAACGACGAACGACTCGACGGCGGGTGACACCGGCTCCGGTCGCCCGGAGCGTTTTGTGTGGTCGCCGCCACCGGCGAGACATGGACGCGGACCGGATGCTGGTCGTCGCCGACGACCTGACTGGCGCCGTCGACGCCGGCCACGAACTGGCCGCACGCGGCTGTCCGACGGTCGTCTCGACCGACACCACGCCGCGGGGCGACGCAGTCGCTCGGGCGGTGACCACCGCCTCGCGGCGCGACGACCCGACGACCGCGGCGGCGACGGTCGCCGACGTGGTGCAGGATGCGGCACCGACGACGCGCCTCTACAAGAAGGTCGACTCGACGCTGCGCGGAAACCCGGTCGCGGAGGTCGACGCGGCGCTCGCGGCGACAGACCGCGCCGTCGCCGCAGTCGCGCCGGTGATGCCGCCGTCGAGTGGCCACGGGCCAACCGGCGCCAGCGGCACGACCCGCCTCTCGCGAGTCCCACGACGACCGGCGCACCAGACGTGCACGGACGGGTCCGCACGCCGCGTGGACGGCAGACTCGTCCCGCGTCGGCTGCCGGCGTGTCCGGGACGGGCGCGTACGCGACACGTGTGACAGTCGACGCGGGGCGTCCGGGTCGGCGCCAGTGTCGGGGGGCTGGCGGCGGCTCTCCCCTCAGTTCGAGGGCTCCTCGTCGGCGGACGCGCCGTCGCTCGCCGGACTCGACGTCTCCAGGTGCTGTTCGATTCGCTCCATCGCCTGCCGGGTCGCGCGGACTTCGTCGATCAGTTCGTCCATCTGGTCCCTCGTGGAGACGGCGGGGGACGCCGTCGCCGGCTCGGCGCCGTCGGCGCCCGAGCGCCGGGACCTGGAGGCGTACTCGGTGCTCAGGCTGCTTATCATCTCCCGGACGTGACGGGCGTCGGCGACGTTCTGGAGGCTGATTTCGGCGCCGGAACTCCCCGCCGTGCTGATGTCGATACTCCCGAAGTCGAACTGTTTCCCCCAGAAGGACTGGCTGTACTCGGTGTTCTGAATCTTGTCGAGGCCGACACTCTCGATGTTCGTGCTCACGACGCCCTTCTTGACGTACAGCGCCTCGTCGGTGACGACGTAGTCTGTGTTCTCGATCGATAGCCAGGAGAACGGGAGCGTGAGCAG
>KI543175.1:6247-9219 GCA_000496195.1 uncultured archaeon A07HB70
GATGCGTCTCCTGAGAGACTCCGCTGACATCGATACGAACAGGCCTGTCGTGACAAATAAAACCCCGGTTGCCGTCCGCGGAAACGGACTGTCCGAGGAGTGCGGACCGCGGTCAGCCGACGGTCACACGGAGATAGTCTCCCAGTTTCCGTGGAGCAGGTAGAGGAAGAAGATGACCGGGACCATCCCCATCGTCACCGCGGCCATGATCTGCGGCCACAGGATCGTCGAGGACTTGATGAAGCTCTGGAGTCCGAGCGTGATCGGCCACAGCTCCTGGTTGATCAGGATGATCTTCGGGATGGTAAACGCGTTCCACCCGCCCTGGACGGCCAGGGTCGCGACCGCGATGACGCCGGGCTTGGATACCGGGAGCGCGATTTCGTAGAACGCGCGGAATCGCGAGGCACCGGCCATCTGTGCAGACTCCTCCAGTGAGTACGGAACTGTCTGGAAGAACTGCCACATAATCCAGATACACAGGGGGAGTCGGGTCGCGCTGATCGCGAGGATCGCGCCGATGTAGGTGTTGTGGATGCCGATGTCCTTCCAGATGACGAACATCGGAATCGAGAGCAGGATCGGCGGGAACATGTACCCGAACAGGATCATGCGGGCGAAGTTCCGTTTCTGCCGGAAGTCGAACCGGGTCAGCCCGTAGCCGGCCAGCGTCGAGAGCGTCGTGACGACGACCAGGACGCCGAGCGAGAGAATGATACTGTTGATGTAGAACCGGGGGTACTGTGACGAGAACAGCACCGAAGCGTAGTGGTCGAAGGTGTACTCAACCGGGAACCACTGCGCCGGGATGTTCCTGAGTAGCGAGAACGGGGACAGCGACGAGTTCAACATCCAGTACGGTGGCGTCACGATCGCGATGACCGCCACCGCGGTCGCGAGCGAGATGAGCGCCCAGATGACACGGTCTTTGAGCCTGTAGAACTGGGTTTCGCTCAGCCCGAGCAGACCGCTCCGTTCGGTGCTCATTCGACGCGCACCTCCTGAGACGGCTTCGCCGTCTTGAAGTAGATGATCCCGACGACCGAGAGCACGACGAACAGTGTCGTCGCCACGGCGTTGGACTTCCCGAGCTCCTGGAACTGGAAGCCGATCTTGTACGCGTACACCGGAAGTGTGACCAGCGAGTCGATCGGGTTCGCGTTCGTCGCAACCCAGATGAGGTCGAACATGTTGAAGTTCCACAGCCCGCGAAGCAGGACCGTGATGAACAGGACGTTCTTGATGTACGGGAGCGTGATGTCCCGGAACTGCTGGTACTTCGTCGCGCCGGACATGATCGCGGCCTCGTAGAGGTCGTCCGGTATCCCCTGGAGCTTCGCGTACACCAGGATTGCGACGAAGATCGAGAACTTCCAGTTGTGGACGCCGACGAGCGCGGCCATGGCCGTCCACGGGTCTCCGGTGAACCACGCAACCACGTTCTCGCCGTGATGAGGCCGGAGGCGATGAGCAGCTGATTCAGCAGCCCCCACTGCTGAGTCGTTATCCACATGACGATGTACCCGAAGAACGCGCTCGGGACCAGGTAGGGGAACAGCATCACCGGCGTCAGGATCCGCTTGAACCGGAAGTTCTGGTTGAGCAACAGCGCCACCGCAGTACCGAGGACGGTGTTGAGCACCGACGTCGAGAACGCCCACACGAGGTTGTAGCCGAACGACTCCCAGAATCGGGTCTCGCCGATCAGTTCCGCGTAGTTCCCGAGGCCGACGAACTCCCAGTTCGGGCTGAGCGCGTTGATCGAGTGGAGCGAGGCGACCATGGACCAGACGATCGGCGCCGCCACGATGAGCGCGAACATCAGGGTCGCCGGCACGACCGTAATGAACGCCATGATCCGTCGGTCAGACAGGAACTCCTCGAGCGACTCCCGCCGGCTCTGCCCGACCACCTTCGACGCGACTGTCTCTACCCCGTCCCTAGTGGATGACGCCATACAACACGATTGTCCACTAGTGGGATGTTATTAAATTCTTTGTTAGTGAGAAAAACGGGGGCGACGACACCTCGTGGTCAGAATAGAGAGTGGTCTCGGACGGGAGTAGAGAACAGACGACGGCACACCCGGTCAACGAGCCGACCGGTCTCAGGCGGGATGCTTCTGGCTCTGCTCGGCGTGTGCCAGCACGTCGCCGGTCTCAGAGTCGAAGATGTGTGCGTTCCTGTCGATTCGGACCTGCACCTTCGCCCCCTTCGACAGGGGTCTGTTGGAGTCGATCACCGCGAGCAGCGACTCCGGGCGACCGACGTCGACCGTCACGACGGCCTCCTCGCCGAAGGTCTCGATCAGCCGAACGGTGCCGGGAATCCCCGCGCCGTGCTCGTCCCCCGTCTCGAGAACCGTGTTCTCCGGGCGGAATCCGAGCTTGACCGGTCCGGTGGAGAGCCGTCGCGGCTTCTCATCGATCCGGAGTTCGAGGCGGTAGTCGTCGACGGCGACGGACGCGCCCTGGCCGGCGTCGACCACCTCGGCGTCCACGACGTTCATCCCGTGCTGGCCGATGAACTGGCCGACGAACAGGTTGTTCGGTCGGTAGAAGATCTCGTTCGGGCTGCCGAACTGCTCGATCTGCCCGTCGTTCATGACGGCGATGGAGTCGCTCATAGTCATCGCCTCCTCCTGGTCGTGGGTGACGTAGACGACCGGCGTCCCGAGCTCCTCGTGGATCCGCTGGATCTCCTTGCGGGTCTCTGCTTTCAGCTTCGCGTCGAGGTCGCTGAGCGGTTCGTCCATCAGGAACACGCCCGGGTCCTGGACGACGGTCCGAGCGAGAGCGGCGCGCTGTTGCTGGCCGCCGCTCAGGTCGCCGGGCATCTTGTCGAGCATGTCCTCGATCTGCATCGTGCGAGCCGCCTCTGCCGCCGGCTCCGCCCGGTCTGACTCCGAGATACCGTCGACCTTCAGCGGATACGCGATGTTCTCTCGGACCGTCATATGCGGGTACAGCGCG
>KI543175.1:9239-14254 GCA_000496195.1 uncultured archaeon A07HB70
ACTCGCCTCGGCCCCGGGCATATCCCCGGAGGGAGGATGGCGGACCGCGGCGGTCGTGTTTGTGTACGTGGCCGTCATCTCGCTCGGGCCGCGAATAGTCGGATGGGTGCTCGGGATCTGATCCGGCAGACATCGCCCGGTCGAACTGTCATCCCCCGAAAAGTTTTTTTGAGCCAACGATCATAACAGATAGCATGCCTTCAGAGGGTAGCCGTAGGTACCGTAGCGTCGACCGCAGAAACACGCTCAAAGCGCTGGCAGCAGCCGGAGCCATCGGTCTGGCGGGGTGCGCCGGCAGTGGTGACAGTGGCGGCAGCGACGGCGGCAGCGGCGACAGCGACGGCGGCGGTGACGGCACGACCGCCGGAAGCACCGCGCAGTCGGACATCGAAGGCGACACCATCACGTTCCTCAAGGGAGAGACCGGCGAGGGGCTGGTCGAGGTCATCGACCGCGTCGCGGCTGCGTTCGAAGAGGAGACGGGCGCCGTCGTCGAGCCACAGTACACCGGAATCGGCGACAGCAAGTACGAGCGGATCGTCTCGCAGCTCCAGTCAGGAGATCCCCCGGAAGTCGCGTCGATCAATCTCTCGATCGGTGGGCAGTTCTTCAATCAGGGCGCTCTGGCGCCGGTTACCGAGAACATGGAGCGTCTGATCGAGCGACACGGAGAGCCGGCCGTTCGATTCCAGCAGGACGGCGAGGACTGGATGATCCCCTTCACACAGGGAGTCACAGACTACTGGTTCCGCGACGACCTGCTCGCCGACGTCGGACTCGACGAGGAGTTCGTCCCGGACACGTGGGACAAGCTCATGCAGTACGCTCGGCTCCACTCCGAGAACGGTCCCGACGGGCTCCGCGAGGGCGTGTTCGTCATGTCGGGCCAGGCGAAGGCCGTCGGGAACTTCATGATGGGCTCGTTCCACATGTCTAACGGCGGAAAGATGACCGAGTGGACCGGCGACAAGTTCGAGGTCGCCTGGGCCAGCGGGAGCAGCGTCAGAAGATGATCGAGACGCTAAGCTACATCCAAGAGCTCCACCAGCACTCCGTCGACGCCGGCGGCGCCGGCGAGAGTGAGAACGAGAACGCCATCCCGACGGGGCTCGGTGCGGCGACGTTCGACGCCGGCGCCCGGGTGAAACTCGCCGTGCCGGGCGAGAACCGCCCGTACGACTCTCCAAAGTCCGTCACGAACGTCGGCCACATCCCGGAGAAGGAGACGCCGAACAGCCAGGCTCAGGTCGCACCGCTCTACGCGTTCTCCGGCGCCGACAACACCGAGGCGGGCAAGCGGTTCATCGAGTTCCTGATGACCGACCCCGAGTTCGCGTCCGACTTCTGCTGGGCCGACGGTCCGGTCCACGCCCAGCCCCCGTTCCCGGGGATCAAGCAGTCCGACCCGTTCGTCGACCACCTCGAGAACGACTTAGCCGACCACTGGGAGACCCGGCCGTACGGCGGCTACGACAACTCGAACGGCATCGGCGCGTCCGCGAAGCGTCACCTCGAGGAGGCGACCGCGAACGCCGACGCACAGATCTTCGAGACGGAGCGCCCGAACCCGCACCTCGGCTCCGTCTGGGCGACCGGAATCCTCTCGGAGATGGTCCAGGCGGTCAACATCGACGGCACCGACCCCGAGGCGGCCGTCGACGAGTTCGCGCCGCAGGTTCAGGAGATTCTCGACCGGAGCCAGGGCTGACTGGCGCGGTCACCGCCGCGGGCTGATCGGTCGGGGCGACCCTCGACCGTCGACCGGGATGACTCGTGCCGTTCCGTCTGGACGAGAGCTCCTGCGCCGGTAGCCGGGTCCGGGTCGGTCCCGCGGCGTCCTCGGCGAGAGCGACCGTCCTCGCCGCTCAGCGGAGGCTCGACCCCGACTCGACCTCGTACCTGGCGAGGGCGTCCGGGTCGGGGTCGAAGCCGAGGCCGGGGGCCTCGGAGAGTTCGACCTGATTGCCGTCGATGTGTGGCGGGTCGTCGAACAGCTTCTCGCCGACGCGGTACATGATGTAGTGGAACTCGACGCGCCAGCCGTTCTCCATCCCGGCGTGGAGGTGAGCGTTGTGGTGTGGCCACCCGCCGCCGTTCGCGATGTCGAGGTTGTACGCCTGCGCGAGGTGGGCGATCTTTCGACTCTCCGTGTAGCCGCCTCCGTAGACGACGTTCGGGTTGACGAGGTCGACCGCGTCGTTCTCGATCAGCTCCCGGTGGCGGTAGCGCGTCCCCTCGTTCTGACCGGCGGAGATGGGAATCGACGTGCGGTTCCGGAGCTTCGAGAGGAGGGCGGCGTCGTTCTGGTAGACCGGCTCCTCGAACCAGGCGATGTCGTACGGTTCGAGTCGGTCACAGAGCCTGATCGCCTGGTTGAGCGAGAACTCGTGGTTTGCGTCGATCATCAGCTCCACGTCGTCGCCGACGGCTTCGCGCACCGCGGCGACGCGGGCCTCGTCCTCGGCGAGGTCGCCCGCGTCGTTGATGCCGACTTTCATCTTCAGTCGCGTCTCGCCTCGCGAGACGAAGTCGGCTGCGACCTCGGCCAACTGTTCGCGGGTGAAGTTCTTCAGGCCGAATGTGACGTACGCGCCGACCGGGTTCTGTGCGCCGCCGAGCAGGCGCCACACCGGCTCGTCGTAGTGTTTCCCCGCAATGTCCCACAGTGCGATGTCGACCGCGCTCATCGCCGAACTCCAGGCTCCAGTCTGGTACCGCGGGTTGATCTCCAGCTGTGACCGCTTGTAGATCCGCTCGTTGTCGAGCGGATTCATCCCCTCGATCAGCGGCCCGATCTCCTCGTTGATTAGCGCGCTGTACCCGAACAGTTGCGGTTTCGCCGCGAGTCCGTGGCCCGTGGTCCCCTCGTCGGTTTCGACGCGGGCGACGGCGACCTGACGGCGCTTCACGTCGTCGCGGAGCGGGACGTCGACCGGTACGACGTGCGTCGACGCCGAGACGTCGGTGATCTGCATACTAATGCGCGTGAACAGATGCTCACCGCACACGTAAAATCACCGGCGAAGACAGCCCGTCGAGGATCTGAGACGAAAACGGCGTCGAGACCGGGGCGACCCCGAAACCAGTCTGAGACGTTGCCCGACGGGGGCAGAGCGGTGCCCCTATATCTGCACAGCGGCGCGCCCGCAACGGTCGCGCCGCGCGGCTTCACACTCGGGACATCAGCCCCGAACCCTCGGACCTGTCCTCGTAGAGGTTCACGAGGACGAACACGGACAGGATCAGCAGGAGGACGACGATCCACTCGTCGGCGGTGATGAACTCGTGTGCGACGAGCGAGCACGTCGACGAGATCGACCGGCTGATCCCACAGCGCGCACCGTAGAGCTGAATCCAGGCGATCTGCTCCGACAGGGTCGGAGGCGAGTCGCTCCGCTCGGCGGCGTCGTCTCTCCGGTCCGGTCCCGGTCGGTCTCGCCGCGGGCGAGCAGGCGCCGGAGCGCCCGCCGCCGGCGCGCGCTGCACACGAGGACGCGACCTCCTCGTCGAGGAACTCCGCCGTCGAGGCGTCTACGGTGTGCCCCGTGCGTGTCGATGGCATTCCTGATGTGGTCGGCTGCGGGATACAGTCACGAAAGTCGTCCCCGGTCACGAGGCCCGCCAGCCGAGTCCGACCGCTTCGGTAATGCGAGATTATCCGGCGGAGAACGGGTGAACTCAGGTTACGATCCCCTGGCATCCGCCCCCGCCCGCCAGGCCGTCGCAGACGGTTCGGTGGAGGTCGCTGTCGTCGGCAGTCCACACGCCGGGCGGCGCGGGCCGTCCACGCTCGGGCCACGTCGGGTCTCCCGCCGGTGCCAGGGATACAGTTATACGTCACGGGAGGGCCACGAACGCCGTGGAGATCACAGAGGTCGAGCCGATCGCTCTGGAGAGTGCGATCGGCACCGTCGCGATCCCGGGTGGCAAGTCGGAGTTCGAGACGACCGTCAGTCCCGTACTGGTCCGGGTCCACACGGACGAGGGAGTGTGGGGGGTCGGAGAGACGTACGTCGACGACCCGACGGGCGAGACGTCGCGGTCGGTCGCGAGCGGGATTCGCGCGCTCGGGAACCACATTCTCGGCGAGGACCCCCGTGACGTCGTCGAACTGTGGCACGAGATGTACGTCCACGTCAAGCGTGGGGTCAAGGGGTACCGGGCGATCAGCGCGATCGACGAGGCGCTCTGGGACCTCGTCGGGAAGCAGGCGGGCGAACCGCTGTACCGCCTGTTCGGCGGCGAGGTCGGCGACCTCCACGCGTACGCGACGTTCCCGCTCCCGAAGGAGACCGACGAACTGGTCGAGGACGCCGCGTGGCTGGCCGAGAAGGGGTTCCCGATGATGAAGGTCATCGCCGGCCACGGGGTGCAGCGGGACCGCGAGCGGATCCGCGAGATCACCGACGGTCTCCCGGCGGGGTTCGGACTCGCCATCGACGCCAACACCACGTACCAGGTACCGGACGCACTCGCCGTTGCAGAGACGGCCAGTGACCACGGTATCGAGTGGTTCGAGGAGCCGATCGCACACACGGACATCCAGGGCCAGGCAGAGCTCAACCGCCGTGCCTCGGTCGCGATCTCCGGGTTCCAGAGCCACTACCGCCACACCGTCACCGACCACCTCCGGCAGAACGCGCTCGAGATATACCAGCCTGCGCTCGACCTCGTCGGCGGCGTGACGGCGGCGCGGAACGTCGCCGAGACGGTCGAGGCACACAACAAGGAGTTCCTGCCTCACGCGTACGGGCCGATGGTCAACTACGCGGCTAGCCTCCACGTCGCCGCCGCCAGTCCCGTCTGTCACCGTATCGAGTTCGCCGTCTACTCCGACGACGTCGACGACCCGGGCGAGTACCTCACGAGTCCGTACGTCGCCAACCAGGACGCGGTCTACGTCGAGGACGGCGGGCAGATTCACCCGCCCGACCGGCCCGGGATCGGGGTCGAGCTCGACTGGGACGTGGTCGAGGACTACCGGATCGAGTAGCCCGCCCCCGACTGCGGCTGTC
>KI543175.1:14274-15520 GCA_000496195.1 uncultured archaeon A07HB70
CGTCGAAGGCCGACCGCGCGGGATTTATCAGGGTGGACGATGGAGCCTCGGTTGCTATGGGACAGACGCTTACGGAGAAGATCCTCGACGATCATCTCGTCGAAGGCGACCTCGAGCCCGGCGAGGAGATCGGGATCGATGTCGACCAGGTGCTGACGCAGGACACCACCGGCACGATGGTCTGGCTCCAGTTCGAGGCGCTGGAGCTCGACGAGATCCAGACCGAACTCGCCGCGCAGTACTGCGACCACCAGACCTACCAGTTCGACTTCAAGAACACCGACGACCATCGGTTCCTCCGCTCGGCGGCAGGAACCTACGGCGCGTACTTCTCTCAGCCCGGCAACGGCATCTGCCACCAGGTACACAAGGAGAACTTCGCCGCGCCCGGCAAGACCCTGCTCGGCTCCGACAGCCACACTCCGACGCCGGGCGGGCTCGGTCAGCTGGCGATCGGCGCCGGCGGCCTCGACATCGCCGTCGCCATGGGCGGCGGCGCCTACTACGTCGAGATGCCGGAGGTCGTGAACGTCCGGCTGGAGGGCGAGCTGGACGAGTGGGCGACCGCGAAGGACGTCATCCTCGAGCTGCTCCGCCGGCTCTCGGTGAAAGGCGGCGTCGGGAAGGTGCTGGAGTACTCCGGTCCCGGCGTCGAGACGCTCTCTATCCCCGAGCGGACGACCATCACGAACATGGGGACCGAACTCGGCGCCACCTCCTCTATCTTCCCGACGGACGAGCACACCCGCGGGTGGCTGGAGAAGTTCGACCGCGGCGACGAGCACGTCGCGCTCGGTCCCGACGAGGACGCCGACTACGCGGACGAGATCGTCGTCGACCTCTCGTCGCTCGAGCCGCTGATCGCCGCGCCCTCGATGCCGGACAACGTGATGCCGGTCGGCGAGGCCGCCGGCACCGACGTCGACCAGGTGATCGTCGGCTCCTGCACGAACGGCGCCTACGAGGATATCCTGCCCGCGGCGAAGATGCTCTCGGGCCAGCAGATCGACCGCCGGACCGAGATGGTCGTCGCGCCGGGGTCGAAGCAGGCCTCGGAGATGCTGGCGCGAAACGGCTGGACCGCCGAGCTGATGGCCGCCGGCGTGAACTTCTCGGAGGCCACCTGCGGGGCGTGTATCGGCATCGGTCACGTCCCGGCCTCGGACTCGGTGTCGCTCCGGACGTTCAACCGCAACTTCGAGGGCCGGTCGGGGATCGAGGACGACTCGGTCTACCTCTGTTCGCC
>KI543175.1:15540-24204 GCA_000496195.1 uncultured archaeon A07HB70
GCGATGCAGAGGAAGAATCCCATACCGTGCTCTTCGATCATCAGGTTGGCGTGTTCGCCGGTGTCGCGGGCGAGCTTCTTCACCTGCGGCTCGGCGATGTTGAAAACCGTCATCTCGTCCCGGGCGTGGCCGGCAAGGGTGAGCAACCGCATGCCGATCCGGTACTCGTCGTCCTCGCTGACGACGTAGCTCGCCTGGGTCAGTGTCACGAGGTGGTCGTGAACGGTGCTGACCGGCAGCCCGACCGCTCCGGCGAGTTCCGAGACGCCCGCCGGCCCGTGCGACCGCAGCGCCTCCAGTATCCCGAGGCTCGTCCGCGTGGCCTTGATCGGTGGGTCGCGTTCTTCGCTGTCGTCCATACTCCGTGTACACGGCCCAAGAATAAAACATCCGGTGTTACCGGAACCGAGCTGTCCGGCGCACCCGGGGACAGTTCGCCCCTGATAGCCCGTGATCTGCTGGCGTGGCGAGCGGAGCCCCTGTCCGAGCATATCGGAGGCACCTGACAGCCGTTACGGTCGAGCGTGGGTCGTCAACCGCGGATCGAACCCGTTCGTTCGCCCGGGCCCGCACGGGCGTCAGTCGCCGTAGACGCCTCAGACCGGAAGCTACCGGCAGAACCGGAGCGGCAGGAGATCGCTCGGGTGTGTGTACAGGGGCAGAGTGTCAGCGTCACGCGCCGACGCGGTCTGTTCAGTCACAGTGAACGCCACGCGGCGTGTGGCGAGTCTGTCGCCCGACCGCCCCGTTCCGGGACGGTTGTCGGCTCACTCCGGGTCGTCCCCACAGTCGCAGCCGCCGCGTTCGAGCAGTTCGGCGACGTCGTAGCGCGCGCCGCAGTCCTCGCACAGGACCGTAATCGAGACCACCACCCGCAGATCGCCGAGCGAGAGATGGCCGTCGCGCCGGAGTCGGTCGAGTTTCTCCTCCGTGACCGACACCGTCCGTCCACGGAGCCGTCCGATGTTCTCCGCCTCCGCCGCGGTCCGGGGACGGGTCGCCGGGTCGTACTCTGCGCCGCGGACGGACGTGAGATACGTCCGGACAGCCTGGTAGGAGACGAAGTCGTCCAGAAGCGCGTCGACGTCGACACCCGCCCGTTCCAGCCGTCGGCGGACACGGGTTCGCTCGGCGCCGCTCGCGTCGTCGTCGGTCAGCAGCCGGTGGGCGGTCGCGGCCTCGCCGGCGAACGGCTGTGCGTCCGAGGCCGCCAGTACGGCCTCGAGTAGTCGCCGGTTGAAGTACGTCGCGAGGTCCCGGAGGCTCGCTCTGTCGTCCCCGTCTGCCGTCCACCGGCGTTCCAGTTCGGGACCGACGGACTCGAGGTCGTACTCGTCGAGCAGTCGTGCGACCTTTCCCCGCCGCCCTGGGGCGCCGTCGGACTCGTTCATCTGATCGTCTGTACGCACGACCCGCGGATAGAAAACGTGTCGCTCTCCGCCGTTCGGGTCGACGGTGCCGCTTGTGCCCAAACACTGGTACCGCTGTTATGCCTGGCCGGTCGACCTGAACATTTAAACGGGCGGGGCCGCCTGACCAGATGTGCAGACGATAGAGACAGAAGAGGGGCGTATGAAGATATCTGCGGAGAGCGTCGGCGGTATCGACGAGACGACCGTGGGGTTCGACCCCGGTGTCACGCTTCTGGTCGGACAGAACGCGACGAACAGGACCTCGTTCCTGAACGCGGTCAGGGCCGGGTTCGGCAGCGACGACGTCAGCATCAAGAGCGACGCGGAGACCGCGCGGGTCGACCTCTCCGTCGACGGCGAGACGTACACGCGTCGTCTGCGTCGAGAAGGCGGGCAGACGATCGTGTCGGGCGACGCGTATCTCGGCGATCCCGAGGTCGCGGAGCTCTTCGCGTTCCTGCTCGGCTCGAACGAGGCACGGCAGGCGGTCGTAACGGAGGGAAACCTCCGCGACATCATCATTCGTCCGGTCGATGTCGGGGCAATCGAGGCCAAGATCGACGAGCGCGTCGAGACCCGGGAGTCCCTGCGGGAGGAACTCGCGGAGATTGCCGAGCGCAAGGGCGACCTGCCCCGTCTGGAGAGGAGGCGGTCGGAGCTCCGCGAGGCGATCGACGACACGCGTGCGGAACTGAAGGCGGTCGAGGCGGAGATCGACGAGACCGAGATCGACGTCGAGCGGCGGCGAGCGGAGCAGTCCGAGCTGGAAGAGCGCTTGGAGAAACTCCGGCAGCGCCGCTCGGAGCTCGAGGACGTCCGCTATGACCTCGAGACCGAGCGTGAAGGCCGCGAGACGCTGCTCGAAGAGCGCGAGGAACTCGAGCGCGAGCTCGCGGAGCTGCCGGAGCCGCCCGGGACCGAGGACGACATCTCCGGGGAGCTCAGTCGTCTGCGCGAGCAGAAACAGCGGCTCGAGACGGAGCTCGACGAGCTCCAGAGCGCGATCCGGTTCAACGAGGACCTGCTCGACGGGTCAGAGACAGGCGTCTTTACACCCGACGGCGACGACGCCGTCACCGACCGGCTGGTGGACGACGACGTGAGGTGCTGGACCTGTGGCAGCACCGTGGCCCGAGACCAGATCAGGTCGACAATCGAGCGGCTACGGGAACTCAGCCGGTCGACAGCCGGCGACATCGACGACCTGCAGGCGGAGATCGACGAGCTGGAGTCAAGACGAAAGGAGCGCGAGCGCGTGAGACACGAGCGCGAGCGGCTCGAACGCCGGCTGTCCACGGTCGAAACGGAGGTACAGAAAGTCGAGGACAGAGTCGAACAGCTGGAGAGGCGGCGGGCGGACCTGACCGACGCTGTCGAGACGGCAGAGGCGGCGGTCGAGGCCCTCGAAACGACCGACGATGCGTTTGACGACGTGCTCGACCTACACAAGCAGGCCAACGACATAGAGCACGAGCTGGGACGGCTCGAGACGGAACTCGGGTCGGTCGACGACGAGATCGGCGAGATTGAGAGCCGGATCGCGGACGAGGGCGGCCTCGAGACACGCCTCGACGAGGTCACCGCAGAGATCGAGTCCCTGCGGACGAAGATCGACCGGGTCGAACGCGACGCGGTCGACCGGTTCAACGAGCACGCTGCGGAGGTGCTGGAGCTGCTCGGGTACGACAACGTGGCACGCCTCTGGCTCGAACGCGTCGAACAGGGCGGGCGCTCCAGCCGTGCCGACACCACCGGGGGCGCCTTCGAACTCCACGTCGTTCGGACGTCGGCGAGCGGGACGGCCTACGAGGATACCATCGACCACCTCTCCGAGAGCGAACGGGAGGTTGCCGGGCTGGTGTTCGCGCTGGCCGGCTACCTCACGCACCGGGTGTTCGAGCGAATCCCGGTCATGCTACTGGACTCGCTCGAGGCGATTGACGCGGAGCGTATCGCCGCGCTCGTCGACCACTTCGAGGAGTACGCGACGTACCTCCTCGTCGTGCTGCTGCCGGAGGACGCCGCCGCGCTCCCGGACCGCTACGACCGGGTCACCGAGATCTGACCGAGAAATAACACCGGTACCGGTGTTATCTCTGCGCCAGCGGAGCCACGGACAGCCGGTCACGGCGTTCACCACGACCGAACGCCGGACGACGACCATCCTCGCTGTTCGGCAGGGGCCGTGGGGTGATCGGAGGACTGACGACGGCGTCCGTGTCGCGCCCAGGACCGAGGGGCCCCCTCGAGACGGGCGGGCAGCCGGGGGCCGGTCGTCGTCCGAACCGGTCGTGTTCTGAACGCCGCGAACGGCTCGCAGTGATCGCTCGGGGCCGTGTACCGCCGCCGGACGAGAGACCGGCAGCAGAGCAGCCACTCGCACGACGACCGCGGCGCAGGGACGACGTCACACCTCGCGGACGCCGTTGGTCAGGACACCGACCCGGTCCACGTCGATCCGTACGGTGTCGCCCGGGCGGAGTGTGAACTCGTCGTCGGGGACGAGTGCCGTGCCGGTCAGGAGAACCGACAGCCGTGGCGCGGGGTTGTGTCGCACGTAGTACGAGCGGAGCTCCTCGCACGACCGCACCATCTCGCTCGTCGACGTCGACCCGTCGAAGACGGTCTCGCCGTCGCGCGTGATCTCGACCGCGATTCCGAGGTCGTGCGGGTCGCCGACAGTCGGCGGGGAGACCACGCTCGGGCCGAGGGCACAGCACCTGCTGTACACCTTCGCCTGCGGGAGGTAGAGCGGATTCTCTCCCTCGATCTCCCGGCTGCTCACGTCGTTGCCGGCGGTGTAGCCGACGACCTCGCCCTCGTAGAGGACGACGCCGAGCTCCGGCTCCGGAACGTTCCACCCCGAGTCGGCCCGGATCCCCACGTCCGCACCCGGTCCGACCGTGTGGTTGTCGGTTCCCTTGAAGAATATCTCGGGCCGGGCGCCGTCGTAGACCCGCTGGTACACCTCTGGCATCGTACTCTCCGTCTCACGGGCCGCCTCGCTGACTCGGTAGGTCACGCCGGCGGCCCACACCTCGTCCGGCACGACCGGCTGGAGCGGCGACTCGAGTACCGAGCGGTCGAGCGTCGGCGCGTCTGCCAGCACCCGCGCGGCGGCGTCGTCGACTCCTCCCCCGAACACGGCAGTGGTCTCGGCGAGGTCGGCGAACTGCCGAAGCGACGAGCGGGCACCGGTGAGGTCCGCGAGTCGGTCGTCGGTCTCGGCGACGAGCCTCTGTTCGCCCGCGCGACGGACGCGGTAGTACCGCATCGACTTGTGGAGTTCCGGCGACGGCACAAAACGTTTCTGGGGATCAGGCGTGCGTGAGATTGAGCGCCACGACGTTCGTCCGCTCCTCGAGAAGCCGCGGTAACTCCTCTTCGAGCCGCTCGCCGCGCATCCGCTTGGTCGGCCCGGAGACGCTCATCGCACCGAGAACGCGTCCGTCGGAGTCCCGGATCGGTGCCGCGAGACAGCGGAGCCCGTCGTGGTGTTCCTCGTCGTCGAGCGCGTAGCCCTGCTCGCGGACCGTCTCTAGCTCGTCCCGGAGCGTGTCGACGTCGGTCGTGGTCCGGTCGGTGACCGCGGGGAGCCCGCGCCGTGCGACGATCTCCGCCACCCGGTCGTCGGGGAGGTGAGCGAGGATCGCCTTTCCCAGCGCCGTGCCGTGGAGGTAGACGCGGACTCCGATGAACGCCCCGACCGATACCGCCTCCGGTCCCCGCGAGCGGTGGAGGTAGGTCCCCAGGCCGCGCTCCTCGACCATGAGGTTGGCAAGTTCCCCAGTCTCGTCTGCCAGTCGGTTTACCTCCGGCCGGGCGACCTCGTAGACGCGGTGCTGTCTCCGGGCACGAGCGCCGACTTCGAGGGACCGGAGTCCGACCCGGTAGCGGGAGCCGTCCGTGACGACGAACCCCCGCTCGCGGAGCGTGCTCAGGTGGCTGTGGACCGTGCTCTTCGGGAGGTCGAGGCGCGTCGCGAGCTCTGTGACGCCGGCCTCACCCGACTCTGCCAGACCGCAAAGCACGTCAAGCGTCGTCTCGACCGCGTCGACAGTGTGTGGTGAACTCGGTGACATACCGTCGTCTCGACAGCGGTGAATAAAGTTCTCCCGCCGGCCTGACCGGGTTCGTTCTGCCGTCTGTCCGCGACCAGCGCGGCGCGGGTCACCGCCCGGTTCGTGGAGTTCTGTGCCGCGCACCGCATCGTCGCGACCTGAACCGGCTTCTGCGCCGCGCGACCGGGGTCGACCGTCGACTCCCCCTCTGAGACGACGTCCCCCGTGACGGGGTGGCGCCCACCCCGCCCGAGCGGGCGAAGACCCTCGTCGCCCGCCGCCGGGACGCCCGTCAGTTCGACGGCGGCGCCGGTGCAGAGGCCGTCGATCGGTATCTCGACACGTTTTCGATGGTCGGCAGCCGTCTCGTGGACCGGGCGATTGATCGTGTGGTCGGCGCTAAACCCGACAGCGCGGTCGAGCCGTCCGGTGACGCCGTCGATGACGGCCACGTCGGCGCCGCGTTCGCTTGCGGCAGCAGCGCTCAGCCCCAGTCTACCCACCTGGACCGCCACCGCCTCGTCGGGCGCCGGCTGGTCCTTTCCGAGGCCGTACATCACCTGCGAGAGCGCACAGTTAGCCGCCGCGGAGACGGCGTGGACGTACTGGTCGCCGTGGACGTGGTGGTGTGTCCCGACGGCGCCGTGGAAACGTGACCACTCGTCGGGAACGCTCAACCGGTGTTGTGGCGCTCTCGCAGTACTCGGGAGTGCCGTGTCTCACTGAACACGCCCGCCGCAGGCCGTGAGGAACCCAGGCACCACCGAGTCGTGGGGCTCGATAAGTCGTCCGGCACTGCCGGAACCCTCGCTGCCCGTCTCGACGACGCGACACAGCGCCTCGTGGCCCAGCACCGCCTCATCGATGCGCGGTGGTTCGCCACGCCAGACGTGGAGGTCCGACTCGCAGACGTTCGCACGGAGCACCACCGTGAGCAGGTCACCCCGGTCCGGTGTCGGCAGATCGCACTCCTGGAGCGGTACCGGCTGCGGGCCGTCGGGGCACGCAACTGTGCCAGTCGCTGTCATTCTTCCGCCGTTGGAGGGGTGCCGTGGACGCGTCGGCTGGGCGCCTCACTCGTAGACGTGGCGGCTCCCGGTCCGGCTGGCCTCGATGTAGTCCCAGTCGTAGTCGACGCCCAGCCCTGGGCCGTCGGGGACCGACACCCGACCGTCGGCGTCGACGGTGTCGAGCATGTCCGAGTAGTCCCCCTCGTACACCGGTGGCTGCGTGTTGGGGCAGTCGGGGTGGACGAGCGCGAGTTCGTAGTAGTTCGTGTTGCGCGTCGCGGCAACACAGTGGCGCTGGGCCGGGCCGGGCGCGTGGAACTCGACGTCGAGGCCCAGCCCCTCGGCGACGCGAGCGCGCTTCGTCGCGCCGGTGATGCCGCCGTCGTACTCGGGGTCGGCACGGACGAAGTCGGTTGACTCGGTGGCAGCGAAGTCCGTCGCCGGCTCCAGCCCCCGGACGTGTTCGGTCTGGAGGATCGGCGTGTCGAGCTTCTTGCGGAGTTTCCGGTGGGCGTGCTGGCTGGTCCCCCCGTCCCGGTAGGGGTCCTCGTACCAGAAGAACCCCTCCTCGTCGAGCGCGCGTCCCAGCGCCAGCGCGTCGGCGAACGTCTCGAGCTCGCAGGCCGGGTCGTGCATCAGGTCCAGCTCGTCGCCGACCCGGTCGCCGACCGCGTGGACGGTCGCGATCTCCCTGTCGAGGTCGCGCCACGCGTCGCTCCCACCCCATCCGTGGATCTTGAGCGCCGGATAGCCCATATCTCGACACTGTGCGGCGAACTCGGCGTAGGCCTCGGGCGAGTCGAGTCCGCCGTGCTCGTCGCCGTGGTAGGTCGAGGCGTAGGCGGGGAACTCGGTCCGGTACGTACCGAGAAGCTCGTGGATCGGCGCGCCGTACCGCTTGCCTGCGTAGTCCCAGAGTGCGATGTCGACCGGACCGATCCCCATCCGGTCGTACTTGCGGAGGGCGCGTTTCAGTTCGCTCCAGTGTCGCTCGCGTTTGAGCGGGTTCCGCCCGACCAGATACTCCCCGATCAGGTTGATCTGAGCCGCCGCCGGAGAGTTCCCGCCAACGTACTCGCCGGTGATCCCCTCGTCCGTGTGGATCGAGAGCGCGAACAGCTTGCGCTCGGTCACCGCGCCCGGCTCGTAGACCAGATTGAAACCGTTGTCGTCGGTACCGACGTCTTCGATCGGGTACGAGAACTCGACAGACTCGATTCGCGTGATTTTGGGCGCCACGCCCCCGCCGTGACACACGAGGGGTATAAATCCGCCTCACGCGTCGGTCGGAATGGTCGCCGGGCGAGCGTCCGCACGCGGTGTCAGCGGGAGACGACCTGCCCGACACACGACATCGAGAGGGGCACGCCTGTCGACCACGTCTACCTGGATTTCGACAGAACTCGAGCCGTATCTGTTCGTTATCTCTCCTATTTTGTAGCCGGATTCTCCGTACTTCGTCTATTTGGCACTCGACACGTACAATTGAGTCTATATATCTCTGTATTCGTCTTTCTACGCTCAGTTTGCTGATTTTAGATACATATGTGGGTGATCGGGTCCAAAGTAGCCACGGAAGACGTGAGAGTCCCCGTTCGTCGACGACACTGCCCGCCTGCAAACCTGCTGCCGGTTGGCGACCTCCCGCAGTACCTTCGGAGTCGGGAGCGCCGGTCGGGCGGACGTGGTGTCTCACCGTCGTCGGGGATCACACGGGCTAGACTCCGGCAGCGCGTGCGACCGCCCGCCGTCGTCCCGACTAGAACCCCCCGGTGTTCACCGCGGCCTTCGCGTGGAACGCCGCGACAGTAGCGGCGTCGACGGCAAAGAGTCCGGGGTCGGCCCCGATAGACAGCGCGACGCGGGGGTCGTGACGGCGACCCCCGATAAGAGCGCGGCGACGCGAGAGGAAGCCGGACGAGGGACAGTCTCATAGCCGTCAGGAATGGCGGCCAGCGGATGCCGCTGCCCCCGGCGTGTCAGTAGACGAGCGTCGGCGCCGCCGTCGAGTGGCCACGGGCCAACCGGCGCCAGCGGCACGACCCGCCTCTCGCGAGTCCCACGACGACCGGCGCACCAGACGTGCACGGACGGGTCCGCACGCCGCGTGGACGGCAGACTCGCCCCGCGTCGGCTGCCGGCGTGTCCGGGACGGGCGCGCACGCCACACGGGTGACAGTC
>KI543175.1:24224-26219 GCA_000496195.1 uncultured archaeon A07HB70
GACCGCCTCGTCGGGGTCGAGCGAGAGCCACTCGAAGTCTGTTGCCACTTTCCGCAAGACGAGCAGGGGGAGACTAATCGGTTGTGTTTACCGAACAGCACCGTTCGCGGTCACGTCTCGTCGTCCGGGCGTGGCCGGCCTGGCCTCGGCGAGGACGGAGGACGACGGCTGGACGTGCGGCGGCTGCCGGACCGGGGGCGTTCAGCCCGGCTGCGCCAGCGAGGATCACGAATCCGAGCCCGATCCCCAGCGCGACTACGGTGCCAGTAGAGTGCGTCGAGAACATCGTGCCTGCCCGGGTCGAGGGCAGCGGGGTATCGACCTGACCGTGTTCTGAGCGGTCCCCTCGTCGTACCACCAGGCGGGTGTACGGCGGTTGGTGATATCGCGGGGGATCAGCCGGCGGGGGGAACCGGCACGCTCGTCTGCGACCCGGTGAAAAGCCGCGCCGGAGGCACAGATCGGCACCTGTGTCTGTTCACAGGATGGCGGCCGCTCTCGACGGCGTCGCCCACGTCCACAGCGCGAGCGGTTCTTCCGCCGAGAGGTCCGTCCGGCGGCGGCCACGACCTGCCGGCGTCGTTCTTCTCACCGATCCACAGATGTAAGCCCACGTTTGAGTCTTCGCTGGGGTTTTGCAACCCGGGGCACGTGTTCATCCGTACACTCGTGATATCCGCCCTCCAGCGAGCGATGACACAGCCAGCGTCGTTTTTCGAGAGAGAGTCACGCGAGCCGAGCCTGCGTCAGCCGGCGGTCGTGGTCGGACTCGTCGGGATGGCCGGACTCCTCGCGACGATTCCGACGATCCTCGCGGTGTTCGACGCGCTCCCGGAGCGCGCGGGGGCGTTCGCCGCGGTCGGCTTCGCGATCGGCAGCGTCTCCAGCCTGCTCGGCCCGTTCGTGTCGTGGCTGATCGTTGGGTCGGTGCTGCTCGTCGGCTCGCTCGTCGCCGGCGGCGACGGGGACGTGCGGGACCTGTTCGCCCTCGTCGGATGGGGATTCGCGCCGCGCGTCGTCGTCCCGGTCGTCGGGGGGATCGTCTCGTTCGTGTTCCTCTCCGGCACCGACTTCTCCGACCCACAACAGGTCCGGCAGGCCGCAGAGCTGTCGACCGGTACGCTCGGAATCGTGACACAGGGCGTGAACGTGGTGGCGTTTCTGTGGGCCGGGTGGATGTGGACCCACGCGCTCGCCAACGCACGGCAGATCACGACCCGAAACGCCGCGGTAATCGTCGGTATCGTCATCTTCCTCCAGGTCCTGTTCAACGTCGGGCTGACGCTCCTGAGCGCCGCGCTCATCTGAGTCGGCCCTGTCGCGTTCGTGCGGCGCCCGGCCTCGCGACGCCGGCGGACGAGACAGACGGCCCTGCGGACCGCTCTGCAGGGCACTCACGGACCTGCCGGAGACGGGTGAGATAGCAGGCGACGACCACACGCACGAGAGGGTCCGAAAGACAGGGGCGCGAGAACGTCGAGGATACTGCTCGAAGCGGCAATACGGCTCGGTATCACTCGTCGCCCGGTGGCGACGACGGGAGCTCCGCCGCTACTGGGGGCTCTCGGTCCACTCGTACGCAGCGCAGTTCTGGCAGGCCGCGGTCGGCGAGTCTTCACGCTCTCTGATCCACCGTAATCCACGGCTGTCACACTCGTACACTGGCGGGTCTCGGAGAGACGTCTCAGCGCACGCGTCGCTCCTGCGGCCATCTCAAATTATGATATTTTCCGGCTCAGAACGACCCGTCGACTGCGTCGGTGCGTCTGCGAGTGCCGGAAGTCGTGCTACACGTCGCACCAGGGGGAAGGAGGGTAGTCAGGAGGGCTCTCGGGGGACCAGTGAGCGTGGAGCCACGCGAGCGGCGACACGGACCCGAAGCGCTGGCGGAGGCTTCGGGTGTGGGTGCGGTCGGTGATGTCGCGGGGCTGGGCCGTGGCAGACGGGGGTATCACTGGGAATCAGCCGGCGGGGGGCACCGGCATACATGCCTAC
>KI543175.1:27326-28676 GCA_000496195.1 uncultured archaeon A07HB70
CGTTACGAGGCCGTACCGCGAGCGATATCTCCGGGCTCGCGCCGTGGAACCGCGGCGAGACACGGGCTACCCGACGATGTCGAGCAGGAAGATCGACAGGAAGCCGACGAAGAACAGCGTCGTCGACACCGGCGTCTGGGGGACCTTACCGGCCTTCACCAGCAGTTCCTCGGTGACGAGGTACAGCAGTGCCGCTGCGCCGAATGCCAGGACGACGGCGATTGTCGTCCCGGCTGCCCCCTCGAGCGTGAGCACACCGACCGTGACACCGGCCGACAGCAGCGCCCCGAACGCCGCCGGCACCGCGATCTTCCGGAGGCCGCTCATCTCGTCCGGCAGCGCGACGACCGCGGCGACGCCGAGAAACAGCACTTCGATGGCGAGCGCCACGGCGATGATGACTCCCGTGGCCGTCTCCTCGATGAACGTGACGCCGATGAGCACGCCGTCGATGAGCATGTCGATCGCGATGGTGATGATGAGACCGGCGGCGCCCGCGTAGCTGCCCCCGACGCCCCGCTTCTCGATCGCCTTGCTGAGTCGGTGGATGCCGAGCATCGCCACGACACCGGCGGCGAACCCGGCGACGACGACGACCGGTGAGCTGCTGTGGATGTCCGGAAGTAGTTCGGCCGCGACGGCGGCGAAGACGACGCCGGCGGCGAGGTGTTGCACGTTGCTCTCCATCTGCGGTCCGGGGGCCCGGTAGACGGCGATCACGCCGCCGACCAGCGCAGCAACGACGGCTAAACTCGTGTACGAGAGAGCCTGTGTCAGCGTTCCAGCCACTACGTTGTGTGTATCACGGAGACTGGTAAAATTGTCACAAGCAGTCGGTCGGCGACACGTTCGAGCGCCGAGCGCGGCGACCGCGTGGGGCACTCCCGACACGGGGTCGCACCGGTGTCGGGGAGCTGAGCGGGGCGCCGGTCGTCCCGACGTCCGAACTACGCGGCCACGGTCACGCTGATCGTGGCCGACCTGTTCGACAGGGTCGCCCCGTACGCGATTGCCGGACTCGGGGCTATCGTCGCGGTCGCGCCGCTGGTCGCCCGGCACGGGAGCGTCGCGTCTATCAGGGCAACCGGGTCCGACGTCGGCCCCGGAGCTGCGCTGGCCGGATTCGTCCTCTCTATCCGCTCGCTGTACGTCGGCATCGCGCCCGGGCTGGCGACGACGGGGGGACACGCGTGCGATATCGCCCGGCGGCGAGCTGACGCCTCGTCGTGGTCGCCGAACGGGTTCGCCCTCGACGGACCGTGTCACGCTATCGGTCCGTCCTCTGGTTCGCGTTCGGCCCGTCAGTTTCGGCACTCACGTGCTATCTACTCGACCGACGTCGGTATGACG
>KI543175.1:28696-34010 GCA_000496195.1 uncultured archaeon A07HB70
GTCGATGCGGATGTTGATCTCCTGGGACTCCTTCGCGACGTCCTCGCAGACGCAGAGTTCCTCGGGCAGCCCGCACGTCGAGCAGACTTCTCCCATTCCGGCTTTCGGTTCGAAATCCCGGTACAAATGCTGTCGGGGCGGCTGCTCAGCCGACGAGCCCCGTCCCGTCGTCGACGAGACGGTCCACCGTCGCCACCGCCTCGTCTGCCGTCTCCCTGTCGACGCCGTCGCCGTACTGCGCGCGTTCGTACACGTCGACGACGTCTAGCGCCGCCGGGTCCGTCCCCGCTGCCACCGCCGCCTCGACGTACGCCCGCGGCGTCTCGCCGGAGCGACGGGGCCGGGTCTGCCGGCCGAGCAGCGTCTCCAGCCGGTCGTACGCGCGCACGGCGTCGGCGTCCGGGCTGGCGCGGGGCTGGCGCCGGAGTTCGACGCCCTCGCGGAGACGCGCGAGGACGCCCGTCCGGCGGCCCACGGCGGCGAGTCCGGCGACGGCGACGGCCCACACCGCAAGCGTCCGGGTCGAGGGCAGGTCGGGGAGCGACAGCCCGCCGTCGTCGCCGCTGTCGCCGCCGTCGGGCGGCGCGATCGGCGTCGCGGTGGCCGCCGTCGTGTTCGGAGTCGTGTTCGGCGTCGGGGCCGGCGTCGAGGGGGTGGTGTTCACGACGTCGGTGTCGGAGCCCTGTGCCGGCACCGTCGCGTCCGTGTCGACGCCCGTCTGGCCCCCGTCGCGGGCCTGGTCGACGCGCTCCTGTTCGGCGGCCTCGCGCGGCCCGGCGGGCGTCGGGTCGAACCGCACCCACCCCACGTCGGGGAAGTACACCTGGACCCACGCGTGCGAGTCCAGCCCCCGGACGACGTACCGGTCGTCGCCGACCTGCTCGCCGGCGGTGTAGCCGACGACGAAGCGCGCGGGCACCCCTTCCGAGCGCAGCATCGTCACCATCGTCGTCGCGTAGTAGGTGCAGTAGCCGGCGTCCATCTCGAACAGGAACGAGTCGGCGATAGAGCCGTCGGGCCGGTCGACGTCGAGCGAGTAGCGCTTCTCGCTCTCGAGGTGCTGCTCTATCGCGACCGCCTTGTCGTGCGGCGTCTCGGCGTCTGCGGTCACCGTCGCCGCCCGCTCGCGCACCCGGTCGGGCGTCGACCCCGGCAGGGCGGTGTAGGTCGACTCGACCCGGTCGGGGTAGTCGGTGCCCGCGCGCCGGAGCTGTGCGGTCGTGTGGCGCGGCACCTGGCTCTCGACGGTGTAGCTGTCGTTGACGGACAGCCGGTCCACCGGGCGCACGCCGCCCTGTGGCGTGACCTGGGCGTCGACGCCCTCGACGGAGACGGGGCGCCACGCCGCCGGGAGCGAGCCGAGCGGGTCGCGCGCGACCACGCGCTGGCGCACCACCTGGGACGGGCCCGGCGTGCCGGGGCGACGCTGTCCGAGGGCACTAGCCTCGCCGGTCCGTACCCAGCCGTCGCCGGTGTACCGGTCGTAGGCCGCGGTCTGCCAGTACGCCCGCCGTGGGCTCTCCACCTCGAACCGGACCTGCGGCGAGAGGCTGATACTCCCGAGGATCTGGACGTTGTCCTGGGCGTCTACGACCGTCGACTCCACCGTCTCGTCGCCGGCGACGCCGGCGCCGAGCGAGGCCGCCACGCCGCCGCTCGCGGCGACGGAGAGCGTCGACGACACGACGACCATCGCGGCGACGACGGCGACGACGGCGTCTAGCTGTGGCGTCGGGACGTCGGAGCGCTCGGCCTCGCCCGCGCCGACCGCGCCCGCCGCGCCGACGACGCCGACGAGCGTCGTCGTCGGTCCGGCGTCGCCCGTGAGGACGACGAGCAGGAGCGCCGCACCGCCGGCGGCGACGCTCCAGACGTACCGCCGGCGGACGGCGAGGTACCACGACAGCACGACGGGACCGGGCGCGACGCCGAGCGCCCACACTCCGGCGTTCGTGAGCCGGAGGATCGAGAGCCCGTTGAGGAGCGCGGCGGTGTCGGCGAGCACCCGCGGGGTGAAGAGCAGCGCGCGCTGTCCCGGCGACACCGAGAAGACGTACGCGCCGAGGCCGGCGACGGCGACGGCGAGTGTCACCGTCGCCGCGGCCCGTGTCCCGACGAACCGGCCCATCGCGGCGCCGAGCGCGACGCTCCCGACCAGCACGACGAGCATCCGCGCGGGGTCGCCGGTCACGTCCGCGACGTGGTAGAGCACGCCAGCGGACGAGACGGTCAGGGCGGCGACGCCCGCCAGCGCGAGCAGGCGGGACCGGTCGGTCGTCCCGGAGGTGGCGTTCACGCCGCCACCTCCGGGGGCTCGTCGGCTGCCTCCTCCGGGGCGTCGAACGTCGTCTCGACACCGTCGACGGCGATACGCGCCGTTCCGTCGCTCGCCTCGACGACGACGGGAGCGTCGACCGACGGAACCGCGCCGGGTCCGACCGTCGCGAGGTGGGCGAGCGCCCGGTCGCGGTCGTCCGGCGTCGCCTCGAGTTCGCCGTCCGGCGTCCGCAGGGCGACGACGACGCCGAGTTCGTGGAGCGCCGAGACGACGCTCGCCGCCGCCGCCGCCATCTCGTCGCCGTCGCCCGGGTCGCCCCCGACCGCCACCGTGACCGTCCGCTCGGGGCGCGCTCCGACGTACTTCGTGACGACCAGGTCGTCGCGCTTCGCGCTCACCTTCCAGTTCAGGTTGCGGAGCGCGTCGCCGCGGACGTACTCGCGCAGGCCGTCGAACTCGTCGCGCTCCGTCCGGGTGTCGCCGGCGACGCGGGAGCGCAGGCGCGCGGCGGTCGCCGTCGGCAGGGGCCGGACCGGCGGGTAGACCAGCACGCTCTCCGGCCTCGCCCTCGCCGACGGTCCGGGTGCCCGCGACCAGCCCGAGCACGTCCGTCGAGCGCACCGTCGCCGGACCGACCCGGTGGCGCCCGCGCCGTTCGAGCCGGACCCGGTACCGAACCGGGTCGCGCCCGAGGACCGTCTCGGCGGGCAGGTCCGTCGTCGAGACGGCCGGCGGGAGCCGGTCGTCGACGGTCGCGGGGTACGGGTCGTCGGCGTCGAACCCGAGGACGACGGTCGACTCGCGCCCGGCGGGGCCGTCGGGCGGGAGGATCCGCTCGACGGTCGGTCGAGGGGCCAGCCACGCCTGTACGACGCCGGCGGTCAGCGCGACGGCGGCGGGGACGACGACCGCACCGAGCGAGCGCGGCCCGAACCCGACGGCGAGGGCCGCCGCGGCGACGGCGACGGCGAGCAGTCCGATCCCCCGGCGAGTCGGCCGGATCATCACTCGACGGGCGTCGCCGAGCGCGCGGCTTCCACCACGTCCGCGCCGGTGCTCGTCCGGTCGCCCGGTCGCACCCGGTGGGCCCAGACGCTCTGGAGCTCGCCCTGGACGTCGTCTGGCGTGACGAACGAGCGTCCGTCCAGCACCGCGCGGGCCTGTGCCGCCTGGATCACCGCGATCGCGCCGCGGGGGCTGACCCCGAGTTCGGCGTGCTCGCGGGTGTGGGCCGCCAGCCGCGCGACGTAGTTCCGCACCGGTTCGCGCACGTCCACCTCGGCGACGGTGCGCCGGGCGCGACGCAGGACCTCCGTGTCGGCCACGGGCTCCAGCGACTCGATCGGGTGGTCGCCGGTGACCCGGCCCAGGAGCTCCGTCTCGGCTGCCTCGTCGGGGTAGCCGAGCCGGAGCTTCTTGTTGAACCGGTCTACCTCGGCCATCGGCAGTTCGTACGTCTGGCCGGCCTCGACGTCGTTCTGCGTCGCGATGACGACGAACGGGTCCGGCAGCGCCCGCGTGTCGCCGTCGACGGTCACCTGTCGCTCCTCCATCGCCTCCAGCAGCGCGGCCTGGGTCTTCGGCGGTGCGCGGTTTATCTCGTCCGCGAGGACCACGTTCGCGAAGACGGGGCCGGGCTGGAACTCGAACTCCTGGCTCCGCTGGTCGAAGACGTTGACGCCGGTGACGTCGGCGGGCAGGAGGTCCGGCGTGAACTGGACGCGCTTGAACGAGCAGTCGACCGAGGCCGCGATGGCCCGCGCGAGCATCGTCTTTCCGACGCCCGGGACGTCCTCGAGGAGCAGGTGGCCGCGCGCCAGCGCGACGACGAGGATATCCTCGATGGCGTCGTGCTGGCCGACGATCACCCGCTCGACGTTCTCGACGATGCGGGCGGTCAGGTCGGCGGCGTCGTCGACGCTCAGCGGCTCTATGTCCGTCGACCGGCTCGTGGCTGTGGGGTCGGTCGCCTGTTGTCCGTCGGTCATGTCCGAGAGACGCCGCCGGGACGGCGGTCGTACGAGGGAATGTCACCCGGTGGTCCTAACTCTGTTGCCGGCCCCCTGGCCGACCGACTTTTGCCGCCGGAGCGCCGGCTGTCGCGCATGACCGACGCGTCCGACGTCACCGGGCCGCCGCCGGCGGTGGCCGGCGACGACGACCTCACGCCGATGCTGGCGCAGTACGTCGACTGCTGCCGGCGCCACGACGACGCGCTCCTGCTGTTCCGTGTCGGCGACTTCTACAAGTCGTTCTGCGAGGCCGCCGAGACCGTCGCGCGGGTCTGCGAGCTCACCCTCACCGAGCGGGAGGACTCGACCGGCACCTACCCGATGGCCGGTGTCCCCGTCGACAACGCCGCGGGCTACGTCGAGCGGCTCCTCGGCGCGGGCTACCGCGTCGCGATCGCCGACCAGGTGGAGGACCCGGAGCAGGCGAGCGGTCTCGTCGACCGCGCGGTGACGCGTGTCGTCACGCCCGGCACCGTCGTCGACGACGACCTGCTCGCGCCGGACGCGCGGTACGTGGCGAGCGTGGTGCGCGAGCCGAGCGAGCGCACCGCGGGGCAGCACGGCGACGGCGCCCGCCACGCTCTCGCCGCCGTCGACGTCTCGACCGGCGAGTGCCTCGTCACGAGCACGCCAAACGCCGCGACCCTCCGCGACGAACTCGCGCGCCTCGGCCCGGCAGAGCTGCTCGTCGGCCCCGCGGCCGACGACCCGACGCCGGACCTCGACGCCGACCCGATGGTCACCGGCGTCGACGAGGAGCGGTTCGACCCGGCGGCGGCGCGCGAGACGCTCGCGCGCTACGTCGCCGACCCGTCCGCGGTGCTGGGCGACGCGAGCGAGGTGCGGGCCGCGGGCGCGGTGCTCGGCTACGCCGAGTACACGCAGGGCGACGACGGCCCTCTCGGCTACGTCACCCGGGTCTCGCGCTACGACCCGCGGGAGTCGCTGCGCCTCGACCCCGCCGCCCGCCGGTCGCTCGAGCTGTTCGAGAGCCGTGGCGTCGGCGACGGCACGCCGCTGGTTG
>KI543175.1:36556-43114 GCA_000496195.1 uncultured archaeon A07HB70
ACGCGCGGCGGGCGCTGGAGCGCCACGCCACCTCGAAGATACGCGGCGCGGCGGAGCTCGACGCCGTCGACACGCTGGGGTTCCGGGGCGAGGCCCTGCCCGCGGTCGCGTCGGTCTCGCGGCTCGAACTGGAGACGAACGACGGCGGCGACGAGGGGACCCGCGTCGTCGCGGAGGGCGGAACGGTCGAGTCGGTCGAGCCGGTCGCCCGCGGCCGCGGGACGACCGTGACCGTCCGCGACCTCTTTTTCAACCGCGAGCCGCGCCGCGAGTCGCTCGCCGGGCGCCGGACGGAGTTCGGGCGCGCCAGCGACCTCGTCGCGCGGTACGCCTGCTGTCGCCCCGACGTCGCCGTTCGCCTCGTCCACGACGACCGGGAGACGCTCTCGACGCCGGGGACGGGCGTTCGCGACGCCGTCCTCGCGGTCTACGGCCGGGACGTCGCGCGGGCGTCGACCGCGGTGGAAGCGGCCGGGAGAGCCGGGTCGGGCGAGGGTGAGCGCGAGGCCGCGAGCGGCGCCGACAGCGCCGTCCGCGTCCGCGGTCTCCTCGCCGCGCCCTCGACGACCCGCGCGAGCACCGACCACGTCCACGTCGCGGTCCGGGGACGGCCGCTCTCGGCTGCGGGGGCGCTCCGCGACGCGGTCGAACGCGGCTACGGGTCGCTCCTGCCCGACGGTCGACACCCCGTCGCGGTCGTGCGAGTCGGTCTCTCCGCCGGCGCGGTCGACCCGAACGTCCACCCCGCGAAGGAGCGGGTCGGCCTGCGCGACGCCGAGGCGGTCGCGGCGGCGGTCGAGCGCGCCGTCGCGGACGCGCTCTCGACGGCGGACCTCGCGCGCGTCGCCGAGACGTCGACGGACCTCGGGGACGCGCTGGCGCCCGTCGACGGCGACGGCCCGCTCGCGGCGGCGCGGGTGGTCGGAGGGTACCGGGAGCGGTACCTGCTCTGTGAGGCCGACGACGACCTCCTCGTGGTCGACCAGCACGCCGCCCACGAGCGCGTGAACTACGAGCGCCTCCGGGCCGCCGTCGACGAGGACGTCCCCTCGCGGCGCCTCGACCCGCCGGCGACGGTCGACCTCGACCCCGGCGGCGTCGAGACGGTGCGCGAGCGGGCGGACGCCCTCACTCGCCTCGGCTTCGAGGCGGAGCCGTTCGGGGGGACGGCGGTCCGGGTGCGGGCGACGCCGGCGCCGTTCGGTCGGGCGGCGAGTCCCGACGCGCTCCGGGACGCCGTCGACGCCCTGCGCGACGGCGCGGACCCCGACCCGCGTGCCGACCGCCTCGCCGACCTCGCCTGCCACCCGTCGCTCCGGGCCGGCGACGAGGTCGACGAGGCGGACGCGCGCCGGCTGCTCGACGCGCTCGCGGCCTGCGAGCAGCCGTACGCCTGTCCACACGGCCGGCCGACGGCGCTCTCCGTCGCGCCGGAGACGCTCGCTCGGGGGTTCGAGCGCGCGCCGACGCGGGAGTAGAGTAAGTGTAATGCCGCCGCGGTCGAACACCCGCGTATGCCGACGCTTCTCGACCTCGTCGTCACGCTCCTCGGCAGCGTCGTTCGGCTGATCGTGGTGTTCACGACGGAGGTCGCGCTCCGCCAGCCGATCGACCCGCTCGCGCTGGTCGCGCTCGCGGTCGGAACCGTCCTCACCGTCGTCCCGACGGCGGTGTTCGGCTACCTCGTCGCCGGGGCGGCGCTCGACGCGATCGGTATCGACCTCGGTTCGATCGTGCGGTCGCCGCCCGAGGAGAGCTAGGTCGCGCGGCTGTACGCCTCGCTCGCGAGGTCGAGCGCCGTGTCCACGTCCGGCCCGAGCGGCGACCCGACGATGATCCCGTCGGCGTGGTCGAGCACCCGGTCCATCCGGTCTGCGACCGTCTCGACGTCGCCGGCCATACAGAACGCGTCGACCATCGCGGACGTCACGAGGTCGAACGCCTCGCTGTACGCGCCGACGCTCAGGCGGTCGCCGATCTCGTCGGCCCGGTCCGGGTCGATCCCGTGTCGGTCGAGCACCGGCGGCGCCATCCCTGCGGTGATGTACGCGACCGGCGGGCGGGCGGCCTCGCGCGCCGCCGCGTCGTCGTCGGCGACGCTGACGCTCGCGTACGCCGCCAGGGCGAACGGGCCGCGGCCGTCCGGGCGTTCGCCGAGGCCGTCCTCGACCTGAGTGCGCGCCCACGCGAGGTCGTCCGGGTGCGAGCCGTTGAACAGCAGGCCGTCGGCGTGTTTCGCGGCCATCCGGCACATCTGCGGGCCCTCGCCGCCGACGTGGACCGGGATCGACGCTCCCTGTGGCGGCTCGTAGTTCAGGCCGGCGTCGACAGCCGTGAAGGCTCCGTCGTGGTCGACCCGTTCGCCGGCCCACAGCCGTTCGAGGGTCTTGAACGTCTCCAGGACGGGCCGCAGGCCGCGGTCGTCGGCGGCGTCGAGGCTCTGCATCGTCGTCGGATCGCCCGGTCCGATCCCGAACCGCGCCCGACCGCCGCTGGCCTCGTCGAGCGTCGCCACCTGTGAGGCGAGGGTGAGCGGGTGCCGGTCGTGAGGGTTGGCGACACCGGGACCGATCCCGACCCGGTCGGTCCGCTCCGCGAGACGGGCGAGGGCGGCGAACGGGTCGCGGTTGTTGTAGTGGACGCTCAGGTAGACGTCCTCGAAGCCCGCCGCCTCCGCGGCGACGCCGAGGTCGACGACCCGGTCGACCGGGTGTTCGGGAGCCAACTCGACGCCGAACCGCGCGCCGGGAACGTGGGTCATACGTCTCTTTTGGGCGGCCCCGGCTTGGCTCTTACCCGTCGCCGCTCCAGTCGCGGATCGCCCGCCGGACGAGGTCGGTCTCGACGTCCCGGAAGTGGGCGTCGCTCCCGTCGTGGTCGCCGAACTCGAAGTCCCGCACGACGACGACGGGCGTCCCCTCCGCGCCCTCGCCGCTCACGAGATTCGCGGCGGCGGCGAGTTCGTCGACGACGTTCTCCACCGTCGCGTCCATCTCGCGGCCGTCCCGGTCCGGTTCCCCCCGGTAGTCCCGGCTCGCGGGCAGGCCCGACCACCCGATCGCGACGCCACGCTGACCGTGCCGGAACGGGCGGCCCGACGTGTCGGTGACGACCACCGCGGCGACGCCGAGTGCCTCGCGCAGGCGCGCTGCCGTCGCCGAGGGCCGCTCGGGCAGGAGGAGGAGGTCGTCGTCGGGAACGTTCGACCGGTCGATGCCGGCGTTGACGCCGACGTGGCCACACCGGCTCTCGGTCAGGAGGAACGGCGTCTCGAACAGCACCTCCGTCGACTCGACGAGGACGGCCTGGACGAACCGCGGGTCGACGTCCCCGCCGGTCGCCGCCGAGAGGTCGGCGGCCAGCTCCCGGGCGCGCGGGCCGTCCGGAAACGCCTCGAGGCTCGCGGTTCGACCCTCTGCCTTCGAGACGACGGTGCTCGCGACACACACCACGTCGGTCGACCGGAGGTCGGCCCGCGCGGCGACGAGACCGGCGAGGTCGTCGCCTGCCCGGACCTCGGGCAGGTCGGGCACCGCGAACAGGTCCATGAGCGTCAGTCGGGGAGGCGGGAGAAAAGCGGCACGGAGCAGCCGGTCAGCCCCGGTGGAAGACGACCTCGAGGTCGCCGTCGCGCGCCGTCGCCTCGATCGTCGTCGGCACGTCGCCCGGGTTCGCGCCCGTCGCGCTCCCGGGGTTGAGCAGACGGACGCCCTCGACGGTCTCGTCCCGCGGACGGTGGGTGTGGCCGGCGACGCCGACCGCGTCCGGGCCGCCGTGGGCGGCGACCGTCTCCACGACGTTGCGGTCGTAGCCGCCGCGCCCGTTGCCGTGGGTGACGACGAACTCGACGCCGCCGACCGTCGTCGTCGCGACGGCAGGGAGGTCGAGCTCGTGGCCGGGGTCGGTGTTGCCCCGGACGGCGGTCAGGGCGGGCGCGAGGTCCCGGACCCGCTCGTAGGTCCGTGGCGTGTCGAAGTCGCCAGCGTGGACGACGTGGTCGGCGGACTCGACCCGCGAGACGACCCACTCGGGAAGGTCGCGCGCCCGCGACGGGACGTGGGTGTCACTCAGTATCGCGACTGTCGGCACACGTCTCCGGAGCGGCCCGAACCACATAGTTCACCCGGCGGCAACGCCCGTCGCGCAGGCGCTCCGTCTCGGCCACCGGCGCCGACCGGTCGGCGGCGGAGTTCCCGTGCCTGTTCGCGGCAGAGACGCGCGAGGCGCAGACGCGGCGGCGGCAGTTGGTGGACCACCGCACTACGGCGGCGAGGACGAACGCTGAAATCCCCGCCGTGCGAACGTGCGGTGGGCGGCAGTGACGAGGGTTACCCCCACCGAGCCCCGTGTGACGACGCCACTCGACCGAGCCGCCCGCCTCTCTCGACCGAGCCGCCCGCCTCTCGTCGCCCGTAGCGCGACGCGTCCGTCGCCCGTAGCGCAACGCGCGTCAGGTGACGAACTGGAGCAGCTCGTCGCGCTTCGCGTCGTGAAAGACGTCGCGCAGGACCTCGAGCAGCGGCTCGACCGACCCGCGCTTCGCGGCGACCGGCGCGACGGTGTCGCGCCACTGCTGCCACGGCGGGTAGAGCCCGAGCCGGTCACAGATCGCGTCCAGTCGGTCGTCCCGGTCGTCGACCTTGTCCATCTTGTTCACCGCGACGACGGGGCGCACGTCGACGTCCCGGAGGAAGCCGAACAGCTCGACGTCGTGTGGCACCTCGTCCGGCCCGGAGTGGCGGTCGATGATGTCGACCGCGGCCTTCCCGTCGAGGACGAGGACGCCCGCCAGGATCTGGTCGGCGTTCGCCTCGACGTAGCGCACCACGTCGGTCTTGATCTGTTCGCGCCGCGCCGCCTCGACACCTTCCATGAACCCGAAGCCAGGGAGGTCGGTGAACATGAAGTTCTGTGCGTGCCAGTCGTAGTGGGTCGGCTCGCGGGTGACGCCCGGCTTCCGGCCCGTCGTGACGTCGTGGCCGGTCAACTCGCGCATCAGCGTCGACTTGCCGACGTTCGACCGGCCGACGAGCACCACCTCCTCGCGGTCGGGCCGTCCCTCGAACACGGCTAGCGCTCGGGGCGTAGCGGGGTAAGCCGCGCGGTTCCACGGGCCCCGCACGGAGCGCGGGTCGCCCCCGGCCTCTGTCGAGCCGAACCCCACCAGGCGCCGACGAACAGTCTCCGAGAGCGCGTCCGGGACACTCGACCCGGTCCCGCCCGGGGATATACGACTGCGGAACGAGTCGGTAGACCCGTGGAGAAACAGGAACTACGCGAGCGAGTCTGGGACGAACTGGAGGAAAGCGGGGAGGCCCGGTTTCCATTTCCCCCACGTGGCAGAATACCCAACTTTGCCGGCGCGGAGCAGGCTGCCGAGCGTCTCGCCGAGAGTGCTGTCTGGGAGGAGGCAGATGCTATCAAGTCGAATCCGGACTCGCCCCAGCGCCCGGTTCGACGACGGGCACTGGAGGCTGGCACGGTCGTCTACATGGCCGTTCCTCGGCTGCGGGACGAGAAGTGCTTCCTCCGACTGGACCCCGACGAGATCGACGATATCGACCACGCAACGACAATTGGCGGCTCGTCAGAGCTGGGGGAACAGGTTGGTCCGGAGGAGATGGAGTCCATCGACCTGATCGTCTCCGGTAGCGTCGCGATGACCGAGAGTGGCGAGCGAGTCGGGAAAGGCGAAGGATACAGTGATCTCGAGTTCGCGGTTCTTCGCGAGTTCGGACTGGTCGACGACGAGACGACGACCGTCACGACCGTTCACGAGCTCCAGGTCGTCGACGAGGCGATTCCGACGACACCACAGGACGTTCCGATAGACTGGCTGTTCACCCCGGAGCGGACGATCCACACGGACGCCACCGACGACAAGCCAGCCGGGATCGAGTGGTCCGTGCTCGATGACGACCGACTCGACGAGATCCCGATTCTACGGCGTACTGAGTCGAAATAGCGCAGACACCCCTTTATACAGACGCGCAGCGGATACCGAGCAGAGACTGTTCGTCGGCGAGACCGTCTGCCACCAGTCGGCTCGGAACGAGACCATTCTACCGCGATCGGCTGAGCGCAGTCGGGTTTCTATGATTAGGCTCAGGGAGCTCGTCGACCTCCTCGATCGGTGAACGGATTCGACAGTCGTGCTGAACACGGGGCACGAGTCGGTCGCCGTCACCGGTGGTTCGCTAGTCTCAGAGCCCGAAACACTCCTGTCGTCTATAATGGCGTCCTGGCAGTACAGCCGAGTATGACAGCGGAACGTCGGCTGGACAGGCGGTCGTTCGTTGGAGCGACTGCCGCCGCAGCGATAGCCGGACTCGCCGGGTGTACCGCAGGGCTAGCCGACCCCGAAGCACCCGCCTCTGAAGCAGCCGATCCGTGGCCGGATCCGAAGACGGTCAACGCGAGGTGATGCTCCTCGGGACGAGTCATCTGGCACAGACTCCCGGAGACACGCCGAACGCCTACGCGACCGATCCGGGGGACGTCCTCGGGGAGCAGCGACAGCGTGACTCGAGACACTGGCCGACGACTCGCAGAGTGGGA
>KI543175.1:44915-53076 GCA_000496195.1 uncultured archaeon A07HB70
GCTGTACTCGCTCTCTGATCTCGCAGTCGCGACGGGGAGCTATCGCAGACACCACTACGTGCAGAACACGATTACGCTGTGACCCGGGAGACGCATCGTAGTATCTCGTTCTACTCGGGACGGCTCTGATAGGCCAGCGAGACGGTCACGTGACTTTCGCGTCCGCTATGCTCGCCGTCTAACTCGTGCAGTTCTCCGACCGATCGATCGGCGTCGTCGACCACCTGCCGGAGGGGGACGTCTGGAGGCTCGTGCCGGCGAAGTCGTGCTGTGTCCGGTTTCACAGCATACCGTCGAGGTCCGTCGTGGAACCCGCTTCTGTGCTCCGGGCGGACTGGGGGTGTGCCGTGTACGGAGCGCGTCTCCCCCGAGACGTCCCCCGGAATGCTGGTGCTGCGCCGGTCGGGACGGCGGGAGTGGGCGGAGCGCCCGGCGGGGGACAGTCAGCTCGGACGGCGAGGGCCGGCCGGCGGGGCAGGTGCCTACAGGCTCTGGCGGCCGTCTCGGGCCGTCCCCACCCGTTCGAACACCAGCCCCCAGCCGGCCAGGGCGAGCGCGACGCCGCCGAGGAGGAGAAACGCCCCGTCGAACCGACCGGCGTCGGCGAGAACGCCGACGATGGGCGGGCCGACGGCGCCGAACGCGATGTAGCCCGTACGGAGGAGCCCGAATCCGCTCCCGCGTATCTCGTCCGGGAGCGCCCCGACCCCGGCGGTGTTGATTGGCGGCATCCCGCCGAGCAGGGAGCTGAGCAGGAGGACGCTCGCGACAACCGTCGCCAGGGACTCCGCGACGGTCAGGAGGACGAACGCCGGGACACTCAGCCCGACGAACGCCGCGATCGCGACGCGCTCGCCACGCCGGTCGGCGACGGCGCCGGCGAGGAACTGGACGGCGATCGCGGCGGCGAAGAAGCCGCCGTAGAGCGTCGCGGCGGTCGCCGGCGCGAGCCCCTTCTGCGCGACGAGATACGTCGGCAGGAACCCCGTCACGCTCTGGTACAGCAGCATGTTCAGCGCGAGGAGGGCGAACGTCGCCAGCACGCGCGGACGGCGCACGGCTGCGACGACGCGGCGCATCGTCTCGCGGAACGACTCGTCGGCGGCTGTCTCGCCGGCGGAGCGCGGGACGGCCAGCCACAGGCCGACGGCGCCGAGTCCGATCAGGGGAACGAGGCCGCCGAAGCCCCAGCGCCAGCCGAGCCAGGCCGCGACGGCGCCGGCGCCCGCCGAGAGGACGACGTTGCCGACGTTGCCGGCGGCCTGCGAGACGGCGATCGCCGTCGCCGCCATCCGGTCGTACGTCGCCGCGACGACGGTTATTCTGGTGGTGCCGTACAGCCCCGTCGCGAGGCCGAGGACGACCGTCGCGGCGACGAACGCCTCGACCGTCGCCGCGGCGGCGACGGCGACGACGGCGACGGCGGTGAGGACGGCGCTCCCCGCGAGGACGAGGCGCTCGCCGACGGCGTCGGCCAGCACCCCGCCCGGAAACTGGAGGAGCGCGTACGTCGTCCAGAGGGCGCCGACGAACAGGCCGGCGGTCGCGTTGCCGACGCCGAACTCCCCGGTCACGCCGGGCAGGAGCGTCGGGTAGACCACCCGGACGCCGAGGGTGAGAAACCAGCCGAACGACACCGCGAGCAGGACGGCGACCGACCCGTCGCGCCGCAGGTCGCCGGCGACGCCGGCTGCGAGCGCGACCGGTCGAGAGCGCGTTGGCACGCCGCGGGCTACCGCCACCGCCGGCTTCAATCGTTTCGTTCGGACGTCCCGCGCACCGGAGCGGCGCGACGCCCGGACGTATAAGAGCCGGCCCGCCGACCGGCGAGCGTGCGACTCGTCCAGGTGCTGGTCCCGGCGGGGAAGTGCGAGGCCGTCCGCGCGGTGCTGGACGAGGAGGGAATCGACTACGCGCTGACAGACGAGACGAGCGGCCGCGAGTACGCCGCGGTGGCGACGTTTCCGCTCCCCGACAGCGCGGTCGAGCCGGTGCTGGAACAGCTCCGGACGGCGGGGCTGGAGCGCGACGCGTTCACCGTGGTCGTCGCGGCCGAGACGGTCGTCTCGGACCGGTTCGACGCGCTCGTCGAGCGGTACGAGACCGAGGAGTCGAACGGCGACCGGATCGCCCGCGAGGAGCTGGTCGCGCGCGCCGAGGAGCTCGCGCCGGAGCTCCGGCGGTTCGCCGGACTGACGACCCTGAGCGCCGTCGTCGCCACGGCGGGGCTGCTCCTCGACTCGGCTGCCGTCGTGGTCGGGTCGATGGTGATCGCGCCGCTCGTCGGCCCGGCGATGGCGACGGGCGTCGGAACCGTCGTCGACGAGGAGGCCCTGTTCCGCCGCGGGGTGGCGCTCCAGGCGGGCGGCGGCCTGCTCACCGTCCTGAGCGCGACGCTGTTCGCCGCGCTGCTCAACCTCGGCGGCGTGGTGCCGATGGACACGACGGCGGTGCTCGCGGTGCCGGAGGTGGCCGAGCGCCTCGCGCCGGACGTCCTGAGCCTCGCCGTCGCCCTCGCGGCGGGCGCGGCGGGCGCACTCTCGCTCGCCGGCGGCGTCTCCACCGCGCTCGTCGGGGTGATGATAGCCGCGGCGCTCGTCCCGCCGGCCGCCGTCGTCGGCATCGGCATCGCGTGGGGGCGACCGGAGGCGGTGCTCGGCTCTGCCGTCCTCGTCCTCGTCAACTTCCTCTCGGTCAACCTCGCGGTGCTCGCCGTCCTCCGTCTCACGGGCTACGGCCCCTCCGGGTGGCTCCGCGACGCCGTCGCGACCCGCACGGTGCGGCGGCGGGCCGCGGCCCTCCTCGTCGGCGTCCTCGTCCTCTCTGCGGTCCTCGTGGGCATCACGAGCGCCGGCGCACGGACCGCGGCGTTCGAGGACCAGAGCCGCGCCGTCGCCGCCGACGCCCTCGCCGACGTCGACGACGCGCGGCTGCTCGAGGTGTCGTTCGCGTACGAGAGCGGGCTGGCTCCCGGCCAGCCGGAGGACCTGTTCGTCCGTCGCCCGTCGCGGATGACGGTCACGGTCGGCCACCCGACCGGCGTCGACCCGCCGCCGCTGGCCGGCCGGATAGCCGCCGGGGTCGACCGCGTCGCGGAGCGGACCCTCGGGGTCCGCGGGCCGACCGTCGAGGTGCGGTTCGCGGCCGTCCAGCGGGCGTGAACTGTGGCTCTGTCCAGGCCGGCTGACGACCGCCGCGACGAACACCGGCGGGACGAGCGGAGCGGGAGCGCGGCGACAGCCACGCCGGCCACACCGTCGCAGGGCAGCGCGTCCCCCGCCTCACTCCTGCGGCGCGGGGCGCCCGAGGCGCGGGCGCTCGCCCGGCGCGACGGACACGCGGACCGCGTCGCCGACAGTGGCGTCGTGCTCCGGCGCGACGAGCTTCACCCCCGTCCGCCCGTCGCGCACGAGGAACAGCGACAGTCCGACGACGCGTGCCGGGTCGCCGCCCGCGACGGCGACCCGCACCTCGACCTCGCGCCACGCCACGCGGCGCCCCGTCCGGTCGGCGACGACTGTCCCGAGCAGCGAGAGCGGGCCGTCGGGGCCGTCGCCGAGCGCACCGCCGCCCGCGTAGTGTGGCAGGCCGCCGTCGAGGACGACGGGCGCGGGACCGGATGCCCCGAGGCCCGTCCACCCACCTGCCCCGTCCGGGGCTGGGGCGTCCAGCCGAACCCACGTCTCGCCCCTCTCGGCCACGCGCCCGCGCCCGTCCCACGCCAGCGGGTCGAGGTCGACGCCGAGCGTCACCGGGACCGACCCCGACGCGCGCCGGAGGTTCCGGTCCGGCGACCGGAGGCCGAGGTGCAGGTGCGGGTCGACCCACGGCGCGAAGTAGCCCGAGTCGACGAGACGACCGAGGGCCGCTCCGACCTCGACCCGGTCGCCCGGCGCGACCGCCGGGTCGACGTGGAGCACCCGCGCGACGAGTGGATCGCCCGGGCCGAGTCCGGACGCCTCGCGGTCGACGTCGACGAGGATCAGGTGGTCCGAGTCGTCGGCCCCCGGTCGGGTCGGCGCGCGCGCCGCGAGCGTCTCGCGCACCGTCCCGGCGACGGGCGACGGCGCGCATCGCGCGCCGCCCGGGTAGCAGTCGACCGCCCGGCCCGCGCCGTGAGCGGGGTACGGCGAGTTGAACAGCGACAGCCGCTCGTAGCGGTCGCAGGTCGCGCGGGGGAGTCGGACCGTCACCACCGCCCGCCGGGGTCGCCGAGGACTTAATTCGACGCGGCTCCGTCGAGAGGCGTGACCGCCGGCTCTCCGGTCGACGCGACCCTCGCGCGCGCCGCCGAGACGGGCCGCCCGACGCTCCGGGTCACGACGCCGGCACCCTGCGTCGCGTTCGGCCCCCGCGACCGCCGGACGCCGGGCTACAGCCGGGCCCGCGAGGCCGCGCGTTGTCGCGGGTACGCGCCGGTCGAGCGTTCCGTCGGCGGACGCGCCGCCGCGTACACGGGTCGGACCGTCGCGTTCGCGCTCGCGGCGCCGGCCCGCGAGAGCCTGACCGCGCGCTACGACCGTGTCCGGTCGCGCCTCGCGGACGCGCTCTCGGCCCTCGGCGCCCGCGTCGAGGCGGGCGAGCCGCCGGAGTCGTTCTGTCCGGGAAACGGGCTCCGCGCGGTCGACGGCGGGAAGCTGGCCGGACTGGCACAGCGGGTCCGCGCGGAGGTCGCCGCCGTCGCCGGGTGTGTCCTCGTCGACGACCGCACGGCGCAGCGAGCGGTTCTGACGCCGGTCTACCGCGCCCTCGACCTGCCGTTCGACCCCGCGGCGGTCGGTGACCTCGCGAGCGCCGGCGCAGCGGTCGACCCGGAGGCGGTCGCCCGGGCGCTTCGGCGGGCACTCGCGCCGGGGGAGCGAAGATCAGAGCGGTGAGCGGCGTCGACACGGGGCCGAGGAGGCCGTCACGACTCCCGGACGGCCCCGTGGTGCTTCGACCGGCGGTCGGGGACGGACACGCCGTTCGTACCGCCCGAGCGTCCGCTGTCCCGCGTGCCACTCGCGCCACGCCTTCCCCCGCTCTCCCGACGACACGGACCAGACGGGCGGACGGTCGGCTCCGGGCACCGGGCCGTTCGGACGACCGGGAGCGGACCGGCTGCTCGTCCCGGTCGCCGGGGGATCGGAACACCGGCAGCCCACGGTTCGCCGAACGGCTCCGCGCGGCACACGGTGCTCGGCCAGAGCGAGTCCGACAGACGCAACCGCCGGCGAGCCGAGCCGGACGTATGCGCACGACTCGGCTCGTGTTGGCGGGGCTCATCGTACTCCCGCTGGCGCTTGTCGCCGGCACGAACCCGGTGGTCGGAGGGGGCGGCCCGGCGTACTCGACGGGCGAGACTGTCGCCGACCCCGCGCCCGGTCGGACCGCCGTCACCGGGACGGAGTTCGTCGTCATCGACGAGCGAGGAGCCGTCGGGTACCACGAGACCCGCCGGGACGAGTACTGGGACGTCGACCCGATTCGCGGCACGTCCAGCTCCGTCGTCGTCTCGACGGTGACACACGACCCGAGCGGTGTCGGGTGTTCGGCCTGTGTGGTACAGCGTATCGAGCGGCTCAACGTCTCGACCGGCTCGCGCTCGACGCTGTATCGCGAGGTCACGCCGGGACGCCGGGACGTCGAGTGGCACGACGTCGACCGGCTCAACCGGACGCACTACGTGATCGCCGACATCGCGCAGAACGAGGTGCGGATCGTCGACGTCTCCACGGGTATCACGGTCTGGGCGTGGAGCGCGTACACCGACCTGCAGCCGTCCTCCGGCGGTGCGTTCGGCGACGACTGGACACACCTGAACGACGTCGAGATAGTCCGCGACGGGCAGTACGTGACGGCGAGCCTGCGCAACCAGGACACCGTGGTCTTCATCAACCGCACCTCCGGGCGGGTGAACCGGACGCTGTCTCTCGGCCGGGACGACGCCCACTCGACACTGGACGAGCAGCACAACCCGGACTACATCCCCGAGGCGAACGGCGGCCCGGCCCTGGTCGTCGCCGACTCGAACAACGACAGGGTCGTCGAGTACCGGTTCGAGGACGGGCAGTGGACCGAGTCGTGGGTCTGGCAGGACACACGGCTCCAGTGGCCCCGCGACGCCGACCGACTTCCGAACGGGCACACGCTCGTCACGGACACGAACGGCAACCGGGTCGTCGAGGTCGACGAGCGTGGCGGCGTGCACTGGTCGGTGTCGACCCCGATCGAGGCGTACGAGGCCGAACGCCTGTCGACACCCGACGAGAGCGGGAACGGGACGGCTGCCGACGACGCCGGCCTGGTGTCGCGGACCGCCGAGCCGGAGACCCTCGCGGAGCGGGCGAGAGCCGCCGCGTCGGCGACGTTCGGGCCTCGCGTCGTCAACGGCATCGTCCTGGTCACGCCGGGCTGGATGCGGCTCCCCGAGTTCGCGGCAGCGGTCCTGAGCCTCGTCTCGTCTCTGTCGCTGGCGGGGTACGAGCTGTCTGTCCGGGGTATCACCCCGTCGACGATTCGGGCGCGGCTTCGCGAGCGGCGGTGAGCGCCGCCGGCTGCTCAGGACCGGCCCAGAACGCCCCCCGCCGGTCCGTCGCGGAGCAAGAGGTAGCCGCCACACACCCAGATGACGACCTCGAGGTAGAACGACGTGGTTCCGGCGTACTGCAGGATGAACGGGCCCGGACCGGCGTCGATCGAGTCCCAGGTCTCGACGACCGGCCAGATCAGAAAGACGGTGTTCTCCGGGCGTCCGTTGAGCGTGATGTGTAGCGCGTCGGCACCGAGGTGACTCCCCCAGCCGACCAGGGTCGCCACGACCACGCCGACGCTCGGGCCCCGCTCCGTCGACCACGCGAGGAGCAGTGCGACGGCGAACACGGCCCCGAACAGCGCCGAGTGGACGACGGTGTGGTAGGTCTGGACGACCCCGGCCATCGCCAGCGGCTTGTCGACGAGGTCCGGCAGCGCGGCACCGAAGACGACCCACACAGTCGGGAACCTGGCTCTCCCGATCAGGACCGCGATGAACAGGTGCGTGGGGAAGAACACGTCCGGGACGTCGGGGCCGCCGAGAATTAACCCTCCCGCCCGTCGTCTCCCCGGCGGCGCCACGGCACGCGCGACCGTCCCGGCTGCCACGCACGGACTCCGGCGGGTGCGCGAGACGCAGGGCGTCGACGTTCGTGGTAGTACAGTCGAAGTTAAGAGACGAACGTTCGTTACTGACCGAACTTTCGTGTCGAAAAGGGTATTTACGGCCACGAGCCTGACCGTCTGTCGAGATGAGGCCAGACAGGTACGAGGTAGTCGAGGCGACGGCGACGCTCGACGAGGGCGACGTCCTGAGCGTCACTGACAGGTTCGGTCCCCGGGCGCCGGTCGAGATGGTGCTCCGTGGTCCGGACAGCCCGTCGCCGGAGACGCTGGTGGTGACGGACCGAGCCGTCGGGTTCGACGAGTACGAGATTCTCGACCCGACGGCGCGGCTCGGCGACTGGCACGAGTACGCGCTGGCGTTCGACGCCGGCGCGAGCCGGGCAACGGCGGCGGTTGCGTCGCCCGGTCCCGCGCGCGTTCCGACCGAGGTGTTCCGCCGCATCGCGGCGCCGGCGGGCGAGACGGCCTGACCGGCTGTCGCCGCTCACCGCCGGTCGGTCGGCGACCCGTCCCGCCGGTGCTGGAGCCGTTCCGCCACCCGTGTCGGCACGCCGACCCCGCAGTACGTACACGCCCACGACCGCCCGGTGACGCCCGACTCACGGTCGAGGTCCTCGCGCGCGCCGAGCGGCGCGCCACAGCCGTCACAGCGGTAGGTCACGCCGGGGAGTCTGCCGCGACCGGCTTAGCTCTCTCGCCGAGGGCCGGGAGTAAAGTCCCGCCCCGCCGACCGCCGGGTATGCTCGTGGTCGACGCGACGCTCGGTGACGGCAGACGCCGCGACGTGCGGGTCACGGACGACCGGGTTGCGGCTGTCGCAGCCGACCTGTCGCCGGGCGACGGCGAACGGGTCGTCGACGCGGACGGACGCCACCTGCTCCCCGGCGCCGTCGACGCCCACGTCCACTTCCGGGAGCCGGGGCACGCACACAAGGAGACGTGGGGCACGGGGTCGCGGAGCGCCGCCGCGGGCGGGGTGACGACGGCTGTCGACCAGCCGAACACCGCCCCGCCGACGACG
>KI543175.1:53717-57025 GCA_000496195.1 uncultured archaeon A07HB70
GATCGCCGCCGTCGAGCGGGCGCTCGAGCTCGCCGACGCCGTCGGCGCGCGGCTCCACGTCGCTCACACGTCGACGCCGGAGGCGGTCGACCCTCGTCGCCGGCACGCGCCACACCTGCGAGGCGACGCCCCACCACCTCCTGCTCGACCGGTCGGAGCTCGACGACCTCGGGACGCTCGGGCGGATGAACCCGCCGCTGCGCTCGCCCGCGCGCCGCGCCGCGCTGTACGAGCGACTCGTCGACGGGCGGGTCGACGTCGTCGCAACAGACCACGCGCCCCACGCCCGCGCGGAGAAGGCCGCCGGCGTCTGGTCGGCGCCGAGCGGCGTCCCCGGCGTCGAGACGATGGTTCCGCTGCTCCTCGCCCGCGCCCGTGACGAGGCCGACCCGCTGACCGTCGACCGGGTCTGCGAGGCGACGGCACGGGCGCCCGCCGACCGCCTCGGCCTGCCGTCGAAGGGCCGCATCGCGCCGGGTGCCGACGCCGACGTCGTTCTGTACGAGTCGGCGGAGCGGCCGGTTCGGGGCGACGCCCTGCACTCGCGCTGTCGCTGGACGCCGTTCGAGGGCCGAGCGGGGGTCTTCCCGTCGCTGACGCTCCTGCGCGGCGAGGTCGCGTACGAGCGACGGGGCGGGACGGAGCGGTTCGGCCCGGCCCGTGGACGAAACGCCTGCGCCGAGAGCGGCTGACGGCCACGGGCGCCCGGCCCGTGCCGGTGGTCGACCGTCTCGGCCTCCGGTGCGGCGACGAGTGCGGCGAGACGACAGCCGGGGCGCTCAGTCTGCCGCCTGCTCCTCCTCGCGGAGCTCCTCGGACGCCTCGCGCACCTCGCGCATCACCGCGGAGATGCGGTCCTCGGCCTCCAGCTCCTCGGCGACGGCGAGGTCGACGCCCTCCACCTCGAGGAGGAACTTCGCCGTCTCGGTCACCTCGTACATCAGGTCGTCGAGCTCGTCGGCGGTGAAAAAGCCCGACATCGCGCCGTAGAGGAAGGTCGCGCCGGCCATCCGCACCTTCTCCTCGAACGACGCGCGGGCCTGGTTGACCGCCTGTGGCGTGTACGTGTCGGTCATGAACGGGACGAGTTCGGGCAGGTTCTCGCCGATCTTCGTCATCTCGACGCCCGTCTCGGTCCGGAAGTCGGCACAGAGACGCGCCAGCGCCCACTCGCGGGCGGTGATATACGTCCGGTCACGCATGAACTCGTTGACCCGGTCGTACTGTGCGCCGTCCATCTTGGTGAACCGCTCGTACGACCGGACGTCCGGCGGGAGCCGCTCGCCCTCGCTCTCGCCGGTCGGACCACCCTCTGCTCCCATACCTGCTCCTCCGGCCCGTCGGTCGAAAGTCTTCCGTCGGTGTCTGCCGCGCGTCCGACGGACGGCAGGTTTTTGCCCTGGAGACGGTGTGACCGGGTGTGAAGCTGCTCCTCGGCGTCGGCGGGCGAACGGAGTCGGCCCGCGCGCTGGAACGAACGCTCTCGCGAACCCGCGAGACGGGCGACGACCTGACGGTCGCCGTCTTCGACGACGGCGACGCCGCGTCGCTCGACGAGCTCGAGGCGCGGGTGCGCGACGCGCTCGTGTCCCGCGGCGTCGACGGCGAGGTCCGGCGGGTCGAGCACGACGCCGGCAGCGGCATAGTCGAACTGGCAGAGCGCGAGGGGTTCGACCGCATCGTCCTCGGCGGCGGCGAGCGGAGCCCGATGGGGAAGGTCCAGGTCGGCGCAGTCGCGCAGTACGTCGTCGTGAACGCGCCGGTGACGGTGACGCTCGTCAGATGAGCGACGGCGAGCGCGAGTTCCCCGACGAGCCCGCCGGGCCGTTTCCGACGCCGCCGCGCGAGGCCGTCGACGACGAGCGGCGGACGATCCGCTACCGCGCCGTCGGGACGGACCTCGGCCGCGAGACGGCGGGGTCGACGCTGGTCGACATGTACCGCGCGTTCGACCCCGCCGACCGCGCGCAGGGTATCCCGCCGTCGACCGAGCCGGCGATCGCGGACTGGCTCGACGCGATCCTGACCGACGACGCGCGAAACGTCGTCGCGTTCGCCGACGCGACGGACGCGGCCGTTGGCCACGCCACGCTCGTCCCCGACGGCGAGGTCTACGAACTCGCCATCTTCGTGCTCCAGGCGTACCAGGGCGCGGGGGTCGGCACAGAACTCCTGCGGACGGCGCTCGGCCACGGCGCCGCCACCGGCGTGGACCGGGTGTGGCTGACGGTCGAGCGGTGGAACGGGCCGGCGGTCGCGCTCTACCGCAAGACGGGGTTCGAGACGGACGAGGCCGGGAGCTTCGAACTGGAGATGTGTCTCCGTCTCGCTCCGTCTCAGACGGAGAGCACGGGCTGACTCGCGTACGCGAGGACGTACTCGGCGGCGCGTTCGAGGCTGTCGCCGCCCTCCGGGTCGTGCGGGACGACCACGAACGCCGCCGAGAGCGTCTCGGCGAGGTCGAGGACGACGCTCCCGGGGTGGCGGTGTTTGACCCGCGTCGAGAAGCCGTAGGTCACCGACGCCCGACAGGCGACGCCGGCGTCGTCGGCGAGGGCGGCGACGTCGTCGAGGTAGTCGCCCGTCTCGTCCCGGACGGTCGCCGGGTCGACCCGGTCTTCGCCGATCGCCTCTACCGTGGCCTCGTTGACGACGTAGACGGCGTGGACCCGCGCGTCGTACCGGTCGGCGACGGCGAGGGCGTACCGGACCGCGGCCGTCGACTCGTAGCTGCCGTCGACCGCCGCGAGCACGAGGTCTATCTCCACGCCCGCGCTCCGCCGCCGGAGCACAAAAGCCCGCCGGGGCGGCGGTCGCGGGCTTTACCATCCAGCGCCTGGATCCACTGCCGTGCTCCCCGACTTCGACCGGGTGCTCGTCGCGACGGACGGCTCGGAGAGCGTCCGGCGAGCCGTCGCCGTCGCCGTCGACCTCGCGGTGCGGTTCGACGCCCGGGCAGAGGCGCTGTACGTCCTCGACGCGGCCGACCTCGACGGCTCGCCCGAGCAGGTGCGTGACGACCTGCGGAACGCGCTCCAGGAGGCCGGCGACGAGGCGCTCGCCGACGTCAGGCGCCGTGCCGCCGAGCGCGGGGTTCCGGTGTCCACCACGGTCCGCGAGGGCCACCCCGCGGCCGAGGTCGTCGCCCACGCCCGGGAGACAGACGCCGACGTCGTCGCGACGGGGACGCGGGGACGACACGGCGAGCACCGCCTGCTGGTCGGGAGCGTCGCAGAGCGGGTCGTCCGGCGCGCGTCCGTCCCCGTCCTGACCGTGCGCCGCACCGAGGCGTAGGGCGGCGGGCTTTG
>KI543175.1:57045-59334 GCA_000496195.1 uncultured archaeon A07HB70
CTCCCCGACTCCGCGGTCGCCCTGGTCGGCGCCGGGCCCTACAACCTCGAAGAGACGCTCGACCGTGTCGCGCAGTTCGCGCCCGCGGGCGTCGAGACGTTCGTCTGTGACCTCTGTCCGGACGACGACGCCGACGTGGCCGAGAGCCTGCCGACACTCGTCGAGCGCGCGGGGTCGGTGCGGTGGTTCGACCACCACCAGTGGGACGAGTCGGTTGCGGCGTCGGTCCGGTCGGCGGGCGTCGACCTCGTCGTCGGCCCGAGCGACGAGGAGTGCTCCGCGGACGTGACGCTGCGCTCGCTCGACCACGAGTTTCCCGCACACCTGCGCGACCTCGTCGCGGTCACCCGCGACCACGACCTGTGGCTGAAGGAGGACCCACGGAGCGACGACCTGGCAGACTACGCGTACTGGGCCGACGACGAGGAGTACCTCGCGGTCGTCGGCGAACACGGCCCGGACCTGCCCGAGACGGTCCGGGACTACCTCGCGGAGCGCCGGGTGGAGAAGCAGGCGCTCGTCGACGCCGCCGTCGACCGCGCGACGACCCACGAGGTCGGCCCGTGGACCGTCGCGACCACCTACGGCCGGTGCTCGCAGAACGAGGCCGCCGAGGCGCTCCGCGAGGCCGGCGCCGACGCCGCCGTCGTGGTCAAGCCCGCCGGCTCGGCGTCGCTCCGCGGCTCCGAGACGTTCGAGCGGTGTCACGAGGTTGCGGCGCTGGTGAACGGCGGCGGCCACCCGAAGGCGTCGGGCTGCAAGCCGGAGATCTACGACGACATGCTCGACTACGCCGCCCACTGGACGAGCGAGGGTCGGGCGGCCCGACGGGTGATCCTCGCGGCGTTCGAGCGGGTGGCAGAGCGGGTCGCCGAGGAGGACGGGCGCGGCGGCGCGGAGACGGACGGCGACAGGCGAGAGGACGCAGCCGAGGCGTAGCCTACGCCCGCTCCCCGACGACCCACCGGTCGGCGTACGCGACGCCGCAGTCACACTTCGCGTAGGCGTGGATCACGTCGCCCTCGGCGTACTGCCCGCCGACCTCCGGGTTCTCCGCCTCCGCGAACGCGAGCAGGAACCGGACGGCGTGGCGCTCCTCGCCGTCGTCCTCCGGGCACTCGCCGCTGTCGAGCGTCAGGGCCACCCGACCGTCGCGGCTCATCGCCTGCCCGGCGAACGTCATCGCGTCCGTGCCGGTGCCCGCGGAGAACGCCGCCCGCCCGCGCTCGCCCGGGAGGACGAGGAGGACGCCGCGCTCCGTCTCGATACCGCGCTCGGCGAGGCGCCCGGCTGCGTCCGCCTCGGAGACGAACAGGGCCACCTCGTCGGGTCGGTCGCCGGCGAGAAACTCGTCGCGGGCGTCGTCCATGCTCGTCGGGAGCGCCGGCGAGGGTAAAGACCTCTCGCCTCGACCCTGGCCCTACCCGTCGCCGTCGACGCGCTCTGCGATCGCCGCGAGCGAGTCGTCGCGGCGCTCCGAGACCGTGTAGACGACCCGGTCGCCGGGCTGTCGGAGCCCGTAGTGGTGGCCCGGGTCGAGGGCGTCGACGGCGACGCTCTCGCCCGGCCCGACGCCGGTGTCTGCCAGCCACGCGACGAGCCGGTCGTCGCCCGCCCCGTCGGTCCGGGCCAGCCGCCGGTTCGCGTAGACGCCGCCGAGGTAGCGGCCCTCGGCGTCGGCGGCGACGCGGGCGAACCCGTCGCGCCCGTCGACGGTCACCCGCAGGAGGTCGCCGGCGGCGACGGCGGCGTCGTCCGGCAGGCGCAGGCGGCGCGACCGGGGGCCGCCGTGGCGCGCGACCGTCCCCCGATGCGACTCGACGCCGTCGCTCGCCAACCGCGTCATCGTCGGCGTCAGGCCTCGTCCTCGCCGTACGCGGCGGCGACGTCGTCGCCGTCGACGACGCTGACGTTTACTTGCGCCGTGGTGTCGCCCACCTCGCGCCCCCGGACGGTGACGCGCCGGCGCTCCCCGTCGCGCTCGGGGTCGTAGCCGACGCCGCCGGTCAGGAGAAGCTCCTTCAGGTCCGTGCCGGGGACGTCGTCGCGCATCGGTCGGCCCGTCTCGTCGGAGCCGCCGGTGATCTCGACCGTGAACCCGTCGAGGCCGACGGCGCCGCCGTCGACCTCGTCGCCGATCGCTCTGCCGACGAACCGGTTCGCGTCCTGTCCGTCTATCGTCCGCTGGTAGGTGTCGCCCGTCTCGGGGTCCGCGACGGCGACCTGAAACTCGACCATACGCAGGACGTGGCGGACGCGAGAGAAAAGCGCGTCGAAACGCGGGATCGC
>KI543175.1:61825-63355 GCA_000496195.1 uncultured archaeon A07HB70
GCCGCACCGGCCTCCGCCGCCACCACCGTCGACGACCCGGCCGGCGGCCGGAGCGCCAGCGCCCCGAGGCCGGCTAGCACCGCCAGGCCGCCGCCGACGAGGAACGCCGTCGGCCAGTCGGTGCGGGTGACGAGCCACCCGGCAGCGGTTCCGCCGAAGACCCCACCCCAGATCTTCGCGGAGTAGAGCAGCGCGTAGTTGGCTGAGGAGTTGGCGCTGCCGTAGTAGGACCCGACGACGCTCGGGAACAGCGTGTACTGTGGGCTCCAGAAGAACGTGGTGACGACGACGGCTCCGAGGAACCCGAGCGCCTCGCCTCGCTGTGCGAACCGCACGACGGCGAACAGCCCCAGCCCGCAGAGGACGAACGACGCCGCCATGGCGCGCTCGCGCCGGACACGGTCGGAGAGGTCACCGAGGACGAGTCGACCGATCCCGCCTGCGACGGGGAGTACCGTCGCCGACGCCGTCGCCGTCACCGCCGTCAGGCCGAGCGCGTCGGCGAACGAGACGACCTTCGCGGTCAGCATCAGTCCGGCGCCGCTGACAGCCACGAACATCGCGTACATGAGCCAGAACTGCCACGTCCGCAGGACCTCGCGCCAGCCGTACTGCCGCCCACGCTCGTGGTCGGTCTCGCCTGCTCCCTCGTCCGTCGCCCACCCCGCCGGCGGGTCCCGCAGGACGAACGCGGCGACGAACACGCCGAGTCCGATGGCGACGCCGAGCGTCCGGAGGACCGTCGGGTACGAACTGACGGTGGCGTTCGCGCGGACGAACGGGACGACGAAGGCGCTCCCGCCGGCGAACGCCATCGTCCCGACCCCGGTCGTCAGCCCGCGCCGGTCGGGGAACCACTTGAGCGCGGTGTTGACCGCGACGGTGTAGACGATCCCGACGCCGATCGCCCCGGCCGAGTAGAGGAGGTAGACCTGCCAGATCGCGGTCGCGTACGACAGACCGACGTAGCCGCCGCCGGCGAGGACCGCCGCGAGCGCGGTGAGGCGGCGCGGCCCGCGGCGGTCCCGGAGCACCCCGACGGGGAACTGCGACCCGGCCTGGAAGACGACGAACAGCGTGAACACCGCCCCGAGTTCGGGCAGAGGAACGGCGAACCGGGCGGCGAGTGGACCCTCGATCGACGACCAGACGTACTGGTAGGGGCTGACCAGCGCCATGCTGAGCGCGGCGGCGGCCACCAGCCACCAGCGCGAGAAGCCGAGTTCCTCCCGCGCACGGGCGGCGTAGTCGGGGTCGGTCTCTGCCTGCGCCACGGTCACCGCCCCCGCGCTGCCCCGCGCACCCACAGTCGATCCGGGCACGCGTAGCCCGTGCGCGGTCCGATAGATAGCTCTGCCGTCTCGAAGTTCGTTCTTCAAACCGCTCGGACAAGGACGGGGGGTCTGCCTGGTCGAACAGTGATAACTCGGGGAGGTGTCTGGCGGTCGAGCGAACGGACGGACACACATCCACTCGAACACGAGAGCGACGACCTGTTGTGTACCGGCGCGCCACGCCGGAGGGCGCGGT
>KI543176.1:0-1569 GCA_000496195.1 uncultured archaeon A07HB70
GAGCGCGGCGCGGGGGACGGCGCCGAGCGCGGCGCGGCAGCCGACCTGACGACCGCGGACCCGACCGGCACCGACCGGGGCGCGGGTGCGAACGAGACGCTCGCGCCGGGGGTGACGGAGTCCGGGGTCGCCGACGCCGACGCGCTGGCGGACGCACACGACGCGGCACTCGGCGAGCGCTACGAGGTGGACCTCGACTACCGCGAGGAGTACCGCCGTCAGCGGGCGTTCCCCCGCGCCGGACGGTACCGCACCGTCGCCGTGGCCGGTTCGGCGCGCTACTACGAGCGGACGCGAGGGTGGGGCGACCCGGCGGTCGCGCCGATTCCGACGGAGCGGCGCGCGGTGTACGGCGACGGCGAGTACCGGTACATCCGCGGCCCGGGAGAGAACGCGACGGTCGCAGACGGCCTCATCTGGTGGCCCGACACGGACTCGTACGCGAGCCGGAGCGAGATGTATATCGAGCGGTTCCTCGACGCTCGCCAGACCGACGTGGTGGAGACCCGCGTCGAGGACGGACGGGCGCTCCACCGCGTCGCCGTCCGCGGGAGCGCCGACGCCGACGTCGCCGCGTACAGCGCCACCGCCGTCGTCACCGACGAGGGCCTCGTCCGCGAACTCCAGGTGTCGTACCTCCGCAGCGACGAAGAGGTCGCCGTCTCCCTGCTCATCCGGTACGACCCCAGCGCGGGAGCGGTCGAGAGACCGTCGTGGGTGCCGGCGGACACGACGAACGGGTCGACGGAGCAGCCGGTCGGGCGCTACCCCGACTGAGTGGTCAGGCCGGCGGCCTGACCACCACCGTCGCGTTCGTCGTCCCGCGCGGTGACCGGACCCGGAGCGAGAGGGCGACGGCAACCACCGCCGTCGTGTTCGCGCGTGGCTGGAGGACGACGCCCGCGACGGCGTCGCACGGTCCGAACGCCCGGTTCTCACCGCCCGGGCAGTCCTCGCGGGCGATACGGGTCGCCGTCTCCGGCGCGTAGCCGACCCGGTAGCTCCGGTCGCGCGCCGCGCCACGGGCCGCCAGCCTGGCCGTCGCGTTCCCGAGACTGGCGTTCAGCCGCCGGAAGGTCCCGTCGGGCGGGCCCGTCCGGGCGTCCTCTGTGGCAGTCGTCGTCGCCCGCTGGAGATACCGTCGCTCGTCCGCGACGCCGTCGGCCCGCGCCGCCTCCGCGGCGGCGTCCGGCGGGTGTCCGAGCTGGAGGTAGGCGACGAACATCGGGACGAGGGCGACGGCCACCACCACGGCGGCGGCGAGCACGACCTGCCCGCGGCGGTTCACCCGTACCACACGGCCACGCGAACGGGGCCGTTGACCGTCGTCACCGTCGCCCGGCCCGTCGGCACGCCGGGCGGTCGGGGCGGGCCGACGCGCCCCCGCGACGTGACGACCTGGACCCGGACGGAGCCGGGGAGCGCCCGGCGCGCCCGGTCGCGGAGGATATCGCGGGACGCCGCGAACGCCTCGTCGGAGGCGAGCGCGGCGGCGAGGAGCGGGCCGGAGCCGTCGGCGGCGGGGGCGTCCGCGAGCATCGTTCCCGTGTCGTCGGCGTACCGCTCGAG
>KI543176.1:1589-2747 GCA_000496195.1 uncultured archaeon A07HB70
CATCGTCCGCGCGAGCGTCCCTTCGACCGGCGCGACGACGAACTCGGGCGCGAATCCAGCGACTGCGTACGACCCGGCGACCGCCGCACTGCCCGCCGCGAGGGCGACGGCGGCGTCACCCGCGACCCGTTTCCGTTCCGAGAGGTCAGGTGCGTCCATACGACATATGACGGTAGTCGGACGTATAACGCTTGATCGAACTCCGTTCGGAATGGTTCTAGAATAGCGTTCAAGTACGGGGGCGCACCAGTCCCGCTATGGTCGAGGCGTTCGCCGTCGCGTCCGGTAAGGGCGGGACTGGCAAGACAACGGCGACGCTCGCGCTCGGGATGGCGCTCGCCGACGCCGGCAACGCCGTGACCGTCGTCGACGCCGACACCGGGATGGCGAACCTGCTCTTCCACGCCGGCCTCGACGACGTCGACGCCACGCTCCACGACCTGCTGGTTGCGGACCGGGACGTGTCGGTGGCAGACGCGTCGTACGAGCGGTTCGGGATGCGCGTCGTCCCCTGTGGCACCGGTCTCGCTGACTTCCGGGCCGCCGACCCGGAGCGCCTGCGCGGCGTGGCCGCCGAACTCGCCGCCGACGCCGACGTCCTCCTCCTCGACTCGCCGGCTGCGCTCGGGTCGAAGAGCGCCGTCCTGCCCGTCGTCCTGGCCGACCGGGCCGTCGTCGTTCTCGAGCCGACCATCCCCGCGCTCTCGGACGGGCTGAAGGTCCAGGAGTACGGGCGGTCGTACAGCACCGAGACGGCGGGCGTGCTGTTCAACCGTGTCGGCGACGGCACCGACCTCGACCGGGTCGCAGAGCACGCCGACCGCTACTTCGGGGGCGACCGGCTGGGAAGCGTCCCCGAGTCCGAGGCGGTCCGGGCGGCGCGGCGGGCGGGCGAACCGCTCCTCGCGCACGCGCCCGACTCCGACGCCGCCGACGCCTTCCGCCGCGCCGCCGCCCGTCTCGAGGTAGCGGAGGGCGGCGCGGACCGGGTCGCCGACCGCTTCCGTGCCGCCGTCGTCCCCGAGGACGTCTGACGTGGACCTCCCGCGTGGCGACCTGGTCTGGTCGCGGGTCGCCGACGACCCGGGCGACCCGCTGCGGACCGCGCTCGACCGCTCGCTCGACGGCTACCTCGTCCTCCGCCCACAGGGTTCGCTC
>KI543176.1:6180-13355 GCA_000496195.1 uncultured archaeon A07HB70
AGACCGTGAACGTCGAGCCGACGGTCGACCGTCCGGGTCCGGCTCGTCGACGAGCACACTACGTCAGCACCACCGGCGTCGGCGTGAAGCAGAGCGCGCCGAGGACGAACGTCGCGACGGCGACGAGTGTCCGGCCCGATCCGACGGCTGCGTCGTCGGTCGGTCCGGGGCCGCGCAGGCGGGCGAACACGACGGCGAGGACGGCCCAGACGAGCCACAGGCCGGCGCTCCGGCCGTCCTCGAAGAGGAACAGGTAGCCCGCGAGCCCCGCCAGCACGACGGGGACGAGCCACTGGACCTGTTCGGTGCGCTCGCCGGCGACGGCCCGGAGGACGTGCGCGCCGTCCAGCTGTCCGACCGGCAGGAGGTTGAGGAAGGTGACGAACGCGCCGACCCAGCCCGCGACGACGACGGGGTTGACCCGCATGCCGGCGGGGTAGGTGAGCGGCTCGCCGAGGAGCGCGGCGACGCCGCGCACGAGCGGCGGGTAGCCGAGTTCGACGCTCGGGCCCGCGCCGCTCGCGACGGCCACCGGCGGGAGCGAGACGCCGACGGCGGTGACGACGACGGTGGCGGCCAGCCCCGCCAGCGGCCCGGCGACGCCGAAGTCGAACAGCGCCCGGCGGCTGGGAACCCGTTCACGCACCCGGATGACCGCACCGAGCGTCCCGATCAGGTTGGGGAGCGGAATGAAGTAGGGGAGGCTCGCGTCGACGTCGTGGTACCGCCCCAGCGTGTAGTGGCCGAGTTCGTGGACCGCCAGCACGGACAGGACACCGAGAGCAAACGGCCACGCCTCGAGCAGCCGTGTCGGTGCCGCCAGCGGGTCGACGCCGTACCAGCGCGCGCCCGCGAACAGCGTCGTTGCCGCGGTGGCGACGAAGAGCGCGACGTTCGTCCACGGCACGCCGTCGACGCCGGGCGAGCGTTCCCGGGCGACGAGGACGTACTCGCCAGTCTCGCGGGTGAGCGAGACGCGGTATCCCCGGCTGCGGAACAGCGGCGAGAGCCCGTCGAGCACCGTCTCGCGGTCCGCCAGCGGCTCGCCGTAGTACCGGATCTCGCCGCCGTCAGTCCGTACGTCGTAGACGTAGAACTGCTCGGCCAGCGACTCCGGTTCCGGGTGGTCGTCCGGGGCGTGAGACACGACGAATGTTTGGACGCAGCGGTGAAAACGCCTCGGCTCTACCGCGACGCTCCGTCTGCCTCACGGACCTCGACCTCGATTCCAGCCGGGGACTCGGCCTCGGCGTCTCGCGGCGCCGCCGTCCGGTCGCGTCCCCCGTCGGGCACCAGCCGACCGACCGTCTCGCCGACGGCGTTCCCCACGAGGTAGCCGGCAGCGGCGCCGAACCCGGCGCCGACACCGGTCGAAACCGGGCCGGCTCGCGAGCCGAGGCGGGCACCGAGCGCCGCGCCTGTGCTCGCCGCGTCACGGGCAGAGTCGTTCGAGTCGTCGGACGACGAACAGAGAGAGCAGCCGTTCACGCGCGGAAGACAGAGCGCGACGGTCCTGAGGGTTTCGCCCGGCCCCGTCGCGGAGCGGGGCGATCCGAACCGGACCGTCGGGGTCGAGGACGGCGAGCGGGCGTGCCCGAACGACGCACACGACGGGGTCGTGGGCGTTCGTCGCGGCGGCTCGGCTGTCGTGTCCGGGCGCTCACTCTGCCGCGAGCGCCGCCAGCGCGACCCGTGCCGTCTCGTCGTCGGGGTCGCGCTCCAGCGCCGTCTCGAACGCCTCCCGCGCGTCTCCCGTATCGCCGGCCCGCCACAGCGTCTCGCCGAGCCGGCGGTGCGCGTCGGCGCGGTCGGGGTCGAGCGCGGCCGCCCGCTCGAACGCCTCGCGGGCCTCCTCGGCGTCGTCGAACCCGTCGAGGAGCACCGTTCCGAGGTTGTAGTGCGCGAGGGCGCTCTCCGGGTCGGCTTCGACCGCGCGCTCGTGACAGGCCCGTGCGCCCGCGGGGTCGTCCGCCCGCCACCGCAGGTTGCCGAGGCCGACGTGGGCCGGAGCGTTGTCCGGGTCGAGGGTGACGGCCCGTTCGTACCGCTCGCGGGCCGCGTCCGGGTCGTCGAACGCCTCCGCGAACAGGCGTCCGAGCCACGCGTGTGTCCGCGGGAGGCTCGGGTCGCGCTCCAGCGCCGTCTCGAACGCCTCCCGCGCGCCCTCCGGGTCGGCGGCGACGCGCCAGCGCAGGTTCGCGCTGTTCGCCCACGCCCGGGCGTACGCCGTTCGCCGCTCTGGGTCGATCTCGGCTGGTTCGTCTGCCAGCACCGCAGCCAGGCGCTCGCGGGCCTCGTCGACGTCGCCGGCCCGGAGCGCCCGGACCGCCAGCGCGTTTCGCGCACCGGGGTGGGTCGGGTCGGCCGCGAGCGCACGCTCGAACTGCTCGTTCGCGGCGGGGCGGTCGTCGAACGCCTCGACCAGGAGGCGCCCGTAGCGGACGCGTGTCGCCGCGTCCGTCGGGTCGCGGGCCAGTGCGCGCTCGAACAGCGCCCGGCGTCGGTCCGGGTCGGCGTCGGTCACGGCCGGTCGTCACACTCCGGTCACTAAAGTCGCCGTCAGTCGCGCGTCTGCGCCGCGCGACAGGCCACGCAGAGTCGGCCGCCGGCGCGCTTCGCCGCCGGAAGGGTCGCGCCACAGCCGGCACACCGGAACCGGGAGCGGACGTACTCGGTGTGGGAGATCGGGCTGTCGGTCGTCTGTTGGATGTCTTCGTCCATACGCGACCGTGTGCACAAGGAGACAAATAACTTCTGCCGAAGAGAGCAGAAAGATCGGGTTCTGGGTTTCGATCTGTCGACTACGCGGTGCGGCAGTCGCAGTCGGCAGCGAGACGGCCGTCCGGCGTCTCGCTGACGTACCGGGCCGGATCGACGTCTGGGAGGATGTGTGGGCAGTTGTCCGCGTGGACGGCTCCGTTCGTGACGACGTATGGCATACACTCACGTGCACGCCCCAGGTATATATCCGTTTTCCCGAAACCGGACGAACGACCGTCGTTTGGGCCCGCCACACGGCGTTCGTCGGAGCGAATCGCGCAATCATCGTGTGACAGAGCGCGTTTCCGGACTCTGGTGATCGTTCGGTCGTCGGGTTCGTCCGGAACTGCCGAAGAGATTAGCTGAGTCGACAGACTGGTGAGGGCGCACGCCACCCAGGCCGGCAGTCGACTACCGGAGCCGCGGCGCGGCGCTGCGCGACCGAGCCGACGGCGCGGGGCTGGACGCCCTGCCTCTGACACGGCGTGGGAGTGTCGCCTACCTCGCAGGGGTGTGGGCGCCGTGGCGTACGGCAGTGCGCCTCCCGGTCGACGGCGACGTGTCGCTCCCGACGAGCAAGAACGACCTCGCGCGGGTCAGCGCCGACACGTGGGTCGAGACGAGACAGCTGGACGCGGAGCCGCGAGCGGCCCTTCCCCGACGCCGTCTCGGACGCGCTGGAGGCGGCGGGGCTGGCCGACGGACGCGTCGGCGTCGAGATGTGCACCGCCGACGACGTCGGCGTGCTCACCGCCGCGGAGTACCGCCGGATCGACAGCCGGCTCCCGGTCGAACTGGTCGACGCGACGGCGGCGGTCAACGACGCGATGACGGTCAACTCACGCGCGGAGATCGAGCGCCCGCGCCGGGCGAACGAGATCTGTGACGTCGGGATCGGGGCCGCGGTCGACTCGCTGGCGCCGGACATCTCGGCGATCGAACTCGCGGACGAGACCGAACGCGCCCAGCGTCGGGCCGGGAGCGAGTACAACTGGTCGATCACGCGCACCGAGGTCGGGTCGGGCCACAACCAGGTCCGGCCAGACGGGTTCACCCCCGAGCCGACCGAGAGGCGGATCCAGCGCGGCGACCTGGTGACGCTGGACGTCCACGCCGTCGACGACGGCTACTTCGGTGACCTCGTCGCACACGCCTACGTCCACCACCCGGGCGTCGGCGGGATGCGACTCGAGATGCCGGTGCTGGTGGGCGAGACGGGGACCGAGCGGCTGTCGAGGGTCCCGCTCGACCTGATCCGGGTGCCGGCCTGAGGCGGCTCGCGGCGCGCCCGGTCGGGCGCAGGGGACTGCCTCGTCCGCGTCGTCGCCCGGCACGCCGACTGCCCAAGAGACTATACCGTCGACACGCCTGAAACCGACCGTGCTCCACGCCAGAGGCCCGCTCCTGACGGTCGATCTCACCGACCGGACGTGTGAGACGGGCGATATCGACGACGTACTGGCCTCGTTTATCGGCGGACGGGGCGTCGCGACCCGCCTCGCGCACGACCGGATCCCGTTCGACGCCGACCCGTTCGGCCCGGAGAACCGCGTGTACCTCTCCTCGGGACCGCTCCAGACCTCGCAGACGAGCTTCACCGGCCGGATGAACGCGACGACACTCTCGCCGCTGACCGACGGGCTGGTCTCCTCGAACGCCGGCGGGTTCCTCTCGCGCAACTTCGCCGACGCCGGCTACCCCTGTGTCGAGTTCGTCGGCGCGGCGGACGAGCCCGTCGCGGTCCACGTCACCGACGAGGGCTGCGAGTTCGAGGCGGTACCCGACCTCGCGGGCGCGACGGTGAGCGAGACGAGCGCGGCGATAGAGGAGCGGCACGGCCTCGACGCCCACAATCTCGCGACCGTCGGGCCGGCGGGCGAGAACCTGGTCCGGTACGCGGCGCTGATGACCTCCGACACGCGGGCGTTCGGCCGTGGCGGTATCGGCGCCGTCCTCGGGTCGAAGAACGTCAAGACCGTCTCGTTCACGGGCGACTCGCGCCGCGAGACGCCGATCCCCGACCCGGACGTCGCGAGCGAGATCCACCGCGACGCCGCCGTCGAGGACCACGTCATGAAGCGACAGGGGACCACGAGCGGCGTCGAGCTCTACAACGACGTGTTCTCGCTCCCCACCCGCTACTTCGAGCGGATGGACTTCGACGAGGGCGTCGACGGCATCGACGGCGGCGCCGTCGAGGAGAAGAAGTACAAGAAAGGCACCTGCTCGCAGTGCGCGTTCGCCTGCAAGCTCCCGACGAAGGACGACGAGACCGGGCTGGAGACGGAGGGGCCGGAGTACGAGACGGTGTTCGCGCTCGGGAGCACGCTCGAGATCGGCGACATCGTCGACGTGATGAAGTCGAACGAGCTCTGTGACGAACTCGGTCTCGACACGATCAGCACGGGCGTCACCGTCGGGGCGTACCTCAAGGCCGAGGACCGGTTCGGCGACGCCGACCTCGTCCACGACCTCGTCGAGCAGATCGCCCGCCGGGAAGGAGTCGGCGACGTCCTCGCGGAGGGTGTCGACCGGGTTCACGACGAGCTCGGGGTCGAGAACTGGAGCTCGAAGGGGCTGGAGTTCCCCGGCCACGACGGGCGGGTGCTCCACGGACGCGCGCTCGGCTACGCGACGGCCAACCGCGGTGCCGACCACATGTACTCGAAGATCCACAACCTCGAGTACGACGGCACGGTGCCCCACGAGGGGCTCGACGGGAAGCCCGAGCTCGTCGCGAGGCTGGAGAACCTCAAGGCGGTCAACGACTCCGCGATCCTCTGCAAGTTCTCGAAGGCCCACGTCGGCGACGACCGGCGCGCGCGGCTGCTCGGCGCCGACCACGAGGAGCTGATGGCGGCTGGTGCCCGGACCGTCGAGCTGGAGCGCCACTTCAACAACAGGCGCGGGTTCGACCGGAGCGACGACACCCTGCCCTACGAGATCGAGGGGATGGAGACGGCGCTGGACGACTACTACGAACTCCGGGGCTGGACCGCCGAGGGCGTCGTCCCCGAGCCGGCGGACTGAGCGCCCGGCTGTCGAGACCGGCCGTCCGGACGCCCGCGTCCGACGACCAGCCGGCCATCTCGAACCCCGTCACCGGCGTCTCGGTCCGGGAGGCCGCGGGGATCCACCCAGAGGAGCGCTACCTCGACGATGCGTTCTGGCGGGCGCGGGCGACGGGGTCGACCGAGGACGGGGCGGGGAGGCGGGCGTTCGCGCTACGCCTCGCGGAGCGCGCGGCGGCGCGCGACCATCACGTCGAGCGACTGGTCCGTGTCGCCGAGCACGAGGAGGTCGTAGTACCGGCGGAACGTCTGGACCGGCACCGCGACGAGCAGCGAGACGACGACGAGCGAGAGGACGAACAGGACGACGGCGGTCCCGACGACGACCCACCCGAGCGCCTCGGCGACCCCGAGCAGGGCGACGCCGGCGAGCGCGACGAGCCCGAAGGGGACCGCGAGGCCGACGGCTGCGAGCGTCGTCGCGGCTGTCGCGAGGAGCCCGGCGGCGAACCGGAGGACGAACGCGCCGACGGCGTAGGCCGCGTACTGGCGCCACCCCGCGGTCAGGGTCGGCCAGAACCGCCGCCACGCGGCGAGCGGGCCACAGTCGTCGACGATCATCACCGGCACGACGAAGGCCGTCGTGAACCCGCCGGCGAGACCGGCACCGACCGCGAGAACCACCAGCGCCGGAACGGCGACGAGCAGCACCACGGCAGACCCGACGGGGACGCCGGCCAGAGCAGGCGCGACGGCGAGGCCGACGAAAACGGCGGCGGCGGCGAGCGCGACCGTACCGAGCGCGAGCCGGAAGCCGAGCAGCCGCGCGCCGCGCCACCAGTTGGCGCGCCAGTCACGCCGCAGGGCGACGGATTCGCGCCGGAGCGACGCGACGAAGACGAACTCCATCGTCGAACTGACGAACAGGAACGCGAGCACGAGGCCGACGACGACGACGGCGGCGGCGCCGACGAGGGCGAGCTCCGCGCCGCCGAGCGACGGGAGCGTCGACGAGCCGCCGACCGAGGCGCCGGCGTCCGGCGCGCCGCTGGACAGCTGCAACCCGGCGCCGCCGCCGACGAAGAAGACGACGAGGGCGAGCCGGAGCCACCGGCTCCGGTCGAACGGGAGCAGGAAGGCCCGCGTCGCCGCGACGGCGTCGACGACGTCGTCGACGGCGTAGAGCGTCACGGACGACCCTCCGCGGCGAGGGCTGTCCGGGCGGCGCTAGACGTCGCTGGAGGGGAGGGGGGCGTTCGGGGGACCACGACGCGACGTTCGTGTTGCACGACTCATACGATCTGTGATCCCCGCCGGCTGCGGGTGGCTGTCCGGGCGTCGACGCGGGCGGCGCCAGACCGGTCGGCTGCGTGGCAGCCGGCTCGCTACTGCCGGTATCGCTCC
>KI543176.1:13375-15316 GCA_000496195.1 uncultured archaeon A07HB70
TCCACCCCGTCGCCGCGTGGCTGGCTGACAGCGTCGACGCGGTTCAGCGCCGCGTGGGCGACGGGACGACGACAACGGTGCTGTTCGCAGACGGATTGATCCAGCGTGGCACCGACCTGATCGACGACGGGTTACACCCGAGTACCGTCGCGGTCGGGTACGCGCTCGCCGCGAACCGCGCGGGCGAGATACTCGACGACCTCAGCCGGCCGTGGGACGACGATATCGGGCGTCTGCGAGAGGTGGCGGCCACCGCGATGACGGGCGACATCGACGACCGCCGCCGGCAGACGTACGCGAAGATGGTGGCCGAGGCGACCCGGCGGCTCGCACGCACCACAGACCACGGCTGGGTCGACACCTCTGCGGTAAAGATTATTGCCGTGCCGGGCGAGCGGTCGACCGCCCACGACGGGATCGTGATCCGCCGTAGTCCCAACCTTATCGACGAGTCGGAGCGTGCACACAGCGAGTTCGACTGGGAGCCGGCTGTGGCCGAACCGATCACGGATCCCCGGGTCGCGTGTCTGAGCCGGACGCCAGACGTCGAACGGACCGCCTCGGAGTTCGGCACTGACGAGGCTGCCAGCGTCGAACTCGAGTCGGCTGCGGCGGTGACAGCGTATCACGAGGGCGTCGAGCAGGCCGTCGAGGCGGCGGTCGGGCGGTTAGACGACCTCGATGTCGACGTGCTGGCAGTACAGGAGGCGGTCGAGGACGGGTTCCGTGCCGCCTGTACCGACCGTGAGATCGCCGTCGTCGACGAGATCAAGACGCCGCTGTCTGACATCCATCGGCTGGCGCGGGCGACCGGTGGACAGGTCGTTAGTCGACTCGAGGACGTCTCGGAGGAAACCGTCGGGACGGCAGCCGACAGCGTCGTCGAGGAGCGACACGGCGACGAGAAGTGGGCGGTCTTCGGCGGGTGTCGCGACACCGACTTTACCATCGTCGTTGACGTCGCGTTCGAGCAGCAGGCCGAGCAGGTCGAACGGCTCGTCACGAGCGCACTCGAGGCGACGGCGACGACCGCTATGGACCGCCAGCTGCTCCCCGGCGGGGGGAGCGCCCCGCTTGCGGTGGCGCGGGGGCTCCGGCAGTACGAACAGTCGGTGCCGGGTCGGGAGCGGCTCGCGGTCGGCGGCTTCGCGGACGCACTCGAGGACCTCGTCCGGTCGCTGGTCCGGAACGCCGGCCACGATCCAGCAGCGACGCTGGCGGCCCTCCGGAACGCCCACGATGCCGACGACCGGAAACACGCGCCGATCGGTGTCGACTGTGACACCGCCACGCCGATGACGGCGTGGGACCGGGGTGTCGTCGAACCACGACGGACCTTCTCGCAGGCCGTGGAGTCTGGCCGCGCGGTCGCAGAGGAGCTGCTCGTCGTTGACGACGTGTTCCTCCCCGCAGGGCCGGGCCGACCGGAAGAGACGTGACTAGCCGCCCGTCTAGTGTCAGGTAGCCGGTCGCGGCCCCGTCTCGCGCTGGAGCGCGTCGCGGCTCGTCCGGAGCCGCGACAGGTCGGCTGTCTCCGGGGCAGTGCGAATCGTGTCGTCGATCGCACGAACGACCTCCGTGCGGGCACGGTCAGACCGTGCCCGAATCCGGGCGGCACGGGTCTGCTGTGCCGCCGTCAGTCCGCGGTCCTCGGCACGATCGAGATTTGCGCTGACGTCTCGTGTGACCACGACCGCCTGCTGTGCGTGGACCGCCGGCGTGGTGTCGTTCGCCCAGCGTATCTCGGTCGCCTCCTCGTCGAGGATGTCGGTCATGAACGCGGCGCGGTCAAGCGCCGCGTCGGCGGCAGAGTGCGTCGGGTCGACCGCGGTTCGGACGTCGATAGCGAGGAGTCCCGTCTTCTCGACGGGATTGTACGCGTCGGCCCCGTACGCCCCGTCGGCCACAATCAACACTCCGGCGACGGCAGCGACGACGAGG
>KI543176.1:15336-21865 GCA_000496195.1 uncultured archaeon A07HB70
AGTGGAGCGCGGCGCCGACGAGGCCGAAGGCGAGGGCGACGGCTGCGGGCGTCGGAGCGAGGAGGGCGACGCCGCCGACGGGGACGGCGGCGAGCGCGTAGCCGGTCGGGTAGTGGAGCGTCCGGCGGTGACCCGCGTACATGTCGAGGTCGGGGACGAGGCCACCGACGAGGCCGCCGACGAGCGCCGCCGTCGCGTAGTCGGGCGCGAGGCCGACGAGCGGCGCCGCGACGGCGAGACCGACGAGCGCGTGTGTCGGCAGCATCATACCGTCGACTGGGCGGGTGGCGGGGATAAGCGCGTCGCGAGCGATTTATTTCCCGGAAGGCCCGGTGTCGGACGTGACCGACGGCTCCGGGGAGGCCGGCGGCAGCCGGACCGGCCTCGAGGACGCGCTCGAGGCGCTGTTCCAGGACGGGCGGGTGAACGCGGCGCTCGCGTGGCTCCTGGTCGCCGTCCTCGCCGTCGCGTTCGTCGAGAGCGCCCTCGACCTCGACTACGCGTGGACGGTGCTCGTCGGGGTCGTCGGCGCCGTCGTCCTCGTCCCGCCGGCTGCGTTCCGCGACCCGCGGGTGATGCTCCCGTGGGAGCTGCTCGTTCTCGCGCTCTCGCCGGCGCTCGTCCGGGGACTCGTCGGCGGGACGCTCGGGACGTTCGCCACGTACCTCGCGCTCGCGGCGCTGGCGCTGGTCGTCGTCGTCGAACTCCACACGTTCACCGCGCTCCAGGTCACCCGCTGGTTCGCCGTCGTGGTCGTCGTGCTGACGACGATGGCGGCGGTGGCGGCGTGGACGGTCTTCCGGTGGAACGCCGACCGATTCCTCGGGACGGCCTTCCTCGTCGACAACGAGACGCTCATGCGCGAGTGGCTGTACGTCATCCTCGCCGGCGCCGCGGCAGGCGTGCTGTTCGACGGCTACTTCCGGTGGCGCGACCGCCGGCTGCGGCGGGCGATCCGACGGCTGGTGGGACGGTGACGCTCCTCCCGCGACCCCCGGTGCGGACACAGCGACACCTCACCCGCGCGATGCAGCTGCTGCTGGTCGCCGTCGTCGGCTACGGCCTCGCCGCGAACCAGCCGAAGGCAATCACGAACGGGACACTCGCCGTCCTCGTCACCGTCCTCCCGGGGGTGCTGGAGCGCAGCTACGACCTCCCGCTCGACCCGTGGCTCGCGCTGTGGATCACGACCGCCGTCTTCCTCCACACCCTCGGGTCAGCCGGGCTGTACACCTCGGTCGCGTGGTGGGACAGCCTCACCCACGCGATGTCGGCCTCGCTCGTCGCGGGCGCCGGCTACACCGTCGCGCGGGCCGTCGAGCTCCACAGCGACGAGGTGACGATCCCGACGCGCTTCGTCTTCGTCTACCTGTTCGTCGTGGTGCTGGCCTTCGGCGTCGTCTGGGAGCTGTTCGAGTTCGGCCTCGACGCACTCGCCGACGCGACGGGCGTGCCGATGCCGCTGGCCCAGCACGGTCTCGACGACACCGTCGGGGACATGATGTTCAACGCCCTCGGTGCGCTGCTCGTCGCGCTGTTCGGACAGGTCCACCTCGCCGAGGTGGCCGACGCGGTCCGGACCCGGCTGTTCGGGACGGGAACGTAGCGCGTCGTCGCCGGGCCGTCACGCCCTCACCAGCCGAACGCCTCGTGGACCTGCGTCCCCTCGTCGTTCAGGACCGGCCCGACGACGTCCGTGACGCCGCGGAGAATCTCGCTCGACCGGACCGGCACCGCCTCGCCGGTGTAGGCCGCGACCTCGTCGCTCCCGACGCTGTAGACGACGCGGTCGAACCCCGCGCGGCGCATCCCGCCGGCGCACATCGGACACGGCTCCGTGCTCGTGTACATCACCGTCTCGGCCCGCGTCGCGGCGTCGAGCTCCCGACACGCCCGCCGTGCGAGGTGTAGCTCCGGGTGTCGGCGGATGTCGTCGGCCGTGTTGATCTGGTTCGAGTCACGCATCACCACCGCGTCGTCGCGGACGAGGACGCTCCCGAACGGCTCGTCGCCGCGGGCCCCCGCCTCGCGAGCGAGCGCGAGCGCCTCGCGAACGTGCGCCTCGTGGTCGAACTCCTCGGGGGTCACGGTCGAGTCTGTGTGTCGGCGGGCAAAAGTCCCGGTGCTCAGCCGGGCGGCGGCCCGCTGGCGTCCGCCGCATTCGGGCCGTCCGGTGGGTGTGAGGAGGTCACGGAGATGAGGCGGGACACGCGGGCAGAGGGGAGTGTCGGTCGGCCGGTGTCGTGTCACTCCCGCGCGGTCAGGCGCTCGTACAGCTTCAGCACCGCCGAGGCGTCGAGGTCGCCGTGGCCGAGCGCCGCGGCTGCCTCGTACAGGCCGCTCGCGCCGCCGAGGAGCAGGGGGGTCTCCCGCTCCGCGGCGAACCGCTCGGCGAGGCGGGCGTCTTTCGCCATCAGGTCGAGCGTGAACTCCGAGTCGTAGTCGTCGGGGATGACGAACCGCTCCATGTTCCGGTCGAGCGCGTACGACCCGCCGGAGGACTCGGCCACCGTCTCGGCGAACGTCTCGTCGTCGACGCCCGCCGCGCGCGCCATCGTCAGCCCCTCCGCGAGCGCGAGCTGGTTCAGCGCGAACAGGTAGTTGTTGACCAGCTTCAGCGTCGCGCCGGCGCCGAGCGGGCCGACGCGGTGGACCGTGCGCGCGACGGCGTCGAGAACGGGCCGAACCCGCGCGAGGACGTCGGCGTCGCCGCCGACGAGGACGGTCAGGTCGCCCGTCTCGGCGTTTCGCGCGCCGCCGCTCACCGGCGCGTCGAGGAAGTCGGCCCCGGCCTCGTGGGCCGCCCTCGCGGCGCGCGCGGAGGCGCCCGGCGAGACGGTGCTGGTGTCGACGAGGACGTCCCCCGGCCCCAGTCCGGCGACCACGCCGTCCTCGCCCTCCGTCGCCGCCCCGAGCGCGTCGTCGCCCGGGAGCGACAGGAGGACGACGTCGGCGCGGCGTCCGACCGCGACAGCGGCGTCACACCCCTCGACGCAGTCGAGTCGGTCAGCCGCCGCCTCGTCGACGTCGAAGCCGACGACGTCGAACGACGCCGACAGCACGCGCGCGAGCCGGCTGCCGATGGTGCCCAGGCCGACGACGCCGACGGCTGGCGCCGCCCGGTCGTCCGCGGCTCCGTCGCTCATGCCGGTTTGCCCGGGGGCGGCACAGAAAGCCCCACGTCTCCCGGTCGATGTTACCCCCTCGGGCGGGGGCGGCGCGGGACCGTGCCGGTCACGGCGCGAACGGATCCACCGCGTGCCGCCGTACGGCGTCGCCTCGGCGTGGTCGGCTGCCGGCGCGTACCGCTGGCCACGCGGCGTCTGGCGTCGGAACGGCCACGCCGTGGACGCGAGCGACGAGGGACGGGTGTCGGGCGCCACGGCGAGAGCCGACGGTTGAAGCCCCTGTGTCCCGTACCACGGCTATGAACGCCGACGAGGAGGGGCTGCTCACCAGCCGCCAGCGCGCGAAGGTCGACACCGCTCCCGACACTGAGTTCTACGCCCAGCCGCGCCTGGTCACCCACGCCGACGACGGGTTCCTCGCGCGCCTGACCGAGCTGTACGCCGCGGAGCTCGCGCCCGGCGACCGTGTGCTCGACGCGATGAGTAGCTGGGTGTCGCACCTGCCGGCGTACGAGTTCGCCCGCGTCGCCGGCCACGGGCTGAACGGGGCCGAGCTCGAACGAAACGGTCGGCTCGACGAGTGGGTCGTCCAGGACCTGAACGCCGACCAGCGCCTCCCGTTCGCCGACGGTGCGTTCGACGCGGTGCTGTGTGCCCTGTCGGTCCAGTATCTCCAGTATCCGGGGCGGGTCGCCGCCGAGTTCGGGCGCGTGCTCGCGCCCGACGGGGTGCTGGTCGTCTCGTTCGCCGGCCGGATGTTCCCGACGAAGGCCGTCCGGGCGTGGCGCGAGACGTCGATGGACGGCCGGGTCGCGCTCGTTGAGTCGTACGTCGACGCCGCCGGGTTCGGAGACGTGCGAACGGTCCGCGAGCGACCCGAGAACGACCCGTTCGCCGCCGTCGTGGCGCGGCGGGAGTAGCGACGGCAGAACTGGTTTCTCCGCGGCGCCCGGCAACTCGTCCGTGCCGACGACCTGTGCGCTCTGCCGGCGGACGGTTCCGGTCGAGCGGCTGGACGACCCGGGCGCGGTCCAGACCCACCACCTGCGGCCCGAGCGCCGCGAGACGAGCCCGACGGTCGAGCTCTGTCGTCCCTGCCACGACCAGATTCACGCGCTCTTTACGAACGCCGAGCTCCGCGAGTCGTTCGACACCGCAGACGCGCTCCGGACGGCCGACCGGCTCGCGGACTACCTCGACTGGATTCGCGGGACCGACACGCTCCGTGTCGCGACGCGAACCAGCGACCACGTGCGGCGACGGCGGGATTGACGCCGCAACGACTGAGTGCCCCGGCGACGAGGGATCAGGTATGGGACTCACGACCGACCTCGTGAACGGCATCGTCTCGCTCGTCGTCAGTGTCGGCATCACCGTCGCGCTCGCGGACGACGACGACGGCCCCTGGAGCCTGACCGAGGTGGCGCTCTCCGTCGGCATCTCGGCGTTCCTCTCGGGCTTCTTTACGAGCTACTTCGCGAAGTAGCGGCGCCGGGAGCGGGACTGCCGCTCGGCAGATCGCGGCCCCGTCGGTCGCGGCTGTGCTCGGCTGCCTCGGCGGAGACACCGCTAGTGGCGACAGGCTGGACGCCTCCTCGGCGTCGTACGCGTCGTCGCCGGCGACGTTCACGCGGGTCGGCGTGAGCGACGTCTCCGTCGTCGCGGAATCGAGGCGAGTAGGGATCCTGCTCTGAGAGCCGGTGGCTCAGTCCCGGGAGGCGGGGTGGACCCCGACGACCTGCCGGTAGAGCAGCGGAACGACGTCGATCCGCAGGTCTGCGGTCGGCCGGTTGGCGAACTTCTCGCGGGCGTGGGTCCGCGCGCCCCAGACGGCTGCCCAGACGTGCGACGGGAGCACCTCTTCGCCCGAGGCGGTGCGGTAGACCCGTGTGAGCGCCGTCTCAAGCCGGTCGAAAAGCGCCGAGGTCGCGTCGAACTCGGCCCCGTGGTCCCGGTCGCCGAAAGTAGGTCTGCGTGGCGAGCGAGGCGCCGTGGTCGTACACGCGTCCGAACCGTCCGCGCCGGGGACGTCGTCGGACTCACTCGCGCGACAGCGTTCGGTCGTCGGAGCGGTGAGGCCGCGCCGAGTGTGTCTCTGTCACACGACCGGCGTCGCCGAGTCGCTCTTTATTCTCGCCGCCACACGCTCGGACGTGACGCTCCGCTCGACGCCGACGACCCTCGACTGCGCGGCGTGTGGCGACACGGTCACGGACACGGGCTACCTCCCGGCGACCGAGAGCGACGACGGCTACGAGCCGTCGCCTGCCGACGCGGTCTGTGGCGCGTGTGGCTTCACCGCCGTCGGAATGACCGGCTGTGCGCCCGAACTCGGCGACGTGACCGACCCGGAGGCGGCGGACACGCTCCTCTGCGTTCGCGCGACCGACGACGGGGTCGAGGTCGTCCGGTCGAAGACCTGACCCGTCACTCCGTCGTCCGGACCCCGACGCGGGGTGCCCCTGCTCGCCGCCGGGACTTTGCCCCCGGAGCGACAGCCGCGAGGCATGGCCGACCTCGTCGACGCCGTCGAGGGTATCGTCCACGAGCCGACACAGGTGCGCGACGACGGTGGGGTCGACCTCACCGTCGCCGAGGTGTACGAGGTGGTCTCGCCCGGTCGGGTCGACTTCGGCGGCGGCGAACTCGCGCCGGCAGAGCTCGCTCCACACGACCGGGTCTGGCGCGACGAGGCCGACGACTACGCCTGGTGGCACCTCGACGCCGGCACCTACCTCGTCGAGTACAACGAGTCGCTGTCTGGCGAGGCGGTGCTCCAGCCACGGGCCGCGGTCGTCGAGCGCGGCGGGTCGCACCCGACGCTCCGGGTCGACGAGCTGCCGCGCGTGCCCCTGACCGTCGGCGGCGCGGGGCTCCGGCTGAAGGAGAACGCACGCGTCTCGGCGCTCCAGCCGCCGTAGCGCAGGTCGTGCGGCCAGCGGGAGTCGGAGGATCGAAGCGGACGAGATAGCGGCGGTGTGCCGTCGGCGCGTGGCCACGGGAGGCGGAGCAGAGACGAGGCAGTCTGTGGCCTGGCCCGACACGGTCGGCTGCGCGACGGACGACTGTCACGACGGGGTGTGTGGCTGCGTTGCACGCCTGGGACCCGACACGCGCCGGGACACCCGGGCGCCGAGAGGGACGACGCCGATGACGGCTACTTCGACCGCGCACGCCCCGGAGGTGCCCGCGGGGCGGACGGGTCTCTCCGGCACCGGACCGGTCGGTGGTAGCTGTCTCGACCGCTCGAAGGTGCCGATCCGAGCCGCGAACGCGGTCGCCGACGTCCGGGAGACGGGGCGGTTCCGCGTCGCCGCTCGCGCGCGCCGTCAACTGGGCAACCGAGGCGCTGGCCCGGAACGCGACCGGCTACGCGGCGGTTCCGACCCTGTACAGCCGGC
>KI543176.1:22803-32609 GCA_000496195.1 uncultured archaeon A07HB70
GTCGACTCGACGGGCGCCGTCTCGCTGACGGTCGAGAACACCGGCGACACGGCTGCCCGTAACGTGCGGGTCCACGTGCGCGAGTCGCCGCCGCTGGCGCCCGTCTCCGGGTCGGCGAGCCTCGGCGACCTCGCGCCCGGCGAGTCGGCGAGCGCCCGTCTCCGGGTCGAGGTGAGCAGCCGCGCGCTCGACGGGCAGTACCCGCTCTCGCTCGTCGTCGAACGCGACGACAGCTTCGGCGACCCCGTGACGACCGAGCCGCTGTCGACTGGCGTCACGGTGGGCCCGGAGCGGACGGTCGAGACCGGCAGCGCCGGGTCGGTGCCGGCGGGGTCGACGACGACCGTCGCGTTCGAGGTGACGAACACCGGCGCGGCGCCGATGCGCGACGCCGTCGTGCGGCTCAACGCCGACTCGCCGTTCGAGACCGACGACGACACCGCCTACGTCGGCACGCTCGAGCCGGGCGAGTCCGCGACCGTCCGGTTCACCGTGAGCGTCGGCGGCGCGGCGACGCCGAAGTCCTACGCGCTCGACACCACGGTCGCGTTCGACAACAGCTTCGACCGCCGGGTGGTGACCGACGTGGCGTCGACCGAACTGCGGGTCGAGACGGGCGGCGGCGGTCCGCTCGCGGCCCTGCTCGACCTGCTGGGGCTGTGAGATGACGAGCGTCCGCGACGCGCTGGAGCGCACCGGCTGCTGGTCCGCGACCCACCGCCGGGGCGTCGTTGCCGTCGTCCTCGTCGTCGCCGTCGTCTCGGGCGGCGTCGCGGCGTCAAGCCTCCAGATGAGCATGGGGATGAGCCTCTACGTCGACGACGACGCCACGGCTGCCGAGGACTGGGCGACGCTGAAGCAGGACCACGACACCGGCAACGCGGTGTTCGTCGTCGTTGAGTCCGACGCGCTGTACGACCCCGAGACGGTTCGGGCGGTCGACCGGCTCGACCGCGGGTACGCCGGCATCGACGACGTCTCGTCGGTGACGAGCCTCGCGGACGTCGTCCGGCTCGGCGCCGGCGGGTCGATCCCCGACACGGAGGCGGGCGTCCGGCGCGCCGTCGATCGGGCGCGCGAGCGCCCGGGCGGCGACCGGCTGGTCGACCGGGTCGTTCCCGAGGCCGGAACGACGGTCGTCGTCGCGCAGTACGGCGAGGTCGACCGGTTCAGCCGCGGCGCGTTCCTGCCGACCCGCGGCTCGGACGTGATCTACGACGAGGTGCGCGAGGAGACCGACGCGGCGGACCTGCCGCCCGGCGCGAGCGCGACGATCACCGGCCAGCCGGTGTTCGAGAACGCCGCCTTCGGGCTGATGCTCCCCGAGATGATCACGCTGTTCGCTGGCTCGTTCGCGCTCATCGTCGGCGTCGTCTACCTCGTGATGCGCGGGCGCCTCGCCCGCGGGCGGGAGGTGGCGATGCCGCTCGGCGTCGCGATGCTGTCGCTCGTGTTCATGACCGGCGCGATGGGTGTGCTCGGCTACTCGTTCAACGCCATCATGCTCGGCGTGATGCCCGTCGCGATGGGGCTGGGGATGGACTACGGGCTCCAGATCCAGACCCGCTACGCCGAGGCCCGCGAGGACGGTCGGTCGCCGGTCGACGCCGCCGGTCTCGCGAGCCGAACGACCGGACGGGCGCTGCTGATCGCGATGGGCACGACCGTCGTCGGCCTCGGGTCGCTGCTCGTGTCGCCGGTGCCGCCGGTCCAGCAGTTCGGCGCCACCAGCGCGATCGCGGTCTTCTCGTCGATGGTGCTGTCGGTGACACTCCTGCCCGCCCTGCTCGTCCGGTTCGACGCCGGGCCGCCACGAGGCGAGGCGGGCGCCGCCGCAGACGACCGCGTCGAGTCGGCGTTCCGCCGGCTGACCGAGCGCGGCACCGCCAGACATCCGGTCGTCACCCTGCTGCTCGCCGCGCTGGTCGTCTCCGCCGGCGCGTACGCCTACCCACAGGTCGAGCCCCGGCAGGAGATGATGGACTTCTGGCCGCAGGACCTGGAGGCGAAAGACGACCTCGAGCGGCTGTCGGACACGGTCGAGAGTCCGAAGCGGATCTACGTCATGGTCGAGACCGACCGGGCGTACACGCCCGAGACGTTCCGCGACGTGGCCGAGTTCCAGCGCCTGCTGCTCGACAACTCGCGGGTGAACGGGGTACAGAGCCCCGTCACGGCGGTCGCGCTCGCGAACGAGGGGCAGATACCAGCGACGGAGGCCGAACTCGACCGCGTGCTCGGCGCGCAGACGGACGGCCCGCTCGCGGTCGAGGACCCCGACCGACAGCCCTCGCGGCTGGTGCTGACCGTCGCCGTCGACGACGTCGAGGGCGAGGCGGTCCGGACGCTGATCGAGGAGTTCGAGGGGAACGCGGCGCTGACGCTCGGACCCGGCGTCGACGTGCGGGTGACCGGCAAGCCGGTTCTCAACCGGACGGTCATCGAGAACGTCACCGCCGGACTGACGCCGATGACGCTGCTGTCGTTCGTCCTCGGCGGGGCGTTCCTCGCGCTCGCGTTCCGGTCGCTGCGCGTCTCGGCGGTGCTGGTCGGGAGCGTCGCCGGCACCGCGGCACTGACCGTCGCCGGCGTGATGTACGTGCTCTCGATCCCGTGGAACCCGCTGACGATCACGATGTCGTCGATCGCGCTGGGGATCGGGGTCGACTACGGTGTCCACGTGTTCGAGCGCTACGAACACGAGGTCGGGCAGGGCGCGAGCGACCGGACCGCGGCGGCCACGGCAGTCGCGAGGCTGGCCCGACCGGTGCTCGGCTCCAGCCTCACGACCGTCTTCGGGTTCGGAATCCTCGTCGTCTCGCGGTTCCCCGTCCTCGCGAACTTCGGGGTCGTGACGGTGTCCGCCATCGGGCTGGCGCTGGCGGGCGCGTTTCTGGTCCTGCCCGCCGCGCTCGTTCTCGTCCCCGGAGTCGCCAGGCGGGAGCCGGGCGACGAGGCCGTCGGCGCGTCGCCGGGCGGCGAGCCCGAGGCGACGTAGCGGCGACCGTCTGCCCGTCGACACAGTTTAGTGAGTATAGCCCAATTCAAACACGATGTCGTCAGAAGCGTTCGTCCGCCGGCTCGCCGGCACCGTCGTCCTCGTCTCGCTCGCGCTCGGCCTGTTCGTCGATCCGCTGGGCTACCTGCCCGCCGCGTTCGTGGGGGCGAACCTGATTCAGAGCACGTTCACCGGTCTCTGTCCGGCAGAGACGGCCTACGACCGGGTGGTCGGGGCGGACTGACCGATTCGTTGTGTCTCTGTTACGCAATACTAATGTAGCCGCGAACCGTAGGCAGAGCCGATGAGTTCCGATCCCGAGGAGGAGCGGGCACGCATCAGAGCACGGAAGCTGGCGGAGCTGCGCGAGCGCCACGGCGAGGCCGGGTCGGAAACGGAATCTCCGGCCCGGTCGACCGGGAGCCGCGCCGAGCGCACGGAGCCGGTCCACGTCGACGGGCGTGACGACCTCGACGCGCTGCTCGGGGCAGCCGACGTCGTGCTCGTCGACTTCTACGCCGACTGGTGTGGACCGTGCAAGATGCTGGAGCCGGTCGTCGAGCAGCTGGCAGCAGAGACGCCCGCGGCGGTCGCGACGGTGGATATCGACGCGAACCGGCGGCTGGCCGAGCAGTTCGGCGTCCGGAGTGTGCCGACGCTGGCGCTGTTCGCCGACGGTGAGCAGGTCGAGCAGCTAGCCGGCGCGCGCGGCGAGGCGGAGCTCCGGTCGCTGATCGACCGGTACACGTAGACAGCGGCGGAGCCGGGCCCGGCGCGCGCCTCGCCGGCCCGTGTGTCCCTGCAGCGACGACACACCGTGACCGGCGGCCACGAGCGGTACCGTCGGCGGAGCGCCGCCGCTCGACGCCCCGGACGACGAAACACTCTTGTGTGTAATTCACAATATACAGAGTATGCGCGTCGACGCCGTGTCGCCGACCGGGAACCGCCGACCGACCGCCGCTGTCGACCGGAGCGCCGGCGAGTGATCCGGGGCGCGCTCACCGGTATCAAGGAGAACCTGATCGTCGTCGTCGTCGCGTCGCTCGCGGCTGGGCTGGCGTTCGGACAGGTTGCGGACGCGGGGACGAAGGCCCTCCTGCGCGCCGCGGTCGTGCCGATCCTCTTTCTGATGATCTACCCGATGATGATCAACATCGACCTGAAGGAGGTGCTGAACGTTCCCGAGCACGCGCTCCCGGTCGGGCTGAGCCTGCTCGTGAACTTCGGGGTCGTGCCGCTGCTGGCCGTCGTCCTCGCGCGGGCGTTCTTCGCCGGGAGCGCCGAGTACGCGCTGGGGCTGTACTTCGTCGCGCTGATCCCCACCTCCGGCATGACCGCCGCGTGGACCGGCTTGGCCGACGGCGACCTCGAGAGCGCGCTGGTCGCGATGGCGGTCAACCTCCTGGTCGCCGTCGCCGTCCTGCCGGCCTACCTCTCGGTGCTGGTGCCGGCGAGCGTCGGCTTCGACCCGACGGCGCTGTACCGACAGCTGGCCCAGGTGGTCGTCGTCCCGATGGTCGCGGGGAACGTCACCCGCCGCCTGCTGCGCCGGCGCTACGGCGCCGACGGGTTCGAGCGCCTCAAGCCGACGCTCGGCGGGCTCAGCTCGCTCGGGGTGATGCTGATCGTCTTCGTCGCGATGGCGATGCGGTCGACACAGATCCTCGCCGACCCGCTCGCCTCCGTCAGCACGGTCGTCCCGCTGGTGGTGCTGTACGCCGCGGTCCTCGTCGTCGGCTCGGTGCTCGGACGGCTCTTCCTCGACCCCGCGCGCACGGTCGCGCTGGTGTACGCGACGAGCATGCGCAACCTCTCGATCGCGGTGGCGGTCGTCGTCGCGGCGCCGGCCATCTCCGCCGAGGCCGTGCTTCCGATCGCCCTCGCGTACGTCATCCAGCCGCCGCTCGGTGCGGTGTACATGCACTACCGACGCGACGTGGTCGGCGAGGGGCTGTCGCTCCGCGAGGCGGCTGCCGATATCGTCTGACCGGCGGGCTCAGGGCTCCGCCGGCGAGGTCGTCGCGGCGTCTTCGTACTTCCGCTCGAACTCCGCGATCAGCTGTCCCATCTCCGCGTACCAGTCGTTGAGCGTCCGCTGGAGGTCGTCGGCGACCTCCTCGGCGGGCGTCGGAGAGTAGACGTGGTAGTAGCTCCCGGAGTCGTAGTTGACCTGGTCCTGCTCGACGAACCCCGCGTCGTGGAGCCGCCGGACCGACCGGTAGGCGGTCGATCGCTCGCGGTCGACGGCCTCCGCGACCTCGTCGACGGTCAGCGGGTCGACCGCGTCGACGAGCACGCCGAACACCTCGCGGTCCAGCGGCTTGAGGCCGTAGAAACACTCCAGCAGTCCCTCACACTCCATATCCTGCCGCAGGTGCTCGATCATCGAGTTTCCCATGGTCACGAGTAGGTCCACTCGTCGTATATTTCTTGTGCAACACTCGGTCGACCACCGCGGCGCCGGGACCGGCAACACCGGATCTCCAGCCGGCTTTCACGGCGGAACCGCTCGGCAGTCGTCGTCGTGATATTGTTATTTCTGACCAAGATACGCCGGTCGGCGCCGGGTCGGAGCGCGTCGTGCCGCCGGACGCACCGATCGGCGGCGTGACCGGTCCACGGCGGACGCGTGAGGCCGGCTGGCGCGACGAGGCGAGGGGCTCCCGGGCCGACGGCCCACGCGGTGCCCGAACGTCAACCGGCGCCCGACCCCTCCAAACAGTCATACCGTGGGAGTCACTACCACGGCTCATGCCCATCGACAGCGAGACGTTCGGCTCGACCGCCGAGGAGCCGGTCGCCGAGCCGACGGACGCCGAGCGGGTGCTCGCGTTCCTCGTCGCGAACGCCGACCGCGCGTTCACGCTCCAGGAGGTCACGGCGGGCGTCGACGGAGACCACGACGCGGTGGAGGCGGCGCTCGGGCGCCTCACGGAGCGCGGCCTCGCGCGCCGCCGAACGAAGTACTGGGCCGTCGGCGACGTCGAGGCGATCCGCGCGGCCTCCGACCTCCACCGGGAGCTGGCGGCGCTGAGCGACCAGCTCGAGGCCTGACACCCCGCCTCCCGGTCGGCCCGCACGGCGCCGGCACCGTCCGGTCGACCGGGCGCGTCGCACGACGACGAGGGTCACGTTCTTGTCGACCGGGACACAACGATCGGTGTTGTGAACGGAGGGGCAGCGCCCGACGACGCGGCTGGTCACGACGGGTCGACCGGCGCTGCCGGTCGGTCTCGCTCCGACGGGACGGCGGAGGTGGCCCGGAGCAGCCGCCCCGACCTCCCGCCTCCGGGTGGCGCGCCAGTCCGGGTCTTCGGGCTCTCCGGAGCGGTCGTCCGACGATACGGCCCAGACACGCTCGGCGCGCTGGTCGCCGCCGCCGACCCGGACGTGGTGGTCGCTGCGCCGCCGGAGTCGACGGTCGTCTCGTCGCTGGGGCACGACGTCGACCCGCCGGTCCTCACGCCCGGTCGCGGCGTCAAGCCGGCGGTCGAGTCCGGTCCGGACGACGGGCTCGTCGTGTCGCTGACCGCCGACGACGACACGGGGACGCTGCTCGACGCGGCGGACGGCGCGGCCCCGCGGTGCGTGGTGAGCGACGCGCTGTCGCTCTCGGTCGACCCGTACGAGCGCTCGACAGCCGTCGACGGCCTCGCCGACTACCGCGAGCGTCTGCCAGACCCGTGGCACGCCGCCGCGGCCCACGTGGTGACGACGCTCCGTGCCGGTCACGCGACGACGGTCGCCGGGCCGACGGGCCCGCTCTCGCTGGTCGGCGTCGGCACGACGGCGGCTCGACTCGGCGCCGGTGTCGACGGCCGGGTCGGCGACCCGACCGTCGTCTCGGTCTACTCGAACGGCGCCGTCGCGACGGAGACCGTCGACCCGGAGTCCGTCGGCCTCCGCGGGATTCGGGCCGTGGGCCCGGCCCGCGCCGAGACGCTCCGCGACAGCGGCTACACGGCTGTCGGCGACCTCGCCGAGGCGCACGTGCCGGATATCGCCGATCTCGGGGGGTTCGGGCGCTCGACCGCACGGTCGGTCCGGGCCGCCGCGCGAGCCGTGGCAGACCGGACCGTCGTCTCGACCGGCGACGACACGCTCCCGCGCGGCGACCCGGTGTTCGTCGACATCGAGACCGACGGGCTCGAGGCGTCGACCGCGTGGCTCGTCGGCGTGCTCGACGGCGGCCCGGAGGACGGTCGCTACCTCGCCTTCCGACAGCGTGACCCCGACGACACGAGCCACCTCGAGGGCTTTCTCACCTGGCTGACGGGCAGCGCCGCCGGTCGACCGGTCGTCGCGTGGAACGGCTACCAGTTCGACTTTCCCGTGATCGCCGACCAGCTTCGCCAGCACTGTCCCGACCAGCACCAGGCGTGGGCGGACACCTACCAGTTCGACCCGCTCTACTGGGCCCGCGACCAGGGGAACGCCGCGCTCCCCGGACGGTCGAACCGGCTCGAGGCCGTCGCCGAGGCGCTCGGGTGGGAGCCGACCACGACCGGGCTCGACGGACAGACCGTCGCCGAGGTGTACGTCGCCTGGCGGACCGCCGTCAAGCGGGCCGCCGACCCGGCGGCGGTCGACCCGCCGGCGTGGCGCCGGCTTGAGCGCTACTGCGAGGACGACGTCCGGGCGCTCGCGACGATATACGGCGAGCTACGGGCCGCTGTCCGGCGTGACACAGAGACCGAGACGGCACAGAGCGGGAACGGCACACAGGGTGCGCTCTCGGACTTCGGCTGACACGTGACACGCCCAGACCGCTCGGACCACGACACCGACCCGAGCACGACCGGACAGACCACGGCGGCAGGCAGCCGGGAGCCACGCCGCCGTGCCGACGGCGGCGTCCCCGACCGGTCGGGGACGCGTCGGGTGCTCTCCGAGTCGGTGCTCCGGGACTCTCTCCCCGACTACCGGGGGCAGGTGTGTCACAGCCAGCATCTCCCGGGCCAGCCGGCGTCGACGGTCCCCGCCGGCGAGGTGTTGAGCGACGACCTCGCCGGTCGGCTCGAGACGGAGCTGTTCTCGCACCAGGCCGCCGCGCTCGACAGTCTCGCCGGCGGCGAGAACACGATCGTCACCACCTCGACGTCGTCGGGCAAGACGTGGATCTACGCGCTCCAGATCGCCCGGAACTACCTCGCCGACCCCGACTCGACGGCGCTGTGTCTCTACCCGATGAAGGCGCTCACCCGCGACCAGGAGAACGAGCTCAACACGAAGCTGCGCCAGGACTGGGGGCTCGACGTCACTGTCGGGGTGTACGACGGCGACACGGACGCCGAGCAGAAGCGTCGGATCCGCGAGACGGCGAACGTCGTCCTGACGAACCCTGCCGGGCTGAACGTCTATCTCCCGCGGCATAACAAGGACAGCGGCTGGCACCGGTTCTACCACAACCTCGACCTCGTCGTGGTCGACGAGGGCCACGAGTACTCCGGGGTGGCCGGCACCCACGTCGCGTGGATCCTCCGGCGTCTGCGGCGGATCCTCGCGCACTACGACGCGGCCCCCCAGTTCGTACTCACCACCGCGACGATCGGCAACCCCGCCCACCACGCCGCCCAGCTGACGGGCGCGGAGTTCACCGTCGTCGACGAGGACGGCTCGCCTCGCGGCGACCGCGACGTCGTACTGTGGGAGCCGCCGGTCGACCGGTCGGCGCTCGACGAGGCAGCAGAGGACCCGCTCGCGGACTTCGAGCAGGCCCGCCGGTCGACCGGGTCCGAGGCCGCGTCGGTGACCGCACACCTCGCGCTACACGACACCCAGACGCTCCAGTTCTGTCGCGCACGACAGGGCACCGAGATCGCGGCCAGACAGGTGGTCGCCGCCGCACAGGACCACCCCGAGGGAGGGTACGTCGACGTCGAGCCGTACCACGCGGGGCTGGGCAAGCAGACCCGGCGGGCCGTCGAGAACCAGCTGAAGGGCGCGTCCGTCGACGCGGTCGCCTCGACGAACGCGCTCGAACTCGGGATCGACATCGGGAGCGTCGACGCCACCGTCGCCGCGTCGTACCCCGGGACGAAGCAGAGCTTCTGGCAGCAGGTCGGGCGCGCCGGGCGCGGGACGAGCGACGCGCTCTCCGTGCTGGTCGGCGGCCAGGACGCGATGGACGCCTACATCCTCGACAACCCCGACTACCTGTTCGACGACGAGGTCGAGGACGCGGTCGTCTCCGTCGACAACGACCGGGTGTACGCCGACCACCTGCTCGCCGCCGCCGCGGAGCGCCCGCTGTCGGCCCACGACGCGCCGTACCTCGGCGGCGAGCAGCGCCTGCGCGAGACGGCCGAGATGTGGCAGGACGCCGGCCTGCTCGAGTCGGTCGCCGACCTCGACGCCGGCGGGGTGACCTACACCGGCGACGCCCGCCCGCAGGCGCGGATCTCGATGTACGGAACCGGCGGGACGGAGTTCCGCGTGGTGTGCCGGAACGGCGAGATCGACCACGACCCCCGTCGCCGAGGAGCGCGCGTACCGCGACTACCACAGGGCGCGCTGTTCCTCCACGCCGGCCAGCAGTACGAGGTCGTCGAGGTCGACGAGACCGGCCGCCGGCCGACGATCGCCGTCCGCAGGACCCAGACAGACGAGTACACGCAGACCCAGTCGACGAAGCGGATCACCGACCTCGCGGTCGAGGCCCACCGCTCGCTGGCCGGCGACTACGACCTCTACTTCGGTACGGGGACGGTCCGGATCACGTACGACGCCTACCTCGTCCGAGAGATCAGCACCGGGGAGATCTCCGGCGGCCCGTACCCGACGGGCGCTCCGCCGCTCGACCTCC
>KI543176.1:32948-36787 GCA_000496195.1 uncultured archaeon A07HB70
AGCACCGACCGCGCCGTGCCGGCTGCCGAGGACCGCTACACGTACGGCGGCGGGCTCCACGCCGCAGAACACGGCGTGATCCAGCTCGCGCCGCTCGAACTGATGATCGACAACGCCGACGTCGGGGGGCTGTCGACACTCGGGCACGACCACGAGACGGTCCCCGGCCCGACGTGGTTCGTCCACGACGGTATCGACGGCGGGGTCGGGTTCGCGAAGGCGATCTACGAGCAGTTCGACACGCTGGCTTCGCGCACGCGCGAGCATATCACCGACTGTTCGTGTGACCGCCGACGCGGCTGCCCGCTGTGCGTGATGAGCGAGCACTGCGGGAACAACAACGACCCGCTCGACAAGGCAGCCGGGCGGCTGATACTCGACGACGTGCTGGCCGCCGTCGAGTCCGCCTCGGACGGGTCGGGGTAGCCCGCGGTCCTGTCGCCAGCCGCGAGCAGCGCACCCGGTGTCCGGCCCGTTCGGGCGACAGTGCTATCCGCGTCGGGAGCCTGTAACGGCTGTACGTGGACTCGTTCGACTCGCAGCGAATCGAGACCGATAGCAGCACTATCACTGCCGGCGACGGCCTCTACGACGCCGAGTACGGGCGGGTGCTGTGGGTGTCGCGGATCGACTCGTCCGGCGTGACGGTCGAGCCGGCGACCGAGTACGACGTCGACGAGCCGGTCGGGTGGCCGCCGGGCGACCGCTCGCAGGTGATCACGGCCGGGACGACGTTCGACCCGCGCGAGTTCGTCGACCTCGTCGAGGCCGGTCGGTTCGACGTCGCGAGCTGAGGACCGTCGCCGGGCGGTCGGCAGACGACTACCGCTTCCCGAGCGCCGCCTCGAAGGTCCGCTGGGCGCGCTCGTACCCCTCGTTCCGGTCGACGATCGGGTCGGCGTAGTCCGGAGCGAGGTCGTCGCGCGTGGACCGCGAGAGCGTCGGCCAGTCGACGACCTTGCCGGCCGGCACGTCCCGGAGCTCGGGGACGTACTCCTTGACGTATCGGGCGTCGGCGTCGTACTTCGACATCTGGCTCACGGGGTCGAAGATCCGCACGTCGACGGAGTCGGTGCCGGTCGAGGCGGTCCACTGCCAGTTGCCGCTGTTCGAGGCGTAGTCGTGGTCGACCAGCTGCTCGAGGAAATGTCGCGCGCCCTCGCGCCAGTCGACGAGCAGGTGCTTCGTGAGGAAGCTCGCGACAACCTGTCGCGGTCGGTTGTGGACGTAGCCCTCCGCGTTCAGCTGGCGCATCCCGGCGTCGACGAGCGGGTAGCCGGTCTCGCCGCGCTTCCACGCCGCCAGCCCCGTCTCGTCGTCGCGCCACTGTATCTCGTTCGGGAACGACGTGTAGTTCCGCTCGCCCAGGTCCGGGTTGTGGTACAGCAGGTGGTAGTTGTGCTCGCGCCACGACAGCTCGTAGCGGTACTTGTCGATGTTCTTTCGCTCGCGCCCGTGGACGGCCTCGTAGCGCTCGCTCGCGTCCGCCCACAGCTCGCGGATCCCGATCATCCCGGCGGCGAGATACGGCGACATCCGGGAGACGGCCTGGGTCGGGGCCTCGACCGCCCGCCCGAGGTCGTCGCGGGTGTCGCTGTAGCTGTAGATGCCGGTGTCGAGGAACCGGTCGAACCGCTCGCGGGCGGCGTCGTTGCCCGCCTCCGGGAGGTCGATGTCGACGTCGGGGACCGGAACGGTCGTGCCGTCGCTCACCGACGCGAGGGCGTCGGCGTCGGGCTCGGCGTACGGCGTCGACTTCGGGACCTGCTCCCAGTCGCCGTGGAACTGCGAGTGTGTCGGGTACGACGCGTCGAGCCGCCCGGGGTCGACGAGCACGAGGTCGGTCCGGGGCTCGGTGTCGACGTCGGTGCCGGCGAACCGCTCCTCGACCGCCTGCTGGCGGTCACGGCGCGACGGCCGGTAGTGCTCGCCGTAGTACACGGCGTCGGCGTCGACGGAGTCGGCCAGCGCCGCCAGCTCCTCCGCGGTGTCGCCCGACCGGACGATCAGGTCACTGCCGAGCTCGCGGTAGCGCCGCTTCAGCGCCCGCACGCCGCGCATCTGGAAGCCGTAGTGTCGCCGGCCGACGGGGCCGAACGCGTCGGCGTCGTAGACGTACACCGGGAGGACGGTGTCGTCCCGGGCCGCGACGGTCAGCCCGACGACGTCACGCGTCCTGAGGTCGCGCTGGTGCCAGAACAGTCGCATACGATCTGTTGCCGCCGCGGGCGTTAGAGGGCTTCGGACCCCGGCGGCGCCCCGGCCAGTGGGTTCAACACCACGCGGCCCGTCAGGAGATCGTGACCGGCGACGACGCGCTCGCGACCGCGCCCGCGCCAGCGGCGATCCCCGACCCACCGGAGTCAGGCGGGACGGTCGTCTGGCACCGCGAACACCTCCGGACGGCGGACCACCGTGCGCTCGCCCGGGCCGCGGCAGCCGGCGCCGTCCTCCCGCTGTTCGTGTTCGACCCGGCGTTCTACGGCGCGGACGGCCTCGCGTGCGACGCCCGGCTTCGGTTCCTCCACGAGTGTCTCGCCGACCTGGACGACGCCTACCGCTCGGCAGGGACAGCCGACGAGGGGCTGACCTACGCCCACGGCGACCCGGTCGCCGTCCTGGACCGGTTCCGCGACGCCGGCTGGGACGCGGTCGCCATGACGAGCGCGACCGGCCGGTACGGGCTGGCGCGCGACGACCGCGCCGCCGACGCCGGCGTCGAGTTCGTCGACGGCGACGGCCTCGTCCGGGGCGCCGACGACAGCCGGAGCGACTGGCAGGACCGGTTCGAGACGTGGGTCGAGCGCGACCGCCACGCGTGGGAGCCCGACGCGACGACGCGCGCTGTCGTGCCGACGGACGTGACGCCGGCTGCCGTCGAGCGGGCGTACGACGTGACGCCGACGAAGACGAAAGTGCCGGCGGGCGGGCGGACCGCGGGGTGGCACGCGCTCGCGGCCTTCGTCGACCGGATCGCCGACTACCCCGGGAACATCTCCGCGCCGGGCGACGCCCGCGACGGCTGTAGCGGCCTGTCGCCGTACCTCCGCTTCGGCTGTCTGTCGGTCCGGGAGGTCTGGCAGGCGGTCCACGCGGCGGCGCCGGCGTGCCGAGGCCGGAACCTGTTCACCTCCCGACTGGCGTGGAACAAGCACTACGAGCAGAAGCTGGTCGACTGGCCGGGCTGGCTCGACACCGCCGTCAACCCGGCCTTTCGCGGGTTCAACGCCGACCAGCACGACCCCGACCTCGTGGCTGCCTGGAAGCGCGGCGAGACCGGGTATCCGATGGTCGACGCGTCGATGCGGTGTCTCCGCGAGACGGGCTGGCTCAACTTCCGGATGCGCGCGATGGGGGCCTCTTTCTTCTACCACGTCCTCGGGCAGCCGTGGCAGATCGGCGCCGACTACTACCACTACCACCTCGTCGACAGCGTCGCGGGCATCAACTACACCCAGTGGCAGTCACAGGCCGGCCTGGTCGGCAAGCCGACGCTCCGGCTGTACAACCCTCGCAAGCAGGTTCGCGACCACGACCCCGACGGCGCGTGGATCCGCGAGTGGGTGCCCGAGCTCCGGGGGCTCCCCGCCGAGTTCCTCGACGCGCCGGAGAAGGCGCCGCTCGCCGTCCAGCGCGACTGTGGCGTCCGGGTCGCCGACGGTGACGACGGCGACTACCCCCGACCGGTCGTCGAGTTCGAGGCCGCCCGCGACCGGTTTTTCGACCGCCGCGACGCGGTGAAGGCCGAGGCGGCGGGCCGACTCGCCGACCCCGAGGTCGCCCGCCGGGCGTCGCTCTCCGGCGGCCGGGCGGCGGCGCAGGCGATCGCCGCGGCGCAC
>KI543176.1:37483-39970 GCA_000496195.1 uncultured archaeon A07HB70
GGAGACGGGGGAGCGGGCCCGAGCGGTCGACCTGGAGCAGCTGTCGTTCGAGGCGCGTAAACGCCAGTCGCGCCTCGAGCTGCGGGTAGACGTACCGACCGATGGCCGCACCGATACCGAGGCCGACGAGCGGCGCGACGATCCACGCGGAGACGATCGTGAACATCAGCGCCTCGTCGAGCGACCCCGTCGCGAGCCCGAGCCCGACGATCGCCCCCACAGCCGTCATCGACGTCGAGGCGGGAACGCCGTAGACGTTCGAGACCAGCAGCGAGAGGCCGGTGAAAAACAGGACACCGACGCCGGCGACCGGCGTGAACTGTGCGGCTGGCACGATCCCCTCGCTCATCGTCACGATGACGTTGCGGCCGACCGTCCACGCGCCCAAGAGCGCGAACGAGCCGAACAGGACCGCCGCGGTCGCCTTCCGCACCAGCTTGCTCCCGACAGCCGGTCCGAACGCGACACCCGTCGACGAGCCGCCGATGTTGAACCCCACGAACGCGGCGACGAGCAGACCGGCGGCGACGAGCAGCGAGACCATCGAAACTGTTCTCGTCCGGCTGGTTGTGCTATAGGCCGAACGACTCGTATATCTGGCGGCGGGAGGGCGGTGCGCTCACCCGAGCGTGAACGGGTCGTCGACCTCGCCGTCGAGGTCGATCCAGACCGACTTGGTCTGGCGGTACTCGTCGAGCGCCTCCGTGCCGTTCTCGCGGCCCAGCCCGCTGTCGCCGAACCCGCCGAACGGCGACCGGTGCGAGAGCGTCCGGTACTCGTTCACCCACACTGTCCCCGCCTCGAGCGCGTCGGCGACACGGTGGGCCTGCCGCATGTCCTCTGTCCAGACCCCGGCGGCGAGCCCGTAGTCCGTGTCGTTCGCCGTCTCGACGGCGTCGGTCTCGTCCTCGACCTCGATGACGCTCGCCACCGGGCCGAAGATCTCCTCGCGCGCCACCTGCATCCCGTTGTCGACGTCGACGAGGACGGTCGGCTGGACGAAGCACTCGCCGGGCGTGTCGTCGGGCTGCTCGCCGCCGTAGGCGATCGTGGCACCCTCGGCGTCCCCGGCCTCGACGTACTCGCGAACCGTCTCCCACTGCCCGCGGAACGCGACCGGCCCCATCTCCGTCTCGGGGGCCATCGGGTCGCCGAGCGTCACCGACCGAGCCCGCTCGGTGAACCGCTCGACGAACTCGTCGTGGACCGCCTCGTGGACCAGCACGCGCGACCCGGCGAGGCAGGTCTGACCCGTCGCCGCGAAGATACCCTTGACCACGCCGTTGATCGCGTTGTCGAGGTCGGCGCTCGGGAGGATCACGTTCGGGCTCTTCCCGCCGAGTTCGAGCGAGACGGGGTTCAGCGCCCGGCCCGCGGCTGCGCCGACTGCCCGGCCGGTCGCGGTGCTACCGGTGAACGCGAGCTTGTCGATGCCGTCGTGCTCGGCGAGCGCCGCCCCCGTCTCGCCCGCGCCGGTGACGACGTTGTAGACGCCGTCCGGGAGGTCGGTCTCGTCGCGCAGGATCGCCGCGAACCGGAGCGCGCTCACCGGCGTCTGCTCGCTCGGCTTGTGGACGAACGCGTTCCCAGCCGCGAGCGCCGGCGCGAGCTTCCACGTCGTGAGCATCAGCGGCGAGTTCCACGGCGTGATGGCACCGACGACGCCGTACGGCTCGTGGTCGACGTAGTTGAACAGGCCGCCGTCCTTGTTCTCGACCGGCACGGTGTCGCCACGAGCCGTCTCCACGAGGCTGCCGTAGTAGCGGTACCACTCGCCGAGCGCGTCGGTCTGGCCGGCCATCTCGCGGAGGAGCTTGCCGTTCTGGCGCGTCTCTAGCTCGCCCAGCTCCTCGGCGTGGTCGTCGAGGGCGTCGGCGATGCTGTACAGCGTCGCCCGCCGCTCGCTCGGGCTCGTCTCGCGCCACTCGGCGGCTGCCGCCCGCGCCGTCTCGACCGCGCGGTCCACGTCTGTCGTCGTCCCAGCCGGGACGGACGCCCAGACCTCCCCGTCGTATGGGTAGACGACGTCGATGCGCTCGTCTCCCGTCGAGGCGACCGACTCGCCGTCGACGAAGTGGTCGTACCGCTCGGCTGTCTTCGACATGTGGAGGTCCACCTCGGGACGGGTCGACATGAAACGTCGCCTGCGGGCGCGCCAGCGCCGGCTCCGCAGACTGGCAGCCGGTCGCGTGGGTCGGCGCCCCGGTCTCAGGAGGCCGGCGTGTCCGGACAGGTGGTGACCGTCCCGCCGGCTGCGGTGACGCGTGACCGCAGCCGTGTCGTCGCCGTGGCTGGCACCGCGACCCGGACCGTGATCCGGTCACCGTAGTCGACCTCGGCGACGGCGCCGTCGTCGTGGAGCCGGGAGACGACCGCGTGTGCCTCGTCGGCGTACGGGAGCGTCACGACGAGGCGCGTCGTCGGCAGCGCGTCGGCGACTGCGGCGCGGAGCCGGTCGGCGAGCGGCGCGTCGACGCCGCGCGCGAC
>KI543176.1:40597-43131 GCA_000496195.1 uncultured archaeon A07HB70
GGTCCCAGACGGTCGCGACGGGCAGCGCGTCGACGAGGTCGACGACCTGCCCCTCGTGGAGGTGGCCGTCGACGACGACCGTGTCGACGTCGCGGTCGCGACAGGGCGCGCGGAGTCGCTCGACGAGGTCGGGGCCGACGCCGTAGCGGCTGTGCTCCGGGCGAGACTGCGTGGCCCTCGCGACGACCGCGACGCCGAGTCGGTCGAGAAGTGCCGCGAGCGCCGGCGTCGGGGGCGGCGCGTCGGCGCCGTCGCGGCGGGCGAGGGCCGCTCTGTCTGGCATCGCTCCGGCTACGCGGGCGGCGAGAATAACGGCAGCGGAACCGCCGGTCGGCCCGACGGCTGGCGCTCCCGCGCTCGCCGACCGCGCACCTCGTGCCGCACGAACGCGAGGTGGCCGACACAGACGAGCGCGCCGCCGGTACCGTGCGGCAGACACCGCTGACGGGCGACGGGGCACGCGCCGTTCGTCGCGGAGACGACGCGCGAGACTGTCACGCTCGTCGACACCCACGTCGGGAGGGCGGCGGGAAGACGCGGGGGGACCGGAGCACTCCTCGGGAGGGCAGCAGGTCGGCCAATCTGCCGAACGGTCGCTCGCGCAGACGTCACAACCCTTCTGACCCGAGGGCTACTGGCGTGCGTATGCAGCTGCACTGGCACCGTCGTAACCTGCGGCCAACGCCGAACCCGGCGCTCTCGACCGCCTTCAGCGCTGCCGAGCGGGACGATAGCCGCGTACTGCCGCTGTTCGTGCTGGACGACGCTATCCTGTCGCGTGCCGACGCTCTGCGGGTCGCGTTCATGCTCGGCTCGCTTCACGCGCTTCGCGACTGGTACCGGGACCACGGCAGTGACCTCGTGATACAGCACGGCGATCCGACCGACCTCGTGGGTCGCACCGCGAGGACCATCGGCGCCGGACGGGTCGTGTGGAACAGCGATCACTCACAGCTGGCCCGTGGCCGTGACCGCGCGGTTCGGCGCGCGCTGGCTCGCGCCGGAGTCGCCTACACCGCCGTTCCAGGCGAACGGTCGACCGGGACGAGCTCGTCCACGGTGCCGGTCTCGGACCCGGCGGCGTATCTCGCGAGTCCAGACGCGTTCGAGATCGAGACGGGGACGCTACCACGGCTCTCGGACCTCTGTGAAGACGCGTACGACTCGGCTCCTCTCACCGCCGGCACCGCGGCTGCTCGAAAGCGACTCCGAGCGATGTCGAACGGCACGACGTATCGTCGGTGTGACGACAGCAGAAGCTAGTCGGGACGGGCTGTGCTGTTGCCGGCCCGCAGAGCCAGAGCGGCTCCGCGCGACTGGTCTCACCACGCGCCGAACGGCGGCTCGCGGAGGTTCCGTCGGCGCCGGACCCGGAGAGCCGGTTCACTGGGGGTGCTTCCGCTCCTGGAGTGTGACGTCGAGCGGGTCTTCGATCTCACCCATCACCGCTTCGAGGGCGTCTGTCGCGCTGATCAGCCCCGCGACGCCCCCCTCGTCCGCGTCGTACACGAGCGCGAGTTCCTGGTGTTCGTCCTGAAACCGGTCGACGGCGTCGCTGACGAGCGTGTCTGTCCGAAGCGTCATCGGTGGGGCGGCGATATCCTCGAACGTGACCTCGCCACGCCGGAGTTCGTCGATCTGATCGACGACCGTGGGAACGTAGACGATCCCTCGATAGTCGGCTGGCTCGTCACCGATCAGGGGAAGTCGCGTGTGCGGGCCCGTTCCGATCCGGTCGAGGTTCTCCCGGGCGGAGACGGCTGTCGAGAGAAAGACAACGTCCTCGCGGTCGGTCATGATGTCGCTGACGGGCTGTTCGCCGACAGTGAAGGCGTTCAGGATCTCCTCTTGCCGCTCGTCGGAGAGGTTCCCTCGGTCGAGCAAGGTCCCGAGGCGGTGACGGAGATCCGCCCGTGACTCGACCCGGTCGGGTTCGGTCTCCAGCCAGGCACCGGTCATCTCGACGCCGAACAGCCCGAGTGTCAGCTTGGCGACGCTGTCTCCGAGCACGATGACCGGGTAGAGCAGTTTGGCGAACCAGTACAGCGGTGTCGCACCGTACCGGGCGACGAACTTCGTCCGCTCCACCCCGAGATACGTGGGCGTCTGTTCGCCGTGTGTCAGGTGGAGCAGATTGATGATGACGAACGCGAGGATGCCACCCGCACCGATCGACGTGAGCAGCGTACGCTCGAACACTGGATCGATCAACGACGTCAGCGCCGGTTCCGCGACGATGCCGACGGCGATACTCGTCGCGGAGATGCCGACCTGACAGCTCGTGAGATAGATCTCGAGGTCCTGTGTCATCGCCCAGGCTCGCCGGAGTCCCGGGACGTCGAACTCGGACTCGGGATACTGTCGCACGCGGGTGAGCGCGAACTCGATCGCGACGAAGAACCCGTTCGCGAGGATGAGCAAAACACCGCCGACCAGGCGGAGCGTCAGTTCGAGCCCGTCCATCCGGTAGGACGACTCCCCGCTGGCTCAAGAGTGTCGTCGTCTCGCCCCCGGGTCACGGAGCGAGGACTCGC
>KI543177.1:0-2731 GCA_000496195.1 uncultured archaeon A07HB70
GGGCTCGTCGGGCCGTCGTCGCTCTCGTCGGCGACAGTGTCGGACGGCTCGTCGTCTGTCGGCGTGGGTTCGGGGTCGTCGACCGCCTCGTCCGGCCCGTCGAGGCGCTCCGTGGCGTCGCCGCTCCCGGCGTCCGTCTCGCCGTCGGGGTCGAACACGCCGTCCGTGTCGAGGGCCGACCCCTCGTCGCCGTCGGGGTCGTTCGGCCCCTCGTCGCCGGAGCCGAGCTCGACCGACGTCTCCATCGTGAACTCGCTCTCGGCCGTCTCGGCGCCGGCTGGGCCCTCCAGCGCGAGGTCGTCGGCCTCGCTCTCGCCTCCGACCTCGACCTCTCCTGCCGTCTCGACGTTCGAGAGGACGCTCGCGACGCTCCCGAGGTCGCGGCCCTTGAACTCCGGGAACAGCTCCTCGTCCGCGCGGGCGAGAATCTCCTGTGCCTTCTCGCGGCCCTCGGGCGACGGGTCGGGCCGCGGGACCATGTTCTCCCGCTGGGGGTCGATATCGATGAGCACCGACTCCATCTCGCGCAGGTCCTCGAGACTGGTCTCCAGCCGGTCGTTTGCCATCAGCGCGAGGATCGAGTCCTGCTCGTTGATGAACGCCTGGAAGGTCGCTGCCACCTGCGTGTAGGTGTTCAGCCCGTTCTCGACGAGGTAGGCGAGCACCGTCCGGCGCTTGAACATCTCGTCGTCCAGCCGCGCCTGGGTCCAGCCGCGGTCGAACTTGATCTGCTGGAGCGTGTTCGACTCGCCCATCTTCAGGAACTCGTCGGTCTCTGCCTGCCACTGGAAGACGTCCTGGACGTTGATCTCGTCGTTCTCGGCGTCGTAGTGGTTGATCTCTGTGAGCGACTTGTTCCGGCGGACCTTCTGGCCCTTGACCCGCGTGGAGGTCTGGACCGAGACGAGATTCAGCGCCGTGAACATCGTCTTCGAGACGTTGATCGGGTCCGTGGTGAACCGCTTCAGCACCTCGCCGACCGTGTCGGCGTGGAACGTGGTGTATGTCGTGTGTCCCGTCGACATGACCTGGAACAGCGTCCGACCCTCCTCGCCGCGTATCTCGCCCATGACGATGTAGTCGGGCCGCTGGCGCAGCGCGGCCTCCAGCAGGTCGAACTCGTCGACGTCGCCCTTGTCGTCGTCGGAGAACGAGGGGCGGGTCACCGACGCGATCCAGTTGCGCTGTGGCAGTTCGACCTCGCGGGTGTCCTCGATGGAGACGATCTTCGAGTTCGACGGGATGAACAGGGAGACGGCGTTCAGCGAGGTGGTCTTGCCCGAGGCCGTCCCGCCTGCGAAGATGAGCGACTTGTTGTTCTCGATACAGAGCCAGAGAAACGCCATCTGCTCCAGCGAGAACGTCTTCCAGTTGATCAGGTCGACCGGGGTGAACGGGACGTCCTTGAACTGCCGAATCGTGTAGTTCGTCCCGTGGTCAGACACCTCGCGCCCGAGGGTGAGCTGTGCCCGCGAGCCGTCCGGAAGCGTGGCGTCGACCTGCGGCTGGCGCTTCGAGATCCCCTTTCCCGACCGCTGAGCGAGCTTGACGACGAAGTCGTCCAGTTCGGTCCGGCCGTGGTAGATGTTCGTGATGATCTGCTCGTAGTCGGAGTGGTAGACGAAGACGGGCGAGTCGTAGCCGTCGCAGGAGATATCCTCGACGTTGATGTCGTGTTTGATCCCGTCTATCTTCTCGTACCCGATGAAGTCCCGCTTGAGGTAGTAGAGCATCTTCTCGACCTGGTACTCGGTCAGCGTCTGCGGGTCGCCGTCGAGCACCACCGGCTCCGGTCGGGCGACGATACCGTCGAGGTCCTTCGACCGGTCGCGGGCGGCGCCGGTCGCTGGGTCGTCGGCGTCGTACAGCACGTCGTCGTCGCCGTAGCGCTCGGGATCGCCGTCGACCTCCTCGGTCGACACCTCCTCCTGCAGGTCACCGTCGCCGAACAGGTCGTGGTAGACCCTGTCGGCTGTGGAGCCGTTCGACCCGGAGGAGAACAGCCCGGAGAGGATGCCCCCCTCGTCGCTCTCGCCGTTCGTCTCGAGCCGTCCCGACCTGCCGACACGCGCCGTCGAGGCCGAGTAGACGTCGTACCGGTCCATCAGCCGGAGCGCCTCGCGCTCGATCACCTCGCGCCGGTCGTCGCGGCTCTCCCCGACGATACCGTCCTCGGAGTACTTGATCGACGTCCGGAGCTTCCCCTCGAGGAACTCCTTCAGGTCGGCCTCTATCTCGTTTTCGTGTGGCTCGATCACGTAGTACTTCTTCTCGTTCTCCTTCCGGGAGTGGAAGATGACGACGAAGGAGTACGGCTCGTTGACCCAGTAGCGCTCCTCCTCCTCGAAGTGGAGCTTCTTCGCGTCCGGAACGGCCTTCTCCAGGTCGTACCGTGTGACGATCGTGCTGGCGCCGTGTTCGTCGGTGAAAAAGCGGTCCTCGTCGAGCGCCTCGCGGACGTCGACCGTCCGCTCGTCGACGATGCCGGCGAGGTGCTCCGCGCCCCGTTCGACCGTGCCGAGACGGTCCCCGAGCCGCGCCGGGTCGAATCCCAGCGCCTCGGCGCGGCTCTGGTCGAACTCCGCGTCGAAGTCGGCCCAGGTGTACGACTCGTCCGGCGAAACGGACTCCGGTTCGCCCCTCGGACTATCGCCCCCGTCGCCGTCCAGTCCCGCCTCTGCGGGACGGTCGGCGTCCTCAATAGCCATTGCTATCAAATGTATATCCGACG
>KI543177.1:4155-7223 GCA_000496195.1 uncultured archaeon A07HB70
ACGGCTGGCGCCGCCGCTAGTCACGGAGCGACCGGACCGCCTCGCGGGTCGGGAACGTCTCGACCGCTCCGCGAGCCGTCGTCGTCAGCGCCGCAGCCGCGCCCGCGAACGCCACGGCCTCCCCGAGCGACTCGCCGGTCCGGAGCGCGCTCACCGCGCCGGCGAGGAAGGCGTCGCCCGCGCCCGTCGTGTCTACCGTCTCGACGTCGTAGCCGCCGTGGCGGACCCGCGCGGCGCCCGGCCAGGGCCCCGTCGTCGCCGCCACCGCGCCCGCGTCGCCGAGCGTCAGGAAGACGGTGTGTGGCCCGGCGTCGAGGACGCTGTCGGCCACTGCCGGCGGGTCGCCGCGGAAGCCCGCGTCCCGGAGGTCGTCGAGCGACGCCTTGACCACGTCCGCGACGTCGAGCGCCGTTCTGACCGACGGGCCGTAGTCGAACGTCTCCCACAGTTCGGGCCGGGCGTTCGGGTCGAACGACACCGTCACGCCGGTCCGCGAGGCCGCGCGGGCCAGGCGGAGCGTCGCCGACCGCGCCGGCTCGTCGGCAAGGAGGACGCCACCGACGTGGAGCCAGTCGACGTCGTCGAGCGGCACGTCCGGGGCTCGGTCGGGGTCGAGCCGCGTGTCTGCGCTGCCGTCGCGGTAGAAGACGAACGACCGCTCGCCGTCGTCGTCGAGCGAGACGAACGCCAGTCCCGTCCGTGCGTCCGGGTCGCGCTCGACGAGGTCACCCGCGACGCCCTCGGCTGCGAGGCGGTCGGCGAGGTAGTCCCCGAACGGGTCGGACCCGAGGCGTGTCCAGAACAGCGGCTGGCCGCCGAGCCGCGAGAGCCCGACGGCGACGTTCGCCGGCGCGCCACCGAGCCGCCGGTCGAACCGCTCGACGGACGCGAGCGGCCCCGACGAGCCCGGGAGCATGTCGACCAGCGTCTCGCCGGCCACGAGCGCGCGCATCACTCGCCGCTCGCCCCGCCGCGGCTTACCGCTTATCCCTCGCCGTGTCGAGGGACGAGCGTGACAGACCTCCCGCCGCCGGTCGACGGCGCCGTCGACGACACCGCGGAGGACGCAGCCGTCACGCCCGCCCGGCTTCGCGAGCTGCTCGCGGCCCACCAGCGCCTCGTCCGCGAGACGCCGGGAACGGGCGGTGTCGCCGGCCTGATCTACGAGTGGCACCGGGCGTTCGGCCGTGACCCGGTCGTCGCTCGCGAGTCCGACGCCATCCACCTCGCGGTCGAACCCCACGTCTGGGACGAGTACACCGACGCGCTCGGCGTCGAGCCGGCGGCGGCGACGGCACTCCGGGCCGTCCACGCAGCCGCCCACGTCGACGTCCCCGGGGACGACCGCGACCCGATGGTCGTCGGGCGGGACTGAGCCGACCGGAGGGTTATTGCGGCGCGTCCCGAGTTCTAGGGCGATGGCGCTCAGGCGGCTGGTTCGCGGAAACGTCGACTGGCCGACCGCGGAGACGGTCGCGCGCGACATCGCCGAGCGGTACGACCGCGACGCCGTCCACGTCAGCTTCCTCGAGGCCGACAACTGGCTCTCGACGCCGATGGTCGTCGACGAGGAGCTGTTCGTCAAGCTGATCACCCCGCAGAACTCCGTCGTCCACGCGCTGTTCACGACGGGCCGGAACCTCGGCGCGTTCTCCTCCGGCGTCGAGGGGTTCTTTCAGCACTTCGACACGCCGGTCCAGATGGCAGAACACGAGCTCGAGGCGACCGAGCGGATGCGCGAACTCGGCGTCAACGCGCCCGAGCCGGTCGAGGCGTTCGAGACAGAGGGGCTCGGCGTCCTCGTCGTCGAGTATCTCCCGGAGTTCGAGGCGCTCGACGACCTCTCTACGGAGGCGGCGCGGTCGCGGGCGCCGGCGCTGTTCGAGGCGCTCGCGACGATGCACGACGCGGGGCTGGCACACGGGGACCTGCGCGCCGAGAACGTGCTGGTGCTCGACGACGACCTCTACCTCATCGACGCGACGAGCGTCCGCGAGGACGCCCGTGACGACGCCCGAGCGTACGACGTCGCCTGCGGGCTCGCCGCGCTCCAGCCCCTCGTCGGCGTGAGCGCCGCGGTCGACGCCGCGGTCGATGTCTACCCGCTCGACGTGGTGCTCAACGCCCGCGAGTTCCTCGACTTCGTCAACATCCGCCCGGACCACGACTTCGAGGCGGCGGTGGTCAAGGCCGAGGTCGAGAAGCGCGCGAGCTGACCGCCTCCTCGAACAGCGCGACGTTCCGGCTGTTCGTCCGGACGACGGCGTCGACCACGGTTCCGAACACCGGGACGCTCCCGAACGTGACGTCCAGCGCGATGTTCAACAGCATCCGCGCGAGCACCCGGCGGGGGACGCCCGCGCGCCACGCCTCGACGACGACGTACATCGACAGGACGGCCCCGGCGAGATCACCGGCGACCGGCAGGACCGAGAGGAGCGGGTCGAGTCCGACTCGCATCCCTCCCGGGAGCCGCACGGCGTCGTCGAGGAGGTAGGCGAGGGTTCGCGCGCGGCGGAGACCGGGAGGGTCCGACACGAGTCGGGACGGGGGCGGCAGACGCTTGAAACTACCAGTCGTATCGGGACAACGGACGGAAGGGCGAGGCGGGGTGGGGTCGAGGGCGCGCCGGGCTGTTTGTGCCGACTCTCGACGAGAAAAGCGTCGGTGCGTCGGCATCGATACATATCCGTGCCAGCGGTTTAAACACACCGACTTCGGGAGCTACTGCCGGTGGGTCAGGCCGCGAGGCCGAGGTCTCGCCGGAGCGCCGCCTCGAGGTTCGACAGCTCCTGGTCGAGGTTCCGCTGGAAGAACCGCTCGACGCCCGGGATCCGACCGTCGACGACGAACTCGTTTACCAGTCGACAGCCGTCCGCCGTCTCCTCGACCGTGTGTTCGCCGCGAACGCGAAACACCTTCGAGGTGCCGACGAACTGGACGTTCCGGGGCGGCTCCCGGGCCGTCTCCTCCGTCTCGACGGTGACGGTCGAGCGCACGACGGGGATCGGGAGTGCCACCTCCCACGTCGCGTCCCGTCCGTCGACGTCGAACGAGTCGACGACACT
>KI543177.1:7245-24743 GCA_000496195.1 uncultured archaeon A07HB70
CCCAGACGGTATCGACCGGCGCAGCGAACTCGAACGTGCGAGACACCGGACGGTCATCGTAAACTCTTCCGGGCGGGCGGAGTAAAAGTACGAGGGTCAGGCGGGCGTGACGCGCCACGTCGTCGACCGGGCGCGCCCCCACTTCTCTATCTCCACGTCGTCGGACTTGTCGGCCAGCGACGACAGCCGTGAGCCGACCTGCTTGGCCGACATCCCCAGCGCGTCGGCGATGTTCTTCGCCCGGAAGTAGCGGTCGCCGCGGGACACGCTGTCGTGGAGATACGCGACGATCCGTTGTTCGTCCTCGGTATACTCGCCCATGCCGCCACGTACGGGCTAGTGGCTCTTAACGGTTTTCGGGGCGTGCCCTACGCGTACAGCTGCGCGGCCACGACGGCGAGCGTCGCGGCCAGCATCGCCAGCCCGAACCCCCACGCCTTGTTCAGCTGTCCCGGCGCCGCGAACATCGCGCCCGCGCCGACGAGCGCCACCAGCGCGAACAGGACGGTGAGTCCGAGTCCCATGTCAGACTCGTCCGTTTCGGTCGCCATACGGCTCTCTTCCGGCTGACGCGTTTAGTTCGTTCGGGTCGCCCCGGGACGGTGGCTTTTATCAGCACGGCTGGGCGAGCAGTCGCCGTGTCCGGGGCTCGGTCGTGGCTGACCGCGAGCAAACGCCGCCTCGCCGTCGTGGCCGTCGTCGGCCTCCTCGTCCTCGTCGGCGGCGCCGTCGTCGCCGGGATTCTCGGCGCCCCCTCGGTGACGGGCGTCGACAACCGGTTCGCCGGCGTCAACGAGACGACGACAGTCATCGAGAGCGACCTCGCCGTCCGGAACCCGAACCCCCTCGGCGTCACTCTCGGGGGACTCACCGCCGACTACCGGGTGACGATGAACGGGATAGCGATTGCAAACGGGACGAAGTCGGGCGTCACCGTCGCGCGCGGCACCGACGCGCTGCCGTTCACGACGTTCCTCGACAACGAGCGCATCCCCGCGTGGTGGGTCAGCCACGTCAACGCCGGCGAACGGACGACGCTCCGGGTCGACGCCGACGTCCACTCCTCGCTCCTCGGCGCGTCGTTCGGCGCGCCGGAGGTCGAACGCGAGGTCGAGACGAACGTCGTCGGCGCGTTCAACTCGACGGAGCGCCGGCCGGTGAACCTGAGTCTCCCGGTCGTCTCCGACCCCGTCCTGTACGTCGAGGAGACGAGCGGCGAGTGGGGGACCGTCGACGCGAACCGCACCGAGGTCGAGACCGACTTCGTCGTCTCGAATCCGAAGCCGTACCCCGTCCCGATAGCCGAGATCGGGTACGAGATCCGGATGAACGGGATCCGGATGGGGCAGGGCACGACGGCCCGCGAGTACGTGATCCCGCCGGGCGGGGAGCGCCGCGTCGAGGCGACGACGGTGATGCGTACCGCGCGGTTCGACGAGTGGTGGGTGAGTCACCTCGAACGGGACCAGCGGACGACCCTCGAGATCGACTTCTACCTCGTCGTCGACCCGCAGACGGGTGGCGCCGGCTCGGCCCGTGTCCCACTCGACACGCTCACACAGACAGTCGAGACGGACATCTTCGGGAACAAAGACGGGACAGCCGGCAGCCGGGAGACGACGCCGACCGGTGACGGGACCGCGACGCCGGCGCCGACGGCCAGTCCGACACCGACGCCGACGCCCACGCCGACCGACGACGGTCTCCTCGGCGGTGGGTCGACGGACGGAGGGACGTCCACACAGACCTCGACGCCGTCGGGTAACGAGACGGCGACGGAGACGCCGACGCCCACCGACGACGGGATTCTCCTCGCTGTCGACCGGGACGGCTAGTCGATAGTGAGGTGTTCGGAGTCCTCGTTGAGCGCGAGGTTCGCCGCGATCTCGGCGTTCCGGACCGCGTACTCCGCAGTCTGGCGCAGTCCGACGAGCACCTCGCGCACCTCGAGCAGGGTGTCGTTCGACAGCTCCGGCAGGTCGCCGAGCAGCTCGCTCTCCGTGTCGCGAATCTCGCGGAACTTCTGGCGCACCGCGATCGTCATGTCGTAGTCGCGCTCGACGACCGAGCGCACCGCGAGTTCGGTTATCTCGTCGACCGACTCGGTGAAGTCGCGGATCTGGCGCATCGTCGCCGAGTCGACGTCCAGCGTGTTGCCGTCGGCGTTCAGACAGATCTCGGCGATCTCCTGTGCGTGGTCGGCGGTCAGCTCGAGGTTCTTCGCGACCGAGCGGTAGCCGACGAGCGGGAAGCCCGACTCCAGCCCGACGGCCCGGGCGAGGTTCGGATTCTGGTAGGCGGTGAAGATGAGCCGCAGGAGGAGGACGAATATCTTGTTTGCCTGCCGCTCGCGGTTGAGCGCCCGCTCCGCGAGGTCCGGGTTGCCGTGTGCGAGCCCCTTCATCGCCTCCGTCCGCATCGTCGACCCGGTGTTCTCCAGGCGCTCCAGCAGGTTGTCCAGCGTGAAGTCCTCCGGGTCGACCGAACACCGGATGGCGATCGCCTCCGGCGTCTCCTCGATGACGCCGAGGCCCATCAGCTGTGTCTCGGCGCGGTAGACGGAGTTTATATGTTCGCCGTCGAGGGCGCCCTCCCGGACGGTGACGGTGATAACCCGCCGCCCGAGGACGTACTGTGCGACGATAGCACGCTCGAGGCCGTCGGCGTCTAACTCGTCGGCGTGGATCACCGCCTCGGAGTCCTCGGAGCTCGCCGACTCCGAGAGCACTGTCAGGGTTCCCTTGTCTCCCGTGCGGATGGTCACCTCGTCGCCCTTCTCGACCCCGTACGACTTCGTCCACTCCGCCGGCAGCGTCATCGCGAGCGTCGACGGTCCGAGCCGCTGGACCTTTCGCGTCTCCATACGTGACGACTATGACCGAAGTAATAAAATACTCCGGTTGAAATTAATATATGTTATAGGTCGTTATCCCACCCGCACCAGCCGGGTGTCGACCCGGCCAACACGGACGCGGGTCCACCCGCGCAGCGACTCGTCGAGGTCCGGGTCGTCGGTGTCGACGCGCAGGACCCCGAGGTCGTCGAGTTTCGCGCGCGAGGCGACGACCGTCAGGTCACACCGCCGGACGACTGCCGGCGAGAGCTGTGGATTGCCCCGTCCGAGGACGAACCCCTGTCCGCCAATCGGCGAGACGACGACGACGTTCCGGTCACCGAGCGCCGCGAGGACGTCGTCCTCGCTCGCGTCGCGGGCGAGTACTGTTCCGTCTCGCCAGACGTCGACGCCGAGTGCCGTCCCCTCGAACCCGAGCGCGCGCTTCACTGCGCCGAGGGTGCTTCCCGGCCCGAGGACGTAGGTGACGCCGGAGTCCGTCGACTCGGCGAACCCCCGCGCCGCGCCCTCGACGCTCCCGCCGCCGGTCTGTTTCGAGGCCTGGAGCCCCTCGGCGACGGGCACCGGCACGACCGCGCACAGTTCGGGGTGGACCTCGCCCTCGCGGTAGTCGTCCTCGTCGATGTCGAGCACCTCGCGGTCGGCGACGGCGGTGGACGTCGCGGCGACGTCGGCGGCGTCCTCCGGCGTCACCGCGAACACGGAGGAGTACACCTTCACGCCCGCGGGAACGCCGAGCACCGGTGTCGCCCCCTCGTGGGCGGCCGCGACGTCCGCGGCGGTGCCGTCGCCGCCGACGAACAGGACGACGTCGACGCCCGCGTCCTCGCGCAGAAACGCCCGGACGGCGGCACGGGTGTCCGCCGCGCCCGTCTCCTCGCCGGACGGCGACCCGAGAACGACGGGGTCGAACCCGGCGTCGCGGACGAGCGACGCGCCCATGGGGTCACCCCACGTCAGCACCGTCGCCGCCGGCACGTGACCGGCAAGCGCCGCCAGCGCCCGCCGCGCCCGGTCCGGTGCCCGCGGCGTCGCGCCGCGGGCGCGCGCCTCGGCGACCTTCCCGTCGGTTCCTTTCAGGCCGACCCGACCGCCCATTCCGGCGACCGGGTTCACGACGACGCCGAGACGCACGCTCGGACCGACGAACCGGCGCGGTATATGTCGTCCGGAGCCGACGGCTTCAAGCCAGGGCGCCCGTACCGGTCGGCGTGAACCAGCTCGTCGTTCAGTCGGCAGAGCCACTTCCGGTTGGCCTCGTCGCCGGCGTCGTCCTCGGCGTCAGCCTGCTCCTCACGCTCGGGTGGCTGGCCTACCTCTACCGCTGACCGGCGTCGACCCGTTCGCGGAGCCACGCCGCCGCCCGCTCCGCCTCGTCGGCGTCGGTCGACCGCACGCGTAGCCGGACCGTCTCGCCGGGGTAGCTCCCGACAGTCACGTCGAACCGCTCCTGGACCGCCGACATCCGGTCGATGAGCGCGCTCTCGGCCTCGTCCGCCACGACCGTCTCCGTGTGGACCCGGTCGCCGGAGAACTCGTCGGCGACCCGCTCGAACATCGCCTTCATCTCGCCGGGCACGCCCGGCAGGACGTAGACGGACTCGACGACGGCACCGGGCGCGACGCCGGCGTCGTTCTCGAGGAACCGCGCGCCTTCGGGGATATCTGCGGTCCCCTCGGCGAGGTCGTCGTGGCTGTAGCCGTCGTCGCCGGTCAGCCACGAGAGCGCCGCCTCGTGTTCGACCACGTCGCGCCCGACGGCGGCGGCCACGCCCTCCATCGTCAGGTCGTCGTGAGTCGGGCCGAGGCCGCCGGTGACGACGACGGCGTCGTGCGCCGCGCGGTGCTCGTTGACCACCCGTGCGATGTCGGCGACGCGGTCGGGAACGGTCGTCACTCGCTCGACGTCGACACCGCACTCCGTGAGCCGCTCGCAGAGCCAGCGGGCGTTCGTGTCGGCTATCTCGCCGGCGAGTAGCTCGTCCCCGACGGTGACGATGGCGACGCGCACGAGACTCGTGAGGCGACGCGGCGGTAAGACGTTAACCCATCCCGGGCGGCGGCCGGCGGGAGTCGTCGTCGTCGACGTCGACGTCGAGACCCATCTCCTCGCGCTGTCTCCGCAGGCGCTGTATCTTCCGGCGGTAGTAGAGCAGGCCGCCCCCGCCGACGACGACACCGAGGCCGACGATGACCCCGAACGCCAGCAGGTCGCGCTCGAGGTAGAACCGGACCGCCAGCGAGTCGGCGGTCACCTCCTCCCACCGGACGACGGTGCGGTCGTTCTCGTCGCGGACCGTCTCGGAGCCGCCGGGCGAGACGCTCCCGAACGGCGGGACGCCGACCCGGCGGTTCTCCGGCAGGACGACGACGTACGACCCCTCGACGAAGACGGGGAGGGTGAACTGCTTCGGCGTCGACGACGACGAGAACGCGAGCTCTCCGGTTCCGGACGCCTGTGCCGGCAGGGTGACGTTCACCCGGTCACGGTTGCGGGAGACGCCGCCGCCGCGCTCGTCGAACTCGGTGCCGTTCACCTCCGTCCCGTTCGGATAGCGGTAGCGCAGGGCCGTCACGGGGATCGGCGACCGGCCCCCGAAGCCGTCACGACGGAACAGCTCGACGGAGTCGCGCGCGCTCCGATTCACCTCGTAGACGGCACGGAACCGGGCGTTCTCCGTGACGGCGACGTGGGCCGTCGTGTTCGCGTCCCACGCGTACGGCTCGCCGCCCGCCGGCTCCTCGGCGAGCTGGTCGTCCGACACCGACCCGCCGCCGAGCAGGCCGGTACAGCCCGACAGCAGGACGAGGGCGACGAGCGCGAGCGCGGGGAGTGCGGATCGAAGCCTGGGCATCTACGGGACGACGCAGCGCAGTTCGGCTGGAAGGTACTCACCGACCGCCGAGAGGAGGCCGGGCGGGTCGGTCGACGCCGTGCAGACGACACTCTGTTCGAGGAGACCGAGGCGCTCGACGGTCACCACGTCGCGGGCGTGGCCGGCGCGGTTGACCGTCGCCCGCACCTCGCCGCGGGTCGCGCTGTTCGCGTTCAGCCGGCCCTCGCCGCGGGTCCAGTCGTACAGCCGGTCGACCTCCGCCTCGGCCAGCCGCGGCGGGTCGTCGTAGACGACGCGGAGGCGCTGGTGCTGGACCAGCCCGAACCGGTCGCGAACCTGTGTGGCCGTTCCCGGTCCGAGGCCGAGGTCGCCGGCTGCGACGGCAGCCGTCTCCGGGCCGAGGTCGACCTCGAGGACGTCTTCGTCCCACGACTCCAGCGTCCCGACGTACGTCTCGCCCGCCTCGAGGTGGGTCGGCACCTCACCCCACTGCTCGCGGAGCGCGTTGCGGGCGGCGACCTCGTCGGGGCCGGACAGGGTCACCGACACCCAGTCGTCGTCGCGGACGCCGACGGTCCACGAGACCTCGAGCCCGCCGACCGCGTCGTCGAGCAGCGCCTCCATCGAGTCGAGCGACCGCTCGCGGGCGTCGCCGGACACGTAACACTTGGTCGCGAGGACGACCATTAGGCGGTGACGGTGTCGACGTCGGCGTTCAGCTCGTCCTCGAGTTCGGCGAGGCGCTCCTGCATCGCTTCCAGCAGGCGGTCGTTCTCCATCGCCTCCAGCGGCGAGCCACACTCCGGGCACTCGAAGCTGTACTCCATCGCCTCACCGAACTCGAACCGGATCGAGCAGACCTCACAGAGGTAGAACTCGTTCTCGCGCTCGTACGCCTCGCGACGGTCCAGCGCGACCATCAGGCGCTCCATCTCCTCCGCGAGGTTCTCCGGGATGTTGTCGTACTTGAACGTCCAGAGGTACGTGAGCCAGCCGGAGTCCTCGTCGCGCACCCGCCGGTAGGAGGCGAGGTCGTTCTCGTAGAGGATGAACAGCGCACGGCGGACGTCGTTCAGCTCCAACCCCAGCTCCTCGGCGAGCTCCTCGTCGGTCACCTCGCCCTCGGCCGGCGCGGCGGCGACCGGCATCCCCTTCGGCCCGACGAGTTCGTGGAGGTACTTCTGGATCACCGGGTCGTTCAGGAGACCGTCGAAAGCCATTGTCGAATCTGGGCCGCCGAGTCGGTTAAACGCACCGACCGCGGCGTCAGCCGTCCCCGCCGTGCTCCTCGGCGTCCACGACGCGCTTTCCGGTCGCCTGCGGCACCACCCGCCGGTCGGCGTCGGGCCACCGCGCGTCGAGTTCGCGCCCCTCGAACAGCCGGTCGAGGAACACCGCCAGCCCGGCCACCTCGGAGTGGGGCTGGTTCGTCACCGCGACGTTCCAGTCCGCGCCCTCGTAGACGTCGAACGGCACCTTCTCCGCGCCGACGACGGCGAGCAGCGGGTGGTCCCGGCGGGCCGCACGCACCGCGTCCTCGACGGCCTGAACGGGCTCGCCGTACATCGTCAGGTGGACGACCCGACCCGTCCACCCGCGGAGGACCGACCGCGGCTGGCGCTGCTCGACGGCGAACGGCCCGCCGAACCGCCCCGTGACCGACCGGGCGGTGTCGGCGGCGTCGCTCGCGTTCTCCGGCAGCACGACCCGGTCGGCCCCGAGCGCGCGCGCGGTCAGCGCGACGTGGGTCGTCATCCGGTCGTCGCGGCCCGGCCGGTGGCCGAGCCGGAGCACCGCCACCTCGGGGGCGTCGTCCATGCCGGCTCCAGGGGGCGGAGCGTGGTCGGGCTTTCGCTTCCCGTCGGCGACGGGTTGAAGCCGCGGGCGCCGCTCTCCTAGCCCGTGAAACCGGAATACGGCGCGGGGGTCGAGGAGGTCGACCTCTCGGGCCGGACCGTCCTCGTGACCGGCGCGACGAGCGGCATCGGCCGGGAGACGGCGCTGGCGCTCGGGCGTCTCGGGGCGACCGTACTGGTCCACGGCCGCAACCGCGACGCGGGCCGGGCCGTCGTCGACGAACTCGGCGACGGCGACCACGCGTTTCGCCGCGCGGACTTCGCCGACCTGGACGCCGTCGAGGGGCTGGCCGAGTGGGCGCGTGAGCGCGACCCGGCTGTCCTCGTCAACAACGCCGGCGGCTACTTCCGCGAGGGACGGCTCACCGACGCGGGCGTCGAGTACACGTTCCACGTCAACCACCTCGCGCCGTTCCTGCTGACCGAGCGTCTCCGTCCCGTCCTTCCGGACGACGGTCGGGTGGTGAACGTCTCGTCGGAGGCCCACCGCGGCGCGTCGCTCGAGTTCGAGAGCCTGCGCTCCGTCGACGGCTACTCCGGCTGGCGGGCCTACGGGCGGTCGAAGCTCGCGAACGTCCTCCACGCCCGGGCGCTCGCAGGCCGGCTCGACGGCCCGGCGGCGAACGCGCTCCACCCCGGCGTCGTCCCCGGGAGCGGGTTCGTCCGCAACCTGCCGGCGCCGGTTCGCAGCGTCGTCTCGCTCGCAGGGGGCCTCGCGGCTGTCCCGTTCGTCGGCGTCGACTCGGCTGCCGAGGCCGCACAGACGTCGGTCTACCTCGCAGCCGCGCCGGGGCTCGCGACGACGGGCGGGTACTTCGACGACTGCGCCGAGCGAGCGCCGGCGGCGGCGGCACAGGACGACCGGGCCGCCGAGCGGCTCTGGACGTGGAGCGCCGAGACGCTCGACCGGAACGGCCATTAGCCGACACACGTACTGCGCCCTATGAGCGGGCGACGAGTTCTCGTCACGGGCGGCGCCGGGCTGATCGGGTCGCGGCTGGCCGCCGCCCTCGTCGACGACGGCCACGACGTGGTGGCGGTCGACGACCTCTCCGCCGGCGACGCCGACCGGGTTCCGGCGGGCGCGACGCTCGTCGAGGCGGACGTCCGCGACGCCGGGTCGCTGGCCGCGGTCCTCGACGGGTCGATCGACCGGGTCTACCACCTCGCCGCCGACTCGGACGTCGACACCGACGACCGGCGCGGCCAGGTGGAGGCAAACACCGCGATGACGTACAACGTACTGGAGCGCGCCGCAGCCGTCGGCGTCGACGAACTCGCCTTTACCTCCTCCTCGACCGTCTACGGCGAGGCGCCGATGCCGACCCCGGAGGACTACGCGCCGCTCGAGCCGATAAGCGAGTACGGCGCCGCGAAGCTGGCCGAGGAGGCGCTGGTGTCGACGTACGCCCACTCGTACGGCGTCACGGCCCGGACGTTTCGGTTCGCCAACGTCGTCGGGCCAGGACAGCGCGGGAACGTGATCGCCGACTTCGTCGAGAAGCTGCGGGCCGACCCCGGGCGGCTGGAGATACTCGGCGACGGGCGCCAGGAGAAGTCGTACATGTACGTCGACGACTGCGTGGCGGCGATGCGACACGTCCTCGACGCGGCGGCGGCCCCGCTCGTCACCGTCAACCTCGGGTCGCGCACGACGACGAGCGTCCGGCGCGTCGCCGACATCGTGAGCGACGTCCTCGGCGTCGACCCGGCACACGAGTTCACCGGCGGCGACCGCGGCTGGACCGGCGACGTGCCCCGGATGCGGCTCTCCGTCGAGCGGCTCGCCGGGATGGGGTTCGAGCCGCCGGGGTCGAGCGACGCCGCCGTCCGGCGGGCCACAGAGGCGCTGGCGGACGAGATCTAGTCCTCGCGCTCGAGCCACCGCAACAGCGCCAGCGCCGACCGGGCCTCCGGCACGCGCCCGTCCAGACACGACGCCCGGACGTCGGCGCGGTCGACCCACGCCGCGTCTGTCGGCTCGTCGGGCGCGCGCCGCGCCGCGCGGTGTTTCTCGACGAGGTAGTAGCGGAGCGGCGCGTCGACGCCCGGACCGGCCGGGAGCGCGAACAGGTGTTCGGAGCGGACCGGCTCGAGTCCGACCGCGTCGCGCAGGAGCCGCGGCGCGGCCTCGTCGGCGGCGTCGCGGACCGACCGGTCGCTCCCGCGGAGCGCCTCGTAGGCGGGGAGCGAGTCGACGACCGGGCCACCGGGGAGGCGCCACCGCGGCGCGCCGGGACCGCGAGGGCCGTCCGGCAGGAGCAACACCTCGTCCGCGTCGGCGACGACGAGGCGGACGCCGGGCGGCAGGCGCGCCGACTCCTCGCGCCGGACGCCCTCCGGGCCGGCAACTGGTCGCTCGACGACCGCGACCCGGTCGCCGCGGTGACGGACGCGCTCGTCGCCGGCGGGAACTCTGGTCACGGCAGGGGGTACGCCGCGGTGTCGAAAGTCGGTTACGGGACCCGGCGAAACAGACAAGCCGCTCTCGCGCCCGGTTCGACCGTGCAGGTCGTCGGCTACCAGACGGGGTCGCCCGCGCTCCTTCTGAGCGACGGCGGCGACGTCGAGGCCGTCGCGCTGGCGCCCGGGACGGACCTGTCCTACGCGCTCGGCGACCGACGGTGTGCCGGGACGGTCCACGACGGCGGCCACGAGCCCTGTGACCGGTCCGAGGCGCCGTACTGCGAGTTCCACCGCTCGACGTGGGTGTGTGCGCGCTGTACCGGCACCTGCCTGAAGGACGAGATGGACTGCAACGACGGCCACGCGGTGTACCTCGCCGCGTTCGCGCCCGCGTCGTTCAAAGTGGGCGTGACCCGGGAGTGGCGCCTCGAGACCCGCCTGCGCGAGCAGGGCGCGGACCGCGCTGCACACCTCCGGAGGGTCAAGAACGGTCGGATCGCCCGGCGCGTAGAGGCCGGCATCGCCGAGACGGTGGGCGACAGCGTGCGCGTCGCGACGAAGCTCGGAGGGCTCGGCGAGCCGGTCGACGAGACGGCGTGGCGGGCGCTGTGTGACGAGTTCGACCCGTTCGGAACCTGGTCGCTCGACTACGGGCTAGACCTCGACGAGCGACCGGTGGCCGAGACGCTGGCGAGCGGGCGGGTCCGCGGGGTCAAGGGCCGGGTGCTGGTGTTGGAGCGCGACGGGACGACCTACGCCGTCGACCTCCGCGACCTGGTCGGCCACGAGGTGCGCCGCGGCGGGGCCGAGCGGAGCCTCCAGTCCAGCCTCGGCGCGTTCTGAACCCCGGGGCTTATCCGCCGTGGCTCACGATAGCGTGGCATGGCAGACGACGAGGATCACGACGAAGCGCCGGCGGAGACGGACGCGTCCGAGGGCGACGAGGCCGACGGAGCGGACGACGACGAGAAGTCGTTCCGCGAGCGCGTCGAGGAGATCCGCGAGCGCCGCCGCGAGGAGCGAGAGGAGGGTGAGGAGGGCGAGGCGCCCGGTCCGGGCGGCGGTCCCGAGGAGATGATGGGTGGCGGCGGGGGGCCCGGCGGCGGCAACCCATTCGCGCAGATGATGAGCGGGATGATGGGCGGTGGCGGCGGCGGCCCGCCCGGCATGGGCGGTGGCGGCGGCCCACCCGGTATGGGCGGCGGCGGCGGCGGTCCCGGCGGCGCCGGCGGGCAGGAAGAGCAGGTCGGCAACGAGGAGCTCGTCCGCGAGGTCCGACAGCTCCGCGACGAGGTGCGGGACGCGACGCGACAGCTCCAGCGAATCGCGCAGGCGCTGGAAGACGACTAGAGCGAGCGGTAGAGCGCCGCGAGGTCGTCGACCGACCGCTCGACGTCCACCGCCGGGCGCCGGTCGAGACAGCCCTCGTGGAGCCGTGCCCGGTCCGCGAGCGTCCGCCGTGCCGCCTCGCGCATCGACTCCGGGTCGCCGGTCTCGAAGTGGTAGCCGGTCTCCCCGTCGAGCACCGTGTCCGCCAGCGCCCCCTCGTCGGCGGCGACGACGGGTGTTCCGCAGGCGTTCGCCTCCAGCGCGACGATGCCCTGTGTCTCGACGGGGCTCGGGAACAGAAACGCGTCGAGCGCCGAGTAGAAGGCCGGCAGTTCCGTCCGGTCCAGAAACCCGAGGAATCGGGCGTCGACCCCGCGGTCCGCGGCGCGGGCCGCGAGTTCCGCTCGCGCGGGCCCGTCGCCGCCGAAGACGAGCGTCGCGTCCAGCCCCGCGGCGGCGTCGACGGCGTCGCGCAGGCGCTTCTCGTAGCCGTGGCGTCCGGTGTAGCCGACGAGCGTCGTCGCGTCCTCGAGCCCGTGACGGCGGCAGAACGCGCCGGGGTCGACCGGTCGGAACCGGTCGGTGTCGACGCCGCTCGGCACCACCTCGACGCGAGCGTCCGTCCCGACGGACTCCAAGAGGTGTCGCCGGGTCGCCTCGCTCGGGGCGAGAACGGCGTCGACCCGTCGAAAGAACCACCGCTCGTAGCGCCGGGAGACGCCGGCTATCGCCTCCTCCGTCCACTCCCGGTCGGCGAGGTAGTCGGCGTACTCGCCGGTCGGGGTGTGGTAGCTGGCGACGACGGGGAGGTCGGCACGGCGACCGAGTCGGAGCGCCGCGAGGCCGAGCGAGAACGGCGTGTGGGCGTGGACGACGGCAGCGCCGTCTCGGACGGCGCCGGGAACGCGGGGGAGTCCGAGGCGGAAGCCGTCGTAGAACGGGAACGGGAGCGAGCGGACGGCGTGTTCGCCCGGTCCCGGGTCGTGTCCGCCGGCGTCGGGGTAGACGACGTCCATCCGACCGCCGCGGTCGCGCCACGAGTCGCGCCACGTCTTCACCGCGTACGTGACGCCGTTGACCGTCGGCAGGTATGTGTCGGTGAACGCGACGACCGGCTGTGGCGCCATCGCCACTCGGTTGCCGGGATGGTCGGTAATCGGTTGTGGTATCGCTCCACAACGCCTAACCGCCGGCCGTGGCGACGGTAGCCGTGAGCGTCGTCGCGACGGAGCGGATCGAACGACTCCGGGCCCTCGCACGCGAGGCCGCGAGGACCGGCGAGTTCGACCGCGCCCGCGAGCACGTCCGGCTGGCGCGGCGGATAGCCGAGCGCCACCGCCTCTCGCTCCCGCGGCGGTTCCGGCGGTTCACCTGCGACCGGTGTGACGTCTACCTTCGCCCCGGCGCGAACGCGCGAGTCCGCCTCCGACCGGGTCGGGTCGTCGTCCGCTGCGACTGTGGCGCGACAGCACGATACCCGCATTCCGGGCGAACAGATACTAAAGAGTGAAGCCGGAGGCAGGCGAACAACGCCGGTATGGCAGGAGATCTGCGGGCACGGGCGCACGCCATCGACGCGACGCTCCGGGTCGGAAAGCGCGGTCCCGAGGCCGTCCTCGACGAACTGAACGACCAGCTGGCCGACCGGGACCTGGTGAAAGTTCGGTTCCTCCGGGCCGGCCGGGCCGGCGGTGACGTCGAGACGCTCGCCGCCGGGATGGCCGAGGAGCTAAACGCCGGGGTGGTCGAGACACGCGGGAACACGGCGGTGTTCCACAGGTGACTCCGGTGCTGCTCCAGGCGGTGACGTTCGTTCGCAACCTGCTCGCGGGGCTGCTCGGCGACACGATCGCCGGCGCGGTGGCGCCGGTGATCGTCTTCGTCGTCGCCTTCGCCGTCATCTTCGTCGTCGGGCGTGCGCTGGTCGGGTCGGTCCTCTCGCGCGTGTTCGACTCCCGCGGGCTGGACGCACACGCCCGACGACCGCTACAGAAGGTGGCGAGCGTCGCGGTGGCGTTCGCCGCCGTCGCGGTGGCGTTCGGGCTGGCGGAGTACGGCAACTTCCTCACCTCGCTCGCCACGATCGCCGCGGCTGCGACGCTCGCCGTCGGCTTCGCGCTACAGGACGTCATGAAGAACTTCGTCGGCGGCGTGTTCATCTTCACCGACAGGCCGTTTCGCATCGGCGACTGGATCGAGTGGGACGGGAACTCAGGGGTCGTCGAGGATATCTCTTTCCGCGTGACCCGGGTGCGAACGTTCGACAACGAGCTGCTGACGGTGCCGAACAGCCAGCTGACTGCCGGCGTCGTCAAGAACCCGGTCGCGAAGGACAGGCTCCGCGTGAAGGTGTCGTTCGGCATCGGCTACGACGACGACGTCGAACGGGCGACCGACATCATCCTCGAGGAGGCAGCGGCTCACGACGGCTTCCTCGAGGAGCCGGCGCCGACTGTCCGGCTGACAGAACTCGGCGACTCGTCGGTCGTGCTCCAGTCCCGCGTCTGGATCGACGACCCGTCGCGCGCCGACTTCGTGAAGTCGCGCGGCGAGTACGTGACGAGCGTCAAACGGCGGTTCGACGAGGAGGGGATCAACTTTCCCTACCCGAACCGGACGCTCGGCGGCGCCCTGTCGGTCGAGGGGCTGGACCGGATCGCGGAGAGCGCCGACTAGAGCTCGATCCGCTCGACGAGCGGGTCGTCGGTCTTCGTGTTCACCGCGACGATGCGAACGTGCTTCGTCAGCCCGGAGCCCCGGAGCTTCTCCTTCAGCAGGCCGTCGACCTGGTAGACGCCGGCGGCGTTCACCATCTCTATCTCGACGACCACCGGGGTGTCGTCGCCGGGCGCGAGCGTCACGTCGCGGATCGCCTGACTCGACAGCGTGTCGATCCCCCGTCCGCCCTTCTGGTACGGGATGCGCGACCGCCCGCGCTCCATGTCGAGGCCGTCGGCCACGCGGACGATTCCCGCCTCCAGCGTCAGCGGGTCCTCCTCGGTGTGGTGACAGAGGATCGCGTGGAGCGTCTCTGCCTTGATCCGGACGGCCTCGGCCACGTCGTAGTGGTCGCTCTCGTCGAGGAGGCGGTCGAGCAGGTTCGCCGCGAGCGGGATCGAGTAGTACGAGTGCCGGTCGCGGTGGACGACGTGGCCGACGTCGTGGAGCGTGGCCGCGAGGGCGACGACGACGGCCTCGTCCGCCTCGTCGAGCCCCTGCTCGCGCGCGCCGTCGAACTCGACGCCGCCGGCCTTCAGCAGGTCGTAGAGCCGGAGCGCGCGGTCGCGGACGATGGCGATGTGTGTCGGACCGTGGTCGTTGTACCCCTTGCGCACCACGGCGTTGACGTTCTGCGCCTCGAGCGTGGCCTGGACCTCCGGGTCCGAGCGGAGACGGGCCAGGACGTCGTTCAGCCGCCCGTCCGGGAAGTGGTGGTTCGCGTCGGGGTCGTACGGCTGGCCGCCGTGGCCGTCCGCCGCCCGCTGGTCGCCAGGAGACGAGTCGCTCACTGTCCGGGCTGGGAACAGCGCCCGCAAGAAGGTTCGCCCGGCCTCCGCGACGACGTCGGGCGTCTCGACGACGTGACGGCTGTGGTCCGAGAGCAGACCGAACGAGAGCCCGCGGAACTCGCGAGACGCCGCGAGCGCGAACGGCTGGTCGGTGCTGACTCCGTACACCGTCGCCGCCGCGAAGCGGTCCGACCGCTGCTCGAGGGCGTCCAGCTCGGCCCGGCAGGTGCCGGAGAACGCCGCTACGAGGAACGCGAGAACAGCCGGCGCCTCGTCGAGGCGCGCCGAGAGCGTGAACGACTCGAACCCGTCTGTCGCGAGAGGAACGGTGAACTCCGGGCGGGGTCGCCGACAGAGAGCACGCTGTGTAGTCGGGCTGGCAGCCTGTCTCAGTTCTGGTCAAGAGGCAAAAGGACTATGACAGTGACAGGGCAAGTTGGCCCATGTCGATGGAGAGCGTGATTCCGCTGGTCCCCGGGCTCCCTGGCGGCCCCGAACTGATCATCGTGCTGTTCGTCCTCGTGTTGCTGTTCGGGGCGAACAAGATCCCGAAACTCGCCCGCTCCACCGGACAGGCGATGGGCGAGTTCCGCAAGGGACGAGAGGAGATCGAGGAGGAACTCGAGGAGACAGCCGGAGAGACGGTTGGAGAGTCGTCGACGGGTTCGGCGTCCGCGGCAGACGGACCCGACGCCGAGACGGAGACGGCAGACGAGAAGACCGCCTGAGACGACGGAGAACCACGGCACGCAACGCAACCACGGACCTTTCTTGCTCTCGCTCGTCCACCCCGTCAGGGCGTGTGGCCTAGTGGACAGGGCGAGAGGTTCCTAACCTCTCGATCGCGGGTTCGAATCCCGCCACGCCCGGTCTGCCGAAACGACCGAGACAGGCCCTTGACGCGCTCGCGGCCCCGCTGACCCGCCGAACTATCAGACGATGTTGCCGGTATCTCGGTCGGCGGTTACGCCGAAATGACTCGCATCAGTACCAGAGCGCCGATCTTGCGGCGACCCGTGCGGTTCGCCGTGCGGTACAGTCGGCGGCACGTGTCGCCGCTATGGGCTGGTACTTCTCGCCCCAAGCGTTAGTATAGACGATGCATTTCGAGAGTCCCTCTATCTCCCGACGGACCTACCTCCGCGGCGCCGGTGTCGCGGCGACGGCGTCGCTCGCCGGCTGTGCAGGCGTAGGTGGTACCGACGAACTGACGATTGCCCACATGCCGATCTACCCCGACCTCCAGTACTACGTGATGGAGGATCAGGGCTACTTCGACGCGATAGACGCGACGATAGACGGGCGCGAGTTCACCGACGGGCCGGCTATTGTCCAGGCGTACGGCGGCGGCGAGATCGACATCGCGATGTTCGGGATCGTGCCGTCGATGATCGTCATCGACCGCGGCCTGCCGGCGAAGGTGACGGCGGCGAACATCCGCGAGCCGATGGCGATCCTCGCACACGAGGACCTCCAGTCGATGTGGCAGGACCACGGCGCCGACGTCTTCACCGTCTGGCGCGAAGAGACTGGTCGCCCGTTCCGGTTCGGGACGTTCCCACAGGGCTCCGTCCCGGACGTTCTCTTGCGGTACTGGCTCCAGCAGGTAGGAGTCTCGACCGACACCGTCGAGATCATCGAGATCGGCGGCGCGAACGCGGTCTGGCAAGCGATCGCGAACGGCGAGATCGACGGCTCGTCGATCATGGAGCCGGTGCCGACGCGGGCCGCGAGCGCCGACGTCCCGATCGGCACCTTCCGGACCGCCGCCGAGGTGATGCCCGGCCAGCCCGCTGCGGTGACGCTGATGAGCGACGAGGTCCGCTCGTCGCCGCTCGCGGCCCAGTTCCTCGAACAGCACGTCCGCGCGACGGAGTTCGTCGGGCAGAACCCCGAGGAGACGGCGCGCATCGTCGAATCGGGGATCGGGATGGGCGCCGACCTCGCGCTCCAGGCGCTCCGCGGTCCGCTGTCGAACTTCGTCACCGATCCCCAGACCATCGAGTCCGGTGTCCAGATATTCTCGGAGTTCGCGGCACAGAACGGCCAGATCGAGGAAGCGCTCTCGCTCGACCAGATCTTCGACTACTCGGTGTACGAGGAGCTCTGATGGCGACCGACACGGCGCTCGAAGGCGACCTCCAGAGCGGCGAAGGCGTGGACGACCTCGACTACCGCCGGGCCGCGCGAGGAACGGCAGGTGTCGCCGTGTTCGTCGGGCTCTGGTGGGCCGTCTCGCTCGTCCAGCCGTCCTACGTCCTGCCCTCGCCGGCGGTGGTGGCGGCGCAGTTCGTCGAGGAGGCCGTCGCGGGGACGATGTCGACCGCGCTCGTCGACAGCGTCCTCCACTGGCTCCCCGGGACGGTCGTCGGGACGACCGCCGGCGTCGCGGCGGGGGTCGCGCTCGGGTGGTCGTCGGCACTCGACGACGCCAGCGCCGCGGTCGTCAGGCTCCTGCGCCCGGTGCCGCCGCTCGCGCTCATCGGCTTTGCGGTCGCGTGGCTGGGGATCAACCACGCCGGTGCGGCGGCCATCGTCGCCGTCGGCGCGTTCTGGATCAACTTCTACGCCGCCTACGGCGGGGTGGAGGGGGTCTCGGACGACCTGCTGGACGTCGCCCAGAGCCTCGGGGTCAACGGCGACGTCGCGCTGGTCAGGTCGGTCGTGGTTCCCGCTGCCCTCCCGGAGATCACGACGGGAATCCGGA
>KI543177.1:24811-26213 GCA_000496195.1 uncultured archaeon A07HB70
CGACGCTGCCGGACGTGGACCTCCGACTGCCGGGCGTCCCCCACCGTGGGCCGACCCACAGCCTCCCGTTCGCGGCGCTCGTCGGCACGGCACTCGGCGGCGCGGCGCTCGTCGCTGCGGGGCAACTCGGCGCCGACGACCCCCGTCTCGTCGCCGCGCTGGCCGCCGGTGTCGGCGCCTTCGGCGTCTGTGCGCACCTCCTCGGCGACGTCATCACCCCCTCGGGTGTCCCGCTGTTCTGGCCCGTCGGCGACTCGTACAGCGTCTCCCTCACCACCGCCGACTCGACGGCCTGGAACTACGGCCTGTTCGTCCTCGGTGTCGGCGCGACCGCAGCCGCGGCCGCCGTCGCGACGCGGGTCGTCTGACCCGAGCGTTTACCAGCCGAGCGCGGCACCCGCGAGGCGTGAGCCAGCCCACCCTGCGCGACGACGCGATGGCACGGTTCCCCGTGCCCGAGTTCGAGGACCTGCCGGATGACCTCAGGGAGCGGATCGCGAGCGAGGCAGAGCGGGCGGGGTTCGTCCCGAACGTCTTCGCCGCCCTCGCCTCCCGCCCGCCGCAGTTCCGCGCCTTCTTCGGGTACTACGACGCCCTCGTCGACGGGACGACGCTCGCCCGCGCCGAGGTGGAGATGCTCGTCGTCGCCGTCGCGGGCGTGAACGGCTGTCACTACTGTGGCGTCGCTCACGGCGCGCTCCTGCGGGTGTACGGTGCGGACCCGACGCTGGCCGAGCAGCTCCTGACGAACCCCCACGCCGCCGACGTGACGGAGGCGCAGGCCGAGATGCTCGCCGTCGCCGTCGAGCTGACCGACCAGCCGGACCGCGTGACCGGCGACGTCGTCGAGCGCCTCCGCGACGCGGGCTACACGCTCGCCGAGGCGTGGGACGTCGTCTCGATAACGGCCTTCTTCAACCTCTCGAACCGGCTCGCCGCGGCGGCAGAGATGCGACCGAACGACGAGTTCTACACGATCGGACGGGAGGGCTGAGACCTACGGACGCGCGCTCGCCGCGAGTCACGAGCCGCCCGGGCGCGAGTCGGTCGTGCAGGAGCCAGACCACCGTCCGGTCCGCCCCCGGTGCTTTTGATTCATCCCGGCGACTCCGGGGTATGGTCTCTGCCGACGACATGGAGTACACCACCCTCGGGACGACCGGGGTGGAGGTTTCGCGCATCTGTCTGGGCTGTATGAGCTTCGGCGACCCGTCGTGGCGCGAGTGGGTGCTGCCGCCGGATGAGGGCCACGAGCTCGTCGAGCGGGCACTCGACCTCGGGGTGACGTTTTTCGACACCGCGAACATGTACTCGAAGGGCGAGTCCGAGCGGGTGCTGGGCGAGGCGCTCGAGGGGCACCGCGACGAGGCGGTCGTGGCGACGAAGGGCTACTTCCAGATGG
>KI543177.1:26233-39750 GCA_000496195.1 uncultured archaeon A07HB70
GCGACAATCTCGAGATCCTGAACGGAGTTCTTCGCCACGACATTCGCAACGACCTACAACTCGTCACATCCTATGCCGATCTGCTTCTCGAAGAGTACGAAGACGAGGGCGCCAAGGAGTACAGCACCATGATACAGGACAATGCCAACCATGCTATCGAACTCACGAGGACAGCACGGGAGATAGCCGACGTAATGCTCTCGACCACAGAAGACGGTCAGCAGATCAATCTTCGCGCTGCCCTCGAGAGGGAGGTGAGCGAGGTGCAATCCTCGTATCCGAACGCCGCCGTGACCTACGATACAACGATTCCCTCTATCCGTATCAACGCCAACGACATGATTTCCTCGGTCTTTCGGAATCTCTTGAAGAACGCGATACAGCACAACGATAAGCCGGTGGCAGAGGTGAAAGTCTCGGCAACTGATCAAGACGGCACGGTGAGTGTTCGGGTCGCGGATAATGGCCCCGGCGTTCCCGACAACCAGAAAGAAGCCATCTTTGGCAAGGGCGACCGTGACTTGGAAACCGCAGGCACAGGGATTGGCCTCTATCTGGTCAAAACACTCGTTACGGATTACGATGGTGAAGTGAGAGTCGAAGACAACAACCCCGAAGGCTCGGTTTTCGTCGTGGAACTGCTAAAGGCCGAGTGAGAATTGTCGCTTGTCACGCTGCGGGTCACTACGCATCCGATCGCACCGTCTGTCTGATAAATATCTCTACAGCGTGGCTGATTCACTGGTAATCGCGTGAAATAAACGAGTTCTACACGATCGGACGGGAAGACTGAGACCCACGAACGCGCGCTCGCCGCGAGCCACGAACCGCCCGTGCGCGAGTCGGTCGTGCAGGAGCCAGACCATCGTCCGGTCTGCCCCTGGTGCTTTTTATTCATCCCGGCGACTCCGGGGTATGGCTTCCGCCAACGACATGGAGTACACCACTCTCGGGACGACCGGGGTGGAGGTTTCGCGCATCTGTCTGGGCTGTATGAGCTTCGGCGACCCGTCGTGGCGCGAGTGGGTGCTGCCGCCGGAGGAGGGCCACGAGCTCGTCGAGCGGGCACTCGACCTCGGGGTGACGTTTTTCGACACCGCGAACATGTACTCGAAGGGCGAGTCCGAGCGGGTGCTGGGCGAGGCGCTCGAGGGGCACCGCGACGAGGCGGTCGTGGCGACGAAGGGCTACTTCCAGATGGACGAGGACAACCCGAACTCCGGCGGGCTGTCGCGGAAGGCGCTCCGGCAGGAGCTCGCCGCGTCGGCCGAGCGTCTCGGCGGCGAGCCGATCGACCTCTACCAGATCCACCGGATGGACGAGACGGTCGCGCCAGAACACCTGCTGCGGACGCTCGACGACGCGGTGCGGAGCGGCGACGTCCACCACCTCGGCGCGTCGTCGATGTGGGGCCACGACCTCGCCGAGACGCTCCGGGTCGCCGAGCGGGAGGGCCTGGAGCCGTTCGTCTCGATGCAGGACCACCACAACCTCGTCTACCGCGAGGGCGAGCGCGAGACGTTCCCGCTCTGCGAGCGCGAGGACCTCGCCGTCCTGCCGTGGTCCCCGCTCGCCCGCGGCTACCTCGCCCGCCCCGACGACGAGGTGGACGCGACACGCCGGGGCGAGAGCGAGGAGCGTCTCTACGACCACCCGTACCGCGAGGGCGGCGGTCCGACGGTGAACAGACGCGTCGAGCGGCTGGCCGAGGAGCGCGGCGTCGAGATGGCGCAGGTGGCGCTCGCGTGGTCGCTCTCGAAGGAGTTCGTCACCGCGCCAATCGTCGGGACGACGAGCATCGACCACCTCGAGGACGCGGTGGAGGCGCTGACGCTCGACCTGAGCGACTCTGACGTCGAGTGGCTGGAGGAGCCGTACGAGGCCGTCCGGGTGTCGGGACACGTCTGAGGACGGGCACACGGCGCCGGCGGGCCCCGGCTACAGCGCCCGCTCGACCGCCGACCGTATCCCGGAGACGCTCGCCTCGACGATGCGGCCGTTCACCACGACGCCCGGAGTACCCTGGATGCCCAGGTCGCTCGCGCGGCTCCGGTCCGTCTCGAGCACCGGGCGGTAGACCTCGTTCGCGGCGTCGTTCTGGACCGGACAGGGCTCGGCGTCGACGGCGCTCGCGGCGTCGGCGATCGCCGAGAGCGAGTAGTCGTCCTGTCGCTCGAAGGCCCGGTCGACGAAGTCGAAGAAGGCGTCGTCACCGACGGTGTCCTGGACGCCGCGGGCGGCGCTCGCCACCCACCACGACCACTTCTCGTCGACCGGGATCGGCAGGTCGTGGTGCTCGTAGCGGATCCGACCGGAGTCGATATACTCCTCGCGGATCGCCGGCAGCACCTCGGCCTGGTAGGTCCGGCAGTGCGGGCAGGCGAAGTCCTCGAACGCCATCACCGTCACGCCGGCGTCCGGGCTGCCGGCCACCGGCGGCGAGAGCTCGCTCACCGTCGGCTCGTCCGTTATCTCGCAGCCGTCGGCGCCGCTCCCGCCGCCGCCGCCGAGACAGCCCGCGAGGCCACCGAGCCCCGCGAGACCGACGCCGGCGGCGAGCAGACGTCTCCGGGTTTGTCGCATAGCGGAATCTCGGTCTGCCCTGTACTTATCTCCGACGCCACACGGCTCTTTAGGCCGTGGCCCGGAGTGAGTTCGTGCCGACTGTTCACTACCGCGGCGAGGAGCTGACCGTCGACCGAGGCGCCGTCCTGCGCGACGTCCTGCGCGACGCCGACCTGCCAGTCCACAACGGCGGGTCGTCGACGCTGAACTGCCGGGGCCACGGTACCTGTGGCACCTGCGCGGTCGCCGTCTCGGGCGAGACGAGCGAGCCGACCAGCCGCGAGCGCCTCCGGATGTCGGCGCCGCCACACGACTCCGACGCGGGGCTCCGTCTCGCCTGTCAGACCCGCGTCGAGGGCGACGTCGTCGTCGAGAAGGGCGCCGGGCTCTGGGGCCAGCACACCGACGAGTAGCAGCCGTACCGCCGTGCTTTTGTTCGCAAGCCGGCTACTGCCGGTATGAGCTACGAGGACGGCGACGAGGTGGTGCTTCGGGACAAGCACAGCGAGTACGACGGCGAGGCGGGGACGGTGACGCAGGTGATGGAGACGATGTTCGGCGACGCGAGCTACACCGTGAGCTTCGACGACGGGCAGGAGTCGGGCGTCCCCGCAGACGCGCTGGAACCGGTCGAGACGGAGGAGTAGAGCGGCACCGTGGCGTCGGTTCCGTTCCACTACGTCGACCTGCGGGCGTTCAGCTACGCCACGGAGGACGACCGGCGGGTGGAACGCGCGCTCCGGACGCTTCTGCCCCCGGAGACGGAGCTCGAGCGGGTCGGAACGACCGGCCACCACGGCGACCCGATCCTCGTGCTGTCGGCCCGCGTCGAGCGCGCCGACGACCTGCGGCACGTCCTCTCGCGGCTGACCGAGGCCGAGGAGTTCGACCGGATCGAGGCGGAACTCGACGAGCGGGTGACCGAGAACTGTGAGCTGTTCCTGCGCCTCGACAAGCAGGCCGCGCTCCGTGGCGACGTCCGCCTCGGCGACGGAGTGACGTTCCGCGCGAAGGTGGAGGCCTACCCCGCGAAGCGCGAGGCGGCGGTCGAGAACGCCCGCGAGGCGCTCGCGGCGCTCACCGCCACTTGATGTCACAGCCCCGGGAGGGGAGGCTCTCGCCGGCGAACGGCACGTCCTCGCCAGCGAGCACCGCGTCGACGGCCTCGCGAGCGTGGAACCGCTCCGGCTCGGCGCCCGGCGACATCGCGTCGTCGATCCGTCCGTGGTACGCGAGCCGGAACCGCCCGTCTTCGTCCGCGAACAGGAACGGGTCGGGCGTACAGACGGCGCCGTAGGCCCGTGCGACGTCCTGTGACTCGTCGCGGAGGTAGGCGTCGTACGCCACCGTCCCGTCCTCGACGTACTCGACCATGGTCTCGAACGAGTCCTCGGGCGTCTGCTCGGCGTCGTTCGGGTTGATCCCGACGACCGCGAGGTCGTCGTACGCCGCCGCGAGACGGTTCAGCTCGTCGAACTTCGCCCGGGCGTACGGACAGTGGTTGCAGGTGAAGACGACGAGCAGGGCGTCGTGGTCGGCAAAGGAGTCGAGCGAGTGCGTCTCGCCGTCGACGCCCGGGAGCGAGAACTCGGGGGCCGGGGCGCCGAGTTCGAGGTCGGAGTCGGAGTCGGTGAGGGTCACGACTGCCGTTCGCCGGCGCCGGGCAAATGCCGTTCGGCTGGCCGTCAGCCGCTCGCGAGGTAGACGGCGACGAGGGCGAAGGCGGCGGCGAGGGCCTTCCGCGCGGTGACCGCCTCGTCGAGAAAGACGACACCGACGACCGCGGAGCCGACCAGGAAGGTGGCGAACACCGGCGTGACGACGCTCACCGGGCCGAGCGCGAGCGCCCGGTAGTACGCGAGGATACCGACGGTGAGGAAGACGCCGGCGACGACGATGAACGGGAACTTCGGGTGGTCGAGGCTCGCGACAACGGAGTCGCCGCTCCAGAGCAACAGCCCGAGCGCGACGACGACGAGGATACCGTTCGAGACGAGGACGGCCACGATCGTCGGGACCGCCTCCTCGCCGCTCGTCGCGGCGCTCACCAGCGGTGGCACCGCCGAGTACGCGACGAGCGACAGCACCGCCCACGGCAGGTAGTTCACGGTCGACATTCGGGGGACGGCGGCCTATATCAACCGATCCAGACCGTCGAGAACGCGTCGAAGAACGCCTCGTCGGTGTCGACGACGGAGTGGAGCGCGCCGAGCCGACGGCACCGCTCGTCGACCGTCTCGACGTGGCGCTCCAGCCGGTCGCGGTAGCGCTGCGCGAGCGTCCCGCCGAAGTACGTCCGGCGCTCGGTCTCCGTCTCTGGGTCGACGAATATCGTGTCACCCTCCGCCTCGCGGCCCGGGTCCCGCTCCGTCGGCGCGAGCACCTGCGGACAGACGAGGTCGTTCGCCGTCAGCGACGCGAGCCCCGCCTCGACGTCGTCCGGGTCCGCGAGGTAGTCCGAGACGACGACGACGAGCGAGCGCGAGTCGAGCGTCGCCGCGTACCCCTCCAGCGCGGCCTCGAACGCCGCCTCGCCCGCGGGGTCGGTCTCGTTCAGTAGGTCGATCGCCCGCAGGATCTCGCCGCGGTTCGACCGCCCCGTGTCGAGGCGCTCGTGGTCGTCGGAGAACGTCGCGATCCGGAAGTCGTTGTGCTCCTCTGCGGTGAGGTAGGCGAACCCCAGCCCCAGCTTCGCCGCGAACTCGAACTTCTCGCGGCCCTCGCCGCCGAAGCCCATCGACCCGCTCGCGTCTATCAGGACGTGGACGGTCAGGCTGCGCTCCTCCTCGAACTGCTTTATGTAGTACTCCTCGCTCCGGGCGTACAGCCGCCAGTCGATGAGACGGGTGTCGTCGCCCGGCGAGTACCGCCGGTAGTCCGCGAAGGTCAGCCCCTCGCCGAGGTTCGACGACTCCTGTTCGCCCTGTCGCAGGTCGTCGGCCCGCCGGTCGAGCGAGGCGTCGAACCGCCGCAGTTCGTCGAGGAAGCCCGGGTCGATCACGTCACGCCTCGTCGACGAGGTCGGCGACCACGTCGTCCGGGGTCATCCCCTCGCGCTCGGCGCGGAAGTCGAGGATCACCCGGTGGCGGAGCACCGGCTCGGCCATCGCCGCGACGTCCTCCCACGAGACGTGCGAGCGCCCTTCGACGAACGCCCGCGCCTTCGCGGTGAGGACGAGCGCCATCGACGCACGGGGGCTGGCGCCGAACTCCAGCCGGTCGTCCTCGCGGGTCGCGCGGGCGAGGTCGATCGCCCGGTCCCGGACGTCGTCGGCGACGGGTATGTCGCGGGCGAGCGACTGGACCGCGCGCAGTTCCCGCGCCGAGAGTACCCGGTCGACTGCCTCCGGCTCCCGTCCCTCGGCGTACAGCCGGACGATGTCGCGCTCCTCGCCGCGCCCGGGGTAGTCGACGACGATCTTCAGCAGGAAGCGGTCGGTCTGTGCCTCGGGCAGCGGGTAGGTGCCACCCTGGTCGATCGGGTTCTGTGTCGCGAGAACAAAGAAGGGCCGGGGGAGCTGGTAGGTGTCGCCCGCGGCGGTCACCTGTCGCTCCTGCATCGCCTCCAGCATCGCGGCCTGGGTCTTCGGCGTCGCGCGGTTTATTTCGTCCGCGAGGACGACGTTCGCGAAGATCGGCCCCTTCTCGAAGACGAACTCCCGGCGGTCGCCGGACTCCTGGATTATCTCCGTCCCGGTGATGTCCGACGGCATCAGGTCCGGGGTGTTCTGGATGCGGGAGAAGGAGAGGTCGGTGGCGTCGGCGACGGTCCGGACGAGCGTCGTCTTCCCGAGGCCCGGGTTCGACTCCAGCAGGGCGTTGCCGTCGGCGACGATACAGACGAGGAGCTGTTCGACCACCTCGCGCTGGCCGACGATACGCTTGCCGACCTCCTCGCGCACCCTCGCGACCCGCGCCTGTAGTTCGTCGACGTCGGCCTCGACTGTCTCGCCGGCGCCGTCGGTCTGGGCTCCCCGGTCGGTGTTTCGGTCGCTCATTGGTCGTCCTCCTGTCTGATCTGGAGGTTGTACTCGCGGACCAGCTCCGCGTCCTCCAGCCGCTCCTGCTCCGCGAAGCCGGCCTGCTGGCTCTCCGTCTCGGCGCCGCCGCCGAAGCCGCTCTGGTACGCGTCTGCCGTCGCCTCGCGCGACTCGTTGCCGCCGCTCCCCGAACTCTCGACCGTCGCGTTCACCGCCTGTGACCCGGCCTCGACCTCCTCGGACTCGCCGAGCACCGACGATGGGTCCTGGAGCCCTTCGTAGTCGTCGGTCGACGAGGACGGAGCCGTGGTGCCGCCGTCGGAGTCGAGCGTCACCTGGAACCCGGTCGTCGTCGCGCCGATGGAGGCCGGAGCGAGGACGGCGACGACCACGAGCGCGACGGCGACCCGGCGGAAGTCGAGCAGACCGAGGCTCGACGTCTCGCGCAGGCGCTCGACCGTCTCGTCGTACAGCCGAGCCGCCATCCGGCTCTCCCTGTCGGCGCGCACGGCGTCGCGCGCGGTTCGGAGCGCCTCGGCAACCGCCGGGTTGACCGCGCCGAACCGCTCGACTGCCGGGCGCCGGAGGCGGAGCCACGCCCCGACGACGAACACGACGAGGCCAGCGAGGACGGCGGCGACAGCGCCGGTGTCGACAGTCGCGAGCGCCGGCGTCGGCGCGGCGGCGTCCGGCACCGGCACCGTCGACGGCACGCCGGCGAGGGGCACGACGGCGAACAGCAGGTCGACGGCGACGAGAGCCGCCGCCGCCTCGACTGTCGCCTCGACGAGCGCCGCCTTCCGTCCCTCGCGCCGGATGACGCGAATCGCCCGCTCCATCCGCTCACGGGGGGTCTCGTCGGTCATCGGCTACACTCGGTCGGTCGGGGCTTCTCGGTGTCGTCCGGCCACTCGCGACAGACGGTGTCGAGGCGCCCTTCGAGCAGGTCGATCCGACCCTCGAGGTTGGTGATCTCGTTTTCGAGGCGCTGGTTTCGCCGTTCGAGCGTCTGTACCCGCTCGTTCAGCTGCTCGTTCTCCGTCTGGATGCTCTGGATGTTCTGCTCCAGGTTCGCCCGCTGCTGGCGCAGCTCGACGACCCGGCTCTCCAGGCTATTTACCCGCTGCTGTGACCGCGAGAGCTGCTGTCGGGTATCCTCGAGGCTCCCTCTGGTCTGCTGGAGGTTCTGCTCGGCCTCCGAGAGCTCGCCGGCGACCTGGTCGACGTCGCTTCGCGTGGTGTCGAGACTCTGATTCAGCTCGCGGTACTGCCGTTCGGTGCGGTTCAGCTCCGTCTGGGTCTCGTTCAGCTCCGTCCGGAGCGAGTCGTTGCGCTCGCGCAGTTCCTGGTTGCGCTCGGAGAGGCGGTCGACCGACTCCTGGTAGACCAGCGTCGCGCCGCCGGTACCGGCGGCTGCGAGACAGACGACCGCCGCGAGCACGACGTTGATAGAGCGTCCGAGCATCAGATGAGTCCGCTCTCACTTCTCGTTCGGCCACGGTACACTTGAACGCGCCGGAGGGCGACCTCCGCGAGGAAGACGAGGAGCGCGAGGGCGAGCGCGAGCGGGGTCAACGAGTCGCGCACCTCGCGGACCCCGGCGGACTGTTCCCGGGCGAGGCGGGCGATAGCCTCGGCCTCGTCCGGCGCGAACGTCTGCCCGCCGGTCGACTCCACGACCCGGAGCAGCGCGTCGGACTGTCCGAACGCCGCGTACTCGGCGGGGTAGTTGGCCGCGAACTCCGCGCCCGCGACGAAGCTGAACCCGCCCTCGCGGGGCACGACCGTCGCCTCGTACCGGTCCGCACCGACGCGGCGGAACGAGGCGCCGCGCGCGTCCGGGCGCTCTTCGCCGCGGTAGACGACGGTCGTCGGCTCGCCGACGCGGGTGTCCGCGGCGTCGGCGACGTCGGTCCGGAGACGCTCCGGGTCACCGACCGCGTAGTTGACCGTCTTCGTCACGAGCAGCGAGTCGGGGCGGCTCAGCAGGCCGCCGAGCGTCCCCGCGCCGTCGTAGGCGGTGAGCGTGGCGACCCGTCCCAGCCCGTAGCGCCAGCGTGCGAGCACCGGCTCTCCCTCCGGGCCGGCCACGAGGAGGTCCGCGCCGGTCTTCGTCGACACGTCGTTCGCGTTGCCGGGGTTCGACCTGAGCCGGACGCCCGACGTGAGGAACGTGTTCGGGTCGACGACCGTGAGGGCGCTCCCCTCGAACTGCCGGGAGGCTCCGCCGAACAGGATACGGAGGCGCCGTGTCTCGCCGGCACGGAGGTAGCTCCCGCCGGAGAGGCGCGCTATCTCCTGGAGCCGCTGGACGTTCGTCCGGTCGCCGACGCCGACGGCGACGACTGGGGTTCCCTCGCTCCCGAGACGGTCGGCGGCGGCGGGCACAGTCGGACTCCCGTCGACGCCGTCCGAGACGAGGATCACCGTCCCCCGCCCGTCGCCGAGCAGATCCGCGGCGCCACGGAGGCCGGCGGCGACGTCGGTCGCACCGCCCGCCTCGAGCCGACGGATACGGTCCTCGACGGCCCCGCGGTTCTCCGACAGCGGCTGTGGCGTCGCGACGCGGTAGGCCTGGAAGTTGAACGCCACGACGCCGACCTCGTTCCTGTCGCCCAGCTGGTCGAGGACGTCCAGCGCGATCGCCTTCTGGGCGCTCAGCCCCTCGCGGGCCGAGCCGGAGACGTCGACCGCGATCACCAGCCGGGCCGAGCCGGGACCGGAGTCGCCGACGCCGACGGGCTGCATCGACCCGAACGCGGAGCGCCTGTAGCCGCCGCGGTCGAACGCGTTCTCTCCGCCGACGGTCACCAGGCCCCCGCCGTCGATGACGAACTCCTGGAGCGCCCCGACGTCGCCGACGCGGTCAGCCGGGACGTCCTGGACGACGACGGCGTAGTAGCCCGAGAGGTCCGAGGGAACCCGGTCCCTCGCGGTCACGTCGTACAGGTCGTCGAGGTAGCCCCGGAGCGGGTAGTCACCCTGCGCGACGTAGAGCACGTCCGGGCGGTCGACGACCCGGACCGCCGACCGGAAGACGTCGTTTCGCCCGAACCGGTCGTCGCTGTCGATGCGCGCCACGACCCGGTGGGGGCCGGTCTCGTTGAACGTGTGTGTCACCTCGTGGGCGCCACGGCCCGATTCGAACGTGTGGGTCGCTATCTCCTCGCCGTCGGCGGCCACGGTCAGCTCCACCGTTCCGTTCGTCTCGACGCCGCCGACGCTCACGAGAAACGTGGCCGGCACGCCGGCGCTGGTCTTCGACGGACCGTCGATCCGGACGAACCGCTCGGTCTGTCGAGGGCGGAGCCGGACCGCCGAGACGGTGGCGTTCAGCTCGCGCGCCCGCTCGCCTGCCTCGGCGATGCTCTGCCCGCCGGTCGTCTGCCCGTCGGAGAGGACGACGACGCTCCCGTTCTCGCGGAGGTTTGCGGCGACGCCGTCGCCGACACGCGAGCTCGTGCCGTTACCGACGGTCGCGACCCGCGTCGGCACGCCGGCCTCCTCGATCTCCTCCGCCAGCCCGGACGCGCCGCCAACAACCGCCGTGCTGTCGGAGTCGTCCGTGAGGAGCGTCACGCGGGGCTCGCCCGGCGTCTGGCGCGTCGTGACGACGTAGGGGCCGGCGACCGCGACGACGACGAGGAGGGCAACGGCGACACGCGAGGCGAGGAGCAGGCGCCGGGACCGGGCGCTCGCCGTGCCGTCCGCTCGCCAGTACGCCAGCGCCCACACCGCCCCGACGACGACGGGGACGAGCGCGAGCGCGACGGGCGTCTCGAGGCCGACGACGACGCCGCCGACGGTCGTCTCGGCGGCCATCAGAGGTCCCCCCGTCGCCGCAGGTAGAGCAGTTCCCCCGCGACGAACAGCAGCGCGGCGAGCGCGACGGGGTCGTCGAGCGGCTGCGGGACGGGCTGTTCGTCCGTGCCGCCGGCGACGGCGCCGCCGTCGCCGCGGTCGAGGTCCGGGGCGGTGACGTTCGACTCCGCCGCGCTGTAGAGCCCGGCACCGACCCGACCACGCGGCGTCTCGTAGACGCCAGCCCGGTCGAGCACCAGCCGGGTCGTCCGGCGCTCGCCGTCGGGGGTCCGCACCGTCGTCTCGTCCGCGAACGTCAGCCGTGCGCCAGTCTGCTGGTTCAGCTCGGGCAGCGGTTCGCGCCCGGCGAGGTAGAACACCGCCCGCTTCCAGAACACCGGGTACTGGACGTCGAACTTGAACGGCGAGGCGTCCTCGACGTAGCCGTAGTAGAGCAGCCGGCCGCCGCCTCGCTCGTCGGCGGCGAGGAGCGGCGTCCCGTCGGAGAGCGTGACGAGCGCGCGGCCGGAGCGCAGGTCACCGGCCACGTACTCGCTCGGCGGCGGAAACCCGACGCCGCGGACGAGCGGGTCGTCCGAGACGCCGGCGACGGAGGGGTTCGAGCTTGCGCCCCCCGGTTCGATCAGGAGGAGGTCGCCGTAGTCCGGCATCGTCGGCTGGGCCTGTATCGCGACGCCGCCGCCGTCCGACACCACGTCACGACCGGCCCCGACGTTGCTCCGGAGCAGGCGGTCCTGCCGGACGTTCGAGTAGATCACCACGTCGTACTGCGGGCGGACGGTCTGTGGCGGTTGGACCACGGTCAGGTCGATGACGTCCACCACCTCGAGCGCCGTCGCGAGGAACCGGTTCCGGTCGTTCGTGAGGAGGAGGACGTCGACAGCCGGGTCTGCCGGCGCGACGACGGGCACGGCGTCGTCGGCGACGAAGTCGTCGCCCGGCGAGAGCCGTGCCCGGCCGCCGCCGGCGGGCACGGACAGGGTGACAGAGACGGTGTCGCCGGGCGCGAGCTCGACGCGGCGCTGCTCGTTCCCGAGCGAGACGGTCCGGCGCACCGGCTCCGCCGCGTAGCTCCGCACGGTGACGGTGACGCTCGTCCCGGAGAACGACCGGTCGACGATACCCGCGCGGTTCGTCCCGCCGCCGAACTGCCGGAGGTCGACGGCGAGGCCGGCGGCGCGCGCGGCGGTGACCGACTCGCGCCACGCCGAGTCGTCGGCGAAGTCGGAGAGGACGACGACCCGGGCGCCGTCACCGGCGAGAGCGTTCGCCTGCGCCAGCGCCGAGCGGAGGTCACCGGCTGTCTCCGTCGGGCCGACGCGGTCGAGCGCCCGCCTCGCCGCCGTGCGGCTCCCGCTCCGGACCGGTACCCGGGACTGTTCGGCGGCGACGACGACGGAGGTGGTGCCGGTGACGGCGTCGCGCGCCGCGCGCCGCGCCCGGTCGAACCGGCTCTCGCCGCCGTCGACGGTGGTCATGCTCGCGCTCGCGTCGAGCACCACGACCGTCTCGTCGGCGGCCTGTTCGCGCGGCACGGTCACGTACGGCGTCGCGAGCGCGACGGCGAGCAGGACGACGACGAGGATCTGGAGCAGGAGCAGGAGGTTGCGCCGCAGCCGCTCCAGCAGCGGGTTCGTCGCGTCGCTGCCGCGGTCCTCCTCGAGGAAGCGCAGGGTCGGGAGGTCGACACGCACCGGGTCGGGCCGGATGAGGTAGAGCACGACCAGCGGGACGACGGCCAGGAGGGCGAGCAGGCCGAGGGGGCGAGCAGTCCCGCCTGGAGCGGGACGGGGACCACGGACACGGGGAGCCGTGGAACGGGGGGCACATGCGTCTTTTCCTCGACGACCCGCGGGACATATGTAGGCCCGGAACCAGCAGCAAGTATGGACGACGCGGCGGTACGCCGCCAGCTGCTCGCGGCGCTGACCGAGGACGCGCGACAGGGGCCGGAGGATCTCGCCCGACAGCTGGGCATCGGCGAGGACCGCGCCGCGGCGGCGCTGTCGGCGCTCGAGGAGGACGGCGTGGTCCGGGGGTACCAGGCGGTCGTCGACTGGGACGAGACGGACGCGCCCTACGTCACCGCCGAGGTGGAGCTGAACGTCGAACTCGACCGCGAGACGAGCTACGAGGACGTCGCCCGGCGCGTGGTGAAGTTCTCCGAGGTGGAGTCGCTCCGCCTCGTCTCCGGTGACTTCGACTTCGCCGCGACGGTCAGCGGCGAGTCGATGAACGACATCTCGCACTTCATCGCGGAGCGTATCGCGACGATCCCCGAGGTGACCCAGACGGTGACGCACTTCGTGATGGAGACGTACAAGGACCGCGGGGTCGAGTTCGAGGGGACCGACGAGGACGACCGGCTCTCGGTGTCGCCGTGAGCGAGTTCGAGCCCTCCGAGCGGGTGGCGAGCGTCCCGCCGTCGGGGATCCGCCGGTTCTTCGAACTGGCCGAGGAGGCCGACGACGTCATCTCGCTCGGCGTCGGCGAGCCCGACTTCTCGGCGCCGTGGGCGGCCCGCGAGGCCGCGATCGACTCGCTGGAGCGCGGGCGAACCTCGTACACCGCCAACCGCGGTCTGTACGAGCTGCGCGAGGCGATCGCCGCCAGAGTCGAGGCGTGGGGCCTGGAGTACGACCCCGACGACGAGATCGTCGTCACGGCGGGCGCGAGCGAGGCCGTCGACGCCTCGATGCGCGCGTTCGTCGACCCCGGTAACTCCGTCGCCCTCCACGAGCCGACGTACATCTCCTACCGCCCGACGGCGATGTTCGCGGGCGGCGAGCCGCTGGCGGTGCCGACGAGCGCCGACGACGAGTTCGTTCTCACGCCGGAGGCGCTTCGCGACGCGGGCGCCGACGAGGCGGAGGTCCTCGTCCTCTGTTACCCGAACAACCCGACCGGCGCGACGGCGTCACGCGACCAGCTGGCGGCGATTGCCGCGGTCTGCCGCGAGGAGGACCTGCTCGTGGTCAGCGACGAGATCTACGCCTCGCTGACCTACGAGGACGACCACACGTCGATCGCCGCCCTGCCGGGGATGCGCGAGCGCACCGTCGTGGTCAACGGCTTCTCGAAGGCCTACGCGATGACGGGCCTCCGTCTCGGCTACGCGCTCGGGCCGCCGGACGCGATGCGGGCGCTCAA
>KI543177.1:39770-41204 GCA_000496195.1 uncultured archaeon A07HB70
CGGGTGTCGTACGCGAACGGCATGAGCGAACTGAAGGAGGCGCTCGCCCGGATCGAGCGGTTCGTCGCCACGACGGCCGACGATCAGTCGTCGTCGCCGGAGGCAGAGTCGTCGATATCGAGGTCGCGGTAGAGCTCCGACAGGTCAGACTGCTCGCTCAGCTGGTCGAGCGTCTCGTCGAGGCGACTCCGGTGGCTCTCGATCTGCGCCGAGAGTTCGGCGTACTCCTCGCTCTCGTCGAGCTCCGCGGCTGACTTCTCGGCCTCCAGCAGGGCCTTCTTCGACGCGAGCGAGAACAGATCGCGCACCCCCACGGCGTACTCGTCGCGGAGGAGGAGCTTCGACACGGTCCCCTCCAGCGCCTCGCGCGCGACGGGCTTGACCAGGTAGTCGTCGAAGCCCATCGCCACGATGTCGAAGTCCGGCTCGACGGCGGTGACCATCGCGACACGGGCGTCCATCTCGCGGTCCTCCATCGCCGTCAGCACCTCGTCGCCCGAGATGTCGGGCATCCGCCTGTCGAGCAGGACGACGTCGACGTCGTCGAGTTCGTCGACCAGTTCGAGCGCGTCCTCCCCGCCGTACGCCGGGTGGACGTCGTACTCGTCCTCCAGCCACGCGGCGTAGAGGTCGGCAAGGTCGGGCTCGTCCTCGACGACGACGACGGTCGGTTGTGTTTCGCTCATAGAGGAGTCGGTGATCGTGTGCTGGCACTCTCGGGGGGAACATGAAGCTGGCCATTAGACTCGGCCGCTCCGAGCCGCGGGCGGCGCCCGTCACCGGTCGTCCGGGCTGTAGTTCGGCGCCTCGTCGGTGATGGTCACGTCGTGCGGGTGGCCCTCCGTCTGGCCGGCCTGTGACACCCGCACGAACTCGGCGCGGCGCTTGAACTCCTGGAGCGTCCCGGCGCCGACGTAGCCCATCCCGGAGCGCATCCCGCCGACGAGCTGGTGGAGCTCCGACGCGAGCGGCCCCTTGTACGGCGTCGCGGCCTCGACTCCCTCCGGGACGAACTCCTCGCCGGGCGCTTCGGGGTCGTCCTTCAGGTAGCGGTCGCCGCCGCCCGAGCGCATCGCGCCGACGCTCCCCATGCCACGGTACTGTTTGTAGCGCTTGCCGTTCATCGTGATGACTCGTCCCGGCGCCTCGTCGGTGCCGGAGAAGTACGAGCCGAGCATCACCGCGTCCGCGCCCGCAGCCACCGCCTTGATCGCGTCGCCGGAGTACCGGATCCCCCCGTCGGCGATGACGGGGACGTCGTGCCGGCTCGCGACGTCGGCCACCTCCGCGACGGCGGTTATCTGTGGCATGCCTGCGCCGGTGACGACGCGGGTGGTACAGATACTCCCTGGACCGATTCCCACCTTTATACCGTCGGCGAAGTCGACGAGTGCTTCCGCGGCCCGGCGGGTGCCGACGTTGCCGACGACGACG
>KI543177.1:41224-66660 GCA_000496195.1 uncultured archaeon A07HB70
GTCGTCCTCGAACGGCCCGACGGCCACACCGACGACGAGGTGGCCGTCGTCGTCGCGCGCCGCGTCGGTGTGTTCGCGGCGCTGGAGGACGCCCTGCATCGTCACGAGGCCGGCGAGCCGGCCGTGCTCGTCGACGACTGGGACGCGCTCTATCTTGTGCTCGTAGAGCAGTTCCAGCGCCTCGCGGACGTCGACGTCCTTCGAGGCCGTGATCACCTCGTCGGTCATCGCCTCACGGACCGGGTCGCGCTCCTCGACGCCGAGGTACGGCCGGATGTCGGTGCCGGAGATGATACCGAGCACCCGGTCGTCCCCGTCGACGACCGGCGCGCCGCTGACGCCCTCGCGGTCCATCATCTCGTCGACTTCGGCGATCGTCTGGTCCGGGTCGGCGGTGACGACGTCCGCTCGCCGAATCACGAGCTCGTCCGCGCGCTTGACCTGTTCGACGGCTGCGACGGTGCCGTCGACGGGCATGTTCCGGTGGAGCACGCCCATCCCGCCCTCGCGGGCCATCGCGACGGCCATCTCGGCCTCCGTGACGGTGTCCATCGCCGCCGAGAGGACCGGCGTCGACAGCTCGACGTTCGTCGAGACGCGCGTCGAGAGGTCCGCGTCGTCCGGCTCCACCCGGCTCTCCATCGGTCGCAACAGGACGTCGTCGAAGGTGAGCGCCTCGGGAACCCGGAGCTTCCCGGTGAACACTCCTCCGGACTCGTTAGCCATGTCAACGGTCCCCCGGCGGCGGGCAAAAACGTTGCGCGTGGCCGGCCACCACGGCGTGTGGTGTCCGGTCTCACACAATCTTTAGGTTTCGTGCTCTCGTCCACAGCATATGAACTCCGAGCGACAGAACGAGTTCGGTATCGCCGCACAGGCGCGTCTCGACGCGACCGGCGGCAAATTTACACCGAACGAGTTCTCCTTCACCGTCCGCTCGGAGTCGACCGACGCCCGCGGCTGCGGGCCGTCGTGTGGCCGTGTGGCCGTCGGAGACGGCCGTTGACCGGGAGATGAGCGTCTCACAACACCCGGTCGCGCTCGCCCTCGAGCAGCGCGTGGGCGGCGCGACCCGGCTGCTCGCGACGGTGATGGCCCTGCCGCTCGTCGACGGTATCTTTCCGGCGCTCGTTCTCGCGGGCGCGCTGACCTTCCCGTTCGGCGTCGTCGAGACGGGCGTCCTGATCTTCGGCGGGTCGGCCACCGTCGCGGTCATTCTCGCGGAGATGGACGGCGAACCGCGCGAGGCAGTGCCCTCTATTCTCGTCCTCGGCGCCGTCATCGTCCCCGTCGCGGCGCTCGAGGCGGCGCTGGCGCCGACGATCGAGAGCCTCGTCGAGATGGCCGTCTTCGAGCGGTTCGCGGGCATCGTCATCCTCACGGTCGCGGCACACACGGCCAGCGCACGGGTCGGCGAGTGGCTTCCGCGGCCCGTCCACGTCATCGGGCTCGGGCTCCTCGCGAGCGTTCGGCCCGCCGGCGCCGAACTGGTGTTCGTCGCGGACCTCGGCCTGATCCTCCGGGCGAGCGCCGCCGCCGCCGTCGGCGTCGGATTCGCGCTCGGGGTGGCACTCCTCGGCCCGCGGCTCCGGGGGAACGTCGACCTGGACCGCTTCCGGTTCGGCAGCGCCGTCGCGCTCGGGCTCCTCGCGCTGTCGGTGCTCGGCCTCCTCCCCACGACGGCGCCGGTGGCGCTGTTCGCCGTCGCCGTCACCGCCGTCTTCGCGTACGACCCGCCGGAGGACGACGCCGAGGCGCCGAGCCTCGACCCGGACTACGCCCACGACCTGCGGAACACCCACGACGACCGGAGCGCCGGCGACCCGTACGTCCCCGACGGACCGCTGCCGAGCGAGGGTGAGGCCGGGAACGACGAGGAGACGGAACGCGCCCCGTGGCTCTGAGGATGGCCACGCTTACGACGCTCGGCACCGACCAACGACCGTGAGCGAGAACCGCGTCGTCCAGGGACGGATGGTGACGCCCGAGCGACTGGCCGAACTCGTCGAGGGCGAGCGCCCGATGGAGGCCGAGGAGATCGAGGATACCGACCGGGACTGCCCGGACTGTGACGGCTCTGTCATCTCTGTCGGCTACATGCCGAGCGTCACGGAGTTCGTCACGGCGTACAAGTGTCAGGACTGCGACTGGGCCGAGACGGACCGCTAACCGTAACCGCTTTACGACGGAGGAGAAACGTAGAATACGAGGGGTTGTGGCCCAGCCAGGCAGGGCGACTGACTCCAGAGGCCACGCCCGGTGACGAACTCCAGACTGATATACCGAGCCGCCGTCTGATCAACGGTCGGCGACGACGACCCTCTGGAGGACCGAGGCAGACCGGAGATATCAGTCAATCGGGGGTTCAAATCCCTCCAACCCCACTCGATCTCGCTTTCTGCCGGACTCCGTCTGCAGAGGACTCACGACCGCTGATTCGGGCTTTGCGATCCGAGAGTTCACCCGTTAGTTTGAGCCCCTGATCGAAACGTTCCCAGAGCCTGATGCGATTCTGTGCTGACGCTGAACAGAAGACCGGGCTGCTCCGGCAACGGAGCAACCTCCTGAGGCTTGTGGAGGACAGCCCAGATCGAATTCGTCAATGGGAACAAGCTCTCCGCGACCGTGGCCGTGAACCGCCATCAGCCTCGGGCGCTGGACGCTCTTGACTGATACAGTTCGACCAGCGCGTCTTCGAGGGCATCGAGCGGCCCGCCACGGCAGCGCGCTACCGATGGTCCGACTGGAGCCCGGTGAGGAGCCACCTGAAACGGCGGATTACGCGCCGATTGTCGGGTTGCCGATGGTCAGCTGGCCGTTCTCTTGGCAGACGACAGAAACCATGCCACCGCCAACCCCAGATCCAATCTCGTAGAAGCTGCCCCAGGCGCGGTCTCGGAGTCCGGACTCGGTCCGAGCAACCATGTTGTACGCTCCCGGTTCGGAGACGAACGCCGTCCGCGTCACTCGCTCACCAGCCGCGACGCGAACGGTCGTGGTCTGTCGAGACCGCGGCGTGCCGACCGGGGTTGCGGGACCAGAGGAATCGCTATCAGGACGGTCACTGTGCCGCGCCAGTTCGACGGTGACGACCCGCGGCTCGTCTTGATCGTTCTCGATGACGAGTGTCCCTTGTTCGATCGACGACTCGTTCGAGAGACAGCCCCCGAACAAGAGGGCGCTCACGGCGGCAGACAAGAGCGACCGACGGCGCATACGGTGGTGATGATCGACACGATAGAAAGGGTTCACCGAGGCTGAAACAGAGACCGAGTCACCGCAACAGCGCCAGCCTGCGACCTCGATGCCGCCTCGACAGCTGTCCGAACAGATGAACGACTGACATCGAGTGGCAGGAGTGGGCAACGCGCGTCCGTGAGATTGGTGTTTAGTAGTCTTGAATCCGCTTAGCAGTCCGCTCAGAGGCTTGAGAACAGCCGCTCATCTGTTCTTCTGTCTCTCTCGGGACCATCGGTCACTGATAGATGTTGCGTGCTGTATGCAGAGGGCGCGCCCCTCAGTTCGGTTCAAAAAACTGGTTAGCTCGGAGTTCGTCGGCGTTCGATATGAAGCGTCGTCGGGTCCTCGCGACGCTCGGTACCGCCGCCTTCGGGTCTATGGCGGGCTGTGCTGGCGAAACCGACCGCGGCAGTGACGAGAGCACACTCACCGACGAGACGACCGCGCCGCCGCCGCCAACCATCGAACCGAAGCGACGTGGCACGGGCGAGTCTGCACGGGTCGCCGATGGGGTGTTTCTCACGATCGCGGACCCGAGTGTACGGAGTTCTGTCGTCGTATACAACTCGCCAGTTCTCTCCGTCCAAGGGGCCGGAGTCCAGTTCGTCGTCGTCAGCGTAGAGGGAGACACCGACTTCGAGCCGTCGTCGTTCGTCTTGGAACGTGACGGAGCGATCCAGTCGCCGCCGCCGCAGCAGACCCAACAGCACGTTGGTGGCGTCGCACGAGAGTGTGATGGGAGGTGTCTCGGGATTCCCGTCGAGGCCGAAGCCGCGGAGTCCGCCGGTATCGCGTACCGTCCGGACGATCAAGTTCTCGCGGTCTGGGGACTCGACGATTCGACCGTCGCCGCGTTCCCGAACGTGCCCGATCTGCGCCTCCAGAGCGCGATCATCACGGAGCAGGAGGGCGATGTCGCGGTCGAACTCTCGGTCGAGAACGTCGGGGAGAGAGACGGGGTCTTTTTGTTTATTATTGCACCCGCGTGGGTGGCCGACGCCGGAGAACCGTTCGGCTTCAGGGTTCCCCGAGGCGAGACTGTGACGGAGACGGTCGTTCCGAACGATATTCAGTCACTCGACCCTGACGAAGCCGGATTCTCGACCGAACCGACCGCCGACAGTCGGTACTTCAGGATCGGAACGGAGTCCTGATCGGTGTTCTCGCTATCCAGCTGACACTCAGATGAGCTCTCGTAGCCGATTCAGTCGGCCCGATGAGAGGACGATCGGCCTACCGTAGACACTCCCTGTACCGGCCACGTCACTCACCACGAACAGAACTCGAGTGGTTCGGTCGGGTCGTCTCCGTAGAGGGCGCGTGCACACCGCGAATGCTCGACTCTGCGCGGAATTCTGTGCGACAGCCTGCGTAACGTTCAGCCCTTCCCCGGGGTCGCTGTCGTCAAAACCGCTCACTCAGCACCACACAGGGCACGCCGCTTCGGGGTGAGGAGACAGAGCAGGAATTCGACGGCTGCTCGGCACGGTTCGGAGGTCCGTGAGCCGGTTAACTGCATTACCGCAGGTGATCAGAAGCCGGGCGCACCTCGTCGTCCTACCGCGGATAATCGATCAGCCACGGTCAGCGCGAAGGAGTTCTCGTCGACATCCGCGAGGAACGCAGACGATTGGCGTCGTGGGCTATCTAAAGCGGCTGCGCAGACCACCAGCCCCCGCGTAGAAACCGGAGCGCGAACACGGCCGGCGTCGGGAGCCACTTCGGTCACGAGACCGGATCGCGGGCGTCGACCCGCTGACGGTGCGTCGTGTCGGCACTGACGCGATACCGGAACGACTGGGTGAACCAGTCGGCGTGCGGTCCCGGTGTCGCCGTCGCGCTCTCCGGAACGTCCGGGTTCGAGTGTCCCGTACACGTGACGACGGCCTCGTACCCCCAGGACTCCTCGGCGACGCCGTCGACGCGACAGGAGAGGGACACCTCGGTGTACTCGCCCACCCAGAGCGAGTTGTAGGCGATGCGGTACTCTAAGACGTTCACGTACTCACGGACGGAGGACTCGTTCAGCACCGCCGGACGCTTGGGAGGGTCTTTCGGTCCGTCGGGGAAGTCGACGCTCCCCTGTGGGAGCGGCGTGGACGCCGCCCCTGTCTCGGTGGCAGACGTGGACACCCCCGTCCCGGTCCCGGCACAGCCGGTGGTCGTGACCGCCAGGGCCAGGAGGACAGCCGCGACAGCTCGCCGCCGGGTCATATCGGCGAGGTGATGCGTGTCCGATAAAGGGTCTTGTGCGGGCGACGGCCCGGCCCGCCGGTCGCCTCGGCTGCCTCCCTGCCGGCGCCGCCTCCGTGTTCGACACCGGTTGCCGTGTCGCTGTCCGGGTGCTCGCCGGGGCGGCTCGTCGGCGGTCACGGGCGAGAGTGGCGACTGTCGCCTGAACGAGCGGCTACGCCCGCTCCCCGCTGGTTCGCCCCGTCTACGGAGCGGCCAGTGGCTGTGTGGCCGCCGCGCCGCACAGTGCGAACGGCAGACTGGGGTCGGCTGGCGGGTGGGCTCCGAGAGCGGTCACGCGCCTGGGCCTCGCCGCGCGTTCCGGACGGCTCCGTCGTGGGGTCGACCGGTCGCCGCGTCGTCCCCCTCGGCCCCGCCGCTGCCGCGAGCGACCGCCGCTGGACGGCGTTCCGCAGCTCTGACGACCTCAGTATTTATTAATCTGGATGACGACCCTCCGTGGCTGTGGCGGGAAGTGATCGGTCGTCGACCGACCGGGAGGCAACTCGTGTCCTCTACGTCGACGACGACAGCGAGTTCGGGGAACGGGTGGTCGCGGCACTCGAGGCCGACGACGGGCAGTTCGACGTCACGATCGTCGCGGAGTCGGACGCTGCGCTCGACCGCGTCTCCTCGGAGTCGTTCGACTGCGTCGTCGCCGAGTACGACCTGACGGGGACGAACGGGTTCGACCTCTTCGAGCGGCTACGGACCCGTGACGCCGGGTGTCCGTTCGTCGTCTTCACCGGCGCCGGGAGCGAACGGGTCGCGGGCGAGGCGCTGGCGGCGGGCGTCGACGGCTACGTCAGCAAGCGGGACGGCGGCGTCGAGACGCTCGCGAGGCGCGTCGAGAGCGTCGTCGAGCAGACCGGTTCGGAGGCCGGCTTCGCGGCGAGCGGGCGACGGCTGTCGCTGTTCGTCGAGCAGTTGCCGCTCGGCGTGATCGAGCGGGACGAAGACGGTCGGGTCGTCGCCGTCAACCCCGCCGCGGAGCGGATATTCGGCTACCGCGAGTCCGAACTCGTCGGCGAGCGGGTCGACGTGCTCCTGCCTGACGACGGACCCGACGACGCCGGGGCGGCAGTCGAGCCGGTCTCCGACGCGCACGGAGCCCGCCACAGCGTCGACGAGAGCGTCCGAAAGAGCGGCGAACGGATCGTCTGCGAGTGGCACAGCCAGGTCGTCACCGACGGCGAGGGCGGCGTCGTGGCCGACGTATCGGTCGTTCAGGACGTCACGGAACGGCGGCGACGGATCGAGCGGCTCGGCGAGTTCGCCAGCCTCGTGAGCCACGACCTCCGCAACCCGCTGGGCGTCGCAGAGGGGAATCTCGACCTCGCGCGGGCAGGGCTGTCGGAAGGCGCCGACCCGGCTGCCGTCGAGAGCCGCCTCGAGAGGGTCTCGGACGCCCACGACCGGATACGCCGCCTCGTCGACGACCTGCTGGCGGTGACGCGCGCGGACAGCGGCGTCGACGGGGCCGAGCCCCAGTCGCTCGTCGAGGTGGCGGAGGCGTGCTGGACGAACGTCGACACCGCCCGCGCGGCGCTCGTGACGGGAACAGACGTCCGGCTCCGTGCCGACAGGGGACAGCTCCAGCGACTCCTCGAGAATCTCGTGCGGAACGCCGTAGAGCACGGCGTCGCGGACGACACCGCCGACCCCGGGGCGGCTCCGAACGCTCCGTCGGCGGGGAGCGACACCGACGTCTCCGACCCGAGCATCACGGTGACGGTCGGAGCCCTCCCGGACGACGACGGGTTCTACGTCGCGGACGACGGAGTCGGCATCGCGCCGGAGCGTCGGGACGAGGTGTTCGAGGCTGGCCACTCGACGACGGAGGGCGGGACCGGTCTCGGACTCGGCCTCCACATCGTCGAACAGGTCGCGGCGGCCCACGGCTGGACCGTCGACCTGACCGAGAGCGCGGACGGCGGGGCGCGGTTCGAGTGCCGCGGGGTCGAGGTCGTCGGCTGACCGTCCACGTCGTCGGGCGCGTCGGTCGACCGGAGACGGCGTGCTGCGCCCGCAGATCCGGGTCGTCGACGACGGACGCGCGGGTCGGCTGGTCGTCGAAGAGCGACGTGAGTGTCTGCTCCCCGCGAGAGGAGCACGCACCGTCGGGCGTCGCGGACGTCGGGACGGTGAGGCTCTGCTCGTCGTCGGGGTCGGGTCGCTCGGCGAGCCAGACTCGGACGCCGTCGGTCGCGTCCGCAGGTCGGGCGTGGGCGAACGACTGCGTCGCCGACCGGGGCCACACGCTTTTACTCGGGCCCGGCGACAGGCGGGCATGAGCGGGCAGGCCTCGCGCCGCAAGCCCGACTGGCTGAAAACCCGGCCCGCGAGCGGGCAGCAGTTCGCGGAGATATCGCGGACGCTCCGGAACCACGACCTCGTCACCGTCTGCGAGGAGGCGTCGTGCCCGAACCGCGGCGAGTGCTGGAGCGGCGCGAACGGGTCGCCCGGTACGGCGACGTTCATGCTGATGGGCGACCGCTGCTCGCGGGGCTGTAACTTCTGTGACGTCGAGACCGGCGGAACCGAGCCGCTCGACCCCGACGAACCGGAGAACGTCGCGAGCGCCGTCGCCGAGATCGGCCTCGACTACGTGGTGCTCACCTCCGTCGACCGCGACGGCCTGCCCGACCAGGGGGCGAGCCACGTCGCAGAGACGGTCCGGGCGATACGACGGCGCAACCCGGACGTGCTGATCGAGGCGCTCGTCCCCGACTTCCGGGGCGACCCCGAACTCGTCGACCGGGTGGCGCGCGCGCGACCGGACGTGTTCGCGCACAACGTCGAGACGGTCGAACGGCTCCAGCAGCCGGTGCGTGACCCTCGTGCCGGCTACGAGCAGTCGCTCGCGGTGCTGGAGCGGGCGGCCCGCGACCACGACCTGCGGACGAAGACGAGCCTGATGCTCGGCGTCGGCGAACACGCCGCCGAGGTGTACGATGCGCTCGCGGACTGCCGCGCCGCCGGCGTCGACGTCGTGACCCTCGGCCAGTACCTCCGGCCGTCGTCGTCGCACCTCCCCGTCGAGCGGTACGTCCACCCCGAGACGTTCGAGACGTGGCGCGCAGTCGCGGAGGAGGAGCTCGACTTCCTCTACTGCGCGAGCGGCCCCCTCGTCCGCTCGTCGTACCGCGCGGGCGAACTGTTCGTCGAGGCGCTGGAGCGCGAGGGGTCGGTCGAGGCGGCCCGCGCCGCGGCGCGAGAGTAGCCGTTATTCCGCCGGGGGTGCTGGAGCGGGCATGAGCCTCGCAGACGCCGACGGGTGGCGGATCGTCGACGAGCGGACGCCACGCCCGGAGCCGGTCCACCACGGGGTCGACGCCGAGCTGCTGGACCGCGTCGGTGCGGGCGAGGCGCCGCCGACCCTCCGGCTCTGGGACCGGTCTGAGCGGTCGGTCCTGATCGGTCGCTTCCAGTCGTACGAGGACGAGGTGGCGACGTCGTACGTCGAGCGCGAGGGGATCACCGTCGTCCGGCGCCTCACCGGCGGCGGCGCGGTGTACTGCGAGCCCGGCGGCGTGTTGACCTACTCGCTCGCCGCGCCACGAGACGCCCTCCCGGACGACGTGACCGAGGGGTTTCGCGTGTGTAACGAGTGGGTCGCCGCGATTCTGCGTGAACTCGGCGTCGACGCCCGCCACGACCCGCTGAACGACATCGCTGGCCCGGACGGCAAGATAGCCGGCGCGGCACAGCTCCGGACCGCCGACGCGGTGCTCCACCACGCCGTCCTGAGCCACACGCTCGACGCCGCCGAGATGGTACGGGTGCTCCGTATCGGCGCCGACAAGCTCTCGGAAAAGGCCGTTGCCTCCGCGGAGCGCGCCGTCGCGCCGGTCGGCACCGCCGTCGACGCGACGCCCGAGGCGGTGACCGACGCGCTCCGCGAGGGGTTCCGCGAGCGGTTCGGCGGCGCGGACGGGTCGCTGACGACGGAGGAGGTGGCCGGCGGCGAGCGGCGGGCGGCAGAGCGGTTCGCGACGCCGGAGTGGACCCGTCGGTTATGAACGGGTTGACCGGAGACCGTCTGCTTTTTCCTGTCTGGGACCCCGAACTGATCGTATGGACACCCCCGAGGTCGACGAACTGCAGCCGCCCGATCGGACGATGATGGGTCCCGGCCCGAGCGAGGTGCACCCGCGCGTGCTGCGCGCCATGGCCACGCCGCTCGTCGGACACCTCGACCCGGCGTTCGTCGAGATCATGGACGAGGTCCAGGAGCTCCTGCGCTACGTCTTCCGGACCGACAACCAGTGGACGCTGCCGGTGAGCGGAACCGGGTCGGCGGCGATGGAGACGGCGATCGGCAACCTCGTCGAGCCGGGTGACGGCGTGCTCCTCCGCACGAACGGCTACTGGGGCGACCGGATGGCGCAGATGGCCGAGCGGGCGGGTGGCGAGGTGGTCTCGCTGCCGACCGACGCGAACGAGCCGATCCCCGTCGCCGACGTCGAACGGGCGTTCGCCGAGGCCGATATCGACGTCGTCGGGGTGTGCCACGCCGACACGACGACCGGGATTCGACAGCCGAACGTGGCCGAACTCACCGAGATCGCCCACGAACACGACGCCTACGTGATTCTCGACTGTGTCACCTCGCTCGGGGGCGTCCCCGTCGAGGTAGACGAGTGGGGGGTCGACGTCGCCTACTCCGCCGCCCAGAAGTGCCTCTCGTGCCCGCCGGGCGTCAGCCCGCTGACCGTCTCGGACCGCGGGATGGAGAAGGTGCTGGGCCGCGAAACCGACCCGCGGTCGTGGTATCTCGATCTCTCGCTGCTGGAGGGGTACTGGGGCGAGGAGCGGGCGTACCACCACACCGCGCCGATCACGAACACCTACGCCCTGCGCGAGGCGCTCCGGATCGCCGCAGAGGAGGGTATCGAGGCGCGGTGGGCGCGCCACGAGCGCGTCGCCGGCGACCTCGTCGACGGGTTTGCCGACCTCGGCCTGTCGATGAATCCGCCGGCGGGGCTGTCGCTCGCCTCGCTGAACGCCGTCGAGGTGCCGGAGGGCGTCGACGACGGCGCCGTCATCGACCACCTGCGCGAGGAGTACGGCATCATCGTCGCGTCTGGCCTCGGCGGCCTCGACGGCGACATCTGGCGGATCGGCTGCATGGGCTACGGCGCCCGTGAGAAGAACGTCACCTACGTTCTCGAGGCGTTCGCGGACGCTCTCGCCGCGCAGGGGTACGCCCCGGCAGAGCGGGCCACCCCGCTATAGCGACCGCAGAAACGCCCGCACCCGCGTCGCCGTCTCGGTCCACGTCGGGTGTGCCCGTACCGTCTCGAGCGCCGCCTCGGTCGCCGCCCCGAGCGCCGCCGGGTCACGAGCGTAGCGCCCGACCGCCCGCGCCACGCCCGCCGCGTCGCCCGGGTCCACGAGGACACCGTTCTCGCCGTCGACGAACTCGCGGGCGCCGCCGGCGGCGCTCGCGACGACCGGACACCCGACGCCCATCGCCTCCAGCGCCGCGATGCCGTAGCCCTCGTACGTCGACGGCATCGCGAACACGTCCGCGTCGCGCAGACGCTCACACAGCCGGTCGTCGGACACCCGGCCCCGGAACCGCACCCGGTCGGCGACGCCGAGCGCAGCCGTCCGCGCCCGGAGCGCGGCGACGTAGCCGGGGGCCGGTGTCGACCCGACGACGTCGAGCGTCCACGGCGCGTCGACGCGCGCGAGGCCGTCGAGCAGGGTCGGGTGGCCCTTCCGCGGCAGGACGGTGCCGACGGTGACGACACGGAGCGGCGCGTCCGGGTCGCGCGGCGCGGCGCCCTCGGGCGGGCCGTCGACGAGGCGGTTCCAGCCGGGGCGGGCGACGACAACGGGGTGCGGGTCGACCAGCTCCGCGACCGTCGCGCGGGTCGTCTCGCCGTTACAGACGTAGGCGTCACACCGTGCGAGAAACCGGCGCTCAAGCGCGCGGTCGACCCGCCGCCGCGGCGCCGAGCCGGGTTCGGACGCCCGGAGGTGGTGGACGACCGCGACGGCGGGCGCGGGCAGCGGGCAGAACGCGAGCGACGGGTGGCAGAGCTCGTCGACGAGGAGGACGTCGACGTCGAGGGCGGCGAGGCGGCGCCGGACGGCGGGCCGAAGATTGTGCGCGAGGGCGCGGCGTGGGCCGGTCTCGGGGAGCGAGACGCGGACGACGGTGTCGCCGCGGGCGCGCAGGCCGTCTGCCACCCGGCGGTCGTAGAGGTAGCCGCCGGAGCGACAGTCGAGGGGGCCGTAGACGACGACGCCGACGCGCACTACGCCTCGGGTTCGTACGCGACGGCGGCGGTCTCGTCCTCCCAGAGCCGGAGGCGAAGCGTCGTCTCCGGCGGGAGCTCCGCCTCGGCCTCGAACCGCTCGACGACGAACCGGGCGAGGCGCTCCGCGCTCGGATTCAGCCCCGCGAACTCGTCGAGGTCGTTCAGCGTCGCGTCCTCGTAGCGGTCGACAGCCCCCGCGAGGCCGCCTTTCACCTCGTCGATGTCGACGAGGTAGCCCCACTCGTCGAGCTCCGAGCCGTACAGGGTCAGCTCCGCCCGGAACTGGTGGCTGTGGTGCTCGCCCTCCGGACCGGGGTCGGGGACGGTGAGCCAGTGCCAGGCGACGAACTCGCGGACGACGGTGACCTCGTACACGCTACGTCACCTCCCGGTGGTCGAGGAGGACACCGACCGGCGAGTCGGGGCCGTCGAGGCGTCGGTAGGCCGCCGACGCGTCCTCGAGCGACACCCGTTCGGCGAGGAGACTGTCGGCGTCGAGGCGGTCGACGTGGGTCCACGCCGCGTCGATGCGCCGCTCGCGGCTCCACCGTCCCCGGCGCGCCGGGTCGATGGTGCTGACCTGCGTGCTCTCGATGGACACCCGCGAGCGGTGGAACCGGCCGCCGAGGTCGAGGTCCGCGCGCTTTGTCCCGTACCACGACCCGACGAGCACCCGGCCGTCGTAGCCGGTGACGGCGACGGCGTCGTCGAGGGCCGCCGGATTGCCGGAGAGCTCGACCGCGAGGTCGGCACCGTCCGTCGCCCGGCCCGTCACGCCCGGGCCGGAGGGGTCGAACGCGTCGCGGACGTCCGCCGGGGGATCCGTCTCGGTCGCGCCGTGAGCGGCGGCGAGCGACTGGCGCTCTGGCTGAGGGTCGACCGCGACGAGTGCGTCCAGCGGGTAGGCCGCGAGCAGCGCCGTCGTCGCGAGACCGACGAGTCCCTGTCCGAACACGACCGCGCGCTCGCCGACGGCGGGCGCGGCGTCGAGGCCGACGGTCACGGCTGTCTCGGCCGTCGGGAGAAGCGTCGCGGCGGCGTCGCCGACGCCGTCCGGAACGGGCACGAGTTCGTCCGGCGACAGGCAGAAGTGGGTGTCGTGGGGGTGGAAGGCGAAGACACGCCGGCCCCGCCACGCGTCGTCGACGGCCCCGCCGGTCGCCGTCACCTCGCCGACGGCGGCGTAGCCGTAGCGGAGCGGGTAGCCGCCGGAGAGCGCCGGGATGCGCTCGTCCAAATCCACCGATCCGGGCACCTCGTCGCGGTAGACCAGCAGCTCGGTGCCGGGGCTGACCGCGGAGACGCGCGTCCGGACCCGCACCTCGTCGTCGTCCGGCGTCGGAACCGGGTGGTCGCGCAGCTCCACCGACCGCTCGCCGGTGAAGTAGAGCGCGCGCGCCGGCATCAGTCGTCTGCAGCCGACTCGGGGCGTTCGTGGTCGTGCCCGAACTCGACCGCGGTGCCGTCGTGCCGGCACCGCTCGAGGGCGTGTTTCGCCGTCATACCGGCGTCGGCAGCCGTCGGACCGGTACCGACACCGACCTTCAGCGACACGCCCGTCTCCTCCGCGACGTGGTCGATAGCCTGGCGGTACGCCGTGGTCGAGATGTCGGGGACCGCGGCGACGAAGTTGTCGCCGCCGACGAAGAAGACGAGGCCGCCGTGGGCCTCGCGGAGGTGGCCCATCAGCGAGACTGCGGCACGGTCGACGACGAGGAGCGAGTCGTAGGCGTTGAGCCGGTCGGTGTACTCGCCGGTGACGTCGTCGACGTCGAAGTGGGCGATAGCGACGTCCTCCGGACCAGGTGTCGGCGGGTCACTGGCGAATCCGAGCACCTCGCGCCGGTCGCCGTCCTGTGCGCTCCCCGCGGCCTGGACCTGCGCGGTTGCCTCGTCCAAGGCCGTCGCGGGCGAGGCGTCGGATCCGACGCCGAGGCTGGCGGTCACGGGATAGCGGTTGCCGAGCGACTCCTGGAGCCGGCGGTGTTCGTTCCGGTCGAGGCCGTTCGTCACCGCGACGAGGTTGTCGTACCGTGTCGGGAACGCGTAGCCGCCGCGTGAGCCGACGAAGGCTGCTACGTCCGCGTACAGCCGACTCTGGAGCACCTGGAGGTCCATCTCCGGGCGGGGCTCGGGGGTGACTGTCCACGGTCCGTAGTTGTCTATCTGAACCAACGTCAGCTGCGTTTCTGTCATCCGTGCCCTCAATTTGCCGCCGCATACATCGGTGTTTGGATACACGGACGAGAGATTCAAGCGCGACCGGCTCCCGGTTCGACCGTGCGTGGCGTCGTACTCGACGTTGACGGGACAGTGCTCCGCGGGTCGCGGCTGGTCGACGGGGCGCGGGCGGGGTTGGACGCGCTCGCCCGCGCCGGCGTCCGCCGGCTGTTCGTCTCGAACAACCCGACGAAAACCCCCGACGCCTACGCGGCCCGCCTCCGCGCGGCGGGCGTCGAGGCAGACGCCGACGCCGTCGTCACCTCCGGGACGACGACGGTCCGGTACCTCCACGAGCACCATCCCGACGACCGGCTGCTGGTCGTCGGCGAGGACGGCCTGCGCGAGCAGCTTCGCGCCGCCGGCCTGACGCTCGTCGACGGGTATACGGGCGAGGGACCGCCCGTCGACGCCGTCGTCGCCTCGATCGACCGTGACCTGACATACGACGACCTCACGGCGGCGCTGTGGGCGATACAGGACGGCGCGACGCTCGTCGGCACCGACCCGGACCGGACCATCCCGACGGCGGACCGCGACCTGCCGGGGTCGGGGGCCGTCGTCGGCGCGGTGACGAGCGTCGCCGACCGCGACCCGGACGTGGTGCTGGGCAAGCCGTCACCGACCGCACGGCAGGTCGTCCGCGAGCGCCTCGGGCTCCCGGCGGCGGACTGTCTCGTCGTCGGCGACCGCCTCGACACGGACGTCGCCCTCGGCGCCGCCGCCGGGATGGAGACGGCGCTGGTGCTGACCGGCGTCGCGTCGCGCGCAGACGCGCGAGCAGCCGACGCCGCGCCCGACCACGTTCTCGACTCGCTGGCCGACGTCGAGGCGCTCATCTGAGGGCGCCGTCGCCCGCCGTTCGTCCGTCAGTGGTGCTCCAGCGACGCGGGCGCGCCGCCGCCGAGCGTCACCGTCTCGTCGCCCTCGAGGACGTGGACGGCGGCGTCACTGCCCGTCGCAGCCACCTCGCGGGCGAACTCCTCGACCTCGATCTCGACCGGCGGGAACGTGTCGTAGTGCATCGGGAACGCGTGGTCGACGTCGACCCAGTCGACGGCGATGGCGGCCTGTGTCGGCCCCATCGTGTAGTGGTCGCCACACGGCACGGCGGCGGCGTCTGGCTCGAGGTACGGCCCGACCACGTCGCGCATCTCGCTCATCAGGCCGGTGTCGCCGGCGTGGTAGAACGTCGTCGCCTCCGTGTCGGACTCCTGGGTCGGCATCCGGTCGCTCAGGACGTAGCCCGCCGGCATCCCGGCGTCGTGCTCGTAGCCCGTCTCGATGCCGTTCGTGTGGTCCGCGCGGTGCATCGTGACGAAGACCCCGTCGAACTCGACCGTCCCGCCGATGTTCATCCCGACCCCGTCGGCGAAGTCGTGGTGCTCCGTGACGTACTCGACCAGCTCGGGCGTCCCGACGACCGTCGCGTCGGTGAACTCGCCCGCGTGGGCGATGTGGTCCGCGTGCCCGTGGGTGAGCAGGACGTAGTCGACGGGGCCGACGTCTGCCGGCTCCATCGAGGTGTGAGGGTTGTCGAAGAACGGGTCGATCAGGAGGTCGGTCTCGCCGAGAGTGACGTGCCAGCACGAGTGACCGTGCCACGTGAGGTCCATCGTCATCGCGGCTCTGTGTTCGGTCGACACGGGTATAAATCGTCACGCCCCGGCGACGGGCAAGATTCAACAGACGGCCCGCCGACCCGGCTACCGTGAAACACGTCCGCTTTCGCGACCCGAACGGCGCGACGCGCCGTGGCAGGTGGCACGACGACGGCACCGTCTCGTTCGGGGGCGAGTCGTTCGACCGCGACGAGGTGACGGTGCTCCCGCCCTGCGAGCCGTCGAAGGTCGTCTGTGTCGGCCGGAACTACGCCGCCCACGCCGACGAACGGGACGAGGCCCTGCCCGACCGACCGCTGCTCTTCCTCAAGCCGCCGAACGCCGTCGCCGCCCACGGCGACACGGTTCGACTCCCGGCGGGGAAAGAGCGGGTCGAACACGAGTGCGAACTCGCCGCCGTGATCGGCGAGCAGTGTCGCCACGTCGACGCCGACGAGGCCGAGTCCGTGGTCGCGGGCTACACCTGCCTCCTCGACGTGTCGAACCGCGACGACCAGGACCGCGAGACGAACTGGGTTCGGGGGAAGGCGTTCGACGGCGCGGCGCCGATAGGACCTGTCCTCGCCGACCCCGAACACGTCCCGGACGACGCCGCCGTCGAGACGTACGTCGACGGCAGCCGGCGCCAGCGCGGGACGCTCGACCAGCTCATCTTCTCGGTGCCGGAGCTCGTCGCGGAGATAACGACGTATATGACGCTCGAGCCGGGCGACGTCGTCTCGACGGGAACGCCGGCCGGCGTCGCGCCGCTGGCCGACGGCGACGAGGTGCGCGTCCGCGTCGAGGGCGTCGGGTCGCTCGTGAACGGCGTCGAGCGGGAGGGCAACGCCTAAATTTAGGCTCGCCTAACCGGGGCGCGTGAAGCTGTCGCGGCGCGACGCGCTCGCCGCACTCGCCGGGGTCGGGAGCGCCTCGCTCGCGGGGTGTTCGGGCGACGGGTCGACGTCGCTCCCCGTCGACTCGCTCGTCGCCCTCGCCGAGACGCTCTACCCGAGCGCCGCCGCCGGCCACCGCGAGTTCGTCGAGACGTACGTCGACGGGCGGACCCGTGGTCGGCCCGCCGAGCGCGAGGCGCTGACCGAGACGGTCGCGGACCTGAACGACGTGGCACGGGAGTGGTACGACGGCCGGCTGCCGGGGCTGGCGCGCGCGGACCGCGACACACTCCTGCGCGAGGTTGGCGTCGAGACGGCAGCGCCGCGGCGGGACGGGACGCTCGCAGAGCGGGTCCGGCGCGTCGTCGACGACCTGCTGTACGCGTTCTACACCTCGCCGACGGGCGGTGAACTGGTCGGGACGTCGAACCCGCCGGGGTACCCGGGCGGGACGGCCTCGTACCACGGGGGGCGATGAGCCGGGCGCCGTCGGGCCGGGCGGACCTCCTCGTCGTCGGCGCGGGGCCGGCGGGGTCGCTCGTCGCGCGCGAGGTTGCCGCCGCCGGGCACGACGTGGTGGTCCTCGACGCCGGGCCGCGGTTCGACGACGAGGACCGGACCGAGCGGATGGCGGCACACCTCCGGCCAGACGAGGGGTCGCCGTGGCCACGCGACCCGGAGCGGGACGGCTACACCACCGGCGGGCGGCCCTACCCGCTCGCGGCGTCGCGGGTGAAGGGCGTCGGCGGGTCGACGCTCGCGTGGCACGGGATGGCGCCGCGCCTCCGCGAGCGGGACTTCGAGCTGCGGAGCCGACACGGCGTCGCCGTCGACTGGCCGCTCTCGTACGCCGACCTGCGGCCCTGGTACGCCCGTGCCGAGCGCGCCCTCGGCGTGGCGGGCGCCGCCGACGGCGCCGAGGGCCCGCCACGAGAGGCGCCGTACCCGATGCCGGCGTTCCCGCCGTCGGCGAGCGACCGGATACTCGCCGAGGGCGCGGCGAGCGTCGGGCTGTCGACGCGGACGGCGCCGAACGCCCGGAACTCCGAGCCGTACGACGGCGACTCGCCCTGCGTCGGCTACGGCACCTGCCGGCCGGTCTGCCCGTCGGGCGCGAAGTACACCGCCGAGCGCACCGTCGCCGCCGCCGAGGCGGCGGGTGCCCGCGTCGTCGACAGGGCGCCGGTGCGCCGCCTGCGCGTCGACGGCGACCGGGTGACCGGCGCGCGGTACACGACGCCCGGCGGCGACCACGTGCAGGCGGCGCGCGAGGTCGTTCTCGCCGCCGGCGGCGTCGAGACCCCGCGGCTGCTCCTGCTCTCGGCGACGGCAGACCACCCGGACGGTCTCGCGAACTCGTCTGGCGCGGTCGGTCGGTACTTCCACGACCACCTGTTCGCCGGCGTCGGCGGTCGGGTCGACCGGGAGACGCGCCAGCACCACGTCGGCTTCCACACGACGGAGAGCCACGCCGTCTACGACGAGGCCGACCCGGTCGTCGGGATCAAACTCGAGTTCCTGAACGACGCCGGCCCGACGCCCGTCGGCGTCGCGCTCTCGGACGGGTCGTGGGGTGACGAACTCGCCGACCGCGTGCGCGAGGCGTACGGCGGCCACCTCGCGGTCGGCGCACTGGTCGAACAGCTTCCCGACCCGTCGAACCGGGTGCGACTCGACCCCGAGACGGTCGACGACACCGGCGACCCCGTCCCCCGGATCGAGTGGTCGCTCGACGACCGGACGCGACGCGGCATCGAGCGGGCGAACGACCTCCAGCGCCGGGTGCTGGAGGCCGTCGGCGCCGACCTGACGTGGACCGTCGACGCCGAAACAGCCGGGCCGGCGGCCCACCAGATGGGGACGACACGGATGGGCACCGACCCGACGGAGAGCGTGGTCGGCCCGGACTGTCGGGCCCACGACAGCCGGAACCTCTGGGTCGCGGGGTCGTCGGTGTTCCCGACCGGCGGGGCGATGAACCCGACGCTCACGATCGCGGCGCTGGCGCTCCGGCTCGGCAGCCGGCTGGCGGACCGGCTGTCCGGCGAGCGAGAGTGACAGGCCAGGATGCCGGGGTTGAAGTCCCGGCCGGCCCACCTCGCAGTATGAACACGCGGGACCTGTCCTCGCACGAGCCGTACGTCCCCGGACGTGGGCTGGAGGAGGTGGCCCGGGAACTCGGCGTCGCGGCTGCCGACCTCACGAAGCTCTCGTCGAACGAGAACCCGTACGGCCCGAGTCCGCGCGCCGTCGAGGCGATGGAGGCAGCCGTCGGCGGCGTCCACCGGTATCCGAAGGCGTCGCATACGGACCTGACGGCGTCGCTCGCCGACGAGTGGGGCCTCGACCCCGCGCAGGTGTGGGTGTCGCCCGGCGCGGACGGGGCGCTCGACTACCTGGCCCGGGCGACGCTGGCGCCGGGCGACGGGGTGCTGGTGCCCGACCCCGGCTTCGCGTACTACGCCATGTCGGCGCGCTACCACAACGCCCGGGTCGAGACCTACCCCGTGACGAAACCCGACGACTTCGCCCAGTCCGCCGACCGGGTGCTCGACGCCTACGACGGCGAGCGGCTCGTCTACCTCACCTCGCCGCACAATCCGAGCGGGAGCGAGATCGCCCTCGACGAGGTGCGGACGCTCGCGGAACGGGTCGACCCGGAGACGCTCCTCGTCGTCGACGAGGCGTACGGCGAGTACTCGGCGGCAGAGAGCGCCCGGACGCTCGTCGACGAGTACGACAACGTCGCCGTGACCCGGACGTTCTCGAAGGCGTACGGGCTCGCCGGCCTCCGGGTCGGCTACGGACTCGTCCCGGAGTCCTGGGCGGACGCCTACGCCCGGGTGAACACCCCCTTCGCGGCGAACGACCTCGCCTGTCGTGCCGCGAACGCGGCGCTCGACGACGACGACCACCTCCGCCGGTCGATCGACGGGGCGCGCCGGTCGCGGGAGCGGCTGCGCGACGGCCTCGACGTCCGGACGTGGCCGAGCGGCGGCAACTTCGTGCTGGCCGAGGTCGGCGACGCGGCGGCTGTCGCGGAGGCGGCGAAGCGCGAGGGCGTCATCGTCCGCGACTGCGGGAGCTTCGGCCTCCCCGGCTGTATCAGGGTGACCGCCGGCACCGCCGAGGAGACGGCCGAGGGCGTCGCGGTCCTCAACCGCGTGACCGACTGATGCGGGTGGCGCTGACCGGCACGCCGGGGACGGGAAAGACCAGCGCCGCCGCCGAACTCGACGTCCCGGTCGTCGCGCTGAACGACGTCGTCGAGCGCGAGGGGCTGTGGACTGAGCGCGACGACGAGCGTGGCTCGCTGGTGGCCGACCTCGACGCGGTCGAGGCGTGGCTGGCCGAGGAGGCACCGGCTGCCGACCACGTCGTCGAGTCACACCTCGCACACCTGTTCCCCGCGGACCGGACGGTGGTGCTGCGGTGTCGCCCCGACCGGCTGCGCGAGCGGCTGACCGCCCGCGGCGCAGACGAGCCGGCAGCCGCGGAGAACGCCGAGAGCGAGGCGCTCGACGTGGTGCTGTCGGAGGCCGTCGCGGAGCAGGGCCGCGGGTCGGTGTACGAGGTCGACACGACGGCGCTGACGCCGGGCGAGGCAGCCGCGGCAGTCGCGGCTGTCTTCGCCGGCGAGCGGGCGCCGAGCGCCGGAACCGTCGATTTCACCGGGTACGTCGAGTGACGCTCGACCGGCTGCGCCCAGTCGCGGAGCGCGCACTCGGCCCCTTCGTCGCCGCGGCGGAGCGGGTCGGCCTCGGGCCGGACGGGGTGAGCGCCGTCGCGTTCGGCTGTGCCGTCGCCGCCGCCGTCGTCTTCGCTCGTGGCCCGTCTCTCGCCTACCTGCTCGCCGCGGCGCTGGTGCTCGCGAACGGGTGGTTCGACCTGGTGGACGGCGCGCTGGCACGCGCCACCGACGAGGCGTCGGCGGGCGGAGACCTCCTCGACCACGTTCTCGACCGGTACGCCGACGTCGCGCTCGTCGTCGGCGCGGCGGCGGGTCTCGACGCCTTCGCCCTCGGACTGGCGGCGGTGACCGGTGTCCTCCTCACGTCGTACATGGGGACGCAGATACAGGCGGTCGGGCTGGGCCGGGCGTACGGCGGGCTGCTGGGCCGGGCAGACCGGCTCGCGCTCGTCGGCGCAGCCGGCGGCGCGACGGCGCTCTACCCGCGCGACCTCGGGCCGTTCACCCTCCTCGGGTGGGCGCTCGTCGTCCTCGCCGTCGCGGGCCACCTCACCGCACTCCAGCGGTTCGTCGGCGCGTGGCGCGACCTCTGACCCGGCTGCACACCTTTTTGAGGTCGCCCGGCCTACGTGTGAGCCATGCCGCAGTGTGAGATGTGCGGAGCCGAGACGTCGTCGCTCACCACCACGAAGGTCGAGGGCGCGGAGCTCGAGCTCTGTGACGGCTGCTCGGACTTCGGCACCGAGGTCCGAACGACGTCGTCGTCCGCGTCGACCAAGTACTCGACGTCCTCGTCCGACGGATCGTCGTCGGGCGGCGCGTCGTCGACTGAGTCCTCGTCGTCGGGCGGGTCGAGCCGCGGCACCGACATGTTCGACGACATGGACGAGGTGGCGACCGACTACGACCAGCGTATCCGTCAGGCCCGAGAGAGCGAGGAGCTGAGTCAGGAGGACCTCGCGAACGGGCTCAACGAGAAGGCGAGCCTGATCCGGAAGCTCGAGCGCGGCGACGTGCTCCCGTCCGACGGCGTCAAACGGAAGCTCGAGCGCCGTCTCGACATCTCTCTGACCGAGGGCACCGGTGACGCCGACACCGACTGGGACGGCGGCGACTCGGCGACCACGACGCTCGGCGACGTGGTGAAGCGCAAGGACGAGTAGACGGCAGGCATTTGACTACAGCCGACGGCACGGCCCCATGGACGTGATACCGGTGTCGGCGGAGCGGACGACCGAAGTCCTCGACGGCGTCCACCTCGCACAGGCCGCCGCAGGCGAGCGGGCGAGCGTACAGCACTTCCGGATCGAGCCGGGCGCGACCGTCGACCGACACGCACACGAGAACGAACAGCTCGGCTGGCTCGCCGCGGGGTCGCTCGTCTTCCGCCTCGACGGCGAGACGGTGACCGTCGAGGCCGGCGACTCCTACGCGATCGGCGGCGGCGAGCGCCACGGCGCGCACAACCGCGGCGACGAGGACGCCGTCGGCGTCGAGGTGTTCGTCCCTCCACGAGAGTCGCCGCCGTGGGAGTGAGGCCGGACCGAACGCAACAGATTAACGCCTCCCACGCGCTCGGGGAGACGTGTTCGTCCTCGTCAATCTGAAGGCGTACGACGTCGACCCCGTCACGGTCGCGGAACACGCGGCTGCCGTCGCCGACAGTCACGACGCGCGGGTCGCCGTCTCGCCACAGACCGCTCACATCGACCGCGTCGCGGCGACCGGCGTCGAGACCTGGGCACAGCACGCAGCGCCGACCGGGCACGGGAGCCACACCGGGAGCCAGCACGCGGCTGCCGCCGCAGACGCCGGCGCGGTCGGAACACTCCTGAACCACTCCGAGCGCCGTCTCCGCCTCGCCGACGTCGACGACGGCCTCGGCGCCGCCGGACGCGCCGGCCTCTCGACGGTCGTCTGCGCGAACAACCCGGCACAGGCCGCGGCGGCGGCGAGCCTCGGCCCGGACGCCGTCGCGGTCGAGCCGCCGGCGCTCATCGGCGGCGACGTCTCCGTCGCGAGCGCCGACCCAGCCGTGGTCGAGGAGTCCGTCGCCGCCGTCGAACGGGTCGACCCCGACGTGGCGACCTACTGCGGCGCCGGCGTCTCGACCGGCGACGACGTGGCCGCGGCAGCCGACCTCGGTGCCGAGGGTGTCCTGCTCGCCAGCGCCGTCGCGAAGGCAGCCGACCCGCGCGGCGTCCTCGAGGACCTCGTCACTCGATGATCTCCGCGTCCTGACCGTCCCGGGGGTCGCCGGAGGCGGTTACGGACGACCGGTCGGTGTCGTCCGGCGCCCCGGACCGGGCGGCGTCGCTCGCGCTGTCGTCGTCCGGCGCCGGCGCCTCCTCCCCCCGGTCCGGCTCGTCGACGAACTCCGCCTCGTCGACGAACTCGACGTCCTCCTCGCGGAACGCCGGCGTGAGGGCGTCCTCGTCCGCGTCGACGAACTCGGCGTCCGGGTCGGTGACGGCGGCGTCCGGCGCGCCGGCCTCGTCGACGTCGGCGAGCGTCCAGCCGTGGACCGGGTTCTCGACGAACTCCGCCTCGACGGCGCGCAGGACGTCCGCGAGGTCGCTCTCGTGGAGACGGTCGTCGTACTCCTCGCGCACCAGCGCCGGCAGGGCGTAGGCGTAGTTGCCCCTGCCGACGTGGTCGACGAGGCCGGCGCGCCGCAGCCGGCGGATCCGCCCGTACGCGAGCTCGCGGTCCGCGTTCCCGCCCGCCGCGACGTGGGCCTCGACCGGCGTGACCGGCCCCTCGCTCCGGACGTGTCGGAGCATCGCGGTCGGCGGCTCGTCGAGCGACTCGACACGGTCGGCGAGGTCAGCGACGAGCGCCTCGTGGGTGCCGAGGGTCATCCGCGACGGGTCGGCAGCGGCGGTCCCGTCGCCGGCTGCCTCGTCCGCTCCGTCGGCACTACCGACAGCAACCGGCTGCTGGTCCGTCTCGGCGGGCTGGCCCCCGGAGCCGCTCTCGTCCGCCACCCGGTCGGTCCCCGGCAGCTCGACGGCCTCCGGAGCGTCCGTGTCCGCCCGTTCGGACCCGGGCCGGTCGTCCGGCTCGCCCGTATCCCGCTCCGTCGGGGTCGTCTGTCCTCCGCCCACGGTCGGGGCCGACCCGTCGTCCCGTGGCGGCTGCCCGTCGGCGTCTCGGGCCGCCGCGTCGGCGCCGACGTCCGGCCACTCGCCGGTGCCGTCGAGGTCGACTCCCTCGGTGTCGCTCGCGCCGTCGGCCGGCGCCGACCGCCCGGCGTCGTCCGTCCCGGTGTGGCGCGTTCGAGCGGTCGAGCAGCGCCTGCGAGAACCGCTCGGCCATCTGTTCGAGGTTCCGTGCCTCCGCCAGCTCCGCCTCCAGCTCCGCGATACGGGCCTCCTTCCGCTCCAGCTCCTGTCGGAGGTCCGCGAGTTCGGACTCGCGGCGCTGCTGTTCGTCGGTGATGGCGCGCAGGTCCGAGACGAGGTCGTCGTCGACGCTCTTCAGCTCGGGCCGCTCGAAGTCGTCGAGGCCGGGGTCGCGCCGGCGTCGAACGTCCGCTTGCGGTGGAACTGGACGCGCCGGATCGACTCCGACCAGTCGGTCATCAGGAACGCCTCGCCGTCGTCGAGGTCCTCCACCGCCTCCGCGTGCTCCCGGTCGATGATGCGGCGCACGACCTGCGTGTCGTTGTCCCACGTCAGGCGGTGCCAGCAGAGCCAGTCACACTGGGTGATGTAGTCCTTCTTGACGTTCGCCGGCCGCTGGCTGATGCCGAGGAGCCCGAGGCCGTGCTTGCGTCCGCGCTTGCCGATCTTGACGAGCATCCGTCCCGCGTCCGTCGTGCCGCCGCCCTCCGGAATGTACTCGTGGACCTCCTCGACGAGCAGGAGGAACGGCTGTTTCAGCTTCTTCTCCTTCGCGAACAGGTGTCGCGCCGTCTCGAAGACGAGTTCGTCGGCGACGGCCTCGTCGAGGTAGCCCGACACGTCGAGGACGATCGGGACGTTCTGTTCTAAGGCGAGCGAGGCGAGCTTCTCGGCGTGTTCCGGCGCGACCTGGATGTCACACTCGTCGTCCGCGCCGGCGTGGAGCAGCTCGTACTCCTCCTTCAGCCCGTAGTACTCGCCCTCGACGTCGACGATGAGGAGCGGGTAGCCGTCGTCGAGCAGCCGCTCCGCGACGACGCTCGCAGTGTTCGACTTTCCGCTCCCCGACTTCCCGGTGACGAACCCGCGGCCGGTGAGGAGCTCGACGACCGGGAGCGAGACGCTCGCCCCCGGTGCCGTCCCGTCGCCGCCCGGTCCGCCGCTCACGTCCGCGACGGTTATCGTCCGCGTCGTGGGCCCATCGCTCATCTACCGCCACGGTGACGCCGGCTCCACATAGTTCCGCGTCAGACGGGCGACAGACGGGGCGTCTCAGCCGTCGAACTCCTCCAGCGACGCCTGCCCGTCGCGTCCCGTGCTGTGTGGCGAGCCGCTCCCGTCGCCGGTCCACCCGTCGAGGCTCGACTGCTTGGCGTCCGCGAAGGAGAGCTTCGAGAGCCGAACGCCGACCTTGCGGACCGTCGCGTCCGCGAACTCGGAGAGCAGGTCGAGCGCCGTCTCGCGCACGAGCTCCGGGTCGTCGACGGGACCGGGGAGCGACCGGGCACGCGTCGAGACGTCGAACGGCGGTTCGACGATCTTCACGCCGGTGGTGCGGTAGAGCGCGCCCTCCGACCGTGCGCGCTCGGCGACGTCGGCGGCGAGGCCGCGGGCACGCTCTCGGACCCGCTCGTGGTCGTCCGTCGCGTCGGCGAACGCCGACTCCCGCGAGAGGCTCTTCGGGCGTCCGCGCGGCGTCACGGGCCGGTCGTCGACGCCCCGGGCGCGGTCGTAGAGTGTGCGCCCGCGCTCGCCGAACCGCTCGCGCAGGACCGTCGGGTCCGCCGCGGCGACGTCGCCCGCCGTCTCGACGCCCATCTCCGCGAGCGTCGACGCGGTCACGGGACCGACGCCGTGGACGGCCTCGACGGGGAGCGGAGCGAGAAACTCGCGCACCTCGCCCGGCGGGACGACGACGAGACCGTCCGGCTTGTCGTGGTCGCTCGCCACCTTCGCGGCGCTCATGCTGGGTGCGACACCGACGCTCGCGGGCACCCCTGCCTCGCGCCCGATGCGGGACTTGACGTGCCGAGCGTACCCCTCGGCCAGCCGCCGGTCCTCGCCCGGAACCCGGTCCCACGAGGTGCGGTCGCTCGCGTCGAGGTACGCCTCGTCGACGCTCACCTCTCGCAACACGTCGGCGGCGTCGCGGAGGACGG
>KI543177.1:67953-80171 GCA_000496195.1 uncultured archaeon A07HB70
GACGCCGAAGTCGCCACAGCCCGGACACCACGTCGGCTGGGGCTCCAGCCCGGGGGTGAACTCCTCGCGGTCAATCTCTCGCTCCTCGCCGATACCGGTGAATGCGCTCATGTGTTAGTCACCTGCTGCGGGGACGAAGCGGGTTTCGTTGCCCGGGACCTCCCCGTCGCCGTCGATGTTCGTCTCGAACCCCTCGACCACCTCTGCCGGCTCGAAGGGGTTGCCGTTGTACTTCAGGAGGCTGGCGAGCTGGTCGTCGCCGGTCCCGAGCTCCTTCTGGGTCAGCCCGCGGAACTGTGCGGAGGCGTTCATCTCGACGACCAGCGCCTCGTCGACGCTCCGGAGGAACGCCCGCACCTCGTCGACCGGGTACGGCATCAGTTCGCCGACGGTCAGCGCCTTCACCGAGTGGCCGGCGTCGTTCAGCCGGTCGACCGCCTCCTCGACCGTGCCCTGCTGGCTGCCGAAGGTGAGGATGGCGTGTTCGGCATCCTCCGGGCCGTACGCGTCGTTCAGCGTGTCGCCGTCGAGGTCGGCGCGGATCGCCTGGAGCTTCTCCGAGCGCCGGTCGACCTGCGCGACGCGGTTGTCGGGGTCCTCGCTGATGTGACCCGGCGCGTTGTGTTCGTTGCCGGTGACGAGGTGACGTCCGCCCTTCTGTCCGGGGACGGACCGAGGGCTGACGCCGTCCTCGACGTCGTGACGGAACCGCTCGAACTTGCCCGAGGCGTCGTGGGGCGCGTCGGCGATCTGGGCCTCTGTCAGCACCGCGCCGGGGTCGGTGTTCGGCTCGCGGTCGAAGTGGCTCGCCGGGACGTTGACCAGTTCGCCGCCGAGCTTCTGGTCGTACAGCAGGATCGTCGGGATCTGGTACTCGTAGGCGACCTGAAACGCCCGCCGCGCGTGGTCGTATGCCTCCGCGACGGTGCCGGGCGCGAACACGACGCGGTTCGAGTCGCCCTGGCTCGTGTAGAGGACGTGCTCGAGGTCGGCCTGTTCGGGCTTTGTCGGCATCCCCGTCGACGGGCCGGCCCGCATCGCCTCGATGAGGACGACGGGCGTCTCGGACATCTCCGCGAGGCCGAGCGGCTCTGACATCAGCGCGAACCCGCCGCCGGAGGAGCCGGACATCGACTTCACCCCCATATGGGAGGCGCCGATGGCGAGCGCCGCGGCGGCGATCTCGTCCTCGACCTGTTCGGAGACGCCGCCCAACTGCGGCAGGCAGTTGGACATGATAGTGAACACTTCGGTCCACGGCGTCATCGGGGTAGCCGGCGATGAACCGGCAGCCCTCGTCGATCGCGCCGTAGGCGATCGCGTCGGAGCCGGGACAGGGAGCACCTGCCGGCTCCTCGGTGGTCCGCCCGTCCGGGACGCGTACGTCGGTCGCGTCGACGTCGAACTCCGACTGGACGTGTTCGTACGCCTCGTCGAAGACGGTGAGGTTCGCGTCGAGGATCTTCTCCGGCATCGCGTCCCGGCATCATCGACTTGATCGTCTCCGGCTCGATTCCGGTGATGGCGCAGGTACAGGCCACGCCCGCGGTGTTGCGCATCACCTCCCGACCGTGCTCGCGGGCCATCGTCCGGAGGTCGACCGGGAAGACGTGCCAGCCGTTCGCCTCGGCGCGTTCGTCGAGGTCGGCGACGGAATCCTCGTCGAGGAGTCCGGAGTCGTAGACGATGACGCCGCCCTCCCGGAGGTCGTCGAGGTTCTCGGCCAGTGGCTTCGACTCCTCGTTGCCGTAGTAGGCTCCGTCCCGGGGGTTCCGGGCGAAGGAGTCTCCCAGCGCGAGGAGGAAGTTGTAGCCGTCGCCGCGCGAGCGTACCGGCTCCGACGACGCGCGTACCTCCGTGTACGTGTGTCCGCCGCGAATTCGCGACGGGTAGTGACGGTGGGTGAACACGTCGAGGCCGGAGCGCATCAGCGCCTTGGCGAAGTTCTGGCTCGTCGAGGCGATGCCGTCGCCCGACCCACCAGCGACCCGCCAGATGAGTTCGTCGTCTGTCATAGATAAATCGGCCCGTGAGGGCCACCTCTGTGAGGTTACCGACGCCCGCCTATATGGTTTGCTGTGCCATCTCGATGATAGATCATGAGAATAGGCGTCTCGGCCGCTCTCGCTGTCTCTCGCGCGTTCCCGTGTGTGTCGGTAGCGCGGTTCGCGGTCAGTCGTCGGGGTCGACTGGCCGGGCCGACGACGCCGCCTCGTCGGGGTCGGTCCGCGGGCTGGACGGGTGGTAGTCGGTGTCGTACTCGCCGGAGCGCCCGTCGAGGCGGTCCGGGTGGATGCGTCCGCCGAGGAGCATGAAGTCGAGCACCGTGACCCGGAGCATCGCCTCCACCACCGGCACCGCACGCGGCGGGAGCGACGGGTCGTGCCGGCCGACGACCCGGGCCGTCTTCTCGTCGCCCGTCTCCCAGTCGACCGTGCGCTGCTCCTTCGGAATCGACGTCGGCGCGTGCCACGTCACCTCGCCGTAGATCGGCTCGCCCGTCGTGATGCCGCCCTGGAGGCCGCCGTGGTCGTTGCCGACCGGCACGGGGTCGCCCTCCGCCGCGGCGACGTTCTCGGGGGCGTCCTCGCGCCCCGCGAGCGTCCAGTTCTCGTTGCGGTCGTGGCCGCGCCACGCCGCTGCCTCCCGACCGAGGCCGAACTCGAACGCCGTCGTCGCCGGGATGGCCATCATCGCCCGGCCCAGGCGGGCGGGGACGGAGTCGAACCGCGGCGCGCCGAGGCCGCGGGGGACGCCTCGGATCTCGAACTCGACGGCGCCGCCGATGGAGTCGCCCTCCTGCTGGTACTGGTCGATCGCCTCGCGCATCCGCGCTGCCGTCTCGGGGTGGGCACACCGCACCTCGTTCTCCTCGGCGTGGTCGACCATCTCCTCGAAGCTCACCTCTGGCGCCTCGATGTCGCCGATTCGGTTGACGTGGGCCTTCACCTGGACGTCGTGGGTCGACTGGTCCAGCACCGCGCCCGCTATCGCCCCGGCGGCGACCCAGTTCACCGTCTCGCGGGCCGACGACCGCCCGCCGCCGCCCCAGTTGCGCGTGCCGAACTTCGCGGAGTAGGTGTAGTCGCCGTGGCTCGGTCGCGGCGCCGTGACGAACGGCTCGTACTTGCCCGACTTCGCGTCCTTGTTCTGAATCGTCATCCCGACCGGCGTCCCGGTCGTGTAGCCGTTCTGGAGCCCGGAGTTGATCGTCACTTCGTCCGGTTCGCCGCGCGAGGTGGTGATCATCGACTGGCCGGGCTTGCGCCGGTCGAGTTCGCGCTGGATCGTCTCCTCGTCGAGCTGGACCCCGGCGGGACAGCCGGAGACGACACACCCCATCCCCGGACCGTGGCTCTCGCCGTAGGTCGACAGGCGGAAGAGCCGCCCGAACTCGTTCCCGTTCATACTGTTTCGGTTCGCGCGCGCGAACTTAACTTTCGTCACTCGGGCGGACTGTCCGGCACCCGGCGAGGCGGGCAGCCGGGTCGCGCGCCGGGCCGGTCGGCGCCTCGGTCCGTGGCGCCTCACCACATCGCGTCCAGCGTCGCCCGGAGTGTCTCGACCGTCGGGTCGAACCCTGGCGGTCCGTTTCCGACGATTCCGTCCGCCGCCGTCGCCTCCGCGACCGCGTCCAGTTCGTCCTCGCTCGGGCCGTCGACGTCGCGGAGTCGGCTCGGGAGCGCCAGCGCGTCCCGCACCTCGCGGACCGCCGCGACGACGCTCGCGGGGTCGTTCGCGACGCCGAGGCCCGATGCTAGCCTGTCGAGGCCGGAGCGGTCCTCGGCGAGGACGGCGTTCACGACGTGGGGCGCCGCGACCGCGTGGGCCTCGCCCTGCTGAACCGTGTCGCCCCGGAGCGTGTGGCCGAAGGCGTGGATCGGGCCCAGCGTCGTTCCGTGGGGCCGCGAGATGCCGTACTGGACGAGGACGACGCCGACGACCGCGCGCTCCATCGCCGCGCCGTCGTCGAGACAGTCCGGCAGGCCGTCGGCGAGGTACCGCAGGCCGCGCGTCGCCGTCGCGTGGACGACCGGGTTGGCGTTCCGGGCGTAACAGGACTCGACGCCCTTGTCGAACCCGTTCATCGCCGAGCCCCGGAGTGCGCCCGCGGGCGTCGTCTCGAACAGGGCCGGGTCGTAGACGGCGTGGTCGGGCATCAGGCGCCGGTCGCCCATCCCCGCCCGCGGGCCGTCCGGAAACGAGACGGAGCCGCCGATAGAGAGGTCAGCGCCCGCGAACGTCGTCGGGACGACCGCTGTCGGGAGCAGGTCGGCGTCAGCCGGCGCGCCGATACTGCCCGTGCGCTCTGCCTCGCGCTCCAGCCTGGCCGGACGACGGTGGTCTGCCGCGAGGAGGCGCGTCGCCTTCGCGACGTCGAGACTGGAGCCGCCGCCGACGGCGACGAGTCCGTCCGCCTCCGTCGCACGCAGGCGGTCGAGCGCGCCGTACGCGCCCATCACGTCCTTGTCGGGCGTCGTGCCGTCGAACACGCCGGCCAGCCGGCTGCCCAGTCCCGCCCGGAGCGGGCCCATCAGGTCGTCGTTCGCGCCGACGTTCGAGCCACAGACGACGAGCGCCCGCTCGACGCCGTGGCGCGCCAGCGCCTCGTCGAGTTCGTCGACCGCACCACGGCCGACCGAGAGGTCTGCAGACGTGTACGCGTGCTCGAACGACGGCACGCCGCTCGTATCGATCACGGCCGGACGAGCGGGCGGGGGTCGCTAAAGCGTGTGGGAACGCCCGAGGGGACCACGCCGCCGGCAGCCGGACTCGACCCGCGGGCGACGACGCGCCACGGCGGTCCGACCCGATCCCCGAGGCGGCCAGCCGGATCCGCGCGCTCGACCGGGCGGAGCGTCTGGACGACCTCGCCGTCAGTCCGCGGTCACGTCGGCGCCGAGGCCCGCGAGCGCCTCGAAGAAGCCCGGGAACGAGACGTCGACGTGTTCCGCGCCCGCTATGATCGTCTCGCCCTCGGCGACCAGTCCAGCAACCGCCAGCGCCATCACGACGCGGTGGTCGCCCCGACCGTCGACGCGCGCGCCGCGGAGCGTCGTCTCGCCGCCGTGGACGGTCAGCGCGTCCTCGCGTTCCGTGACGGCGGCGCCCATCGCCGTCAGCTCCTCGGCCATCGCGCTCACGCGGTCGGTCTCCTTGTACCGGACGTGTTCGGCGTCGACGATGTCGGTGTCGCCGTCGGCGACGGCGCCCAGCACCGCGACTGTCGGCAGGAGATCCGGCGTGTCGGCGACGCTCACCTCGACGCCGGAGAGCGGCGCGCGCTCCACCCGGAGTTCGCCCGCCGCGCGGTCCCACTCGACCGGCGCGCCCATCCGCTCGACCACGTCGACGATCGCGGTGTCGCCCTGCGCGCTCTCGCGGGCGCCCTCGACGACGACGGCCTCGTCCGCCGCGACGGCGCCCCCCGCGAGGAGGTACGAGATAGAGGAGAAGTCGCCGGGCACGTCGTACGTCGCCGCCTCGTACGCCTGGCCGCCGTCGACGGCGTAGCCCGTCTCCGTCTCGCGGGCGTCGACGCCGAAGTCGTCGAGCAGTTCGAGCGTCACCTCGACGTACGGTGCGGACTTCAGCGCCGTCGTCAGGTCGACGCGCACGCCCTCGTCGGTGACGGCGCCGGCCATCAGGAGGGCGGTGACGAACTGCGAGGAGACGTCGCCGGGCAGCTCGACGCGGCCGCCGGTCACCGCCTCGCCGACGACCAGCGGCGCCTGCCCGTTCCGGCGCGTCGACTCCGCGCGCCCGCCGAGGTCCGAGACGGCCTCCAGGAGCGGTCCGTGCGGCCGCGAGCGCAGCGACGCGTCGCCGGTGAGGACGGCGAGGCCGTCACAGAGCGCGCCCGCCGCCGTCACGAGGCGCGTCGTCGTCCCGCTGTTTCCGCAGTCGACGACGTCGTCCGGCGTCGCCGGCCGCCCGCCGAAGCCGGTGACACGGACGGCGTCGGCGTCGCCCTCCGCGTCCGCGACGCCCCCGCCGAACGCCTCGACGGCGGTCATCGTCCGTCGGGTGTCGGCGCTCCGCAGCGGCGACCGGACCAGCGTCTCGCCGGCGCCGTAGCCGGCTGCGAGAACCGCCCGGTGGGTGTAGCTCTTCGACGGCGGGGCGCGGGCGCAGCCGGCGACGCGGGAGGCCGCGACGGTGACGTCCATGGCTCTCGCCGCGGCGCCGCGGGTAATCAGGCTACCGGACCCCGCCCCGACAGGCATACGTCGGGGCGGCCACGGAGAGAGGCATGGACAGCCGTGACCTCTCGGCGCTCGGCGACGCCCTCGACGGCGCCGACGGCTACCTGATCGACGCCGACGGCGAGGACCCGAACCAGCGCTACGTCTCCGGCTTCGACGCGCCCGACCCGTTCCACGCCGTCTGGACGACAAACGGCGTCGCGCTCCTCGTCTCCGAACTGGAGTACAGCCGGGCGCGGTCGGAGGGCCGTGCGGCGTCGGTCGCGCGCTTCTCCGACTACGACTACCGCGAGCGGGTCGCCGAGTCGGGCCGCCGCGCGGCGCGCGCCGGCGTCGTCGCCGACTGGCTGGCCGACCGGGGCGTCGAGGCGATTCGGACGCCCGACCGCTTCCCGCTCGGCACCGCCGACCGTCTCCGCGAGCGCGGCGTGGCCGTCGAGCCGGACCCGGACGACGCCGTCGAGCGAGCGCGGGCGGTCAAGACCGACCGGGAGGTGGACCACGTCCGCGCGGCACAGCGGGCGAACGAGGCGGCAATCGAGCGCGCGGCGGCGCTGATCCGCGAGGCCGAAATCGTCGACGGGGTCCTCCGACACGGCGGCGAGGCACTGACGAGCGAGCGGGTGAGAGCCGAGATAGAGCGGACGCTGCTGGACAACGGCTGCGGGCTGGACGACACCATCGTCGCCTGCGGCGCGGACGCGGCGGACCCGCACGACCGCGGGAGCGGACCGCTCCGGGCCGGCGAGCCGGTCGTCGTCGACGTCTTCCCGCGGTCGAAGGCGACCGGCTACCACGCCGACACGACCCGCACCTACGTCCGGGGTCAGCCGTCGGAGACGCTCGCGGAGTGGCACCGGCTGACGAACGAGGCCCGGGAGGCGGCGCTGGCGGAAGTCGAGGCCGGGACGACGGGCGCCGCCGTCCACGACGCCGCCTGCGACGTCTACGAGGACGCCGGCCTGCCGACGCTCCGTGCCGACCCCGCGGCGGAGACGGGGTTCATCCACTCGACCGGCCACGGCGTCGGCCTCGCGGTCCACGAACTCCCGCGCGTCTCGCCCGACGGCGGCGAACTGGCGGCGGGAAACGTCGTCACGGTGGAGCCGGGACTGTACGACCCCGACGTGGGCGGCGTCCGGGTCGAGGATATCGTCGTCGTCCGCGAGGACGGGCACGAGAACCTGACGACGCTCCCGACGGGGCTGGACCCTTAGCGTCGGGTTCATATCGTCCCCGCCCCGGGCGGACGTATGAACGTCGACGACGAACTCGCGGACGCGCTCGGGGTCGAGGAGCCGACAGCGGGCGAGACGCCGGCTGTCGTCGTCGTCGTCGACCACGACGCGGGCGTCCGACGGTTCGAGGCCGGCGTGACCGCGCCGGAAGAGCGGACGGTCGAACGGGTGGCGGCGGGCGACCTCGAGGCGACGTTCGACGTGACGGCGGGCGGACCGGGCGACGGTGCCGTCGAGGCCCGTGCCGTCGACTTCGTCGGTGCCGGGCGGACGCCGCCGGTCGTGCTCTTCGGCGTCCGGTTCGACGCGCCGGTCGACCCCGAGCGGGTCGGGTTCACGGCGCGACAGCTCGTCGACCACGCGGAGGGGGACGTCGACGGGTCGGCGCTCCGGGTCGAGCCGGCGGAGCGCACCGAACCGCTTTAGCCCGGCGCCGGGCGGTATCGACTATGGACCTGCTGGTCGTCGGCGCCGGCGCGGTCGGCAGGTGGTTCGCCGGCGTCGCGGGCGCCGACCGGGTGGCGTTCGCGGACGTCGACGACGCCGCCGCACGGGCCGCGGCAGAGCGGGCCGGCGGGCGGACGGCGGCGCTCGACGGCGACGAGTCGTTCGACGCCGTCTGTCTCGCCGTCCCGATGCCCGTCGCGCCCGAGGCAGTCGCGCGCCACGCGCCGCGGGCGGAGCGGGCGCTCCTCGACGTCGTCGGCACGATGGCCCCACCCGTCGCGGCGGGGCGGAACCACGCCCCGGACCGCGAGCGCCTGTCGCTCCACCCGCTGTTCGCGCCGAACAACGCACCAGGGAACGTCGCCGCCGTCCACGACGCCCCCGGTCCCCTCACCGACGGCGTCCGGGCGGCACTCGACGGGAACGGCAACAGCGTCTTCGACACCACGGCGGCAGAACACGACGAGGCGATGCGGACCGTCCAGGCCGCCGCCCACGCCGCCGTCCTCGCCTACGGCCTCGCGCGCGAGGCGGTGCGCGACGAGTTCGCCACCCCCGTCTCCCGCGGCCTCGACGACCTCGTCGCGACCGTCACCGGCAACAGCCCGCGGGTGTACCGCGACGTCCAGCGGACGTTCGACGGCGCGTCGGCGGTTGCCGAGGCCGCGCGGCGGGTGGCGACCGCCGACGACGAGGCGTTCGAGCGGCTCTACCGCGAGGCACGGGAGACCGAGGAGCGACACGAAGCCGGCGCCGACCGCGCCGACGGCGGGGGCCGATGACGGTCGACCGCGACGGCGTGCGCGACGCGGCGCGGTATCTCCGGTCCGTACGGCCGGTCGACCCAGAGGAGATACACGAGTACGTCGAGGGCAGGCCCCACCCGGCGCTGGTCCGCCGCGTCCTCCGCGAGGAGGCGTACGACCTCGCCCTCGTCGAACAGCCGGACGGGACGTTCGTCCCGGTCGGCGACGACCCGGTTCCGCCGGCGGGGTGGGCGCCCGGGCAGTTTCCCGAGCGACACGAGGACGCCCTGCGCGACCTGCTCGTCGACCGGCTCGGGCCGGGCTGGGCGAGCGGCACCTCGGGCGACGCGCTCCGGGACCGGCTCGCGGAGGTGAAAGAGCGGTACTACCGCCGCAACCCCGTCGACTACGACGAGACGACCGCGCTCGCGTACGCCGTCTACCACCTGCCGGGCTACTGGGCCGCGACGGGCTACGTCCTCGACAGACTCGCCGAAGCGGGGCTGCTCCCGCGCCGCCTCCGCGTCCTCGACGTCGGCGCGGGCGTCGGCGGGCCGGCGCTGGCGCTGTTCGACTGCCTGCCGGACGGATGTGTGGTCGACTACCACGCCGTCGAGGCGAGCGCCGCCGCCGCAGACTGCTTCGAGGCCCTCGTCGACCCGCCCCGTGGCGCGCGGACGGTGGTCCACCGCGAGCCGATCGAGTCGTTCGACGCCGGGGGGCCGTACGACCTCGTCCTCTGTGCGAACGTCCTCTCGGAGCTCGACGACCCGGTTGCCGTCGCGCGCGCCCTGTTCGAGTACGTCGCCGACGACGGGACGGTCGTCGCCCTCGCGCCCGCCGACCGCGACACTGCGACCGGGCTGCGGGCGGTCGAGCGCGCGCTCGTCGACGAGGGGCCGGGGACCGTCTTCGACCCGACGCTCCGGCTCTGGCCCGACGCCGCGCCGGCGGACGACTGCTGGTCGTTCGACGTCGGGCGCTCGCTCGACCCGCCGGGAGTCCAGCGCGACCTCGACGCGCAGGGGGCCGGCGGTCCCGGCGACGGCACGTTCGTCAACGGAGCGGTGCGGTACGCCTACGCGCTGGTTCGGCGAGACGGGACGCGGCGCGCCGGCATCCGGGCCGAGCGGTCGCGCCACGCCCGCCTCGGGGAGTCGGAGCGCCACGTCACGAAGCGCGTCGACACGCTGGTGGTGAAGCTCTCGCACGACCTCGGGGAGGGCGACGCGAACCCGCTGTTCCTCGTGGGCGACGGGAGCCAGCAGACGGACCACTTCGCGGTGCTGGCCCGCGAGTCGGGGTTAAACGCCGCGCTCCGGGAGGCGCCGTACGCCGCCGTCCTCGCGCTCGAGAACGTCCTCGTGCTGTGGAACGACGACGAGGCGGCGTACAACCTCGTCGTCGACGGCGAGGCGGTCGTCGACCGGGCCGCGTAGGGCCGAGCGCTTTTGTCCGACCCCCGGTAGGTGGCGACATGACCGAGGACCGGCGCCGGGTGCTCCTGACGAACGACGACGGTATCGACAGCGTCGGGTTCCGCGCGCTGTACGACAGGCTGACTGCCCTCGACGGCGTCGAGGTGACTGCCGTCGCGCCCGCCGACGACCAGAGCGCGGTCGGCCGGCGGCTCTCGACCCGCGTCGAGGTGTGGGAGCACGACCTGGGCTACGCCGTCGAGGGGACGCCCGCGGACTGTGTCGTCGCGGGCGTCGAGTCGCTCTGTCCCGACACGGACGTCGTCGTCGCGGGCTGTAACAAGGGCGCGAACCTCGGCGAGTACGTCCTGGGCCGGTCGGGGACGGTCAGCGCCGCGGTGGAGGCGACGTTCTTCGACGTGCCCGCGATCGCCGCCTCGCTGTTCGTCCCGCCGGACCCGGACCGTGACTGGCGCGAGGCCGCGACCGACCCGGCGGACTACGCGGACGCCACCGGCGCGGCGGCGTACCTCGTCGACCACGCCTTCGACGCCGGGGTGTTCGACCAGGCCGACTACCTGAACATCAACGCGCCGCCCGCCGGCGGCGACCCGGCCCCGATGACGGTGACGTTCCCGTCCGAGACGTACGACATGCGCGCCACCCGCGACGGCGAGCGGATCCACCTCGACGACATGGTGTGGGGCCGGCTCCACGACGGGTCGCTCGACGAGCCGGCGAACAGCGACCGTGGCGCGGTGATGGCCGATCGGGTGAGCGTCTCGCCGCTCACCGCCCCGCACACGACCGAGCACCACGAGGCGCTCGACGCGCTCGCAGAGACGTATGGGACCTGACGCGACAGGACACTGCTTTATGCTGGTGGACGCCGAACCCGTGGTGTGAGCGAGATCGAGGACTCGACGCCCGGTGCGGAGGACGACATCCTCTACGAGGTTGTAGTCGACGGCGTGTTCGGCGCCGTCGCCGGCTTCGCCGGGACGGTGGTACTGACGGGCTTCCTGCTCGTGTCGTCGCTGTTCGGCGGCTTCGAGTTCGAGAACTTCGCCGCGACGACGGAGATTCTGCTCCTCGACCCGTTCGTCGGGAGCCTGAGCGCCGTCGTCGGCTACGCCGTCTTCGTGGCCGGCGGGAGCATCGTCTGGCCGCTGATGCTGGCCTCCATCGGTACCTACCTCCCCGGCGACGAGTTCTCGACGAAGGGGACCGTCTTCGGGATCGTCGTCTGGCCGGGGTTCGTCCTCGGCTTCGGCGGCGTCGTCGACGCACAGACGCTCGGATACGCCTCGTTCGTCGTGCTCTCGCTCTTCGGCCACGCCGCCTACGGCTACGTGATGGGCGACACCTTCGACCGGCTCTACGCCGCCTCGCGGCCGGTGATCGCAAACGGCGTCTCGCCGTTCGACCTCGCGGAGCGGTCCGTCGCCGACGCCGGCGGCACCGCGACGGAGAGCCGGTCGGCACGGACGCAGGCCGCGGCGCGTGCCCGCGCCGCCGCCGACGAGGAGGCTGCCGCCGACGACCCCGTGCGCGACGTCGACGTCGAGGACCTGCCGCCGCTGCTCCGGTTCGACCAGGCGATCGAGCGCATCGGCGCCGAACTCGACGACGACTACCCGCAGTTCGACGCGTTCGAGCGGGAGTACGAGCAGATGAAGCGCTCGCCGGCGAACCGCCAGACCCTCGTCAGCGACCTGCGCGCCGACCTCGCTGGGCTCTACGAGCGGCTGCCGGACGAGGACGGCACGGTCGAGCGCTGGCTCGACTCGATGGAGGGACGGATGGACACGTATCTCAAGGCCGGGCGGACGCCGTCGCTGACGCTCAACCTCGTGAACGTCACGCTGGCGCAGGACGGCGACCCGGTGGAGGTCGAGCGTCTGCGCGAGTCGCTCGCCACCGCCACCGTGACGGTGCTCAACCAGGGCGACCGCTCCGGCGCCGTCGTCCGCGTCTCGTTCTACAACGACGACGACATCCTCCTCCGGAGCGACGACCTCTCGATGGGCTACATGGACCCCGGCGAGCGGAAGCAGCTCTCGACGAAGGTGTACGTCCCCTCGATCGCCGACCACTACGAGGCGACCGTGCTGAACCCGAGCGAGGACCAGCGGTTCATCGAGGGGCTCTAGCGCCACTCCC
>KI543177.1:81260-88775 GCA_000496195.1 uncultured archaeon A07HB70
CCTCGACCCGGTCGACGGTCGGCCCGCCGTCGGCCTCGCCGTCCCGACCGGGGTCGTCCGCAACCGGCACCCCCAGCGCGTCGAGCGTCGCGAGCACCGTCGCGTTCGCGGCGGCGCTCGACGACTTCAGCCCCGCGGCGGTCGGCACCTCGCTCTCGGTGCGGACGTGGCCGGCCTCGCCCGCGCCGTGGCGGCTGGTCGTCAGGTCGAGACAGCGCTCGATCAGGGTGGTGTCGAGGGCCGGGTCGCCGGCGACGTCGCCCGTCGTCTCCGACCCGCCGAGCTCGACCGTCGCCGTCGTCTCGGCGTCGATCGCGAACGCCGACCCGCGGCCCGTCGCGAGGGCGTTCAGAACCGTCCCGGCGCCGAGCGCCGTCGCACGACCCGTCACGCATCTATCCGGGCGCGGAGGGGTGTTATGGCTACCGGAAGCGGGGAGCGCGACGCTTTTTCGCCTGCGGGACCAGTTCTGTGTATGAAGGGCCACACCGAGGTTGCGCCCGCGACGCTCTCCGTCTCCCTGGTCGACCACGGTGTCGAGGTGGAGTACCTCGACGGCCGCTCGGTGCTCTACCGCGGCGTGCCGGAGGCGATGACTGGACCGCTCCGCGCCCGGCCGGGACGGGAGGTACACGTCCTCGTCACCGACGGCACGGACGGCGTCCTCGTCTACGTCGAGGACCGAACGACCGAGGACGAGATACTCGAGGCGACCGGCGTCGGACGGCTCCTGCTCCCCGAGACGGCGAGCGCGAGGTGTTCCCGGGCGTTCGTGCGGCCCGCGTCGGCGACTTCCGGGTCGAGGTGGGGGCCGACCCGGACGCGGTCGACGAGCGGGTGTTCGTCTTCGCGGAGGACGAGTGGGGCGAGGAGTCGTACGAGTTCGTGAGCGGGGAGGACGACCGGTGATCCCCGTCGCGTGGCGCGACCGCTCGCGCGAGACGCCCGACCGCGTCGGTGTCCGCGCGTTCGCCGGCGACGACAGCTCCCGGGAGGTCGGGGTCGTCCGTGACGCGGTGAACGCGGAGCCGACCTGCGGCGCCGAGCGGACCGCGGAGGAGCACCGCTGAGATGTCGGGTGTCGACGTAACCGTCCGCGCGGCGGAGAAGCGCGACGCAGGGCGGGGTATCGCCCGCCTCCCCGAGGCGATCCGGTCGGCGCTCGGCGTCCTCAGCGGCGACCCCGTCGTCGTCGAGGGCGAACGCCCGGCGGTCGTGAAGTGCTGGCCGGCCCGTGCCGGCGTGCCGGACGGCACGGTCCAGGTAGACGCGGGGACGCGGGCGAACGCCGGCGTGAAGATCGGCGAGACGGTACAGGTGTCGACGACGGGGACGCTCGTCGCCGCCGACCGTGTCGACCTCGTCCTCGTCGACGGCGTCGACGCCGACGACGACGCCGTCGTCGCCGCCGCGACGGAGGCCGTCAACGACCGGCCCGTCCGCGCCGGCCAGACCGTCCGGGTCGAGCGCGTCGACGCGACCGTGCGGGTTCGCGAGACGGAGCCGACGGGCGACGTGCGGGTCGACGACTCGACGACCGTGGCCGTCGACCTCGACCCCGAGACGCCGGCTGACGAGTCCGGCGACCCGGCGCCGGCGAGCGGGGTCACCTACGAGGACATCGGCGGCCTCGACGACGAGCTCGACCTCGTCCGCGAGATGGTCGAACTCCCGCTCTCGGAGCCGGAGCTGTTCGCGCGCGTCGGCGTCGAACCGCCGCGGGGCGTCCTCCTCCACGGCCCGCCGGGCACGGGGAAGACGCTGATCGCGAGGGCCGTCGCGAACGAGGTGGACGCGGCGTTTTTCACCGTGAGCGGCCCGGAGATCGTCTCGAAGTACAAGGGCGACAGCGAGGAGCGCCTGCGCGAGACGTTCCGGGAGGCCCGCGAGGCGGCGCCGTCGGTGGTGTTCTTCGACGAGATCGACTCCATCGCCGGGGAACGCGACGGCGACTCGGACGTCGAGAACCGCGTCGTCGGCCAGCTCCTGTCGCTGATGGACGGCCTCGACGACCGGGGCGACGTCGTCGTGGTCGGCGCCACGAACCGTCTCGACAGCCTCGACCCCGCGCTCCGGCGCGGCGGTCGGTTCGACCGCGAGATCGAGATCGGGGCGCCGAACGAGGTCGGCCGGCGGGAGATCCTCGCGGTTCACGCCCGTGGCGTGCCGCTCGCCGACGACGTCGACCTCGACGCCGTCGCGGCGCGCACGTACGGGTTCGTCGGCGCGGACCTCGCGACGCTGGTGAAGGAGGCGGGGATGACCGCGCTCCGGCGCGCCCGCGCCGAGGAGACGCCGACGGCGGAGATAGCGGTGAAGCGACGCGACGTCGAGTCGGCGCTCGCGAGCGTCGAGCCCAGCGCGATGCGGGAGTACGTCGCCGAGCAGCCGACCGAGGGGTTCGAGGCGGTCGGCGGGCTCGACGACCCGAAGGCCGCGCTCTCGCGCGCCGTCGAGTGGCCGCTCCAGTACGAGCCGCTGTTCGCGGCTGCGGACGCGACGCCGCCGACCGGCGTGCTGCTCCACGGCCCGCCGGGCACGGGCAAGACCCTGCTGGCGCGGGCGATCGCCGCCGAGCGGGGGTGAACCTCGTCACCGTCGCCGGCCCCGAGCTGCTCGACCGCTACGTCGGCGAGTCGGAGAAGGCCGTCCGCGAGGTGTTCGAGCGGGCCCGGCAGGCCGCGCCGTCGGTCGTCCTCCTCGACGAGGTGGACGCGGTCGCGCGTGCCCGGGGCGGCGGCGAGAGCGGGGTCGGCGAGCGCGTCGTCTCACAGCTCCTGACCGAGCTCGACCGTGCCGCGGACAACCCCTCGCTCGCCGTCGTCACGACGACGAACCGCCGGGACGCGCTCGACCCCGCCCTGCTCCGCCCCGGTCGGCTGGAGACCCACGTCGAGGTCCCGGCGCCGGACCGCGACGCCAGGCGGGCGACGTTCGCCGTCCACACGGCGGGGAAGCCGCTGGCCGACGACGTCGACCTCGACGCGCTGGCCCGCGAGACGGCGGGCTACTCCGGCGCCGACGTCGAGGCGGTCGTGCGCGAGGCCGCGATGGCCGCGATCGAGCGCGTGACCGACCGCCACGGCGACGCCGCGAACGACCACCCCGACGAGGTGGTCCTGACCGAGGCGGACTTCGACGCCGCGCTCCGGTCGGTGCCGGGGTCGCTCGTCTAGTCCCAGAACGACCGGGTGCGGGCGTACTCGCGCTCTCTGTCGAGCAGGTCGCGGTAGAACTCGTCCTCGTTCCGGCGGAGCTTCCCGATGATCCGTGCCGCGGTCTGTGGCCCGACGCCACGGGCGCGGAGCGCGATCGCCGCCCGCTTGCCGTGGGCCTGGACGAGGTTGGCGTTCCGGTGTGCCCGCTCCACCAGCGACCGTTGCTCCTCGTCTCGGCTGTTCGACTGCACCGCCGCGAGCGTCTCCTCGTCGTACGGCGACAGCGCGGCGACGCGGGTCGCGCCGCACTCGGGGCACTCCGGGTCGTCGGGGACGCGTCGCACCTTCGTCCGTCGGGTCCACCCGGCGCAGTGGAGACAGACCAGCACCACCCCGTCGTCGAGGATGCGTTCGCGGACGGTGTCGACCACGCCCGCGTCGGCGTTCTCGGGCACGAGAAACTCCCGGCCGCCGGAGCGCCCGCCGGTTCCGATCGGTGTCGACCCTCGTTCCACGACGACCTCGACCTCGTCGCGCTGGATCCGCCGGAGGAGCGCCGCCGCGCCGTCGACGTCGAGGTCGTCGTGGAACACCTGCCGGACGGCCTCGTCGAACACCGGCGTGTCCTCCAGGGCGGCCATCAGCCGGTCGGCGCCCATCCGGTCGCCCCGGTCCCGGTCCAGCCGGCCGAACGTCGTCGCGACGTCGACGAGCGCGAACTTCAGCGCGTCCGAGCGCTTCAGGGCGAGTTCGAGGAGGGCCGAGACGTGGTCCGGGTCGGTCTCTCGTAGCACCTCGACGACGGCCGGCGGGCCGACGCCGCGTGGCACCTCCAGTTCGACGCGGTACGGGTCGACCTCCAGCCCGACCGACGAGCCGGTTCGCTGGCCGAGGAGCGCCGCGACGAGTCGGCCGAGCGACTCGTTTACCCGGTGGCCGAACGGCGCGTTCAACACCACCTCGCGGCCCCGCCCCTCGACGACGAGACGGTCGGCGGTCGGAACCGCGTGGTCGGCCTCGACCTGGCGCTCGACCCGTTCCAGCCCGGCGGCGAGGGTGCGCTCGTCCGCCGGAAACTCGGCTGCCGTCTCCGCGGCGACGGCAGAGCGGTCGGCACCGGGCGCGCGGAGGCGGTCCGCGGCGCGTTCGCGCACCGTGCCGACGTCGTTCGCCACCGCCGCGGGGACGGGAATCTCCCGCCCGACCCACGACGGCACCTCGCCGGCGGGGTCCCCGACGGGCGACACCTCGACGCGCTCCTCCTCCTCGTCGACGTTCGCGACCCGCCACATCCGTCCGCCGTGGACGAACGTCGACCCCGGATCCGCGAAGTTGACGACGAACCGCTCGTCGAGGCTCCCGACGTGAGACTGCGAGGAGACGTCGTACACCCCGAACGTCGTCTCGTCGGGGATCATCGACAGGTTGGCGTAGAAGTACCGCCAGGTTCCGCCGGACTTCTCCAGCCGGTCGGTCTCCTCGTCCAGCCACAGCACCCGGTTGCCCGACAGTTCGCGGACCACCTGCCGGAACGCCTCGGCGTCGAGGTCACGGAACGGGTACGCCCGACACACCACCTCGTAGGCCCGGCGGGCGCTCACCTCGCCCTCGTCCATCACCAGCCCCGCGACCTGGTTGGCGACGACGTCGAGGCTCCCCTCGTGGATTGCCGCGGGTTCGACCGCGCCGTCGAGCGCCAGCCGGGCGATGGCGAGCGCCTCCAGCGTGTCGTCGGCACCGCTCGTGACGACCGTCCCCTCCGAGACGCGGTCGCGGCGGTGGCCCGCGCGGCCGACGCGCTGGAGCAGTCGGGCCACCTCGCGGGGGCTGTTGTACTGGACGACGTGGTCGACCCGTCCGACGTCGATACCGAGCTCCATCGACGAGGTGCAGACGAGACCGTCGAGTTCGCCGGACTTGAACGCCTTCTCGGCCTCCAGGCGCGCGTCGCGCGAGAGCGACCCGTGGTGGACGCCGATCGGCTCGTCGAGCGCGGTGAAGCGCGCTGCCAGCGCCTCTGCCGTCGACCGGGTGTTGACGAAGACGAGCGTCGACTCGTTCGCGCGCACGGCGTCGCGTATCGCCCGGACGTGTGCCGCGAGCTCGGGGTCGGTCGCGAGCTCGCCGGCCAGCCGCTCGTCCTCGGCGGTCACCTCGGGCGCGACGACGTCGACGGCGAACCGCGAGCCGGCGTCGATCTCGACGACCGCACAGCCCCGCGTACCGGTGAGGAACTGCCCGACCTCGTCGGGATCGCCGACCGTCGCGGAGAGGCCGACGCGCTGGACCGGACCGGCGACCTCGCGCAGGCGCTCGAGGCCGACGGTCAGCTGTGCGCCGCGCTTCGAGGCCGCGAGCTCGTGGACCTCGTCGACGACGACGTGGGCGACGTCCGCGAGCGCGCGCCGGAGCTTCGAGCCGGTGAGCATCGCCTGGAGCGTCTCCGGCGTCGTGACGAGGACGTCCGGCGGGTCGTCGGCCTGCTTCGACCGGTGGTAGTCCGAGGTGTCGCCGTGACGGACGTCGACCGCGAGGTCGAGTTCGTCACCCCACCAGTCCAGGCGCTCGCGTATGTCGCGGTTGAGCGCGCGGAGCGGCGTGACGTACAGGACACTGATTCCAAAGCGGCTGTCTGCCTCGTCGACGGCGGAGAGGACGGGCAGCATCGCCGTCTCGGTCTTGCCCGTGCCCGTCGGCGCGACGACCAGGGCGTTCCGACCGCCGGCGATCGGCGGGATCGCCCGGCGCTGTGGCTCGGTCGGGGTGGAGAACCCTCGCTCCGAGAGCGCCGCGCGGACGCCCGGATTCAGGTGCGTGAAGGCGTCTGCGCCGGTCAGTCGCTCGCTGTCTGCCATCGGACACACCTCCGGGACCGCGGCCCTTGAGACGTGCGCTCGGCGCCGTGGGCCCGAACGTTGAGGTGGCTTCCCGGCCTCACGGTCGGCGTGAACAGCACCCTGCTGATGTGGGGGTCACTCGCCGTCTTCGGGGCACTCGCGGCCGGCGAGGCGGTGCTCGCGGTCCGTGCCGCGTCGGGGACCCCGCCCGTCGAGGTGGCGACGGCGTTCGCCGGCCTCCTCGTCCTCGGAGCGTCGCTGATGGCGCTCCGGAACCCCGAGACGTCCGAACCACCGGCGCCGTGGGTCGGCTGGCTCGCCGCCGCGAGCACCGCCGTCTACGTCGGCTCCGTCCTCGTCTAGACGCGCCGGTAGTCGCCGAGGCGCGTCCCGTCGAGCAGGTAGACCTCGCCGTCGGCGAGGGCGTCGGGGAGGAACGGCGCGAGAAACGCCTCGCCCTCGACGTTCACGCGCGTCCCGCCGGACCGACCGTTGAACGCCGGGACGACGACGAGCTCCGGGTCGGAGGCTGGCCACGCGACGTCGCCGTCGTCGGCGAACGGGCCGCTGTGGAGCCGGCCGCGGAGCCACGCGCGCTCCGAGCGCGCGCCGCCGACGGCGTCCTCGAGCCGGACCCGTGGGTGCTCGTGGCCGACGACGACCGACTCGGCGCCGAGAACGGCCGGCGCTGGCCAGGTGTGGCCGTGGGCGAACCCGACCGGTCCGGCGCGCCACCCCGTCGGGTCGCGGACGTCGACGGCACGGTCGGAGAGCGCCTCGTCGACCCCCGCGTCGTGGTTGCCGGGGACGAGCGTCACCGCCGCGCGGTCGAGCGCCGCGTCGACGAGTGCGCGGAGCTCCGCCGTCTCGGCGCCCGACGGGCCGCCGATGCGGTGCGCGAGGTCGCCGACGACGACGAGACGGTCGGCGTCGGTGCGGTCGAGAAGCGAACAGAGTCGGTCCCGCCGGGCGTCGGCGGCGGAGTCGAGTTCCACGCCACGCTCGTAGCGCAGACCGGCCTCGATGCCGGCGTGGACGTCCGCGACGACGAGCGCGCGTTCCCCGTCGAGGTCGGCGGTCGCCGCCGGTTCGCCCGGAACCGGGTCGATCAAATCGGCTTGAGCGTCGTCTCGTCCGGCTCGTAACACCGACCGCTCATCAGGGCGTCCTGAACGGCCTCCTCGACGGCCTCCGGGTCGGCGCCGTGGCCGTCGGCGACGCGCGCGACGACGGTCTCGCGGTCCGCGCCGGAGCCGTCGTCGAGCGCCCGCATCGCGTCGACGACGGCGTCCTCGAGGTCGGCGCCCGCGGCTGCGTCGTGTTCGGGGTCGTCCTCGTCGGCGTCCGTCGCCGCCGCTGCTCCGTCGGCGCCGGCGGCGTCCTCGTCCGCCGTTGCCTCCGGCTCCGGCACGTCGATGCCGGCCTCGCCCGCCGGGTCGACCTCGGTCGCCGTCTCGAACTCCGTGCCGAGCTCCGCGGCCTCCGCGCGCTCCTCCTCGTCCATCTCGTAGAGGCCGTCG
>KI543177.1:90061-90961 GCA_000496195.1 uncultured archaeon A07HB70
GCCTCGACGGCCATCCGCCGAACCTCGTCGAGATACGCCTCGGTCGTGCCGTACCGCTCGAGTGCCAGCGGCACCCCTGCGGCGAGCGACTCGGAGACGCCCTCGTCGGCGAGGGCGGCGCGCAGCTCGTCGCCGCGTGCCTCGCGGCCGAGCGCGTCGGCGGCGACGGCGACGCGGCGCAGGGTCGCCCGCGCGGCGTCGACCACCCACCGGTCGCGGGTGTCGGCGTCGACGGCGTTGACCGACTCGGGGCGGAGCGAGGAGAACACCCGGTCGCCGTCCTCCGGCTCGAACGTCCGGGCCTTGCCGGTGAGCGCGACGAACTCCGGCGGCTCCGTCCGCTCGAAGAACGCCAGCGCCTCCGGCTGGTACTGGCCGGCGTACGAGACGAACGCTCCCGTCGGGTCGGCGACGCGGGCGCGCACCACCCCGTCGTTGACCGGCTCGACCTCCGTCAACACGCCGACGGCGAAGGCGCGGTTGACCCGCGCGCCCGTCGGCAGGACGACGTAGTTCGGCGCGCGCTCCTCGTCGCTCTCGCGGTAGGAGACGGTCACGTCGTCGAACTCCGCGGCGAGCAGACGGGCCGCCACCTCGCGCCGGCCCGGCCCGTCGTCGCCGTCGTCGCTCGAACTCATTCCGCGGCCTCCAGGTCGGCCAGCGTCTCCGCGGCCAGCCGCGCCGGCGGCTCACCGGCCGGGTCGAACTCCGTCGCGTCGAGGTTCGCGCCGTACTCGTCGACCGAGAGGTTCCCCCGGACGCGGAACGCCCGACCGACGAGCGACTCGGCGATGTCCTCCTGGACGACGCCGCGGTCCATCGCCTCCGTCGCGGCGGCGCGGGCCGCCTCCAGCCCGCCGCCGTACACCGCTTCGGTCAGTTCGTCGTCCAGAATCGCCG
>KI543177.1:92497-133087 GCA_000496195.1 uncultured archaeon A07HB70
GACACGTAGCCCGCGAGCACCAGCGAGTCACGCACCCCGAGGAGTTCGGCGAAGCGCTCCAGCCGCGGCGTCAGGTGGCCGGTGCCGCCGAGGACGAGCGTCAGGTCCTCCTGTGGCAGGTGCTCGAGCGCGTACAGCAGGTGGTCGATACCCTTCTGGTGGGTGTGACGGCCGACGAACAGGAGCATCGGGTCGTCGGGGTCGATGTCGTGGCGCGCGCGGACGTCGGCGCCGGTCTGTCGCGGCGTCGAGAAGCCGTTGTACACCACGTCGGGGTCGGCGCCGTACTGGTCGCGCACCCGGCCTGCGAGGAGCTTCGAGACGGCGATAGAGTGGTCCGCACGCCGCGCCAAGCGGCGCTCGGTCTCGACCTCCCGCTCGGGCGGGTCGACGTTCCGGTCGCTCGACAGCGAGTGAAACGAGGTGAGCCACGGCACGTCGTTTGCCGCTGCGGCCTGCGACCCCGGACCGTAGCCGAACCAGTCGTGGGTGTGGACGACGTCGGCGTCGGCGGCGGCGTCGACGAACGCGTCGGTCATCCGGTTCACGCGCGTGAGGATGTCGCCCTGGCCAGTCTCGACCGGGACGATACCCTCGCGGTCCGGGCGTGCTCCGCCGGGAGCACCAGGCGCACGGTCACGCCCTCCGCGCGGAGTCCCTCGAACAGTTCGCCGACGTGCGTGTCGAGTCCGCCGGTAACGTCCGGAGGGAACCCCCAACCGAGCATCGCCACGTCCATGGGCGCGAGTCGCCTGGACGGCACTTCACTCTCCGGGTCGTCAGGGGACTTATAGCCGCGCCGGCTGTCCGGTCTGTCGTCCGATGAGGAGCAGACCACCCGCGAGCGAGGGCCGCCGGCTCGTCGTCACGGCGGCCGAGGAGTCGACCGGCAAGCGCGTCGGCCTTGCGCCGGAGACGTGCGCTGCGCTCGGCCTCGCCGCCGACGACACGGCGACGCTCGGCGGCGGTCGCCGGACTGCCGCGCTCGTCACGCCCGTCGACGCCGTCGACGGCGACGAGATAGCGCTCGGCTCGACCGCGCGCCGGAACGCCGACGTCGACACCGGCGAGCGCGTCGACGTGGCACCGGCGAGCGCCGTCGAGGCCGAGCGCGTCGTGTTCGCGCCCGTCCAGTCGCTCTCACTCCGCGGCGGCGAGCGCGCGATCCGGACGGTTGCGGGGCAGTTCCCGCTCGTCGCCGGCGACCGGGTCCGGGTCGAGCTGTTCGACGGCGCGCTGACGCTCCCGTTCGTCGTCGTCCGTACCGACCCCGAGGCCGTGGTCCGTCTCGGCGACGACACCGACCTCACGCTCCGCGAGTCGCCCGCCGACGACGCCGCCGCCCGGCGTGACGCCCGTCGGCGTGTCACTCTCGCCGACGTCGGCGGCCTCGACGAGGCCGTCGAGCGGCTTCGCGCCCTCGTCGCCGACCCCCTCGCCGCGCCCGACGCGTACGACCGCTACGGTCGCCCGCCGACGACTGGTGTCGTCGTCGCCGGCCCGACCGGTGTCGGCAAGACCCAACTGATCCACGCGCTCGTCGGCGAGACGGGCGCGTCGTACGTCCCGCTCGACGGCGCCGCGCTCGCGGGCGGGTCCGCCGACGATGCCGTCGAACAGATCGGCGACGCGGAGTCGCGCGCTCGACGTGAGGCAGCCGCGCTCGTCCACGTGACCGACCTCGACGCGCTGGCGCCGGCGGACGCCGGCGGGGCCGACCGCCGCCGGACCGCCGCGCTCGCCGGCCTCGTCGACGGTCTCGGCGGCGAGACGGGGGTTGCGGTCGTCGGCGAGACGTCGACCGTCGAGGGCGTCGCCGACGCCGTCCGGCGGGGCGGACGGCTGGAGTCGACCGTCGAACTCGGCGTGCCCGGTCCGGCGGGCCGCGAGGCCGTGCTGCGCGTGCTGACCCGCGGCCTCCCGGTCGCGGACGACGTCGACCTGTCCGCCGTCGCGCGGCGGACCCACGGGTTCGTCGGCGCCGACCTCGGGGCGCTGTGCCGCGAGGCGGTCCGGCGTGCCGTCGTCCGCGACGCCGGCCCCGGTGCGGTGTGCGCCGCCGACTTCGCCGGCGCGCAGGACGCGGTCGAGCCGAGCGCGATGCGCGGCTTCACCGTCACCGTCCCGACGACGACGTACGACGACGTCGGCGGGCTGACAGAGGTAAAGCGCGAGCTCGCCCGCGTCGTCGAGTGGCCGCTCAACCACCCCGAGCTGTTCGAGACGTTCGACACCACGCCCGCGCGCGGGATCCTGCTCTACGGCCCACCCGGTACCGGCAAGACGATGCTCGCGCGCGCCGTTGCGAACGCCACCGACGCCAACTTCATTTCCGTCGAGGGCCCGGAACTGCTCGACAAGTTCGTCGGCGAGTCCGAGCGCGCCGTGCGCGAGGTGTTCGACGCCGCCGAGCGAAACGCTCCCGCCGTGATATTCTTCGACGAGATCGACGCCGTCACCACCGTCAGGAGCGAGGGCGACGACGGAGGTGGCTCGCGCGCGCCAGAGCGGGTCGTCTCGCAGTTCCTGACCGAACTCGACGGCGTGGGCGGAATCGGCGACGTGACCGTCGTCGGGGCGACGAACCGTCCTGACCGGATCGACCCCGCGCTGCTCCGACCGGGTCGGCTGGAGCGCGTCATCGAGGTGCCGATGCCGGACCGCGACGCCCGCCGTGAGATTCTCGCGATCCACGCCGCGGGGAAGCCGCTGGCCGACGACGTCGACCTCGACGCGCTGGCCGACCGCCTCGACGGCTACACCGGGAGCGACGTCGAGGCGGTGGTGCGCGAGGCTGCGCTGCTCGGCATCGAGCGCCGGATGGCCGACGGAACCGACGGTCGGGCGGAGATCACCGCAGAACAGTTCGACCGCGCAGCCGCGGGGGTCGACCGCTCGGTCGGGCCGGACCGCCGCGAGTACTACGAGCGGGTCGGGGACCGACTCTAGTCGCCGGTCACCCGGAAGACGAGGAGAGCGATGCCGAGCGCCGCGACGAGCTGGACCGCCGCGATGGACCAGAACGCCGTCTGGAAGCTCATCCCGACCGCGCGCAGCGCCGGCAGGCCGAAGAGCGCGACGCCGGCGGCGAGCGCCAGGACGACGATACCCGCGAGCACCCGGCGGTCGATCTGACTCTCCGCGTCTGGGTCGATCATTGCTCTCTCGCCGCACGGTCGGTGCGGCGGTCTCTCGGGTCGGCCGGAGCGCGGTGTCGTGTCATAGTGGGGCAGCGGCTGCAGGGCGTGTCGTCAAAAGAACGGAAAGCCGCACCGCGAACCGATTAGTCGTCTGCGCTCAGTCTGCTGCCTCTGCCGAGGGCTCGGGCGTGCTCTCGGGCTCGCCGAGGATGGCGCGGCTCCGCAGCAGGATGAACCCGAAGCCGACCTTTGCGGAGACGTCGAGCACCATGAAGCCGAGCGTCTCGACGTACAGGTTGACCACACCGGCGCCCTCCGTCCCGACGATCCACAGTATCGGGTAGAGGGTCCAGAGCACGAGCGTGAGGTTCCGCAGCGCCGTGAACGTCGACTGGACGTCGTCGTTCATCTCTTGGACGCGCGCGGAGAGGACACTGTACAGGAAGTACAGCACCAGGATCATCGCGATCGTGCTAATGAACCACCAGGTGTAGCGGGCCAGCATCGTCTTCGACAGCGCGCCGACCAGCCCGGTCACGATCATGAACGAGTCGAGGATGACCAGGCCGCCGATCTCCCGCCGGCTTGCGTTCGCTAGCAAGGCCAAGTCGAGGAGCAGCAGCGGCGTGGTGAACAGCCAGTCGGCGTAGCGCGCCCAGTAGATGTCGAGCGCACCGCGACCGGCCACCTCGACTTCGGTCAGGCCGAAGCCGAAGAACATCGACAGGTACGCGGAGGTCGCGATACCCGTGATCATGATCGTGATGATGTAGAACTCCTGCTGGTCCGGGTCGGAGACACCCCATCCCTTGCCGATGAAGTATACCGTCCCGAGCAGCATTATGATCGTCCCGAGGGCGAGCCACACCGCCTCGGGCCGTTCGCCGATGATTCCGCCTGCCTGTGCAACGACTGTACCCAGCGTCATAGGGCCATACCCCCAAACATGCATTTTGGCTGTTGGGCGGATCACACATAAAGATACTCCGATAGAGCGAGGGGTTCCGCTGTCGTTGCCCCTGGAATCCCGGTGTGTTTTATATTTGGGCTCTCGTCTAGCAGGGCATGGCAGACAACGAGGCGACTGTTGAGGAGGAGGCCGAGGCAGAAGAGACCGCCGCGGCGGAGACCGAGGCCGAGGACGAGGTCGTACTCGACGTCGACGCCGTCGGCGAGGAGACGGCGCTAGCCGAGCGGGTCGAGGAGCAGGCCGAGCGGATCGACGAGCTCGAGGACCTCATTCTCGACCTGTCCGTCCGGGTCGCCGACGACCGCGCGATGGGAGTCTGTCCGGACTGTCACGGCCCGGTGATGAAGATCGGCAGGTGGGTTCGCCCGGACTCGATCGAGTGTCGCCGGTGCGACCGCGTCTTCCACACGTACTGACCGCTCGGGCGCGTGCACGTCACAGTAAACGCGGCGACGAGCGTCGACGGAAAGCTGTCGACCCGCGACCGGCGACAGGTCGCGATTAGCGGCCCCGAGGACTTCGACCGGGTCGACCGGCTCCGCGCCGCCGCCGACGCCGTCCTCGTCGGCGTCGGGACGGTGCTGGCCGACGACCCGAGCCTCACGCTCGACGAGGCCGACCGCCGGGTCGAGCGGCTGCGCAACGGACGCCCCGGCGACCCGGCCCGCGTCGTTCTCGACACACGCGCGCGGACCCCGACGGACGCGCGGGTGCTGAACGACGACGCGGCCACACACCTCCTCGTCGTCGAGGACGCGCCGGACAGCCGGGTCGCCGCCCTGACCGACGCCGGATCCGACGTCGAGGTCCACCGCGTGCCCGCCGACGACGGCCAGGTGGACGTCGTGGCCGGCCTCGACGCCCTCGAGTCGGCGGGCGTCGACCGGCTGCTCGTCGAGGGGGGCGGCGAGGTCATCTTCTCGCTGTTCGCGGCGGGAGTCGTCGACGAGCTGAGCGTCTACGTCGGGTCGACGCTCATCGGCGGCCGGGACGCCCCGACGCTCGCCGACGGCGAGGGCTTTCTCGACCCGCAGGGGCTGACGCTGGCCGGCGTCGAGCGGCTCGACGACGGCGTGGTGCTGTCCTACGAGCCGTAGTCCCGGAGATGTTTTTATCTCCCGGCGGGTAGCCCGTCACATGATCTCACTCGACGATGCCGTGACCGCACGGCTGGAGTCACACGGGGCGCGCTTCGAGGTACTCGTCGACCCGGACGCCGCACTGGCGATCCGTCGCGACGAGTTCGAGGGCGACCTCGAGGACGTCATCGCCGCAGAGGACGTGTTCGAGGACGCCTCGCGGGGCGACCGCCCGGCAGAGAGCGACCTGGAGAGTGCCTTCGACACCACCGACCCGATGGCGGTCATCCCCGCGGTCATCCGCCGGGGCGAGATACAGATCACCGCCGAGCAGCGCCGCGAGATGCAGGAGCAAAAGCGGCGGCGACTCATCGACATCATCACCCGAAACGCGGTCAACCCCCAGCAGGGCGACGCGCCGCACCCGCCCGACCGCATCGAGCGGGCGCTGGAGGAGGCCGGCTTCACCGTCGACCCGATGGAGCCGGCGGAGACACAGGTGGACGACGCGCTCGACGCCCTCCGACCGGTGATTCCGATCAGCTTCGCCGAGGTGACGATGGCCGTCCGTCTGCCCGCCGAGTACGCCGGCAAGGCACAGGCACAGGTCCGGGAGTTCGGCGACCTAGAGCGCGAAGAGTGGCAGCCGGACGGCTCGTGGGTCGGGGTGACGACGTTCCCGGCTGGGATGCAGAACGAGTTCTACGACCTCGCGAACGAACTGACGAGCGGCGAGGCCGAGACGCGCGTCGTGAAAGACGAGGACGACATCAACGTTCGCTGACGCGGGCGCGCTCGGACTCGGGCTCTCGCTCGGCGACGGCGGGCGTCGGCGTCTCGTCGACGACTTGACGGGCGCCGATTCGCGGCACTCCCTGTTCGTCGGTCTCGACGACGTGTTCGACGACCGTCCGTGCCGTGGTACGTTCTGCCATAGCACGACATGTGAGAGTCACCCACATAAGCCTTCCCGCGTGTCTGACGCGCGTCAGCCCTTGCGGAAGCCGAGCAGAAACCCGCCGGTGAAGCCGGCAGAGATAGACAGCGTCGAGAGAATCGTCATCACCCACGAGGGGGGTGTGCCGCTCGCCGCCGACTCGGCGCTGCCGGCCAGTCCGGCGGTGAGCCGGCCCCAGTCGACGGTCAGTATCTCCCGGGACTCGAGGAACTTGAACAGCGCGAGCTCGAGGCCGACGATGACGGCCACCACCTTCGCCACCTTCTTTGCGGTGAAGCCGACGAGGCCGCCGACGACGGCTCCACTGCCGAACTCCAGCCCGAGCTGTTGGGGGTCGATCGCGACCATCACCACAATTGGACCGCCGGCGTGTAAGACCTTTGTGGGCCGTCAGACCGGCGCGGAGCCCACGCGCCAGGCCGGGGTCGTCGTCAGTACAGCGCCTCGACGCGTTCGTCGAGGCGGTCGGCCAGCGCCCGCGTCACCGGCCCGCCACCGACGGCGGTGCCGTCGACGTGTGCGACGGGCCGGACCTCCCACGTCGAGTTGGTCAGGAACGCCTCGTCCGCCTCGCGGACGTCCAGAGGGGTGTACGTCCCCTCCGTGACCGGGTAGCCCGCCTCGCCGGCGAGGTCCACCACCACCGACCGCGTGACGCCCGGGAGGACCGGGCCGTCCAGCGACGGGGTGTGGAGCCGACCGTCGGCGACGGCGAAGACGTTGCTCGTCGCGGCACAGGCGACCGCGCCGGAGGCGTCCCGGAGGAGCGCCTCGTCGGCGTCGGTCCCGCGCAGCTCGACCCGCGCGAGGACGGCGGTCAGGTAGTTGTGGGTCTTGCCGTCCGCCGGCAGGACGTCGTCGGGCGGACGGCGCGTCTCGACGGTTCGGAGCCGCGCCGGCTCGTCCCAGACGGGGTCGCTCCCGACGCCGCCGCGCGGGAGCGGCTTCGCGTAGACGACGACCGTCGGGTCGACGTCCGGCGCGGGCGAGAGCGTCCCGGGCTGGACCCCACGGGTGACACAGATCTTGAGGTAGGCGTCGTCGAAGTCGTTCGCCGCGAGCGTCGCCTTCACCCGCTCGTGAGCGTCGTCGGGGACGGCGTCTGGCATCCCGAGCCGGCTACAGGTCCGGGCGAGACGCTCGCGGTGGGCCGACCACTCGAACGGCGTCCCGCCGTAGGCCCGGAGCGTCTCGAAGGCGCCGTCGCCGTACTGGAACCCCCTGTCGTCGACCCGGACGCGCGCCTCGCTCGCCGGGACGAGGGCGCCGTCGACGCTGTACACCGGGTCGGTCATCAGACGAGGCCGGCGACGAACGTCTCGACCATCGACCGCCCGTCGTCCGTCAGGACGCTCTCCGGGTGGAACTGGACGCCGACGTGTGGCCGTGTTCGGTGACGGACGCCCATCAGCACGGGTCGGTCGGCCTCGTCCGCGGCGTCGACGGTGACCGCCGTCTCGACGAGCGGCGCCGGCAGGTCGTCCCGTTCGACCGCGAGCGAGTGGTACCGCCCGACGTCGAACGGGTTCGGCAGCCCCGCGAACACGCCCGTGCCGTCGTGACTGACGCGCGAGGCCTTGCCGTGGACGACGGTCGGCGCGTGGCCGACCGGCGCACCGTTCGCCGCACAGAGCGCCTGGTGGCCGAGACAGACCCCGAGGGTCGGGTAGTCGAGGTCGGCGAACAGCGGAACGGAGACGCCGGCCTCCTCCGGCGTCCCCGGCCCGGGCGAGACGACGATCCCGTCCGGGTCCAGACCGCGCACCCCGTCGACGTCGATCGCGTCGTTCCGCCGCACCTCGACGTCCGCGGCCCGACCGACGTACTGGACGAGGTTGTAGACGAACGAGTCGTAGTTATCGACCACCAGGACCGTCGGGCGGTCGCTCACGGCGACCCCCACCAGGTGGGCCGCGAGCGGGGAACGGGCGTGACCACGCTCACCCCGACCCCTCCCCGGCGCGGCGACGCTCGGGCGGCCCGGCAACCGCGAGGTCGGCCCGGTCGCCGAACGCGTCGTCCATCGCCGCGACGAGCGCGCGAGCCTTCGCCAGCGTCTCCTCGTACTCGCGGTCCGGCACGGAGTCGTGGACGACGCCGCCGCCGACCCGGAGGTCGTAGTGGTCGCCCGTCCGCACGAGGGTGCGGATGAGGATGTTGAGCGTCGCCCGGCCGTCGAAGCCGGCGGCGAGTATCGACCCCGTGTACGGACCGCGGCGGGTCGCCTCCAGCCGGTCGATTATCTCCATCGTCTTCGGCTTCGGCGCGCCGGTGATGGTGCCGCCCGGGAACGTCGCCGCGACGACGTCGGCGAGGTCGACGTCCGGGCGTCGGGTTCCTCGCACGACCGAGACGAGATGCATCACGGCGGCGTAGCGGTCGACCCGCCGGTAGTCGTCGACGACGACCGAGCCGTACTCACACACCTTCCCGAGGTCGTTTCGCTCCAGGTCCACCAGCATCGCGTGTTCGGCTCGCTCCTTCGGGTCGTCGAGCAGGTCCCGCTCGAGCGCGCTGTCCTCCGCCGGCGTGTCGCCCCGTGGCCGCGTGCCGGCGATCGGTTCGGTCGTCAGGCGGTCGCCCTCGACCTCGACGAGGAGCTCGGGGCTGGCCGAGACGAGGTCGACACCCGGGAACTCGACGAGGCCGGAGTACGGCGCTGGGTTCACCCGCCGCACCGCGCCGAAGGCCGTGACGGGGTGGACCGCGGCGGGCGCGCGCAGCCGGTGCGAGACGTTCGCCTGGAACGTGTCGCCGTCGCGCACCGCCTCCTGTACCTCGCGCACCCGGTCGGCGTAGGTCGTGCGGCTGCAGGTGGACTCGAACGAGGCGGCTGCGTCGTCGACGCGCGGCGACCCGACGGCGGGGTCGCCGTCGAGACAGGACGCCGCGAGGTCGTGTGCGCGCTCCACCCCCCGGTCGTACGCCGCGTCGGGGTCGGACCCGACTCGTGGCGCGGAGAGCACCCGGAGCGTCGCCTCGTCGGGCAGCGTCTCGGCGGCGTTCGCCGGGTCGGCGCCGGGGACGCCGTCGACGTGCCACGCCGCCACCGTCGGGTAGCAGCCGACCTGGAGGCGCGGGAGCCGTCGGTCGTCGACGGCGCTGTCGGGCAGGTCCTCTATCTCGCGCGCCACGTCGTACGAGAGCCAGCCGAAGACGCCACCGGGGTACGGGACGTCGCAGTCGCCCCGGACCAGCGACTCGCCGTCGAGGACGTCGGTCAGGCGGTCGAGGGTTCCCGTCTCCGGGTCGTCCGGTCCGTCGGGGCCGACAGCCACGAACTCCGCCGGGTCGACACCGAAGTAGCCCCAGCCCGCCTGCCCGCCGGACGTCTCGAGGTAGAAACACGGCGCCGACCCGCGCGCCCGGCGGTAGGCGTCGAACGGGTCGACACGGACGCGCACCTCGACCGGCACGCGCGTGCCGGGCGGCGCGTCTGCTGCGAGGGCGCGAAAGCCGTCTCGCGCCGTCACGGTCGTCGGTCTGTCCATAACCGCAGGTGCCGTCGTGGGGACTTGTGGATTGCGCCCCGGGACACGACCTGTCCGGAGAGCGACAGGACGAGCCGACCCGCGGGGCGCAAACCTCATGTCGCGCTCGTGCGTTATTACGGACGGTACACGGGCCGTCGACGGCGGTCCGGGTGACTCCCGTAATGTCGGTCACGGCGAAAGTCCTCCTCAAACACGACCGCCTCGCGTTCGTCCCGACGCTCCGCGCCCTCGACGGCGTGGAGATAAGCGTCATCGCCCAGGGGACGACGGACCCGGAGCGAACCGTCTTTCCGTTCTACGTGGAGTACGAAGACCGGGCAGAGCTGGAGCGGTCGTTCGACGCGGACGAGACGGTCGCCCGCTACGAGCTCGTCGACTGGACGGACGAGGCGGGTATCTACAACACCGAGTACACGCCCGACACGAAGCTGATCAGCACCGTCGTCACGGAGGTCAACGGCGTCCTGGCCCACACGGAGACGAGGGGAGGCGGCTGGCTCGCCCGGCTCCTCCTCCCGAACCGCGCGGCGCTCGGCACCGTCTGGGAGTACGCGAGCGAGAACGACATCGAGTTCGAGATCGTCGAGATCTACGGCAACGACGGGGTGGCAGGCGAGACGTCGTACGGCCTGACCGACGAACAGCGGGCCACGCTCCTCCTGGCGTACGAGCGGGGCTACTTCAGCGAGCCGCGCGAGGTGGCGCTGGGCGGCATCGCGGACGAACTCGGGCTCTCCTCGACGGCCACGAGCGGCCGGCTGCGGCGTGGTATCAGGAACCTCGTCGCGGCGACGCTTGGCGGCAGCGAGACGGAGGAGTAGCCCTCACCGCGTCTCGTACACCGGGCGTAGCGACTCGGTCCCCTTCTGGTAGCCGAGCCACCGGCTGAGAACGGCGGCGACGAAGACGAGGTAGACCGGAAACAGTAGCAGGAGCGCGTAGCCGGCCATCACGACGCCGAGCGAACCGGCCCAGTAGAGGAGGCCGATTGCAGCGAGGCCGACGAACGCACCGAGATACATGCCCAGGCGGAACGCCTGCGCGGCGACGGGACCGGGTCGGGGTCGAACTGCGTCCACATAGTGCAGTGGTGCTTGAGAGTCATAAGACGTGCGCGGTAGTGGATCACTCGCTCGCGTGAGGGCGCGCGGGAGCGCAGGTCCGCCGTGCCGGGCGAACGGACCGACCGGGGGCTTTTGCCCGTCCTCGCGAACGGTCGGGTGATGCGTGTCGTCCTCGTCGCCGCGGTCGCCGCGAACGGCGTCATCGGCGCCGACGGCGAGATGCCGTGGCACCTGCCGGCGGACCTCGAGCACTTCCGCGAGCTGACCCTCGGTCACCCCGTCGTCGTCGGGCGGCGGACCCACGAGGCGGTCCGGGCGAGCCTCGGCGGGCCGCTCCCGGACCGGACGAACGTCGTGCTGACGACCACTCCCGAGGCGCTCCCGGACGACGTCGTCGCCGTCGGCTCCGTCCGGGCGGCACTCGACGCCGCCGCCGCGACGGGTGCCGCGACGGCGTACGTCGCCGGCGGCGCGTCCGTCTACGAGCAGTTCCTGCCCCACGCCGACACGATGGTCCTGAGCGAACTCGACGAGTCGTTCGCGGGCGACACTCGGTTCCCCGCGGTCGACCGCGAGCGGTGGCGCGAGACCAGCCGCGAGCGGTACGACCAGTTCGACGTCGTGACCTACAGCCGCGACGACGAGGGCGAGCGGACGCAAGGGGATTGATAAAGGCCGGCTGTGGTCAACGTCGGATTTTATTCCAGGGAGCCACGAAACCTAACAGGAATGCACGACGACCCCGAGCACCCGAATCACCCGAGCGTCGACCAGTCGGACCGAACGGTCCCCCGGAACCTGCGGCAGACGGGCGACCCCAGCATCGAGATGTTGATGTCGACGCGTGTTCGGAAGTCCCCCTTCTTCCACAAGTCGTTCAACGAGGAGGGGGCGTGGCGCTGTACCGTCTACAACCGGCTCTACCACCCGCGCGGACTCGTCGACCCCGAGGACGGCGGCGCGATGCGGGAGTACGAGGCGCTGACCGAGAGCGTCACCCTGTGGGACGTCGCCGTCGAGCGCCAGATCCGGGTGAAAGGCCCCGACGCAGAGGCGCTGACGAACTACGTCGTCACCCGGGACGTCACCTCGATGGACCCGATGGACGGGAAGTACGTCATCCTGTGTAACGAGGACGGCGGCGTGTTGAACGACCCCGTCCTGCTTCGCCCGGAGGAAGACGAGTTCTGGTTCTCCATCTCGGACTCGACGCTGATGATGTGGCTCCAGGGCGTCGCGGTCGACTCGGGGCTCGACGTCGAGATCGACGAGATCGACGTCGCGCCGATGCAGATCCAGGGACCGCTCGCGGAGGACGTGATGGTCGACGTCGTCGGCGACGAGGTCAGCGACGTGCCGTACTACGGCCTGATGGAGGCCGAGATCGACGGCTGTGAGGTGCTGATCAGCCAGACCGGCTTCTCCGGCGAGAAGGGGTACGAGGTCTACGTCCGGAACGCCCACGAGAACGCCGAGCGCGTCTGGGACCCCGTGATGGCGTCGGTCAAAGACCACGGCGGGATGCAGATCGCGCCGGGCCACCACCGCCGTATCGCGGCCGGCATCATGTCCTGGGGACAGGATCTCGACCACGAGACGTCGCCGTTCCAGGTCAACCTCGGCTACCAGGTGCCCGACGACAAGGAGGCCGACTACATCGGCAAGGAGGCCCTCGAGGAACAGCAGCAGCAGATCGACGACGGCGAGTACCCGTTCACCCACAAGCTGGTCGGGCTGAAGATGGCCGGCGAGCCGATCCGCGACTACGCGCCGGACTTCTGGCTCATCTCCGACCCCGAGACGGGCGAGGAGTGTGGCTACCTTACCTCGCCGTGGTGGAACCCGGACCTCGAGACCAACATCGGCATGGGCTTTGTCCCCGCCGAGCAGATTCAGGCGGTCACCGACACGCCGCTCGACGACCGGATCTACGACGAGAACCTCGACCTGGAGTTCCAGGTCCACCTCCCGGACGAGTACGCCGAGGAGTCCGGCGGCCCGGTGTACGCGACGGCTGCGAAGGTGCCGTTCAAGGAGTCTGTCAACCCGAGCGCCCGCGAGCAGGCGAAGCTCAACGCCCGGAAGGAAGCAGGGCAGAGCGACTGACGGGTCGACGGCCCACTGGCGTCAGATGCGCAGGTGACCCGGCGGCTGACCTTCTGTGGCAGTAGCGGCCAGTCGAGCGAGCGGATGCTCTCCGGCGCCGCCTCCCGGCCGGCGTCGTCACCACGGATGTCGAGCGAACGGGCCTCCGTGCGGGGGCAGCAGAGCGCGAGTCGACCGGGTTCAGCCGTTCAGGCGGGCCAGCCGCCACGACTCGGTGTCCGGCGTCTGGTTGAACGTGTAGACGTGGACGCCCTGGATGTCGTAGTCGTCGTCGTCGACGAAGGGCGCGAGGCCGTCGATCAGCTCGTCCGGCTCGTACTTGCCGCGCGAGGAGATGGCCTGCCGGACGAAGTCGACGATACCCGTGGTCTTCTGGAGGAACCTGACGGAGTCGCCGACGCCGACCTTCCGCGAGATCTTGATCAGCTTCGCGTAGTTCATGACGCCGGGGATCCCCACCTCGACCGGCAGGTCGACACCCCGCTCGCGGAGCGTCTCGATCCACGAGACGACCGCCTCGGGGTCGTAGCAGAGCTGCGTCACGATGTACGTGGCGTACGGTCGCTTCTCGTCCATCGACGCCGCCAGCGTCTCGTCGGAGAGGAAGTCGTGCCCCTCTGGGTAGCCGGTGATCCCGACCTCGTCGAACTCGTGTCCCAGCTCGTCCAGGGCGACGAGAAGCTCGTAGGCGGAGGTGAACTCGCCGGCTGGGTCCTCGCGGTCACCGCCGGGGACGAAGATATCGGTGACGCCCGCCTCGGTGAGCCGTCGGGCGATCTCGTCCAGGTGCTCGCGGTCCTCGACGTAGCGGGCGGCGATATGTGGCACGACGTCGTACCCCCACGTGACGGCCTGTTCGGTGCGCTCGACGGTGGTGTCGATACCGAGCTGTGGCGAGGTGGTGACCGCGACGGTTGCGCCGTCGGGCAGGTGTCCGATCTCCTCTTCGAAGCTGTCGAACGGCATCAGCTCGAACCGCGCGCCGGAGAGCAGCGTCTCGGCGCCGGTCTGTGTGTCGGGTGTTCGCGATGTGAGTGACATGTGTACTGGTGTCTCCGTGGCTATTTTTCTCTGTGGGTGCGACAGCGAGCGCCGCTCCCCGTCGTCGGGACGGTCACGCGTCTCCCCGCGCCCGTCCTCTGATTCGCGCCGCGACCTCCTCGTGCGACGTGGGGTCGGGGGCGGCGTCGATGCGGTGGACGACCAGGTCGAGGAGGTCGAGGCGGCGGAGCAGTTCGCGCGTGCGCTCCTGCTCGACTCCCAGCTGCCGGTGGACCTCGTACACCGTCCGGGCGTCGACGACGGCCTCCGCGACGTCCGTTACCGTCAGGCCGTCGGGGAGGTCGACGCCCTCGACGGCGAGTCCGTCCGCGAGGAGCGCCGACGGCTCGTCGCTCTCCTCGGAAGCCGTCGCTCCGTCGGTGTCGGACTCTTCGTCGTCCTCGTCTGTGTCGTACGTGTCGGGGTCGTGGACGCCCGCCTCTATCATGTACCGCCGGAGCGTCTCCGCCGAGACGTCCATCTCGAACAGCCGTGTCATCGCCGCGAAGGTGTCACAGCAGCCGTACAGCCGCCGGAGGTAGTCGACGTCCTCGAACGGCGGGAGCGACTCGTCGCGGACAGCCGCGAGGTCTGTCGACGTCTCGTCGGCTGCTTCGCGCCGGGCGGCGTCGGCGCCGTCGTCGGTGCGCTGTTGGCCGTCCCGTGGCGTCTCGTCGGACGGGTCGACCGCGAGCTCGACCGTCACCACCACGCCGCCGGCGGTGAGGCCGGCGTCGACGACGCGCGCCGCGGCGACGCCCGCCGTCGTCTCCGGCACCGACAGCAGGTCTCGCGCCGAGCAGTCGAGGCGCAGGCCGCCGTCGGTTGCGTCGACGTCGTCGGCGACGATGGGGCCGTCCCGGCCGACAGCACCCAGGTCGACGGCGAGGTCTACCGTCGCGCTGACGCCGCCGTCCGGCGCGTCAGTCGTCGCGTCGACGTTCTCGACGGCCAGTCCCCGGCGCTCGTAGCCGTCTATCACCGTCGAGAGTACGTCGAACGAGGCCCGTATCTCCATGACGCTGTGTACATGTGATACGTTATGGATCATAAGCCCTCGTGAGGAACTGTCAAGGCCTATAAACCGCCCCGGCGCTGCGTGGCCGAGGTTATCCCACACGGCGCGCGACAGCCGCCAGCCGCTCGCCGGCCATCACGGTCGACTCGCGGGCGAGTGAGTACACGAGGCCGCCGTCGGCGGCGGTGACCCGCTGTCGTCGCTCGTACGTCGCCGGGTCGTACACCGCACCGAGCTCCTCCCCGGCGTCGACGGTCTCGCCGACGGCGACGTCGGGCCGGAGTTCGAACAGTCCCGACTCGTCGGCCCGGGTGGGCGTCGCGTCGCCGCGGAGGCGGACGGGCGACGGCGCGTCCGCGGGCGACGGCTCCAAGACGTCGAGCTCACGGAGGACGTTCCGCACGCCGGTAGCGCCGTTCGTCGCCGCCGTCGGGTCGATCCGGCGGCTGTTCGCCAGCTCGGCGGTGAGCGCGGGCACGCCGGCGGCGGCGGCGGCGGCGCGGAGGGTGCTGCCGTCCCCGTCGGCGTCCTCGCCACGGTCGTCGTCGCCCATGAGGTGTGGCGCCCCGAACGCCGCCGCGAGCCGCCGTGCCGCACCGTCGCCGTCGGGGTACCGGACGTGCTCGAGCATGTCCGGCGTGCCCGTGTGGAGGTCGACGACGGCGTCGGCCCCCTCGACGAGCTCCCACAGCCGTGCGGCGACCCTCTGCCCGAGGCTCCCGTCTGCGTCGCCGGGCCACGCCCGGTTGAGGTTCTGCGCACGCGCGTCGTACGCCTGCGGCGTCAGGTACGACCGGCTGTCGAGTGCCAGTGGGTTCGCGACGGGGACAGCCACCACCGTCCCGGCGAGCGGCGCCGACCGGAGGTCACCGTGGAGGCGCCGCAGCGCCGCCGGACCGTTCAGTTCGATGCCGTGCTGGGCGGCCTGGACGTACACCGTCGGACCCGGCCCGCCCTCGTAGCGGTGGACGGTCACCGCAACCGGACCGGCGGGCAGGCAGCCGACGCGACGGGCCGTCGTCGTGTGCGTCGCCGTCTCGTACACGGTCGAACCGGGGGGGCCGCGCTCAAAACCGTGGTCCCGGCGCGGCCGGAACACGACCTGACGGAACGGCGAGAGGACGTGTCCGACGGACAGGTGGCGATAGCTATTTTCCGGCACGAGACGACGTGGTCGTACAACATGGAACCAACCGGGAGTCAGCCGTCAGAGGCCGGAACCGTCGTCGTCGGGGCCGGCATCGTCGGCTGCAACGTCGCGTACCAGTTGACCGCGCTCGGTCGGGACGACGTCGTCGTCGTCGACCAGGGCCCGATGCCGACCACCGGCGGATCCTCGACGCACGCCCCCGGCATCATGTTCCAGACGGCCGAGCCGAAGGTGCTCAGCAAGTTCGCGGACTACAGCCGGCGGCTCTACTCGGAGCTCGAGGGCGCGGACGGCGAACAGGCGTACAACGAGGTGGGCGGCATCGAGGTCGCCCGCAGCGAGGAGCGGATGGAGTTCCTCCAGCGCCGCGTCGAACACGCGACGGCGTGGGGTATCGAGGACCCACAGATGCTCTCGCCAGAGGAGGTCCAGGAGGAGCTGCCGCTCGTCGACCCGGACCAGATCCTCGGCGGCTACTACTCGCCGACAGACGGACAGGTGTCCGGCGTGGTCGCCTGCGACGCGCTCGCTCGCGAGGCGATGGACCGCGGCGCACAGTTCGTCCCCCACACCCGGACTGAGGACGTCGAGACGTCCGGCGACGCCGTCGAGGCCGTCGTCACCGAACACGGCCGGATCGAGTGCGACGAGGTGGTCGTCGCGACGAACATCTGGGCACGCCAGCTCGGCGAGCGGCTCGGGATCAACCTGCCGGTCGCGCCGGTCGAGCACCAGTACACGATGACGGAGTCGCTCGACGAGCTGGCCGACGCGGCGGTGGACGTCACCGACCACCCGCTGTTCGAGAACTACGAGAACGTCTCCGGCGAGAAGGCAACGCGCCTGCTGGTCGGTCCGGACCGCCCGATCCTGCGCGACCAGGACAACGCGATGTACTACCGGACCCACGGCGACTCCTACGGCATCGGCTCGTACAACCACGAGCCGATCGTGCCGGACCCGCAGGAACTCGGCGGCAACGACACGGACGGCGAGCAGGGGTCGATCCACGAGTTCACCGACTACCACATGAACACGCCGACACACCCGGACCGGCCGGAGAAGGCGGCGCGACAGGCCAGCGACGAACTCGTCCCGGCGACGGCGGGGAAGGAGCTCGAACACAAGTACAACGGGATGTTCGCGGAGTCGCCGAACGGCCTCCCCGTGATGGGGCCGGTCCAGGAGTACGACGGCCTCTGGACCGCCGCCGCGATCTGGGTCACCCACGCCGGCGGCGCCGGAAAGGCGCTCGCGGAGTGGATGGAGAACGGCACGCCCCGGCTCCCCGACGGACCGATCGACCTCGCGCACTGTGACGTGAACCGGTTCGACGAGCACGAGGGCAGCTGGGCGTTCACCCGCGACATCGGCGCCGAGGAGTACCGCATCGTCTACAACGTCATGCACCCGAAGTGGGTGTGGACCGACACGCAGCGCGACATCCGGCGGACGCCGATGCACCACAGCCACCTCGAGGCAGGCGGCGAGATGTGGGCCGAGGCCGGCTGGGAGGCGCCGCAGTGGTTCGAGACGAACGCCGACCTCCTCGCGAAGTACGGCGACCGGATTCCCGAGCGCGACGACTGGACCGGGAAGTACTGGTCGCCGATCGAGGGCGCCGAGGCGCTCCACGTCCGCAACGCCGTCGGTCTCCACGACATGACGCCGTTCAACAAGATGGAGGTCGTCGGCGAGGAGGCCGGCGCGTTCGTCCAGCGGCTCTGCACGAACGACATGGACCTCGACGTCGACGATGTCAAGTACACCCTGATGTGCAACGAGGCCGGCGGCGTCCGGGCCGACATCACCGTCACCCGGACGGACGAGGACCGCTACCTCCTGCTGACGACGGGCCGCGAGGTCGGCAACAACCACGTCGCGTGGGTGCGCGACCAGTCGCCCGCGGGCGTCGTCGTCAACGACGTCACCTCGAACTTCGCGGCGATGGTCTGTACCGGCCCCGACGCTCGGAAGACGCTCTCGAAGGTGATCGACGCCGACCTCTCCGACGACGCGTTCCCGTTTTTCACGAGCCAGGAGACGTTCGTCGAGAACGTCCCGGTGCGGGCGCTCCGCGTCTCCTACGCCGGCGAGCTCGGCTGGGAGCTGTACACCCCCTCGGAGTACGGCGAGCGCCTCTGGGAACACGTCATGGACGCCGGCGAGGCGTACGACATCCGCCCGTACGGCAACGGCGCGCTCGACGCCCTCCGGATCGAGAAGGGGTTCCGGCTGTGGGGGGTCGACCTCCACACCGAGCACACGCCGTTCGAGGCGGGCCTCGGCTGGGCCGTCGACACGGAGACCGACTTCATCGGGAAGGAGGCGCTGACCGTACAGGCCGACGGCGGCGAGCTCGGCCACCAGGTGGCGTGTCTCACCCTCGACGACGAGACGGAGACGATCCTCCCGAACCGGCCCGTGCTGAAGGGCGACGAGACCCTCGGCTACGTCCACAGCGCCGAGTACGGCTACGGCGTCGGCGCCTGTGTCGCCTACACCTACCTCCCGCCCGAACACGCCGAGCCGGGCACCGAAGTCGAGGTGCTGTACGAGGGCGAGCGCTACGACGCGACGGTGCGCGAGGAGCCGCTCCTCTAGGCTCGCACGACCTATCGGTGTGCTGGCAGGCTGTGTCGGGATCGCCAGACCGCGGCGCCCCGGATCCGGGACACCGGAGTTTTTAATACCGTGACACGGCCGACCTCACGGGATCACATGAGCGACACGAACCCCCCGTCGCGGGCGGGCACGGTCGTCGTCGGCGCCGGAGCCGTCGGATGTAGCGTCGCCTACCACCTGACTGAGCTCGGGGCAGAAGACGTCGTCGTCGTCGACCAGGGACCGCTGCCGGTGACCGGCGGGTCGTCGGTCCACGCGCCGGGGATCGTGTTTCAGACGTCGCCGTCGAAGGTGCAGACGAAGGCTGCCCACTACACGAGCCGCCTGCTCTCGGACGCGGGCGTCTACGACGAGGTTGGCGGTATCGAGATCGCCCGCAGCGAGGAGCGGATGGACTTCCTCCGGCGCCGCGTCGAGTGGGCCACGTCGTACGGCCTGCCAGACCCGCAGCTGCTCTCGCCCGCGGCGGTGACAGAGTACCTGCCGCTGGTGGACGAGGACGAGATACTCGGCGGCTACTACTCGCCAACCGACGGCCGGGTGGACGGTATCGGCGCCCTGCGGTGGTACATGGAGCAGTCCGACGCCGCGTTCTACGGCGGCGTCGAGGTGACGGACATCGACACGACCGGCGGGGAGGCCCGGGCGGTCGAGACGGACCAGGGCCGGATCGACTGCGACCGGTGCGTCGTGGCGACGAACAACTGGGGCTACCAGACCGGGCAGCTCGCCGGCATCGACCTGCCGATCGCACCGGTCGAACACCAGTACGTCGTCACCGAGCCGCTCGAGGAGCTGTCCGGCGCCGGCAGCGAGGTCGGCACCCACACGGAGGGGATGGAGGTGCCGGGGAACCGGGACATCCAGGAGCAGATGAGCGAGGGGCCCCACCGGCCGGTCGGCCGGGACCAGGACAACTCGCTGTACTTCCGCACTCACGGGGACGCTCTCGGGATGGGGTCGTACAACCACGAGACGCTCTCGGTGGACCCGACGGCGATGGGGACGAACTCGGCGGACCGGCAGGCCTCGGTCCGGGGCTTCACCGACCGCCACTGGACGACCCCGACCCACCGCAGCCGCGAGAAGTCCGCGAAGCAGGCGTTCGACGAACTGCTCCCCGCGGCGGCGGACGCGGAGTACGAGGCCACGGAGAACGGCATCTTCGTGTTCACGCCGGACGGGATGCCTGCGGTCGGCGAGACGGCGGCGGTCGACGACCTGTGGTCCGCGCTCGCCATCTGGTGGACCCACTCCGGCGGCTACGGGCGGATCCTCGCCGAGTGGATGGAGAACGGCGTCCCGCGGCTCCCTTCGGGGAAGGTCGACACCGGCGGCATCCACGTCCGGCGGTTCGAGCCACACGCGGGCGAGACGGACTACTTCGTCGACCGGGGTGCGAAGCGGTACGAGCAGGTGTACAGCATCGTCGAGCCGCGGTGGCAGCCCGACGACCACCGTGGACTCCGCACCAGTCCGTTCCACGACCGGCAGGCCGAGCTCGGCGCCGAGTTCTACCAGAGCGGCGGCTGGGAGGTGCCACAGTGGTACGGGTCGAACGCCGACCTCGTCGACCGGTACGAGGACCAGATCCCGGAGCAGGACGGCTGGCAGGGGATCAACCGCTCGCCGATCGCGGCTGCCGAACACCTCCACACCCGCGAGAAGGTGTCGATGTTCGACATGAGCACCTTCACGTCGATCGAGGTGTCCGGCGACGGCGCGACCGAGTTCCTCCAGCGGACCTGTACGAACGACGTCGACGTCGAACCGGGACGGGTCCGGTACTCGCTGCTCTGTAACCGGGGCGGCGGTATCGTCGCGGACGTGACGGTCGTGCGCCTCGGGCCGGAGGAGTACGTCGTCACCACCGGCGGCGGCAACTCGCCCGGTATCCACGGCGAGTGGCTCGTCGAGCGTGCGCCCGCGACCGTCTCCGTCGACGTCCAGGAGGGCGCGCGCTCGACGGTCGGGCTGTGGGGGCCGAACGCGCGGCTCCTGCTCCAGCGGGTCACCGACGCGGACGTGACGAACAGCGGCTTCCCGTACTTCCGCGCGAAGCAGATCTACGTCGGCGAGGTGCCGGTCCTCGCCCTCCGGGTCTCGTACGTCGGGGAGCTCGGCTGGGAGCTGTGGGCGCCGGTCGAGTACGGTCGGCGGCTCTGGGACACGCTCTGGGCAGCCGGGCAGGACCTCGACGTCCGGCCGATGGGCGGCGGCGCGCTCGAGTCGATGCGGCTGGAGAAGGGCTACCGGCTCTGGGGCAACGACATCGACACCGACGCCGACCCGTACTCGGCTGGGCTCGGCTTCGCCGTCGACACCGACACCGACTTCCACGGGCGCGAGGCGGTCGAGTCCGTCCGCGCCGGCGGACCGGACGAGCGGATCACCCCGATCACCCTCGACGACTCGACGGATATCATGCTGGGCGGTCGTCCCGTGATGAAGGGCGGCGAGGCGCTCGGCTACGTCCAGGCGGCGGAGTTCGGCTACACGGTCGGCGAGTCGATCGCCTACACCTACGTCCCGAGCGAGTACGCCGAGGCCGGCACGAGCGTCGAGGTGCTGTGCGAGGGCGAGCGCTACGACGCGACGGTGCGCGACGAGCCGCTGTTCGACCCGGGCCGCGAGAAGATCGTCCGATGACAGGGGCACGGAGCGCGGGCCGGTGAGCGCGGACGCCCTGCCGGTCGACTACGCCGACATCGAACGGGCGCGGGAGCGCCTCGACGGGTCCGTCGCGAAGCAGACGCCGGTCGAGCGCAGCACGTCGCTCCGCGACCGCGTGGACGCGGCGGCGGTCCACCTGAAGCTGGAACATCTCCAGTGGACGGGGTCGTTCAAAACCCGCGGGGCGTACAACAAGATCTCCCAGGACGTCGCCGACGGCGTCGACGAGTTCGTGGCCGCGAGCGCCGGGAACCACGCCCAGGGCGTCGCGTTCGCGGCGACGCGGTCTGACGCGTCGTCGACGGTGTTCATGCCGGAGACCGCGCCGCAGGCGAAGGTGGACGCGACCCGCGGCTACGGCGCGTCGGTCGAACTCGTCGGCCAGGACTTCCAGGAGGCGATGAGCCACGCGCAGGCGGCCTGCGAGGAGCGCGGCGCTACGTTCGTCCACGCGTACGACGACCCCGATATAATCGCGGGCCAGGGAACGCTCGGGATCGAGATGTACCACGACTGCCCGGACGTCGACACGCTGGTGATCCCGATCGGTGGCGGCGGACTGATCGGCGGCGTCTCGACGGCGATCAAACACCTCTCGCCCGAGACGCGGGTCGTCGGCGTCCAGGCAACCGGGGCCGAGACGGTCCACGAGAGCCTCGACAAGGGGATCCCGGTGACGCTGGACGACGTCGACACGATCGCGGACGGCATCGCGACCGGCGGCATCTCCGAGACGACGCTCGATCTGATCCGGCAGAACGTCGACGAGGTGGTGACGGTCTCGGACACCGAGATCGCGACCGCCATCCTGTTTCTGATGGAGCGGGCGAAGCAGGTGGTCGAGGGGGCGGCAGCGGCCCCCGTCGCCGCGGTGCTCGGCGACCGTCTCGACGTCTCTGGCGAGGCGGTGATGCCGCTGCTCTGTGGCGGGAACCTCGACATGACCCAGCTCCAGACCGTACTGGTCCACGCCCTGACCCGGCGACAGAAGATCCTCCGGCTCCGGGTCCGGATCGACGACCGGCCGGGCAAGATGCAGCATATCTCCGGGATCATCGCCGAGAAGGGCGCGAACATCCACGACGTTCGCCACGACCGGTCGGTGAACGAACTCGCGGTCGGCGAGGCCGACCTCGTCTTCCGCGTGGAGGCCGGCGGCGTCGAACACGCCCGGTCGATCATCGAGGCGGTCGAGGCGGCGGGCTACCCGGTCGAGAACCTGGCCACGAGCCGCTGACTCACGGCCCGGGGAACACTTTTGTCTGGCGTGTGAGAGTACAAGCGGTATGTACGACACAGTCCTGCTCCCGTACGACGGGAGCGACGAGGGCGAGATGGGTGCGCGACACGGGATCGAACTCGCGGCGTCGCTCGGGGCGACGGTGCACGGACTCTACGTCATCAGCCTGCCGGGGGCGCCGCGAGCCGTGTCGCTCCGCGACGACGAGGAGCAGCTACGAGCGGAGTACGAGGCGTACGGCGACGAGGTGCTCTCGGAACTCGGCGAGATGGCCGCCGACCACGGCGTCGACTGCGTCGGCGTGAAGCGAACCGGGAACGTCACCGACGAGATAATCGGGTACGCCGAGGACGAGGGGATCGACGCGATCGTCATGGGGTCGGGCTACCGCGGGAAGATCGGCGCGCTGCTCGGCGGCACCGCGGACAGGGTCGTCCGGACGTCGTCGGTGCCGGTCGTGACGAAGCGGATGGGCGTCGACGACATTCCGACCCGCTAGTCGACGAGGAACCGCTCCCGGACGTAGATGACGAGCGCCGCACTCAGGAAGCAGAAGCCGGCGACCTGGAACTCCCGTCCGGTCATCGCGACGAGAGCGGTGCCGAACAGAACCACCGCGACGGCGGCGGCAGCCGTCGCCGGGGCGTCTACCATGCGTGCCACTGCCCGCGCCGTCTGATAAACGCTGACGATTCGGGACAGGGTCGTCCGGGCAAACACATCGTATACGTTCGCGTACAGTTCGTGTCGCGGGCAGCCGCTCCGGGGTCGTGCGTGACCCGGTGTCGCACGGTTCGCGGGAACTGAGTAGCCGCGTGGACCGGTTAGCGCCGGCGAGCACCGAATATTTATGTTGAAGCAGTGATTGCTGTGTCCTGAGGTAACACACCGTCAGTGGGGGGCGGTGGTGTCGCCTACACGGGCGACCAGTTGATGCACCCGAAACAATGCACGAGCGAACACCAAAACGGCTGACGGAGGCACAGTATGGCAGCGGATGAAGAGAAGACAGGGGAGATGTCCGACGGACTCCAGGTGGAGCTGTTCCACCCGGACTCCGACCGCGAGCCCGGCGACACGAACATCCAGAAGTTCGGCTTCGACATCCACCCGGTCGTCTTTCCGATTGCGCTTCTGATCATCGCGACGTTCATCGCGCTCACGGTCCTCGGGCCGCGGTTCGGTCTGGACGTCTCTGGCGCGTACACGTGGTTGTTCAACACGATCGGCAGCACGTTCGGCTGGTTCTACCTGCTGGCGGTCAACGCGTTCATCGTCGTCCTGCTGTTCTTCGCGTTCAGCAGGTACGGAAACATCAAGATCGGCGGCGTCGAGGCAGAAAAGGAGTTCAGCGACTTCTCGTGGATGGCGATGCTGTTCAGCGCCGGCATGGGGATCGGCCTGATGTTCTTCTCCGTCTCCGAGCCGCTCTACTACCTGCAGAACCCGCCGAGCTTCTTCGGTGCCGAGGCCGGCACCGGGGCTGCCGGCGCCGCGGCGATGGCCCAGACGTTCTTCCACTGGGGCTTTCACCCGTGGGCCGTCTACGGCCTGGTCGGGCTCGGCCTCGCCTTCTTCTCGTTCAACCGCGGACTCCCGCTGACGTTCCGGTCGATCTTCTGGCCCCTGCTCGGCGACCGGATCTACGGGTGGCCCGGACACGTCATCGACCTCGTGACCGTCTTCGCGACGCTGTTCGGCCTCTCGACGTCGCTCGGACTGGGCGTCGCGCAGGTGAACACCGGGCTCTCGTACGTGCTCGGCGGCGAGATGCTCGGCGTCGCGAGCATCCAGACCGGCGTGATCCCGCAGGTGCTGCTCATCGGCGGCATCACGGCGATCGCGACGCTCTCCGTCGCTGCCGGCCTCGACGGCGGCGTCAAGCGCCTCAGCACGCTGAACCTCTACCTGATGTTCGCCCTGCTGGGCTTCCTGCTGATCGTCGGCCCGACGGTGTACATCTTCGGCGCGTGGGTCGAGGGCATAGGCGCCTACCTGCAGAATATCCTCGGCCTCGGCTTCTTCACCGGGACGCTCGGCTCCGCGGCGAACGCCACGCCGACGGCGTGGACCATCTTCTACTGGGGCTGGTGGATCGCGTGGTCGCCGTTCGTCGGGATGTTCATCGCGCGTATCTCGAAGGGCCGCACCGTCCGGGAGTTCATCCTGGGCGTGCTGTTCCTGCCCGCGCTGTTCTCGACGCTGTGGCTGTCGACGTTCGGGGGGAGTGCCCTCCACAACAGCCTCGTCGGCAGCGGCGCCGCGATGGCGACGTACAACGACGTCGGCCAGACCGTCGCCATGTTCGCGATGCTCCAGCAGTACCCGCTCGGCGCGGTGTCGGGACTGATAGCGACACTGCTGGTCATCACCTTCTTCGTCACGTCCTCCGACTCGGGGTCGCTGGTCATCGACCACCTGACCTCGGGCGGCAAGCACGACGTGCCGAAGACCCAGCGCATCTTCTGGGCGGTCACCGAGGGCGCCGTCGCGTCCGTGCTCCTGATCGGCGGCGGCCTGACCGCGCTCCAGACGGCGGCGATCACCACCGGACTCCCGTTCGCGGCGATCCTCTGCCTGATGTGTTACACGGTCTATCTCGGACTCGACAACGAGTACGAGATCCTCGAGAGCGAGGCGTTCGCGGACCGGATCGAGGACATGACCAGCGAGGAGGACGTCGAGGTGGTCACCTCCGGCGACGAGATGGTGACCGATATCGCGTCCGGCGACGAGTCCGCGAGCAGCGACTGACGCGGCCCGGCGGCCTCTTTTATTCAGACACGCCCGTCAGTAGTACTCCCACTCGTCGCCCGAGTCGCCGCGCGAGACGCTGTCGTCCTCGGACTCCGGGTCGCCCTCTCCGGGCCACTCGACGCCGTCGCCGAGCACCTGTCGGTAGGCGAAGGCGCCGAGCGCGACGACCGCCAGCAGCAGGAGGAGGGTGCCGGCGATAACCGCGGCCTGCGCGAGCGAGCCGAGGAGCCCTCCGCCGAGTGACTGGAACACGCCCGTTTCATTCGACGCCGTGCCACAAGAGGCTTCGGCCCGCTCAGCGCGCCTCGGTCCGGACGCTCCGGTCGTCGTGGATGTAGTGGCGGGTCGGACTCCCGAGGCCGACGGCGGCGACGAGGGTCCAGACGGCGAGCGCGGGGAGCGCCGGGAGCGCGAGCCACGGGAGCGCGCTCACGACGGCGCCGACGGCGGCGCCGAGCCACGGGCGGCGCGGCCCCTCGACCTGGGTGAGGGACGCGCCGACGACGAGGTAGCCGAACGACCCGAGCGCCGTCAGCGCCGTCCCGACGACGAGGGCCCCGAGCCAGCGGACCGTCGTCCCGCCGAGCCCGGCGCGCGCGGCCTGAAACACCCCGTAGCCCCCGATGGCCGCGACCAGGGCGAACGCGACGACGCCGTAGACCGCCGCGAGCGGCGAGCCGTCGACGGTCCGGTCGACGGCGCGGCCGACCGCCGCGGGCCGCCAGCTGAGCAGGCCGACGGCGAACAGCAGGACGAGGGCGAACGAGACGCCGGCCAGGACCGGCCCGGAGGCGTCGACGAGTCCGGACGGACCCCCGACCAGCGGGAGCGACGGAGCGAACACACCGTCTGTACGGCGTACCGGGTCGAAAAGCCGTCGGGACGGCCCTGCGCGGCAGCTGGCAGCCGGCGAGGCACTTATATCGGTCGGACCTGTACTGGAGAACGTACGTGTCAGACACGCTGCGGGCACTGATCCGGCTGAGCAGAGCAGCCGGTCGGCGCGTCATCAAGCCACTTCAGCGCGGCGACGGCCCGAACAAGTTCCGTCTCTCCGCCGTCGACACCGCGACGACCACCCACGACGGCGACAGCGGGTGGGCGAGCCGTCCCCCCGCGATCCTGGAGTGTCCGCGCTGCGAGAGCGAGGTGCTCCAGCACCACGCCTTCGACGACATCGACTGCCCGCGCTGTGTCGCGGAGCTCGACTACGACGAGTTCCCCGAGCTGTCGCTGCTCCGGCTCACCTGCCCGGTCTGCCGGAGCGAGATGACCCACGGCCAGCGCCACCCGGAGGTGCTCGACATCGTCGAGTGGGCGACCTGTGACGGCTGTCGCTACCACTGGGAGTTCAGACACTCGTACGCCGACGTCGAGTCGGAGTCCGGCGTTCCGACCGGGCTCCCGGAGCCCGGCGGCGGCGCCGACTAGCGGGTCTCGCGGGCCGCCGCGACGGTCCGGACCGCAGCCGCGTTCTCCGCGACGTCGTGGACCCGCACCACGTCGGCCCCGCGCTCGGCGGCCATCGCCGTCGCCGCGACCGTCGGCGGCAGGCGCTCGCCGCTCTCGGTGCCCGTGGCCCCGAACATCGACTTTCGGGAGTGGCCGACCATCACCGGACAGCCGAGCGCCCGGAACTCGGCGAGACGGTCGACGAGTTCGAGCGACTCCGCGGCGCTCTTGCCGAACCCACAGCCGGGGTCGACGACGATCCGGTCGCGGTCGATCCCCGCCCGCTCGGCGTGGAGCACCTGCTCGGACAGCTCGGCGAGGACGTCCTCGACGACGTCGTCGTAGGTGACCGACCGGTCCGGGTCGACCGGCGCCGAGAGGCTGTGCATCAACACGAGCGCGGCGTCGTGGTCGGCCACGACGAACCGCATCTCGGGGTCGGAGAGCCCGGAGACGTCGTTGACGATGTCGGCCCCGGCTGCGAGAGCGGCCTCGGCGACGGGGGCCTTCCGGGTGTCGACAGAGACCGGCACGTCGAGGTCGGCAACCGCCTCGATCACCGGCTCGACCCGGGCGATCTCCTCCGTGACGGACACCGGGTCGGCGCCCGGTCGGGTGCTCTCGCCGCCGATATCGACGATGTCGGCGCCGTTCGCGACCATCTCCTCGGCTCGGTCCACCGCCGCGTCCATCCGGTTGTACTCGCCGCCGTCGTGGAAGCTGTCGGGCGTGACGTTGAGGATACCCATCACCGCCGTCCCCGACGCCGCGTCGAAGGGGTTCCGGGGTGGGTCGTCGACAGCCGCGGCGACCTGTCGGGCGGCGTACGAGCCCCCGTCGCCGACGGCGTGAAACTGCGGGACGGTGCCGGACAGCACCGTCGCGACGAGCGACCCCGGCGCTCCGGCTGTCGAACGGAGACAGGTGCCGCCGGCTGCCTCGAACCGCTCGGCGATCCGGTCGGCCTGCGCGGGTCTGAGTGTCGTCGCGAGCGTCCGCCGGTCGACGGCGTCGCCCGCCGCCTCGGAGAACGTCGCGCCGGAGAGCGCCGCGGAGCCGGGGTCGGCGTCGCGGCTCCGGCGCTTCGGGACGACCAGCCGCGCCCAGCGGTCCCGCGCCTCCGCGACGGCGTACAGCGACCCGACGACGAGGACGAAGTCGTCCGGACCCGCCGCGGCGAGCGCCCGGTCGGTCGCCGCCGGGACTGCCTCGACGCGGCGCACGTCGGCGGCGTGGCCGGCGAAGGCGTCGGCGAGCGTCGCGGGGGACGCGGCCCGGTCGGCGTCGGCGCGGGTGACGAAGGCTGTCGCAGCTGGCGGGAGTTCGTCGGCCATCCCCGCGTGGTCCTTGTCCCGCATCGCCCCGAAGACCACGTGGAGGTCGTCGTAGTCGTAGCGGGCGAGCAGGTCGCTCACCGCGGCCATCGCGCCGGGGTTGTGCGAGCCGTCGAGGGCGACGGTCGGCTCGCGTCCGACGATCTCGAACCGGCCCGGCCACGTCGCCTGCCGGAGGCCCGTCGCCAGCGCCGCCTCGTCGACCGAGGCGACCTGCCGGGCCAGCGTCGCCGCGACGCCGGCGTTCGTCGCCTGGTGCTGGCCGAGCAGCGGGAGTCGCGTCTCGACCGCCCAGTCGGCGGCGTCGAGCGACACCTCGCACTCGACGAGATCGACCAGTCCGTGTTCGCGGGCGACCACGTCGGGGCTGGACTCGGGGTCGCCGACGGTCACGACGTCGGTCACCAGCCGAACTGCCTCGAGCGCAGGGCCGGTCGTGCCGGTGACCAGCGGCGCGTCGGCGGGCGCGACCTGCGCCTTGTCGCGGGCGATCTCCTCGACGGTGTCGCCGAGCAGTTCGGTGTGTTCGAGCGACACGCTCGTCACCGCGCTCGCGACGGGGTCGACGGCGCTCGTCGCGTCGTACCGGCCGCCGATACCGACCTCCAGGACCGCCACGTCGACGTCCTCGGCGGCGAAGACGTCGAGTGCCACGGCGGTCAGCGCCTCGAAGTGTGTCGGCTCGTCGTCGTCGGCCCGGAGGCGGTCGAGACAGGGATCCAGGCGCTCGACGGCCCGTGTCACCGCCGCCTTCGAGACGCGCCGACCGTCGACCCGGATCTGCTCGCGAAAGTCGTTCAGCTTCGGCGAGGTGAACAGGCCGACGCTGCGGCCCGCCGACCGGAGCGTGCTCTCCAGCATCCGTGCGGTGCTCCCCTTGCCGTTCGAGCCGGCGATCTGGACGCAGTCGAACTCGTCGTGCGGGTCGTCGAGGTGGGCGAGCATCCGTGTCGTCGTCTCGACCCCGAGCTTCGGTCGCCGGCGCTGGAGCGACCGCAGGCGGTCGGCCGACTCGGTGTACTGCATATCGCCACCCACGGCGGCGGCGGCATGAACTTATCGTCGGGCGAGGACGTCACGCCCGAACCTCGTCGTCTCGGCGGAGTTACACGACGTGGCAGGGCGGCACAATACGTTCGCCCGACATCAGGTACGAAAACACTCTTGCGGCGGCTGGCGGGATTGGCGGGTATGGCACCGCCGGAAGAGACGACAGAGCCGATCCCGACGGACTACGACATCGCGCAGGCGACCGAGATGGAGCCCATCTGGGAGCTGGTCGAGCCGTGGGGGCTCGGCCTCGACGATCTCCAGTACTTCGGGTCCTACACCGCGAAGGTCAAACACGACGCGATCGAGCGGCTGCGCGACCAGGCAGAGGAGCGGGAGAACAACCTGGTACTGGTGACGGGGATGACGCCGACGCCGAAGGGCGAGGGGAAGACGGTGACCACCGTCGGCCTCGGCCAGACGCTCAACAGCCTCGGCGAGGAGGCGATGATCGCCATCCGCGAGCCGTCGCTCGGCCCGGTGTTCGGCGTCAAGGGCGGCGCGGCGGGCGGCGGCCGGTCGCAGGTCCTGCCGATGGAGAACATCAACCTCCACTTCACCGGCGACCTCCACGCGCTGACGGCGGCGCACAACCTCATCGCAGCGATGCTCGACGCCCGGGTCTCGCAGGGCAACAGCCTCGACATCGACATAAACGACGTGCGCTGGAAGCGGGCACTCGACATGAACGACCGGGCGCTCCGCGAGACGGTCGTCGGCCTCGGCGGCGAGCGCGGCGGGACCCCCCGAGAGGACGGCTTCGAGCTCACCGCTGCCTCCGAGCTGATGGCCGTGCTCTGTCTCGCCGACGGCCTCGCGGACCTCAAGGAGCGGGTCGCGCGCATCATCGTCGCGTACGACGACGGTGGCGACCCGGTCACCGTCGACGACATCGAGGCGACCGGCCCGGTGACGATGCTCCTCCGGGACGCGATCAAGCCGAACGTCGTCCAGACGATCGAGGGCACGCCGGCGTTCGTCCACGGCGGCCCGTTCGCGAACATCGCTCACGGGACGAACTCGCTCATCGCGGACAAGGCCGCGTTCGGCATGGGCGACTACCTCGTCACGGAGGCCGGCTTCGGCTCCGACCTCGGCGCCGAGAAGTTCATGAACATCGTCTGCCGGCTCGGCGACATGACGCCGAACGCCGTCGTCCTCGTCGCCTCCGTCCGGGCGCTCCAGTACCACGGGCTGGAGCAGTGGCCGGTCGACTACGACGAGGTGGAGGCCGCCGGGGTCGCCGAACTCGAGCGCGGCTTCGACAACCTCGACGCACACGTCCGGAACCTCCAGCAGTTCGGCACCCCGGTCGTCGTCGCAGTCAACCGGTTCCCCGACGACGACGACGACGAGGTCCAGGCGGTACTCGACCACTGTCGCGAGGACCTGGGCGTCCGCGCCGCCGAGTCCGAGATGTTCGCCGAGGGGAGCGAGGGCGGCGTCGCCCTCGGGGAACAGGTGCTCTCCGCGGTCGACGAGAGCGACGAGGACGAGTTCGAGTTCCTCTACGACGACGAGGCCTCTGTCGCGGAGAAGATCGAGACGATCGCGACCGACATCTACGGCGCGGACGGCGTGAAGTTCACCGGGAGCGCCCTCGACGACATCGACCGGATGGAGGGCCTCGGCTTCGGCGACCAGCCGGTCTGCGTGTCGAAGACGTTCCACTCGCTCAGCGACGACGCGACGGAGAAGGGCGCGCCGACGGACTGGGAGCTCGAGATCACCGAGGTGTATCCGTCCGCGGGCGCGGGCTTCCTCGTCGCCCTCACCGCCGACGCCCTGACGATGCCCGGGCTCCCCCGGCGGCCCGCCGCCGCCGACATGGATATCGACGGCGAGGGCAACATCTCCGGGCTGTTCTGACACGGTCCGGACGGCGCGTTCGCGGCTGCCGACCACGGTCGTGTCCGGCGGAGCGGTCCGGAGCGACACCGGCGACCTGCGGCGGCTGGAGCAGTCGAGCGTGTCGAGGAGTACCGGACGCCCGGAGCGCTCACTCGACGGTCGCGACGGCCTCGATCTCGACCGCCGCGCCTTTCGGGACGTCGCCGACACCGACGGCGCTGCGGGCCGGCGGCGCGTCCAGGTCGCCGAAGTACTCGCCGTACGCCTCGTTGAACTCCTCGAAGTCGTCGACGTCGTCGAGGTAGACCGTCGTCTTCAGGACATCGTCGAGGCCGAGGGCCGCCGCCGAGAGAACTGCCTCGACGTTCCGGAGACACTGGCGCGTCTGTTCGGCGACCGGCGCGTCGTCGAGCAGGTCACCGTCGGTCGTCAGCGGCAACTGTCCCGCCGTGAACAGCAGGTCGCCGTCCGTGGTCGCCTGGCTGTACGCCCCGACCGCAGCCGGCGCGTCGTCGGTGCTGATGGTTCGTTTCACGGCCAGAGCCTGTCGCGGGGGCAGATTAAATCCCGCCGGTGCCCGGCAGCTATTTGCGCGTCCGCGCCGACCGGTCGTGAGTGGCCGACACGACCGAGGGACCGGACAGCGCCGTCGAGGAGGTGTTCTACCCGACGGACCGCGTCACGCTCGTCGACTGGCGTCGGGTGTCCGGCGCGAAGCCGGCGGTGGCGCTCGTCGGCGTCGTCGCGCTCCTCGCGTTCGTCGCCGGGCTGTCGAACCTGAGCGACGAGGCGCTGGCGCTGGAGGGGCCGCTCGCGGCTGTCGTGCCCGGCGCGACCGGGTTCGCGCGGTTCGGCGGCGTCGTCGCCGCGTTCACGCTCGCGCTCGTCACCGTCGGGCTGCGGCGCCGGAAGCGTCTCGCGCTGCGCGCCGCCCTCGTCGTGCTGCCCGTCGTCGCGCTCCTGCCGCTGACGACGCTCCAGCCGACAGACGTGCCGCTGCTTCTCGCCGCCCTCGCCGCCTACCCGCTGCTCGTCCGCAACCGGGGGAGCTTCGACCGCGCACTCCACCTCGAGCCGCTGCAGGTCGCCTCGCTGTCGTCGTTCCTCGCCGTCGGCGTCTACGGCACCGTCGGCTCGTACAGTCTGCGGAGCCAGTTCGCCGAGCTCGACGGCTGGGCCGACGCGGTGTACTACGTCATCGTCACGATCGCCACCGTCGGCTACGGCGACGTGACGCCGACGACGCCGGTGGCGCAGTGGTTCTCGCTGTCGGTCATCATGCTCGGCACCGGCGCGTTCACGATCGCCGTCGGGGCGCTGGTCGGGCCCGCGATCGAGTCGCGGATGGCCGCCGCATTCGGAAACATGACCGCATCTGAGCTCACGCTGCTCGAGGATCACGTCGTGATCCTCGGCCACGGCGACGTCACCGCACCGCTCCTCGAGACGCTGGAAACCGAGACGAACCTCGTGGTCGTCACGCGCGACTCCGACGCCGCGGCAGCACTCGGCGACGACGTGAACGTCCTGACCGGCGACCCGACCGACGAGACGGTCCTCGAGGACGCCCGGCTCGACGTCGCACGCGGCGTCGTGGTCGGGAGCGACGACGACGCGCGGGACGTCCTCGCCGTCATCGCGGCGACGAACGTCGCGCCGGACGTGCGCGTCGTCGCCGCCGCGAACGAGGGCAAACACGTCGACAAGCTCGGCTCCGTCGGCGCAGACCGGGTCGTCGACCTGCGTAGCATCGGCGGGCGGCTCCTCGGCCAGTCGGTGCTCGGGAGAGAGCCGGCGTCGGGCGAGGACCTGTTCGAGGAGCCCTGAGCAGACGGACGAACCTCTTTATGAGTGTGTGCCACACACACACGTAATGAGCTCGCCCGAGTACGGGGACGCCGGCGGAAGCGTCGCCGAACTCCTCCTGCCGCTGTGTGCCGTCTCTGGCGCGGCGGTCTGTGCGGGATTTTTCTCCCCACGTTCGTCGGCGACGCCGTCTCCGGCGCGACGTGGCTCGCCGTCTCGCTCGTCTTCTTCGTCTCCGGGCTGGCGTACCTCGCCGTCCTCCCCGGCGACGAGACCTCCAGCGAGTCGGTCCTGCTGGGCCTCCGGCGCACCGGGCTGGCGGGCACGGTCCGCGAGTTCGTCGGCCGTCACGACCCGATGGTGCTCGGCGTGCCGGCTGTCGTCTTCGCCCTGTTCGTCGCGGCGCGGGCGGCGTTCCCGGCGGCCACCACGGGCGCCGTCGACGCCGTCTCGGGCGCGGTGCTGCGCCAGTTCGGGGTGTTCTTTCTCGGCACCGTCCTCGTCGCCGTCGCGTACTGCGTGTTCCTCCTGCTCGGACCGTGGGGCGACGTTCGCCTCGGCGGGCCGGACGCGGAGCCGACCTACACCTACCCCACCTACTTCACGCTGATCTTCACCGCCGGTATCGCCGCCGGCATCGTCTTCTGGGGGCCGGCGGAGTCGCTGTTTCACTACCAGACGCCGCCGCCGTACTTCGACGCGGCCCCGCGGTCTGACGCCGCCGTCGGCGGCGCGCTGACCTACGCGCTCTTTCACTGGGGCCTGTCGGCGTGGAGCGCCTACGCCGTCGTCGGGGTTCCGGTGGCGTACTACGTGTTCGAGCGTGGCGCACCCCTCAGGGTGTCGGCCATCCTCACTCCGTTCCTCGGCCCCGACGGCCTCGACACGCTCCCGGCGCGTGTCGTCGACACCCTCGCCGTCTTCGCCACCGTCGGCGGTATCGCCACCTCCGTCGCGCTGGTGTCCGAGCAGTTCCTCGCCGGCATCGGGTTCCAGTGGGGCGTCACGACGGGACAGACCGGCCCGGTCCTGTTCGTCGGCGGCCTGACGCTCGTCGTCGTGCTGTCGGCAGTCACCGGCGTCCACCGCGGCATCCGGCGGCTGGCCGGGGTGAACGTCGCGCTGTTCGTGCTGTTCGCCGTCGTCGTCGCCGCCGTCGGGCCGCTCGGGGTCGTCTCCGACCGGGGCGCGGCGGCGCTCGGGAGCTACGCCGTCAACTTCGTTCCGCTGAGCCTCCACGTCGGCGGCGCGTGGGTCGCCGAGTGGACGGTCTGGAACTGGTCGTGGTGGTTCTCGTGGGCGCCGTTCGCGGGGCTGTTCGTCGCCGCGCTCTCGCGGGGCCGGCGGGTGCGGACCGTCGTGTTCACCGGCGTCGTCGCCACGTCGCTCGCGACGATAGCGTGGTTCGTCCTCCTCGGCGGGACGTCACTCTGGGTGCAGCGCACCGGCGTCGCGGACGTTCTCGGTGCCGTCGCGGCCCGCGGCGGCGCCGAGACGGTCGTCGGCTTCCAGGTGTTCGCCGCGCTGCCGCTCGGGCAGCTGCTCACCTTCCTCTTTCTCGCGCTCATCGTCGTCTTCATGGCCACCTCGGCGGACACCTCGACGCTCGTCGTCTCTGTGCTGGCGGCGCGCGAGGGCGTCGCGCCGTCTACCGGAAGCGTCGTCTTCTGGGGCGTCTTCCAGGGCGCGGTTGCCGTCTCCCTGCTCCTCGTCGGCGGCGGGCAGACGCTCCAGGCGCTCGCGGTGCTGACCGGCGGCCCGTTCGCCGTCCTGTCGCTGGTGGCCCTCGCCGGTCTGACCCTCTCCTTCTACCGCCGGGAGCGGGGTCGGGGCCACGAGTCGCTGGTGACGCGCCTCGGCAGCCGGCTCCCGACGGTCCAGACCCACCACGACGTGGAGCCGCCGGAGGAGTGAGGCGCGGACGGCCTCAGCCGTCGCGTTCCCGGAGCGCCCGGAGATCCGCGCGGGTGTTGACGTTCGCGAGCGACGACGCCAGTCCGACCCCGGCACCGGCCCCGACCGGGTGCCGCGCGACGTCGTCGAGGGCGCCGACGAGCGCCCGTACGCCGCCGTCGCGAGGCAGGTCCGGCGCAACACGGCAGACCGCCTCGCGGCGGTAGAGCGCGTGCGTCGGCTGGACGACGCCGTCCTCGGTCACCACGACGGCGTCGCCCGCCGCCCGGTCGAGCAGCCACCCGACGGCGGCGGGCGCGAGCAGCGGCATGTCACAGCCACAGACGAACAGCCACGGCTCCGAGAGCGCGCGCGCGGCGCCGACGACACCCGCGAGCGGCCCTTCGAACTCGGGGTCGTCCTCGACGAACGCGGCGTCGCCGAGAACGGCACCGAGCGCCGTGCGCTGGTCCGGTCCACGGACGGCCACGGCGGGCGGGGGACCGGTCGCGGCCCGGACCGCCCGGGCGACGTGGACCACCAGCGGGTCGTCGTCGAGCGTCGCGAGCGCCTTCGGCCCGCCCGCGAACCGCCGGCTCAGCCCGCCGGCGAGCACGACGCCGCGGGTGGTCGGGCGGCTCACATGCGCGGGAGCGGCGCCGCGGGCTTGAGCGTTCGGTCAGCCGTCGGCGGGGCGCACCTCGACGCGGTCGACGCCGCGGCGCACCAGCGGATCCGCCGGGTCGGCGTGGAGAAATGCGGTACCGGGCCGGACCGCGGTGCCGACGGCGGCGGTCGCCTCGACAGCCGGCGAGTCGCCGTCGACGGCGCCGACGACCGTCACCGGGTCGTCGTCCTCGATTGCGCGTGCCCCGGCGTCGTCCTCGTGGAGGTGGAGTCGCTCGTCCGTTCGCTCCGCCGCCGCGAACCCGCCGGCGCGGCTGCCGGCGACGAGCACCAGCCCCTCGCCGCCGGGCGCCGCGGTCGCGTCGGGGTCGACCGGGACGAACGGCGCCAGGCCGTCGTCGGTCGCGAACGCCTCGCGGTAGAGCACCGCCTCGCCGTCCGGCCAGCGCCGCGGGCCGTCCGTCCCGTCGGGGTCGATGCCCTCGTAAGCCGGAGCGACGCGGCACAGCTCCGCGAACGCGTCCGCCGGGTCGTCGTGGTCGAAGGGCGCAGGCGAGAGCCGCCGGCCCAGCGCGCGCAGAATCGCGAAGTCGGGGCGGGCCGCGCCGGGGGGGTCGGCGAGCGGGTGGAGGCGCTGGACCTGCCGGTCGAGGTTCGTGACGGTGCCGCGCTTCTCGACCGCGACGCTGGCCGGCAGGACAACGTCGGCCCGCTCCGTCGTCTCAGTCTCGACGACGTCTGCGACGACCAGGGCGTCGAGGCCGTCGATCCGTTCGGTCACCCACTCCCGGTCGCGCTTCGAGACGACGGGGTTCTCGCCGACGACGAGCACCCCCCGCACGTCGTCGCCGAACGCCGCGAGGAGCTCCGACTCGGGCCGCCCGGGGGCTGCGGGCGGGGCGACGCCCCACGCCTCGGCGGCCCGGTCGCGGGCCGCGGGGTCGGTCACCGGCTGGTGGCCCGGGAGCGCGTCCGGGACACAGCCGGCGTCGACGGCGCCCTGTTCGTTCGCGAGGCCGCGAAAGAGGTTCATCCCGGCGCCGGGGCGGCCGAGGTTGCCCGTCAGGAGGAGGAGGTTCAACAGCGCGTCGGGCGTCGTCGTGCCGAGCCCCGTCGTCTCGACGCCGGTGCCGACGACGGCGGCGACGCCATCCCCCTCGCCGACGGCGCGTCCGACCGCACGAACCGCGTCGGCGTCGACGCCCGCGACGGCGGCCCCGCGCTCGACGTCGAGGTCGGCGAGGGAGCCGGCGAACGCGTCGAACCCGGACGTGCGCGCCGCGACGAACTCGCGGTCGACCAGCCCGGCCTCGGCCACGACGGCACAGAGCAGGCTGAGGAGGAGCGCGTCGGTCCCGGGTCGGGGCGCGAGGTGGACGTCTGCCGTCCGCGTCGTCTCGTTCGCCCGCGGGTCGACGTGGACGAGCGTCGCGCCGTCGTGTGCGGCGGTCCGCACCGCGCCGTTGAACGCCACCGGCTGCTGGGTCGCCGGGTTCGCGCCGACGACGAGGACGAGGTCCGCCGTCGCGAGGTCGTCGAGCGAGTTCGTCATCGCCGGCGGGCCGAGTCGCCGGCGGACGGCCCCCGTCGCGAGGCCGTGACACGCCCGCGCACGGTTGTCGACGTCGTTCGTCCCGACCGTGCGTGCCAGCTTCTGGAGCAGGTAGTTCTCCTCCGTCGTGCAGTGTGGCGCGCCGAGGAAGGCAAGCGCGTCCGGGCCGTGGGCGTCTCTCACGCCGCCGAGCGCGTCGACTGCCGCGTCGAGCGCCGTCGGCCAGTCGACGGGCACCAGCTCGCCGCCACGCCGGACGCGCGGGCGGGTCAGCCGCTCGCCCTCGTCGAACGCGCGGAACGCCTCGATACCCTTCGCGCAGAGCCGCCCGTCCGGGTTCGCCGGGCCCTCGTGCCCGACGGCCCGCCCGTCCGACCCGGGCGCGAGCCGACAGCCGACGGCGCAGAATGGGCAGACCGTCGTGTCCATCTAGGCGCCGAGCGACCGGAGGAGCGCGCGCATGTAGCCGAGCCCGGCACGGACGTCCCGGCCGAACAGCGAGCGGGCGAACCCGAGCGGTCCGACCGGCTCGGCGGTCCGCTCCGCCTCGCCGAGCGCGGCGGTCAGCCGGTTCAGCCCGTCGGCGGCGTCGTCGTCGACCTCCAGCGCCGACAGCGTCCGGGCGGTGTCGAGCAGCGCCTCGAGCGAGCCGTCGCGCTGGAGGTCGACCAGAAGCGAGAGCGCGTCGGCGAGGGCGTCGCCGTCCTCGCGGGCTATCGCGACCAGCCGCGTCAGCTCGTCGGACGAGAGGTCGTCGGCAGCCGCGACGAGATTGGTCAGCGACCCGATGACGTGCTCTATCTCGTCCTCGTCGGCGGTGGAGACGACGAGCATCACCGTCTCGAGCAGGTCTTCGAACTCGTCGGTGTGTTCGAGCGCCGCCGCCAGCTGCTCGCCGTGCTCGTCGACCGCCTCGCGGAGCGCCTGCTCGCCCTCGCTCGGTCCCTCCTCCTCCTCCGTCGTGAACGGGTCTGTCTCGATTGCCATGTTAGTCGTCAGAGGTCGCCTCGCGTTCGCTCTCGACCACTGGCGGCAGGTCGCCGTCGGTCGGCTCGATCCGGACCGCCGACACCTTGTACTCCGGCGTCGACGCCTCCGGGTCGAGGTGTTCCTCGTCGGTGAGCGTGTTTACTGCCGACTCCGCGAAGTGGATCGGGATGAACACGTTGTCCTGGCCGGGGCGTTCGGTTACCTGCGCGGGCACCTCGACGGCGCCGCGCCGCGACTCGACCCGGACGATCTCGCCGTGGTCGACTCCCAGGTCCGCCGCGGTGTCGGGGTGGATCTCGACGAAGTCGCTCCCCGAGTGGCCCATGATCCCCGACTCGCGGTGGGTCATCGTCCCGGTGTGGTACTGGTACAGCACCCGGCCCGTCGTGAGCGTGAGCGGGTACTCCTCGTCCGGGGACTCGGCGGGCTCACGGTGGCCGACCGGCTGGAGGTGCGCGAGGCCGTCCTCGGTGTTGAACTCCTCCGTGTACAGCCGCGGGGTGCCGGGGTGGTCCTCGTTCCAGCACGGCCACTGGAGGCCCCCCTCCGACTCGACCCGCTCGTGGGTGACGCCGCCGTAGATCGGCGTGAGGGAGTTCACCTCGTCCATGATCTCCGCGGGGTCGTCGTAGTCCCAGTCGCGGCCCATCCGGCGCGCGAGCGCCTGGATGATCTTCCAGTCCGGCTGTGAGTCGCCACGGGTGGGCATCGCCTGCTTCACCATCTGGACCCGGCGGTCCGTGTTCGTGAACGTCCCCGTCTTCTCGACGAACGTGCACGCCGGGAGCACGACGTCGGCGTACTCCGCCGTCTCGGTCAGGAACAGGTCCTGGACGACGAGGAAGTCGAGGTCGTCGAGCACCTCGCCGGCGTGATTGATGTTCGGCTCGGACAGCGCGGCGTTCTCGCCGATGATGTACATCCCCCGTATCTCGTCGCGGTCGGCGGCGAGGAACATATCCGTCGTGTAGCGGCCGTAGGTGGAGTCGATCTCGCAGTCCCAGGCCGCCTCGAACTTCGCCCGGGCCTCGTCGTCGGCGACGTCCTGGTAGCCCGGGAAGTTGTCCGGGAGCGGTCCCATGTCGCCGCCGCCGCCCTGGACGTTGTTCTGGCCGCGGAACGGCGAGAGGCCCGACCCCACCTCGCCGATGTGGCCGGTGATCAGCGCGAGGTTCGCGAGCGCCTTCACGTTGTCAGTCCCGCTCGAGTGTTCGGTCAGGCCGAGCGTCCAGCCGAAGACACAGGTGTCGGCCTCCGCGAGCGTCTCCGCGGCGGAGACGATCTCCTCGTGCGGGAACGCCCGACAGCTCCTCGACGCGCTCGGGCGTGAACGGCTGGACGGCCTCGCGAAGCGCCTCGAACCCGGTCGTGCGCTCGTCGACGAACGCCTCGTCGTACAGGTCGTTCTCGATCACGTACCGCGTGATGCCGTTGATCCACGCGATGTCGTAGCCGGGACGGGTGCGGGAGTACTGCGTCGCGTACTCCGCCATCTGGATGCGTCGCGGGTCGAACACCATCAGCTCGGCGCCGTCACGGACGTTCTGTTTGATGCGCGTCGCGATGACGGGGTGAGCCTCGGTGGTGTTCGACCCCGTGAGGAGGTACGCGTCGGTCTCCTCTATGTCCTCCATCGCGACCGATGCGGCGCCGTAGCCGACGACCTGTGCCAGCGCCGCCACGGTCGAGGAGTGACAGAGCCGGTTGCAGTTGTCGACGTTGTTCGTCCCGAGGACCTGTCGGGCGAACTTGCCCATCAGGTAGTTCTCCTCGTTTGTCGCCTTCGAGGAGGCGATGACGCCGAGCGCCTCGCCGCCGTGCTCGTCGCGAATCGACCCCAGGCCGTCGGCGACCCGGTCGAGCGCCTCGGCCCACGACGCCTCGCGGAACTCGCCGTCCACTTTCACCAGCGGCTGCTCCAGCCGGTCGTCCGAGGAGACGAAGTCGTAGCTGAACTTCCCCTTCACACAGGTGGAGATGCCGTTTACCGGCGCGTCCTCCGCATCCGTCGGCCGGACTGCCAGCACCTCCTCCTCGTCGGGGTCGGCGTACAGGTCGAACCGGCAGCCGACCGCGCAGTAGCCACAGGTGGTGTCGACGACGTTCAGCTCCTCCAGCTGCCGGTCGCCGACGGCCTCCGCTATCTCGAACAGCTTCCCCTCCGGGAGCGAGCCCGCCGCGACGCCCTCCGCGACGTGTTCGACGTTCTGTAGCGCCTGCTGTTTCGCGCGCTGCATGTAGGACGCGACACCGTCGCTGTCCTCGTCATCGCTCACGGCCAGTCACCTCCCGCGTCGTCGGTCCGGTCGTCCGGCGGCCACGGCTCGTCGTCGTCGAACGGCGAGTCGTCGGACGCCGACTCGTCCGTCCCGCCGTCGGTGGTGGCGTCGCCGCCCTCGCCGCGCTTCATCTGCGTCATCGGGTCCGTCTGCTCGCCGGAGGACTCGACGGACGTCCCGACGCTGTTCTCGTGCGTGAAGCCGGGCATCGGGAGCGTCGTCGCGTCCTCGATCCCCTTCTCGATCAGCGAGCCGGTCGGACAGACGGTCGCGCAGTGGCCACAGGAGACACAGGTCGAGTCCTCCATCGTCTCGGCGTCGCTCTGGAACCCGATCCGGGTGTCGGCACCGTGACCCTCGACCCGGAGGACACCCTCGACCTGGACGTCGTTACACGCCTCGACACAGCGGTTACAGAGGATACACTTGTTGCGGTCGATC
>KI543178.1:0-3809 GCA_000496195.1 uncultured archaeon A07HB70
CGCTCGGGGGTAGCGACGGCGGTCGTCGACCGCTCCCGAGCGGCGAGGCGGGCGACCTGGTCCGCGAGGCGCGCGAGAAGAGCCTCGGCGTCGAGGGGCTAGAGCCGCTGGTGAGCCGGGACTTCTACACCGTCGACATCAACTCGGTCGACCCGTCGATCGACGCCGAGGAGTGGTCGATGACGGTGACCGGCGCCGTCGACGAGGAGGTGACGGTCGACCTCGAGACGCTCCGCGAGATGGAGAGCCGCGAGGAGTTCGTCTCGCTCCGGTGTGTCGGCGAGTCGCTGAACGGCCGGAAGATGGACACGGCGCTGTGGACGGTGGTCGACGTGATGCCGCTCCTGGAGCAGGCGGGCGCCCCCGACGAGTGCTGCGTGATGCTCCGTGCCGCCGACGACTTCTACGAGGAGTTCCCGCGCGAGGCGCTCGAAGAGGGGATGCTCGCCTACCAGATGAACGGCCGGGACCTCCCCCGGTCCCACGGCGCGCCGGTGCGGGCACTGATCCCCGGCCACTGGGGCGAGATCAACGTCAAGTGGCTGACCGAGATCGAGGTGCTGGAGGAGCCGGCAGACGGCTACTGGGAGGAGCGGGGCTGGCACGGCACCGGCCCGGTCAACACGGTGGCGAAGCTCCACGTCACGAACCGGCTGTCCGACGGGCGGTTCGAGATCGCGGGACACGCCTACGCGGGAACCCGCGGCGTGGAGACGGTCGAGGTGTCGACCGACGGCGGCGAGACGTGGACGGAGGCGGAGCTGTCGGCGCCGCTGCCGGACGACGACGTCTGGCGCCAGTGGGTCCACCGGTACGACCCGCCCGACGCCCCCCACGACGTGGTGGTCCGCGCCGTCGACGGCGAGGGAACCGTCCAGCCGCAGGCGGAGACCGGCCCGTTCCCGAGCGGTCCGACGGGGTGGGTGACGGAGACGGTCCAGCCGTGACCACCACGCGTGTCTATACCGAGGAAATAAAGACAGGCGCGGAGGTACGAGGAGCCAGCGTTCTGATGGAGAAGGCGCTCTGGTACCTCCTCGCGGGGACACGTGGGGCCGAGAACCGCGTGCGGATCGTCAGGGCGCTGGACAACCGCCCTCGAAACGCGAACCAGCTCGCCGACAGCCTCGGCGTGGACTACAACACCGTCAGACACCACCTCGACATGCTCTGTGAACACGACGTCGTCGAGACCGGCGGCGCGGACTACGGCAAGCTCTACTTCCTGACCGACCAGTTCGAGCGACACCGCGAGACCTTCGAGCAGATACTCGACGGGGAGGACGGGTAGATGGCGATGGGTGCCTGGATCTCGGCTGCGGCGGTCCTCGCTGGCGTGAACGTCGTCCTTCTGCTGGCGCTGACCGGGGTCTGGGTCGACAACTACCGCCAGTTCCGGACGGGGATGGTCGCCGGGCTGGTCGGGTTCGGCGGCGTGATGCTCGTCGAGAACGCCGCGGCGCTCTACTACTTCTTCTCGATGCAGATGCTCTACTCCGGCGATCCCGGCGTCCAACAGGCCGTCGCCGTCCTGCGCGGGCTCCAGGCCGTCGCGCTCGCCGTCCTCACCTACGTAACGGTTCGCTAAGACACAAGTTGCCGGCGCCGCTCGCTTCGGCGTGGACGCCACCGCGTCGCGAAAGGTGCCGGACGGCAAACTCGTCCAGGTCCGGGTGCGCTACGACGAGCGGATCGAGTCGTGTGCGCTCCGGGGGGACTTCTTCCTGGAGCCGCCCGAAGCGCTCGAGGCGCTCGAGGCGGCGGTGGAGGGCGCGCCCGCGGACGCGACGCCGGCTGACCTGACGGCGCGCGTGGCGCGGGTGGACGCGACGCTCGTCGGCTTCGACGCCGCCGACGTCGCCCGGGTCGTTCGGGACGCCGTCGACGCGTCTGACACGTAACAAGCTACATGTGGGACGGCGTCTTACGCCGCGTATGAGCAAGATCACGTTTCGTGCCGACGACAACCTCGTGGAGCACCTGGAGGCGTTCGACGCCTCCAAGAGCGAGGTGATGCGGGAGGCGCTCCGGGCCTACCTCGACGACCGGGAGCGCGAGCGGACGTCCGACGTCGACGGCGCCATCGCGGAGCGCGTCGACGAACTCGTCGCCGAGCGGCTGGACGCCCGGGCCGGCGGTCGTCCGGGACGCGACGTGAACGTAAACATCACGCTCGACGGGGTGAGCGACGGGATCTCTCGATCAGACGCGCGCCACGCGACGACGACCGACCCCCATCCGGAGTCGGAAACGCGCGGTGCGGGCCACGAGTCGCCCGTTGACGACCGTAAGACACGCTCGCCGTCGGAGGGTAGTACGTCTGACGAAGAGGGCACGGCGTCGCAAACGGGCCGCAAACAGTGTGGGCAGTGTGGTGAAAACGTCGGCGCTGGGCACGTTTACTGCCCGAACTGTGGTGAGAAGACGTCCCGCCGCGTGTTCTGCGACTGCGGCGACGAACTCCGCTCCGACTGGTCGTTCTGTCCCTCCTGTGGCCGGCGGACCCCCGCGGCAGACGTGCTCGACCGGTCGTAGCGCCCAGTAAACGCCGTATTCGTCGCTTCACCGGGATGGCATACGTGCGTCATACGATCGGCGACACGATTAAGTAGTGTCCAGCAATCGTTTCGGTCGCGTAAGACGGTCGTCTTACAGGACGTCACCCGACGCTCCGAATCCGGCGCTGTCGGGCGGTTCGATCCCGTAGGACGGTAAACAGGGCGCTCGCTCGGCCGTCTTACCGGGGGAAATCAAAGATGGAGCGTGTGACGCTACGCATACCGAAACAGCAGATCGAAGAGGTCGAACAGATGGTCGAGACAGGAGAGTTCCCGAACCGGAGCGAGGCGATTCGCTCTGCCGTCCGGGAGATGCTGGCCGAGCAGGACGACTCTCGCGACTCGAACGACAAGCGCGACAAGCGCAAGTGGGCGAGGGTCTGAGATGCAGGGCTTCGTCCAGGAGGCGATCGAGAACGAGGAGAAAGAGCAGCGCGAGGGCGACAACGACGACCAGTTCGGCGACCCGCGCATCGTCGTGGTCGGCGCCGGGGGTGCCGGCAACAACACCGTCAATCGGCTGTACAACATCGGCGTCGACGGCGCCGAGACGGTGGCGATCAACACCGACAAGCAGCACCTCAAGATGGTCGAGGCCGACACGAAGATCCTCGTCGGCAAGTCCCTGACGAACGGCCTCGGAGCGGGCGGCGACCCCTCGATGGGCGAGCGGGCCACGGAGATGGCACAGGGGACGATCAAGGAGGTGCTCGACGAGGCGGACCTCGTGTTCGTCACCGCCGGGATGGGCGGCGGCACCGGCACCGGCGCCGCGCCCGTCGTCTCGAAGATCGCGAAAGAGCAGGGCGCGATCGTCGTCGGCATGGTGTCGACGCCGTTCAACGTCGAGCGTGCTCGCACGGTGAAGGCAGAGGAGGGGCTGGAGAAGCTCCGCTCCGAGGCCGACTCGATCATCGTGCTGGACAACAACCGCCTGCTGGACTACGTCCCGAACCTGCCGATCGGCAAGGCGTTCTCGGTGATGGACCAGATCATCGCCGAGACGGTCAAAGGCATCTCGGAGACGATCACCCAGCCCTCGCTGATCAACCTCGACTACGCGGACATGTCGACGATCATGAACCAGGGCGGGGTGGCGGTGATGCTCGTCGGCGAGACCCAGGACAAGAACAAGACCCGCGAGGTCGTGAGCGACGCGATGAGCCACCCGCTGCTCGACGTCGACTACCGCGGCGCCTCCGGCGGGCTGGTCCACATCACCGGCGGCCCGGACCTCACGCTGAAGGAGGC
>KI543178.1:4884-15651 GCA_000496195.1 uncultured archaeon A07HB70
CTGTTCTCCTTCCGTTCTCTATCGACCGGCACGCCTCGCCGCCGCAGTTCGGGCACTCCACCGCCGGGCCGCCGGCTGGTGTCCCCGTCGTGCTCGGTCGGCGTCACGCCTATGCCGTGTCGTCGCCACAGGCAGGCGTGGACCCAGACGCCGGCCTCGCTCGCGCCGACGCCCTCGACATCGTCGAGCGGCTGCTCGACACGGTGGAGTCCGACCCCATGCCCGTCCCCGTCCGCGAGGTGTGGGTGTACGGCGACGTCGCCCTCGGACTCGACCCGATCCCGCGGCTCTCGGTCTACGTGACGAAGGATCTCCTGTTCGGCGAGACCGACACAGCGGTCGACGACCACGGGGTCGAGGGCGTCGGTAGCGTCGTCTCCGCGACGTGGGCCGAGGCGTTCCCGGAGCACCTGCGAGCGAACGACGCCGGCTACGCCGCGCCCGAGCGGTGTCTCGCCGCACACCTCCTCCCGTCGGACGCGCCGGTTCACCTCGAGGTGTGCAACGCCTCGTTCGACGACAACGTCACCCGGCGGCTACAGGGCGCGCTCGCCCGCGACACGCACGACGAGATCCTCGACCCGCGGGGGGTCCAGCTGTGGGCCGACGACCGGCGGGCGGACGAGACGCTGGCGAGGCTCCGCGAGGGCGCGCTGGCGTTCCCGACGCTCCCGGAGGCGCTCGGGATGCTCGGCGTCGACGAGGAACGGGCGCGGACGGCTGCGTCGTCGATGCGGGAGCGCGACGCGAGCCGGGGACGGTCGGTGCGCGGCGACGTCGTGTAGGGCGCGGCGCTCACCCTGCCAGCTCGTCCGGCTGCAGCCGGGAGCGGCCTCACCGGAACCTCATCTCCTCCCGTACCCGCCCGACCGTCACGTCGAACGGCACCACCTCGGCCCGTCGGTAGACACCGTCGCCCATCTGCGCGACCGTCTCCCGACCGACCGCGCGCCACTCGTCGCGGAGGCGCTCGAACCCCTCGTCGCCGAGCGACCGTCGGAGCGGCCCCGCGAGACCGTCGAGCGCCGTCCCATCGGCCTTCCGCCGTGCCGCCCGGACCGCCCGCTCGTCGTACGGCGGCTCGACCCGCTTCTCGTGGTGGTGTCGGCGCGTCGCGACAGCCGCCAGCCCAGCTGCCTCGAACAGCTCCCGCACCCGGTCGCCGGGCGCGAGGTCCGTCGCCGCGCCGGCGAGGTAGGCCTCGCGGGCGCGCCGGTCGAGGGCGGCCTCGCCGTCGGCGGTCGAGTCGACGCCGACGCTCGCGTTGTCCGGCTCGACGACCGCGACGAGGTCACGCGACGTCCGCGCGAACTCCCGCACCGCCGCGGCGGGGTCGGGCAGGTTCACGAGGAGCGCCTGCGCGGCCACGAGGTCGAACGCGCCCGCGCGGACCGGGAGCCGTGTCGCGTCGCCGACGACGACGGGGTGTGGACCGTCGCCGTGACTGCCGGCGTCGGCGCTCGCCCGTGCGTGTGTCAACAGCGACCGGTCGGCGTCGAGCGCCACAACCTCGGCGGGCGACTCCTCGCGCAGGACACGCGCGAACGCGCCGGTGCCGGCGCCGGCGTCGAGCACCTGCGTCCGGTCGTCGAGCGAGAGCGGCGCGAGCGCGGCCCGGTCGGCCCAGAGGCCGGCGCGGGTGTCGGCGAGGTAGTCTGCCGAGAAGCGGCGCACGCGGTTCGGCCGTCAGTTCGCGCTGATGACGTCGTCGATGCGGACGATCATCGTCGCGGCCTCTGTCGCGGCCCGGAACGCGCCGCGCTTGACCGTCCGCGGGTCGACGACGCCCTCCGGAACCGGGTCGGCGACCCGGGCGTCGGCGCCGACGCCGAGGACGCCCGCGCGCCCGGACTCGTTCGCGGCCCGGAGGTCGACCAGCGCGTCGATCGGGTCCATCCCGGCGTTCTGTGCGAGCGTCCGGGGGACGGCCTCGAGGGCCTCGGCGAACGCCTCGACGGCGAGCTGCTGGCGCCCTCGATGCTCGCGGCCTCGTCGCGCAGGGCGTTCGCGACCGCGGCCTCGGTCGCGCCGGCGCCGGGGACGACCCCTTCCAGCGCGGCGACGGCGGCGTCGACCCCGTCGTCGACCGCCCGCTCCAGCTCGTCGACGACGTAGCCCGTGCCGCCGCGGACGAACAGCGTCACGATCTCCGCCGCGTCGCTCTCGACGAACGTCAGCTCCTCGTCGTCGTAGGTCTCCCGGCGAACGGACCGCGCGTGGCCGAAGTCGTCGGCGTCGGCCTCGTCGAGGTTGCTGATGTGGCTGGCGCCGACGGCGCGGGCCAGCTCGTCGACCGGGTCGTCCCGGCAGCTGTCGAACGCGAGGATGTCGTGCTCGGCGAGCACCGCCTCGACGTAGTCGTCGATGCCGCTACTCGCGTAGACCACGTCGACGTCGTGGTCAAGGAGCGTCTGGACGTAGTCGTCGAGCCGCGCCCGCTCGCCCGCGGAGGCGTCGGCCACGCCGGTCGCGTTCCCGATGTCGTACTCGACGTCGAGGGTCGTCTCGGGCTGTTCGAGCCCGGTGTCGAGCACCGCGACGGTCGCGTCCTCGTACTCCCGGGAGACGTCCTCCCGGAGCGCGTCGTCGTCGAACGCGACGCCCTCGACGACCTCGGTCGCGGTCGAGGACCGGCCCGAGCGGGCGACGACCCGGACGTCGTTTGCGTCGACCCGGCGGACGGCGTCGACGACCGCGGCGGCGAGCTGGTCGGCGGTCGCGCCGCCGGTCCCCTTGCCCGTCATCGCGGACTCGGCGACCTGCTGGAGGCGCTCGTCGTCGACGTCGCCGCCGAGCGTCTCGCTCTCTACGGCGTCGAGCGCGATGTCGCACGCCCGACTGTAGCCCTCGACGACCGCCGTCGGGTGGATCTTGTCGTCGAGGAGGTCCTCGGCGCGCGCGAGGAGTTCGCCGGCCAGCACCGCCGCGGTGGTGGTGCCGTCGCCGACCTCCTCGTCCTGTGAGTCGGCCACCTCGACGATCATGTCCGCGGCGGGGTGTTCGATGTCCATCTCGTCGAGGATGGTCGCGCCGTCGTTCGTGACGACGACGTCGCCGTCGGCGACGAGCATCTTGTCCATGCCGTTCGGCCCGAGCGTCGTCCGGACGGCCTCGGCGACGGCCTTGCCGGCCTGTACGTTCGCCTGCTGTGCGTCGCGCCCCTCGGTGCGCTCCGCGTCCTCGCCCATGATGAAGACGGGCTGTCCGCCCGCCTGCATCCGCTGTCGGTCGCCGGATTGTGACATACCCGTTGATCTGCCGTCGCGACTCAAAAAAGGTTCGTAATGAATCTTGTGCCAGCCTCTCACGCGGACCGCCGGCTGCCCGCCTCACGACCGGACCGCGTCCGGCACCGGGAGCGGCGCGGTTCCGCCGCTGTCGGGCGGGTCGACCGCGCCGGGGTGGATCAGCGCCGCGAGGAGTTCGAGGGTGTCGACCAGCCGCGGCCCCGGGCGGTTGACGTAGGCGTCGCCGTCGACGACGTGGGCCCTGTCCGCGCGGACGGCGGCGACGTCGGCGTAGCCGGGTCGGCCTGTCAGCGCCGGCGCCTCCGCGAGCGCGCGCTCGACGCCGAAGCCACAGGGCGCGGCGACGAGCACCTCGGGGTCGTACGCCCGGACCTCGTCCCAGGGCCGCGTCGTCGAGCGCTCGCCCGGCGCCGCGAGGCCGTGGGCGCCGCCCGCACGTTCGACCAGGTCCGGCACCCAGTGGCCCGACACCATCACCGGGTCGAGCCAGTCGAGCACCGTGACCCGGGGCCGGCTGCGGTTCGCCACGGCGCGTTCGACCCGTTCGACCCGGTCGCGGAGGTCGGCGACGAGGGCGGCGGCCCGGCTGCCGCGCCCGACCGCCCGCCCGATCCGCTCGATATCGCCGAGGACGTCGTCGAGAACGTGCGGGTCGGTCGTCAGCACCTCGCAGTCGAGACCGAGGTCCTGGACCGCGTCGCGGATCGCAACCTGGTCGACGGCACAGACGTCGCAGACCCCCTGCGCGACGACGAGGTCGGGGTCGGCACGCCGGAGCGCCTCGCGGTCTATCTCGTACACCCCGTCGCCGGCGGCGGCCTCGCCGACCTGCTCGTGGATGTCGGCGCTGTCGGCGGTCGGGTCGACCCGCGCCCGCTCGACGCTCGGGAGGTCGGCAGCCGCGGGTGGGGTGTCGCACTCGTGAGACGTCGCGACGGGCTCGACTCCGAGGGCGTAGACGATCTCTGTCGCCGACGGGAGTGTCGTGACGACGCGCATGGGCGCCGTAACGGCGCGAGCGGTATAACTCCCTACTCGCGTAGCTCCCGCACCCGCTCGACGTTCCACTCGAAGCCGCGGCCGTCCTCGGTCGGCGTCTCGAGCACCAGCGGCACGTCCCGGAGCTCCGGGGCTGTTGATCACCGCGCGCATCCCGTCGACGCCGATCTCGCCCTCGCCGACGTGGGCGTGTTCGTCCTTGTTCGTCCCGAGGGCGTGTTTCGAGTCGTTGAGGTGGATGCACTCCAGCCGGTCCAGCCCGACCGTCTCGTCGAACGCGGCGACCGTCTCCGCCACCGCCGTCGGCGTCGACAGGTCGTAGCCCGCCGCGAACAGGTGGGCGGTGTCGAGACAGACCCCGAGGTCGTGGACGCTCTCGTCGGCCACCCGCGCGAGGTGCCAGAACTCGTCGCCGAGTTTCGTCCCCGACCCGGCGTCGCTCTCCAGCAGCACCCGGACGCCGTCCGGCACGTCGAGGGCGTCGACGGCGTCGACGGCGTTCGCGAGGCCGCCCTCGACGCCCGCGCCGGTGTGGGCGCCGAGGTGGACGTTCACGAACCCGATGCCGAGGCGGTCGGCGGCGTCGAGCTCCCGCTGCATCGAGTCGACGGACTTCTCGCGCAGGTCGTCCTTCGGCGTACAGAGGTTGACCAGGTACGAGGAGTGGATCACCCACGGGCCGGCCAGACGGTCGGCGGTGCCGTCCCGGAACGCCGCCGCCTCCTCGTCGGCGATGTCGGGGTCGCGCCACACCTGCGGGGAGTGGGTGAATATCTGGCCGCAGTTCCCCCCGACTTCGACCTGGTTCTCGACGGCGTTGTGGACGCCGCCGGCGACAGAGACGTGGGCCCCGACTCGGAGTGTCATACCGACACCAGCGGCCCGACGGGCATAGTGACTTCGGAGCGCGCTGACGACACGGTTCACACCCCGGTGATCGGGCAGTAGACCACGACACACGACGGCTTGAACGTGGGCGACAGCGCGCCGTCGTTCAGCGGCCCGGTCGACCCCGCGCTCCGCACGCCGACACGTCCGCGGCGTGCTCGCGCGTCTCGACACCGCCGTCGAGTCCGAACGCGTGCCGGCTCCGGGCCGTGGGCGTGTCCCGATACCGGCGTCAGCCCGTCCGACAGACGGCGCAGTGACACGCCTGCCCGCCGTTTGCGGCATCCGCAAATCGGAGCGCTCCGGCGCAGCTGTCGACACCGGCTCGGTTCGGTCGACAGCGACGTCGACGCCGCTGTCGTGTCCCGACGACCCCCGGTAGACGCGGTCACCGCCGCCGACCGACCGCCGGCCACGTGTCCCGTTGGCGGAGACCGCAAACGCACACCGAGTTCAAGTGGCGAACCGTCGTACCATCGGTTGCGATGGACCACCCCGTTGTCGACACGACGACGGGGCGCGGGCTGGATACTGAGGACGTACGCGTCGACAGCTGTCTTCGCAGAAGTAGGTTTTCGCGGTTGGAAATCAATGGCGTTCGCACACGACGATCGAACGGTCGAACAGCACGCTATCATCGTCGGCGCGGGACGCGTCGGGCGCCGCTAGGCGCGCGTACTCGACGACTACGGGGCACGAAGTCTACTTGATCGAGCGCGACGCCGAGACGGTCGACCAGGTCACCGGTCGCCGGACGGGTGTGGTGGTCGAGGGTGACGCGACCGACCCGGAGATCCTCGGCCAGGCAGATCCCGAGCAGGCCGATATCCTCGCCGCTCTGACCGGCGACGGACCGACGAACCTCGCGGTCTGTGCGGAGATACGACACCTCGCGGACGACGTCCGAACGGTCGCACGGGTCGACGACCCCGCCCGGGGCGGCGCCACGGCGGCGTTCGTCGACGAGGTCATCCACCCCGAGCGGGCAGGCTCGAAGGCGGTGGTCAACCGGATCCAGGAGGACGACGTCCGGACGCTCGAAGACGTCACGGGCGACCTCGACGTTCTCGACGTCCGGGTCGACCCGCGCTCACCGGCAGCCTCTAAGCAGCTGCACGAGGTCCTGCTCCCCGAGGGGAGCCACGTGATCGCCGACGCCGACGGCACCGAGGTCGCCCGCCCGGAGACGACGCTCGAGCCTGGTCGTCGGTATCTCGTCGCCGCAGAGCCCGGCGCAGTCGACGACGTACACAAGCTTCTGGTCGGGTAACCGGTGAGGGTCAAACGACACACGCCGGTCGGCGCGACGCCGCGGTTCGCCCCCGTCGAGTCCGGCGCCGGGGTCGCCAGCCGTGCGCCGAGCGGTGGCCCGTCCCCGGCTATCACCGGCTTCGAGACGACCGAGTTCGACGGCCCGGCGACGAGACGCCGACCGGACCGACAGCGTGCCGTGGCAGTCGGCCCGAGGACCGCCCACACGGTCTGTGACGCTCCGCAGCGATCGACGAACTCCCGTGTCGCCGCCCAGCCGGCCGACACGGCCCCCGGACAGCCCTACAGCAGCGTGATACCGACAGCCACACCACCGGGACTCCCTCCCGTTTTTCCGAGTTACGCTCGTACGGACCGACATGACAACGTCTCACAAAATCCTCGTCCCGTTCGAACTGCCCGACGCCGACCCGGTTCCACCGGTGATAGCCGAGCTGCTCGACTCGATAGAGGTCGTCGTGCTCGGCCACTACGGACTGCCCGAGCAGACGCCGCCGTCGACGGCACGCGACCAGTTCGAGACGGGCGCCCGCGCGGAGCTCGAGACGCTGGCCCGACCGTTCGAGGACACGACAGTGTCGACGACCCGGCTCGTGTTCGGCAGGGCCCGCGACAAGACGATCGACCGTGTCGCCGTCGAGGAGGGCTGCGACGTGATCCTGACCCCGGGTCGGGTCGGCGCGGTCGAGCGGCTGTTCGTCCCGCTCCGTGGCGAGGCGAACTTCGACCGGATCCTGTCGTTCGTCGGCGAGCTCCTGACGACGAACGACGCCTCGGTCACGCTCTTTCACGCGGACGTGGAGTCCGACCGCCGACCGGGCGAGGAACTGCTCGCGGACGCGACCGACCGGCTGGTCGAGGCTGGTGTCGACGCCGACCGGATCGGCCGGGAACTGGCCGAGGGCGCGGACGCCAGCCAGAGCATCGTCGACATCGGGGCCGCCTACGACCTCATGATCCTGGGCGAGACGGAGCCGTCGCTGCGCGACCGGATCCTCGGCGCCGTCCCGGCGCAGGTGACGTCCGACACGGACGACCCCGCCTTCGTCGTCCGAGAACCCCGACGTCGGGGAGTCGTGAGCCAGGCCATCTGCGCCACCACCGACCTGGAGGAGCACAGATGAGCGACGACCTCGAGCGCGACCTCGGGCTGTACGCGACGGTCACGATCAGCATGGGGGCGATGATCGGGAGCGGCATCTTCGTCCTCCCGGCGCTGGGACTGAAGAAGGCCGGACCGGCGGTGATCCTCGCCTACATCCTCGCCGGCCTGGTCGTGCTGCCGGCGGCGCTGTCGAAGGCGGAGATGGCGACCGCGATGCCCGAGTCCGGGGGCACATACCTCTACATCGACCGCGCGATGGGACCGCTGTTCGGCACCATCGCCGGCATCGGCGCGTGGTTCTCGCTGGTGTTCAAGAGCTCGTTCGCGCTGGTCGGACTCGGCGCGTACCTCCTCTTGCTCGTCCCGCTGTCGGGCGGGCTCGTCAAGGCCGTCGCGCTCGGGCTGGCGGCGCTCATCGTCGTGCTCAACGTCGTCGGCACCGAGCAGAGCGGCAAGGCACAGTCGATCATCGTCACCGCCGTGGTGCTCGCGCTGGCGGCGTACGTGATCAACTCGGGGTTCGCGGTCGAGCCGACGCGCTTCCAGCCGTTCGTCTCGAAGGGGTCGGGCGGGATCGTCACCGCGGCGGCGTTCGTGTTCGTCTCCTACGCCGGCGTGACCAAGATCGCAAGCGTCGCCGAGGAGGTCGAAGACCCCGGCCGCAACCTGCCGCGGGGTATACTCATCTCGATGGGCGTCATGATGCTTCTCTACACCCTCGTGGTCGGGGCCGTCGTCGGCCTGAACGACGCGAAGAGCCTGACCACCGGCGGGCCGACCGGCGGCCCGTCGCTGACGCCGATGGCCGACGGCGCAGCCGGGCTCTTCGGCGGGGTCGGGGTCGTCGCCGTCTCGCTGGTCGCGATACTGGCGCTGACCAGCATGGCGAACGCCGGGGTGCTGGCGTCCTCGCGGTTCCCGCTGGCGATGAGCCGGGACTCGCTGGCGCCCGGACGACTCGCGCGGGTCAGCGAGCGGTTCAAGACCCCGCTGAACGCGATCGCCCTGACCGGCGCGCTCCTGATCGGGCTGATCGCGTTCGTCCCGGTCGTCGAGCTGGCGAAGCTCGCCAGCGCGTTCCAGATCCTCGTGTTCTCGATCATCAACGTCGCGCTGGTCGTGTTCCGCGAGAGCGGCGTCGACTCCTACCAGCCGTCGTTCCGGGCGCCGGGCTACCCGTTCGTCCAGGTCGTCGGACTGGTCGGCGGGCTGGCGCTCCTGACCCAGATGGGGACGTTCCCGATCCTCGGGGCCGCGGGCATCATCGTCGGCGGCGTCGCGTGGTACCTGCTCTACGGTCGGCCCCGGACCGACCGGACCGGCGCGCTCGGCGCGATTCTCGCACGGCGCCGCGACGAGGAGCCGGTCTCCTCGGACTGACCGATGGACAGGCTACGCCGACGGACGGGCTACTACACCCTCGCGCTGTTCGGGTCGATACTCCTGTACGCCGTCCTCTACCAGAACGGGATGCGGGTGTACGAGGGCGAGCGGCTGAGCTTCCTCCACTCGTTTCGGATCGTCGTCGAGGCGTACACCACGACCGGGTTCGGGTCGGACGCGCCGTGGCAGACCGCGACGATGAACGTCCTCGTCACCGTGATGAACCTGACCGGGGTCTTTCTGATCTTCCTGGCGCTCCCGGTGCTCGCCTTTCCGCTGCTGGAGGACGTGCTCTCGACGACCGTCCCCCGGTCGGTCGACGACGACCTCGACGACCACGTCGTCGTCTGTTCACACTCCTCGCGTGCCGAGGCGCTCATCGAGGAGCTCTCGTCGTTCGGCATCGACTATCTCATCATCGAGCCGGAGGCCGAACGCGCGACCGAGCTGTACGGAGACGGGTACAGCGTCATCCACGGGGACCCGACGTCGGTCGCCGGCCTCGAGCGGGCACAGCTCCGCTCGGCACGCGCGCTCGTCGCCGACGTCTCCGACCAGGTCGACGCGAGTATCGTGCTGACCGCTCAAGAGATCGCCGACGACGTCCCGGTCGTGAGCGTCCTCGAGGATCCGCCGAAGGCGCAGTACCACCGGCTGGCCGGCGCCGACGACGTACTCTCGCCGCGCCCGATTCTCGGCGAGAGCCTCGCGTCGAAGGTCACGACGTTCGTGACGGGCGCCGAGGGAGACACGGTCGAGATCGGCGACGACCTCGAGATCGCCGAACTCCCGGTCCGGCGAGGAAGCCGGCTCGCCGGCTCGACGCTGGCCGAGAGCGGGATCGGCGATCGGGCCGGAGTCAACGTCATCGGCGCGTGGCGTCGCGGCGAGTTCGAGAGCCCGCCCGACCCGAAGGCGACACTCACGACCGGGACGGTGCTGCTCGTCACCGGCAGCGAGGCGCAGCTCCAGCAGCTCCAGCGGCTCAGCCACGCTGACGTGCGCCAGTTCGACCACGGGCAGACGATCGTGGTCGGCCTCGGCACGGTCGGGCAGGCGGTCACCGACACGCTGGAGGAGGCCGGCCTGCCGTACACCGTCGTCGACCGGACGGAGATGGACGGTGTCGACGTGGTCGGCGACGCGACCGACCCGGAGACGCTCCGGGCGGCAGGGATCGACGACGCTCGGTCGGTTATCCTGGCGCTCCCGGACGACACGACGACGGAGTTCTTGACGCTCGTGATCCGCGACGTGAGCCCGCAGACCGAGCTGATCGCGCGGGTCGAGGAGACACCCACGATGCAGAAGCTCTACCGGGCCGGTGCGGACTACGTGCTGTCGCTCGCGAGCGTGAGCGGCCGGATGACCGCCTCGACGATCCTCGACGACCGGGACGTGCTGTCGCTCGACCAGCAGGTCGAGGTCGTCCGGACGGCTGCGCCCGAGCTGGTCGGGCAGACGATCGGCGACGCGAGGGTTCGGACGAACTCCGGCTGTACCGTCGTCGGCGTCGAGCGCGACGGAGCGGTCCTCGCCGACGCCGGACCGACCGTTCGTATCCAGTCGGACGACAAACTCGTCATCGCGGGGACCGGTGGCGACATTCAGCGGTTCAACGAGCTGTACACCTGACCGGTCGCCCCCGACGCGGCAGCCGGTCGACCGCGCGGGACGACCAGACGGCGCCGGTCCTCACCGGACGTCCCGGGTCGGACCCCCGGAGCCGGTGTCCACCGACCGGGACGTCCCGTGCGGAGCACGGCGAGTCGCCCGCGCGACGAGTGTCCGTGGTGTTCACGAGCCACGGACGGAGTAGTAGATACTCCCAGTCCGAGTCCGATCAGGAGCGACTCGACCGTGTAGAGGAGC
>KI543178.1:15671-24815 GCA_000496195.1 uncultured archaeon A07HB70
CGTGAGCTCCTCCGAGAGGAGGTTGTACTCCTCCATGGCCTGAATCCGCCGGTAGATCGTCGCCAGGGACCGATCACAGATATCGGCCAGCTCCTTTGCCGACATCGGTCGGACGCTCGTGGCGACCAGAATGCGACGGACGTCCTCGCTCGCCAGCACGTCGAAAATATCATCTGGGTTCCATGACTTGCTCACGCTTGTCTCTTCGAGCGGCGGCTGCTACTGTCGACCCGGCCTGTTCGGCGCTGACACCCGCCTGACGAAGTACACCACGCCGCCCGGCGATTTAATTCCCGGCACAGACGGTCGGCTCGTCGCCCGCGGGACGGCACGGCTGGGCCCCACCGAGGCCGTCCGGCGACGCACGCCGTTCGCCCCGTGCCCGACGACCGATCCGACCGAACCGCGGGCGCTTTCCCCCTGGGGCGGCGAAGGATCGCATGGTGCGGAACGTCGCCGGCGTGGTGGCCGACCTCGACCCCGAGGACGTCCACCTGCTGTCCGGCGTCGAACAGGGGATGCGGTTCTCCGAGTGGGTCGACCGCGAGCGGCTCCCCGACTTCGCGGACATGCCGGCCGAGGAGGTCGACTACCGGCTGGACCGCTGCGAGCGCCGGGAACTGGTCGAGCGTCGGACCATCCAGTACGAGGGGTTCACGCTCACGGACCGGGGGTACGACGTGCTGGCGCTCCACACCTTCGCGGAGCGCGACACGGTCGAGGGCGTCGGCGCACCCCTCGGGGTGGGCAAGGAGTCGGACGTCCTCGAGGTCAGCTCCTACCGCCCGCTCGCGCTGAAGTTCCACCGCGAGGGCTACACGGAGTTCCGGCAGGTCGACCGCGAGCGCGACTACACGAGCGACCACAACCACGTCTCGTGGCTCTACACCGCCCGGAAGGCCGCAGAGCGCGAGTACGAGGTGCTGCGGGCGCTCTACCCGGACGTGTCGGTCCCGCAGCCGATCGACCAGAACCGCCACGCCGTCGTGATGGCGAAGCTCGACGGCGTCGAGCTCGCGCAGGCGACGCTCGAGCCGGACCAGGCCGCCGGCGTCCTCGACCTGATACTGCGCGAGGCAGCCGTCACGTACGAGGCGGGCTACGTCCACGCCGACCTGAGCGAGTACAACGTCTTCGTCGCCGAGGAGGGCGTGACCGTCTTCGACTGGCCACAGGCCGTCCCGACCGACCACGACAACGCCCACGAGCTGCTCGTCCGGGACGTCTCGAACGCCGCGAGCTACTTCACCCGGAAGTTCCCCGGCGAGGTCGACGACGTCGACGCCGAACGGGTCGCGCGCGCAATCGAGGACGGGACGTTCGAGTCGGTGCGAACGGCGTGAGCCGTACACCGTCACCCGCGATACGAACCGCCCCGATCAGTCGCTCGGCGCGGCCCCCTGCCCGGCCTGTGCCGCCTCGATGCTGCTGATCCGTCGGCGCAGGGCGACGACGACGACGAGTCCGAGGATCAACGCAACGTTGACGACGTAGAGCGCGGTCGTGTAGTTCCCCGTCGTCTCGAGGATGATCGAGGCGAGCGTCGGGCCGGCGACGCCGGCGGCGCCCCACGCGGTGAGGCTGTAGCCGTGGATCGCACCCACCTCCTTCGTGCCGAAGAGGTCGCTGAGGTACGCCGGCAGACACGCGAACCCGCCGCCGTAGCAGGTGATGATCAGGAACAGGAGCCCGGCGAGAACCCAGACGCCGGCTACCTGTGGCATCAGAAAGAACGCGACGATCTGGATCGCGAAGAAGGCGCCGTAGGTCGTCGTCCGACCGACGTAGTCCGAGAGGCTGGACCACGCGATCCGCCCCGCGCCGTTGAAGATGCCGATGTAGCCGACGATGAACGCTGCCGTCGTCGCGCTGGCGCCGCCGATCGACTGGAGCATCGGCGAGGCGAACGCGAGCAGCATGATCCCCGCCGAGACGTTGATGAAGATCACCAGCCACACCATCCAGAACCGCGGCGTCGTCCGGGCCTCTCGCGCGGTGAGCTCCTCTAGGTCGCCCCAGACGCCGCCGGCTGCCTCGTCTGCGGCGAGGTCGTCCTCGGTCATCCCCGCGGGGAGCCAGTCCTCCGGGGGTTTCTTCATGTAGCTCGCGCCGACCGACATCAGGACGAAGTAGGTCGCGCCGAGCCCGTAGAACGCCGTCGAGACGCCGAAGTCCTGGATCAGGTAGTTGCCGACCGGGCCGGTCAGGAGCGCGCCCGCACCGAACCCCATCACGGCCATTCCCGTCGCCATCCCGCGACGGTCCGGGAACCAGTCGACGAGCGTCGAGATGGGCGAGATGTAGCCGATCCCGAGTCCCATCCCGCCGACCAGCCCGAAGGTGAGGAAGAACAGCGGGAGACTCCCGACCTGGACGCTGAACCCGGCCCCGACCGTCCCGAGGCCGTACAGCACGGCGGCAGTCAGGCCGGCCTTTCTGGGCCCGTACCGCTCGACGAAGATGCCGAGGAACGCGGCGGTGACCCCCAGTACGAAGATCGCGATCGTGAACGCGAGGGTGACGTCCGACACCGCCCACCCCTGCGTCCGGTTCAGGGGGTTCTGGTAGATGCTGTACGCGTAGATCCCGCCGATCGACACGTGGATCAGAACGGCCGACAGCGCGATCAGCCACCGGTTCCGGTCTGCCTCTGCGTGTGACATACCCACACAAACAAACGTTACAGATATCAACCGGTGGGTTCTGTCAGTGTGTGCCGGTTTCGAAAGGTATACCCCGTATATACTTTGTGCCGTACAGTTACAGGTCTTTATACACGTTGTCGTCGGTCGATCGTGGGTCTCGCCCTCGACCTACCCGTAGCTCGCGAACTCGACGAGGTTCCCGTCCGGGTCGTTGACGTAGACGGAGGTCATCGGCCCGCGGGCGCCCGTCTTCTCGACCGGCCCCTCGACGACGGCGATCCCCTCGCGCTCGAGCTGTTCGGCCGCCTCGCTCGCCGTCTCGTCGACGAGGAGGCAGAAGTCCGCGGCGCCGCTCGTCGGCGCGCGTGCGTGCGGGACGTACTCGTCGCCCGCCCGGTGGAGGTTGATCTTCGCGTCGCCGAACGTCACCGCGACGCGGCCCCCGGCGAACGTCTCGCGGGTCATCCCGCAGCGCTCGTAGAAGGCAGCCGTCTCGTCGACGTCCGCGGCGTACAACACGACGTGGTCGATCGCTGTCGGGGTCACGGCGAGGGGACGCGGCGAGACGACAAGGGCGTGTCGGCGTCGCTCGCGTTCCGACGCGCTTTTGCCCGCGAGGCGGGGAGTGGCGGTAACTCGCTGGAGCGGGCCCAGTGGGCACCCGTCCACACGGGACGATATGTGGCCCACGTGGTTCGTGGAACGGCTGCCACGAGGGCCGAATCGCAAGCGCCCGCGGCACACAGATGGCACGAAGCTTCTACTCACACATCAAGGAGGCGTGGCGGGACCCGGGCGACGGGAAACTCGCCGAACTACAGTGGCAGCGAAAACAGGAGTGGCGCGACCAGGGCGCTATCGTCCGCGTCGACAACCCGACCCGGCTGGACAAGGCCCGCGAACTGGGCTACAAGGCAAAGCAGGGCATCGTCGTGGTCCGCACCTCCGTCCGGAAGGGCGGGGCGCGAAAGCAGCGGTTCACCGGTGGCCGGCGCTCGAAGCGTCAGGGCGTCAACCGGCTGGGGCGACGAAAGTCCATCCAGCGTATCGCAGAGGAGCGTGCGTCACGCAAGTACCCGAACATGCGGACGCTCGCCTCGTACTGGGTCGGCGAGGACGGCACCCAGAAGTGGCACGAGGCGATCCTCGTCGACCCCGAGCATCCGGCGATCCAGTCCGACGACGACCTGTCGTGGATCTGTGACGACGGCCAGCGCGGCCGGGCGTTCCGCGGCCTGACGAACGCCGGTCGGTCGAACCGCGGCCTCCAGAACCGCGGGAAGGGCGCCGAACACGTTCGGCCGTCGACGACCAGCGGCAGGCGCGGCAGGTAGCGGCCTCTCCTCTGTCTCCCGTTCGACCGGCGGCACGCCTCGCGGCTGCCGTTTTCTATCGCGGGATGGAGTTTAGACACGGGTCCCGCTCGTCACCCACGGGTCTCGACTGGCACGCCCGCCCCGGACGGTAGCGTCTGCTCTCCGGCGCCACCCCCGAGGGGCCGTGGCTCCGTGCTCGGCCCGCCCCCGTCCGGCCCGATACACCGTCACCCGCGATACGAACCGCCGGTCAGGGTGGCGCTCGCTCCTCGACCGGCCCCGGCGTCGGGGAGTGACGCGCGCTCGGCGTGCCGCCGGACCGGCGGGCCAAACGCTTAGGCTCGCGGGCCGCGACCGAGCCGTATGGCCGGACTCTCGCTCGACGCGACGCAGCTGGACCGGTACTCCCGGCACGTCATCATGGACGAGGTGGGGCCGGAGGGACAGGCTGCGCTGCTGAACGCGCGGGTGCTGGTCGTCGGCTGTGGCGGCCTCGGCTCGCCCGTCGTCCAGTACCTCGCCGCCGCTGGCGTCGGCGGCCTGACGCTCGCCGACGACGACGCCGTGGAGCGGTCGAACCTCCAGCGACAGGTGGTCCACGCCGACGCCGACGTGGGCCGCCCGAAGGTCGAGAGCGCCCGCGAGTACGTCGAGGCGCTGAACCCCGACGTCGCCGTGGACGCCCGCCGGACGCGCGTCGAGCGGTCGAACGCCGCCGCGCTGGTCGAGGGCCACGACGTCGTGGTCGACGCCTCGGACAACTTCCCGACGCGATACCTCCTGAACGACGCCTGTCGGCTGACCGGCGTACCGCTCGCTCACGGCGCCATCTACAAGTTCGAGGGACAGGTGACGACACTCGTTCCCGACGGCCCCTGCTACCGCTGCCTGTTTCCGGAGGCGCCAGAGCCGGGGTCGATCCCCGACTGTGCGACGACGGGCGTGCTCGGGGTGCTGCCCGGCACCGTCGGGCGGTACAGGCAACAGAGGCTGTGAAGCTCGTCCTCGACCTTGGCGACCCGCTGGTCGGTCGCCTGCTGTTCTACGACGCCGCCGACACCACCTTCGAGACGGCGGAGTACCTCGCTCGGCCGGACTGTCCGGTCTGTGGCGACGACCCGATCGTGTCGCTCGACGAGGTGGAGTACGCGGACGGCTGTGCGGTCGGCGACTGACCGACGACGGTCAGCGGGCCGCGGCTGTCGCGTTCGCCGCGGCTGCGGCCCTCCGCTCACTCACGACGCGGTCGCGCTCGGCGAGCAGTTCGCCTATCTTCCGGTCGGTCTCGTCGTAGCGCCCCTCGCCGACGTGTTTGTAGCGGACGAACCCGTCGACGCCGACGAGGTACCGGGTGGGCCAGGCGCGCTGGTCGTAGGCGCCCCACGTCCCCCGGTCGTTGTCGATGACGACCGGGTACGTGGTGTTCGTCTCGGTGACGTACTCGCGGACGTTCGCGGGTTCGCGCTCGTAGTCGAACTCGGGGTAGTGGATCCAGACGACGAGGAGTCGTCGTCCTCGTACGTCCGCCAGTAGTCCTGGATGTGTGGGTGGGTGTTCTGGCAGTTGTAGCAGCCGAACGTCCAGAACTCGATCAGGATCACCCGCTGGCCGACGTACTGGCTCAGGTTGAGCGAGCCGGCGTTGATGAAGCCGGTCGGGTCGCGAATCTCTCGGGCGCGGTCGTACTGGGCGCGCTTGCGGTCGATTCGCTCCGGCGTCCCGTTGTAGAGCCGTTCGGCCAGTATCCGACCGCTCTCGTCGGTGAGGTCGGCGCCCTGCCGGAACGGTCGCGTCTCGGCCGGCGGCTCGGCCGCCGGCGACACCCGCTCGACGGCGTCTGTCTCCGTGCCGGCTGACAGCCCGAGCAGCCCGGGGTCGAGCACCCCGACGGCGGCGACGATGAGGAGGAGCGTCACGACCAGCGCGACAGGGTGTCGTGTGTGGATCACGCGAACACCTCCGGGGCGTAGACGGCGACGCCGAGGAGCCCGAGACGGCGGGTGAACACGAGGACGCCGAGCGCCAGCAGGACGACACCGAACCCGCGGCGGAGCCGACGCGTGGTCCGGCCACGCCCCGAGAGGAGCCGGCGTGCGCGTCCCGGGGCGAGCGAGACGAGGAGGAAGGGGACACCGAGGCCGAGCGCGTAGGCCAACAGGACGGGGAACGCGGCGGCGGGGCTGGCAGCCGCGAGCGCGAGCGTGCTCCCGAGGATCGGGCCGACACACGGGGTCCACGTCGCCGCGAACGCCGCCCCCAGCAGGAGCGACCCGGCGAGCCCGGCTGTCCCCTCTGTCGCCGGGAGCGCCGCGCCGCGGTCGAGTCCCCGGACCTCGACGAGTCCGGTCAGGTGCAGCCCGAACCCCACGACCACGATGCCGGCGGCGCGCGCGAGCCACGCGCGGAGTTGTGTCGACGCCCCGGCGAGGACGGACTCGAGCGCGACGCCGAGCGCGGCGAACACCAGCGAGAACCCCGCCACGAACAGGAGCGCGTGGAGGAAGAGCCGCCGCCGGGGCGTCGGCCCGTCGGCGTCGAGACCGCCGAGGCGGGCGAGAAACCCCGGAACGACCGGGACCATACACGGCGACAGGAACGAGAGGACGCCGGCGGTCGCGGCGACGGCGAGTCCCGGTGTCATCGCCAGCAGTTCGGAGACAGCCGACAAATGTGTTTCTCCGAGAGTGTTCACATTCCGTTCGGTTTCGACGGGCTGCCGGTGTTCCCGGCCTCAGCCGTCGTCGGTCGCGTACCGTGACTCGAGCTCGTCGAACGCGTCGAGTCCGGTCACGTCGTTTCGCTCCTGCCAGTCTGCCACCATGTCGAGGACAGCCGCCTGGGTCCCCGACTCGAGTATCTCCTCGTAGACCGTCTCCATCGTCCGCAGGGCCGCCTTCTGGCCGGTCGTCGGGTAGAGCGCGACGTCGAAGCCCATCTCGCCGAGTTCGTCGGCAGGCACCAGCGGGGTCTTGCCGCCCTCGACCATGTTGGCCAGCAGGCGCTGGTCGCCGAGCGCCGCGCCGACCCGCCGGAGCTCCTCGCGGGAGCGAGGCGCCTCGACGAACAGGACGTCCGCGCCGGCCTCGGCGAACGCCCGGGCCCGGTCGATCGCGTCGTCCAGTCCCGTCACCGCCCGGGCGTCGGTGCGGGCGACGATAGCGAGGTCCTCGCGGGCGTCGCAGGCGGCCCGGACACGCTGGACTGCCTCGTCGCGCGGGACGACCCGCTTGCCCTCGAAGTGGCCGCACCGCTTTGGAAACGACTGGTCCTCGACGTGGACGGCGGCGACGCCGGCCCGCTCGTAAGCCTCGACGGTCCGGTGGACGTTCAGGGCGTTGCCGTAGCCGGTGTCTGCGTCGCAGAACACCGGCACGTCCACCGCCTCGACGATGCCACGGGCGCGGTCGACCATCTCCGTCATCGTCGTGAGGCCGATGTCGGGCTTGCCGTGGACGCTCGTCGAGACGGCCGACCCGCTCATGTAGACGAGGGAGCCGCCGGCCCGCTCGACCAGGCGCGCGGAGAGACCGTCGAAGGCGCCGACCGCCTGGAGCGTGTCTGTCTCGTCCAGCAGCCGCCGGAACCGCTCGCCGGGAGTCTCTGTCACGGGCGCACGCAGACGGGTCGGGAACAAAAAGTCGACCCCGGAAGACGGCACGGGGTGCCCGCACCGTGCCGCTTAACAGCCTCGCCCCAGAGCAGACGGTATGCGAGCCCGTGACGCGTTCGACCTCGTCGTCGTCGGCTGCGGCATGGCCGGGCTGGCGGCGGGGATCCGCGCCGCCGAACTCGGTCTCGACCCGGTCTTGCTGGAGAAGACGCCGCGCGACGAGCGCGGCGGACAGACCCGGTACGTCCAGTCGTTCCGGGCTCCCTCCGCCGACTCCGGGCTGCCGGAGCGGGGCTACGAGTTCGACGTTCCGGACTACACTGAACAGGACTTCTACGACGACATCATGGCGCCAGACGAGCGGGAAGGCCGACCCCGAGATGGCCCGGCACTTGGTCGACCGCTCCTCGGAGACGATGGCGTGGCTGACCGACCACGGCGTCGACTGGGAGATGGAGCCGCCACACGTCGGCTACACCGCCGCGCGGACGTTCATCGACGGCGTCGACCTCGTCGACACCCTGGTCGCGCGGGTCGAGGAGCTCGGCGGCACGGTGGTCTACGACGCCGAGGCGCGGGCCCTGCACGAGACGACCGGCGACGACGGGCGGCGGCGCATCTCGGGCGTCGAGGCGCTGGTCGACGGCGAGCCGGTCGCGTACGAGGGGCCGGTCGTGGTCGCGGCGGGCGGCTACGAGTCCGACGAGCGCAAGCGAACGGTCTACTACGGCGACGGCTACGACGAGATGACGGTGCGGGGCAGCCCGTACAACACCGGCGAGCCGATCGAGATGGCGCTGGACGCCGGCGCGGCGGCGGTCGGCCAGTGGAGCGGCGCGCATATGAGCCTCATCGACGGCAACTCCCCGCCGGCCCGCGGCGGCGCGAACCGCATCGACGGCTACCAGTACTGTGTCGTGCTCAACCACGACGGCGAGCGGTTCGTCGACGAGGGCCAGGACGCCCGCGCGCACACCTACGCCCGGTTCGGCCGGCTGTTCTTCGAGCAGGAGCGCCACGAGGTGTTCCTGATCGCCGACGCGCGGCTGGAGGAGTACCTCTGGCCGCAGGGGCCCTCGGACCCGGTCTACGGCGACACCGTCGCCGAGGTGCTCGCGGAGCTGGGCTGTGACTCGCCCGAGGCCGGACAGGCGACGGTCGAGGCGTACAACGAGGCCTGCCCGGCCGACGGGTTCGAGCGGTTCGACCCCGAGCAGCTCGACGGCACCGCCGCAGCCGGCGACCTCGCGCCCCCGAAGTCGAACTGGGCCGTGCCGCTGACGGAGCCGCCGTACGTCGGCTACCCGCTCACGGGCGGCATCACCTTCGCCTTCGGCGGCGTCGGGACGGACACGGACGCGCGGGTGCTCGACACCCGCGAGGAGCCGATTCCGGGGCTGTACGCCGCCGGCAACAGCGTCGGCGGCCTGTTCTACGACAACTACCCCGGCGGAACGGGGCTGACGAACGCCGCCGTCTACGGGCGGGTCGCCGCCGAGACGGCGGCAGAGGAGCACGACCCCTCCGTCGCCGGCGGCGCGGCGGGCGAGGCGCCGGCAGACGACTAGCGCGG
>KI543179.1:0-1542 GCA_000496195.1 uncultured archaeon A07HB70
TTCACCGCGACTCTGGAGGGGACGACCTCTCGATGGAAACCGATACGTCCTCGGTTACAGTTGGTGGACGGGCGCTCACACGTGTTCGATTCGTGAACCGGTCGCCGCCGACGTCAGGGACAGAAACAGTCGAACTCACGGTCGATCTCGCCACCCCGAGTTCGGCAGGCAGCGAAATCATCTCTACGGGTGGCGTCCACGCTCCGAGCGGAGCGGTTCTCCCCCGGCGTAACACGACCCTGACAATCACGTCTCCGCCGACACCAACGCCAACGTCGACGCCAACGTCGACACCGACGCCGACGCCGACGCCACAAATTAGTGGTGGCGGTGGCGGCGGTGGCGGCGGTGGCGGCGGCGGTACCGGGGGGCTCGGATCGGCTACAGCGACGGCAACCGAATCAATCCGGCCAGTACAAGACGACGTTGAGGTGAACTTCGGTCCACTGGAGAGTACACTGGTGGACAGTGTCAGTATTGAATTCAGCGGCGACGCGGTGGGAGGGAAAGCGACAGTGTCGGTTCGCGAAGCGCCACCTAACTCCATTCGGGCTCTGAGTAACCCCACACTCGCGACCGCTCGCGTTCAGCTGTCTGATGTAGGAACCTCCGGGGGAACACTGAACATCGCAGTCCGACAGGATGAGGCCGACAGGGCAGCCGCTCCTATTGACGACCTGGTCGTATACAGGCTTCAACCGGGTGGGGGCTGGCAGCCGCTTAGGACTACTGCCACACGAGCAGACGGAGCCGTCACGTTCAGCACTGAACCTGCTAGCTTCGGATACTTCGCAGTCGCTCAGCCGTCGGCAGGGGGCGCGAGTGAGGGTCAGACGACCGGGTCTCCGGCCCCCACGACAGCTCAAGAGACCGAGCCACCAGGAACCGACTCACCGGAGAGCGAACAACCGGAGAGCGAAGCGCCGAGTCCCACAGCAGGTGGAGGGGCCGGATTGACTGCGGTCGCCGCACTGATCGCACTACTGACTATAGCGCTGATTAGTATCCGTCTAAACAAGAACGGGTGAGCAGTATCTGATCGCCCTCGCTCGCTGTGCGCCCGCCGCGGCCCGCAGATAGACTCACGGGCCGACGTCACTGCTGGCTGGGTGGAGCGTAGCCTCACGTCCGGCGATCCACAGAGTTTCGCGAGGCTTCGGACGCGCGAGTGGTACGAGCGGGAACGTCGGCCCGCCGTTCGTTCGCGTCGACGAGCAGGCACGTCAGCGCGTCGCACGGCGTCTTGTGCCTATGACCGTCCTTGACGACGCGGTTCTCACTGTCGCCGTGGCGCCCGAGCGGATTCTCTCCGCGGTAACCGCCGGACACCGGCGCGAGGTCGCCCCACCCGATCAGATGGCCGTCAGGATCGATCTGTCGCGACCGGACGACGACGCCCTCTCGCACGAGGTAGCCGGTGGTCTTAGCGCCGCTCTTGACACCCGCCGGGTGGCCGCCGAGGTGGAGCGCCGCCCACCCGTCGCCGTCGTCCTTGACGCTCGACGACGGCGGCTCCGCGTGTTGAACGACGAACACCGGCGC
>KI543179.1:1562-8993 GCA_000496195.1 uncultured archaeon A07HB70
GAGGGCCGATGACCGACGACGACCCGCACGCCGACGGGCCGGTCGTGACCCGCGGCCCGGCGCTCGCCGACGCCGACACGGCGCTCGTGCTGGTTCACGGGCGCGGGGCGACCGCCGAGGCAATCGTCAGGCTCGCCGACGACCTCCCGACAGAGGGCGTCGCCGTCCTCGCGCCACAGGCAGCCGACGACACCTGGTACCCCGAGTCGTTTCTCGCGCCCTCGCGGCGAACGAACCCCGGCGGACCTCGGCGCTCCGCGCCGTCGACCGCTGTCTCGACCGGGCCGCGGCGGCGGGCGTCCCAGCCGAGCGGGTCGTCCTCGCCGGCTTCTCGCAGGGCGCCTGCGTCGTCGCGGACTACGCCGCGACCGAGCCACGGCGCTACGGCGGTCTCGGCGTCCTGAGCGGCGGGCTGATGGGCGAGACGCTCGGGACGTACGCGGGCGACCTCGCGGGCACGCCCGTCTTCTTCGCCTGTAGCGACGAGGACCAGTATATCCCCGAGGCACGGGTCCACGACTCGGCACGGGCCTTCGAGACGCTCGGCGCCAGCGTCCGCGTCCACGTCGACGAGGGCGGGCCACACGCGGTCACGGCGGAGGCGACGGCGGGCGTCGCGGCGCTGCTCGACGGGCGCTGACTCTGTGACCCGAACGTTCATCTGGACTCCGCGCCGACCCGCTCCATGGCGACACTCGACGCACAGGTCCGGTACGGCGCCTCCGGCGCGGCGGCCCTGTTTCTGGTCGTCATCGCCTTCGTGTTCTTCGAGTCCGGACCGGCGCGGCTGTTCGTCCTCTTTCTCGCCGCGTTCGAGATGGTCGTGACGCCGCGGCTGATGAAGATGGGGTGAGCGGCCGCTACACCACGCCCTCGTCGCGGAGTTCGGCGATCGTCTCGTCGTCGTAGCCGAACTCGCGCAGCACCGCCTCGGTGTGCTCGCCGTGTCGCGGGCCGAGGTGGTCGACCTCGCCCGGCGTGTCCGAGAGCCTCGGCACGACGTTCTGGACGACGGCCTCGCCGAGTTCGTCGTCCGGGACGCGGACGAGCGTGTCGCGGGCGCGGTACTGCTCGTCGTCGAAGGTGTCGGTGACGTCGTAGGCGAAGCCGTAGGCGACGTCGTGGTCGTCGAACGCCGCCGCCACCTCCTCGCGGGTGTGTTCTGCCACCCACGACCGGACGACACCGTTCACCTCCTCGGAGTGTTCGACCCGCGCGGCGTTGTCGGCGAACCGCTCGTCGTCGAGGAGGTCCTCGCGGTCCATCGCCCGGCAGAGCCGCTCCCAGATGGAGGGCGTCGTGGCCGTCATCGTCAGGTACTCGCCGTCGCTCGTCTCGTAGGTCGAGGACGGCGCGACGTACATGTGGGTGTTGCCGTTGCGCCGCCGGACCTCGCCGATCTGGTCGTAGCCGATCGGGACAAACTCGAGGAGGCGGAACAGCGACTCGTAGAGCGCGAGGTCGACCTCCTGTCCTTCGCCGCCGTTGACCGCGCGGCCCTGGAGCGCGACCAGCGCGCCGAGGGCGCCGAACACGCCGGAGACGCCGTCTGCGAGCGGGTAGCCCGGTGTCATCGGCGGACCGTCCGTCTCGCCGATGAGGTTCGTCATCGAACTCATCGCGCCCGCGATCCGGCCGAAGCCGGGCCGCTCCGCGTACGGCCCGGTCTGGCCGAACCCGGAGATACGGACCATCACCAGCGCCTCGTTGACGGTCTTCAGCTCCTCGTAGCCGAGACCCCACTGCTCCATCGTGCCGGGCCGGAAGTTCTCCAGGAGGATGTCGGCCTCGCTCGCGAGGTCTTTCACCACCGCCGCGCCCCGCTCCGTCGACATGTCGACCGTGACCGCCCGCTTGTTGCGGTCGGTCACCTTCCACCAGAGCGAGGTGCCGTCGCGGTGGGGCGCGAGCTGTCGCAGGCCGTCGCCGTACTCCGGGTGTTCGATCTTGATCACGTCCGCGCCGAAGTCGGCGAGCAGTCCCGCCGCCAGCGGCGCGGCGACGAGGGTGCCCGCGTCGACGACCGTGATTCCCTCCAACGGCAGGGTGTCGCGGTCGGGCGCGAGGCCGAACGCGTCGTGCTCCGGGGCGTACGGGCCGTCGTCGTTCGTCACGCTCCGGCGGTCGGGGTCCGCCACAATAACCGTTTGCGCGGCTCGGCACGGTCGACGGCGGCGGGCGCAGACTCCGGCCCCGCGCCTCCAAAGGGCTAACACCCGACCCGTTCACCGCCCCGCATGGAGCTCTACGACCTGACGCTGCGCGAGGGCGACCAGATGCCCGACCGCTCGTACGACGCCGACGCGAAGGTCGAGGCCGCGCTGGCGCTCGACCGCCTCGGGATCGCCGGGGTTCAGGCCGGCTTCCCGGCCACGGGCGAGACGGACCGCGAGACGCTCCGACGCCTCGACGGGCGCCTCGACGCGACGGTGACGGGGCTCGCCCGCGCCGTCCGGGGCGACGTGGACGCCGTGGTCGACGCGGGCGCAGACGGCGTCGACGTGTTCACCTACCTCTCGGACCGCCAGCTCCGACACGTCGTCGACAAGTCCCGCGACGAGATGCTCGAGGCCACCCGCGACGCCGTCGACTACGCCCGCGACCGGGGGGTCGACGTCCAGGTGAGCCTCGTCGACTCGTTCCGGACCGACCTCGCGGTCCAGACCGACGCCCTGGAGCGGTTCGCGGACGTGCCGGTCGTCAACCTCCCGGACTCGGTGGGGGCGACGACGCCGGCGACCGTCGCCGAGCGGCTGGACGCGCTCGACGAGCGGGTCGACCTCTCGCGTGTCGGCGTCCACTTCCACGACGACCTGGGCTGTGCGGCGGCGAACACGCTCGTCGCGAAGGAACACGGCGTCGCGAAGGCCGACGTCGCCGTCGCGTCGCTCGGCGAGCGCGCGGGCAACACGCCGCTCGAGCAGGTCGTCGCCGGGAGCGCGAGCGACCGCGGCGACGAGATGGGCCTCGCCGTCGAGCGGCTGATTCCGGTCTGTCGAGACGTGCTCTCCGCGCTCGGCGAGACGGTCGACCCCCGGACGCCGGTACTCGGCGAGGAGCCGGTCACCCACGAGTCGGGCATCCACACGACGGCGATGCTGGCGGAGCCGAGCGCGTTCGAGCCGTTCGACCCCGCCGACTTCGGCGGGCAGCGGCGCCTGCTGTTCGGCGCGAAGAGCGGCCGGGGCGCGGCGACACGCCTGCTGGAGCGGGCGGGGCTGGCCCCGACCGACGACCGGGTCGAGCGGGCGCTCGAGCTGTTCGCGTCCGAGGGGCCGCTGGAGACGACAGAGGCCGTCGCGCTGCTCGCCGAGCGGGTGGACGAGAAATAGCCCGTCGGCTTGAGTGCCTCCGTCTTCGCGCGACTCCAGCGTCAGCCCTCGCCGCCCCCCAGCCGCGAGCAGACCGACGCCCGTCGCCGGTGCCACGCGCCGCAGCCAGTCGGTCTCCTCGTAGCCGGCCACGCACCCCTGGGCGACGGCCAGCGCGTCGCCGACCGACTGTGCGTATCGCGAGCGGGGCGGTCCGGCGGCACGAGTCCGGTCCCGCGACGGACGAGGCGGTCAGCCGGGCGTTCCGCGCCCCGTATCGGCTGGCTGGCCGGCGCGACTGCCGCCGAGCGGCGGCGGGGCTTCGTCGAGGTCGTCCGGGAAGTCGAACGCCGGTACGAGGACGTCGAACGCCGGCGAGACGGTCACCTGCCCCGGCCCGTCGGTGACGGCGTCTGTTTCGGGGTCGTAGCTCACCGGGCCGTCGACGTGGAGCGCCGGCGGGCCGGCGACGCCGAGCAGCCGCGGCGGGTCGTAGCGGAGCGCGGTCCCGCCGGCGATGTACAGCGTCGCCCGACCGTGGTCGAGGACGACGACGCCGTCGGGGTCGTCGTCGGCCCGGCGGACGGCGCGGTAGAGCGCAGCCGGCGACCACGGCCCGAGCGCCGGGAGGTCCTCGCGGTCGGTGACGTGGTGGCTGTGCCGGGAGCGCGGGTCGAGCAGGTCGCTGTCGAGTGGTGTCACGGTCGACGGGTGGTGCGGACCGCTGTTCGGCGTCTGGTCGTTCCTGCCGCGGGCGCTCGCCTACGCCGCTGCCGCGACCGCGTCGAGCACCTCCGCGTAGTCCGGCTCCTCGGGCGGCTCGTCGGCGACCCACGTGTACGTGACCGTCCCGTCCTCGTCGAGGACGAACACGGCGCGGTTGGCGACGCCGTGGAGGCCGATGCTGCCCACGTCGATGCGGAGGTCGTAGTCCTCGATCGCGGTTCGGTCGGTGTCGCTGACGATGTCGAACTCGAGGTCGTACTCGTCGCGGAAGGCGTTCAGGCTGAACGCCGAGTCGGCGCTGACGCCGAGGAGTGTCGCCCCGGCGTCCGCCAGGTCGTCGAGGTGGTCCTGGAACGCGACCATCTCGTTCGAGCACGGCGGGGTGAAGGCGCCGGGAAAGAACGCGAGGACGACGGGGCCGTCGCCGAGGTGCTCCGCGAGGTCGAACGCCTCGACGTCGCCGTTCGCGAGCGTCGCCTGGAACTGGGGTGCGGTGTCGCCGGTCTGAACCATCGCGGCTCGCTACGCACCCGCAGCGAATAAACGCCCCGGACCGGTCGCCTCGGCGCTCAGCCCCCGTCCGCCTCGCGCACGTCGTACACGACCTCGACGCGGACAGTGACGCTCACCGGTCCGGCGTCGAGCTCCGTCTCGGCCCCGCCGGCGGGGGCCGCCGTCGGCGTCGCCGCCTCGACGGCGCGCTGCCGGCTGCCCGTGTCGACGGTCCGCACCGTCCTGACGCCCGTGATCGTCAGGTTCTCGCTCTCGGCGAACTGGGTCGCCTTCTCGCGCGCGTTTCGCATGGCGCGCTGGCGTGCGGTGCGGTCGAGGCGCTCCTGGCGCGCCGCCGAGAGCGTGAACTCCACGCCGTCGACGTCCGTGGCGCCGTTCCGCACCGCGGTGTCGATGACCGTCCCGACGCGGTCGGGGTCGTCGACGGTGACCCTGACGTCGTGGGCGGCGCGGTACCGCACCTGCGGCTCCTCGCCCTCGCGCCGGCGGTCGCGGTAGATGTCGTACCGCGTCGTCGTGACGTCGGCCTCGTCGACGCCGGTCTCGACCAGCGCCTCGCGCATCCGCGAGACGTTCTCGGCGAGCGCACGCCGGGCGCTCACCACCTCGTCGTCGGTCGCCTGGACGCCGAGACGGACGACCGCCTCGTCGGCGGTGCTCTCGGCGACCCCGGCTGCCGCGACCGCGACCTGTCTGTCGCTCGACGCGCCCGACTCCGTGTCCGCCGCCGGCGCCCCCGCCGCACAGCCGGCACCGAGGACGAGGACGGCAGCCACGAGCGAGAGTGTCGTCTGTCGTCGCACGGCCCGGCGCTCGCCCCAGTCTCGCATGGGCCTTGTGTAGGCACAAGCGGCCTCTGTGGTCACCGTGACCCGAAAGCCGATACCACTCCGCCACGGTACGCCGGTCGTGCGACGCCGCACGCTACTCGCCGCGCTCGGCACGACCCTCGTGGCCGGGTGCGGCGGACGGAGCGACCCCGGGCCGGACACGCCGGACGACGGGGCCGAGACGGCGACGGCCACGGCAGCCGGGACCGTGACCGGGACCAGGGACGCCGGCGTCGACGGGGACGGCACCCCCGTCTCCGACTCCAGCCCCGACCACGACGACCGGTGTCCCGACCCACGCGCTCGACGAGCCGTTCGCCGTCGACGGCGCACCGACCGTCGCCTACACGTTCCACCGTCTCGCGACCGCGGACAGGCTCGGGCCGATCAGCCGGGAGCCGGACCAGGGCGTGTTCCTCGTCGTCGAGTGTACGGTCGTGAACCGCGGCGGGTCGGCGACGGCAGTGCCGATCGAGTCCATCGCTCTCCGGGGCGGCGTCCGCCTCTTCGCCCGACAGGACGACACGGACGCGGCCTCGGCGGACGACCGCGTCGACCTCCCGCCGCTCACCGACGAGACGATGTTCTCCGGGGTGCCACTCCGGGGCGTCCTCGCCTACGACATGCCGTCGGATCCGAGAAACGACCTCTACGTCAGGATCACCCCGCCGAACGCCGACGACCCGGAACACCACGTCCCGGTCGGGTCGGTCGAGAGCCTGCCGTCGCTCTAGAGCGCCTCGAGCCCGTTCAGCGTCCCGATCGGCACGACGACCGGCGTCGGGTCGTCCGACTCGGGGTCCGGCGGCGTGAACCATACCGACATGTCCGCCGCCGCGGACGGGTCGACGTCGTAGACAACGGCTCCGCGGATCCGGTCGCCGGCGTACAGCGCCACGTCCGCGAACGACTCGCCCTCGATCCGGTCGTCTTCCTCCGCGGCGTTCGTCGCGCCGGTGTCGGGAAACTTCTTCAGCCCGCCGCGGAGCACGATCTCGCGGAGCGGCACCGCCTCGCGCCCGCTCCCGCGGTTCTCGATCGTCATCTCCAGCACCACGTAGACGCCCATTGCGGGAGTTCCGTCGAAGCGCCCGACCGTGTCCGCGCGAAACGCGCCGTGGACGATGTATCGAAGGTCCGTCGACGACCCGGTCACCTCGAACACGTCGTCGAACCCGCGCGTGGGGTACGGTCGGGGGGTGTCCGTTGGCGTGGGTGTCGGGGTGGGGGTGTCCGTTGGCGCGGGTGTCGGGGTGGGGGTGTCCGTTGGCGCGGGTGTCGGGGTGGGGGTGTCAGCCGGCGCCGTGGCGGACTGCGCGCGTGCCTCGCCGCCGTCGTCGGTGCTCCCGGCGGCGTAGCCGCCGACGCCGCCGACGAGCGCGCTCGCGACCGCGACCAGCACCGTTCGGCGGTTCATCGGCCGGACGTGTGTGTCCATCTCGCATGTGTCTGTCGGTCTCCGCCAGCAGCCGCCAGCGGGCGCTCGACCGTCTCGCCGCCCACCCCGTGCCCGGCCGACAGCCTCCCGCACGCCGTCGGCCCGGCTGTCGCGTTTTCACGATTATTAATTCCTGAGTGAATCCTTTATGATACGGAATAGTACCTATCATGCCGTGCCGGACGAAATCACCATCCTCCACGTCGACGACGACCCGTCGTTCGCCGACCTGACGGCGACCGCCCTCGAACGGCAGGACGACCAGTTCACCGTCGAGACGGTCGTCGGCGCCGACGAGGCGCTCACGCGACTCACCGACCGGCCCCCCGAGTGCATCGTCTCCGACTACAACATGCCCGGCATGGACGGCATCGAACTCCTCCGGGCGGTCCGCGAGGAGCATCCAGAGCTCCCGTTCATCCTCTTCACCGGCAGGGGCAGCGAGGCGGTCGCCAGCGACGCCATCTCCGCCGGTGTCACCGACTACCTCCAGAAGCAGTCTGGCATCGAACAGTACGAACTCCTGGCCAACCGCGTTCGAAACGCCGTCACGGCCCGACGCGAGTCCCGCCGCGCCGCCCGCCAGGAGACGCTGATGCGACTCACCGAGGTC
>KI543179.1:9013-30930 GCA_000496195.1 uncultured archaeon A07HB70
GGCGACGGGTCAGCAAGGGTTATGTGCGTGGATCGGGTACGGTGCTGTAGTCTCTCGTGATTACCGCTCCCCACTCTGACACATGGTAGACGTCACCCAACACGAACTGGTCCCGGAGCATCGTCTCCTCGGCGAGGACGAGATCGAGGAGATGCTGACCGAGTACGACGTCAAGCGCACCAACCTGCCGAAGATCAAACGCACCGACCCCGCCACGCCCGACGACGCCGAACTCGGTGACGTCGTGGAGATCGTCCGCGACTCGCGAACGACAGACCGCGCGATTATCTACCGACTGGTGGTGTCATGAGCTCGGACACCGGCACCGACCGCGCGGCCCGGCGGGCCATCTCGCGCGAGTACTTCTCACAGGAGCGCCTCGCGGAACACCACTTCCGCTCGTTCAACAACTTCCTGCGCCGCGGGATGCAGGAGGTCGTCACAGAGAAGGAGACGATCGACACGGACATCGGCGACAAGGAGGGCCAGGAGCCCGTCTTCGTCGAACTCGGCAACGTCCGCATCGAGACGCCGCGGGTCCGCGAGGCCGACGGCAGCGAGGAGCTGCTCTACCCGCAGGAGGCCCGCCTGCGGAACATCACCTACGCCGCGCCGGTGTTCATGGAGATGACCATCGTCCGCGGCGGCGAGGAGGAGCCCGAGACGGTCGTCGACGAGACGGAGACGAAGGTCGGTCGGATGCCGATCATGGTCGGCTCCGCGAAGTGTAATATCGCGGACCTCACCCGCGAGGAGCTGATCACCATCGGCGAGGACCCGGTCGACCCGGGCGGCTACTTCATCGTCAACGGCTCGGAACGGGTGCTGATGACGAGCGAGGACCTCGCGCCGAACAAGATCCTCGCGGAGTTCGACACGAAGTACGGCGACGAGATCCAGGTCGCGAAGACGTTCTCCCAGCGCCGTGGCTACCGCGCGCTCGTCCTCTGTGAGCGTAACCGCGAGGGCCTGCTCGAGGTGTCGTTCCCCTCCGTCTCGGGCTCTATCGACTTCGTGACGCTCGTCCGGGCGCTCGGCCTGGAGTCCGACGAGGAGATCGTCCACCGGGTCTCGGACGACCCCGAGATCGTGAAGTTCATGCTGGAGAACCTGGAGGTCGCCGAGGTCCAGACGGAGGAGGGGGCGATCGAGACGCTCGGCAAGCGCGTCGCCGGCGGTCAGGGGAAGAACTACCAGCTGAAGCGGGCGAACTACGTCATCGACCGCTACCTCCTGCCGCATCTCCACGAGGACGGCGTCGACGAGGAGGAGGTCCGGATCAACAAGGCGTACTACCTCTGCCGGATGGCCGAGGCCTGCTTCGAGCTCGCGCTGGGTCGGCGCGAGTCCGACGACAAGGACCACTACGCGAACAAGCGCCTGAAGGTGAGCGGCGACCTGATGAAGGACCTGTTCCGGACGGCGCTGAACAAGCTCGCGCGCGACGTGAAGTACCAGCTCGAGCGGGCAAACATGCGCAACCGGAACCTGACGGTCAGCACCGTCGTCCGCTCCGACGTCCTGACCGAGCGCCTCGAACACCCGATCGCGACGGGGAACTGGGTCGGCGGGCGCTCGGGGGTGTCGCAGCTGGTCGACCGGACGGACTACATGGGGGTGCTCTCGCACCTCCGGCGGCTGCGGTCGCCGCTCTCGCGGTCCCAGCCGCACTTCGAGGCGCGTGACCTGCACGCGACCCAGTGGGGGCGTATCTGTCCCTCCGAGACGCCGGAGGGGCCGAACTGTGGACTGGTGAAGAACTTCGCGCAGGCGATGGAGCTCTCCCAGAACGTCGCGAACGAACAGGCACTCAAACGAGAACTCGCCTCGATGGGCGTCGAGGGGATGCCCGGTCTGGAGGGCATCGACGCGACCAGCCCGGGGGCGGCTGACGACTGATGGCTCAGGCACGAGACGCGAAGGTGTACGTGAACGGCAGTCTGGTCGGGACCCATCCCGACCCGGAACAGCTCGCGGAGCGGATCCGGGAGGCGCGCCGGCGGGGCGACGTCTCGGATATGGTGAACGTCTCCGTGAAAGGACGGACCGGCGAGGTCATCGTCAACGCCGACAGCGGCCGGGCGCGCCGACCGCTCATCGTCGTCGAAGACGGCGAGCCGCTCGTCGGTACCGAGGAGATCGAGGCGGTCGAGCGCGGCGACATGGCGTTCGAGGAGCTGGTCGACCGCGGCTACGTCGAGTTCATCGACGCGGAGGAGGAGGAGGATATCCTCGTCGGCGTCGACGAGGAAGAGCTCACGACCGATCACACCCACCTCGAGATCGACCCGCAGCTCATCTTCGGCATCGGCGCGGGGATGATCCCCTACCCCGAGCACAACGCCTCGCCGCGCATCACGATGGGCGCGGGGATGATGAAGCAGTCGCTCGGGCTGCCGGCGGCGAACTACCGCATCCGGCCCGACACCCGTCAGCATCTCCTGCACTACCCGCAGCTCTCGATGGTCAAGACCCAGACGACAGAGCAGATCGGGTTCGACGAGCGCCCGGCGGCGCAGAACTTCGTCGTCGCGGTCATGAGCTACGAGGGGTTCAACATCGAGGACGCGCTGGTGATGAACAAGGGGAGCGTCGAGCGGGCGATGGCGCGCTCGCACTTCTTCCGCACCTACGAGGGCGAGGAGCGGCGCTACCCCGGCGGCCAGGAGGACCGATTCGAGACCCCCTCGCAGGACGTGCGCGGCGCCCGCGGCGAGGACGCCTACACGCATCTCGACGAGGACGGCCTCGTCAACCCCGAGACGCGGGTCGACGAGAACTCGGTGCTGCTCGGGAAGACCAGCCCGCCGCGGTTCCTGGAGGAGCCGGACGACATGGGCGGGCTCAGCCCGCAGAAGCGCCGCGAGACGAGCGTGACGATGCGTTCCGGCGAGGACGGCGTCGTCGACACGGTGACGCTGATGGAGGGCGAGGACGGCTCGAAGCTCTCGAAGGTGTCCGTGCGCGACGAGCGGGTTCCCGAACTGGGCGACAAGTTCGCCTCCCGGCACGGCCAGAAGGGTGTCGTCGGCCACCTCGCGCCCCAGGAGGACATGCCCTTCACCGAACAGGGCGTGGTGCCGGACCTGATCCTCAACCCGCACGCGCTGCCGTCGCGGATGACGGTCGGCCACGTGCTGGAGATGCTCGGCGGCAAGGTCGGCTCGCTGGAGGGCCGCCGTGTCGACGGCACGCCGTTCCAGGGCGAGGACGAGGACGAACTCCGCGGCGCACTGGAGGACCACGGCTTCGAGTCCAGCGGCAAGGAGTCGATGTACTCCGGCATCACGGGCGAGAAGATCGAGGCCGAGATCTTCGTCGGCACCATCTTCTACCACAAGCTGTACCACATGGTGTCGAACAAGCTCCACGCTCGCTCGCGCGGGCCGGTTCAGGTGCTGACCCGCCAGCCGACGGAGGGGCGCGCCCGGGAGGGCGGCCTGCGCGTCGGCGAGATGGAGCGCGAGGTGCTGATCGGCCACGGCGCGGCGCTGGCGCTGAAGGAGCGCCTGCTCGACTCCTCGGACAAGGAGACGGTGTACGTGAGCGCGGAGACGGGCTTCGTCGCCGTCGAAGACGTCGAACAGCGCCGCGTGTACGACCCGACGACCGGCGACGAGGACGACATCCACGAGCTCGAGGTGAGCTACGCGTTCAAGCTCCTGCTCGACGAGATGATCGCGCTCGGCATTCGACCGCGGATCGACCTGGAGGACGCAGTCTAAATGAGCACACAGGCCCCAAAGCAGCTCGGCGGTATCGAGTTCGGACTGATGGACCCGGAGACGTACCGGGACATGTCCGCCACGAAGGTGATCACGGCGGACACCTACGACGACGACGGCTACCCGATAGACATGGGGCTGATGGACCCCCGGCTGGGGGTTATCGACCCCGGTCTCCAGTGCCGGACCTGTGGCCAGCACTCGGGGTCGTGTAACGGGCACTTCGGCCACATCGAGCTGGCCGCGCCCGTCATCCACGTCGGCTTCACGACGCTGATCCGGCGGCTCCTGCGCTCGACCTGCCGGGAGTGTGGCCGGCTCTGTCTCACCGAGGACGAGCGCGGCGAGTTCCGCGACAAGCTCACCCGGAGCGAGGAGCTCGGCGACGACTGGTCGGACGTGATGAAGTCGGCGGTGCGGCAGGCCCGGAAGGCGAAGTCGTGTCCGCACTGCGGCGCGGAGAAACACGACATCAAACACGAGAAGCCGACGACCTACTACGAGGTCCAGCAGGTGCTCTCGGGCGAGTACAGCAACATGATCGCCGGCGCGATGCAGGGCGACGCCGTCGGCGACGAGGACCCGGACGACGTCGACCGCGATCCGACCAGCCCGCAGGACCTGGCCGAGCAGACCGGCATCGAGCTGGACCGGATAAACGAGATCGTCAGCGGGTCGTTCCGGCCCCGCGAGGACGACCGGAAGGCGATCGAGCGCGCGCTCGGCATCGACCTGACGGAGGAGGACATGAACAAGCTGATGGCGAGCGACATCCGGGACTGGTTCGAGGACATCCCCGACAGCGACGTGGAGACGCTCGGCCTCGAGTCGACGGTCGCCCGGCCCGAGTGGATGGTGCTGACCGTCCTGCCGGTGCCGCCGGTGACGGCGCGGCCCTCGATCACGCTGGACAACGGCCAGCGCTCCGAGGACGACCTGACCCACAAGCTGGTCGACATCATCCGGATCAACCAGCGGTTCATGGAGAACCGCGAGGCCGGCGCGCCACAGCTGATCATCGAGGACCTCTGGGAGCTGCTCCAGTACCACGTCACGACGTTCGTCGACAACGAGATCAGCGGCACGCCGCCGGCGCGACACCGCTCGGGCCGGCCGCTGAAGACGCTCTCCCAGCGCCTGAAGGGCAAGGAGGGCCGGTTCCGCGGGAGTCTCTCCGGCAAGCGCGTGAACTTCTCGGCCCGGACCGTCATCTCGCCGGACCCGACCCTCTCGCTGAACGAGGTTGGCGTGCCCGAGCGGGTCGCCCGCGAGATGACCCAGACGCTGAACGTCACCGCGCGGAACGTCGCGGACGCGCGCCAGTACGTCCGCAACGGTCCCGAGGGACATCCGGGCGCGAACTACGTCCGGCGGCCGGACGGGCGGCGGCTGAAGGTCACCGAGAAGAACTGCGAGGAGCTAGCCGAGAAGGTCGAGGCGGGCTGGGAGGTCAACCGCCACCTCATCGACGGCGACATCGTGATCTTCAACCGCCAGCCGTCGCTCCACCGGATGTCGATCATGGCCCACGAGGTGGTCGTGATGCCGTACAAGACGTTCCGGCTGAACACCACCGTCTGCGCGCCGTACAACGCCGACTTCGACGGCGACGAGATGAACATGCACGCCCTCCAGAACGAGGAGGCCCGTGCCGAGGCGCGCGTGCTGATGCGGGTACAGGAGCAGATGCTCAGCCCGCGGTTCGGCGAGAACATCATCGGCGCGATCCAGGACCACGTCACCGGCACCTACCTGCTGACGAACGAGAACCCGCGGTTCACGGAGACACAGGCGCTCGACCTCCTGCGGGCGACGAGTGTCGACACCCTGCCCGAGCCGGACGGCACGGCAGAGGCAGCCGAGCCGTACTGGACGGGTCGGTCGCTGTTCTCCGAACTCCTGCCCGACGACCTCTCGCTGGAGTTCGGGTCGTCGGCGGGCGACACCGTCGTGATCGAGGACGGCCAGCTCGTCTCCGGCACCATCGACGAGGACGCGGTCGGCGCGTTCGGCGGCGAGATCGTCGACACGGTGACGAAGATGTACTCGAAGACCCGCGCCCGCGTGCTGGTCAACGAGATCGCCTCCGTCGCCGTCCGGGCGATCATGCACTTCGGGTTCTCGATCGGCATCGACGACGAGTCGATCCCGCCGGCAGCCGACGAGTCGGTCGACGAGGCGATCGCGGAGGCGAACAGCCGGGTCGAGGACCTGATCGAGAGCTACCGGGCGGACGACCTGGAGAGCCTGCCGGGGCGCACCCTCGACGAGACGCTGGAGATGAAGATCATGCAGACGCTCGGCAAGGCCCGCGACAGCGCGGGCGAGATCGCCGAGACACACTTCGAGGACGACAACCCCGCCGTGGTGATGGCCGAGTCCGGCGCCCGTGGCTCGATGCTGAACCTCACCCAGATGGCGGGCTGTGTCGGCCAGCAGGCGGTCCGCGGCGAGCGGATCAACCGCGGCTACGAGGACCGGACGCTCTCGCACTTCGCGCCGAACGACCTCTCCGCGGAGGCCCACGGCTTCGTGGAGAACTCCTACCGCGGGGGACTCACCCCGAAGGAGTTCTTCTTCCACGCGATGGGCGGCCGCGAGGGGCTGGTCGACACCGCCGTCCGGACCTCGAAGTCCGGCTACCTCCAGCGCCGGCTGATAAACGCGCTCTCGGAGCTCGAGGCGCAGTACGACGGCACGGTCCGCGACACCTCCGACACGATCGTCCAGTTCGAGTTCGGCGAGGACGGCACCTCGCCGGTGAAGGTGTCCTCGGCGAACGACGGCGAGATCGACGTCGACAAGATCGCAGACCGGGTCGTCGAGGCGGAGTTCGACGGCGACACGGAGAAAGAGCGGTTCCTGGGCGAGCGCGAACCGCCGACGAACCTCTCGGAGTACGCCGGTCCAGGCCTGGACAAGGCCGAGGGGATGGAGGTGAAGTCGGATGACTGACGAGGTCGCCGGCTACGACCACGTCGACGACGACGTCGCGCTGGTCGTCCAGGACACGGAGCTGCCGAAGCGCCTGCGGGAGCAGGTGTACGAGGCGGTCGAGACGCGCGAGGGCGTGACCGTCGACCAGGCCGCGGAGATCGCACAGGCGACGGAGTCACGCTACCTCGACACGCGGGTCGACCCGCTCGACCCGGTCGGGACGGTCTCGGCGCAGTCGATCGGCGAACCTGGAACGCAGATGACGATGAACACGTTCCACTACGCGGGCGTCGCCGAGATCGACGTCACGCAGGGGCTTCCACGGCTGATCGAGCTGGTCGACGCCCGGAAGGAGCCGGACACCCCGATGATGACCGTCCACCTCGAGGAGGAGTACGCGACCGACCGCGACCGCGCCCACGAGGTGGTCTGGCAGATCGAGGCGACACGGATCCTCGCGCTCGGCAACGTCTCGACGAACGTCGCGGACATGCTCGTCCAGGTCGACCTGAACGAGGAGACGCTGGCCGAGCGGTGGCCGACCGTCGACAGTATCGACGAGACGGTCGAGCGGGTCGCGGACACGATCGCGGACGCGCTGGGCGTCGAGACGACCACGCGCGGGACGGTCGTGGAGTTCGGCCCGAGCCAGCCGAGCTACCGCGAGCTGCTCCAGCTCGTCGAACAGCTCCGCGAGATCGTGTTCAAGGGGATCGACGAGGTGTCGCGGGTCGTCATCCGCAGAGAGGAGGTCGAGGTCGACGGCGGCCCCGAGACCCGCGAGGAGTTCGTCCTCTACACGGAGGGGTCGGCGTTCGGCGACGTCCTCACGATCGAGGGCGTCGACGCCTCGCGGTCGACCTGTAACAACATCCACGAGATCTACCGCCAGCTCGGCGTCGAGGCCGCACGCGAGACGATCATCAACGAGACGATGGAGACGCTGGAGGAGCAGGGGCTGGACGACGTGAACGTCCGGCACCTGATGCTGGTCGCCGACATCATGACCAACCGCGGCACGATCGAGTCGATCGGTCGGCACGGCATCTCGGGGTCGAAGGAGTCGGTGCTCGCCCGGGCGGCGTTCGAGGTGACGGTCAACCACCTGCTCGACGCCGCGGTCCACGGCGAGGTGGACGACCTCAACGGCGTCATCGAGAACGTCATCGTCGGAAAGCCGGTCGCGGTCGGCACCGGCGACGTGAACCTGAAGATGCGGGCGGAACAGCTGGCGACGCCGGGGCGGGACGCGCGCGAGGCCGAGGCCGAGTCAGAGCCCGGCGTGGAGGCAGAGCCGGTCGACGCCGACGACTGACCGGATGCGCGTCACGCTCGGCGACCGCGAGCTGCGTCTCGTCGCCCTGTTCGAGGACACGACGGACGCGACGGCTCGGGACTGTCTCGTCTACGAGGACCGCGGCGAGGTGGTCTTTCTCGTCGCGGCGGGCGAGATGGGCCAGGCGATCGGTCCGGACGGCCGGCGGGTCCGGGCGGTCGAGGCGAAGGTCGACCGCGACGTGCGGGTCGTCGAGGACGCGCCGACCGTCGAAGGGTTCGTCGCGAGCGCGCTCGCGCCAGCGGTCGTCCAGAACGTCACGGTGAGCGAGCAGGGCGACCGCGTCGCGTACGTCGAGGTCGACCCGGACGACCGCGGGGCGGCGATCGGGCGCGACGGCCGACGCCTGGCGACGGCCCGCGACCTCGTCCGGCGCCACCACGACGTGGGCGACGTGGTGCTGTCGTAGCGCGCCGCGACGGGCCGAATGAGGCTGTTTAAGTGATTCCGCCGGGGACATACGCGTAATGGCGAACGGAAAGTACGGCGCACGCAAACTCAAGAAGGACCGCCAGAACCGACGGTGGTCCGACTCCGACTACGCCCGTCGTGCGCGCGGGCTCCGCGAGAAGTCCGACCCGCTCGAGGGCGCGCCGCAGGGCCGCGGCATCGTCCTGGAGAAGGTCGGTATCGAGGCGAAACAGCCCAACTCGGCGATCCGGAAATGTGTCCGGGTGCAGCTGATCAAGAACGGCAAGCAGGTGACGGCCTTCTGCCCCGGCGACGGCGCCATCTCCTTTATCGACGAACACGACGAAGTGACGATCGCGGGCATCGGCGGCGCGAAGGGCCGCGCGATGGGCGACCTCTCCGGCGTGAACTACAAGGTAGAGAAGGTGAACGGCGTCTCGATGATCGAACTGGTTCGGGGCAACGCGGAGAAGCCGGTCAGATGAGCGTCCCGACACCCACTCGGGCGCCGTGCTCCCGCGCTCCGCCGCCGGAGGTGGCTCGCGTGAGCGAGTCGGAGACGCCCGACCCCGACGCGCCCGCCGGCGGCGCCGAGACGGACGCCCTCCTGTTCGGCGACTGGGAGACCGACGAGATCGAGTACCGGGACCCCTCGACGAAGCGCTACATCACCGTCACGGCGGTGGCGCACACGATGGGCCGCCACGCCTCGAAACAGTTCCAGAAGTCGGAGATCAGCGTCGTCGAGCGGCTGATCAACCGGCTGATGCAGACCGACGAGAACACCGGCCACAAGCAGAAGACGACGCGAATCGTCCGCGACGCGCTCGAACTCGTCCACGAACGGACGGAGGAGAACCCGGTCCAGGTGCTCGTCCGCGCCGTCGAGAACGCCGCGCCGCGCGAGGAGACGGTCCGCCTGAAGTACGGCGGGATCAGCGTCCCGCAGGCCGTCGACGTCGCGCCCCAGCGCCGGATCGACCAGGCGCTGATGTTCCTCGCCCAGGGCTGTCAGGCGGGGTCGTACAAGTCGCCAAACAGCGCCGCGGCGGCGCTCGCGAACGTTCTCGTCGGCGCCGCGGAGTACGACGTCCAGTCGTACGCGATCAACCAGAAAGAGGAGAAGGAACGCGTCGCCGCCGCCGCTCGCTGACGCGCCCCGGTCTTCTGCGGGCCTCTCGCCGCCTCAGTCTGCCGCCGGACCGCTCGCCGCCCCGACGTCCGCGTAGGCGCGGGTGAGGTCGACGAGCGCCTTGCGGTGTTCGCTCTCGCTCGGGTCGGCGGCGAGTTCGCGGAACCGCCGGCGGAAGGCGGCTACGTCGACGCCGGGCGCGTCGTCGCCGGCGGCGTCGGCGAGGTCGTACAGCCGGTGGGTCTGGTCGAGGGCGCCGTGACGCTCGCAGAGCGCGAGGGCGAACGCGGCGTTGACGGCGGTGATGTCGGGGTCCGCGGCGGCGGAGACGCGCCGTAGTCCGCTCCCGCCCCGGGGCGTGCTCCGGGGGCGGTCGGCGAGCGCGGCGGCCAGCCGGGACTCGAGGAAGGCGACCAGCTTGTCCGCCGGCGCGACCGAGAGTGTGATGTCGTCGGCGTAGACGTCCTTGCAGTGGTTGGCGATCTGGTAGCAGTGCGTGACCCGGCGTCGCTCGACGGACCGGCCGGCGAGGGCGAGAAACAGGGCCTCCTCGGTTGACTGCGTGTGCGACGGGTGGCCCTCCTCGTGGCGAGCCATGTGTGCGAGTTCGTGGAGCGCGAGTTCGCGCGACATGGCGCTGGTGGCGGCCTGTCGGGAGATGTTGAGGACGTGGTGGTCGTCGTAGTGGCCGGCCCACGTGCGCTCGTCGGGGTCCTCGCGGACCCGGACCCGCACGGGCAGGTCGAGGTCGCGTTCCGTCGAGAGGAGGTCCGCGGCGCCGAGGAACGGCGCCGTCGGCGCCGGCCCTTGGACGCGGATATCCATGTGTACAGATCCCACGCCACCGGTCGGTTTGACTCTTGTGCCGCCGCCGGATTCTCGCACGTCAGGCGGGGACACGCCCGGCGAGCGCCAAACACTATCCTTTTGACCCTGCTGCCGGAACGAGAGTATAATGGGCCGACGTAAGAAGATCGTACAGGAGTGTGAGCGGCTGATGAACGATCCGGAGAACATCCGGAACATCGCTATCGCCGCACACGTCGACCACGGGAAGACGACCCTGACCGACAACCTGCTCGCTGGCGCCGGGATGATCTCCGACCAGACCGCGGGCGAGCAGCTCGCGATGGACACGGAGGAGGACGAACAGGAGCGCGGCATCACTATCGACGCGGCGAACGTGTCGATGACACACACCTACGACGAGAAGGACCACCTGATCAACCTGATCGACACGCCGGGACACGTCGACTTCGGCGGCGACGTCACCCGGGCGATGCGCGCCGTCGACGGCGCGCTGGTCGTCGTCGACGCCGTCGAGGGCGCGATGCCCCAGACGGAGACGGTGCTGCGACAGGCGCTGCGGGAGGGTGTCAAGCCCGCGCTGTTCATCAACAAGGTCGACCGCCTGATCTCGGAGCTCCAGGAGGGCCCCGAGGAGATGCAACAGCGCCTCCAGTCGGTCATCCACGACGTCAACGAGCTGATCCGCGGGATGACCGAGGACAGGGAGTACGACTGGACGGTCAGCGTTCAGGACGGGACCGTCGCCTTCGGCTCCGCGCTGTACAAGTGGGGTGTGTCGGCGCCGTCGATGGCCCGGACCGGGGTCGACTTCGGCAAGATCATCGAGATGGAGCGCGCGGACGAGCGCGAGGAGCTCCACCAGGCGACGCCGCTGTCGGACGTGGTGCTCGACCTGGTCTGTGAGCACTTCCCGAACCCCGTCGACGCCCAGCCCCGCCGGATTCCGATGGTCTGGCGCGGCGACGACACGCTCGACATCTCCGAACAGATGCAGCTCGTCGACGACGACGGCGACGTCGTGATGATGGTGACCGACATCTCGATGGACCCCCACGCCGGGGAGATCGCGACCGGTCGGCTGTTCTCCGGGACGATCGAGAAGGGCCAAGAGCTGTACGTCTCGGGGACCGCGGGGCAGAACCGCGTCCAGTCGGTCGGGGTGTTCATGGGCGGCGAGCGCGAGGAGGTCGACCGCGTCCCGGCGGGCAACATCGCCGCCGTCACCGGTCTGAAGGACGCGATCGCCGGCTCGACGGTGTCGGGCCTCGAGATGACGCCGTTCGAGTCCATCGAACACATCTCCGAGCCGGTGATCACGAAGTCCATCGAGGCGCGGAACATGGACGACCTGCCGAAGCTGATCCAGGTGCTCCAGCAGGTGTCGAAGGAGGACCCGACGATCCGGATCGAGATAAACGAGGACACCGGCGAACACCTGCTCTCCGGACAGGGCGAACTCCACCTCGAGGTGATCACCCAGCGCATCGAGCGCAAGCGCGGGATTCCGGTCCACACCGGCGAGCCGATCGTCGTCTACCGCGAGGCGCCGCTCTCGGAGTCCCGCGAGGTCGAGGGCGTCTCGCCGAACCGGCACAACAAGTTCTACATGACGGTCCATCCGCTGTCGGAGGGCGTCGTCGACGCCATCCGGCGCGGCGAGGTGTCGATGAGCATGCCCGAACTGGAGCGCCGCGAGTCGCTCCAGGAGGCCGGGATGGAGAAGGACACGTCCCAGAACGTCGAGCATATCTCCGGGACGAACGTCCTCATCGACGACACGAAAGGCATCCAGCACCTCAACGAGACGATGGAACTCGTCGTCGAGGGGTTCGAGGAGGCGACCGCCGACGGCCCGCTCGCGGCCGAGCCGGTCCAGGGGTCGCTGGTGCGTCTCCACGACGCCCGGCTGCACGAGGACACGATCCACCGCGGACCGGCGCAGGTGATCCCCGCCGTCCGCAACGCGCTCCACCGCGCGCTCATCGACGCCGACGTGAAGCTGCTCGAGCCGACCCAGAACGTCCGTATCGACGTCCCGTCCGAACACATGGGCGCGGCGAGCGGCGAGATCCAGGGCCGTCGTGGCCGCGTCGACGACATGTTCCAGGAGGGTGACCTGATGGTCGTCGAGGGCGTCGCGCCCGTCGAGGAGATGATCGGCTTCTCCAGCGACATCCGCTCGGCGACAGAGGGCCGCGCGTCGTGGAACACGGAGAACGCCGGGTTCCGGGTGATGGCCGACAACCTCCAGCGCGAGATCATCGCACAGATCCGCGAGCGAAAGGGGATGAAGCAGGAGCTTCCCGGCTCGATCGACCACTTCTGAGCCGGTCCGACACGGTTTTACCTCCAGCCGCACCGCTCTCGGTGTATGTCCACGGGCACGCCACACGCACGGTGTCTCGGCACGGAGTCGCCTCTCCGCCGCGGGACGCCGACAGCCATCGGTCCGGCGCCCGTGGAGGTGTCGGGATGACAGAGCCGGAGGCAGAGACGGACCCCGAACCCGACGGCGGCCGCGACGACCGGCCACAGGCCCACACCATCCGCCTCGAGCTCGCCGACGAGCCGGGCGAGCTGCTCTCGGCGCTCGAGCCGATCGCCGACGAGGGCGGCAACCTGCTCTCTATCTTCCACGAGCGCGGGCATATCACGCCGCGCGGGCGCATCCCCGTCGAGGTCGACCTGGAGTGTCCGCCGTCGCGGTTCGAGGGAATCCTCGAGCGTCTCCGGAACGAGGGGATCAACGTCGTCGACGCCGACGCGGAGCGCTACGGCGAGCACCTGACCGTCCTGCTGGTCGGTGACCTCGTCGGGACCGACATCTCCGACACCGTCACGCGCGTCGAGTCCTCGCCGGCGGCGACGGTCGAGGACCTGTCGCTGTCTGCGCCGGGCGGGCCGGCGGAGCAGGCGAGCGCGCGGCTCCGTCTTGCGACGCGGGCCGGCGCGGCGGACGAGGCGCTCGGGATCGTGCGGACCGTCGCCGCGGAGAAGGGGCTCCACGCGATCGAGCCGCTGACGGAGGTGAGCCGGTGAGCCGGATCGCCGTCGTCGGCTGTGGGGCGGTCGGGCGGTCGGTCGTCGACCTCGCGGGCGACCACGGCCACGACGTCGTCGCCGTCGCGGACTCGCAGGGCGCGGCGGTCGACCCGGCTGGCCTCGAAACCCGCGCGGTGCTGGAGCGAAAGGCCGCCGACGGCGCCGTCGGCGACGCGGCGCCGGCGGACGCGCTCGCTGCTCCCTACGACGTGCTGGTGGAGGCGACGCCGACGACGCTCGGCGACGCGGAGCCGGGGTTCTCGCACGTCGCGCGGGCGCTGAGTCGGGACCGGCACGTCGTCCTCGCGAACAAGGGGCCGGTCGCGGAGCGGTACGGCGACGTGCGGGAGCTGGAGGCCGCGTCGCGTGGGTCGGTGCTGTTCGAGGCGACAGTCGGGGGGGCCATCCCCGTCCTCGGCACTATCGACGACTACGGCCCGGAGCGGATCACGGCGGCGCGGGGAGTGCTGAACGGCACCGCGAACTTCGTGCTGACCCGGATGGCCGCCGAGGGGCTGGACTACGAACACGTTCTCGCGGAGGCCCAGGATATGGGCGTCGCGGAGGCCGACCCCTCGTTCGACGTGGAGGGGACGGACGCGGCGCTGAAGTGTGTCATCCTCGCGAACGTGCTGGCCTGCGGCGAGCGGGAGTTCACCCTCGACGACGCCACGGTGGAGGGGATCACGCGGGTGCCGGGGTCGGCGCTCGACCTCGCCGCGGAGGACGGGCGGACGGTCCGGCTGGTCGGCGAGGCGACCGCCGACGAGGTGCGGGTCGGCCCGCGGCTGGTGCCGGACACGAGCCCGCTCGCGGTGTCGGGGACGCGAAACGTCGTCCAGGTCGAGACGGCACACGCCGACGGCATCGACCTCTCGGGCCGGGGCGCCGGCGGCCCGGAGACGGCGACGGCGGTGCTGGCAGACGTCGGGCGGCTCCCGCCGCTGGACTGACCGCGTGGGAGGCGGCCACACGCCCGAAATCGCCGGAAGCGCGGGCGAGCGCGCCGTCCACGGTTTCGTAACCGTTTTACGCCGTTCCGGTCAAATCTACGTACACAGCGCCCTGCGCGTGACACTACAATGAGCGACAAACCCCACCAGAATCTGGCCATCATCGGCCACGTCGACCACGGCAAGAGTACGCTCGTCGGTCGACTCCTGTTCGAGACCGGATCGGTCCCCGAGCACGTGATCGAGCAGTACCGAGAGGAGGCCGAAGAGAAGGGCAAGGGCGGCTTCGAGTTCGCCTACGTCATGGACAACCTCGCCGAGGAGCGCGAGCGCGGCGTCACCATCGACATCGCCCACCAGGAGTTCGACACGGACGAGTACTACTTCACCATCGTCGACTGTCCGGGCCACCGCGACTTCGTGAAGAACATGATCACGGGCGCGTCCCAGGCGGACAACGCGGTACTCGTGGTCGCCGCGGACGACGGCGTCGCGCCACAGACGCGGGAGCACGTCTTCCTCGCCCGGACGCTCGGCATCAACGAGCTCATTATCGGCGTCAACAAGATGGACGTCGTCGACTACGCGGAGAACACCTACGACGAGGTCGTCGAGGAGGTCAAGCAGCTGCTCAAGCAGGTGCGGTTCGACACCGAGGACGCGAGCTTCATCCCCATCTCGGCGTTCGAGGGCGACAACGTCTCCGAGTCGTCCGACGAGATGTCGTGGTACGGCGGTCCGACGCTGCTGGAGGCGCTCAACGACCTGCCGGCGGTCGAGCCGCCGACGGACGCGCCGCTCCGCCTCCCGATCCAGGACGTCTACACCATCTCCGGCATCGGGACGGTGCCGGTCGGTCGGATCGAGACCGGGACGATGAACCCCGGCAACGACGTCGAGTTCCAGCCCTCCGACGTGGGCGGCGAGGTCAAGACGATCGAGATGCACCACGAGGAGGTCGACGAGGCCGGCCCCGGCGACAACGTCGGGTTCAACGTCCGCGGCGTCGGCAAGGACGACATCCGCCGTGGCGACGTCTGTGGCTCCGCGGACGACCCGCCGAAGGTCGCCGAGACGTTCCAGGCCCAGGTCGTCGTCATGCAGCACCCGTCGGTTATCACCGAGGGGTACACCCCGGTGTTCCACGCCCACACGTCGCAGGTGGCCTGTACCGTCGAGAGTCTCGACAAGAAGCTCGACCCCGCGTCCGGCGAGGTCGCCGAGGAGAACCCGGACTTCATCAAGTCCGGCGACGCCGCGGTCGTCACCGTGCGGCCCCAGAAGCCGCTCAGCATCGAGCCGTCCTCCGAGATTCCGGAGCTCGGCAGCTTCGCCATCCGCGACATGGGACAGACGATCGCGGCGGGCAAGGTTCTCTCGGTGAACGAGCGATAAGATGCAGCAGGCACGCGTCCGCCTCGCCGGCACGAGCCCGGAGGACCTCGACAACATCTGCGACGACGTCCGCGAGATCGCCTCGAAGACCGGCGTCAGTCTGAGCGGGCCGATCCCGCTCCCGACGAAGACGCTGGAGGTGCCGTGCCGGAAGTCCCCCGACGGCGAGGGGACCGCGACGTGGGAGCACTGGGAGATGCGCGTCCACAAGCGACTGATCGACATCGACGCGGACGAGCGGGCGCTGCGCCAGCTGATGCGGATTCAGGTGCCGAACGACGTCAGTATCGAGATCGTCCTCGAGGACTGAGTCGCCGGATCGTCGCGCGCGTTTTGCCGCTGCGGGCACAACTAGACTCGTGTCCCGCTCGTCGCGCTCTGCCGACACCCGAACGCCCCGGTCGCTGAAGGAGACGCTCGGCCTGATGACCGTCGGGAGCCTCGTCTCCGTCCTCCTCGGGCCGGCGGTCCTCGCGCTGGCGACGCCCGTCGCTCGGCCCTGGACGCTCGTCACGAGCGTCTACGCACACGCCGGGCTCTGGCACCTCCTCGCGAACGCGCTGGTCGTCGGGGTCGCCGGTCTGCCGGTCGCGGCTGCGACGACGCGCGTCCGGTTTCACGGCTTCTTTCTCGCGACGGGGGCGGCTGCCGGCGTCGCACAGATTGCCGCGGGCGCCGACGCGGTTGTCGGGGCGAGCGGCGCGGCGTTCGCACTCGTCGGCTACGTGCTCGCCGCCAACCCCGTCACCGGGCTGCTCGGCGCCCGGGTCGACGTGTCGCCGCGCGCGCTCGTCGTGGTGGTGGCGGCTGTCGCCGTCGGCCTCGCACTCCTCCTCGGCGGCTCGGGCGGCGCGCTGGTCGCACACGCCGCCGGCGCGGCGCTCGGCCTGGCCGCGGGCCGGAGCCGGGTCCTGGCGACCGGCGGGCCCGGAACGGAACGGTAAAGTGACGCGCTCGACTCCTACAGACGCGGGCTCGTAGATCAGCGGTAGATCGCTTCCTTCGCAAGGAAGAGGCCCCGGGTTCGAATCCCGGCGAGTCCACTACCCGAAGCGAGCGATCGGAGAGAGGTGGACCCGTCGTCGGACCTCCGGCGAGTCTGCCAGTCTCGTCGTTTCGTGCTCTGTCTCTCCTGCCTCGAACGTCCCCGGCCCGTCACCGCCGCGAGCGTGCGGCCAGCACCAGCGCCGTCGCGCCTCCGACGAGCCCGACGAGGAGGTGCCGGCGAAGGGTCGGTCGGTGTGGAGCGTCCCAGCGAGCGGACTGCCCGGGACGTCGTCCGGTCGCACTCGGGTGTGAGTCGGCGTCCGGCGCGCGGCGGTGGGAAACGCTCGGGTGCCCCCGAGATTTACCACCGCGCCGCCCGCGCTCGCCCCATGGAGGTCACAGCCGTCGACGTCCACCTCGTCCCCTCGGACGCCGCGCTCTCGGGCTACGGGCTGAACGGCTACCTCGTCGTCCGCGTCCACACCGACGCCGGCGTCGTCGGCGTCGGCGAGGCGGGGACGTGGGCGTATCTCGAGCCGACGGCGACCGCAGTCGAGACGTTCGGGCGCTACCTCGTCGGCGAGGACCCGCTCCGCCGCGCCCACCACCTCGACTACTGCTACCGGAACGCACACTTCCGTGGTGGGGTGCTGCGCGGCGCGCTATCGGCGCTCGACGTCGCGCTCCACGACATCGCGGGCAAGCACCACGGTCTCCCCGTCTACGACCTCCTCGGCGGACGGGTGCGCGACCGTGTGCGGGTCTACGTCCACGCCTTCGGCGAGACGGTCGACGACCTCGCCGGCGAGTGCGCGGCGGCGGTCGACGACGGGTTCACCGCCGTTGGCCACCTCTCGCCGCTGCTCGACGAACCGCGCGACGAGCCGTACGACGAGACCCACGCGGCGCGACAGGCCCGTGCCGAGGCGCGCGTCGAGCGGTTCCGCGACGCCGTCGGGACCGACGCGGACCTGCTCCTCGAACTCCACCGTCGGCTCGACCCGAAGGAGGCCGTGCCGCTCTGTCGCCGGCTGGAGCGGTTCGACCCCCTGTTCTACGAGGACCCGGTGCGGCCCGACGACCTCGACGCGACGGCCCGCGTCGCGCGGGCGACGAGCGTCCCCGTCGCCACCGGCGAGCGCCTGACCCACCCCGCGGAGTTCGGTGCGCTCCTGCGCCGCGACGCCGCCGAGTACCTCCGGCCGAACCTCGGTTTGGTCGGCGGCTTCACCGGCGCCCGGACGGTGGCGGCGCTCGCGGAGGCGCGCTACGCCGCCGTCGTGCCGCACAACCCGCTCGGCCCGGTGATGACCGCCGCGGTCCTCCAGTTCGCCGCCGGCACGCCGAACGTCCCGCTGGTCGAGTACCCGTACCGCCCGCGCCTGGGTGCCGCACCACGCGCCGACCTCCTCGTCGACGGGTTCGACCGCGAGGGCGGGCACCTGCTCGTCCCGGAGGGGCCGGGGCTGGGGATCACTCTCGACGAGTCGGTGCTGGAGCAGCCGTACGAGCCACGAGCGATCGAGACGCGGCTGGGCGCGGACGGGAGCGTCGTGGACCAGTAGGGCGAGTACGCTCGGCGCGCCCGGCTCGTCCTACTCGTCCGCGGGCGGCAACCCGGCGTCGTCGACGACCTCGCCCGCCTCGTCGACGGTGACGACCCCGCGGTTGTTGATCGCGTTCGGGTCGAGGTGCATCTCCTCCATCGCCTGCTTGTACAGCCGTTCGAACGTCTCGGCGTCGCGGCCCCGCTCGGAGGCGTGGTCACAGAGGTCGGCGAGGTCGGCCGGGACGTCGTTCTCGTGGACGATCCAGTGGTTCACCAGGTCCGAGAGCCGCCGGATCGGCGAGGTGAAGTGGCCGTAGATGTCGAAGTTGAGCGCGTGGTGACCGCCGAAGGGGTCGCTCATATACTTCGCACGGGGCATCACCTTCAGCACGGCGCGCTGGATGCGGTTGAGCTGGCGGTCCGGCGCCTCCTCTAGCACCGCGTTGACGGCCTTCCGGGGGTCGTCCCAGCCGCCCGGGATCGACACCCCGTCGAGCTCCTGGATCTCGCGAAGCGCCTCGTCCCACTCGTCTGGCGTGGGCTGTGGGTGGACGCGGTACATCGCCTCGACGCCGCGCCCCCACATCAGCTCGTGTGTGACCGCCTTGTTGGCCTTCAGCATACACTCCTCGACGATCGTGTGTGCGCGGTCGCGCCGCGGGTTGAGCACCAGCGAGCCGTCCTCCTTTCGCTGCTCGTGGAGGCGGTCTGCGAGCTCGAACGCGAGGGTGACCTCCTCGCCGAGCGGCGCCTCGGCGTCGTCGATGCGGGACTCGCACCCGGCGTAGGTGAGCCGCTCGTCGGAGCGGACGACGGACTTGTAGATGTCCACCTCCTCGAACGAGAGCGTCTCCTCGTCGAGATGCATCTCGACGGTGTGTGCGAGGCGGTCCTCGTCGGGGACGAGCGAACAGACCGTCTCGGCCAGGACGGGCGGGAGCATGTGGACGGTGTACGCCGGGAGATAGACGGTCGTCCCGCGCTCGACGGCCTCGTCCCACATCGCGGAGCCGGGGTGGACGTAGTGAGAGACGTCGGCGATGTGGACCCAGAGCCGGTAGCCCTCGTCGGTCCGCGCGACGCTGACCGCGTCGTCGAAGTCCTGCGCGTCGGCGGGGTCGGTCGTCCACGCGGCCAGGTCGCGGTGGTCGACCCGGTCGTCGGCCTCGGCGGCGATCTCGGCGCCGACGTCCTCGGTGCGCTCGCGGGCCTCGCGGCGCACCTCGCTCGGGAACTCGTCGTGCAGTTCGAACTCGGCGAACAGCTCCTCGCGCTTCTCGGCCAGTGCGCGGGCCTGTTCGGCGGTGATCTCGACCGGTCCCTGCCCCTCGGCAGTGCCGGCCTGCGCCTGAGACTGCTCGTCGGCGTCGTTCGACATACGCAGACGTGACGGGCGAAGCGGTTAGTCGTGTCGGGGCGCGGCCTACTCGGAGCCGCGCTCGCCGGGCCCCGACTCCGCCCGGTCGGTGTCGCCGTCGACGGCGGCGACGTACGCCGCGAGGAACTCCGAGCGGTCGGTTCGCCGCTCGACGTCGGTCAGCAGCTCCTCCAGGCCGGGACGAGGCTGGTGGCAGAGACCGCGGTAGCACTCCTTGCAGAGGTGTTCGAACTCCTTGCCGTGTCGCTCCCAGCGGTCGCCCTCCTTGTCGTACTCCCGCGCCTCGGTGCGTGGGACCGACACGTCACAGGCGATACAGTCGACCGTCTGCCGGTCGCGGTCGCGGGAGCCCCACATCGGCTGTCGGTGCGTTCCCGGGGGACTTATCCTTTGCTTCGACCGTCGGACGCGGGGCAGACAGCGACCGCGGGGCTCCCCTCCGGCTCTCTGTCCTCGACGTCCCCCGCTACGTACCGAACGCCTCCAACGACGTTCGTTCCGGGCCCGTCTCGGAGAACAGCGAGACCACGCCTCCCTGTTGAACGACTGTCCCGCCTCTCGGGGTGAGGACGTCGCCGTCCCGTTCGACGCCGACGACGAGCATCTCCTCGGTCAGAAGTCCGCCCTCGACGTCGGTCCCGCGGCGGCTACGTCGCCGGGTCGACGGCGAGCGGACTCGAGCTGGTCCGGGTGACCACGCCGGTCGGAGGGTACGGTCTGGCAGATTCGGGACGTGTTCGTCCCCTGGGTCGCGCTCTCGCCCGTCGGCGTCGCTGTCCTCCCGCGGGTGCTCCCGGGCGTACCCGCCGGAGTGCGTGATCTTCGGCGTGATGAGCGCGCAGAGCGGCGTCTGGACTCCGTCACCGGGCCGACGACTCCCGGGGCCACCACGGCGAGGCCGACGGTCGGCACGTAGGCCGGTCGGCTGGAGATCATCCCGACCGCCGTCCCGTCCGGCGCGACTCTCCAGCGCCCCAGCCGCTACCGGTAGCCGGCGGTCCGTCGCGGCGTGACTCCGAGCGGCCTGGCCGATATCCTCGCTTACTAATTGTTCCACACAGTAGGAGAGATATGCGCGTCAAGTCCCGCCACCACCTCCGGAGCGACGAAGTCCGGGCGATGGTCGACCGGCTCGGAGACCGGGTCGGCGTCGACCTCGACGGCGAGACGTACGAGCGGGTCGACATCGAGGGGTCCGCTTTCGACCTCGTCCTCGTCGACGGCGACCCGGACGTCGTCTACGTCGACGACGAGCCGTTCCCGACCGTCCGCGGAGCGAACCGCCACGACCCGGACCGACGGCTGGTGACCGTCGACGCCGGCGCGATATCGTTCGTGAGCGACGGCGCCGACGTGATGCGCCCCGGCATCGTCGACGCGGACGAGGCGGTCGCCGAGGGCGACCTCGTCCTCGTCGCCGAGGAGACACACGGCAAGGTGCTGGCCGTCGGTCGCGCACTCGTCGACGGCGCGTCGATGCCCGGCGACGCCGGGCGGGTCGTCGAGTCGGTCCACCACGTCGGCGACGACCTGTACGCGTTCTCCGTCTGACGCCGCGCAAGAATTAACAGCTCGCCCCGTGCTGGTACGACCAGAACCAGACCATGGGTATCATGAGCAAGATCCTCGGCTCGGGCGGGCAGCGAAGCGTCGACGACTACGTCGACCTCGATCTCGACGACTTCGAGACCGCCCGCGGCAACGCCGGGACTCAGATTCACATCGCGGAGATCTCGGACCAGCAGGACGTGATCCCGATCAAGGACGCCGTCTACGACGGCGACCTCGTCGTCGCGGACATCACCCGGCTGAACCCGAGCGACTCGACGGTCGAACACGTCCTCGACGACCTCCGGCAGGTCGCCCGCGAGGTCGACGGCGACATCGTCCAGAAGGGCGACGACCAGATCGTCGTCGTCCCGACCGGATTCGCCGTCGCCCGCGAGAAGCTCTCGTCGCGACACTGACGGGCCGGCCGCTCGCCCCACCCGGACCGACAGGTTCTCCATCGCCGACGCCCAGCCACACACGATGGCACGAGACACGATCGAGGTCCGGGGCGCGGCGGAGAACAACCTCGACGACCTCGACGTCTCGATCCCGCGCGAGGAGCTGACGGTCGTCACCGGCCTCTCCGGCTCCGGCAAGTCCTCGTTCGCCTTCCAGACGGTGTACGCGGAGGGCCAGCGCCGCTACATCGAGTCGCTGTCGGCCTACGCCCGCAACTTCCTCGGGCAGATGGACAAGCCGCAGGTCGAGTCT
>KI543179.1:30950-37989 GCA_000496195.1 uncultured archaeon A07HB70
GCGATCTCTATCGACCAGAAGAACGCCGCGAACAACCCCGCTCGACCGTCGGCACCGTCACCGAGCTCCACGACTACCTCCGGCTGCTGTACGCCCGCGTCGGCACGCCCCACTGCCCGGACTGCGGGCGCGAGGTCGGCGAGCAGAGCGCCTCGCAGATGGCCGACCGGGTGCTGTCGCTCCCGGAGGGGACGCGTCTGAAGATCTGTGCTCCGGTCGTCCGCGACCAGAAGGGGGCGTTCGCCGACCTGTTCGCCGACCTGCGCTCGCGGGGCTACGCCCGGGTCGAGGTCGACGGCGAGCCGGTCGACCTGGGCGCCGAGACCCCCGACCTCGACGAGAACTACGACCACACCGTCGACGTGGTCGTCGACCGCGTTGCCGTCGCCCCCGACGCCCGCTCGCGGGTCGTCGACTCGCTGGAGACGGCGCTCGCGGAGGCCGGCGGCGTCGTCAAGCTCGTCGTCCCCGACCCGCCCGCCGACGCTAACCTGGGCCTCGGGAGCCGTGCGCGCTCGACCGGCGACCTCGCCGGCGACGACGACGACCGTCTCGTCGTGGAGCTGTCGGAGGAGCTCGCCTGCACCCACTGCGGCAACGACTTCTCCGAGCTAGAGACGCGGTCGTTCTCGTTCAACTCGCCCCACGGCGCCTGCCCGGAGTGCGAGGGACTCGGCTCGACGAAGGAGGTCGACCCGGACCTCGTCGTCCAGGACCCGTCGAAGCCGCTGCGCGACGCCTTCGAGCCGTGGTCGTACTCGCGGTCGTACTACCGCACCCGTCTCGACGCGGTCGCCGCCCACTTCGGCGTCTCGCTCGACACGCCGCTCGAGGACCTGTCCGACCGCGTCCGGGACGCGTTTCTCTGGGGCACCGACAGACAGGTGATCTTCGAGCGGCAGACGAAAAACGGCGTCCGCCGGAAGGAGAAGCGGTTCGAGGGCGTGATCCCGAACCTGGAGCGACGGCACGTCGAGACGGAGTCGGAGTCGACCCGCGACCACATCGAGAACTACATGGCCGTCACGACCTGTCCGGCCTGTGACGGGACGCGTCTGCGGCCACAGTCACGGTCCGTGCTCGTCGACGACACGCCGATCACCGAGGTGGGCCGGATGAGCATCGGCGACGCCCACGAGCACTTCGAGGGGATGGAGGCGACCCTGAGCGACCGGGACCGAACGATCGCCGAGGAGATCCTGAAGGAGATCCGGGCGCGCCTCGGGTTCATGACCGAGGTCGGCCTGGAGTACCTGACGCTCGACCGCGAGGCGTCGACGCTGTCGGGCGGCGAGTCCCAGCGTATCCGCCTCGCGACGCAGGTTGGCTCCGGTCTCGTCGGGGTGCTGTACGTCCTCGACGAGCCGTCGATCGGCCTCCACCGCCGGGACAACGACCGGCTGCTCGACACGCTGGAGGGCCTCCGCGACCTCGGCAACACGCTCCTGGTCGTCGAACACGACGAGGAGACGATGCGCCGCGCCGACCACCTCGTCGACATGGGCCCCGGTCCGGGCAAGGAGGGCGGCCGGGTCGTCGCGCAGGGCACCGTCGACGAGGTGACGGCCGCCGAGGAGTCGATCACGGGCGACTACCTCGCCGGGCGGCGCGAGATTCCGGTGCCGGACGAGCGCCGGACCGCCGACGACGACCTCGTCGTCTGCGGCGCGCGCCAGCACAACCTCGACGACCTCGACGTCTCGATCCCGCTCGGGCAGTTCGTCGCGATCACCGGCGTCTCGGGGTCGGGCAAGTCGACGCTGATGCACGACGTGCTGTACAAGGGGCTGGCCCGGCAGATGAACGACAACACCTCCGTCGACCCGGGCGAGCACGACGCGATCGAGGGCGTCGACGCGATAGAGACGGTGCGGCTGATCGACCAGTCGCCGATCGGCCGGACGCCGCGGTCGAACCCCGCGACGTACACCGGCGTCTTCGACTACGTGCGCAAGAAGTTCGCTCAGACGAAGCTCTCGAAGCGCCGCGGCTACGAGAAGGGCCGGTTCTCGTTCAACGTCAAGGGCGGGCGGTGTGAGGCCTGCGGCGGGCAGGGCACCGTCACGATCGAGATGAACTTCCTCTCGGACGTCCACGTCCCCTGCGAGGAGTGTGGCGGCGCGCGCTACAACGCCGAGACGCTGGACGTGACGTTCAACGGCGAGACGATCGCGGACGTCCTCGACATGAGCGTCTCCGAGGCCCACGAGTTCTTCGAGGCCGACTCGCGGCTCGGCCGGCGCCTCGAGCTGCTGGAGGACGTCGGGCTGGGCTACATGCGCCTCGGCCAGCCGTCGACGACGCTGTCGGGCGGCGAGGCCCAGCGGATCAAGCTGGCCGAGGAGCTCGGCAAGCGCGACGCCGGCGAGACGCTCTACCTCCTCGACGAGCCGACGACCGGCCTCCACCCGGCGGACGAGCGCAAGCTGATCGAGGTGCTCCACCGGCTCGTCGACGCCGGCAACACGGTAGTGGTGATCGAACACGAACTCGACCTGGTCAAGAACGCGGACCACGTCGTCGACCTCGGCCCGGAGGGCGGCGAGGGCGGCGGCCAGGTGGTCGCCCGCGGCACGCCCGAGGCGGTGGCCGCGACGGAAGGCTCGCACACCGGCCGGTACCTGCGTGACCTGCTGCCGGCGGTCGACCGCGAGGGGCCGCGGGCCGACCGGAGTGCTCCGGCGCCGGAAGCGGGCGACGACTGAGCGCCGGTACCCGAACGTTCATCGCCCGACCGGGTGACGACAGGGGACGTGTCCGACGGATCGCCGCGGGTCCGGATGCTCGCCGTCGCCAGCGTCTCGCTGCTGCTCTCGGTGCTGATCTGGTTCAACTACTCCGCGGTCCTGCCGCTCGTCGCCGACGACTGGGGGCTGTCGGGGACGCGTGCGGGAGTCGTCTTCGGCGCGTTCCAGGCGGGCTACCTGCTCGCTGTCGTCCCCGCGGGCGCGCTGGCCGACCGGCGCTCGGAACGGGTCGTCATCGCCGGCGGCGCGTTCGCGGCGGGCGCGGCGAGCCTGGGCTTCGCGCTCGTCGCCGACGGCTTCCTCGTCGGTACGCTCTTTCGCACCGCCGCGGGCGTCGGCACCGCCGGAGTGTACGTCCCGGGGATGCGCTTCGTCGCGGGCTGGTATCCCGAGTCGGCCCGCGGGCGGGCGATGGGTGTCTACGTCGGGACGTACTCGACTGCCGCCGGGCTCTCCTTTCTGCTCGCCTCGCGGGCCGCGACGGCGGTCGGCTGGCGGACGGCGGTGGCGGCGACGAGCGTCGGCGCGCTGCTCGTGCCGGCTGTCGTCCTCGGCCTCGGGCGAGACCCGCCGGCGCGCGACGGGCCGGAGGCCGGCGGGGCTGGGTCCCCCGGGCTCGACCTCTCGATACTCCGCAACCGGGCGTACCTCGCCGCGGTCGGTGTGTACGCCTTCCACAACTGGGAGCTGTTCGGGATGCGCAACTGGTTCGTCGCCTTCCTCACGACGGAGTCGGCCGTCGGCGCGGCGGACGCCGGGGTCGTCGCCGGCGCCGTCCTCGCCCTCGGGGGCGCGGGCAACCTCCTCGGCGGCGCGCTGTCGGACCGGCTCGGGCGGTCGACGGTCGTCGGCGGCGCGCTCCTCGTCAGCGGCCTGGTGAGCGCGGCGCTCGGCTCGCTCGGCTCGCTCCCCCTCCCCGCGCTCTTGCCGCTCGTCGCCGTCTACGGGGCGGCGCTCACCGCCGACAGCGCGCCGACGTCGACCGCGGTGACGGAGCTGGTCGCCGACGACCGGATGGGCACCGCGCTGTCGCTCCAGTCGCTCGTCGGCTTCTCCACGACCGTCGTCTCGCCCGTCGTGTTCGGGCTGGCGCTCGACCGCGCGGGCTACGCCGTCGCGTTTCCGACGCTCGCGCTCGGTGCTCTCGCCGCCCTGGGGTCGCTCGTGGCGCTCTCGCGGCTGACCCCGCGCGCGGCGCGGGCGAGCTAGGACGCGAGCGGCCCCCGCCGCAAGGCTCAGGAGCACGGGGGACGGACTGGCGACGATGAGCGACCGGATAACGCGGCTCCTGGTGATTCTGTTCGTCCTCTCGATGGTGGTCTGGCCGATTGCCTACGTCATCTGACCGGCAGCCGATCGGACAAGCTACTTGTCGGACCGCCCCCGACCGCCGAGCGTGTACGATCTCGTCGTCGTCGGCGTCGGCCCGGCGGGCGCGCGGACGGCCAGACGGTTCGCCGAGTGTGGCCACGAGGTGCTGGCCCTCGAACGCGGAGCAGTTGGCCGCCCGCTCGCGTGCTCCGGCCACGTCAGCACGGACCTGTGGGAGTTCCTCGACGACGGCGCCCCCGCGGCTCTGCGGCAGAACGAGGTCCTGGGCGCGCGCTTCCACGCCGGCGGCCCGGCGACGCCGGCGGAGCGGTTCTACCGCGACGAGCCCATCTCGAACGTCGTCGACCGGGTGGCGCTGGACCGGCGGCTCGCGGACCTGGCGCGCGACGCCGGCGCCGACGTGCGCGAACGCCACACGGTCACCGACGTCGACGAGCGCGACGACCGGGTGCGGCTGACCGTCTCGACCCCCGACGGCGAGGAGCGGGTCGAGTCGCGGCTCGTCGCCGGCTGTGACGGCCCGACGTCGCGGGTACGGCGGGCGCTCTCGCTGCCCGACCCGGACGAGCTGCTCCACGGCGTCCTCGGGTTCGACGACGCACCCGACGACGGCGACTTCGTCGACGTCCACCTCACGCCGCCGCGGTTTTTCGCGTGGCGCATCCCGCGCGGCGAGGCCGGCGTCGAGTACGGGCTAGCGGCGTCGCCGGGTGCCGACGTCGGCGAGCAGTTCGACGACATCGTCGCCGCCTACGGCGCCGACGTGACGCGGCGGTGTTCGGGGACGATCCCCGTCGGGCCGCCGGACCGGACGACGAGCAGCCGGGGCTTCCTCGTCGGCGACGCCGCGGCGATGACGAAGCCGTTCACCGGCGGCGGCATCCTCTACGGGATGACCGCCGCGGACTGCGCCGCGCGGACGGTCGACCCCCGGGACCCGTCGACGCTCGCCGACTACGAGACGGCGTGGCGCGACGAGCTGGGCCGGGAGATACGGCTGGGGAGCCTGCTCCGGCGGGCGTACTCCCTCCCGGAGCCGCTCCAGCGCGCCGGCCTGCGCGCGCTCTCGGGCGAGGTCGGTGTCCACATGGACCGCCCGACGACGTTCTTCTCGCGGGCACACCTGCGGCGCCTGCTGCGCTAGTCGTAGGTCGGGAGCCGCGCCGAGCGCGCGCTCCCCTCGACGAACGGGAGGTCGACGACGCCCGCGGAGACCGGTCCGTCCGGCGTCGCCACCGACAGCTCGTCGCCGTTCTCGTCGGCGTCGAAGTCGAACGGGACGTACGCCATCGCGGCTGGCGCGTCGAGGCTCGGAGCGCGGGCCGCGCGGGTAACCGTCCCGACGGCGTCGCCGCCGGCCAGCACGTCGGCGCCGCGCTCCGGCACCGCCTCGGGCCGGAGGCCGACGAGCCGGCGCGAGGGTCTGCCGCGGTTGGCGACCCGGGAGACGACCTCCTGCCCGACGTAACAGCCCTTGTCGAGGTCGAACCCGATCTGGACGCCGGCGACGTTCGGGAGGGTGCCGGCGAGCTCGGCCTCGAGCACCGGCGTCCCTGCCTCGAGCGTCAGCGTCTTCCACGTCTCGTGGCCGACCGGGACGGCGTTCAGCCCGCTGGTCAGCAGCGTCTCGACGACGTCGGCGGCGTCTGCCCGCGCACAGACGACGCGGTAGCCCTCTTCGCCGACGAGGCCGTCGTCGGCGACGACGGTGAGGCCGGCGTCGCGGGTGGCCGTGCGGACGAACGTCAGCGGCTTCTCCGGCGGCGCGTCCGAGCAGACGGAGGCGAGTTTCTCCGTCGCTCTCGGGCCGTAGACGCCGAGGACGTGGAGCTCGTCGCTCGCGTCCCGCACCTCGACGTCGCGGACGAACACCTTGCTCGCCCAGTCGTCCGCGAGCGTGGCGGCGCGGTCTCCCGGCAGGACGAGGAGGAGTCGGTCGGACTCGCTCGCGTCGAAGACGTACATCTCCGTGTCCACCTTCCCCTGCGGGTTGAGGAGGAGCGCGTACCGTCCGGTGCCGTCCTCGCGCGGGACGGGTGTCGTGATGGTGTCCTCGACGAACTCGTGGCGGTCGTCGCCGCGGACGACGACGACGCCCTCGCCGCCGTCGAAGACCCCGACCCCGTTCCGGACGGCGAGGTGTGTTCGCTCCGGCTGCCCGTAGTGGCGGACCCGGCCGGTCTCGTCACGGACGGCCCCGTGGTCGTCGTGGAGGCTACGGAGCGACTCCGGCCCGGCGTCGTTCTCGGGTTCACCCTCGCTCATGATTGCCGGTACGGACGGCGGCGTCTTAACGGCTACAGTCCGAACCGATCGCGGAGCGCGTCGAACACCGAGCGCTCGCCGGCGTCGTCGTTCGGGTCGGGAATAACCCGGTCTGCCGGGTGGATGAGCACCCGGTCGCCCTCGTGCTCGATCTCGATGAGTCCGTCGTCCTTCAGCGCAGACAGCGCACCCTCGATGCGGTCGATATCGGCGTCGACCGCCGCCCGGAGCTCGAGGACGGTCATGCCCTCGCGCCCGCGGTCGACGAGCGCGTCGAGCACCGCGACCTGTGCGTCGTCCCGGTCGCGGAACTCCCGCTTCGCGGCCATGTGCCCCGATACGGTGGCCTGTGGCTTACCTGTACCGCCCTGTGTCGGCGTCTCCCGATCTTCCGTCTGACGGGTGTCAGACGCCGGAGACAGGCTTTTGCGCCCCGGACGAGAGCCGTGGACGAGATGGGACTCCGGTGTCTGTTCGGCCACGAGTTCGGGGGGCGGGAGGTGGAGCGCGACCGCCGCGAGGACGGCGCGGAGGTGGTCGTCGCCTACCGGACGGTCGAGACGTGTGAGCGGTGTGGCAGACGGCGCGTCGTCAGCGAGAACAAGGAGATCAAGCCGCTGCGGACCGGGGAGGAGACGGCGCCGGAGCCGGAGCCGACGCCCGCCGCCGAGGCGTCGACCGGCGAGAGCGGGTCG
>KI543179.1:38009-49396 GCA_000496195.1 uncultured archaeon A07HB70
GGTCGAACGGGACCGGAACGGCACCCGGTTCGTCCGGCCCGACCCCGCCGACGGCGACGTCGACGGCGCGACGGAGCTCCACTGCCCGAACTGCACGACGGCCCACCCCGCCGCGTCGTCGTCGCTCCGTCCGGGCGACGTCTGTCCGGACTGCCGGAAGGGCTACCTCGCCGAGCGCGCCGCGGAGTCGCCGGGACGAAACGCGTAAACGACCCGGCGCCGAACGGCGGCGCGTGAGAGAGTACAAGATGCGCCGGGGCGAGTACCTCGAGGAGCGGCTGCCCGACCTGCGGGCGAGCGTCGAGGAACACTTCGGCGAGGTGACCGGGACGGAGACGGTGGACGGTCACGAACTCTACGTCGTCGACGAGCCGACGAACCCGGTGTTCGAGCGCGTGGTCGCGGGCGCGGCGTCGTACGACGGCAAGAAAGACCGCATCGTCGTCGAGTTCGCCGAGCGCGACGCCGCGGAGGTGATCGCGGAGGGCAACGCCGACGCCGCGCAGGGTGCCGTCGACACGAAAAACGAGTTCCTGCTGGCGGCGACCGGTCGGGACGCGAAGTCGCGACGCGACTCGATGAAGCGCGACGCCGAGGACGACGTGCCGGACGCCGCCTGAACGCCGTCTACGCTTAAGTGGGCGGACCGCCCACTCACGACATGGCAGTCGAGACGGCGCTGATCGCGGTCGGCGACCAAGACGAGGAACGGACAGAGACGCTGGCGAGGGTCGCAGCCGAGGAGGTCGACGACGACGGACGCGTCGTCGTCGGCTACGCGTTCACCGAGGACGAGTTCGCCGACGCGGTCCAGCGCTTCGGCTTCGACAGGTCGGCGAACACGATCTCGCCCGGCGACGTCGCCGACCGCCTCGCGTCGGTCCGCGCGGCCCACGACAGTCTCGACGAGGCGGGCGTCGACACCGAGGTGAAGGCAGCCGTCGGCAACAGCGGCCCGGAGGCGTTCGTCCGGATGTCCGACGACTTGGACGCCGACCGCGTCGTCGTCGGCGGCGACCGCCGCTCGCCCGCCGGCAAGGCGGTGTTCGGCAGCGACGCGCAGTCAATCCTCCTCGACGCGGCCTGCCCCGTTGTGTACGTTCGCGGCGACGTCTCGTAGCCCGCATCCACACGCTCAAGTGCGCCGCGGGCCCGGATTCTGGCGATGGCGTACTACCTCGGGGTCGACCTCGGGGCGTCGAACGTCCGCGCCGCCGTCGGTGACGACGAGGCCCGTATCGTCGCCCAGGCCCGCCGACCGACGCCGCGGACCAGCGGCATCGACGTCACCGAGGCGATCCTCGCAGTCGCCCGGACGGCCTGTGCCGAGGCCGGTGTCGACCCGACAGCCGTCGTCGCCGGCGCGGTCGGCTCTATCGGGCCGCTCGACCTCGCCGAGGGCACCGTCGACGGGCCCGCGAACCTCCCGGACCACGTCGGACGGGTGCCGCTGGTCGGCCCGCTCTCGGCGCTCGTCGACGCCGAGATCCACCTCCACAACGACACCGCCGCCGGCGTGATCGGCGAGCGCTTCTTCGCCGAGCGCAACCCCGACGACATGGCGTATCTCACGATCTCCTCCGGCGTCGGCGCCGGCGTCGCCGTCGACGGCCGCGTCGTCGCCGGCTGGGACGGCAACGCCGGCGAGGTGGGACACATGATCGTCGACCCGGCCGGCCGGATGGAGTGTGGCTGTGGCCGCGCGGGCCACTGGGAGGCGTACTGCTCGGGCGAGAACGTCCCGGCGTACGCCCGTGAACTCCACGACGGCGAGGCGACGACCCTCCCGCTGGACGGCGACCTGACCGCCGCCGACGTCTACGGTCACGCCGCAGACGACGCGTTCGCCGCCCGCGTGGTCGAGCGCGTCGGCGAGTGGAACGCGATCGGCGTCGCGAACGTCGCGAACGCCTACGCGCCGCTCGCCGTCTACGTCGGCGGCGCCGTCGCGCTCAACAACCCCGACGCGGTGCTCGACCCGGTTCGCGAGCGGCTCCCGAACCTCACCTTCGTCAACGTCCCCGAGGTGCGGCTGGCGACGCTCGGCGACGACGTCGTCCTGAAGGGGGCGCTCGCCAGCGCGATGACCGGGGGCACGGGCGACCGGTCGCAGCTCGCCCGGTGACCGTATCCTCCGGATCGACCCGGATAGACCCGCCAGAACCGTCTTGTGGGTTCGCCGTCAATCCGGTGGTATGGACGACGCACCGGCGGACGACGACTCCCTCAAGAATCGCGTCGAGCGCTGGCTGGTCGCGCAGATGCCCATCATCCAGATGCACGGCGGGACGAGCGCAATCCGGAAGGCCGACCCCGAGACGGGGGAGGTCGTCGTCGAGCTCGGCGGCACCTGCTCCGGATGCGGCGTGTCGAACATCACCGCACGGAACATCCGCGCCGACATGATCACCTCGTTCCCCGACGTCGAGGCGGTCACCGTCCGGGTGCCCTCCTCCGGCGACCAGGGCGCCGACACCGTCGAGGGCGGCCGCGGCGGCGACCTGCGCCACGAAACAGACGCCGCGGAGCACTTCTAGCCTACCGCAGCGCCCGCTCGACCCCGCTCGCCACCTCGCGGGCGCGGTCGGCGAGCGGCGACGGCACCGCCCCGCGCTCCTCCGCGGCGTCGAGTTCGTCGTCGTCGACACGCTCGACCTCGCCGTCCGGTCGCCGCACCACGTCGACGTGGAGGTCGACGTACCGAACAGCCGACGGGAAACACTCGACCGGCGTACAGACGTTGACGTAGGTGCCCTTCGACGCGCCGTCGGCGTCGCGGTAGGTGGTCGGGTACCACCACCGGCCCTCGCGCACCTTCGTCAGCGCGGTGTCCCCCGCCTCCCGCGGCGTGCCGAGGGCGTCGTAGGTGCCGCCGCCGGTCATCGACCGCTCGACGGCGACCGTCCCGTCGGCGCCGCGGTCGACCACCTCGCCGCGGCCGAGCGTGATCAGCCGCCCGCTCGGCTTGCCGTGTTCGAGCGCCACCCGGTCGCCCTCGCGCGGGCCGAACTGGTCTGCCACCGTCTCGAACGGGAACTCGCCGTCCGCGAGCGCCGCCCCGCAGAGCGCCTCGGCGAGGTCGACGCCCGCGCTCGCAGCCGCGCTCGCGGCCTTCGTCCGGTGGTGCCCCGGCATCGTCGGCGTCACCTCACGCCGCGCCGCGTCGAGCGCGGCCCGCGACTCGCGGCCGAACCAGACGAACCGGGTCGCGAGCGGCGTCGCGACGGCCTCGGGCTCGCCGGCGTCGACGGCGTCGCCCGCGAGCGCGTCGTCCAGCGCCGCCGCCCGCTCGTTCGCGTGGTCGAGCGCCGCGGTCAGGTCGTCGAGCGTCGCCTCGGTCGCCGCGCGGCTGAACCGCGCGCTCCAGCCCTCCGCGGGCGCAACGCCCGCCATGTCGAGCAGTCCGGCGACCTCGCGCGCGAGCGACTCGTCGGCTGCGTCGACACGGACGCCCGACCCGCCGCGGACCAGTTCGACGACCCCCTCGCGGACCCGCACCCCGCCCGAGAGCGTCGGCTCGCCGCCGAGCCACGGCGGGTCGGGGTCGGCAACCTGGACCCGGACACGGCTGCCCGTCTCGACGTGCGCGTCGACCCGGTCGAACGGGAGTCGACCGGTCGTCTCCCCGAGGTCGCAGGTCGCCGCGCCCCGGTCCGTCTCCGTCACCTCGGCGTCGAAGACGGCGTCCAGCGGCGCGGCGGCGGTCCACGCGAGGGTGTCGACCCCGACGTCGCGGCAGACGCCGGCTACCGCCTCGACGGCCCCGGGCGTGCCCGCGACGGTCACGCCCTGCCGGTCCGCCGTGGTCGTGACCCGCGCGTCCGCGAGGCCGCCGCTCGTCACCGCGTCCGTCGCCGCGAACCGCTCCCGGATCGGCCCAGAGGCCTGTGTCACCTCGCCCCCCGCCGTCGCGAGCGCGCGCGTGAGCGCCGTAGCGTAGATGCCCCGGACCTTCGTTCGGACACGCTCGTCCATACCCCGCTCCGGGGCGCCGGGGGTTTGAACCGCGGGGATACAAGTTCCGCCGGCGAGTGGTAACGGTAATGCCGGAGCGCCGCGACCCTGTCGCGGAGGCGACGAACGACGACGACCTCTACGGGATCGCGACGTGGGAGCCGCGCTCGCTCCTGGACCGCCTCGCCGTCCTCCTCTACCGGGGACTGGTGTTCGGCGCGCGCGGCCTCGTCGTCCTCGTCGGCGTCGTGCTCTTCTTCGCGATCGGCGGGTTCAGCGCCGTCACCGACCCGCGGGTCGGACTCCTGACCGTGCTCTCCGCGGTGCCGGCGCTCGCCCTCGCGGGCTACGTCTACCTCACGGACGTGACGGAGGCCGAACCGCTCGACCTCCTCGTCGCCACGTTCCTCCTGTCGGTGCTGACCGCCACGTTCGCCGCGGTGCTGAACGGCGTCGCGGAGGGCGTCCTCGGGTTCGGCGCGCGCGGCGGGCTGGTCACCTCCACGCTGTTTTTCTTTCTCGTCGTCGGCCCGGTCGAGGAGACGGTGAAGCTCCTCGCCGTTCGGCTGTACGCCTACCGGGCCCAGCGGTTCAGCGCGGTCGTCGACGGCGCGGTGTACGGCGCCGTCGCCGGCCTCGGGTTCGCGTTCATCGAGAACGCGCTCTACATCACCCGACAGGTCGACGGCGCCGTCGCCGAGGCGGAGTTCGGGGTCGCGCTCATCGGCGCCGGCGGCGGCATCACCGCCATCCGGGCGCTGGCGGGGCCGGGTCACGTCATCTACTCCGCCGTCGCCGGCTACTACCTCGGCCTCGCGAAGTTCAACCCCGACTACCGGGGTCCACTCGTCATAAAGGGGCTCCTGCTCGCGGCAGCGATCCACGGGCTGTACAACTCGACCGTCGGAATCGGGTCGGCCCTCGTCCAGGCGGCCACCGGCCTGTCGTCCCTCGCCGCGTTCCTGACGTTCGTCGTCGTCTTCGACGGCGCCTTCGGTCTCCTCATCCTGAACAAGGTTCGGCGCTACAACGGCGCCTTCCGGACGGCGCCAGACGACACGGCCTCGGCGGACGACGACGGCGAGGCAGCCGTGCCGGACGACGTGTCGCTCCGTGAGGACACCGACGAGCGCAGCTAGTACCCCTCGACCAGCGACTCGACGTACTTCGCGACCACGTCGACCTCGACGTGGACCGGGTCGTCCGGCTCCTTGTCGGAGAGCGTCGTCAGGTCGTAGGTCGTCGGGATTATCGCCACCCCGACGCCGTCGCCGGACCGCTCCGCGACGGTCAGGCTGATGCCGTCGAGCGCCACCGACCCCTTCTCGACGACGTACCGACCGAGCTCGGGGGGAGCGAGAACTCGAACCACCAGTCGTCGCCGACCCGCTCGACGCCGGTCACCGTCCCGACGCCGTCGACGTGGCCCTGGACGAGGTGGCCGTCGAACCGCCCGTCGGCGGTGAGGGCGCGCTCGACGTTCACCGGGTCGCCCTCGCCGACCGCCCCGAGGTAGGTGCGGTCGAGCGTCTCGGCAGCCGTGAACACCTCGAACCACGAGCCGTCGTCGGCGAACGCCTCGACGGTGAGACAGACGCCCGAGACGCTGATCGACTGCCCGTGGCTGAGGCCGTCGAGCGACAGCGGGGGCTCGGGTGCGACCCGCAGGCGACGGCCCCCCTCGTCCTCGGTCACGCGACACACCCGGCCAGCCCCCTCGACGATGCCGGTGAACACACCGTCTCTCCGGGAGCGGCGGTGAAGTCGATTTCGCTCGTGACGCGAGCGGGCACCGCGTCGCACGCCTCGCCGCCGCCACGGCCCCCCGCCGGCTCGGGAGTCGACCGTCCGGGCCGCTGGAGCGCCCCGTCTCGTCTCGTTCGTCTCTCGGCGTCTGGCAGGCAGTCGCTCGTCGGGCCACGACCGGGTGGTGCTCGTCGTGTCCCCGAGGACGGGCCGTCGTCGTCGCCCCCGCCGCGAGTCGTGCCCGGAGGAAAAGCGCTTTCGCCGCGCCGTCGCAACGACATCTGTGCGGCTGGGTATCCTCGACACCGTCGGGCTGGTCGGAACGCTCGTCTTCGCGATACCGGCGGCGCTGCTCGGCGTCGAGTTCCTCGCCTTCGGCGACCGTCCCGTCCTCGGCGGCGTTCTCGTTGTCGTCGCCGTCCTGATGGTGGCTCTGCCGCGCTACGTCGTCACGCCCGGCGACCTGCCGACGGCGGTGGCCAGCGAGGCCGTCGAGCGCGTCGTCGACGGCGCGCCGGACGAGCCGGAGTCAGAATCGGAGTCGGACCGCGACTAGACGCGCGAGGCCGTCTCCGCCGCTGTCAGCCGCTCCGTGCCCTCCTCGCCGACGAGGAGCGTGTCCACCAGCCGGACGACCGACGCGGCCTCCGGCACCCGTGCCGCCGGCGCGACGACGAGGGCGTTCCCCGGCGCCAGCGTCGTGCCCGACCCGGCCCGCGGCGCCTCCCGACGCGCCAGCCCCGTCCCGGCGACGAGCGTCACGTCCGCCGGCGGCTCGACGCCGAACGACCCGAGCTCTGCGCGCACCTCGCTCGTCAGCCAGTCGACGTCGGTCCCGGGCGCCGCCTCGCCCGCGGCGACTCGGAGCGCCGACTCGCAGGCGACGTGCGCGCGCCGGACCGCGCCACCGTCGCCCGCGGCGACGAGGGTCCGGGCAGTCCGGGCGTGGTAGCCACCGACCCGCGCGCCGGCGTCGACGACGACCGGGTCTCCCGGCGCTGGCGTCCCGTCGACGCGGACACGCGGCGTCGCACCGGCCCCCGCAACCGCACCCGCGACGCCGCGGCGGAGACGCTCCGTCGCGTCGTGGCCGTCGGCCCCGTCTCCTGCCGCCTCGCCGAGCGCCTCCCGTGCCTGCTCGACGCCCGCGTCGGCAGCCGCGGCGGCGGCTGCCAGCGCCGCCCGCTCGTCGTCGTCCTTCTGGGCGCGGGCGTCGGCGACGGCTGTCGTCGAGCGCAGGCCGGAGCCGGCGCGCTCGACCCGGAGCGCGGCGTCGTGCGGGAGGTGTCGCGGCGCGCAGACGGTCTCCGCGGGGAGCGCCTCGGCGACAGCGGTAGCCGGGTCGTCGTGCCGTTCGACGCCCGCGACGGCGACGTCGGCGCCGGGCGGCGCGAACAGCGTCGGCTCGCCGCCGACACAGACGTAGCCGCAGGGCTCGGGGGGGAGCGGCGCGTCGACGAGCCAGCGGAGGTCGGGGTCGCCCGCGTGACCGGCGTGGACGAACGGCTCGCCCGTCGGCGCGCGGCGCACGCCTAGTCGCTGGTCGCCGGCTCGGCCCGGAGGGCGTCGAGGAGTTCCTGCGGCGGCGCGTCGCGGCGCTCGTTGTGGAGGAGGACGCTCACGGGGAGGGTTGGGGCGCCGCTGATGAGGTTCTCGTGGATGACGAGCCGCTCACGCGCGCGGGACATCCCGACGTAGAAGACGCGGCGCTCGTTGTCGGCGAGGACGGGGACGGTGTCAGCCGAGACGTCGAAGCCGGCGTCGCCGTCTCCGGCGGCGACGCTCGCGGCCATCTGCTCGACCACCTTCTCGGTGAGGTCCGTCGAGACGAACACGTGGTCGGCCTCGCGGCCCTTCGCGCTGTGGATGGTGCCGACCCGCACCCGCGAGGGGTCGGTCCCCTCGTAGTCGTGTGCGAAGTACGCCTGGACGGACTTGCGCTGGAAGCTGGTGACCTTTCGGAGCATGTCGCCCGCCGAGACGCGGTCGGGCGCGAACGGCACGATGTCGGCGACGACCGCGGGGTCTATCTCGATCTCGGCGAGGTCGTCGGTGTCGGCTGCCTCCTCGCGGCTCTCGACGACGTCGTACAGCTCGTCGCGGTCGTTCGAGCCGAACGCCGAGGCCTTGAACATGTCCGCGAGCCGGCGAGCCTCCAGCCCGGTCAGTGGCTCGCCGTCGTCGAGCTTCTCGATCCCCTGGACGTAGTCGGTCAGCCGGTCCGTCCACATCCGCTGGTCGGTCAGCACCGAGAAGGGGATGCCGTTCGGGAGGAACTCGTCGATGAAGTCGAACATCTGGTAGCGGGCCCGGAACAGCACCATCACGCTCTCGTCGGTGCGGTCGACGGTGTTGACCACCTCGCGGGCGAGGTCGAGGACGGACTTGTTCGCCTCCGCCTCGACGACGCCGCCCTCCTTGCGGGGGTTGAGGTCCTTCTCCTGTCGGTTGTCGATGTGTCGGATCGAGGTGTTGACGACGTCGAGGATGCGCGAGGGGAGCCGGTAGGAGTTCGGCAGGACGACGTCCTCGCCGGGGTCGGCGTCGAGCAGGAGGTTCGGGTCCGCGCCCTGCCACGCGTACACCACCTGGTCGTCGTCACCGGCGATCAGCACCCGTTCCATGTGCGGGCGCCACTCCTCGTACACCCCGTACTGGAGCGTCGTGATGTCCTGGAACTCGTCGATGACGAGGTAGTCGACGTGCGGGACGAGCGACCGCCCTTTCACCCGTTCGAGCATGTCGGCGAAGCCGACGAGCTCCTCGTCGCCCTTGTACGCGCGCCACGCCCGGATCGCCTCCGGGACGTCGATCCGTTCGTCGGCGGAGGGCCACGTCGGGGTGTACTTGTTCCCCTCGAGCGAGTTCGGGTCCATCTCCGGCGGCAGGCGGACCTCGTCGACGTTCCACTGGAACGGGACGTCGTACCAGTCGGCGACGTCACGGTCCGTCCGCTGGAGCCACTGGCTCGTCGCGATCACCTTGTTGCCGATCGTCGTCGACCGGGCCGTGCGCCGGCCCGCACCCGAGTGGTCGTCCTCGAACTCGATGCCGTAGTCCTCGCAGAAGTCCTTCTTGTCGTCGTCGCCGACGACGTCGCCGCGCGAGAGGTTGAGCTGGTCGTAGGCCTTCGCGTGCATCGTACAGACGTTCCCCTGGAGCGCGCGTGGCGTCGTATCGAGGCGCTCCGCGAGGCGCTCGCGGACCTCGGCAGCCGCCGCACGGGTGTACGACACCACGAGGACGTCACCGACGTCGACGTCGTCCCGGGCGATTATCTCCTCGACCCGGTCGAGCAGCGCCGTCGTCTTCCCGCTCCCCGGCCCTCCGAACAGCCGGGTGAGGCTCCCGCCGTTGTTGACCATCGAATCGAACAATGAACACTCGGGTAGATAAATTCCGTGCTGTCAGTCGGGCCGCCAGTCGCACACGGAACACCGCGTCGCGTCCTCGTCGTGGAGTGCGCCACAGTCCGGACACTGTAGCTTGTTGTAGGATCGGTCCCAGCGCACCGGTTCCGTCTCGTGGCCACGGTCGGTCAGGAACTGGTCGAACAGGTCGTCGTCGCTAGAAGCCGATGCCATCGCGTACCACGGTACGAGGTCGCACGATATATAGCTGACGCCCGACCGTCGCGGCGGTTTATACCTCGTACAGCGCGCGGTACTTCTCGTCGACGTACGCGGTGAACGCGTCGGCGGCGAACGGCGACCCGGTCGCCTCGCGCACGAGGTCGTCCGTCTCCAGCCGCTTGCCGCGCCGGTGGACGTGTTCGCGGAGCCACCCGCGGAGCGGGTCGAACTCGCCCTCGCGGGCGTGGTCGGCGACGTCGACGTCGTCGCTCGCCGCCTCGTACACCTGTGCGGCCATCGCCGACCCGAGCGAGTAGGTCGGGAAGTAGCCGAAGTTGCCGTACGCCCAGTGGATGTCCTGGAGGGCGCCTTCGGCGTCGTCCGCGGGCGTCACCCCGAGGTACTCCTCGGTCTTGTCCGCCCAGACGGCCGGCACCTCCTCGACGTCGAGGTCGCCGCGCACGAGGTCGCGCTCTATCTCGTACCGGAGGACGACGTGGAGGTGGTAGGTGAGCTCGTCGGCCTCGACCCGGATCGCGTTGTCGGGGTCGACCCGGTTCGCCCACCCGTACAGCGCCTCGACGTCCGGCGCGACGCCGAGGTGCTCCTCGAGGAGCGGCTGCAGGCGCGCGAGGAAGGGCCGCGAGCGCCCGACGTGGTTCTCCCACAGCCGTGACTGTGACTCGTGGACCGACAGGTCCCGCGCCTCGCCCAGCGGCGTCCCGTAGTCGTCCTCGGGGAGTCCGAGCGTGTAGCAGGCGTGGCCGAACTCGTGGACGGTTGGGAAGACGCTCTTGACGGGGTCGGTCTCGTCGAACCGGGTCGTGATCCGGGCGTCGTACACCGTCCCGGTCGAGAACGGGTGTGGCGCCCTGTCGAGGCGCCCGCGCTCCCACGGATAGCCGAGACTGTCGAGCACGTCCCGCACCAGCGCCTCCTGTGCGTCCTCGTCGTACGTCCCCTCGAACGGGTTCGACGGGTCGACGTCGCTCGCGCGCACGTCGTCCACGAGGGGGACGACGGCGTCCCTGATGTCGGTGAGCACCGCGTCGGCGCGGTCGAGCGACAGGCACGGCTCGAACTCCTCGAACAGCACCTCGTAGGGGTCACGGTCCGGGTCGACGTGCTCGGCGTACTCCCGCTTCAGCGCCACCAGGTCCCGGAGGTGTGGGGCGAACGCGTCGAAGTCGGCGTCCGCGCGCGCCGCCTGCCACGCCTCCACCGCCTCGGAGGCGCGGGCGGTCGTGCGCTCGACGAGCGCCGTCGGGACGCTCGCCCGCCGCTCGTACTCCCGGCGGACCTCGCGACAGAGCGCGACCTCGTCGTCGCTCTCGGCTGCGGCTGCCGCCGCGTCCAGCAGGTCACCCGTCGCTGCGGCGCCGAACAGGTCGTGTTCGACCGCCGACAGCGCCGCGAGCTGCTGTGAGCGGGCGGGCGCGCCGCCCGGCGGCATCTTCGTCTGCTGGTCCCACGACAGCACCTCCGCCGCCGCGCCGACGTTACGGAGCCGCTTCACCCGACTCACGAGTCGGTCGTAGGGGTCGTCGCTCTCGCTCGCGTCCGTCGTCGCCATACCGACGACACGGGCGGCGCGGGCTTGAATCCCCGCTCGCCTCCGGCTACCCTCCCCGCGGGTCCTCGGCGACCCGCCGGTATATCGCCCGACACCGCGTCAGCGCGGCGACAGAGACCGACTCGTCGGCCGTGTGGGCCTCGCCCGGCTCCGCCGGCCCACAGACCACACAGGCGGTCCCCGCCGCCGCGAGCCGGCCCGCGTCCGTCGCGTGGGGCTTGACGACGCGCTCGGGCCTCCCCGACCCCGCGGCGCTCGCGGCGTCGACGGCAGCCGCGGCGAGCCGCTCGTCGGAGCAGGCCATCGGCGGGAGGTCCTGGTCGACGCGCGTCGTCACGCCCTCGATGTCAGCTACCGCCGCGAGGTCCGCCCGTGCGCCCGGAACCGTCCGCTCGTCTACCGTCACGGTACAGCGCTCGGGCACGACGTTCCAGCCCGACCCGCCCTCGATCTCTGTGACGGTCAGGCGCCCCTCGACCGGTTGGCCAAGCACCGTCGTCGCCGGCGGGTCGACGGCCCGGAGCGCGTCGACGGCGTCGCAG
>KI543179.1:50166-57167 GCA_000496195.1 uncultured archaeon A07HB70
CCGTCCTCGACGGCGGCCCGTGCCCCGAGGCCGCCCTGCTCCTCCGCCGTGAACGAGGCGAAGACGAGCTCGGTCGCGGGGTCGGCGTCGCGGAACGCGAGCATCGCCGCCGCGAGCGCCCCCTTCATATCTGCGGTCCCCCGGCCGTGGAGGCGTCCGTCCCGCCGCTCGACCCGGAGGCGCTCGCCCCCGTCGACGGTCTGTCGCTCCGCGGGCGCGACCACGTCGTGGTGGCCGACGAGCGCCAGCGCCGGCCCGCCCGCGCCGCGCGCTCGCCGCGCGACGACGTTTCCGTGGTCGTCGCGCCGTACGGCGGCGTCCGTCTCGGCGCGGAGCCACGCCGCTACCCGGTCGCCGGCCTCGCGTTCGCCGGCTGGCTCGTGGCTCGGCACCGCGACGAGGTCGCGGGTCAGGCCGACCAGCTCGTCCGTCTCGTCGTCGGTCACGCCGCCGTGTCGGGGCCTCGGGCTGTTAGGCCCGGCGCTCGACGCCCCGGTCTCGCCGGGACAGTCCGCCGCGACGTCGCGCCGCTTATACGACCGCCGGCCCGAATAACACGTATGAACGTCGTGCCGGACACGAGCGCCGTCGTCGACGGTCGGGTGACAGAGCGACTCGACGACGGCGCGTACGCGGACGCCGCGGTACTGGTGCCGGAGGCGGTCGTCGGCGAACTCGAGTCACAGGCAAACGAGGGCCGAGACAGCGGCTGGGACGGGCTGTCCGAACTCCAGCGGCTCGTCGGTCGCTCCGACGACGGACTGACCGTCGAGTACGTCGGGCGGCGGTCGACCGGCGACGAGCGCACCGCCGCGGGCGAGGGCGACATCGACGCGCTGATCCGCGACGTCGCGGCGAACCACGGCGCGACGCTCCTGACGAGCGACGCCGTCCAGGCCGAGGTCGCCCGCGCCACGGGCGTCACCGTCGACTACGTCGAGCCGCGTGCCCGCGACAGCGAGTCGCTGCGTATCGAGGGGTTCTTCGACGAGACGACGATGAGCGTCCACCTCCGTGCCGGAACCCGACCGCGGGCCAAGCGCGGCGCGATCGGTGAGATGCGCTACGAGCAGATCCGCGACGAGCGGACGAGCGAGGACGAGATGCGCGACTACGCCCACGACGTCGTCGAGAGCGCCCGCGCCAGCGCACAGGGGTTCGTCGAGCTGTCGGAGCCGGGGATGTCTATCGTCCAGTTCGGCCAGTACCGGATCGCCGTCGCGCGCCCGCCCTTCGCCGACGCGTTCGAGATCACGGCGGTCCGACCGATCGTCAAGACGGAGCTCGACGACTACGAGTTCGCCGACGAACTGCGGGACCGCCTCGCCGAGCGCCAGCGCGGCGTCCTCATCTCCGGGTCGCCCGGCGCGGGCAAGTCGACGTTCGCACAGGCCGTCGCCGAGCACCTCTCCGACTCGAACTACGCGGTGAAGACGATGGAGAAGCCCCGCGACCTCCAGGTCGGCCCGGAGGTGACCCAGTACACCGAACTCGGCGGGTCGATGGCGAAGACCGCCGACTCGCTGCTGATGGTCCGTCCCGACTACACCATCTACGACGAGGTGCGAAAGACCGCCGACTTCGAGGTGTTCGCGGACATGCGCCTCGCGGGCGTCGGGATGGTCGGCGTCGTCCACGCCACCCGTGCAATCGACGCCCTCCAGCGGCTCGTCGGTCGGGTCGAGCTCGGGATGATCCCGCAGGTGGTCGACACGGTGGTGTATATCGAGGCCGGCGAGGTCGACACCGTCTACGACGTGACGACCGAGGTGAAGGTGCCCGAGGGGCTCACCGCGGAGGACCTCGCCCGTCCGGTCATCCAGGTGCGGGACTTCGAGACGGGCAGCCCGGAGTACGAGATATACACGTTCAACCGGCAGGTCGTCACGGTGCCCGTCGGCGACGACGAGGGCGGAACCGAGTCCGGCGTCGACCGCATCGCCAAGACGGAGATCGAGCGCGAGATACGGTCGGTCGCCCGCGGCGACGTGACCGTCGACCTGGAGGGCCGCGACCGCGCGGTCGTCTACGTCGACGAGGACGATATCTCCTACGTGATCGGCAAGGGCGGCGGACGGATCCAGGATATCGAGTCGACCCTCGGAATCGAGATAGACGTGCGGACCCACGACGACCGACCGTCGAGCGGTCGGTCCGGCGGCTCCGGGCCGGCTGCCGACGGCCCCCCGCCAGACGCGACCGGCGACCCCGTCCAGCCCGAGGTGACCGACCGACACGTCGTCCTGCCGGTCGACGGCCACGTCGGCGAGACGGTCGAGGTTCACGCCGACGGCGAGTACCTGTTCACCGCGACCGTCGGTCGGGGCGGCGAAGTACAGGTGTCACGCGGGTCGGCGATCGCGGACGAACTGGAGGCGGCGCTCGACCGGAACGCGCAGGTAACTGCGCTCCCCGCCTAGTCGCACTCGGCAGGGTCTTCGACCTCGACGCCGCCGTCGGTTCCGGCGGCCTCCGCCGGGGGCTCGACGAGGCGATAGAGGTTCTGCCGGGCGTCGGCGAAGTAGACGTCCTCGTCGACGATGCCGATCCGTTCCAGCCGTTCCAGCGCGTATCGAACGGTCCGCGCCGAGAGCATCGACTCCTCGACGATCCCCTTCTGTGTCAGCGGACCGTCGTACTCGAGCACTTTGAACACTAGCTTCGCGCTCGGCGGAAGGCCGTCGAGCCCGTCGGCGTCGTCCCCTCCGGTCATCGACAGAATCGAGAGCAGCCACGGGTATAAAGATTGAGGCAACGCTCGCCGCCGGCGGAACGAACCCCTTTTGCCGACGGCTCGCACACTGACGCCCATGGCCACGGAAACCTCAACGGGGCTCTCCGGGCATATGCGCGGGGTGACAGTCACCACGCTCGCGTGTCTCGCCGGCGTGGCCGCCGGCGTCGTCTCCGTGCTGCTGGTCGGCACCGACCCCGCTGCGGCGACCGACCGCCGCCCCCTCGCGGTCGCCGCCGCGTCCGTCCTCGTCCAGTACCCGATCTTGAAGCTCGTCGGGGTCGACGTCGGCGACTTCGGCGCGAAGGACAACGTCTACGTGGTGTTCATGACGGTTGTCCTCTGGTTCGTCACGCTCACCATCCTGCTCACCTCCGGCGCCTCGTTCTGATGGCCGACGACAGCATCGCCGTCGTCGACCTCGACCGCTGCCAGCCCGACCGGTGTAACTACGAGTGTGCGAACTTCTGTCCGCCGAACCGGACGGGAAAGGACTGTATCGTCACGCGCGAGGAGCACTACGACGACCCGCACGACGGCGGCGCCGACCAGATATGGATCAGCGAGGAGATCTGTCTCGGCGAGAGCTGTGGCATCTGCGTCGAGAAGTGCCCGTTCGACGCCATCGAGATCATCAACCTCCCGCAGGAACTGGACGACGACCCAGCCCACCGCTACGGCGACAACGCCTTCGCGCTGTACGGCCTGCCCGTCCCCGACGCCGGGCGGGTGACCGGCGTCCTCGGCCCGAACGGTATCGGGAAGACGACGGCAGTACGGGCACTCGCTGGCGAACTCGTCCCGAACCTCGGCGCCGTCGACACCGACCCGGACTGGGAGCGGGTGCTCGACCGCTTCCGTGGGACGGAGCTCCAGCCGTACGTCGAGCGCCTGCGCGCCGACGAGGTGACCGTCGCGCGAAAGCCACAGTACGTCGACGCGATCCCCGACCGCTTCGACGGGACGACCCGCGACCTGCTCGAGCGGACCGACGAGCGGGGCGTCCTCTCGAGCCTGATCGACCGCCTCTCGATCGGCCCCGTGGTCGACCAGTCGATCGACTCGCTCTCCGGCGGCGAACTCCAGCGTGTCGCACTCGCGGCGACGGTCGCCCGCGACGCCGACTTCTACTTCCTCGACGAGGTGACGCCGTACCTCGACATCGGCCAGCGCGTCGCCGCCGCGCGCCTCGTCGCGGACCTGGCCGACGACGACGAGCGCGACCGGTCGGTCCTCGTCGTCGAACACGACCTCGCGGTGCTCGACCTCCTGGCCGACACCCTCCACGTCGCCTACGGTCGCCCCGGCGCGTTCGGCGTCATCACCGACCCGAAGTCGACCCGGAACGGCATAAACGAGTATCTGACCGGCTATCTCGACAACGAGAACATGCGCATCCGGCCGGACTCGATCACCTTCGAGGAGCACGCGCCCCGGACCTCGACGGCGGGGACGACCCTGCTCGAGTACCCGGACCTCGGCGTCTCCTACGGCGAGGACGCCTTCTCGCTCGAGGTCGACGCCGGCACCGTCTACCGCGGCGAGGTGCTCGGCGTCGTCGGCCCGAACGGCATCGGGAAGTCGACGTTCGCGAAGCTCCTCGCCGGGTCGCTGGAGCCGGACGAAGGGTCGCTCGACGCGCCCCTCGACGTCGCGTACAAGCCGCAGTACGTCGAGGCCGACCAGCCGATGCGGGTCGACGCCTTCCTCTCCTCGATCACCGACGAGTTCGGCACCTCGCTGTGGAACACCGAGATCCGCGACCCACTCCAGCTCGAGCGGGTGATGGACCAGCGCCTGCCGGACCTCTCGGGCGGCGAGCGCCAGCGCGTCGCGGTCGCCGCGACGCTCTCGCGCGACGCCGACCTCTACCTGCTGGACGAGCCGAGCGCCCACCTCGACGTCGAGCAGCGGGTCCGGACGACGACCGCGATCCGGCGCTACGCCGAGAGCCACGACGTGACGGCGCTCGTCGTCGACCACGACATCTACATGATCGACCTGCTCGCGGACCGCCTGCTGGTGTTCGAGGGCGAGCCGGCGGCCCGGGGCCACGCCGCGCCGCCGCGCGGGATGCGCGAGGGGATGAACGAGTTCCTCGCGGAGCTCGACGTGACGTTCCGGCGCGACGCCCGGACCGGGCGGCCACGGATCAACAAGCCGGGGTCACAGAAGGACCGCGAGCAGAAGCGGAGCGGCGAGTACTACTACGCGCCGGAGGAGTCCTAGAGGATCAGCCGCGAGCAGGAGCCACAGAGGTTCTCCTCCTTGACGTCTACCTCGCGGACGGTCGGCGAGAAGCTCATCACGCAGCGGTCGTTGTCACAGTGTTCGAGGCCGAACGTGTGGCCCACCTCGTGGACCACCTCCTTCCGGACCCGGTCGTCGAACACCTCGGACTGCGGCTTCGAGGTGACGCCGCCGTCGGAGCTCGTCTGGAGGCGGTAGGTGGAGATGACCGAGCCGTTGCCGTTGAGATAGGCCAGTCCGAAGACGTAGTTGCGCCGTCGGTAGTAGAGGTCCTGCGCCGTGATGCCGATGTTCTTGTCGCCGGCGCCGACGCGGCTGGCCAGCTCGATGAACTCCTCCGCGCGGTACTGGTTTCGGGACCGGTCGAACGCGCCGTCGGGCACGGGCTGGGCGTCGTGGACTGTGACCTCGACGTCGTAGACGGAGCCCAGGGCGGTTGACGCTTCGTTCATCACCCGCCCGCCCACGTCGCCGACGGGCACGATGTCCACGAGCATGAATCTGCTTAACAACCCGTGGATGCTAAACGTTCCGCCGTCGTGCGCTCACTGTCCGACGCCCTCGCGCGGTTCGACCGGCTCGTCGAGGTCGGCGTGGGCAGCCGGATCGGCCTCGCCCGCGCCCTCGCCGCCGCCGGCCACGACGTCGTCGTCGTCGACGTCGACCCGCCGGAGCCGCCGCCGGGCGTCCGGGTCGTCCGCGACGACGTCGTCGAGCGCGCCCGTGTGCTCGCTGCGGCGAGCGACGTCGACCCGCCGCTCGGCCCCTACGCCCGGTGCCGACGCCGTCTACGCTCGTCGACTCCCGCCCGAACTCCAGCGACCGGCCCGCGACGTCGCGCGGGCAGCCGGCGCGCCGCTCTACTTCACGACGCTCGGCGGCGACCCCGCCGTCGTCGACGCGCGCGTCGAGACGGTGACGGCGGGGACGCTGTACCGCGCGCCGAACCGCGACTGACTTGACCCCTCGCGCTCGTCTCGGAGTGTGAGCCAGAGCGCCGACGCGGTGGTGCTGGACGTCGACGGCGTCCTCGTTGACGTGGCCGACTCCTACCGCCGGGCGGTCGTCGAGACGGTCGCCCGCGAACACGGCCTCGACGAGTCCGTCGCCGCGGCGACGGTCCAGCCGCTGAAGGACGCGGGCGGATTCAACAACGACTGGGTCGTGACCGACGCGGTCGCGCTCTACGCGCTCGCCCGCGACCGCGGGTACGACGCCGACCCGACGACGTTCGCGGCCCGCGTCGCCGAGGCGGGCGGGGGGCTGTCCGGCGCACGCGCCGTTCTCGCCGACGCCGTCGGCACGGGTCTCGAGGACGACTGGGACCCCGAGCGCCTCCGCGCCGTCTTCCAGGCGCTGTACCTCGGGCGCAGCCGCTACCGCGCGTTCGAGGGCGGCGACCCGCCCGTCGAGGCGCCGGGCTACGCCGAGGGTGAACCGGTGCTCGTCGACGAGGCGACGGTCGCGGCGCTCCGGGACCGCGCGACGCTCGCGGTGCTGACCGGTCGGCCCGCCCGCGAGGCCGAGGTGGCGCTCTCTCGCGCCGGCCTCGGCGACGTTCCGCCCGAGCGCCGCGTGACGATGGACGACGACCTGCCGGGAAAGCCCGACCCGGCTGGCCTCGTCGCCCTCGCCGACCGTGTCGACGCACGGTCGGTGGTGTTCGCGGGCGACACCCTCGACGACGTGCGGACCGCCCGCGCGGCGGGTGAGGCCGACCTCGACCGGATCTACCGGGGTGTCGGGGTGCTGACCGGCGGGCTGACCGGCGCCGAGGGCCGACAGAAGTTCCACGACGCCGGCGCGTGGCGCGTCGTCGAGAGCGTGAACGACCTCCCGGCGCTCGTCGACTGAGCGCGGATTGGCAATCCTTAGGCCGCTCCCGCCACAGTCGTGGGTATGCGAGTCGCGATACTCGGCGGGACGGGCGACGTCGGCGAGGGACTGGCGCTACGCTTCGGCCGGGACACCGGCCACGCGGTCGTGGTCGGCTCTCGCGACGCCGAGCGGGCGCGGG
>KI543179.1:58213-60725 GCA_000496195.1 uncultured archaeon A07HB70
CGAGGCAGCCGGCGGTGCCGACGTCGTGGTCCTCGCCGTCCCGCCGTACCACGTCAGCGACACGGTGGAGTCGGTCGCCGACGAGGTCGACGAGGAGGCGATCCTCGTCTCGCCGGCGACGGGGATGAAACGCGACGAGGACGGCTTCCACTACCATCGCCCCGGCGCCGGCAGCGTCACCCGCGTCGCGGCGAACGCGGCGCCAGACGGCGTTCCCGTCGTCGGCTGCTTCCACAACCTCGCGGCGGGACGTCTCGCCGACCTCGACACCGACCTCGGCGTCGACACGCTCGTGCTCGCCGACGACGACGACGCCCGCGAGACGGTGATCGCCCTCGCGGAGTCCGTCGACGGGCTCCGTGCGCTCGACGCCGGTCCGATCGCCAACGCGGCGGAGGTCGAGAGCCTGACGCCGCTCCTGATAAACGTCGGGATGTCGAACGAGGGTCTCCACGACCCCGGCGTCCGGTTCGACTAGCGGCTGTCGAGCTCGGCCCGCAGGTCGTCGAGTGTCCGGCCATGAGCCGCGAGGAGGACCAGGAGGTGATAGACGAGGTCCGCCGACTCGGCGACGAGCGCGTCGTCGTCCCCGTCCTTCGCGGCGAGGATCACCTCGGTCGTCTCCTCGCCCAGCTTCTCCAACACCGCGTTCTCCCCCTTCTGGTGGTCGAACAGCGCGGCGGTGTACGACCCTTCCGGGCGCTCCTCGCGGCGGCTCTCGATCACCGCGAACAGGTCGTCGAGAACGTCCGCGTCCGGCGCCGCGGCGTCCTCGGCCATCAGATCGCGAGGACGTTCAGCACCTGGACGCCGACGCCGAACAGGGCGCCGAAGGCGACGACCGAGCGTGGGTCGAGCAGGATCGCGTTCCGGTCCTCGGCGTCGAAGTACCTGACGAGCCCGGCGCTGGACATCAGTCCGCCGGAGTTCTGACCGCTACTCATACCTGATCAGCCGGCCGCTCGACACAAGGAGCTTTCGCTCCGTGCCACGCACACCCTACCGGCGAACCCTTTTTGCCACAGCCTGGGTATACCCTGTACGCATGACCGTCCAACTCAAAGACTTCTACGCCGACTGGTGTGGCCCCTGTAAGACGCAGGACCCGATACTCGAGGAGATCGCCGAGGACTTCCCGAACGTCGAGTTCGAGAAGGTGGACGTCGACGCCAACCAGGACGTCGCGAACGACTACTCCGTCCGCTCGCTCCCGACGCTCGTCGTCGAGGACGACGAGGGCGAGGTCGAGCGGTTCATCGGCGTCACCCAGCGGGAGCCGATCGTCGAGGCGCTCCAGTCCGCGGGCGCGACGGCGAAGGCCTGACTCAGTCGGCGCTCGCCGGCTCTGCCGCTTCCGTCTCCTCGGACGCCTCGAGCGGCGTCCGCTCCACGACCGTCCCGTCGTAGGTCGGATGCTGTTCGACGACCTCTCCGCGCGGGAGGTCACCCGCTCCGACCATCTCCTCCAGCAGCCACCACGCCAACTCGACGTGGTCGGACTTGACGACGTAGTACTCGTCCGGCACCCCGAGGTCGCGGAGCCGCGCCTCGCTACACCAGGCCTTTCCGTAGACGAGCGTCCCGTCTTCGGTCGCCTCGTCGAACGGTCGACGGACGTTCTGCGCCATCCGCTTCAGCCGGTTACGGTGCTGTGCGGCGTCTTTGAACACGCTCGTACAGAAGTAGACCTTCGGGTGGGTCGCCATCTCCTCCAGGATCGCGGCCTTCGACCCGTCGACGGCGGACATGTGGCCCTCCTGCAGTTCGTACCCGCGCTCCTGCATCCGGCGGTAGTTCCCCTGACTCATCTCGAACTCGTTGACGTTGACGAACTCGGCGGCGCCCTCCTCGACGAGGTCGACGAACTCCCGTTCGGGGCGGATGCCGGGAATCTCGAACGCCGGCGTGAGGCCCTCCTCGCGGGCGACGTACAGGATATCCTCCCACTCGGTGCCGTGGAGGTCGCCCCACAGGTCGTACGGCGGGTGGAACCGGATCTCGTCCAGCCCGGCCTCGCTCAGGCGACGCATGTTCTCGCGCCCCCCGGTGATGCCGGTGTAGAGGTGAGTGTGGTGGTCTGCGCCGAACTCGTCTTTCAGGAGCGAGAGATACCGACAGGTGCGCTCCATCGCCTCCTGTGGCTCGCCGCCCGTGATGGAGGTGCCGAGCGCGTCCATCCGGTGTGCCTCCTCGATGACGTCGGCGTCGGACTCGACCGGTCGCTCGTTCGCGTAGACCTGCTCGACGTTCTTGCGGTTCTCGCCGAGCGGACAGTAGAAGCAGTCGCGCTGGTCGCAGTAGCCGTAGACGAACAGGACCATCTTGCCGCCCTCGGCACACTGTTCGCAGCCCTCGGAGATCACTACCGATAGGTTCCGGATGGAGGGTCAAAAAGCGTGTGTTCCGCGCGTGTCGGGCGCAGTACGCGCCGCTCGCTGGGTGTCCGGTCCGGCTCGGCTGCCCGGTCCGCGAGCAGAACACACCACCGCCCAGAAAGGGTATATCCGCCCAC
>KI543179.1:60798-93790 GCA_000496195.1 uncultured archaeon A07HB70
GTCGCGGACCCGGAGGACTCGGACGTGAACGTCCTGTTCCAGGGCGTGCGTGCCCACGACGATCTCGTCGCGTCGGAGGAGCAGGGGGTCGAGATCGCCGCCGTGACCGGGACACAGGCCGGCGACGTCCGGGCGAACCGCGCGCTCGGCGACGAGGTCGACACCGTCCTCGCCGGCCTCTCGACCGGCGAATCGGTGAGTGCGGTCGTCATCACCGACGGCGCGCAGGACGAGTCGACGCTCCCGGTGATTCGGTCGCGGGTTCCGATCGACAGCGTGCGCCGGGTGGTCGTCCGGCAGGCACAGGACCTCGAGTCAATCTACTACACGATGAAGCAGGTGCTGGCCGATCCGGAGACCCGCGGGACGATACTGGTGCCGCTCGGGGTGCTCCTGCTCATCTACCCGGCGGCGACGGTCGCCAGCCTGTTCGACGTGCCCGGTGCGGCGCTGCTCGGCGTTCTCTCGGCGCTCCTGGGGCTCTACACCCTGTTCCGTGGACTGGGCCTGGAGCGCTCTATCGACGGCGCCGTCGACCGTGCCCGGGAGCTCCTGTACACCGGCCGGGTGACCCTCGTCACCTACGTCGTCGCCGCGGCGCTGGTGGTCGTCGGCGGCGTCCAGGGCGTCTCCCTGCTGGAGACGGCTGGGTCGACGGTGTCGAGCGATCCGGCGCTCGCCGTCTCCGCGTTCGCTCACGGCGCGGTCCGGTGGTTCGCGGCGGCGGGCATCACCTCGAGCATGGGACAGGTGACCGACGAGTATCTCGCCGACAGCTTCGAGTGGCGTTACCTCAACGCGCCGTTCTACGTCCTCGCGATCGCGCTGGTGCTGTTCGCGCTGACGGGCTACTTCCTGCCCGCCGCGCCGGGCGTGACGGCGCTCTCGCTCACCGACCTCGCGGTCGGCCTGACGGCTGGAACGCTCCTGAGCGTGCTGTCGACGCTCGGATTCGCCGTCGCGGAGTCGCGCTACCCGACGGTCGCTTAGCGCTCCCGGACGACGACGAACTCCGCGAGGTCGCGGAGGTAGCCGCCGGCCCCGCGGTCGACCACCTCCGCTGCGTCGAGCGCCGCGAGCGCCTCGTCGGCCTGTGCCCGCGCACGACTGTTCGCCTCCGCCGGCGTCAGGTCCGTCACCCGCACGACGGAGGGGCGGTCGACCGCCTCGTCCTGTCCGGTCGGCTTGCCGAGGTCACCCGCGTCGGCGGTGGCGTCGAGCACGTCGTCGCGGATCTGGAACGCGACGCCGACCCCCTCGGCGTAGTCGCCGAGCAGTTCGACCGTGTACGGGTCGGCGCCGCCGGCGACGCCGCCGAGTTCGGCGGCGGCGCGGAACAGCGCTCCGGTCTTTCGGCGCGCGAGCGTCATGTACTCGGCCTCCGTGGTCGGCTGTGCGACGAGTTCGGAGGCCTCGCCCTCGCCGAGTTCGACCATCGCCTCTGCGGCCACCTGCATCGCCCGCTCGTCCGCGGAGAAGAGCGCGAACGCCTCGCCGAGGAGCCCGTCCGAGGCGACGATTGCGGGGCCGTGACCGAACGCCGCCCACGCGCTCTCCGTGCCGCGCCGGACGTCGGAGCGGTCGATGATGTCGTCGACGACGAGCGAGGCGCTGTGGACGAGTTCGACGCCGACGGCGAAGTCGACGGCGTCCTCCGGCGCGCCGCCGGCCGCCTCGCACGCGAGGACGGTCACCGCCGGCCGGACGCGCTTGCCTCCCGACAGCGCGACGTGGTCGACCCGGTCGCGGAGCAGCGGTGGGTCGACGGCGTCGACGACCGCCTCGAGGCGGTCCTCGACCAGCCCTACCCGCCGCTCCAGATACTCCATCGACAGCATCCAAGCGGTCGCGGGGCTTGTACGTGACGAAGCTACCCGGGTTCGTCGTCGTCCGGGAGCGAGATGAGGTTCTCCCGGCCGAGCCGGAGCTTCTCGACCTGCCCCTCGTCGGCCATCGACGACAGGAGCTGTGACACCTTCGCGTCCGACCAGCCAGTCTCCTCGACGATCGCCGCCTGCTTCATCCGACCGTCGTTCTGCTCCAGCAGGCGCTCGACCCGCTCGTCGTCAGCGAGCAGCTCGGGGTCGGGCTCGGACTCCGCCTCGTCCTCGTCCTCGCTCTCGTCGGCTCCGTCGCTCTCGCCCGTCGGCTCCGGATCCGCCGCCGCCCCGTCGGCTCGCGGGTCGTCGTCCGCCGTCGGCGCCGGCTGCCCTCCCCGGCCGCGGAGGCGGACGTACAGCACCGCGGCGGCGGCGACGACGAGGACACCGCCGCCGAACAGCCCCCACGGCAGGCTCCGGTCCGGGCGTTCGGGCGTCGCCGGCCCCGTCTGGCGGTAGGTGACGGTCAGGCGGCTCTCGAACTCGCGGGGCCCCTCGAACCGGATCGCGTTGTTCTCTATCGCGTCGAACGACGGGCCGCTCGAGTCGACGATGCTGTAGCCCGACGGCGTCCGCACGACGAGCACCTGGTCCCCGGTGAGCGAGCCGAGCCACGTCCGGTCGCCGCCGAGGGCGAGCGCCTCGTCGAGGCGGAGGGTCTCGTTCTCGCCGCGGCCGAGGAAGCCCGTCCAGTGAAAGGAGACGGCGACGACCCCGACCCCGCCGTCGACCCGGCCCTCGCGGCTCACGTTCGTCAGCCGCATCTCCCGATCTGTCGCCGCCCCGGCGCGGTCGACGGCGGCGGCGAACGGGTCGGCCCGCGGGCCGGCGTCCGTCTCGCCGTCGCGGTAGGCGGCGGCGTACTCGCGAAACGCCGACTCCTCTGCCTCGTCCTCCAGCAGGTACGTCGTCCGAACGGTCCAGCGGGCGCTGGCGTTCGTGTACAGACGAACCTCGATCGTGGTGTTCTCGGGCGCGTCGAACGCCGCGGCTGGCCCCCCCGAGAGCGCCGACGGCGCCAGCCCGGGCTGGCCGGCTGTTGCGACCGGGGCGACGGACACCCCCGCGAGGAGGAGCGTCGCGACGGCGAGGAGGGCAGGCAGACGCGGGGCAGTCCGCATCGATTGACGCTCAAGTCGGCCGATAAAAACGCTTTCTATCGGGGCTGAGTCGGTCGAATCTTCTCCCGGCCCTTTTTACCCGGCGGCGTGGCAGTGCCGGCAGATGCGCGCCTGCCACGCTCTCCTCGCGGCGACGCTCGCTGTCGCCGTCCTCCTCGTCCCCGTCGGCGCCGCGACGACAGCCGGCGCGCCCGCCGTCCAACAGACGCCGACCCCACAGGTCGACGACGGAGCCCCGCCCGACCGACCGGTCGAGGTACTGACGCTCGCCGACGACGACGCGAACCGCTCGGCCACCCGCGAGACGACGCTCGACGTCGGTCCCGCTGTCGGCGCCGCCACAGACGCCGCCGGTCACGAGCTCCGCACGATTCGGGCGCTGGCCCGCGTCCGTGGGGCCGACGACCCGGACGCCGCGCTCTCGCGCGAGTTCGACCGGATCGGCGCCCGTGCAGCCGGCCTCGGCAGGCAACAGCGGTCGGCGCTCCAGGCGTTCGCGGACGGCGAGGCCGACGCGCGGACGACCCTGCTCGTGCTCGCCCGGGTCGACCGGGCGGCCCGCGCCCTCGAGAATCGGCGCGAGCGCGTCGTCACCACTGCCCGCGGCGAGGGGGCGACCGTCCCGTCGGAGCGCTCCGTGGCGCTCGCCCGCGAACTCGGGGTGTACACCGGCCCGGTCCGCAGCCAGGTTGCCGCGGCGCTGTCCGGGGCGGAGCCGCCGGCCCGCGTCTACGTCTCGACGACGCCGCGAGGCGTGACGCTCGCGGCGCTGACCGAGTCCGGATACGTCCGCGAGACGTACCGCGGCGACCTCCGCCGGGTCGACGACGCGTCGCTGACCCGGTCGGCTGCGCGCGACGCGGTGGCGGCGGCGTACCCGTCGCTGTGGCGCGTGCGGAGCGCCGTCGACGTCGACCCGGCGCGCGTCTCCACGGTCCGGATGACCTACGACGGCGGCGAACTCGCGGCGACGGTCGGGTCGAGGAACAGACGGGTGTTCCGCGACGCTCACCGACAGTCGCTCGGCGTCGCCGGAACGGACAGGCAGGCGGTCAACACCCGCGACGGCTTCCGTCTGGTCGTCAACCGCTCGTACGCCGGCGGGCCGATGCGTATCCAGCTCCGGACCGTGGACGGCGACCCGGTCGCCGCGGACCTCACCATCGGTCCGGAGGGGGGCGAGAGTTCGCCGGTCGGAACGACCGGTCCGGACGGCGAGCGGTGGCTGCTGACCCCCGACGAGCGGTTCACCCTCGTCGCCATCCGCGGGAACACCGTCGTGTTCATTACGATGGACCCGCTCGCGGCCCCGCGCACGGAGCGGCCCTGACGCCCCGGCGCTCTTTGGGGAACGGGCGCCACGCCCGGCGTGGACCGACCGGTCGACCTGACCGTCGCGATCCTCGTCTCGCTGGCCGTCGCCGGCGCGGCGCTCGGCCTCCTGCCCGACCCGGCGCCGACTGCGGCGTTCGCGCTCCGGGCCGACGCCGCGGGTGACAGCCTCACGCTGACCCACCGTGGCGGCGACCCGGTCGACGTCCGCGCCGCCACCCTCCGGGTGGTGGTGTCGGGTCGCCCGCTCCGTCACCAGCCCCAGACGCCCTTCTTCGCCACACGCGGGTTCCGGTCGGGGCCGACGGGGCCGCTCAACCCCGGGAGCGACGGGCGCTGGACGGCGGGCGAGCGGGCGCGTCTGCGCCTCGCGGCGACGAACGTACCGCTCCTCGACCCGGGCGACCGGGTGACAGTGACGCTCCGGGTCGACGGGAACCGGGTCGCGCGGGTCGTGGCGCGGGCGCGCTGACCGCCTACACGACGAAACAGCCCGCCGTCGGGACGACCAGGGAGAGCGCGGCGAGGGCGCGGAGCTGGCGACCGGCGCAGCCGGTCGCGAGGTGTTCGAGGGACACGACCTCGCCTGTTCAGGCGGAGACGTAAGCGTGGCGGCGCGTCAGGCTCCGACCGGCTCCGGGTCTGGCCGCGCCGGCTCTGCGGGCACCTCGGCAACGGTGGTGATGGCGATCTCGGGGCTGTACGACGGCCCCATCGTGACGTGCCGGAACTCCTCGTAGCCGGCCTCGGTGAACATCCGGTCTGCCTCCTCCTCGTCGTAGAACAGCATGATCGCGTCCGCGACGCGCTTCATCACGGAGGTTCGGGGGTTGTTCGGGCCGACGACGAGCACCTGCCCGCCGGGGCGGGTGACGCGGCGGAGCTCCTCCAGGGCGTCGACGGGGTTCGGCCAGTACTCGATCGACCCGGACGACCAGACGACGTCGAAGGCGTCGTCGGCGAAGGGCAGCCGCTCGGCGTCGCCGCGGCAGAAGCGGACCCGCCCGTGCCTGCCGAACTTCTCGAAGGCCTTCTGCATCTGGTGGCTGCTCTGGTCGAGGCCGTGGACCGTCTCGACCCGGTCGAGGAGCCCTCGGTCGCGAAGCCGGTGCCACAGCCGACGTCCAACACCCGGTCGTCGCGGTCGAGGTCGAGGAGGTCGAGCGCCTCCGTCCGCATCGCGTCGGTCCAGATGAACGGGTTCACGCGGTCGTACACCTTCGAGAGGTAGCGGTAGAACAGCCGCGCCCGTGCCTTGTTCTCGAGGACGCCCATCGTCCGTAACTGGGCGCCCGCGGCTATGAACCCAACGGCTCGTCCCGGCGGCGCGACGTCCGCGGCACCGCCGCTCGTGGCCCTTCCGCAAACACCTTTACCACGGTGGCCCTACCGCCGGACGACAGGATGCCACGAACGGAGGTTCTCGAACGGGTCAAGGAGGCCGAGCGGGAGGCCGCCGAGCTGGTGGAGGAGGCGGAGGCCGACCGCGAAGACCGGATCGCGGCGGCGCGCCGCGAGGCCGAACAGATCCGCGAGGAGGCCGAGCAGGAGGCCGCCGAGACGCGCGAACGGCTCGTCGAGGAGGCTCGTAGCGACATCGAGGCCGAGCGCGAGGAGATTCTCGAGCGGGGCGAGCGCGAGCGCCGCCGGCTCGCGGCAGCCGCGGAGGAAAACAGAGAGGCGGCGGTCGCGGACGCCGTCGAGCGCTTCGAGGAGGCGATCCGTGCCCTCGAGTGAGGTGTCTCGGCGGTGAGCGTTCTCAGACCCCGCCAGATGAGCAAGGTGTCGGTCACGGGCTCGCGCCGGGTGCTCGGGGACGTCGTCGAGGCCGTCCACGACCAGCACCTCCTCCACCTCACCGAGTACGACGACTCGTGGGAGGGGTTCGCACCGGGCGACCCGACCGGCGACGCGGAGGCCGCAGCCGAGCGTCTGGTCACCGTCCGGTCCCTCGAGAGTATCCTCGACGTCCAGCCAGCCGACGCCGGGCCGACACGGATGCTCTCCGACGAGGAGCTCGCGACGGAGCTCGAGGACGTCCGCGAGCGGGTGAACGCGCTGGAGGACCGGCGCGACGAGGTCGAGGACCGCATCCGCGAGATCGACGAGGCGCTGGAGACGGTCGAGCCGTTCGTCGCGCTCGGGGTCGACCTCGACCTGCTCTCCGGCTACGACACGCTACAGGTCGCAGCCGGCGAGGGTGACGCCGACGCCGTCGAGCGCGCGGTCGTCGACGCCGACGCCCTGCGGGAGTTCGAGGTCTTCTCCGGCGACGGCGTCGTCGCCGTCTTCGCCCGGCCCGCTCCCGGTGCCGGCGAGGGCGCGCTGTCGGACGCGCTCGTCGGCGCGGAGTTCGCGGCGCTCGAGACCCCCGACGCGTCCGGCGCGCCGTCGGAGTACGTCGCCGAACTCGAGGCCGAGCGCGACGAACTCGCCGCCAGGCGCGAGTCTGCCGACGCCGACGCCGCGGCGCTGCGCGAGGAGGTCGGCGGCTTCCTCCTCGCCGCCGAGGAGACCCTCTCGGTCCAGGTCCAGAAGGCCGAGGCGCCGCTCTCCTTCGCCACGACCGCGAACGCCTTCGTCGCCGAGGGCTGGATCCCCTCGGCGGAGTACACCGAGTTCAAGCGGACGCTCGCCGACGCGGTCGACGACCGGGTCGAGGTCGAGGAGCTGGAGCGCGCGAGCTTCGGTGCCGACGGGACGGAGGCGCTCCGCGAGGAGCTGCCCGGCGGCGCGGGACAGCCGGCAGCCGCCGACGGCGGCGACGTCCGAGCCGACGGTGGGGCCGCGGCGACCAGCCCCGTCGTGATGCGCGACGACGACCCGCCGGTCGTCCAGGACAACCCCGGATCCGGCCGGGTACTTCGAGACGCTGGTCGAGGCGGTCGGGACGCCGAGCTACCGAGAGTTCGACCCGACGATCGTGCTGTTCCTGACGTTCCCCGCGTTCTTCGGGTTCATGATCGGCGACCTCGGCTACGGGCTCGTCTACATGGGTATCGGCTATCTGATGTACCAGAAGTTCGACTCGTCTGCCCTGCAGAGCATGGGCGGGATCACGATCTTCGCGGGCGGGTTCACCGTGCTGTTCGGTATCCTGTACGGCGAGATATTCGGACTCCACCTGATCACCCAGTTCCTCTGGGAGGGGGCACTGGGGATGAGCCACCCGCCGATCGAGAAGGGGCTGTCGCCGAACCAGATCTCGTGGGCGCAGTCGTGGCTGGTGATCAGCCTGCTCGTGGGGGTGCTCCACCTGAACGTGGGGTACGCCCTCGACTTCTTCGAGACCCTCGAGTTCCACGGCGCGAAGGACGCCCTGCTCGAGGCCGGGTCGTGGATGCTGATGATGAACGGTCTCTGGGTCTGGGCGTTCTCGAAGTCCGCCGCGGGCACCGTGCCCGACTTCATGTTCACCGTCTTCGACGGCACCGGCGCGGCGCCGGAGGCGAGCGGCGAGTTCGCACACGCCGTCTTCGCGCTCGGGTTCAACGGGTTCCCGGCGGTTGTCGGTCTCCTCGGCGCAGCCGCCTTCTTCGTCGGGCTGATCATGCTGGCGGCTGGCGATCTCGTGGAGATAGTCGAGTTTCTCCAGGTCCTCGTGAACGTGCTGTCCTACACCCGGATCGCCGCGGTGTTGCTCGCGAAGGCCGGGATGGCGTTCACCGTCAACCTGCTCGTGTTCGGCGCCTACCAGCACGAGGGCGAGTTCCACTTCCTGCTCGGCCACGGGCCGGAGTGGGTCGCGGCGGAGTACGGCGGCGAGGCGACGGTAATCTTCGGCGGCCTGTTCCACGGCGGGGTCGCGCTGGTTCTCGTCGGCCTCCTCGTGCTCGTTCTCGGACACCTCCTCGTGCTCGCGCTCGGCGTGACGAGCGCCGGCCTTCAGGCGGTCCGGCTAGAGTACGTCGAGTTCTTCGGCAAGTTCTTCGAGGGCGGCGGTACGTCGTACAGCCCGTTCGGGACCGACCGGCGCTACACCGCAGAGGAGTAGCCGCCTCCCGTTCTCCCGGCGACGCGTTCTACTAGCGGTCGATCCGAGTTCGCCGCTGTCGAGCGGTCAGCGCGGCTAACTCACCTGAACAACCGTGACTGTGCGGCGGTGGACTTGAGAACATTTAAGCGCCCGTCCGGTTTAAATTGAGACTGTTCCGAGCGGTTCTCGGACGCTCAGCCATCATGATTGAGACCGCAACACAGCTGGCGAGTGTCGTACTACAAACAGAGGGTAGCGCTGCGGCCCCGGGAATCCCCCCGCTCGCCGCGGGTGCGCTCGCGGTTGGCCTCGCGGCCTTCGGTGCGGGCTACGCCGAGCGCGGTATCGGTGCCGCGGCGATGGGCGCGGTGGCAGAGGACGAGAGCCTGTTCGTCCGGGGACTGATCTTCACCGTCCTGCCGGAGACCCTGGTCATCCTCGCACTGGTCGTCGTCTTCCTGGTCCAGTAACTCCCGCCAATCAATGAGCCTGGAGACGGTCGTCGAGGACATTCGAGAGGAGGCTCGCGAGGAGGCCGCCGCGATCCGTAACGAGGGCGAGGCCCGTGCCGAGGAGATCGTCTCCGAGGCCGAGGCCGACGCCGAGGCGATCCGCGAGGAGGCTCGCCAGGAGGCCGAACGGCAGATCGAACGCGAGCGCGAGCAGACCGTCTCGAGCGCGACGCTCGAGGCGAAACAGGACCGACTGGAGGCGCGCCGCGACGCCCTGCAGGACGTCCGCGCGGCCGTCGAGGAGGCGCTCGCCGAGGCGGCGGGCGAGCGCCGCGAGGAGCTCACCCGCGCGCTGCTGGCCGACGCAGCAGAGGAGTTCGACGGCGACGACGCGGTGTCGGTCTACTGTCGCTCCGCCGACGAGGCGCTGGTCGGCGACCTCGTCGCGGCGTTCGACGGGTTCGCGGTCGCCGGCGAGGTCGACTGCCTCGGCGGCGTCGTCGTCGAGAGCGAGTCGAGCCGCGTCCGTGTCGACAACACGTTCGACTCGATGCTCGACGACGTCTGGGAAGACAGCTTGAAGGACGTGAGCGACCGACTGTTTCCCGACGGATGAGTGCCGCGAGCGGCACGTCGAACCCGGAGTACGTCGTCGCCCGCGTCAGGGCCCGGAAGGCACAGCTGTTCGACGACGACGACTACCGGAAGCTCGTCCGGATGGGGCCCGCCGAGATCGCCCGTCAGATGGAGGAGTCCGTCTACGAGGACGAGATAAACGCCCTCGGCGCACGCCACGCCGGCGTCGACCTGATCGAGTACGCGCTGAACCGCGACCTCGCGGGGCAGTTCGAGGATATCCTCCGGTGGGCCGGCGGGCGGCTCTACGACCTCGTCGCGCGGTATCTCCGGAAGTTCGACGCGTGGAACCTGAAGACGGTGATCCGCGGCATCTACAGCGACACCGACCGCGACACCGTCGAGGCCGACCTCATCCGCGCCGGCGAACTCGCCGACCGGCTGGTCGACACGCTGCTCGACGCGACGTCGGTCGAGGAGGCCGTCGTCGCGCTCGAGGGCACCCGCTACGGCGACCCGCTCGCCGCCGCGTTCGACGACTACGAGGAGTCGGGCGTGCTGGTGCCGCTCGAGAACGCCGTCGACCGGGCGTACTACGACCAGCTCCTCGAGGACCTGGCGGTCGACGAGACGACCGCGGTCTACCGCGAGTTCCTGACCGCCGAGATCGACTTCCGGAACGCCAGGAACGCCCTGCGGCTGGCGGGGTCGGGTGCCGGTGTCGACCCAGCCGACTACTTCATCGAGGGGGGACGGCTGTTCTCGGCCTCGGAGCTGTCGACGCTCGCGGGCAGCCGCGAGGAGCTGGTCGCCCGGATCCGGTCGAGCACCTACGGCGACGAGCTCGACGAGGCGCTGGACGCGCTTGCGGAGTCCGAGAGCCTCATCGGCTTCGAGCGGGCGCTGGACGCGGCGCTCGGGTCGTACGCCGACCAGCTCGGCTTCGTCAACCCGCTGTCCGTGACGCCGGTCGTCTCGTTCATCATCGCGAAGGAGCGCGAGGTCGACAACATCCGGGCGATCGCCCGTGGCCGCGAGGCCGGGCTCGGCCCGGAGCGGATCGAGTCGGAGCTGGTGGTGCTGTGAGCCGGGAGATCGCCGTCGTCGGCAGCCCCGAGTTCACGACCGGCTTCCGGCTCGCCGGGGTCAGGCGCTGTGAGAACGTGCCGGACGATCAGAAGCCCGACGACCTCGACGGCGCCGTCGAGCGCGTGCTCGACGACGACTCGGTCGGCATCGTGGTGATGCACGACGACGACACCGACCACCTCTCGCGCCGCGTGCGCGAGCGGGTCGAGACGAGCATCGAGCCGGTCGTGGTCACCCTCGGCGCCACCGGCGCCGGGGGGCTCCGCGACCAGATCAAGCGCGCTATCGGGATCGACCTGATGGACGAGGAGAACGACACCGACACATGAGCAAGGCAACACAGGAGACCGTCGAGGAGAGTGGTGGCCAGATCGCGAGCGTGAGCGGTCCGGTCGTCACCGCGAACGGGCTCGACGCCCGGATGAACGACGTCGTCTACGTCGGCGACGAGGGCCTCATGGGCGAGGTCATCGAGATCGAGGGCGACGTCACGACCGTACAGGTGTACGAGGAGACCTCCGGGGTCAGTCCGGGCGAACCGGTGCGCAACACCGGCGAACCCCTGACCGTCGACCTCGGGCCGGGGATGATGGACGCCATCTACGACGGCGTCCAGCGCCCGCTGGACGTCCTCGAGGAGAAGCTCGGGTCGGCGTTCCTCGACCGCGGCGTCGACGCGCCCGGTATCGACCTCGACGAGGAGTGGGAGTTCACCCCGACCGTCGAGGCCGGCGACCACGTCGAGGCCGGCGACGTCGTCGGCACCGTCCCCGAGACGGTGACGATCGAACACAAGGTGCTCGTCCCCGACTCCCCGCCGGGCTCTGCCGGCGGCGAGGTCGTCGCCGTCGAGGAGGGGACGCTCACGGTCACCGATCCGATCGTCGAGCTCGACACGGGCGAGGAGCTCACGATGCACCAGGAGTGGCCGGTCCGCGAGGCCCGCCCCACCGTCGAGAAGCGCTCGCCGAGCGAGCCGCTGGTGTCCGGACAGCGCATCCTCGACGGTCTGTTCCCGATCGCGAAGGGCGGGACGGCGGCGATTCCGGGGCCGTTCGGCTCCGGCAAGACCGTCACCCAGCACCAGCTCGCGAAGTGGGCCGACGCCGACATCGTCATCTACGTCGGCTGCGGCGAGCGGGGCAACGAGATGACGGAGGTGATCGAGGACTTCCCCGAACTCGAGGACCCGACCACCGGGAACGCCCTGATGGACCGGACCTGTCTCATCGCCAACACCTCGAACATGCCCGTCGCGGCCCGCGAGTCCTGCGTCTACACCGGGATCACCATCGCGGAGTACTACCGTGACATGGGCTACGACGTCGCGCTGATGGCCGACTCCACCTCGCGGTGGGCAGAGGCGATGCGCGAGATCTCCTCCCGGCTGGAGGAGATGCCCGGCGAGGAGGGCTACCCGGCCTACCTCGCCGCGCGCCTGTCGCAGTTCTACGAGCGCGCCGGCCTGTTCGACAACCTGAACGGCACGGAGGGGACGGTGTCGGTCATCGGCGCCGTCTCGCCGCCGGGCGGGGACTTCTCCGAGCCGGTGACACAGAACACCCTGCGAATCGTCAAGACGTTCTGGGCGCTGGACGCAGACCTCGCCGAGCGCCGGCACTTCCCGTCGATCAACTGGAACGAGTCGTACTCGCTCTACCGCGACCAGCTCGACCCGTGGTTCGAGGAGGAAGTCAGCGACGACTGGCCGTCCCGCCGGCAGTGGGCGATCGACACGCTGGACGAGGAGGCCGAGCTCCAGGAGATCGTCCAGCTCGTCGGGAAGGACGCCCTGCCGGACGACCAGCAGCTGACCCTCGAGGTGGCGCGATACCTCCGCGAGGCGTACCTCCAGCAGGACGCGTTCAACCCGACCGACACCTACTGCTCGCCACAGAAGACGTTCCGCATCCTCGGCGCGATCCGGACGTTCGCCGACGAGGCGTTCGACGCCCTCGAGGCGGGCGTTCCGGTCGACGAGATCGCGGATATCGACGCCGCGCCGCGGCTGAACCGGATCGGCGTCCAGGAGGAGTGGGACGAGTATATCGACGAACTGGAGGCAGACATCGAGGCCGAACTCCGGGAGCACTACTGAGATGAAAGAGTACGAGACGATCACAGAGATCAGCGGCCCGCTGGTGTTCGCCGAGGTCGACGAGCCGATCGGCTACGACGAGATGGTCGAGATCAACACGCCAGACGGCGACACCAAGCGCGGGCAGATCCTGGAGTCCTCGGACGGCCTCGTCGCGATCCAGGTGTTCGAGGGGACGACCGGGATCGACCGCAACGCGTCCGTCAGCTTCACCGGCGAGACGCTGAAGATGCCCGTCACCGAGGACCTGCTCGGGCGGGTGTTAGACGGCACCGGCCAGCCGATCGACGGCGGGCCGGATATCGTCCCGGACGACCGCCGCGACATCGTCGGGGCGGCGATCAACCCCGTCTCGCGGGAGTACCCGGAGGAGTTCATCCAGACGGGCGTGAGCGCGATCGACGGGATGAACACGCTCGTGCGCGGCCAGAAGCTCCCGATCTTCTCGGGGTCTGGCCTGCCCCACAGCGAACTCGCCCTCCAGATCGCCCGGCAGGCAACGGTGCCCGAGGAGGAAGCGGCGGGCGACGAGGGGTCGGAGTTCGCGGTGATCTTCGGCGCGATGGGCATCACACAGGAGGAGGCAAACGAGTTCATGGACGACTTCGAGCGCACGGGCGCGCTGGAGCGCTCGGTCGTCTTCATGAACCTCGCGGACGACCCCGCCGTCGAGCGGACAGTCACGCCGCGGCTGGCCCTGACGACCGCCGAGTACCTCGCGTTCGACAAGGGCTACCACGTTCTCGTCATCCTGACGGACATGACGAACTACTGCGAGGCGCTGCGCGAGATCGGCGCCGCCCGCGAGGAGGTGCCGGGCCGGCGTGGCTACCCCGGCTACATGTACACCGACCTCGCCCAGCTGTACGAGCGCGCCGGTCGGATCGAGGGGCGCGACGGCTCGGTCACGCAGATCCCGATCCTCACGATGCCGGGCGACGACGACACACACCCGATCCCCGACCTGACGGGGTATATCACCGAGGGGCAGATCTACGTCGACCGCGACCTGAACTCCCAGGGAATCGAGCCGCCGGTCAACGTCCTGCCCAGCCTCTCGCGGCTGATGGACGACGGGATCGGCGAGGGCCTGACGCGCGACGACCACGAGGACGTCGCGAACCAGATGTACGCCGCCTACGCGGAGGGCGAAGACCTGCGTGACCTCGTGAACATCGTCGGCCGCGAGGCGCTCTCGGAGCGGGACAACCGGTACCTCGACTTCGCCGACCGCTTCGAGACGGAGTTCGTCGACCAGGGGTTCGACGTCGACCGGGGGCTCGAACAGAGCCTCGACATCGGCTGGGACCTCCTCTCGACGCTCCCGCCGGCGGAGCTCAACCGGATCGACGAGGACCTGATCGAGGCGTACTACGTCGACGACGAGACGGAAGCGGAAGCGGCTGCGGACTGACCGCTCAGTCCCCGTTCTCGCCGCCGTCCTCGTCCCGCAGTTCGACGGCGTTCTCGCGGTCGTCGTCGGCCATCGCCGAGCGGACACGCGACGTCTTCGGCCAGCCGAGTCGCTCGCCGACCCCCGACTGACGCGTCTGCCCGCCGCTCTCTGTCGTGGGCTCCTCGACCCGGTCCTCGTCGGTGCGCAGCGGGCCGGGCTCCCCGACAGCCGACGCCCCGGGGTCGTCGCGGGTGTCCGTGTCGTCTCCGCGGCCTCGCTGTGTCGCCGATCACGGGCGCCGCCGTGCCGACGACGGCTCCGACCAGCACCGGGTCGAGCCGCCCGACCCGGCCCCGGCTGCCCGCTCGAACGCGGCCCGGGGACGCCGGTCGGCCCGGGTGACGGTGTCCCCGCCTCGCTCGACGCGCACGTGACGGAGCGCCGCGTCTGCGAGCCGCTCGCGGCCGATCCAAACGCCCATGACGGGCGCAGACGTGCGCCCTGACGTGGTTCTGCCCCGCGTCGGCTCCTGGACGCACGTCGCGGTCGTCGCCTCGCTCGTCTGTGTGCTGGTCGGCGGCGTCGGCCCGGTGTCCGCACAGTCCGGGGGCTGTGCGCCGCCGGACCACGCCGTCGTCGTCGTCGACGGCAACCCGGTCGTGCTGTCGACGACGACCGGCTGCGAGGACGGTCGGTACACGTACGACGCGTCGTGGGACGCGACGTACGAGTCGCTTCGCCTCGACGACGCCGCCGACGTCCGGGACGCGGCGCCAGCCGCGGACGGCGGCTGGTGGCTGCTGGGCGAGGCGGCGCTCCATCGGGTCGACGAGCGCTGGCGCCCGACGGGCGAGACAGTTGCGCTCCCGGCGGCGAACGGGACACGCGCCGGACCGAACGAGACGACGGCGTTCCGGAGCGTCGCGAGCGCCGGCGGGCGGCTCTGGCTGTCGGGCGACGGAGGCGTGGTCGCGCTCGACCCGACGACGGGCGACGCCCGGGCGACCGACCTGCGGGCCGCGACGGGGCTGTACGGCGACGGCGACCGGCTCTGGACGCTCCGGGCGACGTCCCGCGGCGGGACGGTGACGCGACACGAGGTCGGGGTGAACGGAACGGCGACGCCCGAGCGGTCGGTTCGGGTCGGCCCGGAGGTTCGTCAGCCCGCCGACCTCGTCCGGACGGAGCGGGGCTGGCTGGTCGTGAGCGACGTTCGTAACCTGTTCGTCTACGCGCCGGACTGGACGTACACCGGGGAGCGCCACGGCTCGACGGGGCTGCTCGGGGCGCTGGCGATTCTCGCCCCGGCGAGCGCGCTCACCCTGTTCGGCGCCGTCCTCGTGTCGCGGCTCCGTCCGTCGCTGCTCCGGCGGTTCGGTGCCGTCGCGGTGGCCTCGACGGCCCTCGCGCTGGCCGTCCGACAGTCGCTGCTCCCGGCGCCGGCGCGGGGACTGTACGCCCTGCCGGGTGTCGTCGTGGCGGCGCTGCTGCTCGTGCCGTGGGCGCTCGCGGCGGTGACGCTCCGCGACGAGGGGCCGCGGGCAGTGCTGGCCGGCCTGCTCCTCCTCGGGGCAGCGGTGGCGCTTCCCGTGGCCGCGGAGTTCGTCATCGCGGCCTGACGGCAGAGGCGTCACGTATTAGCCGGTGGGGGCGAAAGAGCAGCCAACAGATGGCCGAGGACGTCAAGCCGACCCGCAAGAACCTGATGGAGATCGAGGACCGGATCGAGCTCTCCGAGCGGGGTCACGACACGCTGGAGCAGAAGCGCGACGGCCTCATCATGGAGTTCATGGACATCCTCGACCAGGCGAAAGACGTCCGGTCGGAGCTGAACGAGGACTACCGACACGCCCAGGAGACGATCGACATGGCGCGGGCGGTCGAGGGCGACGTTGCCGTTCGCGGCGCCGCGGCGGCGCTGAAAGAGCACCCGGAGATCACCACACAGTCGAAGAACATCATGGGCGTCGTGGTCCCGCAGATCGAGTCCTCGCGGGTCCGAAAGCGGGTCGACGAGCGTGGCTACGGCCTGCTCGGCTCCTCGGCGCGAATCGACGAGACTGCCGACGCCTACGAGGAGCTGATCGAGACGATCGTCCTCGCGGCGGAGGTGGAGACGGCGATGCGGAAGATGCTCGAGGAGATAGAGAAGACGAAGCGGCGCGTGAACGCCCTGGAGTTCAAGCTCCTGCCCGACCTCAAGGAGAACCAGGAGTTCATCGAGCAGAAGCTCGAGGAGCAGGAGCGCGAGGAGATATTTCGACTGAAGAAGATCAAGGCGAAAAAAGAGGAAGAAGCCGAGGCTGAGGCCGAGGCCGAGCGTGAGGACGAACCCGAAGACGAGCCCGAGCCGGCAGTCAGCGCCGACGACTAGTGGTCTGCCGGGTCTGCGACGCACAGACCGTCGCCTTCCGCGTCCCCGCCGACCTCGCGGCTCACGCGCCCGACGACGAGGCTGCGGCTGTCTGTACGTCCTGTCTCCGCGTCCAGCCCGCGAGTCCCGACGACGTCCCCGCCGACCCCGGCTTCGACGCCCTGCTCTCGCAGTTTCCCGGCGGCGAGGGCGGCGCCGCGCTGGCGCTGGCGCTCGGCCTGCTCGACTCGCTGGCGCTGAACCGCGCCGCGATCGTCGACTGCTGTGCGCACGCCGAGCGCGCGGGCGTCGACGTCCACCTCGCGCTCGGTCGCCTCGTGAGCGCCGGCCGGGTCGAGCCACACTTCGACCTGTCGCGCCGACACGCCCAGCTCCGTGACGTCCTCTAGACGCCGGTCGCGTAGCGCAGAATGCCGGCGACGCCGCCGAACGCGTCCATCAGCTGCTCGCCCTTCTCGAAGTCCGTGGAGATGAACTTCGTCTCCGTGCCGCGCTGGTCCGCGAGCGTCATCAGGTGTTCGACGGCGTCCTCCCGGTCGACGGCCTCGGCGTCCTCCCCGCACTCGGCGCAGCGGTGGTCCGGGTCGTCGTGGCGCGGGTCGACCGTCTCGTACTCCTCGTGGCCCTCCGGACACTCGTAGACGACGACGTCGGAGCGCAGGTCCTCGGAGAGCAGGAGGCGGTCGACCGACCCCATCATCAGGTTCTGGCGCGTCTGGGCGAAGCCGTAGGTCGCCTTCTCTCCGCGGTGGAGCTCCTCGAAGAACTCCTCCATCTGCGCCTTGTCCTTCATCACCTCCTGGTCGGCCAGCGCGTCCTGCGCGGCGTCGACCAGGTCGTGGAGCCCCGACTCGTCGGTGTAGGCGACGTCGAACTTGTCGACGACGAGGTCCCGGAGCTCGTGGTGGAGGTAGTCGCCGTCTAGGAACTCGTCTTTCGTCGGCGACGGCCCGCCGACGAGAATCCCGTCTATCTCGTGGCGCTCCGGGACGAACAGGTCGTTCGCCATCCCCGCCACCTCCTGGTAGAAGTTGTCGATCGCCTCCAGGCGGAGTCGGGCGAACCGCTGTGCCGACTGGCCGCCCTTTCGCTGCTTGCCCGGGACGAGCGACGACGCGGACTTGACCGGCTCGACGCGCTTGCCGCGGAGCCACCCGACGTTCGCCTCGCGCCGGTCGAGGACGACGAGGCCGAACAGCCCCTTGTCCGCGAGCATCCCCTCCAGCGGCTCCGTCAGGAACGCCGAGTCGCAGTGGTAGCGAAAGGACTGGACCGGGTCTGGCGGCGACTCCAGCACCCGGGTGACCATCTCCGTCTGCCCGCCGCCGGAGTCGACGGCCCCCGAGAACAGCACCATCCCGTTCTCCGGCGGGTTGTCGTAGTACCGCAGGCGGTCTTTGATGCTCGTCAGCGCGTCCTGGACGTTCGTCCGTGTCGACTTCGACTTGATGTTCGACGCCTCGCTGTGCTCCTGGGTGACGTGAGCGACGATGTTCGAGAGCCGCTTCTCTTCGGGAACGTAGATGGTGACGAGCTGGGTGCCGGAGCCGTTGTAGTCCTCGAGCTCCTCGATGACCCGCCGGAACTCGTACTTTCGACGGTCGGCGTCCGCGTCGACGTCGGCGTCCGCCTGCTGGCTCATTACGTCCACTAGGCCGGGGACGGTGAAAGTACCTGTCGTCTGGAGGGGGGACGCCGCCCCCGGAACGCGGACCGCGTTGCGGACGACACGGCGACGCCGGAGACGACTCGGGGAGTCGCGGCGTGCCGACCGACGGGCGGGCCGGCGCCGCGCGCTCACGTCTAACCGCAACGGGTTTTGCGGACGGGGCGGGAGCATGACGCTATGGCCGCCGACGATGGGTCGAACGTGCCGCTCTGGTGGGTCGTCGTCTTCCTCGGACTCGCACTCGGCGCGGGCTATCTCACCGTCGTGGCCGTGGGCGGGTCGCTGCCGTAGCGCCGACCGGACCGGGTCACATCGCCCGCGGCGCGTCGACGCCGAGGACGTCCAGCGCGTTCGCGACGGCGTGGCGGGCCGCCCGGACGAGCGCCAGCCGCGCGCCGCGGCGGTCGCCGGGCGCGTCGAGGACGGGACACTCGCGGTAGAAGGCGTTGAACGCCTCCGCGAGGTCGCGGGTGTACGTCGCGACGACGTGTGGCGAGCGGTCTGCCGCGGCGCGTTCGACGACGGCGGGCAGGCGCGCGATCTCGTGGAGGAGCGCGCGCTCGGTCGGGCCGGTCAGGCACGACGGGTCGGGGTCGTCGGGGACGCCGTCGGCCCGCTCCTCGATGCCGAGCGTCCGGGCGTGGACGTACTGCACGTACGGCGCAGACTGCGCCTCGAAGTCGAGCGCGCGGTCCCACTCGAAGGTGATGCCCTTCGTCGGCTGTTTCGAGACCACGTCGTACCGGACGGCGCCGATCCCGATCTGTCGGGCGATCGTGTCGACCTCCGCGTCTCCGATCTCGCGCTCCTGGTCCGCTCGCCGGCGCTCGACCTCCTCGCGGGCGCGGGCGACGGCCTCGTCCAGCAGGTCGTCGAGGTCGACCCCGGTCCCCTCGCGGGTCGACATCCCGCCTCCGGGCAGGTTCACCCACGAGTAGAACACCTGGTCCAGCCCCGACGTGTCGGTCCCGAGGAGGCCGAGTGTCGTCCGGAGCTGGTCGGCCTGGAGCCGGTGGTCTTCGCCGAGGACGGTCACGGCGCGGTCGAACTCGTCGAGCTTCCACTCGTGGTAGGCGAGGTCGCGGGTCGGATACAGCGAGGTGCCGTCCGAGCGGAGGAAGACCAGCTCCTTGTCGACGCCGTGGCCGCTCAGGTCGAGCTGCCACGCCTCCTCGTCGTAGACGGCCTCGTCGAGCCGTTTCAGGCGGTCGACGACCGCGTCGGTCGAGCCGTCGCGGAGAAACCGCGACTCCTTGACGAACTCGTCGAACGCTGCCGGGAGCCGTCCGAGCGTCTCCCGCATCCCGCCGAGGACGGTGTCGACCACCTCGCTCACGCGCTCTGCGGTCGCCTCGTCGCCGGCCTCCAGCCCCCGGATGATCTCCGCGACGGCTGCCTCGGCGGCCTCGGCCTCCTCCGGGTCGCCCTCCTCCAGCAGTTCGCTCCCGGCGCGGTAGTACCGGACGAGGTCGTAGTCCGGCTTGTCCCGCTCCGGCTCCGGGAGGCCGGCCCCGTCGAACGCCTCGTACGCCCAGGTGAACACCGCGACCTGTCGCCCGACGTCGTTGACGTAGTACTGCCGGGTGACGTCGTTGCCGGCGTAGTCGAGGAGACGCGCGAGCGCGTCGCCGATGATAGGGTTGCGCGCCCGGCCGACGTGGACCGGTCCCGTCGGGTTCGCGGAGGTGTGTTCCACGACGACCCGCTCGCCGGTCGAGGGGAGCCGGCCCCACTCGTCGTCGCTCGCGCCGGCGAGGGTGTCGGCGAAGTAGCGGTCGGTGACCGTGAAGTTGAGGTACGGTCCGAGCGTCGCGACGCCGTCGAGGTAGTCCGCGTCCGCCGTCGAGAGCTCGGCGGCGATTCGCTCGGCCGCCTCGGGCGGCGGCGCGCCGAGGTCGCCCGCGACCCGGTAGGCGACGCTCGACGCCAGCGTGGCGTCGACGTCCTCCGGCGGCCGTTCGACCCCGAGGTCGTCGGTCGGCAGGCCGAGGGCGGCAAGCGCGTCGGTCAGCGCCGTCTCGACCTCCGCCCGGAACTCGCGTCTCACGCCCCGGCGTTCCCCCGGCCCGGGTAAGCAAGTTGCGAAACCTCCGTCTCGATTGTGATATCCGTCTCACGTTCGATACGCTTAACCCCGCGGACCCCCCAGTTATGATCATGTCAGAGACGACAGTCGCCGTCGGTCCGGACGAGCTCGTCGCGCTGAAGCAGGTGGCGCTGTCTGGCGGTCTGGCGGGTGTCGCGGCGCTGTCGTGTTCGGGGCTGGGCGAGACGCTCGACGTCTCGGACCAGACCGCCTCGCGCCGGCTCCGCCGCCTCGCGGAGGTCGACCTGATCGACCGCGAGGTGGCCGGCGACGGCCAGCGGGTGTCGCTCACGGGCGAGGGCGTCGCCCGCCTGCGCCGCGAGTACGCCGACTACCGCCGGCTGTTCGACGACGACGAGCTCTCGCTGGCCGGCGCCGTCACGAGCGGGATGGGAGAGGGCCGTCACTACATCTCGCTGGACGGCTACATGCGCCAGTTCCGCGAGCGCCTCGGCTACGAGCCGTATCCCGGGACGCTGAACGTCGACCTCGACGAGCGGAGCGTCCGTGCCCGTGCGGAGATCGAGGCGTTCGACGCGGTCCCGATCGACGGCTGGGCCGACGAGGACCGGACGTTCGGACCGGCGACCTGCTACGGCGCGACGGTCGTTCGTGCCGACGACAGCCGCCGGTACGAGGGCGCACACGCCATCGTCCCGGAGCGCACCCACCACGACGACGACCAGATCGAGGTGATCGCCCCCGACCGCCTGCGCGACGAACTCGACCTCGAGGACGGAGCCCGGATCGTCCTCCGCGTGACCGACGTCGACCCGACGGAGGCCGGCGCGTGAGCCGGTCCGACGCGGGCGGCCCCGGCGGCGCGGACGAGACGCGCGACCCCGTCGAACGCGCCGTCGCCGCGTTCGCCGCCGGCGACCCCGTCCTCGTCCACGACGCCGCCGACCGCGAGGGCGAGACCGACATCGTCTATCCCGCCGGCGCCGTCGACCGCCACGCGGTCGCGCGTCTCCGGACCGACGCCGGCGGTCTGATCTGTGTCGCGCTCTCGCACGACGTCTGCGAGGCGTTCGACCTCCCGTTCCTCCGCGACGTCCTCGACCACCCCGCCGCGAGCGGTCGCCCCGACTACGACGCCCGGTCGTCGTTCTCGCTCACGGTCAACCACCGCGAGACGCACACGGGTATCACCGACCGGGACCGCGCGCTCACGGTCGCCGCGGTCGGGCGGGTCGCTGCCGACGCCGCCGCGGGCGAGTCCGGCCCCGAGGCGTTCGGGGCGACGTTCCGCTCGCCCGGCCACGTCCACCTGCTCCGCGCGGCACCGGCGGGCCTCGCGAACCGCGAGGGCCACACCGAACTGGCGCTGGCGCTCGCAGACGCCGCCGGGCTGGCGCCCGCTGCGGTCGTCTGTGAGATGCTCGACGCCGAGACGGGCGGGGCGCTCCCGCCCGCCGACGCCCGTGCCTACGCGGAGCGAGAGGGGCTGGTCTACGTCGAGGGCCGGAGCCTGATCGCGGCGTTCCGGGACTGAACAGCCGGACGGTCCGACTCCGTCGGCGCCGAGCGTAGCGTTTTATAGCCGGTCAGACCCTGCTACGACTATGAGCTTCGACGAGATGGACGTCGGGACAATCTGGATGGACGGCGAGTTCGTCGACTGGGACGACGCGCAGATTCACGTCCTGACGCACGGGCTACACTACGGGACGGGCGTCTTCGAGGGGGCCCGGTGTTACGACACCGAGCGCGGTCCGGCGCTGTTCCGGTGGGACGAACATCTCGACCGGTTCTACTCATCCGGCCAGCCGTACGACCTCGAGATCCCCTTCTCCCGCGCGGAGCTGACCGACGCGACGCTCGAACTGATCCGCCGTGAGGACCTGGAGTCGTGTTACGTCCGGCCGATCGCCTTCTTCGGCTACGGGAGCCTCGGCGTCAGCCCGGAGGACTGTGACGTCCAGACCACGATCGCGGCGTGGCCGTGGGGCGCCTACCTCGGCGAGGAGGCGCTCGAACGCGGCGTCGAGGTGATGGTCTCCTCGTGGCGCAAGCACGCCTCCAGTCAGATCCCGACGAACGCAAAGACGACGGGACTGTACGTCAACAGCCTCCTCGCCGGCGAGGAGGCGCGGCGCAACGGGTTCACCGAGGCGATCGTTCTCAACAAGGAGGGACAGGTGGCCGAGGGGCCGGGCGAGAACGTCTTTCTCGTCCGCGACGGCGAGCTCTACACGCCCGGGCTCTCCCAGAGCATCCTCGACGGCATCACCCGACAGACGGTGATCACGCTCGCCGAGGAGCGGGGCTACACCGTCCACGACCAGGCGACCATCTCGCGCGGCGAACTCCACACCGCAGACGAGCTGTTCTTCACCGGGACGGCGGCAGAAGTGACGCCGATCCGGCAGGTCGGCAACGTTGAGGTCGGCGACCGTGGCCCGATCACCGAGGAGATCCAGAGCGCCTTCTTCGACCTCATCGAGCGCCGCACCGACGACCACGACGAGTGGTTCACCTACGTGTAGACGACCACACCCGACTCGCTACTGTACTGTCGTTCGCTTCGGCCTGGGGGCCCCCTCGCTCTACGGTGGTGCCGTCGTCGCCGGCCTCCGGGTCAGTGCCACCGGCGCCGATCGACCTCAGTCCACCTGTGGCGACGGCTCCTCGTCGTCCCGGCTCTCGTCGACCGCGCTCTGGACGGGAATCTCGGTGCTGTTCTGCTCGGCGAACCCCGCCGACAGCACGCGGGTCAGCGCCTCCTCGACCCGCTCGTCCGTCGGTTCGATCCGTTCCGGCTCGACCTCGATGACGAAGCCCGTCGTGATGTTCGGCGCAGTCGGCAGGAACAGCACCTCCCGGTTGTCGGTGGTCCGCTTGCCGGTCTTGAACGCCGTCATCCGCATTCCCGGCCACGGCTCGACCCGGACCGGCGCCTGGAGGTCGTCGGTGCCGGTCAGTGCCGTCTCCACCGCGAGCTTCGAGGCGTTGTAGACCACCCGGACGAGCGGGACGCGGTTCATCGACGCGTCGATGTACGACTCGACGACCCGCCCCGCGGCCGTCCGCATCAGGTAGCCGACCGCGAACGTCAGCGCGACGAGGACGACGATCGCGAGCGCCACCCGGAGCACGACGGGCTGGATCTGCCCGATGAACGGCAGCTCGGCGACCCGGTTGAACACCCAGTTGGCCACCAGTACGATGACCATGAGGGGAACGAGAACCACCAGACCGCTCGCCGCGTCCCGCTTCCACGTCGACATCTGTCTGTTCTGGGGCCGCCGGGGTAATGACCCCGGCGGCTCGGCGCGCGGCGTCCGAGAGCGGTACCCTGAACTACCGGAGGCCAGATCAAAGCATCAGCTATGTCTGACGGGGGCGACGGGCGCGGCGGATCGCTCGTAGAGTACGGCATCGAGGACCGGCCACCGCTGCTCAGGTCGCTGGGCCTCGGGGTCCAGCACTACCTGACGATGGTCGGGGCGAACATCGCCGTGCCGCTGATTCTCGCGGGCGCGATGGGGATGCCAGAGCAGTTCGTCCCGCGGTTCGTCGGGACGTTCTTCGTCGTCTCGGGGGTCGCGACGCTGGCACAGACGACGTTCGGGAACCGCTACCCGATCGTTCAGGGGGCGCCGTTCTCGATGCTCGCGCCGGCGCTCGCCATCGTCGGCGTCGTCGCCGCGAACCCGCCCGGCGGCGGCGTCGCGGCGTGGCGGGCCGCGCTCCTCCAGCTCCAGGGCGCCATCGTCGTCGCCGCGCTGTTCGAGGTGGCCGTCGGCTACCTCGGCCTCGTCGGGCGCCTGCGGCGGTACTTCTCGCCGGTCGTCATCGCTCCGGTCATCGTCCTCATCGGCCTCACCCTGTTCACCGCGCCGCAGGTGGCGAGCGCGACGCAGAACTGGCCGCTCCTCCTGTTCACGTTCGGCCTCATCGCCGTCTTCTCGCAGCTCTTGGGCGACCGCTCGCGGGCGTTCCAGCTGTTCCCGGTGCTGCTCGGCATCGTCGTCGCCTACCTCGTCGCGCTCGGCCTCTCCGCCGCGGGCGTCTACGCGCCGGGCACGCCCGGGTACGTCGACCTGACGCCGGTCGTCGACGCGCCGCTCGCGGTCGCCATCTACCCGCTCCAGTGGGGTGTCCCGCAGGTGACGACCAGCTTCGTCGTCGGGATGCTCGCCGGCGTGATCGCCTCCGTCGTCGAGTCGCTCGGCGACTACCACGCGGTCGCGCGGCTCTCGGGCACGGGCGCGCCCTCGGGCAAGCGCATCACCCACGGCATCGGGATGGAGGGGATCGCGAACGTCTTCGCCGGCCTGATGGGCGCCGGCGGCTCTACCTCCTACTCCGAAAACATCGGCGCAATCGGCCTGACGGGGGTCGCCTCGCGCTACGTCGTCCAGGTCGGGGCGGCGACGATGCTCGTCGTCGGCTTCTTCGGCCCGTTCGGGGCGCTGGTCGCGAGCATCCCCGCCCCGGTGGTTGGCGGCCTCTACGTCGCCATGTTCGGCCAGATCGTCGGTGTCGGGCTCTCGAACCTGGAGTACGTCGACCTGGACTCCCAGCGCAACCTGTTCGTCCTGGGCGTCTCGCTGTTCGCCGGCCTCGCGGTGCCGGAGTACTTCTCGAACGTCGCCGCGGCGGCGCCGGACGGCGTCGGAGGCGCGGCCTTCTTCGCACAGAGCATGGCCGCCGTCCCCGCTCTCGGCCCGGTTCTCGGCGCCGAGGTCGTCGCGAACACGGTGTTCGTCGTCGGCTCGACGGGTATCAGTGTCGGCGGCATCGTCGCGTTCGCCCTCGACAACGCGATCCCGGGCACCGACGAGGAGCGCGGGCTGTCCGGGTGGGCGCGGACCGCCGAGGCCGACGAGGACTTCCTGTCGGCGTACGACCGGTTCGTCCGCGGCGGCGACGAGACGCGCGCGGACTAGCCGCCGACAGCCGCCCGCGCCGCGAACAGCCGCTCGCGCACGCGCCGGTAGAGGTAGGCCGCCCACTCACGACCGAACGGGGCGTGCTGCCAGACCTCGACGCCGTCTGCTTCGAGGGCCCGCTGTGCGTCCTCGCGGACGCCCATCGGCAGCTGGACCTCGACGTCGACGCCGGCTGTCCGCGCACGGTCGAGGCCGTACTCGACGATCGCGGGGTCGTGGCTCCCGACCGCGAGACGGGTCTCCTGCTCGACCAGCTGGTCGATCAGGCCGCGGGAGGCCGCGTCGACCGCCGCGCGGCCCTGGTGGGCGACGGCGGGCGCCTCGTCGTACGCGCCCTCGACCAGCCGTACGGCGACCGGCACCGCCGCGAGCCGCTCGGCGTCGGCCGGCGTCCGCCGGAGGTTCGCCCGGAGACGGACCCCGAGCCGGTCCGGGAACTCGGCGGCGAGGTCGACCGCCGCCGAGAGCGTGGCGTCTGCCGTCGTCGCGTCCTCCGTGTCGCACCAGAGCTGGGTGTCGGCCTCGGCCGCGGCTGCCGCGACCCGACGGTAGTTCTCGCGGAACGCCGTCTCGGAGGCGGCGAGACCGAGCTGTGTCGGCGTGACCGAGACACGCGCCCGGAGCCCCGAGTCAGCGAGGTCGCGGCACAGACGGACGTACGCCGCGGTGTCGTCGTCGGCGTCACGCCGGTCGTCGTTGCGCTCGCCGAGGCGATGCAGGACGACGCCGACGCCGTCGCTGTTGCGGCGCCGGGCGTGGTCCATCGCCTCGGCGGGCGTCTCGCCGGCGACGAACCGCGCGGCGACGGGTGGGATCACGGTTCCCGAGTTCCGGTCGCCGGCGGCATAACTCGTCCGCCGCTACGCCTCGTGGAGCCGGCCTCCGTCGACGGCGACGTTCTGTCCCGAGACGTAGGCGGCGGCGTCGGAGCAGAAAAACAGGACCGGCGCGGCCACGTCGTCGAACGACGCCGGTCGCCCGCGAGGGAGACTCGCCTCGTCGGCGTCGACGACGCTGTTCTCGACGAGAAACGGCGAGACGGCGTTGACCGTGATCCCGTCGTCCTGCGTGTCGTACGCGAGCGCACGGGTGAACATGAGGACGCCCTTCTTCGCGGCGAAGTAGGGGAAGTTCAGCGGATTCGCGTGGTCGTGGCCGGCGTCGGCGGCGCCGAAGTTGACCACCCGGCCCCACCCTCGCTCGCGCATCCCGGGCACGACCGCGCGCGAGCAGAGGTAGGTGCCCATCAGACAGGACTCGTAGGCGTCGCGCCACTCGGCGGGCGAGAGTTCGTCCCAGTTCCCCCGCGGGAAGTTGCCGACGACGTTACAGAGCACGTCGACGCCGCCGAGCGCCGTCTCGGCGTCCGCTACCAGCGTCGTCACCGCCGCAGCGTCGGTGACGTCGCCCCGGACGACTGTCGCCTCGACGCCCCGGTCGCGGGCCGCCGCCGCGGTGTCGTGGGCCGCTGCCTCGCTCGTGCGGTAGTGGACGGCGACGTCGGCGCCGGCGTCGGCGAGGCGGAGGAGCAGCTCCCGGCCGACGCGCGTCGCCGACCCGGTGACGAGCGCCGTGCGTCCGTCGAGGTCGGGGGTCAGGTCGAGCACGAGAGCGGAACGCGCTCGCCCGGCTTAACTGTGACCGGTCGTCACCTCGTCGCCGACCCGGACCGTCTCGCCGCCGCCCGACGCCACGCCCGCGACGAGGGTGAGGGTGTAGTCGTGCGGGACGGCGTCGCGGTCGGCGAAGTCGGGGAACGTCGCGCCGCGCCGCTCGGCGAAGCGCTCGCGGAACTCGGGGAGCGGCTCGCCGGTGTCGGGGTCGCGCGAGGGGACGACACACCGGGCGCAGGACTCGACGCCGACGAACTCGACGCCGCCGGCGCGGAAGACGGGCGCGTCCTCGCCGACGAACCGGTCCTCCCAGAACGCCGGGACGCCGCTCACCTCGACGTTGACCCGGAGGCGCCGGCGCACGGCTGCCGCCGAGAGCCCGTGGTCGTCGAACCACGACGCCACCTCGCGGAGCGTCGCCGAGGAGACCACCGTCGGGCCGGCGTCGGGCCGGTCGACGAAGCCCGGCGGGTCGCGGCGACGGAGTTCGAGCGGTCCGTCGACGTCCAGCCCCGCCGTCAGCGCCTCGCCCGCCGCGGCGCGGCCCGGGGCGTCCCCGACGTCGTAGGACTCGCCGTCGACGGTCAGCGTCGCCGGCGGGTCGAACGACGTCTCGACCGTGTGGATCTGCTCGCTCTGTTTCCCGTTGATCGCCCACTCGACGGCGTCGCCGCGCTCGACCACCGGCGGCGCGTCCGGCGGGCAGAGCGCCCACTCCCGGTCGCCGGCGAGCGTTCCTGCCCCGGTGACCCGCGACTCCTCGACTCCGACACCGTCGAATCCCTTCACCGGATAGACCCGGAGCCGCTCGATCCGTGCCACGACCGACGGTGTCGAGCGGACGTAAAAAGCGTGCCGTACGCCGATGGGGGCAGGGTTTAGACCCCTTTCCGCGTGGACTGGGGCAGATGGACGACGTGACGACGGTGACGGTGGACTCGTACAGCACGCTGGTGGACGTCGACTCGGGGGCCGCGGTGCTCGCCGACCGTGTCGACGGACTGGACGAACGCGAGGCCACAGCCGTCTCCGGGACGTGGCGGACGCAGTATCTCGTCTACTCGATGCTCGTCAACGACATCGACGCCTACCGGCCCTTCCGCGAACTGATCGACCACGGGCTGGCGTACGCCCTCGCGGCGCACGGCCACGACGTCGACGGGGCGACCCGCGACGCGATCAGCACCGCCGTCTACGAGGACCGTCTCGCGGTGTTCGACGACGTGCGCCCCGGGATCGAGCGGCTGGTCGACGCGGGCTACCCGGTCTACGTGCTGTCGAACGGCTCGCCGGATATGCTCGCCCACCTCGTCGAGGCGGCAGGGGTCGGCGACCTGCTCGCGGGAGTGATAAGCGCCGACGAGGTGGAGACGTACAAGCCGAAGGCCGAACTCTACCGCCACGCCGCCGCGCGGACGGGCACACCGGTCGACCGCGTCGTCCACGTCTCTGGCGGGTCGATGCGCGACGTGTGGGGCGCGAAACACGCCGGGATGCGGACGGCGTGGCTCGCCCGCCCGGAGAAGCGCCTGCCCCGCGAGTCGCTCGGGCCGGCGCCGGACGCGGTCGTCGAGCGCCTCGGCGGCGTCGCCGACCGGCTGTCCTGACGGCGTTCAGTCCGCGGTCCGGGGGTCACTCGCCGTCTCCGGGGCCAGCCGCGCCCGGAGCGCGGGCAGCATCGAGCGGTCGAGGCCGTACGGGCCGCTCCCGGTGACCATCAGCGCGCTCGTCAGGCCGAACAGCGTGATGTGCGCGAGCACCGGGTCGTCCGGCAGGCCGAACAGCGTCGTCGTCAGCAGGAGAAAGCCGACCGTCGCGGTGCCGCGGGTAAAGGCGCCCGCGACGAGGAGGACACCGACGCCGAACTCGGTGAGGCCCGCGCCCGCGACCCACAGCTCGGGCGAGACGGGGACGACCCGCGTCAGGCCGTACTTCGCGACGACGTCGATCGCCGGGCCGGGCGCGAGGAGCTTCTGGGTCACGCCGAGGTAGGCGAAGTTCAGTCCGAGGCCGACCCGGACGACCAGCGCCGCGAGGTCGCGGTCCAGCCCCGCCCGGCTGAGCAGGTGACTCGCGCTCGGGAGGCCACGGAGCCGGCTCGCGTACGTGCCGTCGGTGACGACGAGGCGCCGGAGGGCGGCGTCGGCGCTCGGCTGGCCCGGCCCGACCAGCACGATGCCGAGGAAGCCGGCGACGTACTCCGCGCTGAGGAGCATCGGCGCCCCGTGCGACGCGAGGCCGGCGACCCACGCGACGAGGCCCGCGAGCGCGACGACCCGCGTCGCCAGCCCGAACAGGAGGAGAAAGCCCACGCCGACCTGGAGCAGGCGCGCTCCGACGGCGACGCTCGGGGTGAAGTAGTAGCCCGCGAAGCCGGCGCCGACGAGCGGCAGACCGACGGCGAGGCGGAACATCCAGGGGAGGTACGGGCGGTAGGAGGCGAGCGTCCGGCGCGCGACGACGACGTCGGGCACGCGGCTGCCGTAGCGGAGGGCGACGACGAGGAGCACCGCTCCCCCGGCACCGCCGCCGGCGAGGATGAGGAGGCTCGTGGGGTCGGCCAGCAGCGCGGCGAACAGCTCGCGGGCGGTGGTCGGGTCCGACCCCTCAGAGACGTAGTCGACGTGCGCCGCTGCGGGCCGGGCGAGCGCGGCACAGGCCAGCGTCGCGAGGACGGCTCGTATCGGTCGGCTCACAGCCTGATTATCGAGCGGGGTGGTGTTAACTCGTTCGTGAGTCCTCGTGTCACGACGCCGGGGCGCCGCCGCGAGTCCGAAAACTTACGTCGGTCATGACTGATTGTCACGTAGTGATTCTCTGCGTCGACCCCGACGACGCCGCGCGCGCCCGGACGACCGCGGCGCTCGCGGACGCCGGCTTCGAGACGCACGAGGCCGCGTCGGTTCGCGGGGCGCAGGCGGCGCTGGACGACGCCGACGCCCCGCCGGAGTGCGTGGTGACGGAGTACGACCTGCCGGACGGGACGGGGCTCGACCTCGTGCGCGCGGTGCGTGAGGAGACCCCCGACACGGCCTGTATCCTGTTCACGGCGACGACGCTCGACGAGGTCGACACGGCAGCGTTCGGCAACGTAGTTGCGGAGTACCTCCTCAAGGACGTGTCGGACGCACACGACGAGCTGGCGGCGCTCGTCGAGCACAGCCTGACGTTCCTGAGCCAGACGTCGTACCCGCTGCCCACGGACGAGGGCGTTCGGCTGACGGCGCTCGACCGGTACACGACGGTTCCGGCGGCGCTCGACGACGCGCTCGACCGGCTGACGACGCTCGCGGGGTCGCTGTTCGACGTCGACTCGGCGTTCGTCAGCCTCGTCGACGCCCACCACGAGCGGCTTCTCGCCTGCCACGGGCCGACGCTCGAGAACGTGCCGCGCGAGAACTCCGTCTGCACGTACGCCATCCTCGAGGAGGGGGTGACCGTCGTCGAGCACATCTCCGATGACCCCCGCTTCGCGTCGAACGAGCTCCTCGCCGCTCTCGACGTCGAGTTCTACGCCGGCGCCTCGCTCGTCACCGACGACGGGCAGGCGATCGGGTCGTTCTGCCTCATGGACGACGAGCCGCGGTCGTTCCCGGCGGCGGCGCGCGACGAGCTCCTGCTGTTCGCCGACGAGGCGATGGACCAGCTCGAACTCCGGCGGCAGATCCGGGAGCTGGAGGGCACAGCCCCCAACGTGGAGGTATCGCGGTGAGCAACGCGCGGACCGGGGCGGCGTACGAGATTCGCGGACTCCCGATCGACGGGATCCCGGCGGGGACGACGCTGCTCGTCGCCGGGCCGACCCACGGCGGTGCCCGGACGGCGGCGTTCCGGATGCTCGCCGGCGAGGCGGACGAGGGCACGATCGTCATCACGACGAACCGGCGCGCCGTCCGCATCGCCGAGGACTGCGAGCGCGCCGGCGTCGCGATGGGGGCAGACCGCACGGCGATCGTCGACTGCGTCAGCGACAAGGAGGCGAGCGTCCCGGCACGGCTCCTGCCGGCCTCCGGGCCGGGCGACCTGACGGGTATCGGAATGCGCTTCTCTGACGTCTACATGGAGTTCAAAGAGGAGGGCGTCACCCGCGTGCGAACCGGGCTGATCTCGCTGTCGACGCTCCTGACGCTCGGCGACCTCCAGACGGTCTCGCGGTTCGTCCACACGCTCGTGGGCCGTATCGACAGCGCCAACGGGCTGGGCGTCCTGTTCGTCGACCCGACGAACCACGACGAGCAGTCGGTCAACACGATCGCGCAGTTCTGCTCCGGTCGGATGGACGTGCGCGAGAACGACGGCTCGGAGCTCCGGATCGGCGGCATCCCGGGCCACGACCGGACGTGGCAGGCGTTCGAGCCCTGAGGCGGCGGCACGTTTTAGCCCCGGCCCCCCGTCCCGCCGTCGTGACCGACTCCGACGAGTTCGGCCGGTACGGCGGACGCCACGTGCCAGACCCGCTCGAGGAGCCGCTGGCGGCGCTGGCCGACGCTTTCGACGACGCGATGGACGACGAGTCGTTCGTCGCCGAGTTCCGCGACTATCTCGAACACTTCGGCGGGCGACCGACGCCCGTCTTCCACGCCGCGACGCTGAGTGAGCGCTACGACGCGGACATCTACTTCAAACACGAGGACCTGCTCCACGGCGGCGCGCACAAGCTGAACAACACCCTGGGGCAGGCGCTCCTCGCGAAGCGACAGGGCAAAGAGCGGCTGATCGCCGAGACGGGCGCCGGCCAGCACGGCACCGCGACGGCGATGGTCGGGGCGCTCCTGGACGTGCCGACGACGGTGTACATGGGTCGCCACGACATGGCGCGCCAGGAGATGAACGTCTTCAGGATGCGCCTGATGGGCGCCGAGGTCCGGCCCGTCGACCGCGGGAACGAGGGACTGGCCGAGGCTGTCGACGCCGCCCTGGAGGACTACGCCACGACCTTCGAGGACACGCACTACCTCGTCGGGAGCGTGGTCGGCCCCGATCCGTTCCCGCGGATGGTCCGCGAGTTCCAGTCGGTCATCGGCGAGGAGGCCCGCGAACAGATCCAGGAGCTACACGGCGGCCTGCCCGACGCCTGTGTCGCCTGTGTCGGGGGTGGGTCGAACTCCATCGGCCTCTGGCACGCGTTCAAACGGGACGACGTCGCCTTCTACGGCGCCGAACCCGGCGGGACCGGCGACCAGCACCACTCGGCACCGCTCTCGAAGAGCGTTCAGGCGGAGCCGGCGGTGTTCCAGGGGATGAAGACGAAATCCATCGGCGAGGACGTACGGAACCACTCGGTCTCCGCGGGGCTCGACTACCCCGCCGTCGGCCCCGAACACGCCGCTCTCCAGGAGATGGGTCGCGCCGAGTACCACGCGATATCCGACGACGAGGCGCTGGCGGCGTTTCGTGAGCTGAGCGAGGCAGAGGGGATCATTCCCGCGCTGGAGCCGGCCCACGCGGTCGCGCTGGCGACGAAACTGGCCGAGGCCGACCGCCACAACACGCTGCTCGTGAACCTCTGTGGCCGCGGCGACAAGGACATGCAGACGGCAGCCGAAGCGTTCGACCTCTCCTAGCGCGGCCCCGACAGCCGCTTCTGGAAGTGGACGAGGTCGTAGCCGGCCTCGCGCGACCGTCCGACCGCCTCGTAGCCCGCGCCGCGGTAGAGCGCGACCGCACCCGTCTGCCGTCGTGCGGTGGTCGCGAGTACCGCCTCGAAGCCGCGGTCGACGGCTGCACGCTCCAGCGCCGCGAGGAGCCGCCGACCGATCCCGCGGCGCTGGTGGGTCGGCGCGACCCGCATCCGGTGGAGCTCTGCGGCGCCGGGCACCGTCCGCTCGTCTGCGTGTCCGGCCTCGTTCGGGAGGAGCCCGCCCATCGCGACGAGTGACCCGTCGAACGTCTCCGGTGGCCCGTCGTCGTCCGTCGTCTCGTCGCCGCGCTCCGCCTCGTCGACGCCGACGAGGAACTCGCCGCCGACGTCGAGGTACGACGACCCGACTCCCCGGAGGTCCTCGGTCCCCGGAATCGCGTCGGGGTCGGTGCCGGCATCGCGAATCGCCCACTCGTGCAGCGTCCAGACGGCGTCGGCGTCGCGCGGGTCGTACCGGCGCAGGCGAGCGACCACGGGCGAGCGTCGTCCGCCGGAGGCCTGTGTCTGTCGGCTGGACCGACGCGAGCGACAGACGAGCGGCGGCATCGCGGGCCGGGCACGGCGGCTCTCCCGACGACGGGCCGCCGCGCGTCGCCTCAGTCGTCCACCGTCGGCGACCGTTCCGCCTCCTCCGCCCGCTCCTGCCCGCCGTCGTCGGTCGAGATCGGGTCGGTCTGGTCCTCGGAGAACCCCGCGGACTCCTCGACCCGCCGTCGGGCCTCGGGGTCGAAGGTGGCCTCGATCCGCTGGAAGCGGTCGACGAACGAGAGCTCGTGGTGGCTCTCGGTCTC
>KI543179.1:98018-100451 GCA_000496195.1 uncultured archaeon A07HB70
CAGTAGCTCCGATAGCCACTTAGTATTCAGGATTCCCGGCGCCGCGTCAGAACGAGACCTGGTCCGTGCCGTTCCAGGCGGGGTTGTGCCCGCGGTCGTCGTAGCCCACCCGCCCGACGTGTGTGGCGTCGGCGGCACAGAACAGCGCCGCCCGCAGGTCCTCTGCCGTCTCGTACTGCGGCGCGAAGCCGTACTCGTCGCAGGCGTCGAGCAGCGTCGTCGCCGGCTGGTCCGCTCCGTCCGGCACGGCGATGTCGGCGGACGACAGCTCGGCGCAGAGCCGCTCGTGTGTGATCGGGTAGCCGTGCGACCGCTCGATCCGCGAGGGAATGTCACGAATGTCCATCGTGGTCACCGTAGGCCACCGGCTCCGGGCATATAAAAGTCCTGATCGACCGTGATAGATAGGCCACCCAAGCGCCTAAGATCCGGTCGGACGAGAGGCGGGGTATGTACGACGTGACCGTCGCCACGCCGATGACCGAAGGCGTGCTGACAGTGGGGTCGGAGGAGTGTACCGGCGACCTCGTGGAAGCCCTCGTCGAACTCGAGATCAAGTCCGTCGTCGTCACCGACGACGAGAACCGTCCGGTCGGGATCCTCACCTCGACGGACTACCTCCGGATGCTCGACGACGGGGTCGACCCGCACGAGACGACGGTCGGCGAGCGGATGACCCGCGAGGTGATCACCGTCCGCTACGACGAGACGGTCCAGCGGGCCGCGACGCTGATGCACGACCGCGGCGTCAGCCACCTGCCGGTCGTCGACGCCGACGGGCGAGCGATCGGCATCCTGTCGAGCACCGACCTGACGGCACACCTCGCGAACGCCGACTGACCGGTCGTGCCGTCGACGGGCCGCGTGTTCGGCTCGTGCCGACGGTCGATCGTCGTGTGGCGGCGACCGTCTCTGACACTGGCGCTCCTCGCTCACCTGCTCTCGCTCGGCGACCGCGCGGTCCAGTTCCCGGGTGCCAGCGCCGCGTCTGCGCGTCTCCGGCTCGTCAGTCGTCGTCGGCCCGTGCCTCTCCCGTGGTGCCGTCGTCGGCCAGGCGCCGGCGCACCCGCTCGACGGTCGCGGCTTCGTCCGTGCGGAGGTCCGAGACGAACTCGAAGATACGGTCGAAGTCGGCGACGCCCTCGCGCACCATGTACTCGACGTAGCCCCGCTTGCGGTGGAACTCGCGCTCGACGGCCTCGACCGGCCGGTCGGTGGCGTCGGCGATGCGCTCGAACAGCGCCAGCCCGACGTCCCGCGTCGCGTCTCCGAGCGTCGGGTGGGCGTAGTCGAGGCGGAACGTCCCGTCGACGTCGCGCTCGAGCGCCGTGTTCCAGTGGATCTCTCGCCCTGCCTTCTCCACGGTGCCGCCCGCGAGGCCGGGCCGCTCGACGGCGCCCGTCGGCCCGAGGTCGCGGTCGGCACCGGTGAACTCGACGGCCTCGGCGACGTAGCGCTCGCCGTCGACGTGGTGCGGGAACACCACGAGGTCGATCTCCTCCAGGAGGTACGCCGGCAGCCCCTGCTCGATGACGCGGTTGACGAGCGTCTCGACGTCCTCCGAGTGGGTGGTACCGATGACGCCGTGACCGGTGTAAACAGTAAATCTATTAGTAGATAGAGTCAAGAAATGAGGTTGTCGCATGGCCGATACCGACAAACAACCGGCGATGACCTACCCGACGCCGGAACAGTACGAGGCGTGGAAGGCTGACGCCAAGGACATGGATATGTCGGTGTCTGAGTGGATTCAGGCAATGGTCGAGGCCGGTCGCAAGAAGTTCGACGCCACCGTTGAATTGGACGAGACGACCGAGGAGTTACGCCGGCAACGCAACGGCCTCAAAGACGAGCTGGAGCACGCCCGGGAACGAATTAACAACCTCGAAGCCCAAGTCCATCGAGGCGAACGGGCTACAATTATCGAATTTGTCGAGAACAATCCGGGGGCCACCTACGGGGAGATTGGTCAAGAGTTGGCTGATACCGTCCCCGAACGCCTCCAGCCACACTTGGACGCGTTAGAGGGGCGTGAAATGTACCGGGAGGATGACCGCTACTACCCCGCGGAGAATGAGGAATGACGCACTCAACGCCTCAAGACCGCCTTGGCGTATTCAAGCGCCTGTCGGATGTTCCTGACTCCCGGCGACTCTACCAGGTCGCAAGTGCGTATGAGGGGCGGGATACGTGGGCCAATTACCGGGCGACTGTTGACCTGTCCGACCGGATGAGCGAGGAGTGGGGGCGCTTCGCCCGCCGATGGAAAGACCACATGGAGACGCGGGGGCGACACCACGCGCTTGCCCCACCTGCCGACGTTGAGGCGTGGTCAGAAACGCTTCTCTCCCGATTCGGGAGCAATCGGGCCTACCAACACTGGAACGTCATTGAGGGCTTCTATGCGTGGTTGATGTGGCACACGGACCACCC
>KI543180.1:0-12039 GCA_000496195.1 uncultured archaeon A07HB70
CGACGTCGATAGAGCGACGGGCGCGTGGCCGGGGAGCGGGACGGTGCGCGCCGGGGACAGCGCGCGTCACGGTCCGGGCCGTGTGGTCGGGGACGGACGGGGAGGCGACGCCGGCGGTCCGGCCCTGGGCGGCGGCGAGGGCTACGACATCGTCCGCTCCTCGGGGTGGCCCGGCCGGAGGTACTGGCCGTGGAACCCGAGCGGCAGGCGGCGCGGGAGCGTGACCCGCGCGAGGCGGTCGAGCGTCGCCGCGTCGAGGACGACGAGGTCGGTCCGGTCGGCGCCGGGGTCGAGCAGTTCCACCAGCAGGACGCCAGCTGTCGTCTCCGCGCGCCCGTCCCACGGCTCGCGGGGCACGAACAGCGGTTCGCCGGGGTAGGTCCCGGGACGCGCCCACGACGTCCGCCCGCCCGTCTCGAGGTCGAGTCGGTCGATCCGTGTCGGCAGCCCCACGGGCGGGTCGGGGTCGGTCGCGGCGACGTAGGCGACGCGGTGCGGGTCCGGACGCCCGACCGCGGCGCCGTAGTCGAGCGTCGGGAACTCGACGGACCCCTCGTGGAGCGTCTCCGCCGACACCTGCCCGCCGTCGAGCGGGACGCGGTACCGCCGGAGTTCGCCCGGCGGCAGCCCGGGGCGCCCGGACCGGAGCGCCGGGAGGCGGAGCCCCGTCACCGCGCGGTGGTCGGGGTGGGCGACGAGGTCGACGACGACGCTGTCCCCGTCGACGAAGGCGCCGAGGTGGTGGAAGACGAGGAACGGGTCGGTCGTCGGCCGGGCGACGACGTCGCCCGTCTCGCGGTCGACGACGAGGAAGGTCGTCCCCCGCTCCGGATGCCACGAGAACGCGTCGAAGAACGTCTCCGCGGACAGGAGGGCCCGCGGACCGGTGACCCACGGCGAGAGCGTCACGACGGCGTAGCGAGGGGTGAGCGCGAACGAGTGGACGTACGAGGGGCGGTCGACCGGCAGCCGCGCGACGACGTCGCGCGCGCTCGCGCCGTCCGGTCGGCGGGTGAGGACGTACTCGCTCTCGCGGTCGTAGCGCACCCCGAGGTTGACGGCGACGCCGCGGGCCAGGTCGCGGTGGAGGTGCCCGAGCGACCCCGTGAGCGCGAGGTCGTCGTCGTGCGTGACGGGGCCGAGCGTCGCAACCGTCTCGGGGTCGAGTTCGACCATCCGTGGCGTCTCCGTCACCGCCGTGAGGCGGTCGTCGACCCGCGCGAACGACACCGAGGCGTTGTCGGTGAGCGTCGGCCGGACCAGCCCCCGGACGCGGGCGCGCAGTCGCTCGACTGGCGATTCGATTCCCGCCGGCGTGCCGAACTGGTCGGTGACGAGGCGCCCCTCGCGCGCGCCGCGGTACGTCTCGCTCCGGAGGAACCGGACCGCGTACGTCACCGTCCCGGCCTCGGGGTCGAACCCGTAGCGCCGCGGGAGCGCCAGCCCGTCGAACCAGTGGCCGAACGCCCGGCCGCCGGCCTCGAACCGTCCCGGCCCGTTGCGGAGGTGTGTGCCGTCGAGCCACGACGGGAGTTCCCCTTCGACGTCGAGGGTGGCGCGCGTCTCGGCCCGTTCGGGGAACGTCTGGATGCCGGCGCGGTAGTCGTCGTGGCTCACGACGACGCCTCCGTGACGCCGCGAGCGGGGAGCGGGACGGCTGCGGTCACGGCCACCCACCTCCCGCCGCGACCGTCGCGCGGTCGAGCTCCGGGAACCACCGCCCGTGGAAGTCGAACGGGAGCGCGTCCGGGAGCGGCGCCCGCGCGAGGCGGTCGAGCGTCGCCGCGTCGAGGGCGAGCAGCGCCGACTGCTCCGTCGCGGGGTCGAGCGACACCGTCAGGACGACGCCGTCGTCCTCCGCCTCGCCGTCGGGCCGCGGCACGAAGACGGGCTCCGAGAGGTAGGCGTCGGCGTCGGTCCGGAACGTCTCGGCCTGGCGCCGGCGCACGTCGAACTTCACCACCTCGCGGGGCCAGTCGTCGATCGGCTGGTCGGCGTGCTGTGCGTAGACGTAGCGGTGGCGCCGCCCCTCGACGGCGGGCGAGACGGTCGGGAGCGCCGTCGCGCCGTCGTAGAGGCGCTCGACGTCGACCGTCCCCGCGTCCGGGTCGACGCGGTAGCGGTCGATCCGGCCACCGAGCGCGTCGAGGGCGCCGGCGCGCAGCGCCGACAGGTCGAGGTCGGCCACCGCCGTCGCGTCCGGCACCGTCTCGACGTCGAGGACGAGTTCGCCGTCGCGTTCGTACGCGTTCGCGTGGTGGAAGCCGAAGACGGGCGGCGCCGTCGGGCGAGCGACCTCCTCGCCCGAGTCGCGCGCGATCACCCGCACCCGGGTCCCCCGGTCCGGCTCCCACCGGAACCAGTCGACGAACCCCCCTTTCCCCGGCCGGAAGATGTCGAGCGGGTCGACGACGAACGGGAACTCGACGAGGACGACGTACGACTCGGTGGCCGCGAAGTCGTGGAGGTAGGCCGGCTCGTCGACCGGGACGGTGGCGACGTGGCGGCGCGCGTCGGGCGCCGGCGCCTCGAAGACGTGGTACTCGCTCTGGCGCCCGAACGCCGTCTCGACGTTGACCACGGTTCCGTCCGGGTCCCGCGAGACGTGCGCGCAGGCGAGCTGGCCGGCGGGCGCCGGGCCGTCGTACTGCGCGTGACCGAGCGTGTCGAGCGTCGCCGGGTCGACACGGACCCGTCGCGGCGTCTCGGTCATCGCGAGGTACTCCTCGCCGACCCGGTCGACGATGACGTTCGCGTTGTCGTACGGGTCGGCGACGAGGAGGCCCCAGAGCCGCGAGAGCAGGCCTCCGTCGCCGGTTGCGAACCCGCCGGAGAACGAGCCCTGCCGGGCGCGGCTGTAGGTGTCGCTACGGAGGAAGCGGTCGCGGTAGGCGACGGCGTCGGCTGCTCCGTCGATCGTGAACCGGCGGAGGAGCGCGAGCCCGTCGAACCAGTGGTCGACCGACGCACCGCCGAGTTCGAACGCGCCCGGCCCGTTCCGGATCAGGCTCCCGGAGAGCCAGTCCGGAAGCGACCCCTCGAGAGACAGGACGGCCTCGCGCTCGCCGGTCAGTGAGTGGAAGCCGAGCGACCGCGTCGTGGCGTCAGCCATCAACAGAGTCAGGGACGCCGGACGCCTGAACGTTCGGGTCGTGCGGTGGGCGACCGGCGGGCCGCTACTCGCCCGCGCTCTCGACCGTCGCCTCGTCGTCCTCGGGGTGGTACCGCACCGACAGCACCGGCGCGTCGGCCCGCCGGACGACCCGCTCGGTGACGCTCCCGAGCAGCACCCGCCCGACGCCGGTACGGCCGTGGGTGCCCATCACGACCAGATCGGCGTCGACCTCGTCGGCGCAGTCGAGGATCGCGCGGTGCGCGCCGCCGTCCTGGACGGTCGTCGTCGTCTCGACGCCGGCCTCGTCGAGACGCTCGACCGCCCGCTCGACGGCCCGGTCGGCGCTCTCGCGCAGTCGCTCGTGGACCATCGCGGCGTCCATCTCGACCGCCGGAACCGGCTCGACGACGCTCAGGACGTTGACGCGCCCGCCGAACGTCGTCGCCAGCCGCGCGGCGTGGTCGACCGCCGCCTCCGCCGCCGCGCTGCCGTCGGTCGGGAGTAGTATCTCGTCGTACATCGGGCGAGCGTTACGCCCCCCCGCAACTTCAGTACCACCGACGCGCCAGCGAGGAACCGACGGAGGTTAGTCCCCACACGACCCCGGACGAGGCGATGCGTGGTGTGGCGGGTCGCGTCGTCGGCCTCGTGACCGGCGGGCACCTGCTCTCGCACTTCTACCTGCTCGCGTTCCCGCCGGTGTTCCCGCTGCTCCGGGCCGACCTCGGGCTGACGAACGTCGAGATCGGGCTGATCATCTCCGCCGTCTCGGCGGGGACGGTGCTCCAGCTCCCGGTCGGCGAACTCGTCGACCGCACGGGCGCGAAGCGGGTGTTCGTCGCCGGCGTCGCGGTCACCGCCGCCGGCGTCGTCGTCGCCGGCCTCGGCGTCGGCGCCTACCCGACGCTCCTCGCCGGCGCTCTCGTCTCGGGCGTCGGCCAGGCGGCCTTCCACCCCGCCGACTACGCGCTGCTCGGCGCCGCGACCGACGGCGACCGGGAGGGGCGGAGCTTCGGCGTCCACACCTTCGGCGCGTACGTCGGCTTCGCCGCCGCGCCCGTCGCCGTCGCCGGCCTCGCGTCGGTCGCGGGCGCGCGGGTCGCCCTCGTCGCCGTCGGCCTCGTCGGCCTGGTGTACGCCGGCGTCGCGGCCCTGACGCTCCCGCCGGTCTACCGCGAGCAGGTGTTGCGCGGCGAGCCAGAGCCCGCAGCCGACGGGTCGGGCGCCGAGCGGCGGTCGCTCCGCGACGACCTGCTCCGGCGGGACGTGCTGGCGATGTTCGGCTTCTTCGTCGTCTTCGTCGCCGCCGCGAAGGGAGTCCAGACGTTCACGAACGTCCTCGCCATAGACGCCTACGGGCTGTCGGCGAGCGTCGGCAACACCGCGCTGACGGGCTTTTTCGCCGGCGCCGCGGCCGGTATCCTCGTCGGCGGCGTCCTCGCAGACCGCTTCCCGCCGAGGCGCGTGGCGGTCGTCACCCTTCTCGGCGCCGCCGCGGCGCTCGTCGCCGTCGTCCTCGTCGTCGCGCCGCTCGGCGCGCCGTTCGCAGTCAGCGGGTTCGCCGCCGTCGGCGGCGTCGTCGGCCTCGTCTACCCCTCGCGGGACCGGCTCGTCTCGCGCGCCACGTCGGCGGGCGGCACGGGCCGCGGGTTCGGCTTCGTGTTCACCGGGGTCGCCGTGGGTGGCGTCGCCGGGCCCGCCGCGCTCGGGTGGGCCGTCGACGTCGCCGGCGCCGTCGTCGCGTTCCTCGTCGTCGCCGGCCTGTACGCCGCCTCCGCGGGCGTGACCATCGCCGTGCGCCGTCAGTAGACGCCCGGGTTGCGGACGTAGTCCGGGCGCTCGCCGGCCAGCGCGGTCTGACCTTCTCCGCGCCGCGCTCGGCGGCCCGCCGGAGGTAGCCCTCCGTCGGCCCCGCGACGTGGGGCGTGACGAGCGTCCGCCGGTGGCTCGCCAGCGGGTCGTCCGCCGGCGGCGGCTCCGCTGCCCGGACGTCGAGCGCCGCGCCACGGACGGTCCCCTCGTTCAGCGCCGCGAGCAGGGCGCCCTCGTCGACGACCGGTCCCCGGGCGGTGTTGATCAGGTGCCCGTCCAGCGCCGCGAGTTCGTCGGCGCCGACCAGCCCGCGCGTCTCCGGGGTCAGCGGAACGTGGAGCGTCACGAGGTCGGCGCGCTCGAACAGCGCCGCCCGGGAGACGAGCTCGACGCCCGCAGCCGCCACCGCCTCGCGGTCGTGGCGTGGGTAGACCGGGTGGTCCGTCTCGCCCGCGACCGCCGGGTCACAGCCGAACACCGTCGCGCCGAAGCCGTCGCCGAGCAGCCGCGCGACCCGGAACCCGATCTCGCCGAGACCGAGGACGCCGACGGTCCGTTCGGCCACCTCGCCGCCGGCGGCGCCGCCCTTCTCCCACGCTCCGGCGGCGGTCCGGTTCGGGACGGCGGGCCAGTCGCGCAGGAGCGACACGCTCGCGCCCGCGACGTGCTCCACGACGCCGGGCGCGACGGCCTCGGGGTTGTGGGTGACGACGACCCCGCGCGCCGTCGCCGCGTCGACGTCGACGTGGTCCGTGCCCGACCCGTGGACGGCGACGATCCGGAGGTCCGGCGCCGCGTCGAGGAGGGCGGCGTCGACGAGGCCCGGCCGACAGAACAGCGCCGCGGCGTCGGCAGCCGCGTCGTGGAGGGCGCCGTCGGGCGCGGGCGTCATCCGCCCGGGCGGGAGTTCGACCGCCGAGACCTGGTGGCCGGAGAGCGAGTCACGGAATCGGTCGAGCGCGACCGGGTGAGAGTCGCTGTGGGTGACGACGACACGCACGGCGCGGGGCTCTCGGGGGCGGCGCTTATCGCTGTCGCTCGCGCGTCAGTACAGTTCGCTCTTCAGGTCGTCCCACGAGTCGTGGAAGCCGTACGTCGCGCTCCCGTCGCCCGCGATAGCGGACTGATACACCTCGTCGTAGGCGAGTAGCTGTGTCCAGCCGTCGTGGTAGCTGTAGGCGCAGTACTTACACATGTTGTCTCGTGGTGTTCGCGGCGTGATACGCGGTCGCCGCGGCGGTTACGGCTCCAGCAGCACCTTGATCACGCCCTCCTCGCGGTTGTCGAACCGCTCGTACATCTCGGGAGCCTCCTCCAGCCCGACACGGTGGGAGACGACCCAGGACGGGTCGGCCCGCCCCTCGATGATCAGGTCCCGCAGCTGCTCGTTGTACGCCTTCACGTTAGACTGGCCGGTGCCGAGCGCCTGCCCCTTCTCGAACAGCTTGCCGAAGTCGATACCGAGCCGGCCCTGCGCGGCCATCTCGTCGGGCGCACCCGGGTCGGACGGGACGTACAGCCCCGGGATGCCGAGCTGGCCGGTCGGTCGGACGACCTGTATCAGCTGATTTATGACGACCGCCGGGTTCTCGCGGGCGGGGTCGTAGGCGTCGTCGCCGGGGTCGGTGTCCGGGTCCAGTGCCTGGTAGCCGACGGCGTCGACGCCCTTGTCGACGCCGCCGCCGTGCGCCGACTTGATCTGCTCGACCGGGTCGCCCTCCTCGAAGTTGACCGCGTGGGCGTCACAGTGCGCCTCGGCGAGGTCGAGTCGGCTCGGCACGCGGTCGACGACGTAGATCTCGCTCGCGCCCTTGATCTTCGCGCTGTACGCTGCCATCAGCCCGACAGGACCGGCGCCGAACACGGCGACGGAGTCACCCGGCTGGAGATCCGCCAGCTCCGTGCCGTGCCAGCCCGTCGGGAAGATGTCCGCGAGCAGTGCGAACGAGTCCTCGTGGACGTCACCCTCCGGGAGCTGCAGGGCGTTGAAGTCGGCGTACGGAATCCGGAGCCGCTCGGCCTGCCCGCCGGTGTACGGGCCCATCGCGACGTAGCCGTACGCGCCGCCGGCGAAGCCCGGGTTGACGTTCGTACAGAAGCCGGTGTAGCCGTCCTCACAGTTCTCACAGAAGCCACAGGCGACGTTGAACGGCGCGACCACGCGGTCGCCGACCTCGAGCGTCGATACCGCGTCGCCGACCTCGCTCACGATCCCCATGTTCTCGTGGCCGAAGACGATCCCCGGCTCCGCGGCTGTCCGGCCCTCGTACATATGCAGGTCGGAGCCACAGATACAGGTCGTCGTGATGTCGATGAGCACGTCGTTCGGGTGTTCGAGCTCCGGTTCCTCGACCTCGTCGATGGCCACCTCGTTGGGGCCTTCGTAGACGACAGCGTTCATGGACATGTATGATCGTCCATTAACGTATTAGTCTGCGAGAGACTTAGTTCTACGGTAGCTGTTGACGAGAGACGGGATACCGCGTCACTTATTCACACGAGACCCAGAGAGAGCGGGACGTGACAGCGGACACCACACCAGCCCCGGTGACGGTCATCAGCGGGGCGCTGGGGGCCGGCAAGACGACGCTCGTCAACCGCCTGCTCGCCGACCCGGGCGGCAGGCGGCTCGCGGTGGTCGTCAACGACATGGGCGAGGTGAACGTCGACGCGGAGCTCGTCGCGCGCGAAACAGAGGACGGGGTGATCGACCTCTCGAACGGCTGTATCTGCTGTCGGCTCGGTGACGACCTCGTCGAGCAGGCAGACCGGCTGGCCCGCGAGCGCGCAGTCGACTGTCTCGTCGTCGAGGCGTCCGGCATCTCGGAGCCACTGCCGATCGCCCGGACGCTCACGGAGGCCGAGACGGAGGGTGATCGGGCGTTCCGGCTCGACACGACCGTCTCGCTCGTCGACGCCTACGGGTTCTGGAAGGCGTTCGACCCTGACGAGGGGGTGCCGGACGCAGCACCGGACCCGGAACGGCCGCTGACGGACGTGATGGTCGACCAGGCCGAGTTCTGTGACGTGCTCGTGCTCAACAAGTGCGACATGGTGCCCGACGACGAACTCGACCGGGTCGCCGCGACGCTCCGGGAGCTCCAGCCGACCGCGGCGTTCCACCGGACCACCCGCTCCGACGTGCCGCCGGACGCGGTGCTCGAGACCGGACGGTTCGACGTCGAGTCGGCACGGCGGGCGCCGGGCTGGAAGCGCGCGCTCGCCGGCGAGGACGGCCACGACCACGACGACGAGCCGGCGGCAGCCGCACACGGCGTCGAGTCGACCGTCTACGAGCGCACCCAGCCGTTCGACCCGGACCGGTTCGACGCGTGGCTCGACGACTGGGACGGCGACATCGTCCGTGCGAAGGGGTTCGCGTGGGTCGCCAGCCGGCCCGACCAGGTCGTCGGGATGAGTCAGGCCGGACCGTCGGTCCAGGCCGGACCGATCGGAGAGTGGGGCGACGACGACCCCGAGACGCGGCTCGTGTTCATCGGCCAGGACCTGGACGTCGGCGGCCTGACCGCCGAACTCGACGGCTGTCTGGCCGACCCCGCCGAGGTCGGCTCCGGCCCCGCCGCCGACCCGTTCCCGCGGGAGGAGTGAGGAGCGGTCGGAACGACTATACTCGGGGTCTGATGGGATCGGCCATGGTCGACCTCGACCACTCCACGGAGACGTGGCTGCTCGGCGTCGCCGCCGCGTTCGGCGCGCTCGCGGTGTTCAACTTCGTCCCGATCGTCGGCCTGATTCGGCTGCTACCGGCGTTCAAGGAGGTGCTGATCGGAGCGGGACTGGTCGTCCTCCTCCTCGACACGACCGAACTCGGAACCGGCGCCGTCTACGCCCTCGTCGTCGGCATGGCCGCCGCCGTCGTCGTCAACGTGGTTCGGTTCGGCCTGCGCCTCGTCGGCCTCTCGCTGATGGGGGCGGTCGGTGCCGGTCCGGGGCCCGGCCCCGGAGTGGGCGGCGGCCTCGGGTTCGCGACGCTCGGCGTCCTGACGAGCGTCGTCGGCCTCGTCCTCTTCTCGCCCGTCGGCTACCTGGCTGGCGGCGCCGCGGGCGCGTGGCTGAACGAGAACGCGTAGACGGTACGGCTTTGACCGTCACCCGCGAGACGGGGGTATGGTCGACCTCGACCACCCCGCCGAGACGTGGGGGCTCGCCGTCTCCGGTAGCCTCGCCGCGCTGGCGTTCACGGCGCTCCCGGTCGTCGCGCTCGTCCGCCTCGTGCCGTCGCTGAAGGAGGTCGCGATCGGCGCGGCGCTCGTCTACCTCCTCGTCGACACGACGGACACGAGCGACGCCGCGGCCTTCGCCGTGCTCGCCGGGATGGCCGCGACACTCGTGTTCAACGCCTTCCGGGTCGTCGCCGCGCGGGGCCTCGGCGTCGAGGTGGTCGGCGGCGGCGCGGGCGCACTCGCGGCCGCCGGCGCAGGAGCGGAGGTCGCCGCAGTCCTGCGTCTCGCTGGCCTGCTCGCGGTGCTGTTCGCCTCGCCGGTGGGCTACGCGGTCGGCGGCGCGCTCGGGGCGTGGCTGAACGGCCGGGAGGGGGGCGAGGACGACGGGGACGACGAGGAGCGGACAGCCGGCCCGACGGACGACCTCGAGCCGGTTTAGTATCGCGACGGGAGGAACGCCATCCCGACGAGCACCACCGCCGTGACGCCGCTCAGGATGCTGATACCCCAGAGCCCGTTCGTGATCCGGGTCTGTTGGGCCATCTCCTCGGTCTGTCGGTCGTAGACGGAGTAGTCGGACTCGAGAACGACCGTCGAGTCACCCGTGAAGTAGACGAAGAACTGCTGGCCGGCGAGCGTGACGTTCGACTCGTGTGAGAGCGACAGCTCGTTCGTCCGCGGCGCAGTCCACGAGACGGGAGTGCCGTCGCTCGTGACGTTCCCGACGGTCGTCCGGTTGCCCGCGTAGTCGACCCGCGTGCCCTCTGCTATCGTCTGGCGCTCCGGCGCGGGGAAGTACTCCGCCGCCGCGACCAGCCGCGTCTCGTTTTCCTCGGTGACGACGACGAACGCCTCGCCGTTCCGGGTGATCGTCTCGTTGTCGGCGTTCGGGTCGTCACGCAGGATCGCCGTCCGGTTGACGGGGTCGACGAGCGAGAACTCGCGCGGGTCCGACTCGTTCGACACCCGGACCTCGCCCTCGAACCCGTCGACGGTCACCGTGTCGCCCTCGGCCCACGTCTCGGTGTACCGCGCGGAGTCGTTCGTCCACCGGAGCGTCGAGGCGTAGGTGACGCTCGTCCCGCCGTGACCGTCGCTCTCCTCCTCGACGCTCACGTCGACAGTCGTGTACTGCCGGTCGCCGACGGAGAACTGGTCGCCCGCGGAGAGCCGGTGCTCGGGGTCGTCGAACGAGACCTCGGGCTGCTCCGCGGTCGCGATCAGTCCGTACGACCCCGCGCCGAGGACCAGAAAGAGGAGGACGTACGCCGTCGCGGCGCGTCGTTGCATGCGCGGCGGTTGCGACCCGCCGCTGTTAACCGTTTCTCTCTGTGGCCTGCGCGAGAGCGGTCGGCTCGGGGCACGAGACGGCGGCTCAGGACCAGACCGCGCCGGTTCGCCGCTCGCCGTAGGTCGGCTCCCAGCGAACCGACAGCTCCTCGCTCGTCGCGTCCGCCGGGACGAGATACGGCAGCTCGACGGTGCGCCGGTCGCCCGGTATCGTCACCGAGTCGTCGGCGTCCGCGACCGCGACCCCGTACCGCTCGTCGCCGACGACGGCGACGAACGCACCGTACGGCGGGAACCCGGCTGCCTCGCCCGTCGGGTTCCCAACCTGAACGGTGATCACCGCCCACTGCCGGTCCGCCGGTGGGGTGCGCGCCGTCGTGTTCTCGCCGCCGCCCGTGTACGTCGAGGCGAACGTCCCGCCCTGGACACGGACGGACAGCCCACGCGGCGTCCGGAACGACTCGCCGAAGCCGAGGTCCAGCGGCACGGCCTCCACCGACCCCGTCTCGCCCGTCGCGTCGACGCGCACCTCGTACGTCCCGAGAAAGGCGAAGCCGGGCAGACGCGCGCCGAACCGGACGGTCTCGCCGGCGGGCACCTCGCCCGAGAGCGTCGCGTCGACCTCGCGCCACTCGTCGCCGGACTGGACGCTCACGCCCGACTCGAAGCGACGCAGGGTCTCCGTCGGGTTCTCGACCTCGGTCACGACGCCGTACAGTGTGTTCACCGGAACCGTGTCGGGCGTCTTGAGGCCGGCCACGGAGAGCCCCTCCGGGCCGGCGGCGGTCGGTATCGCTGTCCCGGTCGCCGTCGGCTCGGGGCTGCCCGAGCTGCCCGAACCGCCACAGCCGGCGAGGGCGACGCCGGCGACGAGCGAGAGCACAGTCCGTCGGTTCACGTCCCGACGTCGCCGGCGGCGAACTAAGTCGATGCGATCCGCCCGCGACCGGCGGGGTTTACGACCGCAGACGCCGAACAGTAGATATGGACGAGGCTCCGGCGGTGCCGGTCGTGTGCGAGGCCTGCGGGACGACGACGCGCGTTCCGCTCTCCGAGGTGGCGAACACCGTCGCCCGACACAACAGCCGGCTCCACGACGGCGCCGACGAGGCCGGGGTCGACCCGACGCTCGTCGAGCAGATTCGGGACCTCGCTGCCGACGACCTGATCGAGGAGTCCTGAGTCGACCGGGGGACGGCGCTACCCGGACCCGGACCCGGACGCCGGCGAGCGGTGCCGCTGCGCGGAGACGAGAGCATCGCCGGCGCCCCCGGCGTAAAAATAAAACCGGCCCCGCAGGGCACCGCGCCCCGCAGGGCCAGAGCCGCACTGCACCGCACCGCAAACCGCGTCGGACGACCGCTATCGGCGGTCAGTCGTGATCGTCGTCAGTTGTCGCGACGGGTCGCGAGCAGCGCCGCAGCCAGCAGCGCGACCAGTGCGATGACCGCACCGAAGCCGGGACCGCCGCCCTCGGTGGTCTCTTCGGTCATCTCCGTCGGCGGCTCCGTCGGCGTCGGCGAGGCCGTCGGCGTTGCCGTCGCCGTCGGCGTGTCCGTCGCCGTCGCCGTGTCCGTCGGCGTCGGCGTCGGCGTGCTGATCTGCTCGACCAGCTCGACTTCCTCGGTTATCGTGTTC
>KI543180.1:13206-15257 GCA_000496195.1 uncultured archaeon A07HB70
CGGGCCGGGTCGAGGCGAAGCCCGCTGGCGGCGGGTGTCGTCGGTCACGTCGCCGCCGAGGGCGCTCGGGTCGCAGAGCTACGCGGCACGGGGACCGGGGCTGTCGCCTGGCAGGCGCGCAGGAGGGGGAAGCCGAAGGCTGAATTCGAACTGATCGTCCGATCCCAGCCCGGTTCGATCGCCCGCGCGAGCGAACCGAGGTAGCCGAGCAGTCGTCGGCGACGACCCCGGGCCGGGCGCGGGGCAGACACTCGGCTGGGACGCACGTCCGACGGTAGGGGGGCGGGCCACGAACCGAACGCATCGGCGGTCTCTCGTGCGACGCCGGCTATCCCGAACAGCCCCTCCAGCGCACGTCCATCTCTCCGCTCCGTCGTAGGGACGGGTGCTACGGTCACGGCGCTCGCGATCTGAAACCTGCCACCTGATCGTTTATTACGGTCGAGAGAGGAATATCTAGTTTGTAGATGTTGGGAACAGGAACAAGATTATATAGGTTCCTTTAGTTCGATAGCGTATGTCGGGTTTTTGTGGTGACGGACGCGCGTCTGCTCAACGGACGCGCGGCATTCGACGCGCTCCGGACACGGGCCTCCGGACGCTCGTTCTCGAAGAGGGGCGTCCTGCCGCCCGGATGGAGCGACGGTCGGAAGTCGGATGGAACGGCGATCAGATGACTGTGGACTTCAACAGACCCACCCGTGACTGACCTCATCATCAGCGGCGGCCGCGTCGTGACCTCGAACAGGGTGTTCGACGCGGACGTAGCAGTTACTGACGGAACGATCACCGGTATCGGCGACGCAACGGCCTTCGAACCGGCTGACCGTCGGGTCGACGTCACGGACAGATTCGTGTTGCCAGGCGTCGTCGACCCGCACGTTCATATCAACGGACCGAATTCCGTCGAGACGTACGAGACGGGAACCGCCGCCGCGGCAGTCGGTGGCGTGACGACCTGCATCACCTTCGCGTGGCAGACGCGATCCGACCGTCCGGAGGTCGAGTCGATCCCCGAGTCGATACGCTGGCAGCGGGAGGCCGGTACCGATAGCCGCATCGACTTCGGGCTTCACGCCGTCATCACCAGCGAGGACGTCGCCGGCGACGAGGTCGACGCGGCGATAGACGCCGGCGTCCCGAGCTTCAAACTGTTTACGGCGTACGACTTCGGGGTTTCGGCCGGCGGTATCGAAAGAGCCTTCGAGGCGATCGGAGCTCGTGACGGCGTGGCGCTGGTCCACACGGAGGACGCGAGCGTCTGCGAGGCCCGGACCGAGGACCTCCAGAACACGTCAGACGGCGGCAACCCCGATCGGTATCCCGAGTCGCGTCCCATCCACGCCGAGGCGATGGCAGCCGACGACGCGATCCGGCTTGCACGCGAGGCCGACTGCAGGTACTACGGGATGCACACCTCGGGCGAGATGTCGGCGGACGCCATCGCGAACCACGCCGACGACAGCCGGGTCCGGGCCGAGACGTGCACCCATTACCTCACCCTCGACGAGTCGGTGTACGGCGAACTGGGCTCCGTCGCGATGATGGCCCCACCGGTGCGACGGCCACGGGACGCGGACGTGCTGTTCGACCGCCTCAAGCGCGACGAGCTACAGGTCGTCTCGACCGATCACGTCGCGTTCGAGCGTGCGAGCAAAGAGGTCGAGGACTGGTGGGACTCCGAGTTCGGGGTCAACAGCCTCCGGTGGAGCCTTCCGGTGTTCCACGACGAAGCGGTCGTCAACAGGGAGTTCACCTATCCCGATCTCGTCCGCTTGATGTGTACTAACCCGGCCCGTACGTTCGGACTCCCGCAGAAGGGCTCGCTCACCCCCGGAACGGACGCCGACATCGTGATCTTCGACCCGAACGCAACCCAGACAGTCGACGCCGAGGAGAGCGCCTCTATCGCGGATTACTCGATCTATCAGGACCGGGCGGTCCGGGGGCGAGTCGATAAGACGTTCGTCCGTGGCCGACTCGTCGCCGAGGGCGGCGACCCGACGGCGACGACGGGCCACGGCGAGTACATCCAGCGTGGGCTACCGACG
>KI543180.1:16331-19601 GCA_000496195.1 uncultured archaeon A07HB70
CCGCTCTGCAGGCGGACGCGTTCGGCCAGACTCTGCCACCTTGGCGCGACCGATTCTATCCGGGAGCGTAACTTAACTGTCCTCGCATCCACCCCCCCGACGTCGCGGCTCGACAGAGGGCGACCGGGAGCCGCACGACGGTCGCGCCCGCGGAACCGCAACACCCATGAGCGCTCCAGACGTCACGGGCTACAAATGTCCAACGTCCAGGAAGACCGAGAGTACACCGGGGAGTACCCCGAGAAGACGCTGTACCTTCCCGGTCCGACCGAGGTTCGCGAGGACGTCATCGAGGAGATGGCACAGCCGACGTTCGGCCACCGGATGGACCGGATGACGGACCTCTACACGACGATCGTCGAGGACACGCGGGAGTTCCTGAACACCGACCAGCGGGTGATCGTCCTCACCGCGTCCGGGACGGAGTTCTGGGAGTCGACCACGCTGAACCTGGTCGAGGACCGCATGCTCGTGCCCACGAACGGTGCGTTCAGCACGCGCCAGGCGAACGTCGCCGAACGGCTTGGCAAGACCGTCGACCGGATCGAGTACGAGTGGGGGCAGGCGGTCAAGCCCGACGACGTGCGCGAGGCGCTGGAGTCGGGTGCGGACGAGTACGACGCCGTCGGAATGGTGATGAACGAGACGTCGACGGGCGTGCGGAACCCCGTCGAGGAGATCGGCGACCTGCTCGGCGACTACCCGGACACGTACTTCGTGGTCGACGCTATCTCCTGTCTCGGCGGCGACGAGATCGACATCGACGCCCACAACGTCGACTGCATCTTCACCTCGACACAGAAGGCGTTCGCGATGCCACCCGGACTCGCGGTCTGTACCGTGAGCGACGCCGCGTACGAACGAGAGCTCGAGAGAGACTCGGCGTCGTGGTACGGCGGGTTCCAGCGGTGCCTGGACTACTACGACCGGAAGGGCCAGACACACTCGACGCCGGCGATTCCGCTCATGCTCGCCTACCGCAAGCAGATGAAGTACATGCTCGAGGAGGGACACGCAGAGCGGAGCCGACGCCACCGCGAGATGGCGGAGTACACGCGCGAGTGGGCCCGGGAACACTTTGACCTCTACCCCGAGACAGGCTACGAGTCACAGTCTGTCACCTGTGTCGCGAACACGCGAGGCATCGACGTCGCCGAAACCGTCGAGACGGTGTCGGAGCGGTACGACATGGTCTTCTCCAGCGGCTACGGCGACCTCTCGGAGGAGAGCTTCCGGATCGGCCACATGGGTGAACACACGGTCGAGAGCGTCCGGCGTCTGACCGACGCGATAGAGGACGTCGCCGGACTGTAGCCGGCCACGCCCGTCCAGCACGGCTCGCTGGTGTCGCCGCCGAAGCGTCGGTACCCGTGTGCCCGGTGTGGTGCCTGTCGCGTACGTCTCGTGCCGGCGGCCCGCGGTCGCGTGACCGCGGCTCGTTCGACGTCGAGGAGCGCCCGGTCTCGGACAGCCGAACACCCGTGGCCGGGGGAGCTCGAGTAGTGACGCCCCGGCAGGACACGCGTCGTCCTACCGGAGCCGACGAGAGATACGTCTCGGTCTGTGTGATGATGAAGTATGAGTGGGAGGCGGCGATCCGGTGTTCCCAGCGGCTCGCGCACGCCAGTACTGGCCGGAACGCTGGCGGGCTTAACTGCCGTGTTCGGGATGGGTACGGGTGTGTCCCCGCCGCTGTGGCCGCCTTAACGCCGACTCGCGGAGTCGAACCGCGATACTGACCGTCGTCGGTGGTCTGAGACCGTATGTGCGCGCGATTCCAGTTTGCGCCTGGACCCGTTCGGTGGGCAGTGCGTATGAGTATGGCTTGGTCTGTTAGTGCTCGCGGGCTGAACGCCTCGTTGCCTTGGCGCGTACACCCCGAGTCTATCGAACTCGTCTTCTACGAGTGACCTCGACGGTGTCTCTTTTGTGGGTGGGTTTCGAGCTTAGATGCTTTCAGCTCTTACCCCGTGCGGCGTGGCTGCCCGGCGTATGCCCTCTCGGACAACCGGTACACCAGTGGCCGCCGACCGTAGTTCCTCTCGTACTATACGATCGTTCCCAGCAGACACCTGACACCCCCAATAGATAGCAGCCGACCTGTCTCACGACGGTCTAAACCCAGCTCACGACCTCCTTTAATAGGCGAACAACCTTACCCTTGCCCGCTTCTGCACGGGCAGGATGGAGGGAACCGACATCGAGGTAGCAAGCCACCGGGTCGATATGTGCTCTTGCCGGTGACGACTCTGTTATCCCTAAGGTAGCTTTTCTGTCATCAACGGGCACCATTGAGGAGCCTCGTTGGTTCGCTAGACCACGCTTTCGCGTCAGCGTCGGTCGTTAGGCCCGACACTGTCAGACATCCTTTTGCTCTTGCACTCTTCTCCGGGTTCCCGACCCGGATGAGGATATCTTTGGGCGCGCTCGATATCTTTTCGAGCGCGTACCGCCCCAGTCAAACTGCCCGGCTACCGGTGTTCTCCGCCAGGAGTGAGAGTCGCAGTCACCGACGGGTAGTATTTCACTGATGGCTGGGTGACCCGCTAGCGCGGGTACCTCTGTAACGCCTCCTACCTATGCTGCACATCGGCGACCACGTCTCAGCGACAGCCTGCAGTAAAGCTCTATAGGGTCTTCGCTTCCCCTTGGGGGTCTCCAGACTCCGCACTGGAACGTACAGTTCACCGGGTCCAGCGTTGGGACAGCGACGCTCTCGTTGATCCATTCATGCAAGCCGCTACTGAAGCGGCAAGGTACTACGCTACCTTAAGAGGGTCATAGTTACCCCCGCCGTTAACGGGTCCTTCGTCCAATTGTACTTGGTGTTCAGATACCCGCACTGGGCAGGATTCAGTGACCGTACGAGTCCTTGCGGATTTGCGGTCACCTGTGTTGTTACTAGACAGTCGGAGCGGCCAAGTCACTGCGACCTGCCCCGTCGAGGGCAGGCATCCCTTATTGCGAACGTACGGGACAAACTTGCCGAATTCCCTAACGTCGGTTGCTCCCGAAGGTCTTGGCTTACGCTGCCAGGGTACCTGTGTCGGATCTTGGTACGGACACCACGCTCTCCGTTTCACGGGCTCCAAGTCAGGCCGACTTACGCACTCTCGCCGTTCGTCCGCTTCCTGCCGTTACGGCTTCCACGGAGTTTGACGATTGGACCGGGCGGATGCCCGGCTCGACCGACCTCGAAGCGTTGGAGTTCAACGCGTAGTGGCGCTGGAATATTAACCAGCTTCCCAGTTGTCACAGTCGAATTACGGT
>KI543180.1:19621-29734 GCA_000496195.1 uncultured archaeon A07HB70
CCCGACAGGCCATAGCTTTCTCCGCTAGGGCACCTGTGTCGGATCTCGGTACGATCTGTGTGCTCAACTTTTCACGGGCTCCAGGTTGAACCGACTTGCGCTATCCCGCCGTTCGTCCGCTTCGTGCCGTTACGGCTTCCACGGATTTTGACGGTTAGACGAGGCGGGTGCCTCGTTCGGTCGACCCCGAAGCGTCGTCTTTCACTGCACACAGGCACTGGAATATTAACCAGTTTCCCCTTTGTCTCAGTCGAGTTGCGGTGAGACTTAGGATCGGCTAACCCTCGGTTGACGAACAGTGCCGAGGAACCCTTGCCCTTGTGGCCGTCGGGATTCTTACCCGACTATCGCTGCTACTGTGACCAGGATTGTCGTTACAATGCGGTCCACACGAGCTCTCGCCCGCACTTCCACCCGCACCGAACGCCGACCTACGAGATCACCCTGTGACGGGTGCTGCGAGGTCTCGGAGGTGGACTTGAGCCCCGATCATTTTCGACGCCCCGAACCTCGGCCGGTAAGCTGTTACGCTTTTCTTAGAGGGTAGCTGCTTCTAAGCTCACCTCCCGGCTGTCTAGGGCTCGGGACTATCTTCGATCGCACTTAGTCCACACTTTGGGTCCTTAACCACGCTCTGGGTTGTCTCCCTCACGGTACTCAGGCTTACCCCGAGCACCGGACTCCCTTCGTCAACGGCGTGCGCAGGTTCGGAGTTCGACAGGACGGCCGACTCCTCTCGGAGGCGGGTCGCCCAATCGGTAGCTCTACCCCGCGTACTACCTCGGAAGAGGTCATGCTACGACATGTTTCGGTCGGAACCAGGCTGTTGCCGAGTTCGATGGGCCTTTCACCCCTACACGAAGGTCACGAGAGGGTATTGTAGGACACCAACTCTAACGGGCCTCCACGCGGCTTTCGCCACGCTTCGCCCTGCCTTCGCGTAGATCACTCGGTTCCGGGTCGTATCCGTTCGACTCCCCGCGCTTGAACACGGCGGTCCTGGGGCAAAGCCCTGCGACCATGTCGGTTTCCCTACGCCTTCCCCGATGACCGGGTTAGACTCGCCGAACAGATACACTCCCTGGCTCGTTTTTCAAAACGTACGACGGAACAGCGGCTTCGAGAGACTCCTACTGGGAGATCGCTCTCCGGTCGTTTCTCTCTCGACCTTTTGTGCCCCGTCGTTCTATCACCAACTGACTTCAAGCCCTATTGCACCGCCCTTCTTGGGGTGCTTTTCAGCGTTCGCTCACGCTACTGGTTCGCTATCGGTCTCGAGGAGTGTTTAGCCTTCCCAGTCGATGCCTGGGTCGTTCACGAGGGATATCCAACCCTCGATACTCGGGTACTGGCGCGCGTCGTACTTGACCGGCCTACGGGGTTTTCACCCTGTCTCACGCCCCGTTCCAGGGGACTTCGGACGGTCGTTCGGACGGTGAGAGCCAGCCCACACACCACATATCCCGAAGGATTCGGTTTGGGCTGTGTCGCGTTCACTCGCGGTTACTGACGACATCGCGGTTGCGTTCTCTTCCTGCTCCTACTGAGATGTTTCAATTCGGAGCGTTCCCCATTGCGCGAAGCAATTGCGGTGGGGATTCCCATTCGGAAATCTCCGGTTCTTACCCTCCGTGCGGGTCCCCGGAGCTTATCGCAGCTTGGCACGTCCTTCGTCGGCTCTCGAGCCGAGCTATCCACCAGTTGGTAGAGTAGCCATGCGACATACACTGACCCGAACTGAACGGGTCCAGTGGACGCCTGGAATCGCGCGTACACACGGTCGTCATCGGGCACTCCGGGCGGAGCGCCTCGGACCCTTCCTATCCCCGCTTTCGCGGGATAGTGCATCGGTCATGGACCCACTGGGATTCGAACCCAGGGCATCCTCCTTGCAAAGGAGGCACTCTACCGCTGAGCTATGGGCCCAACCTCGAGCCTTGATGGGTCGTAGGCGCCCGGTCGCGGGCGTCGTCGGTCCTGAACGAGAGTCCTCCGCAGTGGGCCTGGTCGTCGACCAGGTCCCGGTCTGTAGGAGGTGATCCAGCCGCAGATTCCCCTACGGCTACCTTGTTACGACTTAAGCCCCCTTGCGGAGCCCAGATTCGACCGCCTCACGGCGGCCTCATCCGGACCCCACTCGGGTGCTTTGACGGGCGGTGTGTGCAAGGAGCAGGGACGTATTCACCGCGCGCTGGTGACACGCGATTACTACCGAATCCAGCTTCATGAGGGTGAGTTTCAACCCTCAATCCGAACTACGACCGGGTTTAGGAGATTACCGTCCTCTCTCGAGGTTGGAACCCATTGTCCCGACCATTGTAGCCCGCGTGTAGCCCAGCTCATTCGGGGCATACTGACCTACCGTTGCCCGTTCCTTCCTCCGTCTTGGCGACGGCAGTCCTCCTAATGTACCCGACCACCTCACGGTGTCGCTGGCAATTAGGAGTGCGGGTCTCGCTCGTTGCCTGACTTAACAGGACGCCTCACGGTACGAGCTGACGGCGGCCATGCACCTCCTCTCAGTAGCTCAACCGAGCTCATCACACTGAGCGTCATCGCTACTGTCGGAGCTGGTAAGATTTCCGGCGTTGAGTCCAATTAAACCGCAGGCTCCTCCGGTTGTAGTGCTCCCCCGCCAATTCCTTTAAGTTTCATCCTTGCGGACGTACTTCCCAGGCGGTTCGCTTAGCGGCTTCCCTGCGGCACAGCGCCGACTCGTAGTCGACGCCACACCTAGCGAACATCGTTTACGGCCAGGACTACCCGGGTATCTAATCCGGTTCGAGACCCTGGCTTTCGTCCCTCACCGTCGGGTCCGTCTTCTCGAGGTGCTTTCGCCATCGGCGGTCCGTCCAGGATTACGGGATTTCACTCCTACCCCAGACGTACCCCTCGAGTCTTCCGGCCCCAAGCCGAGTGGTTTCCGCCGGACGCCCACGCGTTGAGCACGTGGATTTCCCGACGGACCCGCTCGGCCGGCTACGGACGCTTTAGGCCCAATAAGATCGGCCATCACTCGTGCTGCCGGTATTACCGCGGCGGCTGGCACCGGTCTTGCCCAGCACTTGTTCCTGGACCACCTTACGGTCCAGAAAAGCGAGGACTGTATGCCCTCGCACTTGGAGTCCCCTTATCGCACTCGCGTGCAGTGTAAAGGTTTCGCGCCTGCTGCGCCCCGTAGGGCCCGGAATCTTGTCTCAGATTCCGTCTCCGGGCTCTTGCTCTCACAACCCGTACCAATTATCGGCACGGTGGGCCGTTACCCCACCGTCTACCTAATCGGCCGCAGCCACATCCTGTGGCGCCGAAGCGTTTCGTGCTCCCGGCGTTCCAGCGTGGGAGCGGCGTGACGGGTTAACCTCAGTTTCCCGAGGGTGTCCGTCTCCACAGGGTAGTTTGGCCACGTGTCACTGAGCTCTTCGCCGCGGGTCTAAACCCGCTCGACTAGCATGGCTAAATCGGACTCCAATAGCAATGGCCTCCGGCAGGATCAACCGGAATGTTGCCCCCCGAAGGGGGCGGTGGCGGGAAATGCCAAATAGACCATCGTTCAGGTCCGGGTCGACGCACCCGACCGGGTGTCGCCGACCCATCAAGGCTCACATCAGATCCCGTCTTACGGTGGACCGCAGGGGTGGGATCCTCATCTCACTTCCGGACCAGCATGTCAGGCAGGATGGGTCATAAACCCATCGAACCCCGTGTGGGCCGGTGGTCGCCTCCTCGACGGAGAACGACCGTCGCGTTCCACACGAGCCGACTGTCCCCGATAAGGGCGTCGGTTCGCTGCCAGTGGTCCGGGGGACCCGTCTGGGCCCCGGAGCCGTCGGGCACTCCCGACGACTACTGCGTACTATCACAGAAGCCGGTGTCACGGATAAGGCCGTCGAAGCGTGACCGCTACGTGACGTGGTCGCACGCCACGAGAGGACGGTGTGTCGCGCGGCCGGAGGCCGGTCGTTCATCCCTCGCGACACGTCCGGTCCGACCGGGAGAGAGCCGCGCGGGTCGTGGTCCGGGCGGGCGCCGCTTAGCCGTTCGGTTCGTCTACTCGTCGATGTGGTCGATGCCCTGCTTCGAGACGTTACCGCGCGTTATCTCGCCGTCCATCCAGCCCGGCGTGTCGTCGGGCGCCGTGTCGACCCACGCCCAGCCCTCGTAGACGTGGATCTTGTCCGTCCCCTTCTCACGCAGGCGCAACACCGTCGGGTTGGACTCTCCAGCCGCCTCGGAGTCAGCCGGGTCCAGCCGTCTAGCGGCCTTCAGCGCCGCCTGCCGTGGCATGTCACCGGAGAAGACGCTCGTCTCGGCTCCGTCCTCGCGCAGCACGAAGTTCCGCTTCCCGTCCTCGCGTACCATGTGAGTGACCTCCGTGTCATGGCAACACACGGGGTTCGCATAAACGTATCGGGGCTACGTCTGCCGGTTTGCCCGGTCGTGCGGGCGTGGTGCCGGTAGACAACACTTATGATGCCGATGGCCCCACGGTGGTAGAAGGACGACCGCGATGGTTCGGAAAAAGAAGCTCAGTCCGAGTGGCGCCAAGGACGAGAACGGAGAGTACCACAACGTTCACGTGAACCTCCACGAGGACGAACTGGCCGTCGCCGGCCTCGAGATCGGCGACGAGGTGTTCGTCAGGGTCCGCGAGGGCAAGATCATCATCCAGCGGGCAGACCCTGACGGCGTCGAACACGACTTCTGAGCGCGTGAACGGCTACGGCCTCCTGAAGCCGGCGCTGTTCGCGCTCCCGCCGGAGTTCACCCACGAGACGACCGTGTCGCTCCTCGAGCGGGTCCAGCACACGCCGGTCCGCCGGCTCCTCCGGCGCCGGTACGCCGTCGACGACCCCGACGACCGGCTCGTCGTCGAGGCGTTTGGAACCCGCTTTCCGAATCCAGTCGGCGTTGCCGCCGGCTTCGACAAGAACGCCCGCGTCCCCCGTGGCCTCGCGGCGCTCGGCTTCGGCCACGTCGAGGTGGGTGGCGTCACCGCCGAGGCACAGCCCGGCAACCCGAGACCGCGTCTCTTCCGGCTGCCCGAGGACGGCGCGCTGGTCAACCGTCTCGGCTTCAACAACGAGGGCGCCGACGCCGTCGGCAGTCGCCTCGACGCCGGTCCCTTGCCGGACGTGCCCGTCGGCGTCAACCTCGGGCTCTCGAAGTCGACCGACCTCGCGGACGCGCCCGCAGACTACCGCTACACCTACGAGCGGGTCGGCGAGGCCGTCGACTACGCCGTCGTCAACGTCTCGTCGCCGAACACGCCCGGCCTCCGGAGCCTCCAGCACCGCGAGTCACTCGCGGCGATTCTCTCGACGCTCCGGGACGCCGGCGCCGACCCGCTCCTGGTGAAGCTCTCGCCGGACCTCCCGGAGCCCGCCGTCGAGGAGGCGATCGAGGTGGCCGAGGCACACGGCCTCGCGGGCATCGTCGCGACGAACACCAGCACCGACCGGCCAGACGGGCTCCGGAATCAGAACGCCGCCGAGTCGGGCGGACTCTCCGGCGCCCCGATCGAGGACCGTGCGACCGGAGCCGTCCGGTTCGTCGCCGAGCGGACCGACCTGCCCGTCGTCGGCGTCGGCGGCGTCGCCGACGCGGCGGGCGCCTACGCGAAGATTCGCGCCGGTGCGAGCGTCGTGCAGCTGTACACCGCGCTCGTCTACGAGGGACCACGGGTCGCGCGTGCGATCAACGAGGGGCTGCTCGACCGCCTGGACCGCGACGGCTTCGACGACGTCGCCGACGCCGTCGGCGCCGACCTCTAGCGGACGACGACGGCGGCGTCGCCGGCGTCGAGCAGCGTCCCCTCGCCCTCGAACCGTCGTTCGCGCTCGACCTCGAACAGGTCCGGGTCGAGGCGCTCGCCCGCGACGAGCAGGGCGCCGTCGGCGTCGAACTCGTAGTCGCCGGCCTCGATTCCGGCGTCGATGTCGTCGACACGCTCGCCGTAGGCCGGCCCGACCGCGGCGTAGTCGAGGTCGACTCCCGTCACGACCGCCTCGACGTCGGCGCTCGCCGTCGTCGTCGAGAGCGACTCGACGTGCATCACACGGGCGATCGCGCGCTCGAACCCCTCGACGTCGCCGTAGACGACGGCCTCGTCGAGCGGGTCGTTCAGCGGCAGGCCGCGCTCGGACTTGTACCGCCGGAGCGCGCCGACGACGGCCATCGCCCGCTCGCCGGCGGCGCGGTCGGCCGCGACGCCAAGCGGCTCCGGCCAGTCCGCGAGGTGGACGCTCTCTGGGTCGCGCTCGGCGGCGTAGCAGTCCTGCCACACCGCCTCCGTGACGTGCGCGAGGACCGGCGCGAACAGGCGGAGGAACCGCTCGTGAGCGGCCCGGAGCGTCCACGCCGCCGACGGGTCGTCGTCGTCGCGGAGTCGGCCCTTCGCGATCTCGAGGTAGTCGTCGCAGAACGTGTGCCAGAACGTCGTCCGAAGCTCGTCGCGGGCCTTCGCGAACTCCCGGCGTTCGAAGTGCCCGGTTGCCGCCTCGACGGTCGAGTCGAGTTCGGCCAGGAGGAACCGGTCGAGCGCCTGCAGGTCGTCCGGCCGTTCGACCGGCTCCGGCGCCAGCGACTCGACCAGCTTCGAGGCGTTCCAGAGCTTCCGGAGCAGGCGCTCGCCGGCCTTCAGCCCCGTCTCCTTGTACGGCAGGTCGTCGCCGACCGCCGACCCGGCGGCCCAGTACCGTGCCGCGTCGACCGGATACTCCGACAGCACCTCGTCGGGTTCGACGACGTTGCCACGGGACTTCGACATCTTCTCGCGGCGTTCGTCGAGCACCATCCCGTTGATCATCACCGAGTCGAAGGGCACCTCGCCGGTGTGTTCGAGACACTTGACGACCGTGTGGAACAGCCAGAACGAGATGATGTCGTGGCCCTGCGGGCGCATGTCGACGGGGTAGAGTTCGGGGTTGTCCATCCGGAACTCGCCGCCGAGGGCCGCCGGGTCGGCGTCGTCCGCCGCCGCGCCGTCCGCCGCCGCCTCGTGCCAGTCCCAGCCGGCGTTTATCAGCGGCGTCAGCGACGACGTGGCCCAGGTGTCGAACACGTCGTCCTCCGGGACGAACTCCGTGGCCCCGCAGGCGGGACAGGCGTCGACCGGCGGGGCTTCGGACAGCGGGTCGACGGGCAGGGCTGCCCGGTCGGCGGTCACCACCTCGTCGCAGTCCGCGCAGTACCAGACCGGGAAGGGGATCCCCGACGAGCGCTGGCGCGAGATGGCCCAGTCCCACTGGAGCCCCTCGATCCAGTGTTTGTACCGCGTGAACATCTTCTCCGGATACCAGTCCATCTCCCGCCCGGCCTCGAGGTACTCCTCTCGCTTGTCGAGGAGACGGACGTACCACTGCTCGGTGACGAGGAACTCGATCCCGACGCCACACCGCTCGTGGACGTTCACCGTGTGGGTGATGTCGCGGCTGTCCCGGAGCGCGCCGGCCTCCTGGAGGTCGGCGACGATCGCCTCGGCGGCCTCGTCGCTCGACAGGCCGGCGTAGTCGCCGGCGACGTCGGTCATCGTCCCCGACTCGTCGATAGCGACCCGGAGGTCCAGGTCGTGGGCCTGGTACCACTCGATGTCGGTCTGGTCGCCGAACGTACAGCACATCACGACGCCCGACCCCGTGTCGCGGTCGACCCGTTCGTCCTCGCGGATCAGAACCTCGTGTCCGAACAGCGGGATCCGGGCCCGCTCGCCGACGAGGTCGGCGTTCGTCTCGTCGTCCGGGTGGACGAACACCGCGACACAGGCCGGCAGGAGCTCGGGCCGGGTCGTCGAGATGACGAACTCGTCGCCGCCGACGACGGAGAAGGCGATGTCGTGGAACGTCGCGTCGCGCTCGTCGTCCTCCGTCTCCACCTGCGAGATGGCCGTCTCACAGTCCGGACACCAGATGGTCGGGGCGCGCTCGCGGTACTCCCGGCCCTGTTCGTACAGGTCGAGGAAGGAGAGCTGCGAGACGCGGCGCACCCGTGGCTCGATCGTCTGGTAGGTCTGGGTCCAGTCGACCGAAACCGCGAGGTCGCGGACGTCCTCGCGGAACTGCGCCTCGTACTCGGTACAGACCTCGCGGCAGAGCTGCTGGAACTCCCGGCGCTCGTAGTCCTGGTGGCGAATCCCGAGTTCGTCCTCGGTCAGGCGCTCGGAGGCGATCCCGTTGTCGTCGAAGCCGAACGGAAAAAACACCGTCTCGTCGCGCATCCGGTGGAAGCGGGCGACGAAGTCCTGGAGCGTGAACTGGTAGAGGTGCCCCATGTGGAGGTCGCCCGAGACGGTCGGTGGAGGAGTGTCGATAGCGTAGAGCGTGTCCGGGTCGGCGGAGCCGTCGCCCGTGTACGCGTACGTCTCCTCGTCGACCCACCGCTCTTGCCACGTCGATTCGACCGTCTCCGGGTCGTATGCTCCGTCGGGCATCCGTCGTCGTTCGTAGGCTCCGAAAGCTGGTTAAACGCCCCGGTCCGGGCGGACGCTCAGCGGAGGGCGTCCAGCCGGAACTCGAACGCCGCCACGGGCAGTTCGAGGTCGTGGTCGACGAGGACGGCGGGGTGGAGTTCGCCGACGACGCCGGCCCGGTCGCCGTCGAGCGTCACCGCCGCCGCGCGACCGTCGATGAACGACGGGTGCTCTGTCGGCGGCGTCGCGAGGTCGACGCCGAGGTCGGCTGCCAGCGCCGCGAGCCGGGCCTTCGCGTCCTCGTAGCTCGCGTCCGGGCGAGCGAGAACCGCCGCGACGTGGCGCGCCTCGGCGACGCCGGTCGACTCGTCGTCGTCGCGGCGGGCGACGAACCCGACCTCGGCGAGGTCCTGCGGATACGACCGGTGAGTGTTGTTCGCCAGCACCGAGACGAGCGAGGGGAGTGCCCACGTCCGCACCACGGTGTAGTCCTCGCTGTACGGCTCGACGATCTCGACCGCCGGCCCGCCGCCGAGGACGTCGCTCCCCGGCTCGACGCCCATTCGGTCGAACGTCGTCGCCGCGTCGGTCATGTGGAAGTTCAGCAGGTCCTCGAAGCCCAGGCCGACCAGCTGTGTCCGGACCGCCGACGCCAGCCGTGACCCCCCGTGGCGCTTCCCGACCGTCGCCACGTCCGGATAGCGCGGCTCCAGGTCGTTGAACCCGTACGCCCGCCCCACGTCGTCGATCAGGTCCAGCGGGTGGAGCACGTCGACGCGGTACGGCGGCACCTCGACCGCGTAGACGCCGTCCTCGACCGTCGCGTCGAGGCCCGAGCGCTCGAGCAGGTCGACGACCGTCGACTCGTCGAGGCCGACGCCGAGCACCGACTCGACACGGTCGTGGCTCACGCGTTTGACGTCGACAGTGAGGTCGGGACGGCGGAGACTCCGCCCGGCTGCGGGCGGGTCGGCGCCGTCGGCGTACTCCACGGTCACCTCCTCGACCGTCGCGCCGCGGGCGTCGAGGGCGTAGCAGATCACCGTACACATCCGGTCGATCGTCGGCTGGTCGGTGCCCGTCAGCTCGATCAGCAGGGTTCGCGACGCGGTTCCGACCTCCGTCCGCCGGCCGTTTATGACCGGCGGGAACGAGAACAGGCCGATCTCGTCGTAGATCGCCGGATAGCGGTCGAGCCCCGCGACGAGGTCGGCGTACGTCTCGCCGGTCGGGTGGTCGCGCAGGACGCCCGCGGGCGTCAGCTCCCGGTCGGCGTCGAGCGGGACGAACCGGTCGCCCTCCGGGTCGACCCCGCGGTACGTGACGCTGTTCGCGGGGCCGCTCCGGCCCGTCCCGTCGAGCGCGCGGCCCTTCAGCATCGTCAGGTCGTGGATACCGATCGCGCCCTTCGCACGCCCCCGGCCCATCGTCGCGTGGAGCTTCTCCTGGAGCTGGATCAGCGAGTCGAGCGCCGCGTCGTCGAGGTCGACGCCACGCACCACCGCGCCGGTGACGTAGGGGCGCTCCGCCGGGACAGACGGGTCGACCTCGATCGTCCAGTCGGGGTCGTTCGTCGACGGGACGTACACCCCCGCGGTCGTCGCCGTACTGGTAGCGAAGCGACCGGGCGACGCCCTCGACCGAGAGCCGGTCGAGCCGGTCCGGCCCGAACTCGAGCTGGAGGTCGCCGCTCTCCGTCTCGCCCTCGA
>KI543180.1:29754-74358 GCA_000496195.1 uncultured archaeon A07HB70
AGGGCGAGCCCCCACGCCATCACGTCGCACTCGACGCCGAGGGGCCGGAGCACCTCGTCGCGGAACAGCCCGGAGTTGCCGATCTCGATCAGCTCGCCCGTCTCGGGATGCTGGCCGAACAGTTCGAAGCTCGGCTCCGTGTACGGGTTGTAGTGGGGTTTGAACTCGATGTCGGTCACCCCGAACTGGCGGTAGAACTCCTCGAACGTCCCCATCAGGTCCCGAACCGAGAGCGAGTCGGCCATCACCCACCCCTCGATCTGGAAGAACTCGAGCAGGTGTGTCGGGTCGAGCGTGTCGTTGCGGTACACCTTCTCGACGGAGAAGAACCGCTCCGGCGGGTCGAGGTCGCCGAGCGCGTGGCCCGAGAGGTGTCGCATCGACAGCGAGGTGGTGTGGCCGCGCAGGTCCACCTCCCGCGCGACGTCCTCGGTCCACGGCGAGTCGTAGCCGTCGCCGTTCTCGCCGACGCCCTCGCGGTGGGCAGCCGCGACGCGGTCGACCAGGTCCTGCGGCAGGCCGTCGGCCGGCGGCACGTCGAGCGCGAACTGGTCCCAGTGTGTGCGCGCCGGGTGGTCCTGTGGCATGAACAGGCAGTCGTTGATCCAGAACTCCGCGTCGGCGTGTGGGCCCTGCATCTCGCGGAAGCCCATCCCGACCAGCACCTCCTTGACGCGCTCTGCGGTCTGGCGCAGGATGTGGACCCGACCGCCCTCGACGTCGGGGGCGTCGGCCTCGACGTCGTAGGCACCGAACTCGACGTCGCGCCACTCGCCGGAGGTCAGCAGGTCGGGCGTCAGCCGGTCGACCGTCTCGGCGGCCTCGACGCCCTCCATCAGCGCCGTCACGCCCGCGTCAGTGAGCGTCAGCGACCGCACGGTCCGCTCGTCGCGCTCCGCGAGGCTGCGCTCGACCAGCCGCGAGAGCGCCGTCTCGGCGGCGTCCTCGCCGGCTGCGACGGCGTCGAGCGCCGACGCCTCCGGGTCGGCGTCCGGGTCGGCGTCGGCGTCCGGGTCGACCGCGCCGGCGTCGACGGCGCCGTACTCCTTTCGCGCGAGGTTCGACAGCGCGATCTGGACGGTCTCGCCGTCGAGACCGGCGGCGTCTGCGGCGTCGCCGATCGGGACCGGACCGTCGTCTCCGTCTCGCGCCGCACGGTAGAGGCGCAGCTCCGGCAGGCCGGCGTCGCGGTAGCGCTCGCCCTCGTCGGTGAGCCGGTAGGTCACGCGCTCGCGCTCGCTCACCGACACCAGGCCCTCGTCACGCAGGTCGAACGCCGCGCCCGTGACCGTCTCGGGCTTCAGCCCCGTCTCTTCGGCGACCGCGGCGACCGTCCGCTCGTCGGTCGCGGACACCGCTTCGAGCACCGCGACCTGTGACTCGGGGAGTCTCACGGTAGGAGAGGAGCGGGCGTCTCCGGGTTAGGCGTTCCGATGCGCCCCGTCACTCGTCCGCCGCGGGCACCAGTCCGTCGCCGGCTCGGTCCGTCTCGACGGAGAGGTCGAGGTCGGCGAGCAGCTCCTCGGCCTCGGCGCGCTTCTCCTGGTGGTCCTCGAGGAACTCGCGCATCAGCGCCGCGGCCTGCTCCTTGCAGTCGCCACAGAGCCGTTCGCCGCCGGCGCACTCCTCGTACACGCGGGTCGCGAGGTCGTCGTCGTCGGCTGCGAGCAGGTAGGCGTACAGCTCGTACACCGGGCACTCGTCGGGTTCGCCGCCGAGTTCCCGCTGTTCCTCGGCGGTGTCGCGCCCGCCCGTCGCGGCTGACCGCACCTTGTCGTAGCCGTCCTCGGGGTCGTCGAGCAGCGAGATGTGGCTCGCCGGGGCCGACGACGACATCTTCCCGCCGGTCAGGCCGGTCATGAACCGGTGGTAGACCGACGAGGGCGCGACGAAGCCGAAGCCGCCTTCGGCGACCTCGGTCTCGCGCGCCAGTCGGTCGGCCTCGTCGAGCGAGAGGTCGAACGCGTCGACGTGGCCCTCGTAGGCGCGCTTCTCGCCCTCGACGGCCTCGACCAGCGCCTCGAACGCCGCGTCCGGCGCCGACCGCACGAGGACCCGCGTCCGGGGACGCAGCGGCTCCTTGCCGGCGTTCGCGAGCTTCTCGGCCGCGCTCTCGCGCGCCGCCGTCTGCTCGTGGGTCTCGCGGAGCCAGTCGGCGGCCTCGACACACCGCGGGCGGTCGGGGTCGTCGGCGAACTCGGCGCGGTTGTCGTAGGCGTCGGCCACGAGCGGTCGCTCCTCGGCTGCGAACTCGACGCTCGCGAACGCCTCGGTCGTCTTGAAGAAGCGCGTCCGGGCGGCGACGTCGCGTGCGAGGCGCATGTGCGGGTCCTGGTCGGGGCCGACGGGGACGACGGTCGGCTTCGGCCCGCCGGCCTGCGGGTAGAGGATATCGGCGATCTGCGTGACGACCGACTGCATGTGCGAGACGCTGGTCTCGCCGTCGAAGCCGTAGATAGACTCGAACTCCGAGAACCGGGCCGACGAGCCGAGCTCGAACGCGAGGTCCTGGAGGCTGCGGTTCGTCGACTGGCGGTAGAGCTCGCCCTCGTCGGGGTCGAACCCGAGCGCCAGCAGCGAGAGCAGGTAGTCACGCGCGTGTTCGTCGATCTCCGTCCACGACAGCCCGCGGGCCGAGTGTGCCTCGAGGTCGGCGATCAGCGCGTAGGCGTCGCCGCCCTGGGCCTGGTGCCAGATTATCTCGTCGAACACCAGCTTGTGCCCGATATGCGGGTCGCCGGTCGGCATGAACCCGGACAGCACCGCGAACGGGTCGTCGTCGCGCATCGCCCGCGCCACCTGGCGGTAGTCGCGGTGGCCGAAGATGACCCCGCGGCGCATCAGGTAGTGGGGGTCGGGCACCTCGGGCAGCACCTCGTCGAACGACTCGATGCCGAACTCGGCGAACAGGCTCCGGTAGTCCTCGACGGTCGAGGAGCCCCACGGGTCGAGGGTCGTCTCGTCGGCGCCGGCGGCGCCGTCGGTCTCGACCGCCGCGTCGTCGGTGGAGGTGTCCTCGGTCATGGTCGTGTCAGGGCGTCAGCCGCGTCGCGGCCAGCCACTCGACGGAGTCGGGGCCGGTCGCCGCAAAAACCATTCGCTTCCGCACCCCGCCCGCCAGCCGGACGTACAGCGACAGGTCGCTCGGCGAGAGCCGGGTCGACCGCTCGACGACCCGGACCAGCCGCTCCGAGTGGCCCGTCTCGTCGGCGGAGTCGAACGAGTCGTAGACCCGGAAGTCGGCGCCGAACTTGAACCCGCTCTTCGGGACGCTCCCGGCGGTCCGAACCGCGCGGTAGCTCCGGAGCCGGCGGTCGAACCGCTCGCCCGCCGCGGCGCGGCCGCGCTCGACGACCGCCGTCGGGTCGAGCGCCAGCACCCCGTCTCGTGCGAGGTGGGCGGCCTCGACGAGCGACAGCTGGAGCGGCCCACCCGCCGCGTTCCGGCCCGCCAGCCGCTGGCCGTAGAACGCCGCCTCGTACAGCGCCGCCGGCGGGTCCCACACGACCGCGCGGTCGTCGTTCAGGTCGGCTGCGACGCCGGTCGGGAGGTCGGGTGGCGTCCGGTCGGTCCCGCCGCCCGGCTGCCCGCGCTCGCAGTCGAAGTACGTCGGCTCGCCCTCCTCGTCGACGACTGCCAGCGCCGTCGGGTCGTCGACGAGGCGCGCGACAGAGAGGGCGTCGGGCTCGCCGACGACGCGCACGCGGTGCTCGACGACGCCGTCGCCAGGACCCTTGCCGCGCGGGTAGACCACCACGTCACAGCCCGCTGCCGCGTCGTCGGGGGTCCAGCCCGGCCGGGCGGGCGAGCAGTAGAACCCGCGGTCACGGAGGTCGCGGTGGACGACGAACCGCCGGACCACGCCGGTCCGGGCGAGCAGGCCCCGCAGGCCGAGGCGCTCGTCGCCGTCGTACACCGCCGAGAGGTCGTCGCGGAACAGGAGGTGGGCGGCCTCGACCGGCGCGAGCGCCAGCGTGTCGCCGTCGAGCGGCCGTCCGTAGCCGCCGGCGTCGTGGAACCGCTGGCGGGCGTCGCCGCCGACGACCACCTCGGGGCCCGTCTCGCCGTCGCGGAGTCGCCCGTCCATACCGGCGCCGGGCGCGGCGCGGGGTTATGCCCTGTGGTCGAACGAGCCGCAGGTGCCGTCGAGACACCGACGACCGGTCGCCGTCTCGAAGACCGGCAGCCCGCAGTCGCAGTCGTCGGCGACGACGCCGGCGGGGATCGAGAACGCCGTCTCGCAGTCCGGGTAGGCGTCACAGCCGGCGAGCAGGCGCCCCCGGCGGCGGATCACCCGTAGCGGGTCGCCACAGTCCGGGCAGGTCCAGACGCCGTCGAACCGCGCCCGGACCGCGTCGTCGAGCGACTCGCAGGCACGGTCGACACAGACGTCGAAGGCGGCGCCGCGCTCCGCCCGCATCAGCGGGAGTCCACAGTCCGGGCAGGCGTCGTCGAGCGTCGTCGCGCCGGCGACGAGCGGGTAGCGCGCGCCGGAGTCGAGCGCGACGACCGCGCCGTCGACTCGCACCAGCGGCCCGGCAGCCTCGGGGTGGTCGGGCGGCGCCTCGCCGACGGGGACGCCCGCCGGCGAGACGGGCAGGGTCGCCCGCCCGGCGACGGCGTGGCTCTCGACGGCGAGGCGCCGCTCGCCGTCCCGCGCGACGACCCGGAGCCCACCCGCTCCGCCGTCGTCTGCGACGGTCAGGTCGTCCGGACGGGTGAGCCACGCGACGGGCTGGTAGCCCGACTCGTCGTGGACGAGCGTCGTCCGGTCGGGCTTGCAGACCACCACGACGTGGCCGCGCTGTCGGCGCTCGTCGTCGCCGTCGTCGAACCGTACGGTGCAGTCGCCCGCGAACACGCGCATCGAGTCCACGGGGCGGGTGGTCGCGGCATCGCACTTGTTCGGGGGGGCGGATCAGCCGGCGCGTGGCGCCGGCTCACTCGACCCGGACCGTCCGCTCGTCGACGACTGGCGGGAGCGGCAGGTCCGGCGCGTGGACCGCGACGCGGTAGGTCAGTTCGTCGACGCCGGGCGCGCCGAACACGCCGACGGGGACGGTCATCGACTCGCCGCGCCGGAGGTAGTTGTCGTCGGTCAGCATCTCGCGGCCCTCGACGGTCACCCGGACGCCGAGACGGCTGCCGCCGCCCTCGTTCCGCACGGCGACCTCACAGAGGTCGTTCGCGCCGCGCGCGACGGCGTCGGGTGGGGACCAGTCGACCCGCGGGTCGGGCAGGTCGGCGGCGGCGTCGACGACGCGCTCGGCGACCCCCGTCGAGAGGCCGGCTCGCTCGAGGCCGTCGGTGCCCGCCCGGACGAGGTCGGCCGGCGTCCGGTGGCCGGCAGCCGCGAGCGTCCGCGCCCGGGTCGCGCCGACGCCGTCGACGGCGGTGAGACCGACGGCGTCGGCGGAGACGCCGCCCTCGACCCGCGCCTCGACGCGGCGGGCGAGGTTCGCGGCGGCGGGGCCGGCGAAGGCCGCGAGGACGGCCCGGAGCGCCGAGAGCAGACGGGTCGCGTTCTGCCGGATGATCCACGCGTCGCTCCGCAGGGCGTCTGGCGTCGACCCGGCCATCCCGGACCGCAGGATCGCGAGAACCTTTCGCGCGCCCCCCGAGATGTCGTCGTCGACGACGCGGTCGACGGCGTCGGTCTCCGAGGACCGGACGGAGACGGAGGCGAACTCCTCGGCGCGTGCGACCGTCTTCAGCAGGTCGTCGGTCGCGATCCGGTCGCGGTCCGCGACCGCGCGGAACGCGGCGGCGGTGTCGAGACGGAGGTAGTACTTCGAGGCGAGGCGGCCGAGACGGGTCGACGCGACCCGCAGGTCGTCGTCGAGGTCGGCGAACCCGCGGTCGACGAGCGACTCCAGCGTCTCGCGGGCGCGAGCCCGGAGGTCGTCGTCGTACCGCTCCGGGTCGGCCCGCGCCCGGACGGCGTAGAAGGTGGTGTCGAGCCACGAGAGGGCGTCGTCGAGGTCGTCGACCGTTCCGGTCGCTATCTCGGCGTTCAGGTGAGCGTCGAGGGCCGCCGCCAGCCGCGACTCGATCTGCACCCCCTCGTCGAGCAGGCGCCGGTAGCGGTCGGCGTCGCTCTCGTCACAGACCACCCAGCCGTAGCCCTCGTCGTCGTAGCCGGGGCGACCGGCCCGACCGAGCATCTGGAGCACGTCGATCGGCGACACCGCGACCTCCCCCTCCAGCGGGTCGTGACGCTTCGTGTCGCGGATGACGACACACCGCGCCGGGAGGTTGACACCCCACGCGAGCGTCGAGGTGGAGAACAGCACGGCGATCGTCCCGTCGCGGAACCAGGCCTCGACGCGGTCGCGGTCGGCCTTCGACAGCCCGGCGTGGTGGAACGCGACCCCGTCGACGACGGCGTGGCGCAGGTCCTCGTCGTCCAGGTCTCCCGCCGCGGTGTGGAGGTCGTAGTCCCCGCGCGCGCCGACCGGGACGTCGCGTTCGGCGAGGACGTCCCGCGTCTTGCCGGCGGCGCGAACCGCGTCCTGCCGCGAGGCGACGAACACGAGCGCCTGCCCGTCGGCGCGGACGTGCTCCTCGGCGATGTCGAGGGCGCGATAGAGCCGGCGGTACTTGTCCGCGAAGGTGTTCTCGCCGTGGCGGTAGGTGGCGACCGACGCGGTCAGGTCGACGGGCCGGTGCTCCTCGCCGAAGTCGTAGGTCGTCTCCGGCGGCGCGTCGAGCCACTCTGCGACGTCCGAGACGTTCTGCATCGTCGCCGACAGCGCGACGATTCGCGGGGCACAGAGCCGGCGCAGGCGGGAGACGACGGCCTCCAAGACACACCCGCGACGGTCGGAGTCCAGCAGGTGGACCTCGTCGACGACGACGCAGTCGACGTCCGTAACGAACGAGTAGCGCGCGGAGTCGTGGTTCCGGGTCGCCGAGTCTGCCTTCTCCGGCGTGGTGACGAGGACGTCCGCGCGCTCCGCCCGCCGGGGGTTCAGGTCGCGTTCGCCGCTGACGACGTAGACGGAGTAGCCGAGCTCCTCGAACCGGTCCCACTCGCGTTCGCGCTCGTTCGTCAGCGCGCGGAGCGGGGCGACGAACAGCGCCGTGCCGCCGCGGCGGAGCGTGTCGCAGATGGCGAGTTCGGCGACGGCGGTCTTGCCGCTCGCGGTTGGCGCACAGACGACGACGTTCCCGTCGGTGTCGAGGACGCCCGGCAGCGCCGCGTGCTGCATCGTGTTGAACTTCTCGAACGGAAAGGCGTCGGCGAACTCGGGCAGGACGTCGGCGACGCGGACGCGGTCTGTCGCCTCGCCCTCACTCATTGTCGGCAGGGGGAGAGCCGCGGGCCTAAGCGTTCCGCTCCGCGTGGCGCGAGGGCCCGAGCCACGAGCCCGAGGGCGGCGAGCGGTGCGAGCCGTGTGAGGCCGCGGTGCGGTTCGGCGCGCAACCGGCGTGGGAGCGGCGCTCCCGTGGAGTACTACCCGCGCCGCGAAAGCACTAAGCCACGCGCACGGAACCGTCAGACGATGGACCGGAGCGCCCGCGAGAGTCTGCTCGACCGCGACCCGGACGACCCGGTCCGGGTGCTCGACGACGACGGCGCCGTCGTCGGGACCGTCCCCGACCTGAGCGACAGCCGCCTCGTCGAACTCTACCGCGACCTCCGGCTGGCGCGTCGGTTCGACGCCCGTGCCGTCTCCCTCCAGCGACAGGGCCGGATGGGCACGTACCCCCCGATGGCGGGACAGGAGGGCGCACAGGTCGGGAGCGCCTACGCCCTCGCGGACCGCGACTGGGTGTTCCCCTCCTACCGCGAACACGCGGTCTCGCACGTCCACGGCGTCGCCCTCGCGGATATCCTGCGGTACTGGATGGGCGACGAGCGCGGGAGCGCCCACGGTGCGAACGTCTTTCCCGTTGCCGTTCCGATCGCGACCCAGATACCGCACGCAGTCGGGTTCGGGTGGGCGGCGGCTCTCGCGGGCGACGACGTCGTCACGGTCGCACACTTCGGCGACGGCGCCACCAGCGAGGGCGACTTCCACGAGGCGCTGAACTTCGCCGGCGTCTTCGACACCCCGACGGTGTTCTGCTGTCACAACAACCAGTGGGCCATCTCCGTGCCGCGCGAGCGCCAGACGGCGAGCGCGACCCTCGCCGGGAAGGCGTCGGCCTACGGCTTCACCGGCGTCCAGGTCGACGGGATGGACCCGCTCGCGGTCTACCGCGTCGTCGCCGCCGCCGTCGAGCGCGCCCGGACCGCCGACGGGGCACCGCGACCGACGCTCGTCGAGTCGCTCGAGTACCGCTTCGGCGCCCACACGACCGCCGACGACCCGACGGTCTACCGCGACGAGGCGGAGGTCGAGCGCTGGCGGGAGCGCGACCCGATTCCGCGGCTGGAGGCGTTCCTGCGCGACACCGGGCGGCTCGACGACGAGCGGGTCGCCGCCGTCGAGACGGAGGTGGAGGCGACGGTTGCCGACGCCGTGGAGGCCGCCGAGGAGACGCGTCGTGCCCCGCCGACGGCGATGTTCGACCACGTCTACGCCGAGGCGCCATCGGAGCTGACGGCCCAGCGCGCGGCGCTCGCGGCGCTCTACGAGCGGGTCGGCGAGGAGGGGTTCGAGTGAGCGGCGCCGCGCCGGCGACGTCTCTGACCCTCGTCCAGGCCGTCAGGGACGGGCTGGCGGGCGAACTCGCGCGCGACGACGACGTCGTGATCCTCGGCGAGGACGTCGCCGCAAACGGCGGGGTGTTCCGCGCGACGGATGGCCTGCTCGACGAGTTCGGCCCCGATCGCGTCGTAGACACGCCGCTCGCGGAGTCGGGGATCGTCGGCGCGAGCGTCGGGATGGCGGCCTACGGCCTGCGGCCGGTGCCGGAGATACAGTTCTCCGGCTTCCTCTACCCCGGCTTCGACCAGCTCGTCTCGCACGCCGCACGCCTCCGGACCCGGTCGCGCGGGGCGGTCACGGCGCCCGTGACCCTCCGGGCACCCTACGGCGGCGGCATCCGCGCGCCGGAGCACCACTCCGAGTCGAAGGAGGCGTTCTACGCCCACGAGCCGGGGCTGACCGTCGTCGTCCCCTCGACGCCACGGGACGCGAAGGGCCTGCTCGCGAGCGCGGTCCGGAGCCCCGACCCCGTCGTCTTCCTCGAGCCGAAGCGGATCTACCGCGCGTTCCGCGAGGACGTCCCCGACGAGGCGTACACCGTCCCGATCGGCGAGGCGACGGTGCGGCGCGAGGGGGCTGACGTCTCGGTGATCACCTACGGCGCGATGACACAGCCGGCGCTCGACGCCGCCGAGGCGCTTGCCGACGACGGCGTCGACACAGAGGTGGTCGACCTCCGGACCCTCGCGCCGCTGGACCGCGAGACGCTCGTCGCGTCGTTCGAGAAGACGGGCCGGGCCGTGGTCGTCCACGAGGCGCCGCGAACCGCCGGGGTCGGCGCCGAGGTGGTGGCGGCGCTCCAGGAGGCGGCGCTTCTCTACCAGGAGGCGCCGGTCGAGCGTGTGACCGGCTACGACGTCCCCGTGCCGCTGTACGCCCTGGAGCAGTTCTACCTCCCGAACGCCCTGCGCGTCCGCGAGGCGGTCGAGCGGGTGGTGAGCTACCGGTGACCGACGTCCGCGAGTTCCGGCTGCCGGACCTCGGCGAGGGCGTCGCGGACGGCGAGGTGGTGGCGTGGCACGTCGAGCCGGGCAGCCGGGTCGCCGAGGACGATATCCTCGCCGAGGTGGAGACCGACAAGGCGCTGGTCGAGGTGCCGTCGCCGCACGACGGCGTCGTGACCGAGCTGTGCGCCGACGAGGGCGAGTTCCTGTCCGTCGGGTCGGTGCTGGTCCGGATCGAGACGGACGGAGACGGCGGGGAGACGGCGGCGAGCGGAGCGTCGACCGCCGCGGCGCCGGACGACCCGGAGCCGACGGAGCACCGGGCCGCCGGGTCGTCCGGTCTGCGCATCCCCGCGCCGCCCTCTGTTCGTCGGCTCGCGCGCGAACGCGGCGTCGACCTCGCCGGCGTCGACGGGAGCGGGTCGGGAGGCCGGGTGACGGCGGCAGACGTGGAGCGAGCAGCCGGTGGGGCGGGCGGCGACGAGGCTGACAGCCGGGCGACTGCGGACGCCGCACAGCCGACAGAGCCCGCCTCGGCTGGCGGGCAGGCGTCTCCGGGCGATCCGGGCGGGACGAGCGACGACCCGCCGGCGGAGCGCGACGACGGGTCCGTGCCACGCGAGCGCACCCTCGCGACGCCCGCGACGCGCCACCTCGCCGACGAGCGGGGGGTCGACATCGACCGCGTGCGGGCGAGCGAGACACGCGACGGCGAGGCGTACGTGACGGCAGCAGCCGTGCGGGCACACGCGGAGGGAGCCGACGACACGGCGCCGGCAGACGTCGGGACGGAGCGTGAGACGGAGCCGGCGGCGCCGACCCCGGTCGAGGAGCGCGACGCGGCGCCGTCGTCCGGGGCCGGGACGACAGAGGCCGCGGCAGCGGCAGTCGAGGCGGCGGCTGCGACGCTCGACACGGAGGACGGCGGTCCGGCGGGCGACGTCTCGGGCGAGCGCGTCCCCTACCGCGGGGTGCGGCGGTCTGTCGGCGAGCGGATGGCGCGGTCGGCCCGGACCGTTCCGCACGCGACACACCACGACAGCGTCGACGCGACGCGGCTGGCCGAGGTTCGCGGGGCGCTGGCAGACGCCGTCGACGCGCCGCTCACCTACACCGCGTTCGTCGTGCGGGCGGTCGTCGACGGCCTCGTCGAGTATCCGTCGCTGAACGCACGGCTGGACGAGGACCGCGAGGAGATCGTCTACCGTGACGAGTACAACGTCGGCGTCGCGGTGGCGACGGAGGCGGGCCTCGTCGTTCCGGTCGTCGAGGACGCCGACGAGCTGGACGTCCCGGCGCTGGCGGCGCGGGTCGACGACCTCGCGTCGCGAGCGCGCGACCGAGCGGTCGACGCCTCGGAGCTGCGCGGCGGCACGTTCACCGTCTCGAACGTCGGCACGGTCGGCGGCGAGTACGCGACGCCGATCGTCAACCACCCGGAGGTGGCGGTGCTGGCGCTCGGGGCGGTTCGCGAGCGGCCACGCGTCGTCGAGGGCGGGGTGGTCGCGCGCCACACCCTGCCGCTCTCGCTCTCCATCGACCACCGTGTCGTCGACGGCGCGGAGGCCGCGGCGTTCACCAACCGCGTGATGGAGCGCCTACGCGAGCCGGCGCGGCTCCTGCTCTGACCGACCCGGGGCAGTTTTGTCCCTCCCCCGACGACGGCGACGTATGGCCGTCGGCGACGTCGAGAGGGGGACCGACCTGCTCGTGATCGGCGGGGGGCCGGGCGGGTACGCCGCCGCGATCCGGGGCGCACAGCGCGGGCTCGACGTCACGCTTGTCGAGCGCGATTCCTACGGCGGGACCTGTCTCAACCGGGGGTGTATCCCCTCGAAGGCGCTGGTGTCGGTCGCTGGCCTCGCCGACGACGCCGGCTCCGCCGAGTCGATCGGCGTCCACGCCGACCCGGTCGTCGACATGGGGCAGACGGCGGCGTGGATCGGAGACGTCGTCGACCGGCTCTCTGGCGCGGTCGAGAAGCTCTGCAAGGCAAACGGCGTCACGCTCGTCGAGGGGGTTGCGGAGTTCGCGGGGCCGAACGAGGCGCGGGTGCGCCACGAGGGCGAGGGCCGGGGCGCGGAGACGCTTCGGTTCGAGCGGGCGGTCGTCGCTACCGGCTCGCGCCCGGTCGAGCTGCCGGCCCTGCCGTTCGACGACGACCGGGTACTCGACTCCGCGGCGGCGCTCGCGCTGGACCGGGTGCCCGACCGGCTGGTCGTCGTCGGCGCCGGCTACATCGGCATGGAGCTGTCGACGGCGTTCGCGAAGCTCGGCGCGGACGTGACCGTCGTCGAGGCGCTCGACGAGGCGCTCACGGGCTACGAGGACGACGTGACGCGGGCGGTGCGGGACGGCGCGGCTGCTGCCGGCGTGGAGGTCCGGCTCGGGGAGCGCGCGGTCGGACTGGCCGAGGCAGACGGGGCGGTGCTGGAGACGGAGACCGACGAGGGCACGGAGCGATACCCCGCCGACGCCGTCCTCGTCGCGGTCGGGCGCGACCCCGTGACGAACACGGTGAACCTCGACGCGGTCGGACTGACGCCGGAGCCGGACGGCTCGCTCGCCGTCGACGAGACGTGCCGGACCGACGCCGAGGGCGTCTTCGCCGTCGGTGACGTCGCCGGCGACCCGATGCTCGCCCACCGGGCCTACCGCGAGGGGGCGGTCGCCGCCGCCGTCGCCGCCGGCGACCCGGAGGCGGTGGACGACCGGGCGGTGCCGGCAGCGGTGTTCACCGACCCGGAGGTGGCGACGGTTGGCCTGACCGCCGACGAGGCCCGCGACGCGGGCTACGAGCCGGCGGTCGGCGAGATGCCGTTCCGGGCCAGCGGCCGGGCGCTCACGACCGGCCACTCGGACGGGTTCGCGCGCGTCGTCGCCGACGCCGAGACGGGGGTGGTCCTCGGCGGACAGGTCGTCGGCCGCGAGGCCTCGGAGCTGATAGCGGAGGTGACCCTCGCCGTCGAGATGGGCGCGACGCTCGTCGACCTCGCGGCGACGGTCCACGTCCACCCGACGCTGACAGAGGCGGTCCACGAGGCCGTCGAGAACGCCCGCGACGAGGCGATTCACACCCTGAACCGCTGAGCCGTCTCGCGGGGGACAAACTGCACCGTCGATCCGGGGTTTTCGGGCGGCCTAAACCCCGAGACGGGCGATATCTGGGCGCCAAATAACAAGGTCTAATGGGGTGGGGCCGCTACCATCTGTTGATGCCTACGGTCGAATACCTGAACTACGAGGTGCTCGACGACCACGGCTGGTCGATCGACGACGACGACCTGTTCGAGAAGGCCAGCGACGCGGGGCTCGACGACGAGGACTACGGCTCGCTCGGCGTAAACCAGGGCGAGTATATCCTCGAGGCGGCGGAGGCTCAGGGCTACGACTGGCCCTTCTCCTGCCGCGCGGGCGCCTGCGCGAACTGCGCGGCAATCGTCCAGGAGGGCGAGATCGAGATGGACATGCAGCAGATCCTCTCCAACGAGGAGGTCGAGGAGAAAGACGTCCGCCTGACCTGTATCGGCTCGCCGTCCGCCGAGGAGGTCAAGATCGTCTACAACGCGAAGCACCTCGACTACCTCCAGAACCGCGTCATCTGAGGTCCGCAACCGTTCGGTTTTTTCTCGCACGGTAGAGCCGTCTCTTCCGTTCCGCTCGCCACGGCGAGCCGGAGCCACGCTCGACCGACCGCAACCACTAATCCCGGTCCCCGCGCACGCCCGGCGTGGCCACGGCGAGCGCTCCCGACATCCTCCGGCTGGTCGCCGTCCCCGCCTTCGGCTACGCGGCCTGGACGGACCTGCGAACCCGCCGGGTGACGAACCGGCTGTGGCCGCCGCTCGTCGTCCTCGGACTCGTCCTCCTCGTCGTCGAGGGGTGGGGTCGGGTGCCGCCCGCGACGGTCGGTGACCGCCTCTTTCTGATCCGGGTCGCCGCGAGCGTCGGGATCCTGATCCCGCTGTCGTACCTGCTCTGGCGTGTCGGCGGGTTCGGCGGCGCGGACGCGAAGGCGTTCATGACCGTCGCAGTGCTGCTCCCCACCTACCCGGCCTACTTCCTGCCCGGCATCGCGCTCCCGGCTGTCCGCACGGCGACCGGGCTCTTCTCGCTCACCGTCGTCACGAACGCCGTCCTCGTCGGCGCGGCCTACCCGCTCGCGGTCGGGGCGCGAAACGCCGTCGACGGCGTCCTCGCGCCGACGATGTTCCTCGCGCGGCGCGTCCCGGTCGGGGAGCTCGGCGAGCGCCACGGCCGGCTGTTCGAGACACCGGACGAGCAGACCCGACGGGGGCTCGACCTCGACGCCCTGCGGATGTACCTGCGCTGGCGCGGGACGACGCTGTCGGCGCTCCGGGGTGACCCGGCGGGCCACCGCGACCCGTCGAGCGTCGGGGAGACGACGGCGGTTGGCGACGGCGGGGTCGACGGTCCGCCGGTCGCCGATGGCGGCCTGACGGGCGACGACCCGTGGGCCGCAGGCCGCTTCGCCGACGAGGTCGGCGAGCCGTACGGGACGACGCCGGAGACGCTCCGGGACGGGCTGCGGGTCGTCTCGGACCCCGACCGGGAGGCGGTGTGGGTCAGTCCCGGCATCCCGTTCGTCGTCCCGATGTTCGTCGGCCTGGTCGTCGCCTTGACCTACGGCGATCTGCTGTTCGGCCTCCTCGCCGCCGTCGGCGGCGCGTGAAAAGACCTATCGGCGCGTCTGCGGTACGGGGGCCGTGACCGACGTCGACCTCGACCTCGACTTCGGCGACGACGGACTGGTCCCCGTCGTCGCGCAGGACGCCGACTCCGACGAGGTGCTGATGCTTGCGTACGCGACGCGCGAGGCCGTCGCGCTGACCCGCGAGACTGGCCGGGCGCACTACTACTCGCGGTCGCGCGACGAACTCTGGGAGAAGGGCGCGACGAGCGGCCACACGCAGGCCGTCGCGGCGGTCCGGGTCGACTGTGACGGCGACGCCCTGCTCTACCGGGTGAGACAGACCGGCGGCGCCTGCCACACCGGCTTCCGCTCCTGTTTCCACCGCACGCTCGGCGGCGAGACGGTCGGCGACCGCGTCTTCGACCCCGACGAGGTGTACGAGTGACGGCGGACGCGGGCAGCCGCGGAGACGACGGCGAGAGGACGGCGGCGCTCGTCGACCGGGCCCGGACGGTCGCAGAGCGGGTCGAGCGGCTGGCGTCGGAGGCAGAGCGCGCCCGCGAGGCCGTCGCCGACGTCGGCGAGGACCGGGTCGCGGCAGCCGCCGACGCCCACGACCGGGCCGTCACCATGCTGGACCGGTACGAGGAGCGCGCGACCGGCACCGGCGACTTCGAGGCGTACCTGGAGTTCCAGGGCCGGTTTCTCGGCCTCGTCGAGGAGCTGGACGACGACCTGCCTGGCCGTGAGTCGTTCGAGGAGGCGGGCGAGGCGATGGACCGCCGCCGTCTCCGCAAGCGCGACTTCGACCGGGCCCGGGAGGCGCTGGCCGAGGTCGAGCGGTTCCGCAACATGCTGGACCGCCGGACGGAGGCCGCCGAGCGCCGCCGGACCGCGCGCCACGAGGCCCGCGAGACCCGCGAGACGGCCGAGGAGCGGATCGCGGCCCTCGAGCGGACCCTGGAGCTCGGCGACGCGGACCTCGACGCGCCGGTCGACCGGCTCGGGGAGCCGGTCGGGGCGTACAACGAGGCCGTACGCGAGGCGTTCGACGAGTTCTACCGCGAGGCGAGCGCCCGTGACCTGTTCGCGTGGCTGGAGACGACAGAGTCGTACCCGCTCGTCGACCTGCGCCGACCCCCGCGGGGCGTTCGCGAGTACGTCGCGAACCACGCGGCGGGCGAGCAGCCGGTCGCCGACCTCCTCGAGTACGCCGACTACTCGGTGTCGAAGCTCGCCCACTACGTCGACGACCCCGGCGCGCTCCGGGCGAAGGTCGCGACCCACCGGACCTACCTCGAGCGGCTGAGCGCCGAGCCGCTGACCGTCGGGTGGCCGCCGCCGGACGCCGAGCGGCTGCGGTGGCTCGGCGAGGAACTCGTCGCGGTCGTCGGTCGGTTCGCCGACGAGGCGACCGTCGCGCGCGCCCGAACGGTGCGGGACCTGCCCCGCGAGACGGACTACGGACGCCTGCGCCGGGCCGCGGTCGCGCGGGCGGAACTGGACGAGACCGAGCGGGAACGCCTGCGTGACGGGCGGACTGCGGACGACCTCGCGGCGCTCCGCGAGGCGCGGGCAGCGCTGGACACGGCGCTCACGGACTGACCGCGGCGACGGCGTCGTCTGCGAGGTCCGCGGCGCGGTCGGGGTCGGTCGCCTCCGCGTACACCCGGACGACGGGTTCGGTGCCGGAGGGCCGGACGAGGAGCCAGCCGTCCGCGAACGCCATCCGGTAGCCGTCGACGGTGTTGAGGTCGGCGCCGGTCGCCTCGGCGTAGGCCCGCGCCGACGCGAGGATCGCGGCGCGCTCGTCGTCGTTCTCGTACGGCAGGTTGCGCCGCACGGCGTGGTAGTCGCGGTATGGCGCGACCACCTCGCTGGCCGGGCGCTCGGCGACGAGCGAGAGGAACCGGGCGGCGGCGAGTGCGCCGTCGCGCGCGAGGCGGTCCTCCGGGAAGAACACGCCGCCGTTTCCCTCGCCGGCGACCGGGACCCGGACGCCCTCGCGGCGCAGCTCTCGCACCCGCGTGACGATGTTCGTCGCGCCGATCGGGGTGAGCTCGAGGCGTGCGTCCGCCGCCTCGACGACGTCGACGACGCGGCTGGAGACGTTCACCGCCGAGACGACGGCGTCACCGGGCTCGAGCGCCGCGGCACAGAGCGCGGCGAGGCTGGACTCGCCGGGGACTGCCTCGCCGCGTTCGTCGACGAAGACTGCCCGGTCGGCGTCGCCGTCGTGGGCCACGCCGACGTCCGCGTCCGTCGCCCGGACCAGGCGCCGGAGGTCGGTGAGGTTCGCCGGCACCGGCTCCGGCTCCCGGCCCGGGAAGTGGCCGTCCGGCGCGCCGTTGACCGTCACGACCCGGCAGCCGAGTTCGCGGAGGAACGCCGGCGACGTGAGTGCGCCCGCGCCGTGGCCGGGGTCGAGCGCGACGGTCAGGCCGAGGTCGACGTCGCCGACGGCGTCGACGAGGTCCGCGACGTACGCCTGGCAGGCGTCGTCGACGGCGCGGACCCGGCCCACCTCGTCCCACCGCGCCTCGTCGACGGGCCGGTCGAAGACGTGGGCCTCGACGCGTTCGAGCGCGTCGACGGTGAGCTCGACGCCCTCGTCGTCGATCAGCTTCAGGCCGTTGTAGTCCGCCGGGTTGTGTGACGCGGTGACGACGACGGCCGGGACGCCCTCGCGCGCGCAGCGAGCGGCGACGCCGGGCGTCGGGAGGACGCCGAGCCGCGAGACGTCGACGCCGACGCTCGTCAGCCCGCTCGCGGCGGCGTCGGCCAGCATCTCGCCCGAGGTCCGGGTGTCGCGGCCGATCGCGACGCGGTCGGCGTCCCAGACGGTCCCGGCGGCACGGGCGACACGGAGGACGAGCGAGGGTGTCATCGCCTCACCGACGGTCCCGCGCGTGCCGCTGGACCCGAACAGCTCCATGTGTGAGATGCCGGATGACGGCTAAAAGTCGTTGCGGGCGCGGGGCGCCGGTGGCCGAGAGGCGGCCCGCGAGCGCCAGCGCTTTGCCCGCCCGGCTGTCAGCCTCGCGCGTGTTCCAGTCGTTCGAGGTCGTCCCGGCTGTCGACGTCGAGGACGGCGAGACGGTCCAGCTAGTCGGCGGCGAGCGCGGCACCGGGCGGCGTCACGGCGACCCCGTCGCCGCCGCGGAGCGGTGGGTCGAGGAGGGCGCACGCACGCTCCACCTCGTCGACCTCGACGGCGCGTTCGAGGGCGAGCGGCGGAACGCCGACGCTCTCGCGCGGATCGCAGAGCGGGTCGACGTCTCGCTCCAGGTCGGCGGCGGGATCCGGACGGCAGCCGACGCGCGCTCGCTGCTCGACTCCGGCGTCGACCGCGTGATCCTCGGCACCGCCGCCGTCGAGGAGCCAGACCTGGTGCGGCGGGTCGCCGCCGACCACCCCGACGGGGTGCTGGTGAGCCTCGACGCGAGCGACGGCGAGGTCGTGGTGTCGGGCTGGACGGAGGGGACGGGGCTCGACCCCGCGGCAGCCGCGCGGCGCTACGCCGGCCTCGGCGCCGCGGGTGTGCTGTTCACGGACGTCGACGTCGAGGGGCGGATGGCGGGCGTGCGCGCCGACCGGGTCCGGCGCGTCGTCGAGGCGGTGGACGTGCCGGTCGTCGCGAGCGGCGGCGTGGCGGCGCTCGACGACGTGGCGGCGCTCCGCGAGGCCGGCGCGGCAGCCGTCGTGGTCGGCACCGCGCTGTACGAGGGCGCGTTCACGCTCCGCGAGGCGACGACAGAGGGGAACTGACAAGCCGCCGGGGGACGCTTGTCCGGACATGGGAGAGAGTCGCGCCGCCGCGCGGACCAGCGAGACGGCGGAGACAAGCGTCGAGGTGACGCTGGACGTCGACGGCGACGGCGAGGCCCGCGTCGACACCGGGATCGGATTCTTCGACCACATGCTGATGGCGCTCGCGAAACACGGCCTGTTCGACCTCACCGTCGACTGCGACGGCGACCTGGAGGTCGACGACCACCACACCGTCGAGGACGTCGCCATCGTCCTCGGCGAGGCGTTCGACGAGGCCCTCGGCGACCGCCGGGGTATCCGGCGGTTCGCCGACCGTCGGGTGCCGCTGGACGAGGCCGTCGCCGCCGTAGTCCTCGACGTCTCCGGACGCCCCCACTTCGAGTTCGAGGGGTCGTTCTCGGCCGAACGGGTCGGCGGGTTCACCGCCGGGATGGCGCCACACTTCGCGCGGTCGCTCGCGACGAACGCCGGGCTGACGCTCCACCTCGCTGTCGAGGGCGAGAACGCCCACCACGAGGTCGAGGCCGTGTTCAAGTCGCTCGCGCGCGCGCTCGACGACGCGACGCGGGTGGACGAACGCCGGAGCGACGCGCCGAGCACGAAGGGCGAACTCTAGCGCAGGTACGCCTCGCTCTGGCCGAACGGCTCCAGCGGCGTCTGCTCGCGGAGAAACTCGTCGAACGCGGCGAGGTCGCCCGGCGGCAGCCCGACGTCCTCGAGACACCGCTCCGCGAACTGCCGCAGCTCGGCGAGCGCCGCGCCGTGCATCCCGCAGACGCCGGGGTTGAGCCGCGCGAACCGGGAGAGCAGCTCGGTCTTCGGCGTCGGCTCGTCGGGCTTCGCCTCGCCGAGGTGGACGAGTGTCCGCGTGACCAGCACGGGAACGGCGGCGTCGTCGCGGTAGTGGCGGCTGATCCGGAAGAACCGGTCGGCCCGCGGCGTGGTCTGGAGGCGCCACCCGCCGACGTCTATCTCGAACCCTCGACGCCGGCCAGCGGGGTCGTGTCGACACAGCCGGGGCATCGGCGGACACGTCGGGAGCCCGTCAGATAATCCCCGCGGCCCGCACGACGCGTGTCGGACGGGCGGCCCGCGACACGACTAAGTCCGGGCCGCCCGACCCGGTTCCAACCAGTGTTCGACGAGATCATGGAGAAGTTCGCCGGGAGCCCGGGCCAGCAGGCGGTGGTCCGTCTCCTCCTGGAGCGGGGGTTCTCGGTCAACGAGGAGGGGCGGGTGGTCTCCGGCGGGATCGAGATCCCCGACACCGGGATCGCCCGCGAGGCCGGCGTCGACCGCCGGGTCGTCGACTCGACGGCCGACGCCGTCCGCGACGACCCCGAACTGCGGCGGATCTTCGGCAACATCTCCGCCATCCCGAGCCTGATGGACCTCGCGCCGGTGCTCGACCTCTCGGTGCTGACGGTCTGGGTCGAGGACGAGACCCGGCACGGGATCGTCGCGGAGATAACCGGGCTGCTCGCCGACCGCGAGATGACCATCCGGCAGATCATCAGCGAGGACCCCGAGTTCGCGACGGACCCGAAGCTCTACCTCGTCACCGACGCCCGGCCGCCGGGTGACCTCCTCGTCGCGGTGCGGGAGCTCCCGTACGTCCGGCGCGTCGAGTTCTGAGGCGGTCGGTCGAACACCGCAGCACTCAACTCCCGGAGCCGCCCCACGACGCCCGTGGGCGAGTCGTTTCGGACCGTCGCCGGTCCCGCCGAGGCGTCGTGGGAGACGCGCGGCTCGCGGTTCACCGGCTACGTCGCGCCCGCCGGGAGCGTCGAGCCGGCCGAGGCGTTCGTCGCGGCGCGGCGCGAGGAGCATCCGGACGCCACCCACGTCGTCCCGGCCTACCGCGTGCCCGCCGACCCCGGCGACGAGCGGGGCCGTCTCCGGGAGTACGCGAACGACGACGGCGAGCCCGGCGGGTCCGCGGGGAAGCCGGCGCTGACCGTCCTCGAGCGGCGCGAGGTGCGCAACGTCGTCCTCGCGGTGGTGCGCGACCACGGCGGCGTGAACCTCGGTGTCGGGGGGCTGGCGCGGGCGTACGCCCGGAGCGCGAGCGCGGCACTCGACGCCGCGAGGGTGGTCGAGCGCCGGGCGCGCGAGCGGGTGGCCGCGACCGTCTCGTACGACGACTCGGGGGTCGTCCGGAGCGTCCTGGAGTCGGTCGACGTGCCGTTCGAGGCCGACTACGACGCGGAGGTGCGGTTCGTCGCCCGCCCGCCCGCCGACGAGGCCGCTGCCCTGCGCGACCGGCTCCGGAGCGCGACGAGCGGCCGGGTGCGCCTGTCGTGAGTCAGTCCGTCCCGAACGCCCGGTCGCCGGCGTCGCCGAGGCCGGGGACGATGAAGCCGTGGTCGTCGAGACGGTCGTCGACCGCGACGGTCAGGCACGTGACGTCGGGAGCGGCCTCGGCGACGCGGGCGAGGCCCTCCGGCGCGGCGACGGCGGCGAGGACGGCGGTCCGGCGCGGCGTCCCCGCCGCGGCCACCCGGTCGAGCACCGCACAGAGCGTCGACCCCGTCGCGAGCATCGGGTCCGCGACCACGACGGTGTCGGCTGGCCCTATCTCCGGCAGCTTCACGTAGTCGACCTCGACCGGAAAGGAGCCGTCGGGGCGCCGCGCGGACTCGTCGCGGCTGGCGCTCACCATCCCCTGTCGCGCCTCCGGAAACACCCGGAGCAGGCCGTCGACGAACGGCGCCGCGGCCCGGAGGACGGTGACCAGCACTACGTCTCCGGCGCCGTCGACGGCGACGCCCGTCGTCTCCGCGAGCGGCGTCTGTACCGTCCGTTCGCGCCCGCCGAAGAGTTCCTCGACGAGCACCGTCCCGCAGACGTGGCCCAGCCGCCTCAGGCTCTCGCGGAAGGCGACGTGGCCGGTGCTCTCGTCGCGCAGTTCGGTCAGTGTCGCCCGCGCCAGCGGGTGGGCGACGACCTGTGCGTCGCCCCGGTCTTCGAGCGGCATCACAGACCGGGCACGGGCAGGGGACTAAAGCCCGGCGCGTCAGCGCACGACGACGAGGTAGGTGAGCAAGGTGAACACGAGCGCCAGCCCCACGACGCCCCGGGGCGTGAACGGCACCGTCGTCGCGAGACTCAGCCCCCAGAGGAGGAGTGCGGCGAACGCCGTCGACAGGGCGACGTTCATCACGAACAGCACGCGGGGGTCGCCAGGCGAGTCGGTCACACGCGCCGTACGGACGCCGGGATTAGGTTCTTTTGCCGAGCGGCCCAACTGACCTCGTGTTCCACAACCGCGACGGCGAGGCCGTCGACCCGTGGCCGTTCGTCGCCGTCGCGGGCACGGGCGTCCTGCCCGTCCTCTCGTTCGGGCCGCTCTACCTGACGGCCCTGGGCCTCTCACTCTCGCCCGCGATCGGCGTCTGCCTCGCGGTCAGCGCCGCGGTCGTCGCCGGCGCCTACCACCGCCTCGTCTACGCCCGTCGGCCCGGCGTGGCCGGGGCCGCGGGCGACCGGTTCGCGCGGCTGTTCTACGCGGCGCTCGTCCTCGTCGGCGTCCTCGCCCTCCTCGCGCTGCCGCTCCTCGGTCGGAGCCTTTAGCACGGTCGGCGCGCACCGCTCCGGCGTGCGCGAGGCCGCCGTCGAGCGCGTCCTGTCGGCGTCGCCGCCCGTCGTCCGGCGACGGCTCGACCCGGCGACGCTCGTCGAGTACGAGGGCAGCTTCGACGTCGTCGGCGTCGCCGAGGACGGCGGGGACACGGTGGTCCACGCCGCCGCCGCCGGTCTCGAGCTCTCGCTCCGCTTTCGGCCCAGCGAGGACGGCTACTACTACACACAGGAGGGCGACGCCGGGCCGTTCGACGCGATGGAGACGTGGGTGACGGTCGCTCCCGCAGACGGGGGTCGGGAACCCGCGTCTGCCTCCGCTCGCGGGTGAGCCTCGGCCTCCCGCTCGCCGGGCTCACCGACCGCGTCGCGGCGTGGAAGCGCCGCGGCGAGCTCGAGCGGGCGCTGGACCGCATCGCCGACGACGCCGCGTGACGGTCGTGCGGCGAGGACGCAGGAGCGGAGCGGGTTTTACACCGGAGACGTGTCTTCCGAGGGACATGGGACTGTTCGGTACACTCAGGGACACGCTCGCGGCGTCGACGTCGACGACGGGCCGGAACAGCCGCGAGTCGGAGGGTGCGTACTGGTGTCACGACTGCGACGAGCGCGTGCTGGACCTAGACGTCGAGGGCGACGAGCCGCCGACCTGTGACGGCTGCGGCGAGGAGATGGAGTTCGAGCGCTCGACCTCGTCGACCGGCTGCGCCTGCTAGGGCGCGAACGTCGCCGACTCGCCGTCCTCGGCTGGATACCGTTCCGCGCCCTCGACGCTCGCGCCCGGGTCGACGAGACAGCCGTCGAGCGCGTCGGTCAGCGCCGACTCGTTCAGCTCCTGCCCGATGAACACCAGCTCTGTCTGCCGGTCGCCCGCCGTCTCGTCCCAGTCCACGTCCGAGCGGTTGGCGCGGTAGAGCTCCCGGTCGGCCTCTGGCAGGCTCGCGATCCACCGCCCGTTCGCCTCGACGCGAACCGACGGCCCGGCCTGGCTGTACTCGAGGCGGACGTCGTCGCGTCCGGCGACCCACGCGGTTCCCTTCGACCGGACGACGGCGTCCGGGAGGTCCGAAGCCAGTGCGGCGAACCGCTCGGGGTGGAGGGGTCGGCGACGGCGGTAGACGAACGAGTCGACGCCGTACTCCTCCTCCGGATGGCTGTGGCCGTCCTCGTGTCCGTGCCCGTGCTCCTCGGAGCTCGGGGTCCCGTGGTCGAACAGCCCGCGGTCGAGCACCCGGTCGGGGTCGACGGCGGAGAACGTCGTCTCGGCAGTCTCGGCGCCGGGGCGGAGCGCAGCGACCGTCTCCCGGACGGTCCGGCGCTCGTCGTCGTCGACGAGGTCGGTCTTGTTCAGCACCACGACGTCTGCGAACTCGACCTGTTCGACGAGGAGGTCGGAGAGCGGTCGCGGCTCGTCGCCGTCGTCGCCGACCCCCTCTGCGGGCGTCTCCCCGGCGACGTCGCGGTCGGCGAGAGCGTCGTGGAACTGCCGCGCGTCGACGACGGTGACGACGGCGTCGACGTCGTACAGCGCCGCCGCCGACGACCCGCGGTCGAACAGGGTCGCGACGGGCTCGGGTTCGCTGATGCCCGACGGCTCGACGACGAGGTGCGAGAAGCGCCGCTCGCGGGCCAGCCGGACCACCGCCCGCTCGAGGTCGCCGCGGAGCTCACAGCAGATACAGCCGTTCGACAGCTCCGCGACGCGGCCCGTGTCCGGCCCCGTGCCGCGGCTCACCAGGTCGGCGTCGACGTTCACCTCGCCCATGTCGTTGACGAGCACCGCGACGTCGCGGCTACCCGCGGTCTCGAGCAGGTGGTTGAGCAGTGTCGTCTTGCCGGCCCCGAGGCTCCCGCTGAGGACCGTCACGGGCGTCGCGCTGGTCACGCAAGTCTGGAGGGCCGCCCCGGTCTTCAACGTCCCGGCGGGAGCACAGCCGTGTCACGGGCAACACGTCTCCCGGTCGGGCGGCGACGGGGCGACCACCTGCTACGTGTCCGGTCTCACGCCGTCGCGGTCGTCGGCTGTCGGCGCGAGCGTGAGTTCGGCCCAGCGCGCGCAGAGCCAGCCGACCGCGTTCAGCACGTTCAGCCCGGCGAGCAGGACAGCCGCTCCGAGGACCGACACGGCGACCGCCTCCGGCAGCGTCGTGACCGTCCACGACGTGAGCCGGACGACGAACGAGAGGCCGACCTCGAACTGCTCCCACGGGACGACGACCGACAGCTCTCGCGTGGTCGGCTCGGGCAGGGACACGCCGGCGGAGACGCCCGGCGCGTCGTAGTACAGCGGCGCCGCAAGCAGCGACAGGGAGACGGTGAACACGACCGTCAGCAGCGTGAAGGCCGCGACGCCGACGAGCAGCTTCGAGAGGACGAACACCAGCGCACCCCACACGGCGACGTCGGTCAGGAAGGCGACGGTACGGTCCCACGGTCCGGTGACCTGCGTCACCTGCCACTCCTGGTCGGTCACGTCGGCGCCGAGGAGGTGGTGGGCGAGCAGCCGTTCGCCGGCGGCGACGACGGCCACGCCGCCGAGCGTCGCCGCGACGACCGGCAGCCCGACCACCAGCACCGACAGGCCGAGGCCGACCGAGAGCCCGACCGTCGTCCCGACGAAGTAGACGAGCCCCAGCGGAAACGCCAGCGCGAGATACACGAGCGTGCCGTACGTCCGCGCGCGGAGCGGAGCAAGCAGGGCGTCACGGGCCGTCGGTCGGGCCAGCCGACCGGTCGACAGCACGTCGCCGGGGACCATCGCCTCGGAGACGGCATACCGGTTCGAGCGTCATAACACCCCTCCTCGTCCCCGGCCGACGCCGGGGATACTATACCCTGTCGGCCGTGAGGCGCGTGCGGATGGCCCCCGAGCAGGCGGTCGACGACCGGGAGGTGTACTCGCTGCTCGACGACGAGTACGCCCGGCAGATCCTCGTCGAGACGTACGAAGACACCCGGTCGGCGGCGGCGCTGAGCGAGGCCTGTGACGCCTCCGAGGCGACGGTCTACCGCCGCCTCGACCGGCTTCGCGACCAGAACCTCGTCGAGGGTGTACAGCGAATCGACCCCGGTGGCGGCCACCGCGAGGTGTACGCCGCCCGGCTGAGCCACGTCTCGGTCGACCTGACCGCGGAGGGGTTCGACCTCGACGTCGACTACGCCGACGAGACGGCTGCCGACCGGCTCACGCGGCTGTACGAGGAGCTGTCGGGATGACCCGTGTGTCTGCCCCGCTCTGGACGCTGCCCGCGCAGGTCGACGCGGTCGGGGGGAGTCCGGCTCTCGCCGCCGTCACGGTCGCCGCGTTCGGGCTCACGGTCCTGCTCGCGGTGTTCGTCACCTACCGGTTCGCGCGGGGCTACCTGCGAACGCGACGCCGGCCGATGCTGTATCTCACCGTCGGACTGCTGCTGCTCGCCCCGCTGCCGATGTTCCTCCGGCTGCTGCTGGGCAACGTCGCGCTCGTCACGGACGCGGGGCGCACGCTCGTCGTGACGGCGAGCAAGCTGTGTGGCCTCGTCGTCATCCTCGGGGTGGTGTACCGGTGAGCCTCGCGCTGCTCGCGACCGCCGGCGGCGTGGCGACCGCCTCGCTCGGCGCCTTCGTCGCGTACCTCTCGTACGACGGCTACCGCCGCAACGACAGCGAGACGATGCTCCTGCTGGCCGTCGGCGTCGTCTGTATCGCGGTGCTGCCCTACCTGGTCACCTACGCGGTGACGCCACTGCTGGGCCTCTCCGACGCCGCGACGGTCCTGTCTGTCACGCTCGCCCACCTCGCCGGCCTCGCCGCGCTCGCCCGGTCGGTCACGGGCTGACCCGGCGGCGGCCAGATCGCCGTATATAAAATTTGTCGTCAGTTGCCGGCTCGGAAGCGGTTGCGCGCCTATACGTACCGACGCCGACACGGAGGAGACGAAGCATGAGCGAAGAGAGTTGGTCCTCGTCCGCGGCGACGGCGGCACTCGAGCGCTTCCTCGGCGTGCCCTTCCGTCGGCAGACGTATCGTAACCTCGCGTACCTCCTCCTGGCGTTCCCGCTCGGAATAGCGTACGTCACCGTCGTCACGACCGGGCTCTCGACCGGCGTCGGGCTGGCCGTGACGCTGGTCGGCGTGCCGCTGGTCGTCGCGACGCTCGCCGTGAGTCTCGGCATCGGGACGTTCGAGGCACGGCTCGCCACCTGGCTGCTCGACGTCGAGATCGACCCGGCGACGCCGGACCTCCCCGACGACCTCTGGTCGGTCGACGGCCTCGCGACGGCGACCAGGCGGCTCCTGACGGCCCGGAGCACCTGGACGAGCCTGCTGGTCGTCGCGCTGAAGTTCGTCTTCGGCGTCGGCGCGTTCGTCGGCGTCGTCACGGCTGCGAGCGTCACCGGCTCGCTGCTGACGATGCCGCTGTACTACGACGCCCCCGGCGTGACGTACACCGTCGGACCGTACGTCGTCGACACCCTCGCCGAGGCGGTGGCGGGGGCCGGAGTCGGGCTCGTGACGCTGGTGGTGGGACTCCACGTCCTGAACGGCGTCGCCCGGCTCGGCGGCCTCCTCACCGGCGCGCTGCTGGACGCCGACACCGCGCTCGTGGCCGGGGGTGCAGACGCCTGACCACGGCGGGCCCGTGAGGCGACTGTCCGGACGCCCGCGGTGACGTCACCGCCCCGAACAGCCGACCCCGCCGCGGCGAGCCGTCGGGGCCGCGCCCGTGCGGGGCTGGAGCGACACGCTTTTTCGCCGGCTGATGCACGGTAGATCATGACACTTGCGGAGCGGATCGCCGCCTACCGGGACGTCCTCGAGGAGTGGCTCCGCGGGCTCTACCACGGGATGGTCAGCCACCCGGCCTACGAGCTGATCGAGAAGGAAGCAGAGGACACGGAGGACGTGTTCATGCTGGCCTGCTTCCCCGACGCGTTCGGCGTCCCCAGTCCGGTGTCGTACTACACCGCCGAGCTCCTGCCGTACCTCGAGGACGAGTTCGAGGCGTGGGAGCGGCGGATGTGGAACCGCGGCTCCGTGCTGGAGCGAAAGGGCCAGCAGTACCACTTCTAGATGGACCGGTTCGTCTTCTTCGGCGGGAAGGGCGGCGTCGGCAAGACCACGGTGTCGAGCGCCTACGCGGTCAAGAGCGCGCGCGCCGGCGTCGAGACGCTCGTGGTGTCGACCGACCCCGCCCACTCGACCTCGGACGTGTTCGGCCAGTCGTTCGGCGACGACCCCCGGGCCGTCGAGGCGTACGAGAACCTCCACGCGATGGAGATCGACCCGGACGAGGAGGTCGAGCGCCACCTGATGGAGATCAGGCGCGCGCTCGGCGGGCAGGTCAGCCCCGCGATGGTGAACGAGATCGACCGCCAGATCGAGATGGCCCACCAGACGCCGGGCGCGCAGGAGGCGGCGCTGTTCGACCGCTTCGTCTCGGTCATGCGCGAGGTGGCCGCGGAGGGCCCGCCCGGGGGGGACGGCCCGTTCGAGCGGGTCGTCTTCGACACCGCTCCGACGGGCGGCACCCTGCGTCTCCTGTCGCTCCCCGAGTACCTCGAGGGGTGGATCGACCGGCTCCTGCGCAAGCGAGAGAAGTCCGTCGACCTGTACGAAAAGGCCGCGATCGGCAACAACGAGCCCCGACGGATGATGGACGGCGACCCGATCATCGCCCGGCTCCGCGAGCGCAAGGAGACCTTCGAGTTCGCGGGGCAGCGCCTGCGCGAGGACGCCGCCTTCTTTCTCGTGCTCAACCCCGACGAGCTCTCGCTGCGCGAGACGGGCCGGGCAGTCGAGCGGATGGCGGAGGCCGACCTGAGCGTCGCGGGGCTGGTCGCGAACCGGCTGACGCCGGCGCCGGACGACCACGAGGACGGACGCGGGGCGCGCTACCTCCGGGACCGCGTGGCGACAGAGCGCGACCGGCTCGACCGCGCGCGGACGGAGCTAAGCCCGCCGCTGGTCGCGGAGATAGAGACACGGGTCGAGGAGGTGAGAGGGGACCTGCTCGCCGAGGTGGCCGACGAACTCCAGGTCGACGCCGCCGCTACCGGCCGTACGTGAGCCGGGTCGCCAGCTCGTCGACGCGGCGCTTCACGCTGCCGAGCCACGCCGCCGGCGACACCTTCCGGAGCTGCTCCTCGGACACCTCGATCCGCTCGTCGCCGAACGGGTCGCGTGACGCCTCCTCGTCGCCCGCAGCCGAGACGGCGGAGCTCATCGCACACCGGCCACAGGCCTCGGACTCCTTTCCACCCATGCCCGGACTCTCACGGTCGATCCACATCAATCCTTTGCGAGAGGGCGCTCGCAGCCGGAGTGGAGCTTTTGTCGCTCGCTCCCGACCACCCGTCGTGATGGACCGCGCGCGACGACGGGGCCGCGCCGACGCGGCCCGACGTGGAGGTGCGGGCGCGTGAGCGCCCGGGGCGACGACCCGACCGGGGCCGTCGAGGACGAGGAGCCGCCGGACCTGCCCGAGTACGGCGACGACTACCTCGACGCGGTGCGGGACCGAATCGCGCACAGCTACGACCTCGAGCGCGACAGCCGAACCCGCGGCGAGCGGTTCGAGATGTACGGGCGGCTCCACATGGACCGGCACAAGCAGTTCTTCCACCCGGCGCTCCGCTTCGGCCACCACTACTCCGAGGAGCACCTGTTCGTCCGGCGGGCCGACGACGTCGACGAGGCGGCCCTCGAGTCGCTGGTGACGCTCGGGCACGACCTCGCCGAGGCGTGGATCGACCCGGACGAGGAGCACTACATCACGGAGTTCACCTTCGTCGTCGTCGCGCCCGAGGTGCCGGCTGCGGCGTCGTCGTTCGTCTCCGGCTTCCGCGACCGGACACTCCTGCGGGGCGGCTACTACGGCCACTACGAGGTGAACCTCGTCGTCGTCGCGCCGGAGCGCGAGCGCGCGGTCGCCAGCAGCGAGGCGGACGTCGCGCAGGCGTTCCGGACGTGGGAGCAGATCGAACGGACGGGGCCGGGCGTCGTCGAGCGGCTGGTGCGGTGGATCTGGCGCTGAGCCGGGGGAGTTTCAACTGCACCGGGCGAGAGCGTCTACCGTGCGCTCGCGCCTCGTACTCGCTGTGGGCCTCGCGCTCCTCGTCGTCCTCGCCGGCTGTGGCGGCGGCGAGGACGACGGACCGGTCGTCGCGGAGGCGTCGCCCGCCGACGTCGAGCCGACGGCGCTCGCCGCGACGGGCTACGAGCGGGTCGACCGGTCGAACCGGACGACGAACACGACGCTGACGGTGTCGATACAGGGCGACGTGACGATACAGTCGACGTTCGACGTGCGCGCAACGACGCGCCGGGTCGTCTACGAGCGGGCGGTCGCGGGCGGGACAGCCGCCGTCGGCGTCCTCAGTGTCCCCGGCGTGCGGCCCGCGGAGGCGATCCGCGAGCCCCGGAACCCGTTCGGGGACCGCGGGCCGGCGACCCTCGCGACGAACGCGACCACGTACACGGTGCGCGACGCCCGCCAGACCGGGACCGCGACGGTCCGGCTGCTCGGCAACGAGACGACGCTCCGGCGCTACGCCGCGACGGGCGAGCGCGACGACGGGTCGTTGCCGGTGACCGTCGGCGTCGCGACGGTCCGACACGACGGGGCGTTCGTCAGCGTCGTCGCCGTCGTCCCGCGGGAGGCCGACGAGGGCGACCGGGTGGCGCGGCTGGCCGAGGGCGTGCGACACTGAGCGGGGAGGAGTGAGGCGAAGCGCCGCAGCCGGCCTCAGTCGTCGCCCGGTTCGCCGCCGTCGGTGGCGACCGTCCCGGCGCCCCGGACCTTCCGGACGTTCGAGACGCCCATGTACGCCAGGCCGAGCCCGAGACCGACCAGCACGAGTCCGAGGACTATCTGGAGCGCGGTCGACGCCTGCGCGACGAGGGTCGGACCGGCCTCACCCCAGTTACCCAGGACGAACTTCTGGTAGAGATTCTGGTAGAGCGCGAGGTAGAGCAGCGCCGACGTCGTGATGGCGAGCATGAACGCCATCGGCGCGCCGGTCGAGAGGAGCTGTTTGTTGTCGTCCCAGTTGGCGATCCAGACGGTGGCGACCAGGAGCGCCAGCGCGGCGAGCGTCTGGTTCGCGCCGCCGAACAGCGGCCAGAGGTCGGCCCACCGGCCGGAGGCGACGAGCACGTACGCCGGGATCACCTGAATCGAGGCGTTGACGTAGCGGTTCGTCACCGTGGACTGGACGCTCGTCTCGGGCGTGCCGACAATCTCCTCCAGCATGTACCGGCCCAGCCGGACCGCGGTGTCGGTGCTGGTGAGCAGGAAGCTCACGAGCACGAGACCCATGAACGGCGCGGCGATCGACTCGGGGATCCCGAAGCCGAGGTTGAGGATGATCCCGCCGCCGGTCGCGAAGTTCGGGAGCGCGAGCCCGATCCCGCCGCTGGCGGGGGTCGCGCTGTACACCGCGACGGTGACGAGCGCGACGGTGGCGAGCAGCCCCTCGCCGAGCATCCCGCCGTAGCCGATGGTGCGGGCGTCGGTCTCCTTGTCGAGCTGCTTCGCGGTCGTGCCCGACGAGACGAGCGAGTGGAACCCGCTGATCGTCCCGCAGGCGATCGTGACGAACAGGAGCGGGAACAGCGGGAGCGAGTTGTTGACGATATCGCCGCCCATGAACCCTTTGAACGCGGGGAGGCTCACCTCGAGCTGGGCGGCGGCGCCGGTGAACGTGCCGACGACGACGGCGAGGAGCGCCCCGCCGACGCCGGCGTACAGGAGACTGGAGGTGAGGAAATCACGCGGCTGGAGCAGCACCCAGACGGGGAGGACGCTCGCGATCAGGCCGTACACCAGCACGACCGGAATCCACGTCGCGATGTTGACGCTGCCCAGCACGGGCGGGAGCGGCGAGCCGGAGAGCAGGACGATGGTGCCGGCGGGGTAGTCGCCCGGAACCATCGCGAGCGGGAACTGGACCCCGACCCAGACGCCGGCGAACACCATCGCCACGAAGGCGACGACACCGGGCAGGAACGGCAGGTCGAGCTGGTACATGTAGACGCCGAACGTCAGCGCGAGGGCGATGTAGACCAGGCTCGCCGTCGCGGACTGCGGGTATGCGTTGAACACCAGCGCGATCACCAGCCCGAACACGGCGATGACGAGGATGATGGTCAGGAACGCGAACCAGAGGATCATATCCTTGCCGCGCTCGCCGACGTACTCGCCGATGATGTAGCCGATCGACTTGCCGTCGTGGCGCACCGACGACGACAGCGCCATGAAGTCGTGGACCGACCCGAACAGCGGGTTGCCGATCGCGATCCACAGGAACGCGGGGACCCAGCCCCACACGACCCCGGCGGTGATGGGGCCGACGATCGGCGCGCCGCCCGCGATGCTGGAGTAGTGGTGTCCCAACAGCACCGGCTTCTTCGACGGGACGTACTCCTGCCCGTCGTTGTACCTGTGAGCGGGCGTCTCCCGGTCGTCGTCGAGTTCGACGAACCTAGACAGGTACCGCGAGTAGCCCAGATACCCGACGCTGAACGTTACGAGGGTCGCTGCGACGAGGACGATTGCCTGAACCATGGATCTACAACACTCGAACTGTCATCCACGATTGTTAATTTTACCACTCGTTGCCGCGGGGAGACGTCGTCGACGGGTCGACGTGGTGGTACGGCACGGAGACCGGTTGGCAGTCGTCGCCCCCTCGGGGTGGCGAGCGCTGTGCGTGTCGTTTTTTGCCCTGCTCCCCGATATGCAGCCGATGGAAGAGAGCGTCTCCGGGTTCATACTCAGGGGCAGCTGGCCGGAGATCGTCGAACACGGAGAGCGGATCAGCCGGGCCCTCCGCGAGGCCGACGTCGACCGGGAGAACGAGGCGTTCGCGGAGTGGAGCGAGTGGCGCCCGAAGGCCCACGAGCGCCTCGGCGACGACGTGAGCGAGAAGACCGCAGAACAGGCGAGCGTCGCCGAGGGCGAGGGCGAGCAGGCGGGGGTCGACCCGGACGAGGACCTCCTGACGGCGGGCGAGAAGCTCTCTGAGAGCTACGAGCGCGCCGAGGAGGGCGACGGCGACGCCGCCGTCGAGTCGTGGGGCGAGTCGATCGACCACGTCGCCCGCGCCGCCGACTCGGCAGGCCGGAAGGCGCTCCGAGCGGTCGAGAACACCGTCTACCGGCGGGTGATGACACAGATCGCGCCGTACTACTTCGACAACGAGCTCATCAGCGCGAACGTCCAGCGAATCGGCTCGCGGGTCGACCCGACCTACGTCCTCGAGGTGAACGTCAACGACGACAGCCTGAAGGACGAGGTGCGGGAGCACCTGACCGCGTTCGACGAGGAGGTGGACCGCTGGCACATCGACACGGAGAAGCGCGTCGACGAGGCCGCCGCCGCGGAGGGCGCGGAGCCGCCGACGCGGGAGCGCGAGGGCGGCGAACACCGTGGACACTCGACCAGGAACTGAGCGCAACGGTGGACACTCGACCAGGAACTGAGCGTAGCGCGCGACCGAGCGCGGGCTTTTGAACCCGCAGCTCGAGTGGCGCGCATGGCGGAGCCGATGCGTGCCGAGGCCGGCGAGTACAGCGCCGACGAGATACTTACCGCGCTCCGCGAGGGGCGACGGGTCGTCGTCCGAACACAGATGCTCGGCGGCGACCACGAGGTCACGCTCCGTCACGACGGCTCGACGTTCTACTGCGACACACCGACGACGCTCCACCGGCACACGGAGGAGACGGCGATGCGCGAGTGTATCGAGAAGATGGGCTACGGGCGGCAGGACTGACAGCCGACGACCGGACGTTTATCGCCCACGAGGGCGTGACGCCGGTGTGCCCAACTCCGACTCTGACTCGCCCGCGATGGACGACCTCGTCGGGGACCCGGATCCGAGCTTCGAACACGTGCTGGCCTGCGTCTTCGGCATCCAGGACCACGAGAGCCGGACCTACCTCGTCCTCGCGGACCAGCCGGGGAGTACAGTCGCCGAACTCGCGGAGGCGCTGGAGCGCGACCGCTCGAACGTCAACCGGTCGCTGTCGACGCTGATGGACAAGGGCCTCGTCGAGCGCCGCCGACGCCTGCTCGACCCCGGCGGCTACGTCTACCAGTACACCGCGACGCCGGTGCCGGAGGCAAAGGAGATGCTCCACGGGGCGCTCGACGAGTGGGTCGAGCGCGTCCACGGGGTCATCGACGAGTTCGGCGCGCAGGGCGGCGACTAGTCGCGGCTCTTTTACTCCGTCGCGGCGAGGAATTCGACATGAGCCTGCGACTCGCCGCGGATGCCGAGCGGACCCCGTCGGTCGCCGACGACGGGGTGTGGCTGACCTGTATCGCCTGCGGCGCGCAGTTCGCCCCCTTCGACGACGTGCGGTACACCTGCGACGACTGCGACGGTCTCCTCGAGGTTCGGTACGCCGACCACCCGACGTTCGAGGACTTCTCGGGGTCGGGCGTGTGGCGCTACGCCGACGCGCTGCCGTTCGACGAGGGCGTCTCGCTGCCCGAGGGCAACACGCCGCTCCACGAGGTGCCGCGAATCCGCGACGAGGTGGGGGTCAGGGCACTCCGGGTCAAACACGAGGGGATGAACCCCACCGGCTCGTTCAAGGACCGCGGGATGACAGTCGGCGTGCGGGTCGCCCAGCGGGTCGGGGTCGACCGCCTCGCCTGCGCCTCGACGGGCAACACCTCGGCGGCGCTCGCGGCCTACGGCGCCCGCGGCGGGATGGAGACGCTCGTGCTCCTCCCGGCGGGGAAGGTCGCCGCGGGGAAGGTGGCACAGGCGGCGCTCCACGGCGCCCGCATCCTCGAGGTGGACGGCAACTTCGACAACTGCCTCGACCGGGTGCAGGACCTCGCGGCCCGCGGCGAGGTCTACCTGCTGAACTCGCTCAACCCGTTCCGGCTGGAGGGACAGAAGACGATCGGGCTCGAGATCCTCGAGGAGTGTTACGCCGACTACGGCGCGTTTCCCGACCGCATCGTCCTGCCCGTCGGGAACGCCGGCAACACCTCGGCGCTGTTCAAGGCGTTCCGCGAACTCGTCCAGTCCGGCGCGCTCCGGCCCGACCAGGTGCCGAAGTTGACGGGCGTCCAGGCCGCCGGCGCGTCGCCGATGGTCGAGGCCGTCGAGGAGGGGCACGACGAGATCCGGCGGTGGCGGAACGTGGAGACCCGCGCGACGGCGATCCGTATCGGCAACCCGGTGAACGCGCCGAAGGCGCTCCCGGGCATCCGCGAGACGGGCGGCACCGCCGTCGCCGTCTGCGACGAGGAGATCACCGCGGCCCAGCGCGCGCTCGCGAGGAGGGCGTCGGCGTCGAGCCGGCCTCGGCCTGTTCGATCGCGGGCCTCCGGCGCCTCCGGCGCCACGGCGTCGTGGGCGAGGACGAACGCGTCGTCTGTCTCACGACCGGCCACCTGCTGAAGGACCCGGACGAGGCCTACCGCGCCGGCGGCGAGCCGGAGGACGTCCCGAACGACACCGAGGGGATCCTCACGCACCTCGCGGGCGAGCCGTAGTCCGGCCTACGCCTGGCCGTTCGGGTCGTCGAGTTCGATTCGCTTGAACTCGAGGATGCGCTCGTCGTCCAGGAGCGTCTGGTGGACCTCGTCGGGGACGGGGTCGTCGAGGTTGTAGACGGTCAGCGCCTCGCCGCCGATCGTCTCGCGCCCGTTGAACATCCCGGCGATGTTGACCCCGGCGTCGCCGAGGACGGTGCCGACGAAGCCGAGGACGCCCGGCGTGTCGTAGTTGCGCGCGACGAGCATGTGGCCGTACGGAACCGCGTCGACGCGGTAGCCGTCGATACGGACGATCCGCGGGTCCTCCCCGGCGAACAGCGTCCCGCAGACGGAGACGTCGTCGTCGCCGTCGCCGACGGACACCGTCACGAGCGACTGGAAGTCCGCTGCCTGCCGGGTCTTCTCCTCTGTCACCTCGACGCCGCGCTCCTCGGCCAGTCGGGGGGCGTTGACGGCGTTCACCTGCCACTCGAGCGTCGAGAACGCGCCCTTGAGCGCGCTCGCGGTGACGAGGTCGACCTCCTCCTCGGCGATGTCGCCCTCGTACCGCACCCGTACCTCGGCGGGCCGGCCGTCGAAGGTCTGTGCGGCGACCCGACCCGCCGTCTCGGCGAGGTCGACGTACGGCCGGACGCGCGGGAAGGCGCTCTCGTCGACGGAGGGAGCGTTCAGCGCGTTGACCACCGGCTCGTCCGCGAAGGCGGCGGCCACCTGCTCGGCGATCGAGACGGCGACGTGCTCCTGGGCCGCCGAGGTAGCGGCCCCGAGATGCGGCGTCACGACGATATCATCGACGTCGAGCAGCGGGCTGTCCGGGTCGACCGGCTCGTCCGCGAACACGTCGACCGCGGCGCCGTCGACGGGACCGTCGGCGACGGCGGCGGCGAGCGCCGGTTCGTCGACGACGCCGCCGCGGGCGCAGTTGACGACGAAGCCGCCGCCGAGCGCCTCGAGCTCCTCGGTCCCGATCAGCCCCTCCGTCTCGGGCGTGAGCGGCGTGTGGACCGTGAGGAAGTCGGCGCGGTCGAGACACGTCCCCAGGTCGACGAGCTCGGCGCCGAGACGCTCGGCGCGCTCCTCGCCGATGTACGGGTCGTAGGCGACCAGCTCCATCCCGAGGCCGTCGAGACGCTTGCCGACCTCCTGTCCGACCCGGCCGAGGCCGACGATGCCCAGCGTCGCGCCGCCGAGTTCGGTGCCGAGGTAGTCGTCTTTCGCCCACTCGCCGGCTGTCAGCCGGGCGTGGGCCTGGGGGATAGAGCGGGCGACCGCGAACGACATCGCGACGGTGTGCTCTGCGGCGGCTCTGACGTTGCCCTCCGGCGCGTTCGCGACGACCACGCCGTGGTCGGTGGCGGCGTCGACGTCGATGTTGTCGACGCCGATGCCGGCCCGGCCGACGATGACGAGGTCGAGAGCGGCCCCGAGCAGCGCCTCGTCGACGCGCGTGCCCGACCGGACGATCAGGCCGTGGACGTCGGCGACGGCGTCGTGGAGCGCCTCGCCCTCCAGTTCGTAGCCGGTCTCGACGGTGTGTCCCGCCTCGCGGAGTCGCTCCAGCCCGGGCTCCGCGATCGGGTCGGTGACGAGCACTCTCATACCCGTCGAATCGCCGGATTGCGGTTAACCCTTTCTGTGTCGGCGGATTCGCGTCTCCGGCGTCGCGCCGCGGCTGTGGACCGCGCTGGCCCCGGGCCGGAACGCTTGAGACGCCCGCGCGCCCACCGAGGGGTGTGCTGGTCGCGTTCGACTTCGACGGGACGCTCTCTGACGCCGAGATGATCGACGCGCTCGGGGACCGGGCCGGCGTCGGGGCGGAGATCGCCGCCGTGACCGAGCGGGCGATGGACGGCGAGATAGCGTACGCCGAGAGCCTGCGCGAACGCGCCGCGCTCCTGGAGGGCCTCGACGACGACGAGGCCGCCGCGGCGTTCGCGGCCACCCGGATCCGGCCCGGGGCCGGCGACCTCGTCGACGACCTGCGGGCCGCGGGTAGCCGCGTCGTCGTCCTCACCGGCGGGTTCGAGCGGGGAGTCGCGGCGGCGCTCGACGCCGCCGGGACCGCCGTCGACGAGGTGGTGGCGAACCGGCTCCCCGTCGCGGACGGCGCCCTGACCGGCGCCGTCGAGGGGCCGCTGATCGAGGGGACGAAAGACGACGCGCTCCGGGACCTCGCCGCGCGCGAGGGGCTGGAGCCGACCGAGACGGTCGCCGTCGGCGACGGCGCGAACGACCTGCCGATGCTCGAGGTCGCCGGCGTGGCGGTCGGCTACGCGCCGAAGCCGTCGGTCGCGCCGGCCTGTGACGTGACCGTCGGGTCGGTCGCGGAGCTGCGGAGCGTCTTCGTCGAGCGGGGTCTGCTCTAGAGCGCCGCACCGAGGCCGGCGAGCGTATTCGCCGGGTCGTCGGCGCCGCCCTCCAGCGAGGCGATCCGCCCCCGGAGGCGCGCGGCACGGACGTCCCGCGCCGTCGACCCAGCCGGAATCTTGATACGCTCGTGCGGGCGACGGCGGAGTCGTGTTCGCCCTCCACGCTCCGCTCGCTGCCGTCGGCGTCGGCGCCCTCGTCGGCGGGCTCGTCCTCGCCGTCCGGCTGCTCGTCTTCGACGCACCGCTCCGCGACGCCGCGACGCTCGCTGCAGGGGCAGCGACCGGCGCGACGCTCGTCGGCGCGGCGCTCGTTGCCGCGTAGCGCGGTGGTCTCGTCCCGGCAGCACGGGCTGGCCGCCCGTCGAGCGGGTCGTCGCCGGACGTCCCGTGGCGCGTCCGCCCGGCGCTCAGGGACGGTACCGCGGACCGATTCGCTCCAGGCGTCCCGCCGCCGGCTGGCGGCGCCGCGGCCGGTTCTCGTCCCCGTCCGCAGTGTCGGTCACCGCGCGGCCGGCGACGCCGTCCGCGAGGAAGTCCCGGATCGGCGGGCCGACCTTCCCCGGTTCGACGAGGAAGGCGTCGTGGCCGTGGTCGCTCGAGACGACGTGGTGGGCGGTCGGCACCTCGGTGTCGCGGGCCGCCGCCGCGACGGCCTCCGACTCCTCGACGGTGAAGTGCCAGTCGCCGGTAAAGGAGATCAGGAGGAGTTCGCCCTCGAACGCCGCCAGCGCGCCGGCGTCGGTGCCGTACTCCGCCGAGAGGTCGTAGTCGTCCATCGCGCGGGTGAGGTAGAGGTAGGCGTTCGCGTCGAACCGCTCGACGAACCGCTCGGCCTGGTAGTCGAGGTACGACTCCACCTCGCGGTACGGGAAGTACGACGCCGTCCGGTCGGCGGGAAACGACATCTGCGCGTCCCGGCCGGCGGCTCGGCGTCCGAACTTCCGATCCATCGAGTCCTTCGAGAGGTACATCACGTGACCGATCTGTCTGGCGACCGAGAGCCCCTCCGTCGGCCCGTCGTCGGCGCGGTAGTAGTCGCCGCCGCGCCAGTCGGGGTCGGTCGTGATCGCCCGGCGCGCGACCGCGTCGAGCGCGAGACACTGCGGGTCGAGACGGGCCGCCGCCGCGACGGGGATCACCCGCCGCACGTCGTCGGGGAAGGCGACCGCCCAGTCGAGCGCGTTCATCCCCCCGACGCTCCCGCCGACGACGGCGTGGAGGCGCCCGACGCCGAGTTCGTCGAGGAGGACGCGCTGGGCGCGGGTCCAGTCCCGCACCGTCACCGGCGGGAAGTCGGTGCCGTACGGGTCGCCCGTCGCCGGGTTCGTCGCCGGCGGCCCGGACGACCCGTAGCAGGAGCCGGGGACGTTGACGCAGACGACGTAGTAGTCGCCGGTGTCGAGGGACTTCCCCGGCCCGACGACGTCGCCCCACCACGCGCGGGCCTGTCCGGCCTGCCCCTCGCCGGAGTCGCCAAGCGGCGCGACGTTCTGACTCCCCGTGAGCGCGTGACAGACGAGGACGGCGTTGTCGCCCGTGAACTCGCCGTAGGCCTCGTACGCCAGGCGGAGGTCGGAGACCGACTCGCCGCAGGCGAACTCGAAGGCGCCGACGGAGCGGACGTCGCGCTCGACCGCCGTCACCGGCGCCACCCCCGTCCGTCCGGGCGCGCGCGCCGCCGTCTGGTCGTCGGGGTCACAGCGCCTCCCCGAAGTCCGCACAGATGTCCGCGGCGTCCTCCAGTCCGACCGAGACCCGCACGAGTTCGGGGTGGACGCCCGCGGCGCGCTGTTCGGCCTCACTCAGCTGTGAGTGGGTCGTGGAGGCCGGGTGGACGACGAGCGTCCTCGCGTCGCCGACGTTCGCGAGGAACGAGGCGAGTTCGAGCGACTCGCAGAGGTCCCGGGCGGCGTCGTAGCCGCCGGCCAGCCCGACGCTGACCATCCCGCCGTAGCCGCCGTCGAGGTATCTCGTCGCGGCCTCGTGTGTCTCGTGGCTCTCCAGTCCGGGGTAGACCACCCACTCGACCGCGGGGTGGTCGTCGAGGTACGCCGCGAGGCGCGCGGCGTTCTCGCAGTGGCGCGCGATCCGGAGCGGGAGCGTCTCGACGCCCTGGAGCGTGACCCACGCGTCGAACGGCGACTGCCCGGCGCCGACCGCCCGGAGCGCCCGGTAGCGGACCGTCGCCGCGAGCGCGCGGTCGTCGAACCGCTCCGCGAAACACAGGTCGTAGGAGGGGCTCTCGCCGCCGACCTCCGGAAACCGCTCCGGGTAGTCCGTCCACGGGAACGACCCGCCGTCGACCAGCACGCCCCCGAGTGTCGTCCCGGCGCCGTGGAGCCACTTCGTCGTCGACTCCCACACCAGGTCGGCGCCGTGTTCGACCGGCCGACAGAGCGCCGGCGACGCGAACGTGTTGTCGACGAACAGCGGCGTCCCGGCGTCGTGTGCGACGTCGGCGATAGCCTCGAGCGGCGGCGTCACGAGCGACGGGTTCGCCACCGTCTCGCAGTGGACGTACGCCGTCTCGTCGTCGACCGCGTCGGCGTAGGCGTCCGGGTCCAGCGTGTCGACCGTCCGCGTCTCGACCCCGCGGCGCGACGCCATCGTCGTCAGGTACGTCGACGTGCCGCCGTAGCCGTCCTCGGCGACGACGACGTTGTCGCCGGCGCTCGCGAGGACGCTCGTCGCCGCGTCGAAGGCGGCCATCCCCGAGGCCGCACAGACCGCCCCGGTGCCGCCCGACAGCGACGCGAGCCGCTGCTCCAGCCGCCGGACCGTCGGGTTCGTGAACCGGGAGTAGATCGGGGCCTCACTCTCCAGCCGAAACCGCTCTGCCGCCGCCGCCGCGGTTCCGAACTCGTAGGAGGTGGTCTGGTGGATCGGCGGCGCGCGCGCCCCAGTCGACGGGTCCGGCTCGCCGCCGACGTGGAGCGCCCGCGTCGCGAACCGCGCGTCGGAGCCGTCGTTCATGTACCACGCGCATAGCGCTCCGAGAACTTATAACCGGGAGTTCTCCGCCCGCCGGACCGAAAGAGGTAGGAGCGGCGCCGCCCGAATCCGTGGTAGATGGGCCCGAGTCCCACGGTCGATCTCGCGGTTCGGACCGACGGCGACGGCGCCCTGTTCGCCCGGGGCGTCGTCGGCGGACAGTCGGTGCTGGTGACCGTCGGTGGCGGCGGGCTGGTCGGTGCGGACGTCGACGCAGTGGTGCCGGTCGGGCGGTCGGACGCGGCGGGGCCGACGACCGTCGCCGAGGGCGAGTCGCGGCGGGTCGGCGGCGTGGACGTACAACACGCCCACCGACGAGTCGACGTGGCCGACGCGGAGGGGCGGTGGGCGACCCTCGACGCCAGCGCGACGACGCCGGTGGTCGGCCTCCAGGTCCGGCGCGCCGACGGCGGGTTCGACCACCACGTCGGGCGGGTCGACGACGACCCACGGCGGCTGCTGTTCGGGGCGGACGGCGCGAGCTACCGGCGGGTCGGGCGACAGCGGGCCGACGGCGACGACCTGTAGACGGCTGCTGGCGGCGGCCAGCCTCGTGTCGGCGTCCGCGTCCACCGTCGCCTCGCCGGCGACCCGGCGAACACGTGCTCGAGACCGCCCTGTGCGCGCTCGCACACCCCGGTCCGGTGCGAGACCGTCGACTGCACCATCTCGTCGGTGACGGACACCGGACCGGGATCGAGGGGAAGGAGGGACGCCCCGTCGTCGTCCGTCCTCCGGCTGCCGGCGAGTGAAGCCGACGGGCGCGGGCCACGCAGCCGAAGCCGGGAGGTACAAGCCGCCGGCGGCCCGATCGAAGCTATGAGCGAGGCCGACGTGGACGCGGAGGAGAACCCGTACCTCCGGGACCCGCCGACCGACTTCGTCCCCGTCGATGATCTCGACGAGGCAGCCGCCGCGAGACAGGCTGCCCGCCTCCGCGAGGCGGTCCGCGAGCACGACTACCGCTACTACGTCGAGGCCGACCCGACGATCGGCGACCGGACCTACGACGCGTTGTTCGCGCGGCTCCGGACCCTCGAGGAGGCGTTCGACCTCGGGGCCGAGGACAGCCCGACCCAGCGCGTCGGCGGCGAACCGGTCGACGAACTGACCGCCGTCCCCCACGTCGTCCCGATGCTCTCCATCGCACAGGGCGGCGAGGCCGACGACCTCCGGGAGTTCGACGAACGCGTCCGGGGCGAGGTCGGCGACGTCGACTACGTCTGCGAGCCGAAGTTCGACGGGCTCTCGGTCGAGGTGATCTACCGCGACGGCGTCTACAGCCGCGCCGCGACCCGTGGCGACGGCGAGCACGGCGACGACGTGACCGCGCAGGTGGGGACGATCACCTCCGTGCCGCGGCGGCTCCGTGGTGACCCGCCCGCGTTCCTCGCCGTCCGGGGCGAGGTGTTCCTCCCTCGCGACGGGTTCGTCGCGCTCAACCGCGAGCGCGAGGCCCGCGGCGAGGCGCCGTTCGCCAACCCGCGAAACGCCGCCGCGGGCACGCTCCGGCAGCTCGACCCCTCGGTCGCCGCCGAGCGACCGCTCGACTGCTTCTTCTACGACGTGCTCGCGGCCAGCACGGACGCCGACGCCGACCCGCAGGACGGGTTCGAGGTCGGCGCGGGCGGCGTCGGCGTCGACGGCGTGCCCGAGACCCAGTCCGCGGAGCTCGAGGCGCTCGCCGGCTGGGGACTCCGGACCGACCGCGGCCACGTCGAGCGAGTCGACGACGTCGGGGACGCGGTCGACTACCGCGACCGCCTGCTCGCCCGGCGCGACGGCCTGAACTACGAGATAGACGGCGCGGTCGTCAAGGTGGACTCGCGGGCGCAGTGTGCCGCGCTCGGGACGACCAGCCGCGAGATACGGTGGGCGTTCGCCTACAAGTTCCCGGCCCGGACGGAGGAGACGACGGTACGGGACGTGGCCGTCCAGGTCGGGCGGACGGGCCGGCTCACCCCGGTCGCCCTGCTCGACCCCGTCGAGGTCGGCGGCGTCACCGTCTCGCGAGCCAGTCTCCACAACCCCGACGAGATCGCGCGCCTCGGCGTCGGCGTCGGCGACCGCGTCCGGGTCGAGCGGGCGGGCGACGTCATCCCGCAGGTCGTCGAGGTGGTCGAGAGCGAGGGCGGCGACCACTTCTCGTTTCCCGACCGCTGTCCGGCCTGCGGCGCCCCGGTCGAGCGCGACGGGCCCGTCGCCGTCTGTTCGGGCGGGCTCGCCTGCGAGGCACAGCTCGAGCGGACGATCGGCCACTACGCGAGCCGCGGCGCGCTCGACATCGAGGGGCTCGGCGAGGAGTCGGTGGGGCAGCTCGTCGACGCCGGTCTCGTCGAGTCGCTGGCGGACCTCTACCGTCTCGAGCCGGAGGACCTCGTCGGGCTGGACGGGTGGGGCGAGCGGAGCGCCGCGAACCTCGTCGAGGCGGTCGACGACGCCCGGACCCCGCCGCTCGCGGACTTCCTCGCCGGGCTGTCGATCCCGGACGTCGGCGAGGCGACGGCCCGGAACCTCGCGCGGGAGTTCGGGAGCGTCGAGGCGCTGCTCGCGGCGAGCGAGGCGGACGGGGTCGACAGCCGTCCCGAGGCGACGCTCGACACGTTCGCCGGCGGCGGGCGTGACGACGAGCGCGAGAGCGCGGAGACGGACCCGTTTCTCGACCGCCTCCAGACGGTGCCGGACGTCGGCCCGGCGGTCGCGCGGTCGGTCGCCGAGTTCCTCCGCACCGAGGCGAACCGCGCCGCCGTCGAGGCGCTGCTCGAGGTCGGCGTCGAGCCGGAGCCGGTCGCGACGGAGGCGGACGAGGACGCGGCGCTCGACGGGCTCACCTTCGTCTTCACCGGGTCGCTGTCGGTCTCGCGAGGGGACGCGGAGGCGCTGGTAGAGCGCCACGGCGGCCGCGCCACCGGGTCGGTGTCGGGCGCGACGGACTACCTCGTCGTCGGCGAGAACCCGGGGGCGACGAAGCGAGAGGACGCGGAGGCAGAGGGAGTGCCGGCGCTCGACGAGGACGAGTTCGCCGCGCTGCTGGCCGACCACGGGGTCGACCCGCCGTCGTAACACACGAGCGCTCTTCTGTCGGCGCCGGCGTCGGGTCTACTCGACAGCCCCTCTCGGTCGTCGCCGGGCCCGTCGTCGCGCCGGGAGTCTACCTCGACGGCGCGCCCCTGCGTGGCGTGGCCGGTCGGGACCGGTGCTGCGACGCCCGGCGAGGTCGGACTCTCGCCCGCGTCGGACGGCGTGGTCTGTCGCGCGCACGAGAGCGTGGCCCAGCCGGGGCCGGCTGTCGTGGTCGTGTCACCGCCGGACTCGTCGGGCTCCACGGCGTGGTCGGCGGAGCCGTCGTCCCAGGCGGACGGTCGAGCCGCCGCGGTCCTACAGGTCCATCTCCTCGAACCGGATCAGCCCGGCCAGCGGCGGGATCACGACCCACGCGACGAGCATCACCAGCCCGGAGATCTGGAGCCGGACGTCCGGGCCGGTGAACAGGCCGGTGCCGAGCGCGCGGTTGGTGACGATCTTGAACGCGCCGGTGGGGTTGACCAGCCGGAGCACCCGTGTCGTCTGCTGGACCGTCAGCGGCATCCACTCCGGCCAGCCGACGAAGGTGGCGAACAGGCCGAGCGACCCCTGGAGGGCACCGAGGAGCGCGACGAAGACGAGGTAGACGCCGACGGCGGCGGCGATCGCGAGGCGGTCAGAGGAGACCGCGGCGGAGACGCCGACGCCGACGGCGACGAAGGCAGCCGCGAGGAGGGCGACCAGGAAGACGTACTGGACGTACGCCACCGCCTCGAACGCGAACGTCGAGGAGAAGACGAACACCAGCGCCGGCACGAGGAAGCCGGCGACGACGGCGACGGCGAGCGCGGCGCCGCGGCCCGCAACCTTTCCGGCGACGACGTCGGCACGGGAGTGCGGGAGCGCGAGGAGCAGCTTCAGCGACCCGGACTCGCGCTCGCCGACGACGGCGTTGTACGCGGCCACGAGCGCGACCAGCGGGATGAGCGTCGTGACGATGCCGTCCTTTATTGGGAACGCCCGCAGGACCTCGGTCGAGGAGAGGGTGCTCCCGCCGCTCCCGAAGATGAGCGACGTGACGTAGACGGCGGCGCCGACCAGGAGGGCGAAGAGGAGCGAGAGGCCGATCAGCCACCGCGACCGGATCGTGTCCTCGAACTCCTTTCGCGCGACGACGGTCCAGGTCACTGCCGGACCTCCTGTGGCTCGTCGCCTTCGGTGTACGCGAGGAACAGATCCTCCAGCGAGGCCTCCTCCGTACGGAAGTTCTCGACGGTCGCACCGCCGTCCTCGACGGCGCCGACGACGGCGGTCTTCGCGTCGGCGTCGCAGGAGACCACCACCTCGCCGTCGACGGCCTCCGCCGAGGTGACGCCCGAGAGCGCCCGGACCGCCGAGAGGTCGACCGTGGTGGCGTCGTCGGTCACGTCGACGATGAGGCGTTCGCCGCCGCCGACGGCGTCGCGCAGGCCGTCCATGCTGTCCTCCGCGACGATCGACCCCTCTCGCAGGATGCCGACGCGGTCACAGACCGCCTCGACCTGCCCGAGGACGTGCGAGGAGAAGAAGACGGTCGTGCCGCGGTCGGCCTCCGCACGGACGATCTCGCGCATCTCCTTCGCGCCGGAGGGGTCGAGTCCGGAGGACGGCTCGTCGAGAATCAGCAGCTGTGGCCGACCCACGAGCGCCATCGCGAGCGCCAGCCGCTGGCGCATCCCCTTCGAGTAGCCGCCGGCCTTGCGGTCGGCGGCGTCGGCGATGCCGGTTCGCTCGAGCAGTTCGACCGGGTCGCCGTCGACGCCTTTCGACTCCATCGCGAACTCGACGTGCGTCCGGCCCGTCAGCCGCGAGTAGCAGTCGAACCCCTCCGGGAGAACGCCCGTGCGCTGGCGGACCGCGACCGACTCGCGCTGGGCGTCGCGGCCCAGCACCTGAATCTCGCCGCTCGTCGGACGCACGAAGTCGAGCAGCATGTTGATCGTGGTCGACTTGCCGGCGCCGTTCGGGCCGAGGAAGCCGAAAACCTCGCCCTCGGGACCGCGAGGTCGAGATCGTCGACGGTCGGTGACGTCGCCGAACTGCTTCGTCACGCCACGGAGGCGATTGCGTCCAT
>KI543180.1:74378-77834 GCA_000496195.1 uncultured archaeon A07HB70
ACAGGCCCTGAGAACGGTGTCATATACGGCTCTCCGGGTCGTTCCGCTCGGCCACCCGCGCCGCCTCGCTCGCGTACCGCGCCCGGTCGTCCGGGTCCTCGACGGTCGTCAGTCGCTCCGGGTCGACCGTCCGCGCCGCCGCGACCCCGTCACCGGGGAGCCCGGCCGCGGAGAGCTGTCGCCGCCAGACCCGGTCGCCCGCCGTCGTCGCGTAAGCGAGCGTCAGCATCCCCTTCTCGGTGTACTCGCGGTCGACCAGCCAGACGCGGACCTCGGCGGTGTCGGTCACGCCCCGGAGTACCGGGGCAGCCGGTGATGAAACCCCCTCGCGCGGCGAGCGTCACGCTCAACTCCGCGCGTGCCCCACGGCTGTCCGTGGACGTAGCAGGGGTCCGCGACACCGCCGGCGGCCTGCCCACGGAGCCGGGGGTGTACCAGTTCCTCGCGGGCGAGACGACGCTCTACGTCGGCAAGGCCGTCGACCTCCGGGACCGCGTCCGGTCGTACGCCGACCCCCGGAGCGAGCGAATCAGACGGATGCGCGACCGGGCCGACGCCGTCGACGTCGCCGTCACCGACACCGAGACGCAGGCGCTGCTGCTCGAGGCGAACCTGATCAAGCGCCTGCGCCCGCGCTACAACGTTCGCCTGAAGGACGACAAGTCCTACCCGATGGTGCAGCTGACCGACCACGCCGCGCCGCGGATCGGGGTGACGCGCGACCCCGACCCCGGCGCCGCCGTCTACGGGCCGTTCACGGACGTCGGCGAGGCCGAGACGGCGGTGAAGGCGGCCCGCGAGCAGTTCGGCCTGCGTGGGTGTTCCGACCACAAGTACGAGGGCCGGGACCGGCCCTGTCTCGACTACGAGGTGGGCCTCTGCTCGGCGCCGTGTACCGGCGAGATCGGCCTCGACGACTACGCCGACGACGTCGAGGCGGTGCGGCGCTACCTCGACGGCGAGACGGGAGTGCTGGCCGGACCGATCCGCCGCGAGATGGCCGCCGCGAGCGAGGCCGAGCAGTTCGAGCGCGCGGCGAATCTCCGGGACCGGCTGACGGCGGTCGAGTCGCTCCACGGCGGCGGGGGCGAGGCGGTCGCGAGCGAGGCGGAGGGCCGGGAACGGCGCGTCGACGTCCTCGCCGCCGCCGCGGGCCGCGACGGCGTCGTCGTCGCGCGCCTCCGCGCCGAGGACGGCAAGCTGGTCGACCGGTCGCGCCACCGGCTGGCGACGGGCGACGAGACGGACGACCCCGACCCGGCGGCGGCGCTCGCGGCCTTCGTCCCGCAGTTCTACGCCGAGCGCGACCTGCCAGACGCCGTCCTCCTCGCGGAGCGCCTGCCCGCGGGCGACGAGGACGTGCGCGAGTGGCTGGAGACCCGCGGTGTCGCCGTCCGCGTGCCGGGCGCGGGACGGGAGGCGACGCTCGTCGACCTCGCGCTGAAGAACGCCCGGCGTGGCCGGGAGCGAGACGACCCGGTCGCCGACCTCTCGCGGGCGCTCGGGATCGCGAGCGCGCGGCGGGTCGAGGGGTTCGACGTGAGCCACACGGGCGGGACGGGCGTCGTCGGGTCGAACGTCTGTTTCGTCGACGGGGGCGCGGAGACGAGCGCGTACCGACGCAAGCGCCTCGCCGACGAGAACGACGACTACGCCAACATGCGCGCGCTGGTCCGGTGGCGGGCCGAGCGCGCGGTCGAGGGGCGGGACGACCGGCCCGACCCCGACCTCCTCGTCGTCGACGGCGGCGAGGGGCAGCTCGGCGCGGCGCGAAGCGCGCTCGCAGAGACGGGCTGGGACGTCCCCTGCGTCGCGCTGGCGAAGGCCGAGGAGCTCGTCGTGACGCCCGACGGCGTCCACGACTGGCCGTCGGAGGCGCCGCGGCTCCGCCTCTGTCGGCAGGTCCGCGACGAGGCCCACCGCTTCGCGGTCCAGTACCACCGGACGGTCCGCGACGAGGTCGAGACGGCGCTCGACGGCGTGCCCGGCGTCGGGACGGAGCTCCGGCAGCGGCTGCTCGGCCGGTTCGGGAGCGTCGAGAACGTCCGGGCGGCGTCGCGTGACGAGCTGCTGGCCGTCGAGGGCGTCGGTGAGTCGACGGCAGCGGCGATACGGGAGCGGCTGTAGCCGGGCGAGCGACGCGGCTACGCGATCTGCTCGTACTGTTCGGCGAGCTTCGCCGCGGCCTCGGCCAGCCCCTCGCGCTCCTCGTCGGCGAGGTCCCACTCGACGACCGACTCGACCCCGTCGCTCCCGAGGCGACACGGGACACCGAGCGCGGGGCCCTCGTGGCCGTACTCGCCGTCGAGGACCACGGAGCAGGGCAGCACCTCGCCGGTGTCGCGCAGCACCGCCTCGACGAGGTGGGCGACGCCCGTCGCCGGCCCCCACTGTGTCGCGCCCTTCCGCTCGATAACGTCCATCGCGCTCTCGGTGAGCGCCGCGGTGAGCTGTTCGCGCTCGTCGACGGAGAACGCGGGGTCGGCCCCGTCGACGCGCACCTTCGAGAACACCGGGACCTGCGCGTCGCCGTGTTCGCCGAGGATGGTGGCCTCGACGTTCCGGACGGGGACGTCGAACCGCTCGGCGAGGACGTACCGGAAGCGCGCCGAGTCGAGCCGGCCCCCGAACCCGACGACGTGTTCGCGGGGGCGGCTGCTCACCTCGTACAGGTGGCGGTTGAGCAGGTCGACGGGGTTCGAGGTGGTGACCGAGACGTAGTCGTCGGTGTGTGCCGCGAGCGACTCGTGGATGGACTCCATGATACCGGCGTTGTCGCCAGCGAGGTCGATGCGGGTCTGGCCGGGCTGACGCGGGATGCCAGCCGTGATGACGACGACGTCGGAGCCGGCGGTCGCCTCGTAGTCGCCCTGCCGGACGGTCGTGTTCGAGTCGTAGGCGACGCCGTGGTTGACGTCGGCAGCCTGTCCGACCGCCTCGTCGACCTTGTCCGGGATGTCGACGAAGACGAGTTCGTCGACGACGTCGCGGAGCGCGAGGCTGTATCCGGCCGCGGCGCCGACCGTCCCGGCGGCGCCGACGACGCTGACCTTGGCGTTCGACATGACGTGTCACGGCGCGCCCCCGGCCGTCCTAAGACTGTCGAAGCCGTCGAGTCGCCCGGATCGCCCGTCCGGGGCCGTCGGGCAGCCCCGGTCCCGTCGCGCTTTTCGGCGTCCCCCGCCTACTCGCGGGCATGGGTGACTTCGACCGCGAGGCCGAGCGCGAGCGGCTCCGGGAAAAGTACGAGCAGGACCAGGAGAAGCGGGCGTCGACACAGCGGATGTCCGAGCTCCTGCTCCGCGGCGCGACGATGACCGACAGCCACTGCGAGACCTGTGGTGACCCGATCTTCCGCTACGAGGGCGAGGAGTTCTGTGCCACCTGCGAGGCCGAGGGAGACGCGGGCGGCGAGACAGCCGGACGGGACGACACACAGCGTGCCGAGAGCACGGG
>KI543180.1:77854-82510 GCA_000496195.1 uncultured archaeon A07HB70
AGCCGGGTCGACCCAGACCGGCGCGCCGGAGCCGGCTGCGCCGCAGCGGCGCAACGAGGCGGCAGCAGACGACTCGCCCGCCGGCCTGTCCGCGGCCCGCGCGTCGCTCGTCCGGGCCGCGACGCGGTTCGCCCGGCAGGCCGAGGCCGCCGACCACCCGAGCGAGGCCGTCGACAGCCTCGCCGCCGCCCGCGAGGCCGCCGAGGCGCTCGCGGCGCTGGACCGCCGATGAACGTCTTCGTTCCCGTCGACGGCTCCGACTGCAGCGCTCGGGCCGTGGCGTTCGCCGCCGAGATGGCAGAGCGGTACGGGGGCGACCTCAGCGTCGTCCACCTCTCCGACGCCGACACCGACGCCGCGCGGGCGGCGCTCGACGCCGCGCGCGAGGGGCTCCCGGCGGAGTACGACGGCGACGCCTCGTTCGAGGTGGTGGTGCGGGAGATGGCCAGCCCGACCGCGAGCCGGATCGGACAGGAGATACTCGCCCACGCGAGGGAGGCGGACGCCGACCACGTCGTGATGGGTCACCACGGCGCCGGGGTGGTCGAGCGCGCGATTCTCGGGAGCGCCGCCGAGACGGTGGTCCGCGGCGAGATGATGCCGGTGACGGTCGTTCCTTAGCGCTCGTCGTCGAGCGACGACCGCTCGGCCGGCGCGTAGTCGCTGCCGACCACCTCGCGAACCCGGCTCGCCGTCACCTCGCCGACGCCGTCGACCGACATCAGTCGCTCCTCGCCCGCGGTCATCACCGCCTCGACGCTCCCGAGGTCCGAGAGGAGCGCACGCGCCGTCACCGGACCCACCTCGCCGACCGCGCTCACGACGTACTCCTGCTGCTCGTCGAGCGTCTTCGCGCCCTTCTCGCCGTGGGCGCTCACCGCGCGGTCGCGGGTCTGCTGTTCCCGCTTCGCCAGCACCGCGAGGGTGTCGGCGGTGTCGTCCTCGCCGCCGGTCTGGAGGACGCTGACGTCGAAGTCGACCGCGAGCGACGCCATCGCGCCGCGGATCGCGTCCGGGTGGACGTTGCGCTCGCCGTAGAGGTCGCCGCCCTCGACGAGGAGGACGGGCCGGGCGTAGTGGCGCGACATCGCGCGGGCCTGTTCGAACAGCGACCGCTCCTCGCCGAGGAGGGTGTCGACGAAGTCGGCGGCGGTCTTGCGCTCGACGACGACGCGGTCCGAGACGACGTAGTCGCCGACCGCGAGCGTCTCCAGCCGGGTGTCGAGCGCCTCGCGCGTCGAGAGGTCGCGGGCGATTCCCGAGTCGAGCTCGCGCTGGTCGATCACGACCTCGACCGTGTCGTCGTCGGCGTCGTCTGGCGCCGCGACCGTCCCGTCGGCTGGCGCCTCGGCGGCGTCCGTCTCGGCGGCGAAGTCGGCGAGCGCGGCGTCGGCGTCGTCGTCTCGCTCGCGTCGTCCCGGCCCGACGCGCCGTCGTCGTCGGCTGCCCCGGCTGTCTCGTCGAACTCGTCCAGCGCCCGCTGTCCCCCCGATAGCTCCTCGGTCAGGTCGGCGGCGGCGCTCTTCAGCGTCTGGAGCTCCGCTGCCATCTCGTCCTCGCGTCGCTTCGAGATCCAGAAGTACGCCTCGTCGCGGGTGTCGGAGGCCATCAGAACCACGACGCGCCCGTCGTCCTGCCGGCCCGTCCGGCCCTTGCGCTGGATCGACCGGATCGCGGTCGGCACGGGCTCGTAGAACAGCACGAGGTCCACCTCGGGGACGTCCAGGCCCTCCTCCGCGACGGAGGTGGAGACGAGGACGTCGAACTCGCCGGCGCGGAACGCGTCCAGCGTCTCCTGTTGCTGGGTCTGGGTCATCCCGTCGCTCCCCTCGCGGTCGCCCTGGCCGACGAACTTGTGAACCGCGAACCCCTCCGAGAGGAAGTCGACGAGCGCCTCTGCCGTGTCGCGTGACTCGGTGAAGACGATGACGCGGTCGCCGCCCTCGACGCCCAGCGTCTCCGCGAGGAGGATGCGCGTGCGCCGGAACTTCGGGTGGAGTCCGTCGAACGACGCCGCGGTCCGCATCGCCTCGCGCACCCGCGGGTCGGAGACGAGCCGCTGGGAGGCCTTCGAGGCGCCGGAGGAGCGGGCGGCGTTTCGCTGGCGCTCGAAGTACCGGCGCAGGGCCTCGACGCTCTGGGTCTCGGCGTAGGTGACCGCGGTCCGGAGCTTCCGGACCTCCGCGAGCTGGCTCATCGCCTCGTACCCCTCCGAGCGGTCGGCGTCCATCATCTCCTGGACCGTGCCCTGGATGCGGTTGATCTGTGACTCGGACATGTCCGGCTTCGTGCTCTCGGTGACGCCGAGCTCCTTCAGCGTCGTCAGCCGGTCGGTGATCACCTCGTTGATCCCGTCCCGAATCTCGAGGACCTCGTCTGGCAGGTCGAGTTCGATCCACTCGATGTCCGTCTCGTGGGTGTAGTCGGCGACGTCGGCGTCCTCCTCGGTCATCACCGCCACCTCGTCGAGTTCGAGGTTCTCGCAGACCCGCCGGATCGCGTCGGCGTCGCCGCCGGGCGAGGCGCTCATCCCCGTCACGAGCGGGTCGGCGGCGTCGGCGTGGTACCGCTCCGCGACGTAGACGTATGCGTAGTCGCCGGTCGCGCGGTGACACTCGTCGAAGGTGAGGTGAGTGACGGCGTCGAGGCCGATACGGCCCCCGATCAGGTCGTTCTCGACCACCTGTGGCGTCGCCACGACGACGCGGGCGTCCTCCCACAGCGCCGCGCGGTCGTCCGGGCGGACGTCGCCGGTGAACGTCACGACCGCGTCGTCGTCGAGCGTCAGCGCCTCGCGGTAGAACGCCGCGTGCTGCTGGACCAGCGGCTTCGTCGGCGCGAGGAGCAGCGCCGTGCCGCCGGCGTCGTGGAGCCGGTTCGCGGTGACGAGCAGCGACACCGCCGTCTTGCCGAGGCCGGTCGGGAGACAGACCAGCGTGTTCGCGCCGCGGGCGCGGTCGACCAGTCGGGTCTGGTAGCGCCGGCGCTCGACGACGCCGGGCGCGACGAGCGGCCGGTCGACGTACTCGACGTCCGCGTCGGCCTCGGTAGTCGCCATCTGCCCGTATTTCGGGGGTTGCCGGCTGATAAGCGTTGGCCGAGCGGGGCGAAAGTGGAGAGAGCGTGGCGCGCCGGCTGCGGAGCACGGAGCGCGACGCCGCTACTCGCGCCGCGTCGCGAGCAGCGCCGCGGCGAGCAGCGCGACCAGCGCGACGACGGCGCCGAAGCCCGGCCCGCCGCCGGCTGTCGGTGTCGGACTCGCCGTCGGCGTCGCCGTCGGGGTTGGCGTCGGACTCGCCGTCGGCGTCGACGTCGGGGTCGGGGTGTCCCGCTCCGTCGGGGTCGGGGTCGGGGTGTCGAGCGTCTCGACGAGCTCGACCTGCTCGCGCCGGGTGTTCGTCCCGTCCTCGACGACCAGGTCGTAGGTGCCGATCGCCGCGTCGTCGGTGTCTAGCTCGACGAGCCAGCTGCCAGACTGGCCCCAGAGGTCGGTCGAGACGAGGTCGACCGACCGGTCCTCGTTGCGGAGTTCGACCGTGATCACGTTGTCGTCCGGCTGGAGGTTCGTCTCTCCCTCGACGATCATCACGTCGCCGGCGGCGACGGGATTGATCCCCGTGGCGGCGCTGTCCTGCGGGTAGACGTCCGTGATCTGCGTCTGTGCGTCGGTGAGCTGGCTTCCTCGGTGTAGGCCAGGTCGTCGCTCGCGGTGTCGTCGACGCTCTCGGACCGGATCACGGAGTTCGCCTGGCTCGCCGTGAGGCTCCGGGAGCCGAGCTCGTTCTGGAGGTAGTCCTCGAACCCGTCGATCGTGGCGTCGGTCGACCCCGGCAGGTCGCCGTCGCCGACCTGGCCGTCGCGGCCGGCGCTCACGACGTACAGCGTCACGTCGCCGTCGGAGAGGCCGGAGATCGGGACGTCGTCCTCGTCGATGCTCGCGTCGTCGTCGACGCCGATCTCCTGGGTGACGATGTTGCCGCGCTCGCCGACGGCGAAGAAGAGCACCGACTCGGAGCCCGGCGCGCTGCCGTTCACGTCGACGGCGCCGTCCTCGGTCGTGATCTCGCCGTCGACGACGGAGGGGAACGACACCGACAGCGACTGCTCGACCACGCGGAGCGACCGCTGGTCGGAGGTGGCGCTCGAGAACTCGCTCGTCGTGAGCCGGTCGTCCGCGTCGCCGTCGCCGTCGAGGTCGGCGTCGACGGCGGCGATGACGCCGATGCGGTAGCTGCCGGGGAGCGACAGGATCTCGTTGCCGGGGCCGTCGTCGCGGCTGAGCGCGACCTCCTCGGCCTCGAAGTCGCCGTCCACGTCGACCGGTACCGACCGGTCGCCGTCGATGAGGACGAGCTCGTAGTCGTCGCTGTTGCGGGCGTAGACGGCCACGCGGTCGACGCCGGCGGTGGCGTTACCGGCCACCGTGACCGACTCGCCGACGATGTACCGGTTGCCGGGCGACGTGAGCTGGAGTTCGCCCTCCGAACTCGAAGTCGACGTCGTTCGCCGACAGGTCGCCGGCGCCAGCCGGGGTCGCGGTCGGGTGAACGCCCGCCGCTGGTCGCCAGCGGGTCCGAGACGGTGACCGTGACGTCCGTGTCGGCGAGGAACTGGGCGTCGATCGAGCCGGCGCCGGAGCCGTTGTCGTCGACCTCG
>KI543180.1:82530-83679 GCA_000496195.1 uncultured archaeon A07HB70
GTGCGAGCGAGCGCCTCCGACTCGAGCAGCGAGTCGTGGATCGGGTACCGCTCGGCTGCCGACTCGCCGTCTATCTGCCTCTTCTCCCGGACGTGGTAGACACGCCCGCCGAACTCCTCCGGGCGGAGCCGGCGGTGGAGCCGCCACTTGTGGTACCACGCGGCGTGAGCGTGGGCCTGGACGATCCCACAGACGAGCGACTGGTAGGCGCCCCGGCCGTAGTCGACGAACGCGTCGGGGACGTTCGGGTCGACCGGCACACCGTCGTCGAGCGGGAGCCGACCGAAGTTCTCGCTGTTCTGGAGGATCATGGCCGCGTCGAAGTACGGCTGGTGTGAGACGTTCTCGAGGACGTACGTCGCGAGATCCCGGCCCGTCGCGATATACCGCTCCTCGTCGGTCCGGAGTCCGGAGTCGGACGCCGACGGCCCACCCGGCGTCGTTCGGTTGATCCCGTCGATACTGTCCTGTGGGATATCCCCGTTCTGGACGCCGAGCCAGATATCGAAGTCGGTCATGTAGTCGCCCAGCGTCGGGTCCAGCACACGGAGTCGCTGGTCGCGCTCCTGAACGCCGCGCTCGAAGTTCTTGTAGAGAAACTGACTGACGTACGGCCCCTCGTCGACGCCGCCGACGGGGGCTGCCCCGCGAAAGACCGTCGACGGGGTCGTCGGTCCGGTGAACGCGTCGAGATCGGCCAGTTCGTTCGCGGCGGCGGCGACGTCCTCGTGGTCGCCGTACGCGTGGAACGGCACGTCCCGCAGGAGTGCCATCCAGTACAGTTCGACCATCTCGGCGGCGGTCTCGGCGCTGTCGAACGCCGGCGGCGCGGGGCCGTAGACGTCGTTCGGGTCCAGCCCGACCGGATTGTAGCTGATCGCCGCCTCGGGGTTGGTGAGCGGACGGACGCCGGCCTGCGGGACCTCGGCGAAGTCGCCGCCGTTCTCCGCCGTCAGCGCGCCGCGGAGCGTCTCGTACGCGTCCGGGTCCACCTCGCCGCGTTCGTCGTGTGGAAGCCCCTTCGAGTACGATGCGAAGTAGTTCACGTCCTCGCCGAACCGCGACTCGTCGCCGTTCGTCGGGTGGGGGACGAGCGGTCGGTCCTCGAGGTTCGCGCGGATCGACTCCTCCCGGCGCTCCTTCGCGCGT
>KI543180.1:83699-96255 GCA_000496195.1 uncultured archaeon A07HB70
TCGTCAGCGGCGTGACGTTCACGTAGACGAACGCGTCCGAGTTGCCGCCGGTGTTGACAGTGATAGTGCTGATAGTCTGGCTCTGACCGCTCGAAGTGGTGAGGCCGTCGGCGTCCCCGGCGCCGTCGACGGGGTCGACGAACGCCGGCGAGACGGTACCGAGGCTCGTACCGCTCCCGTCGAGCAGTTGGACGTCGGCGCTTCCGCCCGGCGAGACACCCGTCGTGTCGTACGTGATCGTGAGCGAGAGCGTCGCCGTACCGGTGTCGTTGCCGCCGGTGTCCTGGAGACTGATATCGAAGCTATTGCTGTTCTCCGAGGTGCCGCTAACAGAGACGTTGCCCGACTGACTGCTCGCGGAGAAGGAACTGAAGCCGGTGACCGTCGCGGCGTTGGAAGGGCTGACTGTGACGGTACCGGTCGAGTTGTCGTCGACCTCCACATCGAACTCGACGGTCTGCTGTGCGCCTGTCTGGCCGGCGACCACGTTGGAAGCGCCGGTGCTCGAGACGCCAGCGACGGCAGCCGACGCCGGCTCCGCGAACCCGAGCGGGACGACGACCACGGAGAGAGTCATGACAGCCGCGAAAAGAACCGCGACCGTTCGCGTAGTGGTGTCTGACATCGTGGAGGGCGTGTCGATGTGGTTCCTGTTTTTCGATTCAAGTGTCTTATGATTCACGTCGACGCGGGCGCCAGACGCCCTGGCGGTGGTCCATCCACGTCACCACGACGACGTGGGGGAGCGTCAGCACCGCGATACCGACGAGATAGAGCCCGAGGAGGCCCGCCCGGTCGCCGGCGCCCGGCGCGTTCGGCACCGCGACCCAGAGCCCGGCGAAGAGGAGCAGCGAGACGGCGGTCAGCGGCGCGGCGTCGCGGGCGAACCGTCCGAGGGCGGCAGCCGCGTCGCCGGCGGCGAGGGCGTCGCTCGCCTCGTCGCTCACGACGAGGAGCCGGGCGACGTGGCGCAGGGCGTGCCAGAGACAGAAGTAGACGCCGACGGCGAGGATCGGGGGCACGACGGCGAAGTAGACCCACAGCAGCGCGACCTCGCCGGCGTCGACGAGCAGCGGCGTCCGGGGCGCGCCGGCGCGGACCCGCAGGCCGCCGGCGACGAGGCCGAGGACGGAGAGCGCGAACAGGCCCCCGGCGGCGGCGAGCCGTCCCGTCGGCGAGAACAGGGGCGCGAGCGCCGCGGCGTCGGCGCCGAACAGCGAGACGGCTGCCAGCGCCACCTCGCGGTAGCGCCCCGGGAACGCGACGAGCGGTGCGAGCATCGGCAGCCCGCCGCGGACGAGGAGGGCGAGGCCCCGCTCTGCCGTCGTCGGCAGGTGTTCGGCGTCGTCGAGCGCGAGGAGGGCGTAGACGTCGCCCTGGCCCCAGTGAAACAGCGTCAGCGCGACGAAGAAGACGAACGACGCCGTCGGGACGACGAACCACGCAGCCGCGTAGGCGGCCATCAGGGCGGCGTAGACGAGGGCGACCCACAGCACCGAGCGGACGGTGACGCCGTCGCCGAGGCGACCGGGGACGAGGTGGTCCACGGCGCCGTGGGGCAGGCCGAGGACGACGACGCTCAGCGCGAACGGCGCGTAGACGACGACGGTCGGGAGGTCGGCGCCGACGGCAGAGCCCGCCGCCGCCGCGAGCGCGACGGCGCCGAGCGCGAGCCACGAGGGGCGCACGACCGTCCGTGTCAGCGTCCGCCGGGCCGCGGGCGCGACGGCTACCGCCACCGCACGACCCCTGCCGCGCGCTCCGCCGCCTCGAACAGCGGCCCGGAGACGGCGTCGACCCGACGGGCGTCGATCAGCCAGCCGTACAGCGTCATCCCCCACACGACGAGGAGGTTGGTGACGAGGAAGAACAGCCCCTCCTCGACCGGCAGTCCGAGGACGAGAACCCCCGTCGAGCTCTCGGGCGCGATCGTCCAGATACCGAGGCCGATCGCGACCCGGTCGGCGGCGGCGAAGTAGAGCGTCGGGAGGGCAACGGCGGGCGTCCACTCGCGCCACGCCCGGGCGAGGTAGCCCCCGCCGACGCCCCACTGGAGGGCGAACAGCGGGCACGCCCACGCGAGGATCGCACCGAGGTAGTAGCCCCGCGGGATCGTGAGGAAGGCGACCCCCGCCGCCGTCGCGCCGAACGCGGCGACGGCGCCCGCGGCGCGGGGCGTCGGGCGCCAGTCGCCGGCGTCGAACGAGCAGTCGACGCCGTACCACGAGAGCCAGAGACCCGTGACGACCGTCTGGAGCACGAAGAAGAGGTACTCGCCGAGCGGGACCGCGCCGAACCGCGCGAACACCGTCCCCGTACCGTACGACCACACGCCCTGGACGATCATGTAGTTGTCCCACGGCGTCGTGTAGAGCACCGCGGCGACGACCATGACCGTCAGCGCGGTCCGCTCGGTTCGGCCCGCGGCGCGGGTGATCGGCGGCCGGAGGGCGAGAAGCGCGAGGAGCGGCGGCAGGACGAAGACGGCGTGGAAGCCGAGGTACGAGAGCGTCATCGCAGCCACTCTCCGTTCATCGGTGGATGGAGCGAAGGGAGGCGAATAAAACGTCCGTCTTCACGCGCCGTCGCTCGCGGCCTACACCACCCGCTCGCCGTCGTCGTCGAACACCCGGATGGCGTCGACGGGGCAGACCCGTCCGGCGAACTTCGCCTCGAACTCCTCGCCCGCGGGCACCTCGACGGCGTACACCTCCTCCCCCCAGTCGGCGTCGACCCGTTCGCCGTCGACGAGGTGGGCCTTCCCGGCGTCTACGTCCTTCTCGAACTCGCCCCACTCCTCGACGCACTGGAACATCCCGATACAGGTCTCGCGGTCGTACTCGACGCGCATAGACGAGAGAGCGCGCCGAGCGTCAAAGCGGTGGCGGGCGAGCCGAGAGACTAAAGCCGAGCACGCGCCACGCTCTGCCGTGACGCTCGCGGAACTCGCCCTCCCCGACGGCGTCGTCGAGCGCCTGCGCGAGGAGGGGATCGAGTCGCTCTACCCGCCACAGGCCGCCGCCGTCGAGGCCGGGCTGCTCGACGGCGAAAGCGTCGTCGCGAGCGTCCCGACCGCGAGCGGGAAGACCCTCGTCGCCGAGCTCGCGATGCTCTCTGCGCTGGAGCGGGGCGGCACGGCGCTGTACGTCGTCCCCCTCCGCGCGCTGGCGAGCGAGAAGCAGGCTGAGTTCGAGCGCTGGGCGGACCTCGGCTACGAGGTCGGGCTCTCGACCGGCAACTACGACGCGGACGGCGAGTGGCTGGCGTCGCGGGACGTCATCGTCGCCACGAGCGAGAAGGTGGACTCGCTGGTGCGCAACGACGCGCCGTGGATAGACGACCTGGCCTGTGTCGTCGCCGACGAGGTCCACCTCGTCGACGACGTCCAGCGCGGCCCGACGCTGGAGGTGACCCTCGCGAAGCTCCGGGCGCTCAACCCCGGCCTCCAGGTCGTCGCGCTCTCGGCGACGGTGGGCAACGCCGACGACGTCGCGCGGTGGCTGGACGCCGAACTCGTCGAGTCGACCTGGCGCCCGATCGACCTGAAGCGCGGCGTCCACGTCGGGTCAGCGATCAACTTCGAGGACGAGAGCAGGCGCGAGGTGCCGGTCCCGCCGGGCGGGCGCCAGACGTCGGCGCTCGTCGCAGACACGGTCGACGAGGGCGGCTCCGCGCTCGTGTTCGTCAACTCGCGGCGAAACGCCGAGGCCGCCGCCGACCGTCTCGGGGACGTCGTCGCGGAGCGTCTGCCCGACGGCGAGCGCGCCGACCTCGCCGACCTGGCGGCCGAGATTCGCGACGACTCCGACACCGAGACGAGCGCCGACCTCGCCGACGCGGTTGCCCGGGGCGCGGCCTTCCACCACGCCGGGCTCTCGCCGACCCAGCGCTCGCTCGTCGAGGACGCCTTTCGCGACCGGCTCGTCAGGTGTATCGCCGCGACGCCGACCCTCGCCGCGGGCGTGAACACCCCTGCCCGGCGCGTGGTCGTCCGGGACTGGCGGCGCTACGACGGCGACTACGGCGGGATGAAGCCGCTCGACGTCCTCGAGGTTCACCAGATGATGGGCCGGGCCGGCCGGCCCGGCCTCGACCCGTACGGCGAGGCGGTGCTGACCGCGAAGTCGACCGACGAGTACGAGGACCTCCTCGAGCGTTACGTCGAGGCCGATCCCGAGCCGGTCCGGTCGAAGCTCGCGGCCGAGCCGGCGCTCCGGACACACCTGCTCGCGACCGTCGCCTCCGGCTTCGCCCGGTCGCGCGACGGGCTCCTCGAGTTTCTCGACCGGACCCTGTACGCCGAACAGACCGACGGCCGGGGCGAACTGGCGCGGGTCACCGACCGGGCGCTCGACTACCTCGCGGCGAACGACTTCCTCGAGCGCTCCGGGGCGGACGGCGGCGAACTCCGCGTCACGTCGCTCGGCCACACGGTGTCGCGGCTCTACCTCGACCCGATGAGCGCGGCGACGGTGCTCGACGGGCTGGCGTGGGCCGAGCGCGAGGGCCGGGAGCCGACGCCGCTCGGCCTCTACCACCTCGTCGCGCGCACGCCAGACATGTACCGACTCTACCTGAAGTCCGGCGACCGCGAGACGTACACCGACGTCGCCTACGAGCGCGAGGACGAACTGCTGGGCCCGACCCCGTCGGAGTTCGACGACGTCGCCTTCGAGGAGTGGCTCTCGGCGCTCAAGACGGCGAGGCTGATGGAGGACTGGGCGAGCGAGGTCGACGAGGACCGGATCACCGAGCGCTACGGCGTCGGGCCGGGAGACGTGCGCGGCAAGACGGAGGCCGCAGAGTGGCTCCTCGGCGCGGCGGAGTCGCTCGCCGGCGAGGCCGGCAGCCCGACGGCGCCCGTGCGCGACGCGAAGCGTCGCGTCGCCGACGGGGTGACGGCCGAACTCCTCCCGCTCACGGAGGTGAGACAGGTCGGCCGGAAGCGCGCCCGGCGGCTGTACGAGAGGGGGATAGAGAGCCGCGCGGACCTCCGCGAGGCCGCCAAGCCGACCGTTCTCGCGGCGCTTCGGGGGCGCCGTCGCACCGCGGAGCGGGTGCTGGAGAACGCCGGGCGGCCCGACCCGTCGATGGACGGCGTGGACGAGGACGAGGCCGGCGGGGCCGGCGACGCGCCGGATCGCGGGTTCACGCGCGCCTCCTCCGGCGACGCTGGCGACGACGACGGCCAGTCCAGCCTGGGTGACTTCTGATGCGGCTGGTCACGGGCACCCCGACGGCAGCCGTCGAGACGCTCCTCGACGCCCTCGACGACGCCGCGGCGGCCCACGACGTCGCGGCGCAGGCGTTCGACGCCCGGTACGTCGCCGACCGGCGACACCTCGAACGGGCCGTGACCCTCGCCGACCGCGAGCGGTCACGAGGCGAGGCGATCGCCCGCGACCGCGCGATGGAGATACTGCTCTACGCCGCCGGACGGCGGCAGATAGACCGCGCGCTCGCGCTCGGAGCGCGCGAGGGGGAGCCGGCGGTCGTGGTCGTGGCGGGCGACGGCGAGGCAGGCGCCGCCGAGGCGGTCGGGGCGCTCGACTGTTTCGACACTCACCCGGTCGAACTCGGGGACCGAGCGACGCTCCGCGGGTTCTTCGAGGTGGGCGACGCCGAACTCGCCGCCGCGGGGGGCGACCTCGCGGGGCTCGTCCGGGAGCGGGTCGCGCTGCTGGTCGTCGAGCGGTAGGGGTTTCGGGGCGCGGCCCCGAGTCCGACCGTGACCGACAGCGAGGACCGGAACGTCGAGGGCGACGCGCTCGAACCGTGTAGCACCGACCCGGAGACGGGCTACCTCAGGGACGGCAACTGCCGGCACCTCGCGCGCGACCCCGGTCGGCACGAGGTGTGTGCGGTCCTCACCGACGAGTTCCTCTCGTTCTCGCGTGCGCAGGGCAACGACCTCGTGACGCCGCGGCCCGAGATGAACTTCCCGGGGCTGGAGCCGGGGGACCGCTGGTGTCTCTGCCTGCCGCGGTGGATAGAGGCGAAGGCCGCGGGGGTCGCGCCGCCGGTGGTGCTGGCGGCGACGAACGAGTCGGTGCTGGAGGCGGTTGACCACGAGACGCTCCGCGAGTACGCCGCCGACTAGGCGCAGGACCGCGGCGTGCTCGCGGCGCGGGCCGGTCCCCGTCGACGGGGAGTCGGGGCCGGGACGAGTCAGCGCCGCGGGTCGCCGTCGGGGGACAGCGAGACGAGGTCGGCAGCGAGCCCGCGGAGCTCGGCCGTCTCGGCGACACGGTCGGTCCAGCGGTCCGGCACCGCGTCGGCGCCGAAGCGCGCGCCCGCCACGGCGCCACAGACGGCGCCGACGGTGTCGGCGTCGCCGCCACGCGAGACGCTCGTCACGACCGCCTCCTCGAACGAGTCGGCGGACAGAGCGTCGGTCAGCGCCGTCTCGAGCGTGTCGAGCACGAACCCGCCGTTGACCCGGCGTGACTCCGGCTCCGCCGCGACGGCGAGGCGCTCGCGCACCTCGGCCGGTGCGTCCCGGTCGCGGGCGCCCCGGAGCGCCGCCGCGAGCGCCGCCGCGCCGTCGGCGCCGTCGACCAGTTCCCGGACGACGCGACAGCAGGCGACACAGGACGCGGTACACCGCGGGTCGGCGTGGGTGATCGCGGACTCGGCGGCGGCAGCGGCGGCGAGGCGCTCGCGGTCCTCGTACGCCAGCGCGTGGGGCGGACAGCGCATCAGGCTGCCGTTGCCGGCGTTCTGCCCCTCCGGGCGGGCCTCCCACGCCGCCCGGCCCGCCTCGGCGGGCGCCGCGCCCTCGTCGTACCGGCGGATCGCCTCGCTGGTGAGGCCGCCGACGTCGAACGGGTCGTCGGCGAGCCACGCGGAGAACCGCCGCGCGACGTCGGCGGCGTCAAGCCCGTCGCACGCGACGAGCGACCGGGCGACCCGGAGCGCGAGGGCCGTGTCGTCCGTCACCGTGCCCGCGGGCTTGCCGTAGGTGCCGCCGGCGAGCATCTGGGTGACCCGACCGTGCTCGCGAGCGATCGCGTCGCTCCGCCGGAACTCCACGGGACGCCCGAGCGCGTCCCCACAGGCCAGTCCGACCAGCACACCCGCGGCGCGGACGTGGTCGTCGTTCACGCTCCGGACTCTCCACGCGGCGACAAGTCGCTGTCGGCTACGGCTCCAGGACGGCGCGGAACCGCGCCTCGTTCTCGATCATCCGGCCGTACGCCGCCGCGACGTCGCGGAGGTCGAACCGCTCGACCCGCGGGGTGACGTTCCGGAGAGCGCTGAACGCGAGGGTGTCGGCGGAGTCGCGGGCCGACCCGGAGGGCCAGCCCTCGACGGCGGCGGTCTTACCGATGAGACCCTGGACGTCCACGCCGACCGACTCGCCGGGGACGCCGACGGCGACGAGCGAGCCCTCGACGCCGAGACCGCCCTGGATCGCCTCCATCGCCGCCGCCGACGGCGCGGTGGCGAGTATCACCCGCGCGCCGCCGCGGTCGGTCAGCGCCGCGGCGGGGTCCGTCTCGCCCGCGTCCACGAAGGCGTCGGCGCCCAGTTCGAGCGCGAGCTCGCGCTTCTGCGGCGAGCGCGAGACGGCGACCGTCTCGAACCCGGCGGCGTGGGCGTACTGGATCCCGAGGTGGCCGAGACCGCCGACGCCCTGGACCGCGACGAGGTCGCCGGGTCGCGCGCCGGCGTTCCGGAGCGCGTTGTACGTCGTCACGCCGGCACAGAGCAGCGGGGCGGCCTCCGCGGCGTCGAGGTCGGCCGGAACCGCGGCGGCGGCCTCCTGGGGGACCGTCGTGTACTCGGCGTAGCCGCCGTCGAAGCTGAGGCCGGTTATCGCCGCCTCCTCGCAGGCGAGGAACTGCCCGCGCTCGCAGGCCTCACAGTGGAAGCAGTGGCCGCCGTGCCAGCCCGCGCCGACGCGGTCGCCGACCGACCACCGCACGACCTCGTCGCCCGTCGCGACGACGCGCCCGACGAGTTCGTGGCCCGGCACCCGCGGGTAGTCGACTCCCGGGAACGCCCCCTCGACGACGAACTCGTCGCTGTGGCAGACGCCACAGGCGTCGACGGCTACCAGCACTTCCGCCGGACCGGGGTCGGGCACGGGACGGGTCTCGACACGAAACGACTCGCCGGCTGCCGGCACGACCGCCGCACGCATCTCGTCGGGGATCGGCTGTGACACCCGTCGTCGTAGCGGGCGGACACAGTTGAATCCGCGTTCCGGAACCGACACGCACGAGTACTCGCCGCCCGTCCGCGTCGCTTATGGACTACGGCGTCTACTTCGTGACCCAGGGCGACCTCGCCGGCAGCCGCTCGTCCGTCGACGTCGTCCGCGCGGCGGTTGCCGGCGGTGTCGACGTCGTCCAGCTGCGCGAGAAACACGCGAGCGCCCGGGAGCGGTACGACCTCGGACGCGAGGTGCGCGCGGTCACCCGCGAGGCCGGGGTGCCCCTCGTGGTCAACGACCGGGTCGACCTCGCGGCGGCGATAGACGCCGACGGCGTCCACCTCGGGGACGACGACCTGCCGGTGGCGGTCGCTCGCGACCGGCTCGGCGCGGACGCGCTCGTCGGCCGATCCGTCTCGACCGTCGACGGCGCGCGCGAGGCCGCGGCGGCGGGCGCGGACTACCTCGGCGTCGGCGCGGTCTACCGCACGGCGACGAAAGACACCGACCCGGACCAGAGCGAGGTCGGGCTGGACCGGGTGCGGGCGATCCGGGCAGCAGTCGACGTTCCGTTCGTCGGTATCGGCGGCGTGACCGCCGAGAGCGCCGCGGCGGTCGTCGCGGCGGGCGCCGACGGCGTCGCCGTGGTGTCGGAGATAGCAGCCGCCGACGACCCGGAGGCGGCGACCCGGGAGCTCCACGAGGCGGTCGCGGACGGACGGCGTCGGCGGGCCGACAGCGGTGAGCGGCGGTGACCGACGACGCCCTCGCCGACCTGCGCGGACAGACGGTGCTGGTGACGGGCGCCTCCAGCGGCATCGGCGCCGCGACCGCGGAGCGGGTCGGCGCGGCGGGAGCGACGGTCGTGCTGGCGGCGCGGCGCGAGGAGCGACTCGCCGGGGTCGTCGAGCGCGTCGAGGCCGCGGGCGGGCAGGCCCACGCGGTGCCGACAGACGTTCGCGACGCCGACGCCGTCGACGCGCTGGTCGAGACGGCGGTCGAGCGGACGGGCCGGCTGGACGCCGCCGTGGTGAACGCCGGCGTCGGCGAGGTCCGCGACGCGCCGCTTGCCGACGTCGACTTCGAGACGGTGACGCGGACGAACGTCGACGGCGCCTTCCACACCGTCCGGGCGGCGCTGCCGGCGCTCCGCGAGTCCGGGGGCCAGGCGGTGCTGGTCGGGAGCTACCTCGGCTCGCACCCGAGCGCCGCGACGCCGGTGTACGCCGCCTCGAAGTGGTGGCTCCGCGGGTTCGCGCGGAGCCTCGCGGCGCGGTACGGCGAGGCGGTCGGGGTGTCGGTCGTCAGCCCGGCGGCGGTCCGGTCCGAGTTCGGCCACGGCACCCGCGACCGGACGAACGTCGAGCGCTACGACGAGGGCGAGGCGCTGTCGCCGGCACAGGTGGCGGCGAGCGTCGTCTTCTGTCTGCGCCAGACCCCGCCGGCGACCGTCGCGGAGCTCGATCTCTACCGCCGCGAGTCGATCTAGCGACACTCACTTGCCCGCGGCTGCCCCACGCTCGTCGTGGACCTCCGCGTCCCCCGGTCGATCGGCGGCACGCACTACCTCCGCGCGGTGACGGTCGGGCGCGACCCCGACGACGAGACGGTCCGGGACTGTCCGGTCTGTGGCGGCCTCGTCTACGACGACGACTGGCACCTCGCCGGGCACGTCGTCGACGTCCGCGACGGGACACGCCGGTCGTACAGGTGCTGTTCCGCCGGATGCCTGCGGAGCCTGTTCGGACCGACGAGAGCGGAGCCGGCGTCCGGAGCGTAGGCGTCGGCTCCGTCTCGCTGTCACCCCAGCAGGAGAAGCTCGAAGCAGAGGTACGACGCGACGGCAGAGAGTGTCGGGGTCAGCATCCAGAGGCTCACGACCCGTGCCGTCGACGACGGGTCGAACAGGTCGTCAGCCGGCGGGTCGGTCTGCCCGCGTCCGTCTGCCTCGCGGGCGCGGCGACCACCGGCCGGCGTCGGGGCGCCGGGCTGGACGGCCTCGGCGGCGATGTCACGGGCGGAGGCGGTCCGGCTCGCCCGACCCCAGCCGAGGCCGACGATACACATCGTCGCCGAGACGGCGAGGCTCGCGGGAATGCCGAGCGCCGAGAGAAACGTGATCAGGCTCGCACTCACCACCTCCACGACGAGCGCGGCCAGTATCGGGAGGTCGGTCAGGTCGTTGCCGACGGTGTCGAGCGTCCGGCGGGCGATCGTGAACGCGCCGGCCCCGATTGCGCCCGCGGCGAGCAACACCCCCGTGCTCACGGTCAGGGCTCCGCTCCCGACGAGCGGCGCGACGGCGTTTGCGGCGTTCGACGCCCCCGCCGAGAACGCCATGTAGCAGCCGATGACGACGACCAGGCCGCTCCCGACGGCGTGCCGTGGCGTCGCGTCGGGAGCGAGCCTCGGCCGCGGGACCGGCCCGTCGCGGTCGAGGACGACCGGCGTGCCGACGCGGCTGCCGAGCGCGAGCCGCGCCTCCAGCCGCGCGTAGAGATACCGGCCGACCGCCGCACAGACCCAGAAGGCGATCACCGGCGAGAGGATCCACCACACCACGATGTCGAGCATCACGCTCTCGTTCAGCGTCCCGGTCGAGACGCCGAGCCCGGCGATCGCGCCGACGGCGGTCATCGACGTCGAGGCGGGAACGCCGAACAGGTTCGAGACCAGCAGCGCGAGGCCGACGAACAGCAGGACCGCGACGCTCGCGACGAGCGTGAACTCGGACCGCGGAACGATCTCGCCGCCCATCGTGTTGATCACGTTTCGACCGACCGTCCAGCCGCCGAGGAGCGCGAACCCGGCCATCAGCGATGCGGCGGCGGTCTTCGAGAGCACAGCCGACCCGACGGCAGGCCCGAACGCCACCCCGGTCGACGAGCCGCCGATATTGAACCCGACGAAGACCGCGACCGCGACCCCGACGGCCAGGAGCGGCGAGATCATCGTGCGGTTTGGTCGTCGCCGACGGTCGTAAATGACACGCGGGTCCGGCGCCGGTCCAGCCGCCCGTCGGCACCGGGACCCGGGACAGCGGAGCCGAAAGCGTCGTCAGCACACCGGCCCGTGGACCGACCGTGCGCCACACGCCCGACGCCGTGCGCGCCCGGCTCGACGAGCTGTTCGAGGCACGTCTGCGCGGCGACGCCGTCGCCGCCGTCGAGGAACGGCTCCGGGCGGACCTGTGTCTCCGGGTCGAGCCGACCGAGGGCAGCGCGCTCCGGGTCGCGTTCCGCCTGCACGACCGCGAGCGCCGACCGTGTCTCCGGGACGGCGACCCGTTTCGCGCGACGTACGCCGACGAGGTCGACGACCTGCTGCGGTCGTGGGGTGTCGACCCGCCCGACCGGTACGTGTTCGCCGCCGAGGACGCCGCGTGGGACGTCTACGCGGCGACGGTCGACGGCTGAGGCAGGCGCCGGAGGCCCGCTCTCGCGCGGCGTCGCGGCGGCATTCGCCTTCCACAAGCCATAAGTTAGACACGTCTAAATCGTGCGTGTGATGCGGTCGAGCCACGGGGCGGGGGCACGGCGTCGCCGAGAGAGACCATGGTGAGCTTCGTCGAGATCGTCGCGATCGCCGCGGTCGCGCAGCTGACGGTGCTGCCGGGCGAGAAGGTCCAGTTCATCATCGCCGGGCTGTCGACCCGGTTCGACCCGAAGGTGGTCGTCGGCGCCGCCGGGGCGGCCTTCGCCGGCTGGACGGCGCTCGAGATCCTGTTCGGACGGGCGATCCAGCGCGCGCTCCCCGGTGTCGCGCTCGACGCCCTCACCGCCGGGCTGTTCCTGCTGTTCGCGGTGCTGCTCGTCCGCTCGGCCCCCGGCAGCGGGGCGGCACAGACGGACGGCGGCGTCGGTGTCGGCGGGCTGGACGTCGCGGCGGTCGACCCCGAGTTCGACGTCGGGCGCTACACCGTCGGCGGTCGGGTCGGGGAGTTCCTCTCTATCTTCGCGATGATGGCAGCCGGCGAGTTCGGCGACAAGACCCAGCTCGTGACGATCGGGCTGGCGGCCACGTACGGCGCGACGCCGGCTATCTGGGCCGGCGAGATGCTCGTCATCGTCCCGGTGAGCCTCGCGAACGCCTACTTCTTCCACCGCTTCTCGGGGCGGTTCGACGCCCGGATCGCCCACTACGTCGGCGCGGCGCTGTTCGCGTTCTTCGGCCTCGACACCGTGCTCGCGACGACGACCGGGTTCTCCGTCTGGGAGACGGTCGTCGGGGTGATCTCGAACGCCGTGCTGGCGGCGTAGCGGGCCGGCAGACCGCGTGTCGGCGGAGGAGCGGTGCGCACGGGTCGCTCCGGACGGCACCCGGGGTCGGTGACAGTCGCCGATACTGGTACGGCGGCGGACCGGACGGCGCGAGACCGGCGTGGACGCGTGCGTCCTC
>KI543180.1:96275-104085 GCA_000496195.1 uncultured archaeon A07HB70
CCGCGGCCACAGCCGGGAGCGTGCCCGCTGCCGCACAGACGGGCGGAGACTGGCCGACGTACCGCGGGGCCGCGGCGAACACCGGCGTCGCTCGGGCGCGCCCCCCGAACGAGGTCGGGACGCGGTGGACCTACGAGACCGACGCCACAATCCCGTCGGCACCGGCGGTCGTCGACGACACGGCGTACCTCGTCGACGGCGACGGGGCCGTCCACGCGGTCGACAGGACAGCCGGTGAGCGGACGTGGGTGACGGAGACGAGGACAGACGTCGTCTCGTCGCCGGCAGTCGTCGGCGGGACGGTGTACGTCGCCGGGGGCGACGGCCAGATCAGGGCGCTGAACGCGGACGGCGGCGGGGTTCGGTGGACGGCCGAGACGGATCGCGCGGTCGAGTCCTCGCCGACGGTCGTCGGGAACACGGTGTACGTCGGGGGAAACGACGAGCGCGTTCGGGCGCTCGACGCCGAGAGCGGCGAGACGCGGTGGGAGACGCGGGTCGGCGGGGCGGTCGTCGGAGCGCCGGCGGCTGTCGACGGCACGGTGTACACCGCGACAACCGACGGGGAGCTGTTCGCGCTCGAGGCGGGGTCCGGAACGGTTCGGTGGGAAAAGAGCCTGTTCCGTGGCGTCGGGGCACCGCTCACGGTTCGAGACGGGACGGTGTTCGTACCGACGGCGAGCGACACGCTGTTCTCCTTCGAGGCGAGCGACGGCGAGGAGCGCTGGGAGTACGCGGTCGATATGACCGACGCGACAGCCGTGGTGGCAGCCGACGACGCGGTTCTGGTCCCGTCGACGGACGACAAGGTGTACAGCGTCGACCCGCGGACGGGCGCACAGCAGTATCGGTTCGACGCCGGCCTCAGGGCGTACGACGCGGTCGGCGTCCAGGGCGCGTTCTGCGTCGCGACGGGACAGGGCGTGACACTCGTCGGCGCGGAGTCGGGCAGCGAGCGGTGGTCGGTCGGGGTCGGGTTCGACGGATCGCCGTCGCTCGCAGCCGCCGGGTCGAGCGTCTTCGTCACCACCGGAGGCGGAGCGCTCGTTCGGATCGGGCCGGAGGAGACGCAGACCGCGCGGCAGACGACACAGCGGACGGCGAGACAGACCACCGGAGGCCAGTCGGGAACCGAGTCGACGCAGACGGAAGCAGCGCCGACCACAGCCGACGCCGGGGGCGGCGGCGGCGTTCCGGGTGACGTCGTCTCGCTGTCGGTCGGGGGCGTCCTGACGGCTGTGATCGTCCTCGCGTACCTCCGGCGCCGGGGCGACGACGGCGACGCCGCCCCGGAGAGCGGGTCGCCTGACCCGTTCGACGGGGACCGGACGAGCGGCGGCGAGAGCCACGGCGACTCCTCCTCGGGGAGCGCGTCGGCCGACCGGGAACCGGACCCGGCGCCGACGTCGGACGGGGCGCGGCCCTCGGCGGACGCGGAGCACGGCTCCCCGCCGGACCGAGCGCGCGACGTCGGGGGGGTCGTCGGGACGCTCCGGGAGGCAGAGGACGATATCGACGACGCGATAGCCGCGTTTCTCGAGGGGCAGCAGGTGGTCGCACGCGTCCGGTTCCGGCAGGCGAAGCGCCGGCTCGACGAGGCGCTCGACGGCCTGACAGAGGAGGCTGCGGTCGGCGCGACCGTGGAGCCGGAGACCGGCGACGCACCGGCGGGACTCGGCGACGTGCCGGGACTCGAGGCGGCGTCGGTCGGGACCCTCCGTGGTCACGGGTACGAGGACCTCGACGACGTCTCGGCTGCGTCGGTCGACGACATCGCCGGCGAGACCGGCATCGACGAGGGCACAGCCGCACGGGCAGTTGTCGCGAGCCTCGGAAGTCGTGGCAGCGCGCGGACGTTCGAGACAACGGCGGACGTCAGGGACCGGCGGGACGCCGCGGCGCGGGGACAGCGGCTGTGCGATCGGTGAGGGCCAACTGCCGCACAGAGAGCGGACAGACGAACTGTCTTTTTTCTCAGTTACGTTCTAACACGTCTCACGCCACATGACCACGCCAGATCAGATATTCACCATCGGGGGCGCTGGAAAGGATATCGGGATGAAGCTGCTCGAGTCGGACTGGGTGCTGCGCGACATCCTCCGGCCACGACGCGACCCGAAGCGTCTCACCGTGACTGTCCTCGACACCGCGGAGGAGGAGCGCGACGACGACCTCGACCGGATCACCGAGATCAGGCGCCGCCGCGACGAGCTGAAAGAGGAGCTCCGTGACACGCGCCAGGGGCGAGTCGGTGATATCGACATCCGGTACAAGCTGATCACCGAGAACATCATGCTCAACAGTCAGATCGACCTGACCGGCGAGGAGGTCGTCCCGCGAATCGCCGCCGGCAACGGGATCTCGGAGGAGGACTGGTGGATCACCGAGGACCACATCGAAGAGACCCTCAGCTTCGCGAAAGGGGCCGTCCGCAAGCGCGGGCTCGGGAAGGCGATGTACTACAAGGCCTACGCCGAGGACGACGAGCTCGCGACGCTCATCGACATTCCGAGCAAGGGAGAGGTGGCGATCATCGGGGGGCTCGGCGGCGGAACGGGCTCCGGACTGTTCGTCGACGTCGCAGCCGAGCTGGCGGAGAAGATGCCGACCGCCGACATCACGCTGTTCGGCGTTCTTCCGAACCACACCGAGGGGCTGCGCGAGAGCGCGAACGCCTTCGCCAGCCTGTCGGAGTTAGAGCGGCTCAGCCTCGAGGGCGAGCAGCTGTTCAAAGACCGGATCCTGATGCCGATCGACCCGACCGGGTTCGACGGGAAGCGCGGCAACCGGGTCGAGTCCGACGTGATGCTCGAGAAGTTCGACGAGGCCGCCGTCTATCTGATCGCCGGCTACTACGACACACAGGGGATGGAGGACGTGTTCGGTGGCGCCCCGCAGTACGCGCCGTTCACGATCGGGATCCCGCAGGTGTTGCGCTACAACATCGACGCGGTTCAGGAGGCTCGCGGCGAGTTTCAGGAGATCCTGGACAGCAAGGAGGCGGCGATGGACGCCGAAGCGGAGATCTACGAGGAGGTCGAGCTGTTCCTCGACACGCAGTTCGACGACGCCGAGGGCGGGCTCCGGAGCGAGGACGAGGGGAAGCTCTCGGACCGGCTGTCGACCTTCGAGGCGCTCCTCGACTCGGAGCTGTTCGCGGAGCTCGACTACCAGTCGGTCGAGATATTCCGCGAGATCGTCTCGGACGCGAAAAACGAGGCAGAGGAGATCGGCGAGCAGGTCGAGGTGATCGGCGGGTCGCTCCGGGCGGGCGTCGCGGAGCCGGACGAGCGGACCACGTTCAAGGACAGCGTCGACGCCAGGCTACTCGACGTGCTCAGCCGCGACCTCGAGCTGCTCGTGCGCCGCAAGCGGCTGATGGAGCAGAAGACGACCGTCGACACGAGTCGAATCCGGCGGACCGTCGAGTATCTCCTCGGAACGGAGGACGTCGGCGCCGCAGCCGGCGGGATCGTCCAGCGGCTCGAGGCAGAGCTCGACGAGGCGACGGAGAACCGGGACCGCCTGGTCGACGACCTCGCCGAGACGGAGGCAGAGCTCGAGCGGGTCCGCGAGGAGCAGGCCGAGGAGATACAGACCGGCCTCACCCGCTGGGAGCGCGAGATCGACGACGACCTCACACAGCTCGGGCGGGTCGAGCTCGACACGGTCGAGGCGGAGGTCGCGGACCTCCAGCGGGCGCTCGTCGCCTACAGGGACGCGGTCGTGAGCGCCGAGAGCACGACCGAGGTCGAAAACGTGAGCGGCGCGGAGATCACCGAGGCGGTGAACGAACTGGAGGGCCTGCTCGCCGAGGTCGGCGTGACGATCGACGACTACAAGCAGGCGATCAACGGGTCGCTCTCGGAGCTGCGCAACGCGAAGAAGGCGTACCTGACGATGCAGCAGGAGGAGAGCACGTTCGAGGCGGTCAAGCCGTGGAAGTCCTCCACGAAGGAGGCCAAAGGAGGACGCCCGGAAGACCTTCCGGATGGCGAAGAACCGGGTCGACGACGCGAACGTCTTCGCCGTCGGGCCGCCAGACGAGTTCCGCGTCGACGTCGAGTTCGACACGGCGGCGGTCGTCCGGCGGGTCGAGCGGCGGGCCGGCGAGCTGCGGGCGAACGTCGTCGGCGAGCTCCGGGACGCGCTGGAGGAGCCGAACGAGGCCGACGTCACAGAGCTCCAGACGCTGCTCGAGCAGCCGTCGGTCGACCGCGAAGCGTGCCGCGAGGTCGTCCGGGGTGCGTTCGAGCGCGAGCTCGTCGAGACCGACGAACTCGAAGCCAGGCGAGAGAGCCAGCAGACCCGGATAGACGCGCTCGAGGAGGATATCGACCGCTTCGAGGCGACGGTCGGCCTCTTCGAGACGGTCAACCCCCACCGGCGGTCGTTCGAGGAGAGCGGCCAGGAGTTCCGCGAGGAGCTGTCGTCGTTCGGCGGCGGGGACGACAGGTCGCTCGCGGTTCGCGGCGACGACTACCTGTTCATCAAGAACATGCAGCCGGACGACGTGCTCCAGGCCACGGGGAGCAACACGCTGGCCGAGACGGAGCTGTTCAACGACCCACACGAGCGAAACCGGATGCGCGAGAGCCTCGAGGAGCTCGCGAAAAACACGCTCGACCGGAAGTACACCGGGCTCCAGCGGCGGAAGCTCAGCCACCAGGGACGGCGGTACAGCGACCTGCGGGTGAGGGTGGCGGTGATGAGTCCCGCGGTCGACCGGATGGACGGGGAGATGCTCGACCTGAAGTCGATCTACCGCGAGGCGTTCGACCTCGAGGGGAACCCCACGAGGCAGCGGTACAGCGCGTGGAATCCCGCGGTCGGAGGCGACTGGGACATCGGTCTCGGGGTGTTCATCGACGGCGTCTTTCTCGACAACATCCGGAAGGCCGTCCAGGCGAACGGCTACGCCAGCGGCTACGAGGAGTGGGGCAAGAACCAGGACGTCGACATCCAGATCCACCACAGTCTCGGGCTCGAACGGCAGGAGCTCTACCGCCGGCGGGACACGCTGAACGTCGAGGCAGCCGACGACACCGAGTTCTTCCTCAGAGACGAGGAGGCGGTCGTCTCGGACCTGCTCGCGGAGTACAGCGAACGGGTCCAGCTCCGAACGGACGGCGAGGACGACACCGACGGGTCCGACCCGTCGGCGTCGGTGTCGACGCCCGACTCGACCGCCTCGTCGGACTCGACGACCGAGTGATCTATGGCGGGGCCGACAGATGCGCTCGACGAGAACCGCGAGAAGATCGCGCTGGCCGGATATCTCACCGCCATCCTGGTGCTCGCGGTGCTGCTCGCACCGACGCTCGGCCAGGCGTGGCAGCGGGGTGGCGTATCGCGCCTGCTGTTTCGCGTTCTCACGGCGTTCGGCTTCGGGCTCGGGGCGGCGTCGACGCTCATCATCGGGGTGTTCGTCGGCTCGCTCCTGCTGATGGTGTACGACGTCAAAAAGCGCCTCCAGGGGGTGTTGCTGCTCAGCGGGAGCGTCGTCGGGATGCTGGTGCTCGCGGTACAGGGGCTGCTCATCCCGAATATCGACTTCGGTGCCACCCTCGAGTGGCTCGGGATCGGACTGGTCGTCGGTGTGCTCGCCGGCGGCGGTCGACAGCTGGTGTCGGCAGATAACCTGCGGGCGGTCGAACTCCGGAGGGCCTCTCGAACGGTGTTCTACATCCTCTCGACGATCGTCGTCGTCGGGATGCTCGAGTATCACCTCCAGTATCCGCTCCCGCTCGCGATCTCGCGAGACGGCCAGTTCTTCCTCACCGACGCCACGCAGTCGTTCGGAATCCGGGGAGGACTGAGAGAGGTCGCGATCAACCTGGCGCTGGTCGGGCTGTTCGTCGGAACGACGAGGCGGTTCGTCCAGTACGACGCGGAACGGGACTTCTTCGTGCTCGGGCCGAAGGCGTCCGGCAAGAGCCTCCTGCTCGTCGGTGCGTACATCGAGGCACAGAACCGCTTCAGCGGCGAGGACGCGACGATCCCGCTGAACCCGAGTCAGGACCTGATGAGCCTCGTGGGCAAGCTCGACCAGACACAGAACGGCTGGTTCCTCGAGGCGACGCGGACACAGGAGGTGAAGACGCTTCGGTTCAAGTATATCTACGGCGACGTCTTCCCGGTCAACGTCCACCTCACGGGGCTCGACTACGCCGGCGAGTGGCTCCCGGAGCTTCCGGACGAGCTCGTCGGAGCGAACGACGAGAGTCCGACGCCGCTCCCACGGCTCGCACGGGCGGTCGAAGGGGCCGACACGGTGGTCTTTCTGATCGACTGCGAGCGGTTCGCGAACGACGAGTCGCTCGGTGTCGAGCCGTACTTCGAGATCATGCAGTCCCAGGACGAGACCGACATCGTGCTCGTCGCGACGAAGGCCGACGTGCTGGCCGAGCAGTTCCGCGAGGAGCGCGGGATCAACGCATCGGATTATTTCGACGACTTCGTCGAGTTCGCCAACGACCGCCTGCAGAACAACCAGACGGTCCGGGCGCTGGTGACCGAGTCCGCCGGGTCCAAGATTCACCCGGTCTACTACCAGACGCGCGTCAACGACGACGGCGAGCGGGTGCCGATGCGAAACGGGGGCGACGTGATCACGGTCGGGTTCGACCGGCTGCTCGAGCGGCTCGGGGGACGATGATGCGGGAGGTAGTGCTCTACGACTCCCGGGGCTACCGGCTCGGCGACCAGGGAGGGAAGCAGAACGAGACGGTCTGGACGGTGAGCCGATACGACATCGACTTCGTGGTCTCGTTCGGGCGCGAGTGGTCGTTCACCGTCTACTTCCGTGCCTACGAGAGCTCGAGCAGTCGGCTGGACCAGTACTACGCCGTCTCTCACGTCCCGGAGAACGAGGTGAACTTCTCCGAGTTCAGAGACGCGGTGTTCCGGCGTGCGGAGGAACACGGCCTCGAGATAGAGGAGTCCGGGGCCGGCGGGAACATCCTGCAGACGCTCGAGGAGACCGGGCTCCCCACCGTCGGGCGCCGCGACGAGCGGCAGCGCGCAGAACGGCTGCTCGGACAGGGCAACCAGCTCCGATTCGGCGTCAGCTCGTACGGGGCCGCGCTCAGGCTGATGAGCGAACTCGACGGAGCCCGGCGCGGGATGTCGTTCGCGGTCACGGACGGCGACGGAGCCGAGCTCGAGTCGCTGGACGCCTACGACCTCGTCGTCGAGAAGGGCTCCTACGCTGGGCTCACGCCGCTCGGGGCGACCGCGGAGCTGATGGACCCGACGCCGACTCAGCCGGAGACACAGGCGCGGGCACAGAGCCAGGAGACGTGGCGCGACCACCCGGCAGCGGACGCGGCGGTCGCGGTCGTCGCCGGCGTCGGAGCCGTCGCCCTGATCGTCGTCCTCTACGCCGTCGTGGTCCACGTCGCGTGGGGTGGGGCGTTCGGCGTCGTCGGCGGCGGGACGGCACTCCCGATGGCCGCCGAGGTGCCCGGCGTGAACAACGTCACGGTCAGCGGGGCGGAACCGGGAGCGTCCCGGAACTTCACCGTCACCGGGAGTACGCCGGCGTCGGCGCTGACATTCCAGTACTACAACGGTACGGAGGGAGAAGTCCCGGACCGAGCAGCGGGTGGTCCCCACGGCGGGGCCGGGCGGGACGTTCACTCTGGAGGGGTCGCTACGAGAGAACGAGACGAGGGTCACCGTCGTTCGGAGCAGCCACGCGTTCCCGCTGTTGGACCTCCCGGTCGTCGGGCCGCCGCTCGGCTCGTGGTCGCCGAACGGGGCAGCCGCGAGCGGCGGGACCACGCCGTCGAACAGCACACGGGCCACG
>KI543180.1:104105-111612 GCA_000496195.1 uncultured archaeon A07HB70
TCGCGGGTCGCGACCACCTCCGTCTCGCAGACCGCGATCGTTTCGGCGCCGGAACTGCCGAACTGGAGGAGCAGCGAGCCGACGTCCGGGTCGCCCGCGACGGCGTCGAGACACCGTCCGAACACCGCCGGGTCGGAGATTGCCGCGCCGGTCACGTCGACGGGGTTTGTCGGCGAACCGCACGGCGGGATCTCGTCCGCGACGGCCACCCGGGCGTCGTCGCCGAGCGCCGCGGCACCGCCGGAGATGCTGACGGCGCCGCGGCGACAGTGTCGAGCACCCGGCGTTTCGCCTCGCGGACGACCGACTCTGGCAGGTCCGCGGGATCGAGGCCGGCGACGAACCGACCGACCGCCGCCGCCGTACCGCTCCGGGAGCGCGAGGCCGAGCAGTCCCGCCTCCGCGAGCGTCTCGCGGTTCTGCGCGGGGAGGTCACCCTTCCAGGTGAACACCGAGGGCGCGACGCCGCGGCTGCGAGGTCGGCGGCGGCCCGCTTCAGTTCGCGCTGTGAGTCCGTGAGAGTGAATCGCAGGCGTGTGGCTGGCGCGGCGGTGACCCGGTCCCCGCACCGGCAGAAGACGGCGACCAGACAGCCGTCGGCCCGCGACACCGGGCGCGAGCGGCGCGGCCACAGCCGGCAGTCAGCCCCGGAGCGCGTCGACGGGCCGTTCGTTCGCGGCGCGCCACGCCGGGTAGACGCCCGCGAGGAGGCTGATCCCGACGCCGAATGCGAAGGCGGCGGCCAGGTAGCCGACGGCGCCCGGCGTGAACGCCAGCGGGTCGCCGAGGAAGGCGGCGTTTGCGACCATCACGGCTGGGAGCGCGAGGGCGACCCCCGCAGTCGCGCCGGCGGCGCCGATCAGGCCCGCCTCGGCCAGGAGGATCCGGACGACTGCGCCGCGGCTGTAGCCGACGGCCCGGAGGACACCGATCTCCTCGCGCCGACGGATCACGGCCATCAGCATCGTGTTCGCGATGGCGACGCCGGCGACCACGAGCGAGATGGCGCCGATCCCGACGAGGAAGCTGTTGATGCCGTTGACGACCTGCGTGAACAGGCGCAGCAGCGAGGTCAGCTCGAACACCAGGAGCCGGTCGCGCCGCTCGTTGAACTCCTCGCGGAGGAGGGCAGCCGTCAGCTCCGCCTCGTCTGCGGAGCCGGTCAACACCCGGGCCCGGTCGTACTGTCGGTCGTCGAGCGCACGGGCGGGGAGGTAGACCTCGGCGCTCCCGACCCCGCCGGTCGGCTCCGAGAGGACCGCGACGACCCGGTAGGTCTGTGCCGACTCGTCGCCCGTGCTGATCCGCAGTCGGTCGCCGGGTGCGAGGCCGTGGTCCGACGCGAACCGGTTCGAGACGACCGCCTGTCGACGCCACGTGGACGGCAGTTCGCCGCGCTCGACGGGGGTGATAGCCCGGAGCGCCGCCGCGGACTCGACGTAGTTGAGCGACACCTGCTCCGACCGGTCGCTCCGGCGGTGCCACTGCCCGTCGCGGGTCGTCGTCGCGACGACGCCGGTCGTGCCGACCGTCTCCTGAATCTCGACCAGGTCCTCGCGGGTGAAGTACTCCCGCTCGCGGTCGGGGCCCGGGAAGACGTAGACGTTCGTCGCTCCCTGGGACTCGACGCGCTGGAGCTGCCCCGACTTGAACGCCTCGCCGCCGGCGCCGACGACCGCTATCGAGACGACGCCGATGAGAATCGCCGCGGCGGCGAGCGTCGACCGGAGCTTCGCCCGCGAGACGTTTCGGAGCGCGGCAACGAGGACGGGGACGGACCCGCCGAGCCGGTGTCGGAGGCTCACGGGCGGTCACCTCCGGGCGGTCCGGAGGTCATTCGAGCGCCTCCACGGGTTCGCGGGTCGCCGCGCGCCACGCCGGGTAGACCCCGCCGAACACGGCGATCCCCAGCCCGAGCGCGGCGCCGAGCGCGACGTAGCGCAGGCCGGTCTGCGTGAACGCCAGCGGGTCGCCGAGGAGCGCGTAGTTGACCACGGCCCCGACCCCGAGCGTCAGCGGCACGCCGATAGCGACCCCGACGACGCCGATGAGCGTCGCCTCGACGACGACCAGCCGGAGGACGGCCCACTTCCCGTAGCCGACGGCCCGGAGCACCCCGAGTTCGCCCTCGCGCTCCGCGATCGACATCAGCATCGTGTTCGTGATCGTCACGGCAGCGACGAGCAGCGAGACGGCTCCGAGGCCGAGGAGGAACAGGTTGATCTGCTCGAACGTCTCCTCTCGCTGGTCGCGCTGGTCGCTGACCCGGTCGACGAAGACGCTGCGGTCCCGGCTGTTGAACTCCGTCTCGACGCGCTCGACCGTCTCGTCGAGCGAGCCCTCCTGGGCGTCGACCTGGACTAGCGCCTCGTCGTACGTCGGGTCGTCGAACTGCCCGACCGGGACGAACACGGACCGGTCAGCCGAGAGCGGGTCGGAGAACCCCTGTCCCTTCAGCACGCCGGCGACGCGGAACGACCGGGTGAACGAGTCGGTCGAGACCGTCACCCGGTCGCCGACCGCGAGGTCGTTGTTCTCGGCGACCCGCGACCCGACGACGACCGCGCGCGCCGACGAGGCGGGGAACGACCCGGACCGGAGCTCGTAGAACCGCGACGGGTCGGACATCGACACCACCCGGACGGTGAACAGCGCCTCGCCGTCCGGCGTCCGGACGGTGTCGTTCGCCGGTCTGACGACGGGGATCACCGCCGCGCTCCCGGCGGTCTGGCGGAGCCGGCTGATCTCCTGCTCCGAGAGCTCCCCGTCCGGCTCCGCCGCGCCGTCGTCTGGGTAGTCCAGCTGCGAGACGGTCGCGACGCCGCCGAACCCGTCGTACGCCTCGAGCTGGTTCTGGGTGAACGCCTCGCCGCCGAGACCGACACCACCGACGGCGACGACACCGATGACGACGGCGACCACCGCGAGCGCCGACCGAGCGGTCGCCCGCGAGACGTTTCGGCGGGCGAGAACGACCGTCGGGACGTAGCCCGCGAGCCGGGTGAGCAGTCTCACGGCGCGCTCCGGGTGTGTGCCATCACCCGCGTACCTCGCCGTCGATGAGGCGGACGACCCGGTCGGCGGCGTCCGCGACGTACTCGTCGTGCGTGACGGTGACGACCGCGACGTCCTGCTCCGTCCGCAGGTCGTCGAACAGGTCGAGGATGCTGTCGCCGGTGTCCCGGTCGAGGTTGCCGGTCGGCTCGTCGGCGAGCAGGAGGTTCGGGTCGTTGATCAGGGCGCGCGCCGTGGCGACCCGCTGTTTCTGCCCGCCGGACAGTTCGTCGGGGGCGTGGTCCAGCCGGTCGCCGAGTCCGACCCGCTCCAGCAGCGCTGTCGCGCGCTCGCGCGTCTCGACGGGCGTGCGGTCGAGCAGGCGTGGCACCTCGACGTTCTCCAGCGCCGTGAGCGTCGGGATCAGGTAGTAGCTCTGGAAGATGAACCCGACGTCGCGCTTTCGCGTGCGGGTTCGCTGCCCCTGGTCGAACGTCGAGACGTCCTCGCCGCCGAGTTCGACCCGGCCGCTCGTCGGCACGTCGAGGAGTCCGAGCAGGTTGAGCAGCGTCGACTTCCCGCTGCCGGACGGCCCGACGACGGCGACGAACTCGGCGGGGCGGATCGCGAAGTCCACGCCGTCCAGCGCGCGGACGGTCTGGCCGCCCGTGTGGTACTCGCGAACCACGTCCTGTCCGCGGAGGATCGGCTCCGGCTCGTCGGCTGTCGCCACGGCCTACCGCCTCCGTCTGTAGACTACGCCGCCGACGAGGGCCACGACGGCGCCGGCGGCGACGGGGACTGCGGTGCCGAACACGGAGCCGCCGCCGCCGTCGTTCGGCGTCGCCGGGCGTGACGCGGGCGGCACCGACACCTCGGTGGTGAACGACCGCTCGACGCCGCCGCTGACGTACCGCACGTCGACGGGGACGGCGGATCCGTCACCCGTCACGTCCGTCTGGAGCGAGAACGTCGAGAACCCGTTCCCCTCGATGCTCCCGACGAAGTACGTCTGCGACCGGACGACGTCTGTGTCGTCAACCGCGACGACGACGCCACCCACCTCCGTGCCGCCGACGTTGCTCGCCGTCGCGGAGAGCTCGAGCGTCCCGCCGCGCCGGGTCGTCTCGACGCCCGAGAGGATCACCCGACCGGGGTTCGTCGGGTCGGCAAACCGCGCCTCGAACCGCTCTGTCACCGTCCGGCGCTCGCCGTCGTCGGCGTACGCGAGCGAGAGGTCGACCGGGTAGGTGCCGGCTTCGGCTGCCCGGGCGGGGAGGGTGAACGTCCGCGTGTCGCCGGCGGACATCTCGCCGGCGACACGCGTGGTCTCGTCGAACGTGACCGGGTCCGCGGGCGAGTCGGCACGGACGACGACGCCGTCGATGCGCTCGCCGGCGCCGTTCGCCACGGTCACGTTCACGTCGCGCGACGCGCCGGAGACGGCGTCGGAGACGGAGACGCTCAGGCTCGGGCGCTGCTGTGGCCGGACGTCGACGACGACCGGTGACTGCGTGTTGATCAGGCCGCCACGGGACTCGCCGTACACCTCCAGACGGATCGTGTGCTGGCCGGGGTCGTCTATCGTCACCGGGGCGTCGAACGTCGTCCGCGTGCCCGGCGTCAGCCGCCCGACGTCGGAGGCGGCGTACCGGCGTTCGCCGTCGACCACGACGACCACCTCGTTGATCGTCGCGGCTGTCGGACTCCGCTCGTAGTTCGCGACGGTGATCTCGAGCGAGAACGGCTCGCCGGCGGTCGGCGTCTCGGGACTGACCGTCGTGTTCGACACCGCGACCGCCGCCGCGCCGTCCGACTGTGCGGCTGCCGGGAGGACGGCGAGCGAGGCGGCGACCACGACGGCGGCGAGGAGGAACGCCGCTACGTAGCGGAGGAGCTCGTAAGAGGGGACCATCTGGTATATGTGTGGGACGAGAGGTCTTCAATCACCCGTCACGGTCGCAGCGCGAGACACACCCGCACGGCCCGACCAAATCCCGCTTAAGCCGGGGTAACTGCCGAGCGGGTTTATATCCGGCCCGTTACACGCGGGCAGCGATGCCCTCCAGACGGAGCGTACTAGGCGGTATCGGCGCAGCGACACTCGCGGCGTTCGGCGTCGGCGCCGCGAGCGCACAGTCGGACGACGACGACCCGGAAGAGCTCGCGGCGGTCCGGGTCGCCCACGCCTCGCCCGACGCGCCCGCGGTCGACGTCGAGGTCGACGGCGACGAGGTCCTGACCGACCTCTCCTTCCGCCGTGTCTCGGACTACCTGACGCTCGACCCCGGCGCGCACGACGTGCGGGTCACCGAGGCTGGCGGCGACTCCGAGGCGTTCTACGACGAGACACTCGAACTCGACCCCGGCGCGTACACCGTCGTCGCGAGCGGCGAGACGGACGTCGAGGAGCAGACGGTCCAGGTAGACGTGCTCGAGGACGCGCCGGCCGAGGTCGACGACGACACGGCCCGCGTGCGGGCCGTCCACGCCTCGCCCGACATCGGCCCCGTCGACGTCACGGTCGACGACGCCGCCCGGACGGCGTTCGACGGCCTGGCCGAGTTCGACGTCGAGACGGTGGCGCTCGACGCCGGCGAGTCCGACGTCGAGATCCGACCGGACGACGGCGACGGCGTCGCCAGAATCGAGCGTCTCCTCTCGCTCGCGGCGGGCGAGAGCTACACCGTCTTCGTCCTCGGCTACGCCACGCCCGAGGAGGCGTCGACAGAGGGGCTCGGACTGGTCGTGGTCGAGAACCGGACGACCGTGCCGACGCCCGACGACGAAGACGACGACGATGACGACGAGGAGGGCCGCGGCCCGCCGGAGTGGGCCGGTCCGTCCGAGCGGGCGGGGCCGGAGTCGCGCGGCGCCCGCCGACGAACCGACACGCCGAAGTAACTGAGCGGTCAAAATCTGTAGAGGAGTACCGTGTTCGCAGCCATCCGCCGGCCGGCGAGTGACGCGCGCCAGCGATGGTAGGCGCGCTCGTCGCGTCGCTGGTCGACCGCGTCTTCGACGTCGTGCTGGCCGTCGACACGGCGACGGTCGACCTGGTGCTGGCGGTCAGACACCCGGTCCTGACGAAGCTGATGACGTCGGTGACGGGGCTCGGGTCGGCGACGGCGGCGGTGGTCGTCGTCTCGCTGTTCCACCTCGCCGGCTGGCGGCGTGAGACCGTCGTCGCCGGCGTTGCCCTCCTCGCCTCGGGGGTCGTCGTCGTGTCCCTGATGACCGCGGTCCAGCGCCCGTTCCCGCCGGGACCCGTCTGCGTCACCGGTGGGAGCGGGCTGGCGCCTCACTCGTTTCCGTCCGGCCACGCGGCAGTCGCGGCGGTGCACGCCGTCGTCGCGCGCCGGTCGTCGAACCTGCCGTTCTGGCCGGTCGGAGGGCTGGCCGTCGCGGTTGCCGTCTCGCGGGTCTACCTCGGAACACACTACCTGAGCGACACGGCGTTCGGCGTCGCGGTCGGCGTCGCGTCGGTGCTGTTCGCCCGGCGTCTCGTCCGTCGGCTGTCGCTCGAGACGCACGCGACGGCGGTGGTCGACCGGCTGCCGGGCGACTGAGGGCGGGGAAACGGCGATACGGCCACGCGTGGTACGGGAGGCCGTGCTGTTCGCGACCCACCTCGTCGCCGCCGCGGTCCTCGGCGACCGGTCGCGCCTCGCCCCGTGGCCGCTCGTCGCCGGCGCGGCGCTTCCGGACCTCGTCGACAAGCCGCTCGCGGCGCTCGGAGTCGTCGACCTCTACCACACCGTCGGCCACAGCGCGCTTCTCGCCGCCGTCCTCGTTCCCGTCGCCCTGGTGGACCGGCGAGGGCTGGCGCTCGCCGCCGGGTGGGCGTCGCACCTCGTCCTCGACACGCTCCACGTCGTCGTCAACGGGCGTCCGACCGGCGCGTTCTCGCTCGGCTGGCCGCTGGTCGTCCCGCCGGACCCCCTCGCGCTGCCGCCGGGCGAGTTCGTGCTGTTCTACCTCTGGTCGCCCGCGTTCTTCCTCGAGTTCCTCGTCTGGGCGGCGCTCGCAGCCGTCCTCGTCGACGCCGGCGGACTCCCGGCGTGGGTGACGCCCGGCGGCGGAGAGAGCTAAGCGTCTCGCGGCCCATCGGGAGACCATGGAACGACAGCTGGTGTCGACCGGAACCGAGTGGGAGGAGCGCGTCGGCTACTCGCGGGCTGTGCGTGCCGGGACACAGGTACACGTCGCGGGCACCACCGCGACGGACGAGAACGGTGACGTCGTCGGCGTCGGCGACCCGTACGCACAGACGGAGCGGGCGCTCCGGAACGTCGACCACGCCCTCGACGAGGCCGGCGCGTCGCTCGCGGACGTGGTGCGGGTGCGCCTGTTCGTCGTCGATATCGACGACTGGCCGGCGGTTGGCGACGCCCACGCCGACGTCTTCGGCGACAGTCGACCGGCGACGACGATGGTCGAGGTCTCGCGGCTGGTCGACCCCGAGATGCTCGTCGAGTGCGAGGCGACGGCGGTGGTCGACGGGTAGCCGCCG
>KI543180.1:111662-112711 GCA_000496195.1 uncultured archaeon A07HB70
GCGATCCGTTCCTGGAGGCGCCCGACGGTCGGGTTCATTAGCCGGGTGTAGATATGTCCCTCCTTCTCCAGGGCGAACTGTCCGGCGGCGTCGTCGGCGTCGGCGAACTCGTCGGCGGTCGTCTGGTGAATCGGCGGCGCCCGTACGCCCGTCGACGAGTCCGGCTCCCCGCCGGCGTGGAGTGCTCGCGTCGCGAACCTCGATCCGTCGTCCTCGGTTGGGTCGTCTGCTACGAGTAACAGTCGGCGACCGTGTGTCTAAATCCCCACTCCGCCGCAGGACCTGCCACTATCTCTGACGAGAGCGAGGCCGGACCACAGTGCGGGGGCGGCGAGGCGGACGGTCGCGGCGCCAGGACCGGCAAAAAATTCACACCTCGGGGCCGACACGTTTCTGGCGTGTTCGCTCTCCATCTCCCGCTCGCCGCCGCCGGTCCGCTCGGCGCCGTCGTCGGCGCGCTCGGCACCGGTCTCCTCCTCGGCGCGCTCGTTCTCGCCGTCCGGCTGCTCGTCTTCGACGCACCGCTTCGCGACGCCGCGACGCTCGCCGCGGGCGCCGCGGTCGGAGCGGCGCTGGTCGGAGCAGTGGTCGCGACCGCGTAGCGACGCGGTCACGCGGCCGAGTGGGATTCGCTGTCCCACCGGCTGGTCCGGACTCGCCGCGCTCCCCGTTCACCGTTCGGTGTCTGGTGACTCGTCTTACGGCCGGTGTCGCGGCCCAAGCCGGTCTAGACGGCCCGCTGCCGGGCGCCGACGACCCGTCCGCTCGTGGTCCTCGTCCGCAGTGTCGGTCACCGCGCGGCCGGCGACGCCGTCCGCGAGGAAGTCCCGGATCGGCGGGCCGACCTTCCCCGGTTCGACGAGGAAGGCGTCGTGGCCGTGGTCGCTCGAGACGACGTGGTGGGCGGTCGGCACCTCGGTGTCGCGGGCCGCCGCCGCGACGGCCTCCGACTCCTCGACGGTGAAGTGCCAGTCGCCGGTAAAGGAGATCAGGAGGAGTTCGCCCTCGAACGCCGCCAGCGCGCCGGCGTCGGTGCCGTACTCCGCCGA
>KI543180.1:112960-115002 GCA_000496195.1 uncultured archaeon A07HB70
TATGAGCTGGGCCGAGAAGTCGCCCGGAGCCGAGCGCCGGACGTCCACGAGGAGTTCCGCCGACGGGTGTCGGCACAGGCGGGGTCGGTCCGCGAGGCGCTGACGGCGGGCGCGTTCGAGGGCGGCTACCACGTCGGTCTCGAGCTCGAGGGGTACGCCGTCGACGACGAGGGACGGCTCGCGACCGTCCCCGACGCGGTGTTCGGCGACTACTGCGAGCGCGAACTCGGGCGACACAACGCCGAGATGAACACGCCCGCGACGCCGTTCAACCCGGAGGGCGTCGCGGGGCAGACCGAACGTCTCGCCGAGCGGCTGGAGACGGTACGGGACGCGCTGGCGGCCCGCGGGCGCCGGTTCGTCACCGACGGGATGTGGACCGTCGAGCCGCCGGAGGGCGCGCTCACCTACCTGACCGCGACCCACGAAGAGGCGGGGCGCCGGGTGCCGACGAACATGTCGCCCGACGGGCGGTACTACGCGCTGGACGCCGACATCACCGCCGCTGGCGGCGTCGAGCTGTCGGTGCCCGGCTGTCGTCGGACGTTCTCCTCCATCCTCGTCGAGTCGCTCACGGCCTCGACACAGATTCACCTCCAGACGCCGCCGGAGCGGTTCGCGCGCTACTTCAACGCGGCCCTGCGGACGACCGGGCCGGTGCTGGCGCTCGGAGCGAACTCGCCGTTCCTCCCGCCGAGTCTCTACACCGACCCCGCGACCGAGACGGCGCTCTCGGCGGGCGTTGAGCTCCGGGTGCCGGCGTTCGAGACGCTGAACGTCCGCGACCCGGGGAAGGTGCGGTTCCCCGACGACGTCGCCGACGCCGGCGCGGCGGTCGACCGGATCGCCGACGACCGGCGGTGCGCGCCGTATCTCCGCGAGTGGGTTGCCGACGGGCCACGCGACGACTTCCGCGACGAGCACTGGGAGCTGCTCCACAAGGGCAGCACCTGCTGGCGGTGGGTCCGGCCCGTTCTCGGGCCGACCGGCCCACGCATCGAGTACCGCGTGCTGGCCGCCCAGCCGTCGGTGCCGGACGTGACCGGATTCCAGGCGCTCGTCGCCGGCCTCGTTCACGGCGTCGTCGTGACGGACCACCCGCTCCCGGACCTGTCGTGGGCGGCGGCGCGGGAGTCGTTCTACGCCGCGGTGCAGGACGGCCTCGACGCCGACCTCGCGTGGCTGACCCGCGACGGCGACCGGGTCGACGACCCAGAGCGGGTGTATCCGGACCTGTTCGCCGTCGCCCGCGCCGGCCTGCGCGACCGGGGGTTCGAGGACGAGACGGTAGACGACCTGCTCGCGCCCGTCGAGCGCCGGTGGACCGAACGGACGACGCCCGCGACGTGGAAGCGCGCGTGGGTCCGCGACCGGCTCGACGACGGGGCAGACCTCGCCGCCGCGATCGAGGCGACCCAGCAGGACTACGTCGACCGGACCGCGACGGACGCGCCGTTCGTGGACTGGTAAGGGCGGCGGGCAGAGCACATGACCGACAGGCACTCCCGGCGGCCGCGTGAGCAAACGGTCGGGGCTCGAACCGGAGCCGTCGACCAGTGAGGCACCGAGAGACGCTCAGCACGCACGGTCGGGCCGCTGGACTGGTCGGCAGCGGCGGCGCCGTCGGGGCGACGGCGCGGTACGCGGTCGAACTCGGGGTTCCGAGTACGCTCGGGGCGACGTTCGCCGCGAACGTCGCCGGCTGTTTCCTGCTCGGCGTCCTCGTCGCCGCCGACCGACCGCACGGCGCCCTCACGGAGCGGGCACGGCTCCTCGTCGGCACCGGCTTCTGCTCGTCGTTCACGACCTACAGCACGTTCGTCCTCGACCTCGTCCGGGCGGCGCCGACCGTCGCGCTCGGCTACCTCCTCGCGAGCTACGGCGCCGGATTCCTCGCCGTCGTCCTCGCGAGCTACGGCGTCGAACGAGCCGGCGCGACGCGGGGTGGGTCGTGATCTGGGCGGCCGCGGCGGTGGCCGTCGGCGGGGCACTCGGCGCGACGGGCCGGTACGGAGTCGGGCGGCTCCTCGCCGACTACCCGG
>KI543180.1:115022-117374 GCA_000496195.1 uncultured archaeon A07HB70
GACGGCTGCGGTCGTCGGCGGTGTCGGTACGGGCGCCGCACAGGAGGGCGACGGCGACGCGAAGCTTCGTGTCGCTCACGCCGTGCCGGACGCCCCCGCCGTCGACGTGCTGGTGAACGGCGATGTCAAGGTTCCCGGAGCCGAATTCACGGATGTCACCGGGTTCTCGAGCTGGCTGCCGGCGAGTACGACATCGCGATCAACGAAGCAGGCACGGACAGTACGGTCTTTAGCACCACGGTCGAACTCGCCGCAGACGACTACACCGCCGCGGCGACCGGAAATCTCGACCCCGAGGGCGACGAGGACGGCTTCGACCTCGACGTGTTCGAGGACAAACTCGGGGTCATCGGGGACGGCGACGGACGCGTCCGGGCGTACCACCTCTCGCCGGACGCACCGGCGGTCGACGTCGGGGTTGCTGGTGAAAACGACGAACCGGCAGTCTTCCTCGCGCAGGGCATCGAGTTCGGCGAGGCCGGCCCGAACGTCGAGGTCGAGGCGAAGGAGTACCCCGTCGCGGTCTACCCCGTGGGAAGTTCCAACCCGGTGCTCGGTCCCGTCACCGTGGAGGTCAAGGAGGGCCAGGTGCTCAGCGCCCTCGCCGAGGGTGAACTCGAGCCCGAGGGCGACGAGGACGACCTCGAAGCCGTGCTCGCGTACGAGGAGGCCGCGCCGTTCGGAAAGGGCAGAGGGAACGGGCGGTAGCGGTCGGACCGGTCAGGAGCGCGACCCTCGCACGAAGTCAAGAGTACAGCACCGACGACCTCGCGGCGGATGATGGACCCCACGCTCTACCAGGTGCTCGCCGGCACGCGCGGCGGTGCGACCCGCGTGCGGCTGCTGCGCGCGCTCGACGAGCGCCCGCGCAGTCGCCGCGAACTCGCGACCGAGTTCGACCTCGCGTACTCGACCGTCCACGACCACGTCGAGCGGCTCGAGCGCGAGGGGCTGGTCCGGCGGACCGGGGACCACGGCGCCGTGTACGCGCCGAGCGACCGGGCGCGCGAGTCGTGGACGACCGTCGAGGACGTGCTCCGGACGCGCGAGGAGACAGGGTGAGCGGGCGGCGGGGCGGGGCGCCCTTCCCGGGCGAGGAGTGACGGTGGAATCAGCAGCCGGAGCGTAGTTTATATTACCGGTGGAAGGTAACATGTCACCGTTGAACGTCACATGTCGTGTGCGGGTCGTCGGTCAATCGGTTCGACGAGGGCGGCGCTCCGGGGAGGTCAGGAGCTGCTCGGAAGCGGACTCGGCAGCGAGCACCCGTCGGAGCGGCTGTAGTGAGACAACAGCTCGTTATTGGAGAACCACCGAGTTGGTGGAAATAGCGCGTCTCAAGGTCTGAGACCGCAGTATAGTCCTGGGAGGATTCGAACCTCCGTCGTGAGCCCCAGAAGCTCACATGATTGGCCACTACACCACAGGACTTCAGCCGAGGGAAGGATAGTAACTCACTAAACGCTGTCGTTTTCAGCGACTGCGGGTGGGTCGTCGTGTTCACGACGGTGGCAGTTCGCGCACAGTACGACACACTTCTCGACTTCTTGAACCACGTCTTCGGTCGGCCAACTGTTGGAGATCATCTCGCCGACGCTCGCACGCTTCTCGTCGGTGACGTGGTGAAACTGCAGGCACCGCGGGTCGGACTCGTCGCAGTCCCGACAACCTCGGTCACGCTGGTATGCGTAGGTCCAAGTACGGAGTCGCTCGGCTTTCACCAGATCCAGCTCCTCAGAGGTCGGAACGTCTGCTTCGGTGACCCGACCGCTGCCGGCGATCTCGTCGACGGCTTCGATTCCAGCGGGTGCCGCGTTGTGTTCCCGCCAGTGGCAGTTCGCACAGAGGAGGTCACACTTCTCGGCCTCGGCTCGGATGTAGTCTTTCGAGTAGCCCATCGGGACCATCTCGTTGATTTCCTGCTCTTTCGTCACCTCGTCGGGGTGGTGGAAGTCAAGATACGCTGGATCGATCCCGTCACAGTGTCGGCAGCCGTCGCGCTCACGCTTGAGGTCCCGGAGCCACGCCCGGAGGCGCTGACGGCGCTCGAGCGTCCGTTGGGTATTCCACGCACGGTTCTTATAGTGCCACCGCTGGTCCTGCGTCAGTTCGGTCCACTCTAAATCGTCGGGGAGGTCGACGTCGTCCGGTTTCGGCTGGATACGCGACCCACGGGACGAGTTTGTCTCTAGCCCCGCTTGCTCCTTCGCGGCGTTCCACCCGCCACACTGCCGCATGATGGTCGACGCGGCGGGTGTCAGCCCGAGGTCCTCGTACTGTGCTTTTGTCGGCGATTCGCCCAACCGATCCGCGGCTTCGCGGAGCGCGCGGAGACACTCGGATTCGTCGGTC
>KI543180.1:117394-123573 GCA_000496195.1 uncultured archaeon A07HB70
GCCCGACGAATCCGGCGCCACCACGACGCAGGCGACCACGGTACCGTCGGCGACCGGCGGCCACTACCGCGCCTACGAGGTCACGGCGCGGGAGACGACCCCGACCGACATCGCTCGGACAGTCACCCAGTCTCGCGCGGAGCTACGGGACAAACTCGTCTGGCGAGGCGACCTGTTCGTCGCCGCGCTGTACGAGACGGGGAGCGCCGAGCGCGTCGTCGTGGCGGCCGAGCCGACCCCCGACCCCGGACCGTTCGCGAATGGGACGCTTCTGCTGACCGAGGACGGCGGCGTCGACCGGCTCACGAAGCGAGTGATCGGTCGGCGCACCGGGACGGGCTACGACCTCCGGCTGTCGGGACCGCTCTCGCCCGACCGTCACGAGGACTACGCCCGGGCCGAGGGTGATGCGGTCGCGTACGGCGACCTCGCGCCTGCGGACCGTCGGCTGTTCGCGCACGCCGCGCCACCGCGCGACGATCCGCCGAACGGCGTCACGACATCGGGGTACACCTACGTGTTCGCGAACGCGTCGGCGCGCGCGGTCTCGACGCTGGTCGACGGCGACCGACACTACGTGCGCTACGGCGACGATCTCTACCGCGTGCGGGCCGAGGGCGAGCGCCCAGACGCGGTCCGCTACCGCGTCGGCTACGAGCGACGCTCGGCGTACGGGTCGGTCGATGACCTGTACGAGGCGCGTCGGGACGAGCTCGTGGCGGTGGTCGACGAGACCGACCCGGTCGTCCGGGGACTCGTGACCGACGTGATCGAGAATGGGACCGCGGAGTGGTCGGGGCGGACGGGTGCCCCCGAGCGGTTCCAGTCGACGTGGCGGTGGGTCGAGGAACAGCCGCCAGAGGGCAGGCGGGGGGTCGTCCGGCACGACGGGACGCTGTACGTCGTCCGGGTGTCGGAAGGTCTTCGAGTGAAGGGAAGGCGAGATGTCGCCGTGCGATGCTGGCCCGGGCCCGAACCCCAACCCCATACGTCGGTCGCCCGCCCGCTCACGAGTGTGTACGTTGGACGCCTCCTCGTCGCTCGGCCCGGACTGGTCGCCTACCGCGTCTCCTCGCGGTCGTTCCCGAACCGTCGCACCCGCGTCCACGACGGTCGGGTCGCGGTGTCCCCACGGCAGACGCCGACGAGACGGACAACCCGTACGTCGCCTACGACTGTCTGGAGGTGCTCGGCGGCGGGGGGAGCGGGCCGGTCGCGCGTCGTCGCCGGCAACGGGAGCCATGTCGATCCGATCGCGGGGAAGCTGGCCCGCGGATACCCCGAGCGCGACGCGCTCGCGACGGTGCTTTGCGCGATGGACTTCGAGCGCGACGACTACGACACGCCGCGTATCGCGGCCGTCGTCGGCGAGGACGAGGCGACGGTCGGGGTCGTCCGCCGCGACGCCCTGCTCGTCGAGGCCGTCGACGAGCGGACGCTCGTCGCCACCTACGAGGAGGACCGCCCGCGTGCGTTCGGGTTCGAGGCAGCGGACGCGACGGCAGCCGCGCGCGCGGCCTACGACCTGGAGTTCGAGCACGCCGTCTGCGCGACGGCGGCGACCGTCGAGGACGGAGCAGCCGAGGTGGCGGCCTACGACGGGCCGGGGGACTAACCGTCCGGCGGTCCGTGCAGACGTATGCAGATCGGTGTCGTCTCCGACGTACACGGCAACCGCGTCGCGCTCGACGCGGTGCTCGCGGCGATGCCAGACGTCGACCTGCTGGTGAACGCCGGCGACGTCGTCGGCTACAATCCGTGGCCCGCCGAGTGCCTCGCGGCGGTGCGCGACCGCGGCGTGCCGACGGTGATGGGAAACCACGACCGCGCGACCGTCAGCGACGGGCCGGTGCGGTTCAACGCGATGGCGAACGCGGGGGTCGAGTACGCCCGCGAGCGGCTCGACGACGAGGCGACGGCGTGGCTCGCGGAGCTGCCCGACCGCCGGACCGTCGCGGACGGGCGGGTCCGGATCGTCCACGGTCACCCCGACAACCCCGACCGCTACACCTACCCTCGTGAGTTCTCGCCGCGGATGCTCGGCGACGAGGACCTCCTCGTGACGGGCCACACCCACGTCCAGGGCAGCCGGACGTTCGACGGGGGCGTGGTGATGAACCCCGGGAGCGTCGGCCAGCCGCGGGACGGCGACCCGCGAGCGGCGTTCGCGGTCGTCGACCTCGACGCGGACCCGCCGGCTGTCGACGAGCGCCGGGTCGAGTACGACGTCGAGCGGGTGGTCGAGGCCGTCGAGGCGGCGGGGCTGCCGCGGCGAATCGGCGAACGGCTCCGCGAGGGGCGGTAGCGCGCCGCCGTCGGTGGCGAGGACACGGGACCGAACACGGTGCCCGGAGCAGTCGCAGGGCCGGAGGGGAGAACGAGGAACCCGTCGGGACCGGCGTTCTACAGGTCCTGACGCTGGACGATCTCGAGCGTCTCCTCCCGGTCCTCCCACGTGACGAAGATGGCGACGCTCGTCGCGGAGGTGATGAGGTCGTGGATGTTGATCCCGGCCTCGGAGACGGGCCGGACGATGTCGAGGACGACACCGGGACGGTTCGGGAGTTCGCCGCCGGTGACGCGGACGACGGCGATGTTCTCCTCCAGCGTCACCGACGAGAGCGTCTCGTCCTCGACGACGGCATCGTGGAGAACGTACTCGGCGCGCTCGGCCTCGGACTCGTCGACGTAGAAGGTGATCGAGTCCATGCCGCTGGCGACGGAGTCGATGTTGATTCCGCTGTCGGCGAGCGCGCTCGTCAGCGTCGAGAGCACCCCCGGTCGGTTGCGGATGGCGCGGCCCGCGACCGTCACACAGGAGAGCGGCTGCTCCTGCATGTCGATGAGCGACTGGAACTCGCCCTCGACCCGCGTGCCGCCCTCGAGCAGGCCGCCGTGTTGGTGGTGGACGACCCTGACGTCGAGACTCTCGTCCTTGTACGCGAGCGCGCTCGGCGCCACCACCTCGGCGCCCCGGAAAGAGAGGTTGCGGAGCTCGTCGACGCTGATGCGCGCGACGTTTCGCGCCCCTTCGACCACGCGCGGGTCGCCGGTCATCACGCCCTCGACGTCGGTGACGATCACCACCTCGTCGGCGTCCATATACCGGCCGAGCATCACCGCGGTCGTGTCGGAGCCGCCGCGGCCGAGGGTCGTCACCTCGCCGTCGATGTTCTGCGCGAGAAAGCCGGTGACGACGGGGACGATGTCGTCGAGTCTGCCGGCCAGCCGGTCGGCGCGCTCGACGGTCGCCTCGGCGTCGACCTCGCCGAGTTCGTTCGCGACGATCGGCCACTCGTCGCCTCCGGGCTCGAGAAAGATCGAGTCGACCCCTCGGGCCGTGAGCGCGGCCTTGAGCATCCGGACGGAGGTGCGCTCGCCCATGCTGACGATCTCCGCGCGGTCGCGGTCGTCGGCGTCGAAGGTGATGTCCGACAGCAGTTCGTCCGTCGTCGACCCCATCGCGCTGGCGACGACGACCACCTCGTGGCCCGCCTCGACCGCGCGGGCGACGGAGGCCGCGGCACGCTCGACGCGGTCGCCGCTCCCGAGCGACGTGCCGCCGAACTTGACCACTACACGCACGGCGACTCACCCGAGAGGCGGTCGCCGCAGACGAGCGCCGGAGCCGAGATCATACTCCGGCCTGACGACGACGATGTATAACTGTACCGCGAGCCGGCGGCGGGGATTGAAGAACCACGGGCGCTTTCGGTCTGTATGGACGTTCGCGACGCCGTCGAGGCCGACGCTGACGCGCTCGCGGCCATCGGCGACGCGCCGATGGACGTGATGCGTGAACTCGTCCACGACCGGACCGTACGGGTCGCGACGCGCCTGCGCGAGAGCGGCCCGAACGACGACACCGGCGGCGACGACGGGGAGGAGGTGGTCGGGTTCGTCAGCTACGACGCCCGCGAGCGGACCGTTCACGTCACCCAGCTCGCCGGCACGACCGAGGCCTGTCAGCGCCTGCTGGCCGCGCCGACCCGCTTCGCGGCGAGCGAGGAGATGGACGTCGAGTTCCTCGCGGAGTCGGACCACGACTCCGCCCGCGAGGCCGCCACCGCCGTCGGGTTCGCCGAGGTCGGGCCCGGTCCGACGTTCGCCGGTCGGCGGACCGTGCGCTACCGCTACGAGCCGTAGGGGTTCGCGCGCGACAGAGCCCTTCGCTCCTGTCTCGCGAAGGCCCGTGCGAGCGTGCGGCACCACACCGAGGCGCCAGCAGGAGCGCTCGGGTGCCCGCACCCGATTGCCGGCGGTGGGCAGATCGTCTGGGGTCCGCCTGGGTGTCGTATCCGTCGCTCGTCCTGCGCGAGTTCGACGGAGCCGGAGAGGACGACCCGCAGCCAGCGACGTGTCGGGTCCCTCGCCCTACGGCGCGAAGTCCCGCAGCGTCAGCTCGTGGGTGTCGAGGCGGAGGATCGGCGCGTAGCCGACGTCCGGGTCGATGTTCACGCTCTTCTGGAACGCCGTCTGGGCCTGCCAGCACCCGCTGTTGATCGCGAGGACGCCGTGGTACTTGCCGTAGCCGAGCTTGTGGACGTGGCCCGTGTGGAAGACGTCGGGCACCTCGTCCATCACGAGGTAGTCGCGCTCCTCCGGCGCGAGACGGTTCTTCCCGCCGTACTGCGGCGCGACGTGGCGCTTCCGGAGGAGCTGGTACATCGCCTCGTGTGGCCGGTCGTAGCTCGCGTGCTCGTCCGGCAGCTCCGCGATCACCCCGTCGAGGCTCATCCCGTGGTACATCAGCACCGAGACGCCCTCGACCGTTACCGTCGCCGGGTTGCCGACGACGCGGGCGTCGTGGACGGACATGATCGACCGCAGCTCCTCGTCGAACGCCGGCTGTGGCTCCGCCAGCCGGACCGCGTCGTGGTTGCCGGGGATCATCACGATCTCGACGTCCCCGGGGACGCGCTTCAGTCGCTCCGCGAACGCCTCGTACTGCTCGTAGATGTCGACGACCTCGAGCTCCTCGTCCTGGCCCGGGTAGACCCCGACGCCCTCGACCATGTCGCCGGCGATCAGGAGGTACTCGACGCTGGCGGCCTCGTCGGTGTGGAGCCAGTCGGCGAAGCGGTCCCACGCGTCGCCGCGGAACTCCTCGCTCCCGACGTGAACGTCCGAGACGAGCGCCGCCGCAACCTCGCGGTCCGCCGTCGACGGCTGGAACGTCCGGGGAACCTCCGGAAAGTGGATCGCGTCGGCGAACAGCACCCCCGCGTCGTCGGAGAGTCGCCCCTCGACGGCGATACACTCGTCCGGGAGGAGCAGGTCGACGAGGTCGGCGAGGTCGCGCTCTCTCGTCACCAGCGCCGGGAAGACGCCGGTCGCGTCCTCGAGTTCGACCAGCCAGTGCCCACCGGCGGTCGAGCGCACGTCGTTCACGAGGCCGACCAGCCCCGTCTCCGTCCCGCCGCTCATCTCCGCGGCGGCGGCGGCGGGCCGCGCGCTCACCCGGGACCGGAGCTGTCCCGACAGCCGCTCGAACCGGTCGCGGAACGTGCGGACGAACTGGTCGTACTCTCCCGTCCCCGTCGACCGACCGGTCACGTCGCCGGCCACCTCGGCGGGGGCAGGGTCGCGGTCATGGCCGCCGCGGCGTGACCCCTCTGTTTCGACTGGAACTCCCCCGGAGTCGTGGGTCGATTCGGGGTCGGGGGTTCCAGTCGAAACAGGGGGGTTCTCGGGCGGGGTGGGCCCGGCGGCGGCCCGCTCCTCGCCCGCCGCTCCGAGCGCCGCCTCGACGTGGTCCGTGGTCACGACGAGCGCGTCGTCGGGGGCCCGCTCGACGGTGTCGTCGAGAGCGTGGTCGGGGTCGGGAGCGCCGGCGAGGAGGGTGAGCGCCTCTCGCTCGGCGTTGTAGCCGCGGCGGGCGAGTTCGCGGGCGAGGCGCGCGGGCGTCTCTGACGGCACGCCGCGGCGTCCGAGACCGCCGGCGAAAAGCGTGCCGGAAGCTTCAACGGCCCGCACGGCCACCGATCGGTGATGAGCGGCGACGACGACGGGGGCGCGCCCCCCCGTCGGAACGACGGGGCAACAGAGGAGGGGCCGCTCCGGCGGCTCTGGACCGCCGAGTCCGGGCCCGAGGCGGTCGTCCGCGAGGTGTTGATCAGCGTCGCGATCGTCGCCGGCATCGGGATGGTGCTGTTCGCCGTCAGCGGCGTCTGGCCCCC
>KI543180.1:124833-126609 GCA_000496195.1 uncultured archaeon A07HB70
CCGGACGGACGGGCCGGGACGCCCGTGATCCACCGCGCGGCGTTCTGGGTGTCCGAGGGAGAGAACTGGTACGACCGGGCCGACCCCGACGACGTCTCGGGCGACTCCTGTGAGGAGGCCCGGAACTGCCCGGCGCCCCACGCCGGCTTCATCACGAAGGGCGACAACAACCGGGGCTACGACCAGTCGCTCGGGATCAGCAGCCCCGTGAAGTCGGCGTGGATCGTCGGGGTCGCACACGTCCGGGTGCCGCTGCTCGGACACGTGCGCCTGTGGCTGGCCGGGAACACCGCGTCGGGGGCGAGCGCGCCGGCGACAAACGCCACGGCTCCGGCAGTCGGGGTGTCGGGCGCGGCGCCCGCCGCTTAGCTGTCGAAGCGCGCCTGAACGAACGGCTCGGCGTCCTCGACGCTCCCGAGCCGCGAGTCCGAGAGCAGGACGGCCTTCGTCTCCCCGATCGGGACCGACAGCGAGATCTCCTTCGTCCGACCGTAGCGCCCCTTCGAGACGACGACGGCGTTGACGATGCCGAGCATGTCGAGTTCGCTGATGAGGTCGGTCACCCGGCGCTGGGTCAGGACGTCGGCGTCTATCTCGTCGCAGAGGCGCTTGTAGATGTTGAACACCTCGCCGGTGTTGATGCTGTGGACGCCGTTGTTCTCGAGGAGGATGATCGCGAACAGGACGATCTTCGACTGGGTCGGGAGGGTGCGGACCACCTCGACCACCCGGTCGAGTTCGATCTTGTCCTGTGCCTTCCGGACGTGTTCCTCCCCGACGGTGTCGGCCTGTCCGCGCTCCGCGAGTTCGCCCGCGGTCCGGAGGAGGTCGAGCGCACGCCGGGCGTCGCCGTGTTCCTGTGCCGCGAACGCCGCACAGAGCGGGATCACGTCGTCGGTCAGCGCGGCGGGCTTGAACGCCACCTCGGCGCGGTGCTGGAGGATGTCCCGGAGCTGGTTCGCGTCGTAGGGCGGGAAGACGATCTCCTCCTCGCCGAGGCTGGATTTCACCCGGGGGTCGAGGAAGTCGGTGAACTTCAGGTCGTTCGAGATACCCATGATCGAGATGCGGGAGTTGACCAGGTCCGAGTTCATCCGCGAGAGGTTGTAGAGCGTGTCGTCGCCGCTCTTCTCGACGAGCTTGTCTATCTCGTCGAGCATGATGACGACGACGCGCTCGTGGTGGTCGACGGCGTCGAAGAACGTCGAGTAGACGCGGTCGGTCGGCCATCCCGTCATCGGCACCGGCTCCATCTCCGCGAGTTCGTCCTCGAGTGCCTCGATGCGGTCTCCGACCGCCGCGGTCGAGTCGAACCCGGTGTCGACGGCGTCGCCGCCGTCGCGGACGGACTCCAGTTCGGCGATCCGCTCCTCGGCGTGGGCCCGGTTCTTCTCGATGAACGTGTTGGCGAGCTGGGCCAGGACCCGGTACTGTGTGTCGGTTACCTCGCAGTTGATATACTCCACCTCGCAGGGGACCTCGTACTTGCGGCTCGTCGACTCCAGTTCCTTCGAGACGAACTTCGCGCTCGCGGTCTTGCCGGTTCCGGTCTTGCCGTAGATGAGGATGTTCGACGGCGTCTCGCCCCGCAGCGCGGAGACGAGGATCGTCGCCATCTGGTTTATCTGGTCGTTTCGATGCGGGAGTTCCTGCGGGGTGTACGACGGTCGGAGGACCTCCTTGTTCTCGAATATCGGCTCGCCGGAGAGCAGGTCGTCGAACAGTCCCTGGCTGTCGTCCCCGTTGAGGACGTCGTCGAGGCCGATATCGCCGGTG
>KI543180.1:127216-134301 GCA_000496195.1 uncultured archaeon A07HB70
TCCGCGGGCAAGGGCGGACTGTTGGGCCGGCTGATGGGGAGCGACGACGACAACAAGCTGACCGTGATCGGGCCGGCAAACCAGATCGAGACGCTGCACAAGGACGAGGACCTGATCAGCGCCATCGTCTCGCGCCGATAGCCCCAGATGCCCCACGAGTGTACGGCCTGTGGCCGGACGTTCCCCGACGGCTCGAAGGAGATGCTCTCCGGCTGTCCCGACTGCGGCGGGACGAAGTTCCAGTTCCGACCACGGGCGGGCGGAGACGACCCGAGCGACGGTGCCGACCCGCCGGCTCGGGCCGGCGACGGCGACGACGTGACGGTCACCGGGCGGACGTGGCCGACCCACGGCGACGAGCCGAGCGACGAGCGCCGCGTCCGGGGGACGGTCGGTCCGCGCGCCCGTACCGGGACCGCTGACGGCGAGCCGTCGTCCGGCGACGACCCGTCGCCCGCACCCGCCGGCGACGACGACATCGTCGTGGCCGACGAGGAGCCGCTGCCCGACCGGGAGGACGCCGCGCAGGCCGACGCCCGCTCGGGGGTCGCCGCTCCGGACGAGGTGCCCGCGGAGACACACCCCGCCGACAGCGGGGCGGCGGAAGGTTCGACCGACGACGGCTCCGAGGCGTCGCCCGACCTCTCGGCGCTCCGGGAGGAGCTGAACGACCAGTTCGAGAGCATCCGTATCGTCTCGCCCGGCCAGTACGAGCTGAACCTGATGGAGCTGTACGAGCGCGAGGAGCATATCATCTCCCTGCGCGAGGACGGGCGGTACGTCATCGAGGTGCCCGAGTCGTGGCGCGACGGCGAGTGAGCTCTCGACCCCCGACCGTTAGGACCCTCCTCCCCGTACTCACGCGCGTGCCAGAGACAGTGATCTTCGAGTCCGAGCAGCAGATGGACCGCGCCGACATCGCGACCTCTCTCCGACAGGTGGCCGACAGCCTGGCGGCGGGTGAACCGATCACCCTCAGTGCCGGCGACCAGTCGACCACCGTTGCGCCGACGGCCCGCCCGGAGTTCGAGGTGAAAGTCGAACGCGAGGGACCGGCAGACGGCGCCGGAGAACTCAGCGTCGAGTTCGAGATCGAGTGGCCGGAAGACGGCACCGAGGACGACGGCGGCCTGACCATCGACTGACCGCTTCGCGGTTCTGGACGATTTAAGCCCGGGGGCTCCCGAGCGGTTGCCATGACTACCGCGACGAAGGTGGTGATGGGGACGATCGGGGTTTCGGCGGCGGCAGCCGCCGGGCTGATACTCCTGACGCTCCTCGGCTGATCCGTGTTCGAGGAGCGCTCCCTGCCAGACGACGTACGAACTGTTCGCGAGCGCCACGCCCCGGGGGCGCTCGTCCTCGACGTCGAGCGCGACTTCGAGACCCTGCCGCCCGCCGTCGCGGAGGATCTCGGTCTCCTCGTCGACGAGTTCGACCCCGTCACCTACCCCGCCGGGTGGCTCCCGGACGACGTCCCCACCGTGCTCTCTCGGCTCGCCGGCGGGACGCTCACCGTCGGCGCCCCGGGCGACGGGACGGTCGTCACCACCCGGCAGACCGACCCGCCGGTCGTCCTGGTGAAGGGCCGCGCCACGGGCACCCCGGACGACTTTCTCGACCACCTCGTCGCGGACGCGCTCCTCCGTCTCGGGGTCGACGCGCCGGAACACGCGCTGGGCTTTTTCAGCACGGACTACCGCACGCTCGACACGGCGGTCCGCGAGACGGGCGACGGTTCGTCCGCCGACACCTACCAGACCGCGGTCGCGCTGTTCGACGCGTGGCTCGGCCTCCACACCCGCCCGACGGTCGCCGACTGGGACGGGGAGTTCCCCCGTCTCCACGCCGCGTGGGTCGACGCCGGCGAGCGGCTGACGGACCGGCTCGCGGACCTGCCGGGTCTCGTCGCCCGCGGCGAGATGACGTTCCCGGCGGCGACGGAGTACGCCTGTGGCGCGGTTCGACACGGGCTGGACCTGCCGGCGCCGTTCTCGGCGCTCGACACGGCGGCGTACCGCGACCACGGGTCGACCTTCGCGGTGGAGTGGGCCGAGCGGACGTTCGCGTCGCTCTGAGAGCCCCGACCCCTCCCTTTCGGGTCGACCCCGCGACGGGCCCGTTCAGTCCCCCGGATTCGGCAGTTTAGCTCGACCCGTACCCGACCGTGCCGTCCGTGTCGAGGTCGACGACGCCGTCGAACAGCCGCCGGAACCGGTCGATCGCCGCCTCGTCGTGGACCTCCTTCGAGAGGTGGAACAGTCCGACGGCGTCGTGTTCCTCGAGGAGCGCGAGCATCTGCTCGGCGGCGTCGTAGGTACGGTCCAGGTCGGCGTAGTACGCCATCTCCGTCAGCGAGTCGACGCTCAGGCGGCGCTTGCCCTCGGTGCGCTCCAGGAAGGCGCCCACCTTCTCGACGATCGTCCCGAGGTCGTCGGGCGCGGCGACGTAGTGGAGGTGGTCGGAGCCCCGGCGGGAGTAGCCCCGCTCGACGGAGATGGTGTCGAGCACCTCGGCGCGAGACTCGTCGACGGCGTAGTGTTCGAGCTTCTGCTCCACCTCGCGGGCGGTGGTGCGGGTGGAGACGACGAGGAAGCGGTCGGTGTCGGTCTTGAAGAAGTCGGTGTCGATCCGGTCTGTCTCTCCGATGCTCGGGTGGAGGAGCAGGAGCCCGGTCCCGCCCGGTACCGCCTCCGGCGCGTCTGCGACCGCGAGCGCGTACTCCATAGCCTCTCGACCCGCGCCCCGGATATAAACGTTCAGAACAGGCTGTCGGTGGTGGCGGCGCCGATGACGCTGAAGATGGCGCCGACGCTCACCGCCCGGAGGGTGACGAGCAGCCGCTCGACGGTGCCGCCGTCGGGCACGAACGTCCCCGGCGCACCCAGCGACAGCGCGAGGACGGCAGCCGAGAGGTAGGCGACGCCGACGAGCGAGAGGTACCGGACCGGCACGCCGCCGAGGTCGCGCTCTCGGTCCGGGTCGCGGTCGTCGGCCTTGTACAGCGTCCCGTAGCCGACGGCGAGAACGATGAGCACCGTCGCAGCCGTCTGCGTCAGCGTCATCTCCGCCGCGAGCGTCCACACCTCCTCCGTGACGACGAACGGCCCGGCGAGGAGGAACCCGCCGACGACCTGCTGGGCGGTGTCGGCGAGCGCGTACCGCCGGCTCGGGCTCATACCCCCTCCTGCGCTCCGGCGGGTAAACAACGCCCGGTCGACCGACCCGCTGACCGCTACCGGGCCGTCCGCCGCAGGCACCTCGTCACGACGGCGCCGAACGACCCGACCGGGGTCGGCGACTAGTCGCGTTCGACCGGGCCGCCGCGGGCCTCCCACTCGGTCAGGCTCCCCTCGTAGAACCCGACGTCGTCGTACCCGAGGTGCCGCAGGACGAGGTAGGTGTGGCTGATACGCCGGGCGGTGTTACAGTAGAGCAGCACGCGCCGGTCGGCGGCGACGCCCCGCTCGGCGAGGTGGTGCTCGACGTCCTCGCGAGCCAGGAGTCCCCGCGTCTCCTCGTCGACGAGGTCACGCCAGTCCAGCTGGACCGCGCCCGGGAGGTGACCCGCCTCGTACTCCGCCGGCTCGCGGGTGTCGATCACCACCGCCGACCCCTCCCGGACCGCCTCGAGCACCGTCTCGTAGCCGACGAGGGGGCTCTCCGCGGCGTCGAGGGGCCGGGCCGCGTAGTCGCTCGGCTGCCTGTCGACGGCCCCGCGCTCGGTCTCGTGCTCGCGCGACCACGCGCTGTAGTCGCCGTCAAGGAGGTGGAGGCGGTCCAGCGGGTGGCCGTAGACGTAGGCGGTGACGAGAAACCGCGCCGCGAACACGCCGTGGGTGTCGTCGTAGGCGACGAGGTGGTCGTCGGTCCCGACGCCCGCCGCGGAGAGCAGGGCCGCCCAGTCCTCCGGTGCCGGGAGCATCCCCGAGGCGTCCGCCGCGGCGGACCGAAAGCGGTCGAACGGTACGCTCGCAGCGCCCGGTAGGTGTCCGATACCGTCGTACTCCCACTCGTCGCGCACGTCGACCACCCGCACGGCCGGGTCGGCGAGGCGTGTCGCGAGCCAGCCCGCGCCGACGAAGACGTCCATACGGCCCGGTGGGGCGGCCTGCGTCGTTAGCCCTCCGGTCTCACGCCGTCCGAACTACCAGCAGTATTTTCTGCTACCTCGCCCCTACCCGCCCGCCTGCCCCGCTCTGTCTCCGGCGCCGCGAGAGAATCCAGAAATTCTTGCCTCTTCGCCGGTGGTGTGGCCGTTCGTGCCGGGTGGTCGGGCGTTTAATACTCTCGCGCGCGTACGACCAACGATGTCAGAATCAGGCTACGCACACGACGTACTCGTCTCCGCGGACTGGGTCGAGGAGCGCCTCGACGAGTTCGAGGGCGACGACCCGGCCCACCGCCTCATCGAAGTCGACGTCGACACCGAGGCGTACGACGAGGGCCACGCCCCCGGCGCCATCGGGTTCAACTGGGAGACACAGCTCCAGGACCAGACCACCCGCGATATCCTCTCGAAGGACGACTTCGAGGACCTGCTCGGGAGCCACGGCGTGTCCGACGACTCCACCGTGGTGCTGTACGGCGACAACTCGAACTGGTTCGCGGCCTACGCCTACTGGCAGTTCAAGTACTACGGCCACGACGACGTCCGGTTGCTCGACGGCGGCCGCGAGTACTGGGTCGAGAACGACTACTCGACGACCGACGAGGTGCCGGACTACCCGGAGGCGGAGTACGAGGCCAGCAGCCCCCGCGAGAGCATCCGGGCGTACCGCGACGACGTCGAGAACGCCATCGACAAGGGCATTCCGCTCGTCGACGTCCGCTCGCCGGAGGAGTTCAGCGGCGAGATTCTCGCGCCCCCGGGACTCCAGGAGACGGCCCAGCGCGGCGGCCACATCCCCGGCGCACAGAACATCTCGTGGACCTCGGTGACGAACGACGACGGGACGTTCAAGTCCGCGGACGAACTCGCCGAGGTCTACGGCGACCACGGCATCGACGGCGAGGGGACGACCGTCGCCTACTGCCGTATCGGCGAGCGCTCGTCGGTGGCGTGGTTCGCGCTCCACGAGCTGCTCGGCTACGAGGACTGCATCAACTACGACGGCTCGTGGACCGAGTGGGGCAACCTCGTGGGCGCCCCGATCGAGACGGGCGAGGCCGACGACTGAGCCGGCCCCGGTCGAGACGGGCGAGGCCGACGACCGACCGTTCTTTCGGCTGCACGCGACCGCCAGCCGCGCGTCTCTCCGCCCGGCTACCCGATCCGTGGCCGCTCCCTGCCCCGCCACCTGCGGACCTGGACGAAGCCGTCGACGCCGGCGAGGAGATTGACAGCCGGCGTGGCGACGAGCATGACCAGACCGATGCCGTAGATGACCATGGCGCCCGAGACGATGAGGTAGAGCACCCACGCGCCGAAGACGTAGAACCCGCGCTGGCGCAGGCCGGCACGGACGTGGCCGGCGCCCGGCGCGACGGCGGAGACGACGGCGGCGAGCAGGGCGCTCTCTCGCTCGTCGACGGTGTTGGCGTGCTCGAGCTCTCCCGGCGGCAGACTCGGCTCGACCCCCCCGCGCAGATCCTCCACCGTCGTCCGCGTCCCGTCGCCGCCGCGCGGGCCACGGCCCTCGCCATCGGCCGATTCGTCGCTCACCGGTGCCCTTCGCCGCCGCGAGGCTAATGCGTTGCGGGGATCAGCCGAGCACCGCCGCCGCCACCGCCGGCGTGACGAACGCCTCGACTGCCGCGGCGACGACGAAGACGACCGCGAGACCCACCAGCACCCGGAACGCCTGCCGGACCGTCTCCGCGACCGCGGCGGCGCTCCGGCGCCCCCGGACCGCGTCGAGACCGACCCTGCCGAGGTGGAGACCGAGGCCGCCGGCGACGGCGACGGCCGGGAGCTCTATCACGCCGTGCGGCCCGACGAGCGCGAGGAAGGTGAGCCGGTCCGTCGTAGCCACGACGGCGCCGACGAGGACACCGTTGATGCCGAGCGCCGCGACCGTCGGGAGCCCTCCTGCCAGTCCGCCGTAGGCCGCGCTCGCGGCCACCAGCCAGTTGTTCGCGGCGATGTTGACGAACGGTCCAACCGCGACCGACCCGAAGACGCGCCCGACGTCGTCCGGCTGTCCGAGCGTGACGCCGTACGGCGCGACCAGCGCCCATCCCGCGGCGGCCCCGACGGCGAGGAGCGCCGCGCCGCCGGCGTTCGCGCCCGGGTGTTCGCGGAGGAACCGGCCGAGCGCGACCAGGCCGTCCCGGACGGCGCCGACCGCGCCGTCGCCGGATCTGTCGATCTGTCCCGCGCCGCGGTCGGCGTACAGCGCGACCCGGAGGCCGTCGAACAGCGGCAGGACGACGAGGGTGACGAGGAGCGCGACGGCCCGCCCGACGCCGGCGACCGCCGCCACTCCCGTGACGACGCCGACACCGACGACGGCTGCGCCTCCGGCGGCCAGCAGGACGGCGTACACCCCGGGGCGTTCGCGCGCCAGCTTCGCCGCACGGCGAAGCGCCCCCGCCGCGCCGGCGTCGTCGACGACGACCGCACTCCCGGCGAACGCGAACAGGAGTTCGACGGCGACCACGACCGGGAGGGCGACGAGGACGCCGACGACCGCGAGCGCCGCGCCGACTGCGGCCACGACGCTGCCGGCGACGACGACGAGGCCGACGAACAGGCCGCCCAGCCCGAGGTACACACCGGCGCGGGCGAGCGTGAGAGCGGCGAACGGTCGCCAGTGCTCCGGGACGCCCCGCACCCCGGCGACGAGCGGTTCCTCGCCCCGCAGGCCGGCCTCGACAGCCGCGAGCGTCGCCGCGCTCCCGACCGCCCGTGCGAGGACGAGGGCCGCGACCGCCGCGACCACGCCGACGACGACGAGGGCGACGACGGTCGGAGTGAGCAGTCCCGTGACTGCCTCGGTGACGGCTGTTCCGGCGGGATCGCCGGACCCGAACGGGTCACCGCCCGGTGTTCCGCCGAGGTCGGCGTCGCGGAGCGCCGCGACGACGGGGTCGAGCCGACCCGTCGCCGCGACGTGTGCGACCGCGACCGCGGCGGCGACGAC
>KI543180.1:134324-160286 GCA_000496195.1 uncultured archaeon A07HB70
CGCGCGGAGCGCGTCGTCGAGACTCACGGCAGTTCTCTGGTCGCGGGCCGCTTGTGCGCTTCGCCACGCGCCGTCTCGTGGCCCGCCGGTCGCGCGCTCTCGCCCTCACAGGCTACAAGAGCCGCGGCTGCCACCCGTCGGCATGGACACGCCAACCGACGGCGAGGCGCTGCTCGACGCGGTCCGCGAGACCGCGGAGACGCCGCTCTCGCGTCTCGGCTCCTCGAAGGCGCTGTACGCGGTCACCGGCGGCGAGATGACGGCGGCACGCGGTGCGAGCCGCGACGGCGACGGACGCTGCCCGCGCCGCCGCCCTGTTCGGCTCGTGGGCAGACGGGTCGACCGGTCCCGCCGCCGACGCGTTCGCCGACGCCGCCGCCCGCGCCGCCGCACACCGCGACGCCGTCGACGCCGCGCCCGACGACGACCCGCTCGCGCTCTACGACCACCTCGCGACGCTGGAGGGCGACGTCGAACGCGCCGCCGGCCTGCTCGGCCGCGCGCTCGTGGCCGGCGCGCGCCTCGACCAGACGGTCGGCTTCTTCGTCGGCGACGCCGACCCGCAGAGCGCTCAGGCGATGCGCGACCTGCGCGCCGACGTCGACACGGAGCGCGAGGACGCCGTTGCGCTCCTCGACGCCGTCTGTGCGGACGCCGACGACTGGGCGCACGCCACGGAGGCGGCGTCGGGCGTCGTGGGAGCGGCGTACGACGACTACGTCGAGCGCCTGGAGGCGATGGGCGTGAAGCCGAAGAACGTCTGCTGAGACTCGTCACGGAGCGCTCCGCACCCGACACCGGGAAGTGCGCCCGGACCGACAGACACACATGAGCGACACGGGGCCGCTCTCCCCGGACCGGCCCGCCGCCGACCGCTCGTTCCGCGTCGACGCGCCGTTCGACCCGGCCGGCGACCAGCCCGAGGCGATCGAGGCGCTGGTCGACGGCTTCGAGCGCGGCCTGACCGACCAGACGCTGCTCGGGGTCACCGGGTCGGGCAAGACGAACACCGTCTCGTGGGCCGTCGAACAGCTCGAGCTCCCGACGCTCGTCATCGCCCACAACAAGACCCTCGCGGCACAGCTGTACGAGGAGTTCCGGAGCCTGTTTCCGGAGAACGCCGTCGAGTACTTCGTCTCCTACTACGACTACTACCAGCCGGAGGCGTACGTCGAGTCGACGGACACCTACATCGACAAGGACGCCTCGATCAACGACGAGATCGACCGCCTGCGCCACTCCGCGACCCGGTCGCTCCTCACCCGCGACGACGTGATCGTCGTCGCGTCGGTGTCGGCCATCTACGGGCTGGGCGACCCCGGAGCCTACGAGTCGATGGCGCTCCGGCTGGAGACCGGGCAGACGCTCGACCGCGAGACGCTCCTGAAGCGGCTGGTCGACCTGAACTACGAGCGAAACGACGTCGACTTCACCCAGGGCACGTTCCGCGTCCGGGGCGACACCGTCGAGGTGTACCCGATGTACGGCCGCTACGCCGTCCGGGTGGAGTTCTGGGGCGACGAGATCGACCGCGTCTCGCGGCTCGACCCGCTCGACGGCGAGGTGGTCTCCCGCGAGCCGGCGACGCTCGTCCACCCCGCCGAGCACTACTCGATCCCGGACGACAAGATGGAGACGGCGGTCGACGAGATAGGGACGCTCCTCGACGACCGGATCGCCCACTTCGAGCGACGGGGCGACCTCGTCGCCGCCCAGCGGATCGAGGAGCGGACGAAGTTCGACCTCGAGATGCTGGAGGAGACGGGCTACTGCTCCGGGATCGAGAACTACTCCGTCCACCTGTCGGACCGCGAGTCGGGCGACCCGCCGTACACCCTGCTCGACTACTTCCCCGACGAGTTCCTCTGTGTCGTCGACGAGTCCCACCAGACGATCCCGCAGATCCGCGGCCAGTTCGCGGGCGACAAGTCCCGCAAGGAGTCGCTCGTCGACAACGGCTTCCGGCTCCCGACGGCGTACGACAACCGCCCGCTCACCTTCGACGAGTTCGAGGCGAAGACCGACCGGACGCTCTACGTCTCTGCGACCCCGGCGGACTACGAGCGCGAGGCCTCCGGTCGGGTCGTCGAGCAGATCGTCCGCCCGACCCACCTCGTCGACCCGGAGGTCGAGGTGGCGCCCGCCGACGGCCAGGTCGAGAATCTCCTCGACCGCATCGAGGCGACGCCGGACGACGAGCGCGTCCTCGTCACCACGCTGACGAAGCGGATGGCAGAGGACCTCACGGAGTACTTCGAGGAGGCCGGCGTCGACGTGGCGTACATGCACGACGAGACCGACACGCTCGAACGCCACGAACTGATCCGGTCGCTGCGTCTCGGCGAGATCCAGGTGCTGGTCGGCATCAACCTCCTCCGCGAGGGGCTGGACATCCCCGAGGTGTCGCTCGTCGCCATCCTCGACGCCGACCAGGAGGGGTTCCTCCGCTCCGAGACGACGCTCGTCCAGACGATGGGTCGGGCCGCCCGGAACGTCGCCGGCTCCGTCGTGCTGTACGCCGACTCGCCGAGCGCGGCGATGGAGTCCGCGATCGACGAGACCAGCCGCCGCCGGGAGATCCAGCGCGCGTACAACGAGGAGCACGGCCACGAGCCGACGACGATCGACAAGCCCGTCTCGGAGCCGAACCTCCCCGGTGCGGAGACCGACACCGACGGCGTGAGCGGCGCGGACCCGTCCGACGCCGGCGAGGCCGCACGGCAGGTCGACCGGCTGGAGGAGCGGATGCGCGAGGCCGCGGACAACCTCGAGTTCGAACTCGCGGCGTCGATCCGCGACCGGATCCGCGAACTCCGCGAGGACCACGACCTCGCGCCGGACGACGCCGGCGACGGCGTGCCGGCGCCGGACGGGGGGTAGGCGGTCAGGCCGCCGGGTCGAGGTCGCGGTCGTCGTCGCGGTCGTCGCCGTCGTCGCCGTCGCCCTCGACGCCGACGTCGGGCAGGGTGATCACGTTCTCCCGGCCGAGGCGGAACGTCTCGACCCGCCCGTCGTCCCGGAGCGACCCGACCACCTGGCTCGTCCGGGCGGCGGTCCAGTCGAACTCCGTCACGACGGCCTGCTGTTTCACCCGGCCGCCGTTCTCCCTGACGAACCGCAGGACCCGCTCCTCGGGGCTGAGTAGCTCCTCCGGCGGCTCGTTCGGGGTGTCGTCGCTCTCGTCGCCGTCACCTGCCGCCGGCGTGCCGCTCCGCCCGCGCCGCCGGTAGCCGTACCCCACCGCCGCGGCCAGCGCGAGGACGACGACGCCGCCGACCAGGGCGAGCGACGGCAGCCCGCCGGAGCCGCCGGCCCCGCCGGCTGGAGCACGACCCGCGGCTGGTCCGGGCCGAAGTCGACCGGCCCGCCCACGAGACGGCGGCGTCGCGGTCCTCGTAGCCGCCGGGAGCGACCGACGCGGCGTCGTAGTCTGCCGGCCACGCGACCACGAGTCGGCTCTCCTCGTCGAGGAAGAGTCCGGAGACGGCGTCGCCGACGACGAGCGACTCGCCGTCGACGCGGGCGAACCGTCCCACTCGAAGCGGTATGCGACGACGCCGTACGTCTGCGGGAGCTGTCGTGTCTCGGCGGTCACGCTCACGTTCCGCAGCGACATCTCTCGGCCGGTTTCGTTCTCGGCGGCGGCGACGGTCCGGGTCATCCGCGTCTCGAAGCGCGACCGAAACCCCGTCCGGTTCTCGCGCACGTCGGCCCGAAGCTCCTCGAACGCCGCCGTCGTGGTCTCGTCGTCCAGCCGGATCCGGTACTCGACTGTCCACGACGCCGTGCCGTCCTCGGCGACGTCGACACGGAGCACCACGCCGTCCGGGTCGACGTCGCCGGTCTGTGGGACGACGCCCCCGTCGGCGGCTGCGCCCGGAGCGCCCCCGGCGACGACCAGCCCCGCCACGAGGAGCGCGACCGCCACCCGGCGTCTCCCGGTCGATCGCATCGCCCGGAGCGACGACACGGCGCGTATAGTCGTTGGCGATCCGTCGACCCGAAGTCACTTTGGCCTCCCGGCGCGCGGATCGTCGTGGACCGCGCCGCCGTCGACACCGACACGCTGCTGCGGGTCGCGCTCGTCCTGGTCGTGGCCTGGCTCGCGCTCGAGGTCGTCGACGAGCTTCTCGACGTCGCGCTCGGCCTGCTCGTTCCGCTGGCGGGGCTGGCTCTCGTCGTCCTCGTCGTCCTCTCCCTGCTCGACCGGCTGTAGCCGCCGGAGGGCTCTTGCCTGCGCGGCGCCGGCTGACGCTGTGGACAGCATCAACGTCCCCGTGCCCGGGCGGGTACGACGCCTCGCCGCGGACCACCGGCCCGCGCTCGCGGCGTTCGACCGGGTGCGCGAGGACCACTCGATGGTCTGCAAGCGGTTCGAGCGCCAGCCCGACCGCCGGGCGCTCGACGACACCCTCGCCGGTACGCCGGCGTTCGAGGCCGCGGCGGTCGCGATCGACTTCTTCACGAACCCGCCGCGGGGGTCCGCTCCGGTGCTCTACCTCGTCGTCGAGAGCCCCGGCCTCGCGACCCTCCACCGCCGCCTCGTCGAGCGGTTCGGCACCGTCGCCGGCCTCGAGGGCGACGACTACACGCCCCACGTCACGCTCGCCCGCGGCGGGACGGTGGCGGACGCCGAGCGGCTGGCCGGCCCGCTCGCCGACCCGGTGACGTGGACGGTGTCGCGGCTCCTCCCGTGGAACGCCGAGCGGCGGGTTCCGGAGCGGTCGATCCCGCTGCCGGCCTGACTACGGCGTCGGCGGGTCGCCGTCGTACGCCTCGAGGTCGGAGAAGAAGTTGAACAGGCCGTACCGGAGCTTCTCGGGCGCGACGTCGACCAGTTCGTCGCGCTCTGCCGCCGGGAACGTCCCGCGGACGCCGTACTCGCCCATGTTCCGGCTCTCGCGGGTGTAGCGCTCGTCGACGAGCAGCCGCACCCCGAAGTCGTCCGGCGACCGGATGACCCGGCCGAGCGCCTGTCTGGTCTTCCGGACCGTCGGAATCTCGACGGCGTAGGTCCAGCCGTCGCCGTACTCCCGGCTGTACGCCGCCTGGACGGCCTCCGTTCGCTCGTCGAGGTGCGGGTACGGGACGCCGACGACGGCGACGCCGCGGGCGTCGTCGCCGTCGAAGCTCACGCCCTCGCCGAGCGTCCCCCACAGCGAGGTGAACAGCACGCCGTCGTCGCCGGCGGCGAAGCGCTCGCGCAGCCCCTCGGCGCGCACGCCCGGCTCGTCGAGGTAGGTCGTCGCGTCCGTCTCCGCCGCGACCCGGCGGTGGTACCGCGCTGCCTCCGCGTACGAGGGAAAGAAGGCGAGGAGGTTCCCGGGCGTGAGCCGGGCGGCGTCGACGAGCGTCCGGGTCACCGCGTCCTGGACCTCCGGGTCCTCGCGCCGGCTGGCGAACAGCGCCGGCGTCTCGACGGCGTAGGTCCGGCGGCGCTCCGGCGGGTACGGCAGGCCGAACGACCGCGTCACCGGGCTCGAGAGGCCGAGGACGTCCTCCGTCACGTCGAACGGCCGGAGGGTCGCGCTCATCAGCACGCTCGCGTGCACCCGGTCGAACAGGTCCGCGGTTACCTCGCGCGGGACGGCGGTGAACAGCTCTGCCCGCCCGTACGTCTCGCCGGTGCCGGCGTCGCGCCGCACCGCGACGAGCGGGTGTCTGCTCGGGTCGCCGCCGGCGTCCATCCACTCGACGACGAACGCCGCCGCCCGGAGCGTCTGGCACTCCTGTCGCGTCGTCGTCTCGCCGTTCGCGAACGCCTCGCCGTACTCCTCGTCCAGCGACCGACCGAGGCGGAGCGCCGTCTCCGCCTCCTGCGTGATGCCGCGGCCCTCGTACTCTGCCAGGAGCGCGAGGGTCAGGTCGTCGCGCCGGTCGTCGTTCGCCACGCTCAGGTCGTGCCAGTCGTCGCCCACCTGCTCGCGCTCCCCGAACGCCAGCGCGTCCTCCCACGTCCGCCGGAGCGCCGCGAGGAACGCCTCGAGGACGTTCGCCGCCGGGTCGGCCCGCGGGTCGTCCGTCTCCGCCAGTTCGCCGAGCGCGGACTCGAGCGTCCGCTCCGTGAGCGTCGTGCCGGCGTGTTCGCGCGCCGCGCCCGCGACGTTGTGTGCCTCGTCGAACACCGTCACCACGTCCTCCGGCTCTCGGCCGAGCCAGCGGAAGAACTGCTCGCGGATCGTCGGGTCGAGCAGGTGGTGGTAGTTACAGACGACCAGGTCGACGCCCTCCATCGACTCCTTCAGCAGTTCGTAGCCACAGCAGCCCTCGCGCTCGGCCCACTCGTAGACGTCGTCCGGCGTCCGCACGTCGTCGAACAGCCACCGGAGGAACGCCTCGCCCGACCGCCGGAGGTTCTCGCGGTAGTGTTCGCAGACGTTCTCACCGTCCATCTCGTCGAGTTCGTCCTCGACGGCGTCGAGTTCGTCGCTGACGGCCTCGTACGCCTCCGCGACGTCGTCGCCCCCGCCCTCGCCGATCGCCGCGAGCAGGTCGTCGGCGCGGGCGCGCAGCTCGTCGCGCTCCCGCTCTCGCTCCGCGACGGTCCGGGTCGCGTCCCGGAGCGCCTGGCACTCGCGGTAGTCGACGTCGATGTGGCACATCGACGACTTGCCGCGGAAGACGACGGCGCGAATCGACTCCTCGCGGGTGATCGCCCGTGCGTCGGCGACGAACTGCCGCATCTGCTGGTGGACGTTCGTGGTGATGACCACCGTCCGGTCCTCGGCGCGGGCGTGTTCGAGCGCCGGAACGAGCGCCGAGAGCGTCTTGCCCGTCCCCGGCGCACCCTCGAGCAGGACGTCCCGCCCGGCTGTCAGCGCGCCGGCGACGGCGTCCATCGCCTCGCGCTGGTTCGGGTACGGCTGGTCGTACGGAAAGAAGCGGAGGTAGTCCGGGGTCCCCACGCCCGACGACTGTTCTGCCACGAGCGTGATTACCCGTGGCCGGGTAAAAAAATCCGGACAGCACAAGAGCGTGCTCCCGCGGTGCGCCGGTCGCGCCCGACCGGCGTGCTCTCTTCATAACGTCCACGTGATAGTTCGTCGATGTCCGACAGCACGGTAACGACCGGCGAATCGACAGTAACCACCCGGACGGCTGCCGCGACGCGCTGGCCGGCCGGCGTCGTCGGCGGTCTCGTCGGCGGCGCGGCGATGGCCGTCCTCATCTCGCTGATGAACCCGCCGACACTGGCGGTGGCGATCCCGTCGCTGTACACGCTCACCCCGCCGCCGAACGGCGTCCTCGGCTGGGTCGTCCACCTCTCGCACAGCGCCGTCCTCGGGGTCGGCTTCGCCGCGGTCGCGCGGGGCTCGCCGGTCGACTGCGAGACGACTGCCCGGAGCGTCGTCGCCGGCACCGGCTACGGCGTCGTCGTCTGGGTCGTCGCTGCCGCCCTCCTGATGCCCGTGTGGCTCGGCGCCGTCGGGTCGCCCGCGTCGCCGCCGGTCCCGAACTTCGCGCCCCCGAGCCTGCTCTGGCACGTCGTCTTCGGCGCCGTCCTCGGCGCCGTCTACCCCGCCGCGGTCGACCGGCTACAGTAGCTCGACCAGCAGCCCCTTCTGGGCGTGGAGGCGGTTCTCGGCCTGCTGCCAGACGAGCGACCGCTCGCTCTCGACGACGGCGTCGGTTATCTCCTCGCCGCGGTGGGCCGGCAGGCAGTGGAGCACCCGTGCGCCGGGGGCGTTCGAGAGGAGCGCCTCGTTCACCTGGTAGCCGCCGTCCTCGAACGCCGCGAGCTTCGTCTCGCGCTCGTCCTCCTCGCCCATGCTCACCCAGACGTCGGTGTAGACGGCGTCGGCGTCCGACACCGCCGCTGCCGGATCGTCGACGGTCGTCACCGACCCGGCCTGGCCGGCGGCGCGCGAGAGCGCGTCCTCGCCGAGGCCGTACGCCGGCGGCGTCGCCGCCCGCACCTCGTGGCCGAGCATCGCGGCGCCGACGGCGAACGACCGCGCGACGTTGTTGCCGTCGCCGACCCACGCCACCGTCGCGGGGTCGCCGCCGAACACCTCGCGCAGGGTGAGGAGGTCCGCGAGCGCCTGACAGGGGTGGGCGCGGTCGGTCAGGCCGTTGATCACCGGCACGTCGACGTGGTCGGCAACCGTCTCGGCGTCGGCGTGGTCGAACAGCCGGACCATGATGGCGTCGGCGTAGCCGGCGAGCGACCGGGCGATGTCCCGCACCGGCTCGCGGCCGCCGAGGCCGACGTCGTCCGGGCCGAGGAAGACGGCGTGGCCCCCGAGCTGTGTCATCCCCGTCTCGAACGAGGTCCGGGTCCGGGTCGAGGGCTTCTCGAACAGCATCGTCAGCGTCCTGCGCGGGAGTTCGTCGCCGGTCGTCTCGGCCTTGAGCGCGGCGGCGCGGTCGAGCACCCGCCGCAGGCTCTCCGGCGACAGGTCGTCGACTTCGAGCAGGTCGGTCATAGCCGGTCGGGCAGGTCGGTCAGCACGGCCACGGCGCGGTCGAACTCCGCGAGCGCCAGGTGTTCGTCTGGCGTGTGGTCGAGCGACGAGTCGCCCGGGCCGTACGACGCCGTTGGACAGTTCCACGCGTCGGCGTAGAGGTTCACGTCGGCGGTGCCGGTCTTGCGGAGCAGGCGTGGCTCGCCGTCCGCGGCGCGGATGGCGCCGCGCAGGCCGCGCGCGACGGCGGTGCGCGGGCTCTCCATCACCGGCGGGATCGCGTCGTGCCACCGGACGGTGCCGCCCGCGAGCTCGCCGTCGGCGCCCTCGCGCACGTCGTCGACGGTGCGCGCCGGCGGCACCCTGAGCTGGACGTCCATCGTCGCCTCGACGCTCAGCCCGTCGACGCTGGCGCCGCCGTCGACGGCGACGGGCTTTGCCGTCACCTGCTCGAAGACGGGCTCGTACTCGTCGCCCGCGAACCGCGCCTCGACCCGCGACCACCAGTCGATCGCGTCCTGGATCGCGTTGTTCCCCGGCCGGGAGCTGTGGCCGGACTCGCTCGCCTGGACGTACGTGCCGGCGATCATCCCGCGGTAGCCGAGCGTGATGCCGTCCCAGCCGCTCGGCTCGCCGTTCAACACGGCGTCTGGCGCGTCCTCCCGGTCCGCGACCAGGTGGCGTGCGCCCCGCGAGTCGTCCTCCTCGCCGACGACGCCGACGAAGCTCACGCCCGTCTCGACCGCGGCGACGGCCATCGCCGCGAGCGACCCCGTCGCGTCGACGCTCCCGCGGCCCCACAGGTCGCCGTCCCGGACCTCGACCGGGATGTCGCCCGGCACGGTGTCGATGTGCGAGGTGAGGAGCAGGCTGTCGTCGGCGGGCGCGCGGACGCTGCCGACGTCGTCGAGCCAGACGTCTCGTCCCTGCTCCGCGAAGAAGGCTCGCAGGCGCTCGGCGGCGGCGGCCTCCTCGCCGCTCGTCGACGGCGTGGCGACGAGGTCGTACAGCAGTTCGCGCGCCTCGGTGTCTATCGCGGCGGGGCGCTCGGGGCGCTCCGGCGCCGCCGCCGTCATCCCGGCGCCTCCCCGACCCGGGCGACGGGGCCGGCGGTCACGTCACCGCCTCCATCGCCGCCACGGCCTCGTCGGCGTCCTCGCGGTCTACCGTCAGCGGCGGGAGGAAGCGCACGACCGTCCGCCCGGCGGGGAGCGCGAGCACGTCGTGTTCCAGCGCGAGGTCGCGCAGCAGCCGGTTTGCCCCGCGCTTGACCTCGACGCCGATCATCAGGCCCAGCCCGCGGACCTCCCGGGCGTCGACGTCGGCGTTCCGGAGCTCCTGGACGAGGTACGCGCCGACCCGGTTGGCGTTCGCCGCGAGGTTCTCGTCCTGGATCGCCGAGAGCGTCGCGCTCGCGGCGGCACAGACGACCGGCCCGCCGCTGAACGTCGAGCCGTGGTTGCCCGACTCGTCGGCGATCCACTCCCGGCAGAGCGTCGCCCCGAGCGGCAGGCCGTTGGCGATACCTTTCGCGGTCGTCAGCACGTCGGGGACGACGCCGGCCCGTTCGCTGGCCCAGAGCAGCCCCGTCCGCCCGACGCCGGTCTGGACCTCGTCGAAGACGAGCGCCGCGCCCGCCTCCTCGGTGGCCTCGCGGGCGGCCCGGAGGTAGCCCGCGGGCGCGGGCCGGATGCCGCCCTCGCCCTGGACCGGCTCTAGGAACACCGCCGCCGTCTCGTCGTCGACGGCCTCGCGGAGCCCCGCCTCGTCGCCGTAGTCGACGAACTCGATGCCGCCGGCCAGCGGCTCGAACGGCGCGCGGTACTTCTTTTTCCACGTCATCGCGAGCGCGCCCATCGTCCGGCCGTGGAAGCCGCGCTTGGTCGCGACGATCTTCTCCCGTCCCGTCGCGGACCGGGCGAACTTCATCGCGGCCTCGTTTGCCTCCGTACCGGAGTTACACAGCCACACCTTGTCGACGTCGCCCGGGGCGAGCTCCGCGAGCTGCTCGTACAGCGCCGTCCGCGCGGCGACTGGGTACGACGCCTGGACGTAGGTGAGGTCGGAGAGCTGTGTCGTCACCGCGTCGGTCACGCGGGAGTGGCCGTGGCCGACGGGGACACAGGCGTAAGAGGCGCCGAAGTCGAGGTACTCGGTGCCGTCGGCTCCGCGTAGGCGCGCCCCATCGCCGGCGACCATCTCGATGGGCTTCTCGGAGAAGACGAACCCACTCATACTCAGTTCTCGTCGGCCTCGCCTTTCTCTCCTTCGGATAGCGCGTCCGGCGCGACGCGCGTCCCGTCGCCGTCGAGGGCGCTCTGCACGGGCCGGTCGACGTTTGCGTCTGCCACCACCGCGCCAGCCGCGCCGCCGCGCAGGGCCTCCTCGACGGCCATCACCTTCCGGCGCATGAACCCCTCCGCGGCGTCTTCCAGCGCCGCGAACCCGTCCGGTGTCTCGACGGTGTCGACCCGCGTCGCGGGGTCGTCCGGGTCGGCGTAGACGCCGGCGACGTCGGTCAGGAGTACCAGCCGCGCGCCGAGTGCGCCGGCGACGGCGGCGGCGGCACGGTCCGCGTCGGTGTTGACCGCGACGCCGTCGTCGGCCAGCATCGGCGGCCCGACGACCGGGACGCGTCCGTCCGTCGACGAGCGTCCGGAGCAGGCCGTCGTCGACCCGCTCGATCCGCCCGGAGTGGTCGCCGCGCCGGATCTTCCGCCGCCCGTCCTCGACGACGCGGACGGCAGACTTGCGCGGCCCGGTCAGCAGGCCGCCGTCGACGCCAGAGAGGCCGACGGCGTCGGCGCCCGCCTCGCGCAGGCCGACGACGAGGTCGGCGTTCACCCGGCTCATCGCCATCGTGAACGCCTCCATCGTCGCCTCGTCGGTGAACCGCCCCGTCACGCCCCCGGGGGTCTCGACGTACTCCGGGTCGACCCCGAGGCGGTCGAGGAGGTCGTCGACCGCCGTCGAGCCGCCGTGGACGACGACGACCGGCTCTGCCGCGGCCAGTTCGGCGACGTCAGCGAGCGCGCCCGCCGGGTCGACGGCGGCGGCGCCGCCGATCTTGACGACGATCACCGCGAGTCCTCCGGCGAGCGGTGTTCAGGGAGCGGCGTGAGCGTGATCACCGCGAGACCTCCGGCGAGCGGCGTTCATAGACCGCGACGCCCGGCTCCCCGGTCACGGCGCGCCCACGGGGTGGAACCCCGTCGCATCGAGGCCGGCGGTCTCCTCGAACCCGCAGGCGAGGTTGGCGGCGTGGACCGCCTGCCCCGCCGACCCTTTCATCATGTTGTCGATCGCGGAGAGCGCCACCACGCGGCCGTTCCCGGGGTCGAGCGCGAACCCGACCTCGGCGTAGTTCGACCCGGCGACCGCCTTCGGCTCGGGGTAGCGGTAGACGCCGCCCCCGCCGGCGACGAGACGGACGAACGGCTCGTCCTCGTACGCCTCGCGGTAGGCCGACCAGAGGTCGCCCGTCGAGACCGGCTCGTCCGGAAAGGCGTGACAGGTCGCCGCGGCGCCGCGGGTCATCTCGACGGCGTGGGCAGTAAACGCGACCGAGAGGCCGAGGTACTCCTCGATCTCCGCCTCGTGGCGGTGACCCGTCGCGGCGTACGGACGGACCACGCCCGAGCGCTCGGCGTGGCTGGAGGCGTCGCCCCCGCCCGCGCCGCCCTCGGAGGAGCCGACCTTCACGTCGACGACCACCCGCTCGTCGCCGACGAGTCCGGCGTCGACCAGCGGCTTCAGCGCGAGGATCGCGGCGGTGGCGTTACAGCCGCCGCTCGCGACCAGCGTCGCGTCGCGCACGCCCTCGCGGTTGACCTCCGGAAGGGCGTACTCGCTCTCCGGGAGCAGGTCGGGCCGGTCGTGGCCGTCGTACCACTCGTCGTACTGCGCCTCGGTCGGGAGCCGGAAGTCCGCGCTCAGGTCGACGACACGCTCCGCGGCGCCGCGGAAGCGGTCGATCTGCTCCATCGACACCCCGTGTGGGGTGGCGGCGAAGAGGACGTCAACCGACTCGAGCTCTCCGGGGTCCGAGAACCGCAGGTCCAGGTGCCGGAGGTTCGGGTGGACGTGGCCGACCGTCTTCCGGGTCGCGGAGCGCGACGTGGCCTGCACCGGCTCGAACTCCGGGTGGCCGTCCAGCAGGCGCAGGAGTTCGCCGCCGGTGAAGCCGCTGGCCCCGACGACGCTCGCGGTGCGTGTCACGCGGGCCCCTCGCGAGACGGCGGCGTGTGCCGACCGTCACGGCGCCTCCCGGCGGTCGCCCGCGGCGCGCATCAGACCGAGACCTCCGCGGCGACCCGGCGCTCGAGCCAGTCGACCGCCGCGGCGGGGACGTCTACGTCCGTACAGGAGTCGAGCGCCTTGAACTCGACCGTGTGGTTCACCTCGTGGACGGTGTAGCCGTCGCCCGTCTCCATCAGGTCGACGCCGAGGAGCCCGTCGCCGACCGCCGACGAGGCCGTCTCGACGAGGTCGGCGACCTCCGGACCGACCTCGAACTCCTCGACGCTTCCGCCCTGTGCGGCGTTCGTGAGCCAGTGGTCCGACGACCGCGTCATCGCCGCGACCGGCTCGCCGTCGGTCGCCACCACGCGGATGTCCCGTCCCGGCTTCTCGACGAACTCCTGGACGTAGAACACCTTGTGCTCGTAGTGACCGAGGGTTGCCTTGTGCTCCAGCACCGCCTCGGCGGCGCTCTCGGAGTCTATCTTCGCCATCAGGCGCCCCCACGACCCGATCACCGGCTTCAGGACACAGGGGTAGCCGAACCGGTCGATAGACTCCATCGCGCTCTCGACGGTGAAGGCCACCTCGGTCCGCGGCGTCGGGACGTCCGCGCCCGCGAGCGCGAGGCTGGTCCGCACCTTGTCGGCACAGGTCGCCGCCGTCTCCGGCGCGTTCACCGTCGGGACGTCGTAGGCGTTCAGACACCGCGTGACGTACAGCGACCGCGAGGTGGAGAGACAGCGGTCGAGCGCGAGGTCTAACCCCTCGACGTTCGCCGTCGTCCCGTCGAGGCCGAACTGCTCGTCCCGGACGTCTATCTTCTCGACCTCGTGTCCCCGGTCCCGCAGTTCGGAGAGCAGGAGCTTCTCGTCCTTGCGGATCCGCGAGTAGAGGAGGCCGACCCTCACGCCGTTCCTCCAGTCGCCGTGCTCATGCTACTCGCCCCAGTCCTCCTCGAGCTCGGGCGCGACGTCTAGTGCCACCGGGTCGTCGCCGACGACCTCCAGTTCCGAACCGCAGGTGCCACAGTCGACGATCTCTCCGACCTCCAGGTCCTCGTGCAGGGACACGTCGGCCCCACACTCGACACATTCTGCCGTCGCCATCGTGGCCCGACGTTCGCTCCCCCGTCGTATAAGCGTGTCGCAATTGTCGAGGCGAAAGGAAGACACAGACGCGGCTAAACGGCCTTTCGAGCCATCAGACAGCCGCTATCCGATATCGGTGTCGGATCGTCGAGACGTCTCCCCGCGAGGGGAGCGCTCCGGTCGGTTCGACCGGAGCGGGTCAGACGTACCCATCGACCACCTCCGCGAGTTCGGCGGCGGCCCGGTCGCCCCGGTCGCGCCGGTCGGCGACCGCCTCGCGGTCGGCTGCCAGCGCCGTGTCGGCGCGGTCCAGCGCCCCCCGGACCGCCTCGGGCGCCGGCCCGCCGTGAGAGTCCCGCGCCCGGACGCTCTCGGCGGGGTCGAGGGCGCGTTCGACGACCGCCCGGTCGACGCGGGCGAACAGCGACTCGCCGAGCACCGCTCGGGCGGCCTCGTCGAGCGCCTCCGCGTCGGCTGTACCGGCACGGGCGACCACCTCGTGGGCGGTGCGGAAGGGAACGCCCGCGAGGGCGAGGGCGTCCGCGACGCCCGTCGCCGTCGAGAAGCCGTCGCCCGCGTCGTCGGCGAGCGCCGCCTCGTCCCACGACGCGGTGGAGACGGCGCCGGCGCAGGCGCCCGTCGCCCCGCGTACGGCGTCGACTGCGTCCCAGACGTGCGGGTCCGCGCGCTGGAGGTCGCGGTTGTACGCCCGCGGGAGTCCCTTGAGCGTCGTCGCGACGCCCGTCAGCGCCCCGACGGCGTCGCCCGCGACGGCGCGGACGAGCTCCAGCGTGTCGGGGTTCTTCTTCTGTGGCATGATAGAGGAGGTAGAGGCGTAGTCGTCGTCCAGCTCGACGTAGCCCCGGCTCGCGAACCCGACCAGGTCCTCGGCCAGCCCCGAGCAGGTAAGCGCGAGCGCCGCGAGCGCCGCCGCAGCCTCGACGAGGAAGTCGCGGGCGGCAGCCGCGTCGGTGGCGTTCTCGACGACGCCGTCGAACCCGAGGAGCGCCGCCGTGCGCTCGCGGTCCACGTCGAACGGCGTCCCCGCGAAGGCGGCGGCGCCCAGCGGCGAGCGGTTCGTCCGGTCGTAGGCGTCGCGGAGCCGCGCGACGTCGCGCCGGAGCGCCGACTCGTACGAGAGGTGGTGGTGTGCGAGCGTCGTCGGCTGTGCGGGCTGGAGGTGGGTGTAGCCCGGCATCGTCGTCTGGACGTTCGCCCGCGCCGTCTCCGTCAGCGCCTCGCGGAGGGCGAGCGCCGCGTCGGCGGCGTCGAGCAGGTCGTCGCGCAGGCGAATCCGGAGACACGCCGCCACCTCGTCGTTTCGCGACCGGGCGGTGTGCATCCGCCCGCCGGCGGGACCGACGCGGTCGACGACCGCCGTCTCTATCGCCTCGTGGACGTCCTCGCCGTCGGGCAGGGCGTCGTGGCCCGCAGCCGCCACCTCGTCGAGGGCGGCGAGAATCGCGGCGGCGTCGCCATCGTCGACGAGACCCTGTTCGGCGAGCATCACGACGTGGGCCCGGTCGACGGCGAGGTCGGCGGCGAAGATGCGCTCGTCGCCCGCGAGCGACGAGATGAACCCGCGGGCGGGGCCGCCGCTGAAGCGGTCCCGGCGAACAACCGCGTCGTCGCCGTCCTCCGTCATCCTACCCCTGGTCCTCCCGGTCTGCGGTCAGTTCGTCGCCGCGCTCGCGCACCCGGTTGGCGAACCGCTCCTGAAAGCCGTGGTACTTCGCGACGCCCGTCGCGTCGGCCTGCGTGATGGAGCCGACGTCCTCGGTGCTGAACGAGGCGAACGCGGCCTCGTACACCGCGTACGGCGACTCTCGGCCCACGACGCGGGCCCGTCCGCCCTCGAGCCGGACGGTCACGTCGCCGGTCACCTTCGACTGCGTCTCGCCGATGAACCCCTCCAGCGCGCCGACCAGCGGCGCGTCGACGAGACCCTGGTAGGCCTTCTCGGCCCACTCGTCGTCGACGCGGCGCTTGAACAGCCGCTCCTCCTTGGTCAGCACCAGCGACTCTAGCCCCTCGTGGGCGTTCAGGAGGACGGTCGCGGCGGGGTGTTCGTAGTTCTCGCGCACCTTCAGGCCGAGCAGTCGGTCCTCCATCACGTCCGTCCGTCCGACGCCGTAGGCGCCCGCCCGCTCGTTCAGGTGTTCGATCAGCGCGACGGGGTCCATCGCCTCGCCGTCGACGGCGACGGGCGCCCCCTGCTCGAACGTCACGACGAACTCCTCTGTCTCCGCGCCGGGCGCCTCGGTCCACTCGTACACGCTCTCGTCGGGGACGTGACTCGGCTCCTCCAGCTCGCCGCCCTCGACCGACCGGGACCAGAGGTTCGTGTCGATCGACCAGACGCCCTCGTTGCCCATCTCGACGGGCAGGTCCCGCTCCGCGGCGTAGTCACGCTCCCACTGACGCGTGAGACCCATCTCGCGCACGGGCGCGACGACCTCGAGCTCCGACGCGCGCCAGACGGCCTCGAACCGCAGCTGGTCGTTCCCCTTCCCCGTCGCGCCGTGGGCCAGCGCGTCGCAGTCGTGCTCCAGCGCAACGTCGAGAATCGCGCCCGCGATCACCGGCCGCGCCAGCGCCGTCCCGAGCGGGTAGCCCTGGTACGTCGCGTTCGCGCGCACGGAGGCGAAACAGAGGTCCGCGAACGCCGCCCGCGCGTCGACGACGTGGTGCTCCAGCCCCAGCGCCGTCGCCGTCTCCCTGGCCTCCGCGAACTCCTCCTCGGGCTGGCCGACGTCGACGGTGACGCCGACCACCTCGTCGTAGCCGTACTCCTCCTCCAGCAGCGGAACACAGACGGTCGTGTCCAGCCCGCCGGAGAACGCGAGCGCGACGCGTGTCATACCCGTCTCACGGCGCCTCTACCTATTAAATTCGGCGAAATAAACTTGTAAAGAAAAGCACAGACGCGACGCTCGGGGCAGGGGCGAGGCGACGGAGTGAGGGGTGAGAAGAGGTGGGCCTACCGGCCCGGTCGCGAGGCTCGCGTGGCGCTCCGGGCCACGGTCGGGAGCGTGGCGCTCCGGGCAGCCGGGGCGGGCGCGAGACGGAGAGTCCGCGTCACAAACTGCTGGTGCGGCGGCGCCGGGCCTAAACCTTCCGGCCTCTCACGCTGCGGCGCCGCTCGACGGGCGCCCGCGGTCCGCCGGCGCCGACGCCTACGTCAGCGCGAACACGGTAGCGACGCCGAGACAGCCGAGGACGGGGATCGTCGCGTTGTCGTCGACGACGAAGCCGAACACCCGCGGCTTGTAGCCGTCCGCGGCGGCGGCGCCGACGGCGCCGACGGCAGCCGCGAGCACCCCGACCGTCGGGCCGCGCGCGTCGACGGTGAACGGCGCGGCGAGGAGGAACGAGACGCCGAACGTGGCGACCACGACCCCTGGCGCCTTCCACTCGCGGACACCGGCGGAGCCGAGCAGTCCGCCGACGGGGTCCGCGACCGCGAGCATCAGCATACCGGGGACGGCGACCGGCGGCGAGAAGACGACGCCGACGCCGGCCATCGAGACGGCGTAGAGCGCGTAGCCCGCGGGGTTGTCCTGTTCGTACTCGCGGGTCAGGCGGTCGTACACCGCCCAGTCGAGGCCGACGGAGAGCCGCAACACCTCCAGCGCCACCGCCGTCCCGGCGAACGCAACGAGAATCAGCCGGAGCGTCGGCCAGTCCACGAGCGAGCAGACGTAGAGACCGGGGAAGCCGGCGCCGCTGGCGTGGACGACCCGTCTGCCGAGCTCCGGCACGCCGCTACTCCACGGCCGCGCCGGCCTCGCGGAGCGCCGCGAACGTCCGGTCGCCGTCGACGACAGCCGCCAGCCGGTCGGCCAGCCCCTCTGCCGGGAGCCGGACCTGTGCGGTGGTGTCGCGGTCCCGGACCGTCACGGTGACCGGCCCGTCGCCCTCTCGCCCCTCGTGGTCGACGGTCACGCAGAGCGGCGTCCCCACCTCGTCCTGTCGCCGGTAGCGCCGGCCGATGTTGCCCGACTCGTCGTACGTCACCGACAGCCCGGCGGCGCGCAGGCTCCGTGCGACGGACTCGGCGAGGTCGACGAGCGCCTCGTCGTTGCTCACCAGCGGAAAGACGCCGACGGCTGTCGGCGCCACCGTCGGCGAGAGCGCGAGCGAGGTGCGGGGCTCGCCGTCGACCTCGTCCTCGCGGTAGCCGTGTGCGAGCAGGGTGTAGACCGTGCGGTCGACGCCGAACGACGGCTCGACGACGTGTGGCCTGACGTGTTCGCCGGCCTCCGTGACCGTCTCGACCGAGACGTTCGCCACGTCGCTCGCGACGGTGACGGGGCTGCCGTCGACGGCCACCGTGACCGACCCGTCGTCGAACGCCGACGGGTCGCGCTCGGCGAGGGCGCGCAGGGCCTCCGCCACGTCGGCTGCCCGGCTGCCGTACTCCGGGCCGAGGACGCTCATGTCGGGGTCGACGGTCGTGCGCTCGACCTCGCGCGGCTCGTCGTACTGGCGAAAGAGCGTGAACGGCTCGTCGCCGTGCTCGGCGTGTTTCGAGAGGTCGTAGGCCCCGCGGTCGGAGAAGCCGGCGATCTCTATCCACCGCCCGGCGGTCGGGTCCGCCGCGAGCGCCGCGGCGTCGACGCCGCCGCCCACCTCGCTCTCGGCGTCCCAGCAGTCGCTGGCGTAGTGGGCGCGTTCGCCCGCGAGGTGCTGGCGGAACCGCAGGCGGTCGCCGTCGACGCCGATCCGGTCGTACCACTCGCGGGCGACTCCGAGGAAGTACGCCACCCACGCCGACTCGACGACGCCCTCCTCGACTGCCTCGCGGACGGTCCGGGTCAGGTACGACCCGCCGTCGCGCTCCTGTTCGGCCCCGGGGTAGAGCCGGAGTTCGACGTCTGCGACCGTCTCGAGCGGCGGGTCGTCGTCGTCGGGGTCGACGAACTGCTCCAGTTCGGCCTGCGTGAACTCCCGCGTCCGGACGATGCCGCGGCGCGGGCTGATCTCGTTGCGGTACGCGGGCCCGATCTGGGTGACGCCGAACGGCAACTGGGTGCGCGCGTACTCCTTCAGCCGCGGGAACTCGACGAAGATCGCCTGCGCCGTCTCCGGGCGGAGGTAGCCCGGCTCGCCGTCGCCGGGCCCGATCGCCGTCTCGAACATCAGGTTGAACTCCTCGACCGACCGCCCGGCCAGCGCCGTGCCACAGTCCGGACAGGCGATCCCGTGGTCGGCGACGAGGTCCTCGATCTCGGGGACCGGCAGGGACTCGGCGTCCTCGACGTCGGTCGCGTCCTCGACGAGGTGGTCGGCACGGTGGGACTCGCCGCACTCGGCGCAGGCGACGAGCATGTCGTCGAAGCCGTCGAGGTGGCCGGAGGCCTCGAAGACGGCCTCGGGCATCACCGTCGGCCCGGCTATCTCCTCGTTGCCGAGGCGGGTGGTGAACGTCTCGCGCCACGCCTCCTCGACGTTGCGCTTCAGCGCCGCGCCCTGCGGGCCGAAGGTGTAGAAGCCGGCGACGCCGCCGTACGCGCCGGCGGAGCCGAAGTAGAACCCGCGGCGCACCGCGAGCTCGGCGAGGGCGTCGGCGTCGCTCACGCCGCCCACCTCCGGGCCGGCTGCGGGCAGGGCGCGGTCGTGTCCGCGCCCACCGCCGGGGGAGCCGCGTCTGTTCGGCTGTTCGTTTCGGTCTGCGGACGGTACAGTCGGGTCGCGTGGAGTCGAGTCGTGGACATGTCGTGTCGGTCGGGGTGGTCGGCGGGCGGGACGAGGAGACGGGTGTGGTGGTGTGGGTGCGGCCTCAGGGGGCCGCTCCGCCGCCGACGCCGCTCGCCCCCGGTCGAACCGGCAGACGGACGGCGACTGTCATCACCTCTCCCGTACCGCGGGGTCGAACTTGTAGCCTGCGGACTCGCGTCACTCCTCGATGCCGTCGAGCGCGCCCAGCAGGTCCACGTCCCGGACGACGCCGGCGAGCGACCCGCCGGCGACCAGCGGCAGCTGTTCGACGTCGTCGCGCATCATCGACCGGGCGGTCTCGCGGGCGGTCTTGCGCCGCGTCACCGTCGTCACGTCCCCTGTCATGAACGACCGGACCGGCTCGGCCGGAATCTCGACGTTCCGCGTCGGCAGGTAGCGGTTACCGGTCGGCTTGATCCCCTCCCACATCCACTCGTCGTCCTGTGCTGCCACGGACTCGCCGGTGTCGTCCTCGCCCTCGACCACGCGCGCGACGGCGACGATGTCCACCTCGGTGACGATACCGGCCATGTCGCCCTCGCCGTCTAGCACCACCGCGTAGGGGACGTCGGCGTGGTACAGCTCCCGCTCGACGACCGTCAGCGGCGTCTCGACGTAGGTGGTGTTCACCGCCGGGTCGACGAGGTCGCCGACCGGCGCCTCGCCCGGGACGTCGTCGCGTGCGACCGCGCGCACCACGTCGGTGACGGTGAGGATGCCGACGAGTTCGTCGTCGACGACGGGCGCCCGCCGTTCGCCCGTCTCGCGCATCTGCCGCGCGGCGTCGACGAGCGACGCGTCCGGCGCGACGGTCGGCACCTCCCGGAGCAGCAGCGCGAGCTGGTCCTCCTCCGGCTGCTCGATCAGGTCCGCGCGCGACACCAGCCCGCGGTACGCCTCGCCCTCTGCCGTCTCCTTCACGACCGGGAGCGACGAGAAGCCACGCTCCTGGAGGTAGGTGAGCGCGTCGCCCCTCGTGCCGGGGAGTGAGACGGTCACCACCTCCGCTCGCGGCGTCATCGCGTCGGCGACATTCATGACCCCTCAGTTGTCGCGCCCCCATATGTAGCCTGCGAACGGCGCCGCCGCTCGTGCGTCGGTCGCACGAGACCGCGACAGACCGGAGACTCCGGGGCCACGAGTCGTGGTATGGACACCGAGTGTCTCCCGACCGCCGCGGTCGACGAGGGCGCCAACGGCCCGCGACTCGTCATCGCCGACCCCTGCCGCGACGACGCGTGGCTCTCCGTGGCCGTCGACGAGGCGGCGTCGCTCGTTGCGTCGCGGTAGGCCGGCTGTGGCTGCGACGCCGAGGACTTTTGACCCCCGCTCCCGTCCCGACTCGCTATGCACGGACGGGAGCTGACGGTCACGGGTGAGTACCTCGGTCGTCTCGAACACGGCGCCGACTGGCGCGCCGAGATCGAGACCCTCGCCGCCGACCACGGGGTGGACGCGGGCTGGTTCTGGGCGATGGGGGCCGTACAGGACGCCGAGATCTGGTACTACGACCAGACCGACCGGGAGTTCCGCTCCGTACAGTTCGACGAGCGGCTCGAGGTCGCGGCCTGTGTCGGCAACGTCGCGCGCCTCGACGGCGAGCGGTTCGCCCACACCCACGCGGTGCTGTCCCGGTCGAGCGGGCAGGCGCTCGCGGGCCACCTCGACGCCGGCACCGTCTTCGCCGGGGAGTGTCACCTCCGCGCGTTCGCCGACCCGCTGGAGCGGACGTACGACGAGCAGACCGGCCTCGACCTCTGGGAGCCGTAGTGCACGACGACGACCGGCGCTACTTCGAACGGATCGAACGCCGCCTCGACGAGGCGTTCGACCGCGCCGAGGCGGCCCGCGCCCGCGGGCTCGACCCCACGACCGACGTCGAGATTCCTGTCGCGGAGGATATGGCCGCCCGGGTGGAGAAGGTTCTCGGTATCGACGGCGTCGCCGAACGCGTCCGCGAACTCGATGCGACCCACACCCGCGAGGAGGCCGCACTCGCCCTCGCGGAGGACTTCGCCGCCGGTCGGGTCGGTGACTACGACACCCGCGCCGGCACGATCGAGGGCGCCGTGCGGACCGCCGTTGCCCTCCTCACGGAGGGGGTCGTCGCCGCGCCGATCGAGGGCATCGACCGTGTCGAGATCCTGGAGAACAGCGACGGAAGCGAGTTCGTCAGCGTCCACTACGCCGGTCCGATCCGGTCTGCCGGCGGGACGGGCCAGGCGCTCTCGGTCCTCGTCGCGGACTACGCCCGCGCGCTCACCGGCCTCTCGGCGTACCGTCCCCGCGGCGACGAGGTCGACCGCTACGTCGAGGAGGTCGGGCTGTACGACAGCGAACAGGGCCTCCAGTACTCGCCGAAGGACGCCGAGACGCGCCACATCGCCGAACACGTCCCGGTGATGCTCGACGGCGAGGCGACCGGCGACGCCGAGGTGTCGGGCTACCGCGACCTCGAGCGGGTCGACTCGAACGCCGCCCGCGGCGGGATGTGTCTCGTCCTCGCCGAGGGCATCGCGCTGAAGGCCTCGAAGATCCGGCGCTACACGGCCGACCTGGACGAACTCGACTGGCCGTGGCTCCAGGACCTCATCGACGGGACCGTCGGGCACGAGGACGAGGCGGAGCCGGCGGACGGGGCAGGGACCACCGACGACGACGAGACGGCCGGCTGCCACGCCGGCCCGCCCCGCGCGGAGCCGTCGGAGAAGTACCTCCGCGACCTCATCGCCGGTCGTCCCGTCTTCGGCGGCCCGAGCGAGGCCGGGGGCTTCCGCCTGCGCTACGGCCGGGCCCGCAACCACGGGTTCGCGACCGCCGGCGTCCACCCGGCGACGATGCACGTCGTCGACGACTTCCTCGCGACCGGGACACAGATCAAGACCGAGCGGCCCGGCAAGGCCGCTGGCGTCGTCCCCGTCGACAGCATCGAGGGGCCGACGGTCCGCCTCGCGGACGGGACGGTCCGACGGATCGACGACCCGGAGGAGGCGCGGGCGCTCCAGAACGGCGTCGAGGCGGTTCTCGACCTCGGCGAGTACCTCGTCAACTACGGCGAGTTCGTCGAGAACAACCGCCCGCTCGCGCCAGCCGGCTACGCGTTCGAGTGGTGGGTCACGGAACTGGAGGCAGCCGACGCGGACGTGCAGGCGCTCCGCGACGACGCCCGCGTGAACCTGCGGGCGCCGAGCGCCGAGCGCGCGCTCTCGCTGGCCCGCGAGTACGACGCGCCGCTCCACCCGACCTACACCTACTGCTGGCACGACGTGAGCGTCGCCGCCTTCGAGTCGCTCGCCGAGACGGTCGCGGGCGAAGGGCGTGTCGCCGACGCGGAGGCCGACGGCGGCGCAGCCGTCGGCCGGGACGCCGCGCCGGCAGACGCGCTCGTCCTGCCCGCCGACGACGAGACGGCGCGGACGCTCGAGACCCTGCTCGTCGAGCACCGGCAGGGCGAGTCGATCCGCGTCCCCGACTGGCGCCCGCTCGTCGCGTCGCTCGGCCTCGACGCGGCGCTCGACCGGACGTGGTCCGACCTGCCAGACGAGGCGCGCGAGCTTGACGACGGCGCGAACGCCGTCGCAGCCGTCAACGCCGTCGCCCCCTTCGCGGTTCGCGAGCGGGCGCCGACCCGCGTCGGCTGTCGGATGGGCCGCCCGGAGAAGTCGGAGTCGCGGGACCTCTCGCCCGCGGTCCACACCCTCTTTCCGATCGGCGAGGCCGGCGGGAGCCAGCGCGACGTGACACAGGCCGCCGGAACGACCACCGGGCCGGCGGGCGAGCCCGCCGCGCTCTCGCTTGGCGACCGGCGCTGTCCCGGCTGTGGCGAGCACACGTTCCGGATCCGGTGTGCGGACTGCGAGCGGCACACGGAGCCGTACTACGAGTGCGACGACTGCGGGCGCGTCCTCGACCCAGCCGAGTCCGGCCGGGTCCACTGCGACCGCTGCGACCGCGACGTGACCTCGCCCCGGGGGTGGACCGTCGACCTGGACGCACGCTACCGCGAGGCGCTCTCGCGGGTCGGCGAGCGCGAGACGGCGTTCTCCATCCTGAAGGGGGTCAAGGGGCTCACCTCCGCGAACGAGACGCCAGAGGCGATGGAGAAGGGCGTCCTCCGCGCGAAACACGGCGTGACGGCGTTCAAGGACGGCACCGTCCGCTACGACATGACCGACCTGCCCGTCACCGCCGTCCGCCCCGCAGAGCTGGACGTGAGCGCCGACGACCTCCGGGCGCTCGGCTACGAGACGGATATCGACGGCGACCCCCTCCGGTTCGACGACCAGCTGGTCGAGCTGAAGGTTCAGGACGTGGTGCTGTCGGACGGCGCCGCCGAACACATGCTGCGGACGGCCGACTTCGTCGACGACCTCCTGACGTCGCTGTACGACCTCCCGGCGTTCTACGACGTCGACGACCGGCGCGACCTCGTCGGCGAACTCGTGTTCGGGATGGCGCCGCACACCTCCGCGGCGGTTGTCGGGCGCGTGGTGGGCTTTACCAGCGCGGCGGTCGGGTACGCGCACCCGTACTTTCACGCGGCGAAGCGCCGGAACTGCTTTGCCCCCGAGACGAAGCTCTGGTTCCGCGACGAGGACGACGCGTGGCACCACGACCGGATCGAGCGGTTCGTCGAGGACCGCCTCGACCCCGAGACCGCCCGGACGGACGACGTCGGGACACTGGTGTCGGATCTCGACGGCGACGTCGTCGTCCCCTCGGTGACCGAGGACGGCGAGCAGGTGGTCAAGCCGGTCGAGGCCGTGTCGAGACACGCTGCGCCCGACCACCTCGTCCGGGTCGAGACGCGGCGCGGTCGGAAGCTGACGGTGACGCCGGACCACGAGGTACACGTCCTCGACGACGGCGCGATCCGATCCCGAGCGGCGTCGAATCTCGACGAGACAGACCGCCTCGTCACGCCGGCACACCTCGACGCGGTCGACCCGGCAGCGGACGCACCACGCCTCGACCTCCTCGCGGAGTTCCTCGACGCGGGTGTCGACCCCGGCCTGCTGACGATTCGCGGTCTCGACACGGACCGACTCGAGACCGCTCTCGCAGACGACCGGGACGGCGCGTTCTCCCCGCTCCAGCGCACGGCCGACCACCTCGGGCCGATCAAGAAGCGCCTGAGCAGCTGCCGCGAGAGCGTCCCCGTCTCGGCTCTCCGCGCGCTCTTCCCGGACGACGAGGCACTCTGCGCGTTCGTCCCCGACGACGTGCGCCTCGGGATCTGTCGAGACGGGACGGGAATCGACCGTCACGTCACGGTGGACGAACGGGTCGCGACGCTCCTCGGCTACTACGCCGTCGAGGGGTTCACTCGCGCACGAGAGACGCCGAACGGGACGGTCCACCAGACGACGATCTGCGGCACCGAGGACGAGGCGCGGGAGTTCCTGCTCGACACGCTCCGCGACGAGTTCGGGGTCGACCCGTGCGAGGCGACCCACGCGACGGTGACCGCGTCCGGTCGACTCCTGCGGACGCTGCTCGACACCGTCCTCGACGCGGGCGCTCGCGCCGACGACAAGCGCGTCCCGCAGGTCGTCTTCGACGCGCCGGACGGGGTGGTCGCCGCGTACCTGCAGGGGTGTTTCAGTGGGGACGGACCGACCGACCCGGAGCAGCCCGGCGTCGCTGCGACGACGGCGAGTCGCGAGCTGAAGGAAGACCTGCTCGCGCTTCTCTCTCGACTCGGAACGGCGGCACGAGTCCACGTCGGTGACCCCCGCCCGCTCGGTGAACGGTTCCCAGGGAGCGACGACGACACGCCGCGCAAACCGACGTTCACGGTCTCGGTCTCCGACGACCGCGTCTGCTTCGACCGCTCACGAGAGCAGGAGACGCCCGAACGGGTCGCCGCCCCGCGAGCCGACGGTGGACGCACTCCACGCCGCTCCGACAGATCGGTGAACGACGTTCTCGCTGACCCGGTCACGGAGATAGCGTACGTCGAGTCCGACGCCGATCACACGTACTGCCTCACCGTTCGGGACACCCACGCTCTGGTTGTCAACGACACGGTTCAAGCCCAGTGCGACGGCGACGAGGACTGCGTCATGCTCCTCCTCGACGGCCTCCTGAACTTCTCGAAGGAGTTCCTCCCCGACAAGCGGGGCGGGCGGATGGACGCGCCCCTCGTCATGTCCTCGCGAATCGACCCGACCGAGATCGACGACGAGGCACACAACGTGGACGTCGTGCGCGAGTACCCCCGGGAGTTCTACGAGCAGACCCGCGAGATGGCCGACCCGACCGAGGCGGACGTCCGAATCGCGGCGTCGACGCTCGGCACCGACGACCAGTACCGTGGCTTCGCCCACACCCACGACACGACGGATATCCACATGGGGCCGGCGCTGTCGGCGTACAAGACGCTCGGGTCGATGACGGAGAAGACGGAGTCTCAGCTCGAGCTGGCGCGCCGTCTCCGCGCCGTCGACGAGAGCGACGTCGCCGAACGGATCATCGAGTACCACTTTCTGCCGGACCTCATCGGG
>KI543180.1:160306-162008 GCA_000496195.1 uncultured archaeon A07HB70
TCCCACTCCGATTCGCCCTCAACTCTCTCCTGTAGAGCACGATCCACCGCTTCAGCCATCTCACCAATATCGTCTAAACCTGATCTCGTCGGCTTCCTTCTCTTCAAGAATGTCATCTGCTTCCTCCATTAGCTCCGCAAGATCAACGTCCCACACAGCATCTCCGATTTGCCCAACACCGGGAGCATTTGAGTAGAGCGCTACATCCTCGAAGAACCTCATCATGTTAACCATTCCTCTCGCTAAGTCTTCTTGATATATTCCACCGTTACTGAGTTCCGCTTCTAATTGACTCAGAACGACCTCATCGCTTCTGTTTTGCCACTCTACCGCGTCAGGATATAGGATTTGTAGCTTGTCTCTCTCACGTAAATGCCGATTCAGTAGAATGAAGTCGTACATCGTATCTCTCACTCTGTCGCGGATATTCCTCCGGTCACGCCGATCCAACTCCCCCGATAGTAGCTTTTCGCGCTGTGAATTAGTCAGCAGAGCAGTCCCACGGTCGGGCTGTTCCCATTCGTTCCCTTCCTCTTGTCCCATGCGTCCCAATATTTCTGTCACGCACTAAGGCGTTCATGTCGACTGGCCCTCTTCTCTCAGATAAGACTCACAGCCGGTCAGAAGCCGCGGGGTGGGAAGCCCCTTACCGCAGAACTGGCCTGCCAAGTCAGGTTTTGTGGTCAGCTGACATAAGAATTCCCCAACTTCGGCTTCTGTCGTTGTGAGTCGGCAAGATCATGACGACAGCAAACTACAATTGCCCGAGTTGTCGGGGGGAGTTAATCGCTGACGGTCCTGACCGATTCCTCTGTAAGAATTGTGGTGAGAACGTCGCTGAGTCGCTCCGACGCCTCGCTAAGAGCGATTTTGAATCGTCTGAGCTAGCAGCTAAGCTCCTCAACTCATGAGCGGAATCATCCCGCCCAAGATCACTGAATACCCGCTAATCCGGGTCTGTCAACCGAACTGTCAGAGCCATTCTGACTGCTCTCATCCCGGAAAGCGACCGGTTAGTTCAACTAATAACCCCAGACAGATTGGGGAAATTCAGCAGTGGGTTCGGTCCGGCGGGAACTATGGAATAGTCCCAAAGTCGGATAACGACCTAGTCATTCTCGATTCGGACTCACGACAATTCAGCGAGCTGGTCGACGAGAATCTGCCAGAGACATTTACCGTTCAGACCGGTTCCGGGAGCGACCACTACTTCTACCGGTCTAAGTTCTCTGAGAACACGTCTCTCAAGATCGACGGGGCGGAGTTCGGTTCGGTCCGAAGTGAGAACTGGCACGTTGTCGGACCGAACTCAGTTCATCCCGAAACCGGTCAGGAATACCGGGTGACAAACGAAACCGGTCTGACTTGGGTTCCCGAGTCGGACCTTACTCAGTTCTGCCGAGTCCTCGAGGCTGAGATATCAAGCCGTGAAGCCGGGGGGCGCCCCGCCGGCCCGCCGCCCCCGTCTTCACGTCTTAAGGCTTCAGACCTCAGTATAGAGCCGAGTGAGGAAATTCTTGGAAAGCTCTCGTTCATCAATTCCGATGAAAAGCGCAAAGAGATAGGAGCGGTTCTGAGAGATAATCATCCCCCCCGAAACGTCCGAGTTTGGGCGTGTTCGTTTCTCTACGGCGCAGTTGGGTTGAGACAGAAACCAGATAGAGAAGCTGCTGAATCAAGAAGCGGTCTGGGCGACTGATAC
>KI543180.1:162232-169786 GCA_000496195.1 uncultured archaeon A07HB70
TATCGCCGACTTCATGTGACCACCCGAGAGTCAGGCGGTCGGCTACGCCGACGGCGCTACTCGGTCGATCCCTTCGCAGGGGCGTACAGGACCGTCATGACGAGCTCGTCCTCGAAGTCGAGAAACTGGTGCTCCGTCCCCGGCTCGAGGTGGACAACGTCGCCCGCCGAGACGTCCGTGGTGTCGCCCTCGACGTTGATCTTCCCGGCGCCGGCGTTGACGTGGTAGATCTCGTTCTCTGCGTGTGCGTGGAGCGGGTCCTCGTCACCCTCCTCGAACCGCATCACTTCCAGACTGACGGCGTCCGTTCGAATCGCCTCGGTCGAGTCCTGGTCGTCCGCGATATCGCCGACGGCATCGCTCACGTTGAGTACGTCCATCCGGCCGTCTCTACGGACCGGAGCGGCTTAGATGTGCTTAGGTACTCGTTACCACGACACTCGAGCGAGCCTCACCGACGGGGACGGGTTCCCACGCGTCTGTCGTGCGTTCGGCGAGCGTCGGGCCCCGGCTGCTGTGTCGGACGCGCGCCGCGCGCCGACGCCGCGCACCAACGCCGGCCTCCCACGAGACAGCTGTACTCGGGTCGTGTGGGGGCGTCCGTGCCGGTCGACGGCCTGTCACGCCGGCGCCTGCTGCGGGCCGCCCCGCTCACGATCGTGGCGCTCTCGGGGTGTGCCTCCGGCGACGGCGGGTCGCCGATCCCCGCAGCCGACCGGACCCGGGCCGACCCGACCGTCGCCGGGTTCGTCTTCTACCCGCTCGCTGGCGTCCACCCGCACGTCGACCGACGTGCCGGCACGCAGTTCGTCGTCGTCCGCCTCGACCCTGGGTCGGACGAGTGGACGACCGGATTCCGGTCGTCGGCACCCCAGGGGAGCCGGACACCGCGACGCGGACGCCCGCCCGGAAGTAGCCGTGCCGTCCGCTACTCCAGATACCCCAGGTCCCGCAGCCGTTCCTGTGTCTCCGCGTCGAACTCGTCGACGGCGTCGTCCGAGACGTCGGCGTCGTCGACCGTCGCCCACGCGCCGCCGCTCGCGGCCTCGAACGCCGCGAGCGCCCGCTCCGCCCGGCGCAGCGCCGGGTCGTCGTCCCCGGCGGCGCGGTTCGTCGTCTCGCCGGGGTCACCGTCGAGGCGGAACGCCTCGTCCGGCGTCCGGTCGACGCGGACGTACTTCGCCGCCGGCCCCCGGGCTGCGCGCATCCGGGCGTAGAACCGGGAGTCCTCGTCCAGCGCGACGCCGGCTGCGCTCGCCTTCTCCTCTAGCTGTTTGAGTTCGACGACAGGCCGGGCGTACTCGACGAAGCCGTAGTCGCCGCCGGCGCGCAGGCCGGGGTCGCCGTCGGGCGTCTCGGCGTCGACTGCGCCGGGGAACGCCCGGTAGTCCTCGGACAGGAGCGACCGCCGGGTGTCGAGCGCGACGGCCTCGTCGCCCGGGCTGAGGGGGTCGCCGCCCTCGACGCCGAGGGCGTCGAGGACGGTGTGGTAGAGGTCGAGGAGTTCGACCGTCTCCTCCGGGTCGGCGGCGACGCCGGGGCCGTTGACCAGCAGGGGGACGTTGACCAGCGGGTCGTAGAGACAGAACTCGTGGCCGTAGAGGTCGTGCTCGCCGTGGAGTTCGCCGTGGTCTGCGCAGACGACGACGGTCGTCTCCTCCCACTCGCCCGTCTCCCGCAGCCAGTCGAACAGCCGCGAGAGCTCGGCGTCCATGTGGGCGATCTCGGCGTCGTACAGCCCCCTGATGTCGGCCCACTCCTCCTCGCCGATCTCGCGCCCCCCGCAGTTGTACTCCTTCGAGTTCTGGCAGACTGTCGTCGAGTCGACGCCGGGCGCGAACCGCTCCGCGTACTCCTCCGGCGGGTGGTACGGCAGGTGGGCGTCCATCAGGTTGACGAACGCGAACCAGCCCTCGCCGTCGCTCTCGGCGACGAACTCGCGGGTCCGCTCGAGCGCGGCGGGCGTCTTCGAGTCCGACCCCTCGCCGCCGGCGAGATACTCGTGGGCGGTGTTGCCGAGCGAGACGAGCTTGTCGGCGACTGCCCGGAGCCGCTCGTCGTCGTTCAGCGCGCGCCAGGCCCGCGCGAGCGGCCCCGAGAGGAGGTCGCCGGGCATCACCTGGAAGAAGTTGTCCTGGTCGTCGAACCCGTCGGTGAGGCGGGTGTACGGCGTGATCCAGGCGTTCGAGGAGTAGCAGGCGGTGTCGTAGCCCGCCGCCGAGAGCGTCTCGGCGAGCGTCGTCACGCCCTCGAGGTAGGGGTTCTCCTGGTCGGCGCCGTGGCCGCTCGGGTAGAGGCCGCTGAACAGCGAGGCGTGGACGGGCAGGGTCCACGGCGCGGGCGCGACCGCCTCCTCGAACGTCGTCGTCGCCGGGTCGTCGGCGAGGGCCGCCAGTCCGGGCGACGTGTCGCGGTCGGAGCCGTACGGCGTGAGGCGGTCCTTCCGGACCGTGTCGAGCACGACGAAGAGAACGTTCTCCGCCGTCGAGCCGGTCATAGCTGGCCGTCGACGGCGGCGGACAAAAGCGCGCCGCTAGAACGGCGCCTGTGGCCCCTCGTCGTCGCCGTCGCTCTCGCTCGTCTCGCCGGGGAAGGAGGGACTCATCCCGCCGGCGTCGCTCCCGCCCATCGCGTCGTCCGCGCCCGTCGAGGCGTGGACGGTCGTGATCTCGGGGATCTCCTTGACCATCCGGGACTTGATCGCCTGGATCGTCATCGGAGAGATGCCACACCCCGAGCAGGCGCCGCCGAGCGCGATCTGGATCTCGCCCTTCTCGCGGTCGAGGTGCTGGATCGCGGCGCTGCCGCCGTGCATCTGGATCTGCGGGAAGTTCCGCCGGAGGAAGTTCGTCACCTGCTCGCGAAGGTCGTCCTCGCCGTCGCTCGTCTCCGTGCTCATGCTCCCACTTGACTGCCGCGCGGCTTCAACCTTCGGTTCGGCCGTCTTCCGGGCGCTCGACGCCGAAGGTGTCGTGCAGCTCTGCCTCGATCGTCGCGGCGTACTCGTCGAGGAAGGACCGCAGGCGGTCGTCGTCGACGGCGACGGCAGTGACCCGGTCGACCGCGTTCTCGGGGAGCTCGACGCGGAACGCGCCGTCCTCGAAGAACGGCTCGGACTCGTTCAGCACCTGCTGGTCGACCGCGTGGACGAGGTCGGAGTCGTGAGCGTCGTTCATCCGCTCGAAGGCGCTCCGGTACGCCCGCTGGAGCTCCGGGAAGTAGTTCGCGTACTTGTCCTCGAACCTCGCGGGGTCGAACTCCGCCATGCCGGCAGTAGACGCCGCGGGGGCAAAAGCGCGTCCGCCGGCGCTGCCCGTTCGACAGCGACGACCACGCCGCGCCCGGGCCGAGGTGTGCGCGTCGGACTCTCCGTGCCTGACACGAGCCCGACGCCTCGCTGGTCGCCTGTCGCGTCCGCTGGCCGGGCCGGACCACGACGAGGCCGTCGAGCGCGTGTCGGCGACGAACGCTCAGACCTCGACCAGCACCTTGATCGCCTCGCGCTCGTCCATCAGCCGGTAGCCCTCCGGCACGTCCTCGAGGGCGACGGTGTGGGTGAACACCGGCGACGGGTCGAGCGTGCCGCCGAGCACGTCGGCCATCAGCTCGTCGGCGTACGCCCGTACCGGCGCGATCCCGCCCCGGAGCGCGACGTTTTTCGAGAACGCCGCCCCGACGTCGAACGGCTCGGTCGGGACGCCGACGTAGCCGACCGTCCCGCCGGGCCGGGCAGCCGCCACGGCGTCGTCCAGCGCCGCGCCGCCGACGCACTCGGCAACGTGGTTCGCGCCGCCGTCGGTGAGTTCGCGTGTCCGCTCGACCGCCGCCTCGCCCCGCGCCAGCACCGTCTCCGTCGCGCCGAACTCGGCTGCGAGCTCGAGGCGGTCGGCGTGGTGTCCGACCGCGACGATCCGTTCGGCGCCGAGTCGCCGCGCCGCGAGCACCGAACACAGCCCGACCGCGCCGTCCCCGAAGACGACACACGTCGCGCCGGCGGTGACGCCCGCGCTCACGACCGCGTGGTGACCCGTGCCCATGACGTCGGTGAGCGGCAGGAGCGCCCGCAGCGTCGCCTCGTCGTCGGCGTGGCGGTCCGGCACCCGCACCAGCGTCCCGTCGGCGTGGGGCGACCGGACGTACTCGCCCTGTGCGCCGCCGTTCGCGCCGCCCCACGACGCGCCGTTCACACAGGAGGTGTGGAGCCCCTTCCGGCAGAACTCGCAGGCGCCACACGACGCCAGGAACGGCGCGAAGACGCGGTCACCGACGTCAACCGACCGCACCTCGTCGCCGACCGCCTCGACGACCCCCATCGGCTCGTGGCCGACCGCGGAGCCGACCTCGCGGTCGCGTTCGCCGCGGTAGAACCACAGGTCAGACCCGCAGACCGCGGTGTGGGTAACCCGAACGACGGCGTCGGTCGGCGCTGCTATCGTCGGTCGCTCTCTGTCCTCGACCCGGACGTCGCCCGGACCGTGGTAGACTGCGGCGCGCACGGTCGGTTCCGGGGCAGGGCGGTCAAAACGGTTCGGGGTCGCTCCGTATCGCGGCGACCGGTTTCCCACGCCGTGCTCCCGAAGTTCTTTTTCGCCGCACGACGCGGAACGAGGCGTGTTCGACCCCGAATCCGTCTGGGCGCTCTCCGGCCCCGACCGGACCGTCTTCGGCGACGGCGCACTCGACGAACTCGCCGGCCACCTGCCCGACGCCGGGACGACGCTGGTCGTCCGCGATCCCGGACTCCCCGACACCGTCGTCGAGCGTGCGACCGCCGGCCTGCCGCGCGTCGAGACGTTCGCAGACGTCGACCCGGACCCGCCGCTCGCGGCGTTCGAGGCGGCGCTCGAGCGTGCCCGGGCCGTCGATCCGGACGTCGTCGTCGGCGTGGGCGGCGGGAGCACGATGGACGTGGCGAAGGTGACCGGGGCGCTGGCGCCCCACGACGGAAGCGTTCTCGACTACGCCGCGGCACCGACCGGCGGCGGCGAGTCGGTGCCGGGACCGGGGCTCCCGACCGCCGCCGTTCCGACGACGAGCGGCACCGGGTCGGAGACGACGCCCGTCGCCGTCGTCTCTCTGCCGGACCGCGACCTGAAGGTGGGGGTGTCGAGCCCCCACCTCTACCCCGACGTCGCCGTCGTCGACCCGGTCGCGACCGTCTCGCTCCCGCCCGGTCCGACGGCGGCGAGCGGTCTCGACGCGCTGGCCCACGCCGTCGAGGCGTACACGACCCGGCGGTTCGACGCGAAGCCGGCTGCCGGGCCCGACAGCCGCCCGGACTACGGGGGCCGGACGCCGCTGACCGACGCGCTCTGCCGAACCGCCGTCCCGCGCGTCGGCCAGAGCCTCCGGCGCGCCGTCGACAACGGGCAGGACCTCGCGGCGCGCCGCGAGATGGCGCTCGCCAGCCACGCCGCTGGCCGGGCGTTCTCGAACGCCGGACTCGGCGCCGCCCACGCCATCGCGATGGCCGCCGGGAGTGCTTTCCACACGCCACACGGCGAGACGGTTGGCGCTGTCCTCCCCGCCGTCGTGCGGTACAACGCCCCGAGCGTGCCGGAGCGCTGTGCCGAGGTCGCCGACTGGCTCGGCGCCGGCCCGGACGAGGACGCCGCCGACGCCGTCGAACGCCTCGCCCGCGACGTCGGCGTCGGCGGGCTGGCGTCGCTCGGCGTCGACGAGTCGGCCGTGCCGGCGCTGGCGGAGCGGACGATGGCCCTCGAGCGACTGCTCGCCGGGAACCCCCGGCGGCTGGACCGGGACGCGGTCGCCGACATCTGTCGGGACGCGCTCTGAGCGGGGCGTCTCGCCGTGACCGTCTGACGCGATACACCGCGTGTCGCGATACGAAACCGCCGGGCAGCCGGCGTGCCCGGAGCGGCGACTCGACCGACGACGCCGCCCCGGCCTCCAGCGGCGCGTTCCGCGAGGACGAGCGGCGACCCGTTCGACGGGCGAACGTGCCGCTGGACCCGGTCGCACGCGCGCCACCGGCCCTCGTCGACCTCCCGTTCAGGAACGGCTACGTCCCGAGTATCGTCTCCGTCTCGCTGTACGTGAGCCGCGTCGCCGGGCGCCGAGCACGCTGTTCAGCGTCCCCGTCGCGGTCGGATGGCGTCTGCCGACTCCCCGGCAGGCGGGCCGTGAACTCGTTCACAAACACAGGGAGGTGGCTCCCGAGCGTCGTCGGCCTGTCCGTGCTGTCCGTCGTCTCCGAACAGGGGTCGCTCGGACCGCCGGAGCTCGTGTTCACGAACGAGGCGACGATCGTGTCACAGTTCGTGCCCGCGACGCCCACGCTCTCGGCGGGACACGCCTGGACGTGGCGCTCGCCGTCCTCAACCGGGCGCGGTACGGCATCGTGACGGCGGCAGCCGCCGTCCGCCTCGCCGGGGCCGGTTTCGTATCGCGACACGCGGTTTACGAGCACCCGGCCTCACCGCTCGACCCGTCGCTGGACCCCGAGCCAGTGTGTCACCGTTCCGTCGTCGCCCGCGAGGGGTGCGAGCGTGACCCGGACACGAACCGGCGTCCCGTCCCGGCGGTGGTTCGTCAGCTCGACGGTCGTCTCGTTCCACGCCTCGACCGCCGCCCGGAGGTCTGCGACCGCCCCCGGCTCCGTCTCCGGCCCCTGGAACAGCCGCGGGTTCTCGCCGCGGAGCTCGGACAGGTCGTAGCCGGTCAGGCGCCGGACCGTCCGTGTCGCGTAGAGCACCGGCGTGTCGCGGTACGCCGGGCCACAGAGCGTCAGCCCGACCGGCGCGGTGTCGAACGTCCAGACGCGGCGGACGAGCGTCCGCCCGCGCCGGTCGAGCTCCGGCTCCGGTGGGGTCGCCCCCTCGCGGGCCCGCCGCCGACAGCGCTCGTCGAGGTCGTGGCGGTCACAGACGGCGCGGGCCCGGCTGCCGAACCGGTCGGCGCGAACCGCCCACACGAGGTCGTGCGCGAGCGACACGCCCGTCGGTCGGGCCGGCGCGATAGTACGTCTGTCGGTCGCGGGTCAGGCGCCCGCCGCACCGCACCGCTCGACGACGGCTGCGGCCAGCGCGCCGAACGTCGCCTCGCGCGGCACCACGTCGACGCTCAGCCCCGCGTCGCGCGCCGCCGCCTGCGTCGGCTCGCCGATGCACCCGACGACGGCGTCCGCGAGTCCGGCGACGGCGGCGTCGCGCACGCCCCGGTCTCCGGCTGCGTCGAGGAAGTGTGCGACGGTGAGCGACGAGGTGAAGCAGGCGCCGTCCAGGGCTCCCGCCGCCGCGCGCTCGGGTGCCTCGCCCGCCCCGGGCGGACGGGTGAGCCGGTACAGCACCGTCTCCGTGACGTCGGCGCCGGCGCTCCGCAGGCCGTCGAGCAGCACCGGGCTGCCGTGGTCGCTCCGGGCCACCTCGACACGGGCGCCGGCGACCCGGTCGCGGAGCGCGCGCACCAGCCCCGCCGACGAGAACTCGTCGGGCACGACGCCAACGTCGTACCCCTCCTCGCGGAGCGCCGCCGCCGTCTTGGGCCCGATCGCGTGGACCGCGCCCGCCGGCGTCCAGCCCGCTCCGGCGACGA
>KI543180.1:169945-172288 GCA_000496195.1 uncultured archaeon A07HB70
ACGTCGGCCTCGTCGCGCGTCTCGACGGCTGTCCCGAGTGTTCCCACGACGGTCCGGTGGTCGGGCCACGTCCCGCGCTCCACCACCGCGAGGGGCAGGTCCGCCGGCAGCCCCGCGTCGCGCAGCGCCGCGGCGTAGTCCGGCAGGCGCCCGACGCCCATCAGGACGACGAGGGTGCCGCCGGCGTCGACGAGGGCGGCCAGCGCCGTCCAGTCGAGCGCGGAGTCGTCCTTCTCGGGCTCCTCGTGGCCCGTCACGACCGTCACCGCAGAGGCGTGGTCGCGGTGGGTGACGGGGACGCCGGCGACGCCGGGCGCGGCGACCGCGCTCGTCACGCCCGGCACCACCTCGAAGGGGATGTCCTCGCTCGCGAGGTGCTCCATCTCCTCGCCGCCCCGGCCGAAGACGAACGGGTCGCCGCCCTTCAGGCGCACCACGTCGCGGCCCGCGCGGGCGTGGTCGACGAGGCGGGCGTTCGTCTCGGCCTGGGGCGTGCGCTCGCCGCCCGCCCGCTTGCCGACGTCCTCGCGCCGCTCCTCCGGCACGAGGTCGAGTATCTCGGGGCCGGGCAGCTTGTCGTGGAGGACGACGTCGACCTCCGCCAGCAGGTCGCGCGCCCGGACGGTCAGCAGGTCGGGGTCGCCCGGGCCGCTCCCGACGAGGTAGACGGTGCCGGGGGCCTCGCCGCTCATTCCCCCTCCTCGGCTGCCTCGCGGGCCTCGACGATCAGGTCTGCGGCTCCGTCGTCGGCCATCTCCCCCGCGAGATCCCGGGCCGCCTCGGCGTGGTGTTCGACCGGGAGGTCGCGCGTTCGCTCGACGACCCGCTCGCCGTCCGCCGAACAGACGGCGGCGGCGACGTGGACGTACTCACCCTGCAGGTGAGCACTGACGCCGATCGGCGCGACACACCCGCCGCCGAGCTCGGCGAGGACGGTTCGCTCCACCGTCGTCGCCACCCGCGTCCGGGGGTGGTCGACCCCCTCGTGGACCCGGCTGGCGACGTCCCCGCCCTCGCGCGCGACGACGGCGAGCGCGCCCTGGCCCGGGGCGGGAACGAACGCCGCGCGGTCGAGCCGGTCGTACTCCACCTCGCGCAGGAGGTCCAGCCGCGCGAGGCCGGCCTCCGCGAGGACGATCGCGTCGTAGGCCGTCTCGACCTCGCGCCCGAGCGCCCGCCGCTCGAGTTCGGTGCGCTCGGCGAACCACTCGTCGGCGGCGGTCTCCTCGTCGTCCTCGACCCGGCCCTCGCCCCCGGCGCCGGGCGTGTCGTCGCCCTCTGCCTCCGCCAACAGCCGCTCGTGGTCGCGCTGGAGCCCCGGCGCGAGGAGCTTCTCGACCCGCGTGTCGACGTTGCCCCGGAGCGGTTCGACCTGGAGGTCCGGGCGCTCGCGCCGGAGGAGCGCGCCGCGCCGGAGCGACGACGTGCCGACCGTCGCGCCGTCGCGCAGGTCCGCGACCCCGCCGCCGTCCGGCGTCACCAGCACGTCGTTCGCCGGCGCGCGCTCCGGGACGCCGGCGACGACGAGCGCCTCGGGGCGCTCGGTCGGCATGTCCTTCATCGAGTGGACGGCGGCGTCGACGTCGCCGTCCAGCACCCGTTCGTCCAGCGCGCGAACGAACGCGCCGGTCCGACCGAGCCGGTGGATCAGCTCGTCACGGATGCGGTCGCCCTCCGTCTCGACCGTGACGAGTTCGACGGGGTCGCGCCGCCGGTCGAGGGCCGACCGCACGGTCTCGGCCTGCCGGCTGGCGAGGGCGGAGCCGCGGGTGGCGAGCCGCAGTGTCATGCCCGGTGGTCGACGGTCGACGGGCAAAAGCCCACGCACTTGGCGCAGGGCGTGTCGTCGGAACGGCGCGCGCGGACCGCGCGTGAGGGCACGCCTCGCCCGTGACGCGCTCTCCTCAGGCGAGGACCTCGGCGTACACGTCCAGCGTCTCCTCGACGTCCGCCCGCGTGTGAGCCGCGGAGACGAACTGCGACTCGAACTGGTTCGCGGTGAGGAACACCCCGTGGTCGCGCATCTGTGGCCAGAACACCCGCTCCCAGCGCTCCGTGGCGGCGTCGGCCACGTCGCCGCCGGTCTTCGGACAGGTCTCGTAGCGCGGGCAGTCCTCGCGCTGGCGACAGCCGGCCTCACAGCAGCCCGTCAGGTCGTCGGGGCCGTCGCGGGTGAAGACGGTCTTGAACATCGAGTCGGTGCCGACGACGGTGTACGTCGGCGCGTGGTCCGCGAGGAGGTCGGTCAGGCCCCTGCGCAGACGGTCGGCCAGCCCGTTCACGTGGTCGTAGACGTCCTCGTCGCGCGCGTAGCGCAGCGTCTCCAGTCCCGCGGCCATCGTC
>KI543180.1:172308-182411 GCA_000496195.1 uncultured archaeon A07HB70
GCTATCTCCGCGCCGTGCTCCTCGAAGACCCGCTCGGCTGCCGTGGTGTCGTTGAACGGCACCGCGAGGGTGTGCTCGACGAACGAGTCCGGGATCCCCGGCGACGAGGGCTCGACGTGGTCGAACTCGCCGTCGACCAGCGTCGTCTCCTGCGCGCCGTGGTAGCCGCCCTGGACGACGACGATCTTGTCCCGACCGGTGTGTCCGCGGGCGAGTCGGACCGCCGACACCGTCGCCTCGGTGCCGCTGTTGACGAAGCGGGTCATCTCGACGCTCGGGACGTGGTCGGCGACGAACTCCGCGAGGTCGACCTCCACCTCTGTCGGTGCGCCGTACATCGGCCCGGCGTCGACGTGGCGGTCGACCGCCTCGCGCACCCGGTCGGGCAGGGTGTGGCCGAGCAGGAGCGGGCCGTAGCCCATCACGTAGTCGAGATACTCGTCTCCGTCGGCGTCGACGACGTGTGCCCCGTCGCCGCCGTCGACGACGAACGGATACGGGCGTGTCGCTCGTACCGGCGAGTTGACCCCGCCCGGCAGCACGGAGAGCGCGCGGTCGTAGACGTCACGCGAGCGCTCGCGGTCCATACTACTCGATCCGGCTGCCGCCGAAAAAACGCTTCTAGTCGTTGACCCGGAGGCGTCCGGCCACGGGTCGGCGACTGCGGGTCACAGCTGGGCGGCCGACCCGCCGCGTGCGGGTGCGGCGCGCGACGTCGACCGCGTCAGACCGCCTCGGTGCCTCGGGCGCCGGTGCGAACCTGGAGCGCGTCCTCGACCGGGAGGATGAACACCTTGCCGTCGCCGGGTTCGCCGGTGTCTGCGGCCTCGCTGATCGCCTCGGCGACGTCCGCCGCCGGAACGTCGGCGACGACGCACTCGACCTTCACCTTCTGGTGGAGGTCGACGACGTACTCCTCGCCGCGCCACTGGCCGGTCTTCGCGGCCTGCGTGCCGCGACCGGAGACGTTCGTCACCGTGATCGAGGGGGCGCCGACCTCGGCGACGGCCTGTTTCGCCTCGCCGAGCTTCTCGGGCCGGATGAGCCCCATCACGAGCTTGATATCGCCGTCGTCGTCGCGCCGCCGTCGGCGCGGAACTCGGGGCCGCCGTCGGTGATGACGCCGCCCTCGCCGCCGAACTCGGGGTAGGTCTTGACGCCGTGCTCCGCGATGTCGAGCCCTTCACGCTCGTGGTCGGGGTCGACCCGGGCCTGCCCGACGGACTTGAGCGCGCCGAACACCGCGACCGTCGCGACGATCGTCCACGCGCCGATAACCGAGACGCCGATCACCTGCGCGGCGAACTGGGTCACGGAGAACCCGTTGATCGAGAACACCGGGATCAGGATCGCGCCCATCGCGCCGGCGGAGCCGTGGACGGGGTAGACCGCACAGACGTCGTCGATCTTCAGCTTCTGCTCGACGAACTCGAAGACGATCGGGAGCTGGCCGCCGGCCAGCAGGCCGATGACCAGCGCGCCCCACCACGTGACGATGTTCGTCCCGGCGGTGATGCCGACCAGACCGGCCAGCATCCCGTTTGCGACGTACAGCGTGTCGACCTTGTTGCTCTTCACCAGCGACATGCCGGCGGCGCCGATGGCGCCGGCGGCCATCGACAGCGTCGTAGTGAGCGCCGCTCGCCCGACGGTCGACTCGAAGGCCGCGAGGGTGAGCGAGCCGTTCTCTGCCGCGAAGACGCTCGCGGCGGTGCCGACGTTGAACCCGTACCATCCGAAACAGAGGATGAGCGTGCCGAGCACCGCGAACGTCAGCGAGTGTCCCGGAATGACGTTCACGGAGCCGTCGTCGTTGTAGCGGTCCATCCGCGGACCGAGGACCCACGCCGCGGCCAGGCCGGCGGCGCCGCCCATGCCGTGGACGATCATGCCGCCCGCGAAGTCGGCGAAGCCGACACCCAGGATGGACGAGAGGAAGCCGCCGACCCACGTCATCCCGATGACGACGGGGTAGATGACCGCCGCGAGCAGGACGGTGTAGCTGACGTACGCCCGGAGCTTCGCCCGTCCGGCGACGGCCCCGCTCACGATCGTGGCGGCGGTCATCGCGAAGACGGCGCCGAACAGCCAGCTGATCCACGATGCCGAGCCGCCGTTGATGTAGCTGAACGTCGACGAGGCGCCGCCGACGATGTTCGCGATCCCCTGACCGACGAGGAAGAACGCGATCACGCCCACGCTCCACGTGAGCATGTTCTTCGTTAGCTGGTTCGCGACGTTCTTCGAGCGTACCTGCCCCGCCTCCAGCATGGCGAAGCCGGCGTGCATGAAGAATATCAGGAACGTGACGGTCAACACCCAGACGGTGTTGACACCCGAGACGACCGTGCTCGGATCGGTCTGGAGCAGCCCCGTCGTCACGCCACGATCACCTCCGGAATCGGAAGTGCCCGATCGTTCATCTCTTTAGCTATCTGCGCCGGATTGTGGTTTCGGAACACAGAAACATATAACGTCTTCACCCTACATAACGCTTAGCTTGACGTTCGAGCATATACGGGTTGTTCGGTAGACGTACGTCGAATACATAGTTGAATAAGGTCTGTATAAGGATGTATTATGATCGGTTTTCGACGGCGAACCGAGTCGAAACCGGACGTACGTAGTACAACGGCGAGACGCGTGCAGCGCGCGGCGCGTCCGGTCACTCGGGGCGCGGGGACGGGCCCGTGAGCCAGCGGCCGTCTCGGTGACCGGCCAGCCCGCAGCCGGGCGTGTGCGGACCGACCGGTGTCGTCGGCGACCCACAAGAGCTTTCGAGGCCAGCGCCCTCGCCCGGCACATGACCGGTGTCGCGACGATGCCGCCGTACCTCCGGGAGCTGCTGGCCTCGGACCTGGCGCTCGTCGCCCTGTTCGTCGTCTTCGTCCTCGAGGGCGCGATGCTGATGTACTTCATGCCGAGCGAGCTCGTGGTGCCGGGAGCGCTCGCGCTCCTCGGCTCGTCCCCGGCGCGGGTGGCGGCGGTGCTCCTCGTCGCCGTCGTCGGCGCGACGGTCGGTCAGTACCTGCTGTTCCGGCTGGCGCGACGCGCGGGGCGGGACTACCTGCTCGACAGCCGGTGGTTCCGGGTGAGCGAGGACCGTCTCGCCCGCTTCGAGAGCTGGTTCGACCGCTGGGGGCCGGTCGTCGTCCCGACCTCGAACGCGCTCCTGTTCACGCGCGGGATGCTCACGGTGCCAGCCGGGCTGGCCGACCTCGGCGACCGGCGGTTCGTCGTCCTGTCGGCGCTCGGCACCGCGGCGTTCGAGTCCGCGCTCGCCGGCCTCTACCTCCTCGCCGACGCGACGCTGTAGCGTTTAGTTCGTGCGAATCCGCGGGGGGTATTATTAGTTCACGCCCGCTTGAGTAAGGATATGGTCGAACTCGTCGGCACTGGTATCGACGGCCTCGACGAGGTACTCAACGGTGGTATCGCGCGCCACTCCACCGTCCTCGTCGGCGGCAACCCCGGGACTGGAAAGAGCATCCTCAGTATGCAGTATCTCTACGAGGGCGTGCGCTCGCACGACGAGCACGGGATCTACCTCTCGTTCGAGGAGACGGCGGACGACATCGCCTCGGCTGCCGAGTCCATCGGCTTCGACGACTGGCGAGAGCTCGTCGACCGTGGAGAGATCGTCGTCTACGACAAGCGCGACCTCCTCGACGCGAACGACTTCTCCGCGACGTTCGACAAGGTGCTTGAGTACGTCGCCGTCCCCGGCTACTCGCGGCTGGTGATGGACTCGTTCACGATGTTCTCGATGTTCTTCGACACGGAACGCGAGCGCCGGACCTATCTCCTGCGGTTCGTCGACATCCTGAAAGATAACGGGCTGACCACGCTGCTCGTCGCCGAACAGGGCGCGATCTTTCCCGAGACGGAGATCGCGCTGGAGAACTTCCTCACCGACGGCAACATCTATCTCGCGCAGATCCCGAACAACGCCGACGTCAACCGGTACGTCTGGGTGGCGAAGATGCGCAAGCAGGACTTCGACAACGAGGTGTTCCCGCTCGACATCGGCGACGGCGGAATCACCGTCCACGACGACGCCGCGGGCTTCTCGCTGATGGGGCCGGGGTCGTCGGACCTGACGCGTGGCGGCTCGGACGGCCCGTTCTGACTACGAACTCGTCAGCGTCTGCCACGCGTCGTCGATCTTGTTTTTGACCTCCGTCCGGCGTTGCGGGTCTACCCCGTAGCTGTCGTCGCCGAACACCACCCGTACCTCCTCGACGTCCCGGCGGTAGACGTCGACCCGCCGGTGGTCCTTCGACAGCACGCTGTCCTCGAGACGGAGCAGGCCCGCATCCGTCAGCTCCTCGATCCGTCGATAGCAGGTCGCGATGGGGATGCCCAGGTGGTCGCTCAGCTCCTGGGCCGACCGCGCCTCGTCGGTGGCACCGAGTATCTCGGCGCTGTACTTGCTCCCGAGCGTACGGACGAGTTCCGCGTCGCCCGGGTCGTTAGACTCCTCTCCAGCCGCCATATCAAAATGTGATATCGGGAGTGACAAAAAACCGCCGCACTGACAGAGCTCAACCGTCCGTTCTCAGTTCCCGTCACCGGAGACACGCGGTCGCCCGCACCGACGGCGCGAGGACACGCCGGTGCCGGCGGCCACGTCTCGGCGCGGTCCGGCGCGCCGCCTACGTCCGGTCGACGTCGATTCGCTCGCGGACCGCCTGTAGCTCCTCGGACTCGGCCAGCTCCTCGATGCGCTCGCGGAAGTGGCGCTCGCAGAGGCCGACCCGGACCCCGTCGTGGCCCGCGGCGTACGCCGCCTCCCGGTCACAGTAGTGACAATCCATAACTCTGCTTGGCGCTTCGTCCGGTTTAACTCTCCGCTCCCGGCAGACGAGACGCGACTCGGTCCCACTCCGCGCGGTCGAGGCCCGCGACTCCGAGGGTGTGGTCGTGGGCGTCACTCCCGCCGGTCGGCACGAGGTCGTGTCGCTCGACTGCGCGGCTGACGGGCGCCGTGTCGACCTGTCGCCCGTACTCGTAGAACCGCTCGACGCCGTCGAGGTCGGCACACAGCGCGAGCGCGGCCTCCGGGTCGTCGTACCGGAACGGGTGCGCGAGCGACACCAGCCCGCAGGACTCCCGGAGCAGCGCCACCCCCGTCTCGACGTCGGTGACGTCTCGGGGCACGTAGCAGGGCCGGTCGCTCCCGATGAGCTGCCGGAACGCCTCGCCGTAGTCGTGCGGGGCGGCGCTCTCGGCGACGGCCCGGGCGACGTGGGGTCGACCCACGCCCGGCTCGAGGGTGAGGTCGAGCGTGACGCCCGTCTCTGTCTCCACGAGGTCGACCATCTCGCGGGCGCGCTCCACCCGGTCGCGCTGGACGCGCTCGAGCTCCGCCGTGAGCGCCTCCGTCGGGTCGACGCCGTAGCCGAGCAGGTCCACCCGGCGTTCGCCCGTGTCGACCCGGAGCTCGACCCCACGCACCACCCGCACCCCGTCGCGAACCTCGACCGGCGCGTCCAGCGCCGGGTGGACCCGGTCGTGGTCCGTGACCGCGACGACGGACACGCCGGCCTCGCGAGCCCGGGCGGGAATCTCGGGCACCGTCAGCCGGCCGTCGGAGGCGGTTGTGTGGACGTGAAGGTCTGCAAACACGCTCGGCAGTGGGCGCTCCCGGTCTATACGGCTTGTGGTCAGCCGAACAGCGCGTCGACGTCCAGGCCCGTCTCGCCGACCACGTAGCCCGCCAGCCGCCCGGAGGGCCGGTAGCGGTAGACGACGGTCGGCTGGTGGGTGGGCTCCGGCTGCTCGCCGAACACCCGCGCCCAGTCGTCGTCCGGAAAGGAGGTGCAGTCGACGAACAGCACCACCTCGCCGGCACGGCCTGCCAGCTGGTCGTCGACCTTCGCGTCCGCCGTCTCGCGCAGGCCGGCGATCGGGCCGGCGACGCGCTGTGCCGCGGGCAGGGGGCGGGTCACCTCGACGAGGCGCCCGGCCTCGGTACGGTAGTCGAGCGAGTAGCCGCCGTCGACAGCCGCCTCCGGCGCGAACCCGTGGCCGGCGTCGTCGAGGAGGCGCGCGGCGTCGAACTCGCCCATCGTCGCGGCCATCCGACCGTGGTCGACCCGCTCGGAGGTGCCGAGCTTCGCAGCCATCGTCTCGCGGCTGGCGTCGAAGATGCCCCGCGCGAGGGTGGCGTCGTAGAACGTCAGCGCGTCGTCGGCGTCGGCGTCGGGAAACCCGCAGGCGTGGTCGCGGAGAAACGAGCGCGTGGAGTCGGCGCCGTCCTTCGAGCAGAGCACGGGCAGAAAGAAGCGCGCGAGCGTCGAGTACGGGGCGAGCCACGGCTCGGCCTCCAGCAGTTCGGCGAGAAACTCCCGCTCGGCCCACTCGGTCACCACCGTCGGCGCCGCCGCGAGGCCGTGTTTGTCGGTGTGCCACAGCGAGGGGGGCGTCTCGGTGTTGCCGAGCCAGTAGGCAGCCTCGTCGTTCCAGCAGATGAGCGCGGTGTCGCCGTTGTCGACGTCGAAGCGGCACGCCTCGAAGCCGTCCGGCGACGCGTACCACGGCGACGTCATCTGGGCGCCGAGGTTGCCGTCGAGCGGTCCGAACACCTCGCGCCGGACCCGGTCAGCTGTCCACGTGCCGGGGGCGTACCGGAACCGGAGTGGACGTGCCACGCCTCTCGTAGCCGGCGAGCGGGCTTGGGCCTTCCGTCCGGCTGTCGGGAGACGACCGTTACATATAATATCGAGAGTGACCCACGTCAGGACCTACCATGGGAATGGGTGCCTACGACGAGGACGAGCACGAACGGCGTGCCGAGAAGACCCGCGTCGAGGCCGACGCCTCCGGAGAGCGCGTCGACTTCCGCGGAGACGTCGAGTTCGACGAGGGCGACGACGCAGACGCGCTCATCGAGCAGTTCCAGCAGCTCCGGGAGAACTAGCCGTCGAGAAGCAGGATCGCCGCCCCCGAGACGACCCCGACGGCGACGACGTGGCCAGCAACCGCCACCTGTAACACCGGCTGGCCGTCGAGAAACGGCAGGAGTACGACCTGTGTCGCCGCGAACGCGACGTTGATCCCGTCTGCGCGCCGGAGCCGCCCCGCGGCCTCGGCGTCGAACCGGTAGCGGAGCGACCGCCACAGCGACACCACCGCCGCCCACCACGAGGTGCCGATGCGGTAGCAGAGGTCCCACAGCACCAGCAGGGTGAGGTAGACGACGACGACTGGCGGGTCGGTGCCGAACAGGTCGCCGAACAGCCGCGGGTCGAAGACGAAGACGTGGGTGACGAGGGCGACGAACGCGAGTACCGCGAGCACCACCTCGATGCTCGACCCGAACAGCAGGCGACGGTAGGGATCCGGCAGGGGGACGCCGCGCGTCTCGCGGCTGAACCGGAGCATCGCGACGCTCCCGGCGGCTGCCACCCCGACCGCGACGGTGCCGGCGAGCACCGCACCCGGGAGCCGGTAGTACCAGCCGAACACGAGTACGGCGGCCTCGAACAGGCCGAGCTGGAGCGCCACCGCCTGCGGTTCGGAGAGGTCCACCCCGGGAAGCGCGCCGACGATAGACTCGTACACCCACGTCTCGCCGTACTGCGGCGGGACGCTCATGCCGTACCCGGCGTCGTGGGGTGGTCGGGCGGCGCCGACGCGGGCGCGCGGGCGACGGACAGAGTCACACGGAGCGGTCCGGACGCCGCGGGCTAAAGACTGTGGAAGCGACTCCGCGCCGGACCCGTCTCTGCGACCGGGCTCGCGCCCGCTCGAAAGTGCCCTTCTGGTATCTCTGTTGAAAATTCAGCTATATTTATATACGACCTGGCGACACCTCTCGTCCGGGGAGGGTCGGGCCGGACAGCTGTCTGCGTGGTCGGGGGGTGGCGGTTCGATTCCGCCACGGACGGCCGTGTCGCGGGCTGACCGGACTGAGGTCGACCTCAACCGGCGGAAGCCGACGCAGGGCGGAGCAGTCGGCGGCGTCTCGCTCGTGCTCGGCGCGACGGACCCGGGCGGGGCGAACCCGTTCGGCCCCGGCACGTAGGCGAGGACTTTTGACGCGGAGCGCGTTCGCTTCGCCATGGCGAAGCGGACGTGTGACGGCTGCGACGCGCGCGTCTCGGTCGGGGGCGGCGCGGAGACGCTGTGGACCACCGGCGAGTCGCCCGGCGGAATGGCGCTGACGCTCGCCGACGGCACCGACCACTTCCTCTGTTTCGACTGCGTCGAGGCCCTGCCCGACGACCGGGACGCGACCGCCGCGGACGTGGCAGCGCTCTCGTGACCCCGTCGCGGATCGCCGACTCGTTCCCGGCGCCCTCGTACCGCGGAAACCAGCGCGCGGCGCTGGACCGAATCGCCGACGCCTTCGCCGCCGGCAACGACGTGGTGCTCGTCCGGGCGCCGACGGGGAGCGGGAAGTCCCTGCTCGCGCGCGCCGTCGCCGGCGCCGCCCGCCGGACCGGCGAGGCCGACCCGGCCCAGCCCGTCGGCGCGTACTACACCACGCCGCAGGTGTCACAGCTCGACGCCGTCGCCGAGGACCCCCTGCTCGACGACGTGGCGGTGATCCGCGGGAAGTCGAACTACCGCTGTATCCTCCCCGGTGAGCGGTCGACGCCCGTCGACCGCGCGCCCTGCGCCCGTGAACGGGGCTACGACTGCTCGGTGCGTCACGAGTGTCCGTACTTCGCCGACCGTGCTGCCGCCGCGAACGCGCACGTCGCGGGGACGACGCTGGCCTACTTCATGCGCACCGCCGGCTCGGACGTCTTCCGCCCCCGCGACGTGGTCGTCGTCGACGAGGCCCACGGCCTCGCGGAGTGGGCCGAGACGTACGCGACGGTCGAGCTGAACGGTCGGCGCGTGCCCGTCTGGGACGAGGTCGGCGTCCCGGACCTCTCGGCGGCAGCCGACCCGCTGGACCGGACCCGACGGTTCGCCGAGGCGCTGGTCGGGCGCTGCGAGTCCGCGAAGGAGGACCTGCTCGCGAAGCGCGAGCTCACCCCGGCGGAGGCGGCCCGGCGCGACCGCCTCGGGGAGCTGATCTCGGAGCTCGCCTACTTCGCCCGGGACGTCCAGGACCCGGACAGCACGACGACGTGGGTCGTCGACGAGCGCGAGGACGGCCTCGCGGTCAAGCCGCTCAACCCCGAGCGACACCTCCAGCACACGGTCTGGGACCGCGGCGAGCGGTTCGCGCTGCTGTCGGCGACGATCCTCGACCGCGAGGCGTTCTGTCGCGGCGTCGGGCTCGACCCGTCGCGGGTTGCTCTCGTCGACGTCGACCACACGTTTCCGGTCGAGAACCGCCCGCTCTACGACGTCGCGCGCGGGCCGATGACCTACGAGGAGCGCGACGAGACGGTTCCGCGGATCGTCCGGCTGCTCTGCCGCCTGCTGGCCCGCCACCCCGACGAGAAGGGGATCGTCCACGCCCACTCGTACGGCATCGCCGCGCGGCTGGCCGACGGGCTGGCCGACCACGGCGTCTCGGCACGCGTGCGGACCCACAGCCGCGACGACCGGGACGCCGCGCTGGCGGACTGGCTGGAAACCGACCGTCCCGACCTCTTCGTCGCGGTGAAGATGGAGGAGGCGCTCGACCTGGCCGGCGACCGCGCGCGCTGGCAGGTGGTGTGCAAGGCGCCGTACCGCTCGACGCGCGACGCCGGGGTCGCGCGCCGGCTGGACGAGGGCCAGTGGGGCTGGTACCGCCGCGACGCGCTCCAGACGGTGATCCAGGCCTGTGGCCGGGTGGTCCGGTCGCCCGACGACCACGGTGCGACGTACGTCGCCGACTCGTCGGTGCTCGACCTGTTCGACCGCGCGCGCGAGCGCCCTCCCCGGCTGGTTCGCCGCACAGGTCGACCGGATGTCGACGCCGGACCTGCCGCCCCTCGACGCCGCGGCGGCGCTCGCTGCGGTGCCCGAGTCGCCGGGCGACGAGCGCCGCCGCTCGCAGGGCCGTCCGGGGCGCTCGGGCGCGTCGAACGACGCCGACGCCGGCGACCACCCGCTCTCGGACGTGTGGGGCGACGGCTGACCGACGCCGAACGTATTTATGAGCAAACGAGCAAAAACAGCCGAATTATACTTCTGTTTGCCCACGTTCTAGC
>KI543180.1:182773-217689 GCA_000496195.1 uncultured archaeon A07HB70
TGCCTATGATAATTCCTCTCACGATATTCTTAATACGTCTGGTCTCTCACGGTCGTTCGTAGATGACTCCTCAGGGGCTCAACACGGCGCTCGAACTGTATCGCACCGGAACCCTGTCGGTCGGCCGGGCGGCACAGCTAGCCGGGTGTACGGAGCGCGAACTCCGCGAGGCGGCACAGACGTACGGCGTGACACAGTAGCGCGGGCCTCCTCTCCGACGAGCGGCGGCTACTCCTCCGGCAGGACGTAGAGCCCGGCACGGCTCCGCAGCACCGGCACCGTCTCGGCGTCGGCGTCGAGGTAGTCGGGCCGCGAGACGCTCACCGTCTCGTACGTCTCCGGGTCGAGCACCTGGACCGCGTGGTCGTCCTCGACGGCGACGAGCGCCGTCTCGACGCCGTCCGATCGCTCGCCGGCCTTCCGGGCGTCGGGGTCGAGGCCGGCCTCGCGCGACGACGTCCAGCGCTCGCCCGACGCCAGCCGGACGCCGGTCACCCGGTCGCCGACGCCGCGGACGAGCACCGGGCCGTCGTCGTCCCCCGGGTCGATCACGTCGCCGGGGGTGAACGCCGGCAGGCGGACGGCGTAGGTGACGCGGTACACCTCGTCGCCGTCCTCGTCCTCCGTCACGAGCGTCGGGTGGTGTTCGGTCGTCCCGCCGAGTTCGCGCGTGATGCGGGTCGCGACACCCTGGCCCATCTGCGCCGTCGATATCTTGACGTCGACCCCGTCGGCGTGTTCGTCCACCTCGGTCACGAACGCGTTCCGGTCACCCGTCGCCTCGCGTTCCGCGACGTAGGCGTGGGCGAGTTCGACCGCGCGCGACTGTTCCTCGCCCGTCGGTGTCCGTCCCGCGGCGCGCACCTGGACGAGGGCGTTGTGGTAGCCGCCGGCGATCCGGCCACAGCGGTCGCAGGTCCCCCGCGAGATCTTCACGTCGACCGTCGTCTCCTCCTCGACGGGCGTCTCGCGGACGACGCCGGTGAACCGACACCGCATCCGGACGGTGTTCTCGTCTACCTGTTCGGGGTCGACCCCCCACTCGACGGCGCGGGCGTCGACGTGGACGCCCAGCGCCTCGCGGGTGGCGTCGACGGCGACGTCGGTGTAGTCCCGTGCGCCGACGTCGCGCCACGAACTGCCGCGCCGGACGGCGCCACAGGTCGCGCAGACGGGCACCTCGATCCGTCCTGGCGCGTCCACCAGGTCGAAGTCGTCGAGGTAACAGGCGTCACAGAGCGCCGCCGTCCGTCCGCCGCGCTCTGCGCCCGGCAGCGGCTCCGCACGCTCGGGCACGGCGTCGCCACAGCGCGGACAGAACCGCCCGGAACTCATTGGTGGTGGTCGCTCGCCGGCGGTGAAAAGCACCGCGGAGTCCGGGGCGCGGGCTGGACGCGTCTCGCGGGACCGGGCGCGAGAGCGACGGGCCGAAGCCGAGAGGGTTTAATCTCCGCGGCGACTAGTCGAACTATGGAGTGGAAAGCCGACTGGGGGCTGCGAGCGCGGATGCTCATCACGATGCTCCTGCTCGGTGTCCTGTACGTCGTCTTTATCGGCGCCCTGGCCGCCTTCGGTGTCGGACTGCTCGGCATCGTCCTGGTGATGGGGCTGTTCAGCCTCGCCCAGTTCCTGTTCTCGGACAAGCTGGCGCTGTACTCGATGGGCGCGACAGCGGTGAGCGAGAGCGACTACCCGGGGCTCCACGCGACGGTCGGGCGGCTCTCCCAGCAGGCGGACGTGCCGAAGCCGACGGTTGCCGTCGCCGACACCAGCGTCCCGAACGCCTTCGCGGCGGGTCGCTCGCAGTCCTCGGCGACCGTCTGCGTCACCGAGGGACTGCTCCGGTCCCTCGACGACGAGGAGCTAGAGGGCGTGCTGGCACACGAACTCGCCCACGTGAAGAACCGCGACGTCATGGTGATGACGATCGCATCGTTCCTCTCGACGCTGGCGTTCCTCGTCGTCCGGTGGGGCTGGCTGTTCGCCGGCGGTCGGGACCGGAACGGCGGCGGTCAGGTGATCGTGGCGATCGGCGTCTCCCTGCTCGTCTGGGTCGTCTCCTTCCTCCTGGTCCGGGCGCTGTCGCGCTACCGCGAGTACGCCGCCGACCGTGGCGCCGCCTCGATCACGGGCCGACCGGGCGCGCTCGCGTCCGCGCTCCTCACGATCGACGGGCGGATGGACCGGGTGCCGGAGGAGGACCTGCGCGACCAGGCCGAGATGAACGCGTTCTTTATCCTGCCGATCCGGAGCGGGTTCATCGGCCGTATCGCCTCGACACACCCGCCGACGGAGCGGCGCGTCGAGCGCCTGCGGGAGCTCGAGCGCGACCTCGAGGCGCGGTAGTCGCGGCGCGGCGACCCCCGAACACGCCGCGCGTGTCGTAACCGCCTTGCCCTCGTCGCACCACCTCCGGACATGGGTCTTCTGAACACGATTCGCGAGGTACTCGGGGTGCGCGCGGAGCGCGACGCGACGAGCGCCGCCGACCCGGACGACCTCTGGGGGATGTCGACGGCGTACGTGACGATGGAGGCCGACCTCGGGTTGGCCCCGGCAGACACGGCGGCGCTCTGTTTCGCCGACGTCGACGCCACCGACTTCGCGGACGCCGTCGACGAGGTGGAGTCGATCCTTCGGGCGGGCGAGACGGAGACGGGGACGACGTTCCGCCGGACGACCGACGACCACGGCTACCACTGGGTCGTGCTGGCGGACCCGGACCCCGAGGACCTCGTGACGAGCGTCCACTTCGCCGCCGACACGTTCGTCGAGCGCGGCTACGGCTCCCGGCTCCTCGCCGCCGTCTTCGCGTTCGAGCCGACCCGCGACGGGGAGCGGGGCCGCGCGTACTGGGTCTACTCCTTTCGCCGCGGCGCCTACTACCCGTTCGCGCCGCGCGCCGGCCACGAGCGCGACAACCGGCTGGAGTTCAAGCTCCGGTCCGTTCTCGACGGCGAACTCGGCGTCGAGGACGACGAGTCGTACTGGTACCCGCTCTGGCCCGACAGCCGCGGCGGCCACCCGTGGGAGTGACCACTTCCACCCCGGTGTAAACGGGACTGCGTGGCTTTATTACCGGTGACGCGCTACTCCAGTTCGTGCCAGAGGACGACCTCGAGAGTCTGCCGGGCGTGGGTCCGGCGACGTCTGACAAGCTGACCGACGCGGGATTCGAGACGTTCCAGAGCATCGCCGTCGCGAGCGCCGGCGAGCTCTCCCAGCAGGCGGACGTCGGCGACTCGACGGCGGGAGACATCATACAGGCCGCGCGCGAGGCCGCCGACATCGGCGGCTTCGAGACGGGCGCGACGGTGCTCGAGCGGCGCCGCGAGATCGGCAAGCTGTCGTGGCAGATCGACGAGGTCGACGAGCTGCTCGGCGGCGGGATGGAGACGCAGTCTATCTCCGAGGTGTACGGCGAGTTCGGCGCCGGCAAGTCGCAGGTCACCCACCAGATGGCGGTCAACGTCCAGCTGCCCAGCGAACACGGCGGGTTCGACGCGGCGGCTATCTTCGTCGACAGCGAGGATACGTTCCGCCCGGAGCGCATCGACGACATGGTGCGCGGGCTGGACGACGAGATAATCGCCGCCGAGCTGGAGCGCCGCGACATCGACGGGGCGCCCGGCGACGACGAGGCGATGGAGGCGCTGCTGGAGTCGTTCCTCGACCACATCCACGTCGCGAAGGCGTTCAACGCGAACCACCAGATGCTGCTGGCGGAGAAGGCAGAGGAGCTCGCGAGCGAACACGCCGACACCGAGTGGCCGGTTCGGCTGCTCTGTGTCGACTCGCTCACCGCCCACTTTCGCGCGGAGTACGTCGGTCGGGGCGAACTCGCCCAGCGCCAGCAGAAGCTGAACAAACACCTCCACGACCTCGACCGGGTCGGCAACCTCCACAACGCCGCCGTCCTCGTCACGAACCAGGTCGCCTCCAACCCCGACTCCTACTTCGGTGACCCGACACAGCCGATCGGCGGCAACATCCTCGGCCACAAGTCGACGTTCCGGATCTACCTCCGCAAGTCGAAGGGCGACAAGCGAATCGTCCGTCTCGTCGACGCGCCGAACCTCGCCGACGGCGAGGCCGTGATGCGCGTCCAGGACGGCGGCCTCAAGCCGGAGTAGCGGCTACTCCGTGGTCGTCCGGTCGACCGCTGCCTCGCCGCGGTGGACCCGCGCGCCGTCCTGTGCCACCTTCTCGGCGAGGACGGCGCACTTGACCCGCATCGGCGTCACGTCGACGCCGAGGAGGTCGAGGACGTCGTCGCGGTCGAGCGCGTCCAGTTCGTCGACGGTCAGTCCGACGAGTTCACTGGTGAGCATCGACGCGGCGGCCTGCGAGATGGCGCAGCCGTCGCCGGTGAACGACACCCGCTCTATCACGCCGTCGTCGTTCAGTGTCACGTCCACCCGGATCTCGTCGCCACACGACGGGTTCTCACCCGCGTGGCTGAACGTCGGATCCGGCAGTTCCCCGTAGTTCCGCGGGTTACGGTAGTGATCGAGAATCTGCTGCCGGTACATGTCCGAGCCCATACCCATGGTACGCAGGTTTCGGGAGTGGCGGGCAAAAGGGTGTCGTGCCGCCCCGCTACTCCCGGTCCAGTGGGGCGAACCCAGCCGGCGAGTTCGTGCCGCCGGGCCGTGGACGCCGACAGCGGCGTGGCGCGGACGGTCCCGGCTGGAACGGCACCCGACCGCTCGTGTGCCTACGCGAACAGCTGACGCGCGTCGTCGACGGCCTCGACCAGCGCGTCTACCTCCTCGCGGGTGTTGTACAGGTAGAACGAGGCCCGCGCCGACGCGGCGGCGCCGAGCGTGTCGTGGAGGGGCTGTGTGCAGTGGTCGCCGGCACGGATCGCGACGGCGTAGTCGTTACAGATGGAGGAGAGGTCGTGGGCGTGGACGCCGTCGAGGTTGAACCCGACGAGGGCGCCGCGGTCGTCGCCCGGCGGGCCGTAGACGGTCACGTCGTCGAACTCCGTCAGACGGTCGTAGGCGTAGCCCGCGAGCATCTCCTCGTGGTCCTGGACCCGCTCCAGCCCGATGTCGTCGAGGTAGTCACAGGCCGCGTGGAGGCCGACGGCCTCCGCGATCGGCGGCGTGCCGGCCTCGAACTTCCACGGCAGCTCCTCCCACGTCGAGTCCTCGTAGTCCACCGACCGGATCATCTCGCCGCCGTAGAGGTACGGATCCATCTCCTCCAGTATCGCCTCCTTCCCGTACAGCACGCCGATACCGGTCGGCCCGCACATCTTGTGGCCGGAGAACGCGAGGAAGTCACAGTCGATCTCGCCGACGTCGAGCGGCCGGGTCGGGACGGACTGTGCGCCGTCGACGAAGACGTATGCGCCGACCTCGTGGGCGAGGTCGGCCAGCTCGGCGGCGGGGTTGATCGTTCCGAGCGCGTTCGAGACGTGGACGAACGACACCATCTCCGTCGACTCGTCGATCGCCTCGCGGGCGTGGTCCATGTCGAGGTAGCCGTCCTCGGTGACCCGCAGGTACTCCACCTCGGCGCCGGTCTGCTTCGCGATCTGCTGCCACGTCACCAGCGAGGCGTGGTGCTCCATCTGCGTCAGCACCACCTTGTCGCCCGGTCCGAGCTCGCTCAGCCCCCACGCGTAGGCGACGAGGTTCTCGGCCTCGGTGGCGTTCTTGACGAAGACGATCTCCTCGCGCCCCTCCGCGCCGATGAACTCCGCGACCCGGTCGTGGGCCTCCTCGTAGGCGACCGACGCCTCCTGACTCAGGTGGTGGATACCCCGGTGGACGTTCGCGTTGTAGCTGTAGTAGTAGTCGCTCATCGACTCGACGACGGCCCGTGGCGTCTGGCTCGTCGCCGCGTTGTCGAGGTAGACGAGCGGCTGGTCGTCGTCCTCGCCCTCGCCCGGGCTCGTGACGTCGCCGCCGACGCGTCGCTCCAGCACCGGGAACTCCGCCCGCAGCGCCTCGACGTCGAGCGGGGACGTCTGCTCGTGAGTGGCCATGGCTACCGTAGCGGCGCGAGCCACTACACTCCGTCGGTCGACCCCGTCTCGTCTCCGTGACGGGCGGCGCCGGACGGACCGCTCGCGGGGCACGCACCCGTCGACGCCTCGACCGGCGAGACCGGCCACACGCCTCCGTGGCCGGCTCTGTCGGCCTGTGTTCGATCCCCGGCCTCGCCGGTCAGAGCCGGACGAGCTGTGCGTGCCGGGTGCCGTCGAGCTCCAGCACCCGGTTCTCGTCGACGAGTCCCGCCTCGACGGCCAGCCCGACGGCCCGGTCGCCGACGAGGTTCGCCGTCGTCGCCCGACGGAGGCTGGCGACGATCCGGTCGGTCTCCGCCGACTCGGCCTCCGCGCCGCCGTAGAACGCCTCGGTCACCTCGAGCTGGCCCTGCTCGTGGGCGAACGTCTCGCCCAGGCAGTCGGCGTCACAGACAGACACCAGCAGCCCCTCGGGCGTCTCGCGCTCGCGAAGCAGCACCTCGGCCTCGGGCGGCATCAGCGGGGCGGGTCGCGCTCGCCGCCCTCGTCGACGAGGCTGCGCTCGCGCTCCTCGCGCAGCTCGTCGGCGCGGGTCTGGGCCTCCTCTGCGGCCTCGCGCTCGCCGAGCTCGTCGAGCGCGCGCGAGCGCTCCTCGTGGACCTCCGCGGAGCGCATCCCGAGGCGGACGGCGTTGTCGAGGGCGTCGACGGCCTCCTCGTACAGCCCCCGCTCGGCGAGAAAGAACCCGCGGTTGTACCACGCCTGCGCGAACCGCGGGTCGAGCTCGACCGCGCGCTCGGCGTGCTCCAGCGCCTCCTCCGTGTGTCCGAACTCCCAGAGCGCGTACGCGAGGTTCGTCTCCGCGCTCGCGGCGTGTTCGGAGTCCTCGTCGATCCGCAGCGCCTCGCGGTAGGCGCCGATCGCCTCGTCGTACTCCTCCAACTCCGCGTGTGCGACACCCGTGTTCACCCACGCCTCCTGGGCGAGCAGGTCGTCCTCGGCGAAGCGCGCCGCCCGCTCCAGCGTCTCCGTCGCCTCCTCGAACCGCTGGATACCGACGTACGAGAGGCCGACGTCGAGCAGCTCCTCCGCGTCGACGTTCTCGCCCGGCGTCTGCCGCTGGTCGAGGATGTCGGTCAGCACCCGGGAGTCGAGGCCGACCTCGTCGGGGTCGAGCGCCATGTCCGGGTCGAGGGTGAACGCGTCGTAGTCCGTCTCCTCGAACCCCTCTCCTGCAGAGAACTCGTGGGGCTCGTCGTCTGTCATGCACGGCTCTCCGCCGTCGCCGGGTGAAAGCCTTGCGTCCCCGGCTCTGCGGGGCCACCGCCGCGAACAAGTCGGCCCGACACCTCCGGTCGACCGTGCGCCTGTTCGTCGCCGTCACGCTCCCGGACGCCCTCCGGGACCCGCTGGCCGCGCTCCAGTCCGACCTGCCCGACCCGCTCCGCCGGACCGACCCCGCCGACGCACACCTGACGCTGAAGTTCCTCGGCGAGACGGGCCAGCCCGACGACGCCCGCGACGCGCTCCGCGCCGCCGTCGCGTCCGTCGACGTCGCACCGTTCACCGTCCGGCTCTGCGGCCTCGGGGTCTTCCCCGACCGCGACTGCATCAGGGTGGTGTGGGTCGGCGTCCGCGAGGGCGACGAGGCGCTCTCGACGCTCGCGGCTGCGGTCGAGCGCGAGACGGTCGCCGCCGGCTTCGACGGCCGCGATCACGTCTTCACGCCGCACGTCACGCTGGCACGGGCGGACGACGCGCGGGGCGCGGCCCGCGTGCGCGACTTCGTCGACGAGACGACCCCCGACGTCGGCTCGTTCCGGGTCGAGGCCGTCCGGCTGGTGGAGAGCGTCCTCGACGGCGACGGACCGCGGTACCAGACCGTCGAGCGCGCCCCGCTCGACTGAAGTCCCCCCGGCTCCTCCCGCCGTCGTGCGCCTCGGTCTGCGCCTCTCGCTCGCCGGTCGCGCCGTCGTCGCCCTCGCGACGCTCGGACCGGTCGCGGCTCTCGTCTGCCTGTTCGTCACCGTCGTGTGTGGCGCCGCCGTCTTCAGCCTCGCCGGACCCGCCTTCGAGGCCGTCCGGGCGCTCGCGGCGGCGCCGCGGCTCGCCGCGGTCACGCCGCTCCCGGTACCGGCAGCCGTGGTCCTCGCCGTCGCCGCTCTCGTCGCCGTCTTCGGCGGCTGGGAGTCGCTCGCGCCGTACACGCGTGACGACTACCTGATCCCGCCCTCGGGGCCGGCCCAGTGGCTCCTCGTCGCCTTCGTCCTCGGCGCGTGCTACGAACTCGTCGCGGAGACGGCTGCGACGTTCGTCGGGCTGCTCGACGCGTTCGCGACCGTCGTCGTCGCCCTCGTCGGCGGCCTCGGGTTCGGCCTCCTCGGGACGGTCTGGCTGCTCCGGGCCGAGGTGCGGAACCTCCGGAGCCTGTCGATCCGGGGGACGGAGCCGGCGGACGCGGACGCACACGGGCGACTGGTCGGCGCGGTCGACCGGCTGTCGGGTGTCGCTGGCGTCCCCGCGCCGGAGGTGCGGGTGCTGGACTCCCCGCGGCCGCTCGCTCAGGCCGCCGGGACGCGCGGGTCGGCGGCGCTCGTCGTCTCGACGGGGCTGCTCGCGGCGCTGTCGGACGCCGAACTCGACGCCGTCGTCGCCCACGAGGTGGCACACCTCGCAAACGGCGACAGCCGGCTGATGTCGCTCGCGCTCACGCCCGTCGTTCTCGCCGACGACCTGTTCGTCGACGACGACCCCGACCTCGACGACCTGTTCTTGAACCTGCTCGGCGGGCTGTTGCGCCTCGTCGGGCAGTTCGGCGCGAGTGTCTTCGCCGTCGGGCGGGAGGCCGCGGCGGACGAGACGGCGGCGCGCCTGACCGGCGACCCCGCCGCGCTGGCGTCGGCGCTCCGGACGCTGTCGGGACGTGACCCGCCGACGACGGACCTGCGGGAGTGGTCGGAGTCCGTGGCGGCGCTCGGCGTCCTCCCGTCGCTCGCGCCGGAGGGCGACCGCGAGTGGCCGTTCCGCACTCACCCGCCGACGGACGACCGGGTCGAGCGGCTCCGGACGCTCGCCGCAGCGTACGAGGAGCGGTAGGCCGGCGCCCCGGAAGGACAGGTTGATATGTGATCCAGGGGAACGATAGCCTACTATGAGCAAGAAGTCGAAGGCCAAGAAGAAGCGGCTGGCGAAGCTGGAGCGCCAGAACAGCCGCGTCCCGGCGTGGGTGATGATGAAGACGAACATGAACGTCCAGCGTAACCCGAAGCGCCGCCACTGGCGACGGTCGGACACGGACGAGTAACCCCCGATGAGCGCCAGCGACTTCGACGAGCGGGTCGTGACCGTCCCGCTCGGCAAGGCCAAGTCGAAGCCGGTCGGCGAGCGCGCCGGCGCGGCGATGACCATCGTCCGCGAACACCTCGCGCAGCACTTCGACGTCGAGGAGGACGCGGTCCGGCTGGACCCGTCGCTCAACGAGACGGTCTGGGCGCGTGGCCGCGGGAAGCCGCCGGGCCGGCTCCGCGTGCGGGCCGCCCGGTTCGTCGAGGACGGCTCGGCCATCGTCGAGGCCGAGCCGGCCGACTGACCGCGTGTTCCGTGCCTCGTTCGCCGGCTCCCCGTACGTCGGTGTCTTCGTGACGGCAGCCGACGACTGTCTGCTGGTCCGACCGGACGCCGAGGACGACGTGGTCGCGGGACTGGCAGACGAACTCGGCGCCGAGGCGGTCCGAACGACCGTCGGCGGCTCCGCGACGGTCGGCGCCCTCGCGGCCGGCAACGGCAACGGTCTCGTCCTCTCGGGGCGGGCCACCGACGCCGAGCGCGACGAGATAGCCGACGCGACGGGCGCTCCGGTTCGCCGGCTCCCGGGCCGCGTGAACGCCGCCGGCAACGTCGTCTTGGCGAACGACGCCGGCGCGTACGTCCACCCCGACCTCTCCGACGAGGCGGTTGCGACCGTCGGCGAGGCGCTCTCGGTCCCCGTCGAGCGCGGCGACCTCGCCGACGTCCGGACCGTCGGCACCGCCGCCGTCGCCACCGACCGCGGCGTCCTCTGCCACCCGAAGGCCCGCGAGCCGGAACTGGCGGCGCTGGAGGACCTCCTCGGCGTCCCCGCAGACGTCGGGACGGTCAACTACGGCGCGCCGCTGGTCGGCTCCGGGCTGCTCGCGACGGCGAGCGGCTACGCCGTCGGCTCGGAGACCACCGGCCCCGAACTCGGCCGGATCGAGGACGCTCTGGGCTACGTCGACGCCTGACTCACCGCCGGCTGTCCGCTCCGGAGGCGTCGGGCCGCTCATAACAGGACTTTTCACCGCCGCTCGCCCACGTTCTGTCATGGAGTTCAGAGTCAGCGGCCAGTATCAGGCCCGCGGTGGCGCCCAGCCCTTCACCAAGACGGTGGAGGCGCCGAACGGGAACGTCGCGGTCGAACACGTCTACGCGGAACTGGGGAGCGAGCACGGCCTCAGGCGCACCCAGATCGACCTCGACGAGCCGGAGCCGGCTGCCGAGGAGGCGGCAGCATGAGCCTGGGCGGCGGTGGCGGTGGCGGCGGCGGCGGTCGCCAGCAGCTCCAGCAGCTCTCCGAGGCGATCCAGGCCGTCGAAGAGGAGGTCGAGACCGTCCGGGGCGAGATCGAGGCCGCACGCGCGGAGCAGCGCGAGATCGGCGAGGCGACCGACGCACTCGACCGCCTCGACACCGGCTCCGTCGTCCAGGTGCCGATCGGCGGCGGCGCGTACGTCCGCGCGACGGTCGAGGATATCGACGAGGTGATCGTCGACCTCGGCGCCGACTACGCCGCCGAGCAGGACCAGGACGACGCAGCCGAGGCGCTGGAGAACAAGCGCGACCGGCTCGACGAGCGGATCGACGAGCTCCGGGACGAGGTCTCGGAGCTCGAGGACGAACAGGAGGAGCTGGAGTCGGAGGCCCAGCAGCTCCAACAGCAGATGCAGCAACAGCAGATGCAGCAGATGCAACAGCAGGGCGACGAGTAGGGCCGTGTTCGACGGACTGAAGGACAAGCTCGACTCGTTCCGCGAGGACGCCGAGGCCGCCGCCGAGGAGGCAGCCGACGAGGAGAGCGCCTCCGACGGGTCCGACGAGCGTGAGCGTCCCGACCGTCCGGAGCCGGTCGACGACCAGACCGAGGCCGAGGCCGACCCCGACACCGACGAGGACGGCTCGACGGTCGGCCGGCTCACCCGTGCGAAGGCCTACGCGACCGGTCGGATAGTGATCGAGGAGGAGGACCTGGAGACGCCGCTCTGGGACCTCGAGATGGCGCTCGTCGAGAGCGACGTCGAGATGGGTGTCGCCGAGACGATTCTCGACCGGGTGCGCGAGGAGCTGGTCGGCGAGACCCGCAAGCAGGTGGACACCACCGCCGGCCTCGTCCGCGAGGCGCTGCGCGAGGCGCTGGTCGAGGTGATAAGCGTCGGACAGTTCGACTTCGACGAGGCCGTCGTCGAGGCCGAGTCGCCCGTCACGATCGTGTTCACGGGCGTCAACGGCGTCGGCAAGACGACGACGATCGCGAAGCTCGGTCGGTACTTCGAGGAGCGCGGGCTCTCGGTCGTCATCGCGAACGGCGACACCTACCGTGCCGGCGCGAACGAGCAGATCCGCGAGCACGCCGACGCGCTCGGGCTGAAGCTCATCTCGCACGAACAGGGCGGCGACCCCGCCGCCGTCGTCTACGACGCCGTCGAGTACGCGGAGGCGAACGACGTCGACGTCGTGCTCGGCGACACCGCGGGTCGGCTCCACACCTCCGACGACCTGATGGAGCAGCTCTCGAAGATCGACCGCGTCGTCGACCCGGACATGACGCTGTTCGTCGACGAAGCGGTCGCCGGGCAGGACGCGGTGCGCCGCGCGGAGGAGTTCGACGACGCCGCCGCGGTCGACGGCGCGGTGCTGACGAAGGCCGACGCGGACTCGCAGGGCGGCGCCGCCATCTCCGTCGCGCAGGTGACCGGCAAGCCGATTCTCTTCCTCGGGACGGGACAGGGGTACGACGACCTGCGGCGGTTCGACCCCGAGGCGCTCGTGGCGGACCTGCTGGACGAGTAACGCGTCTCACGTGCGCACGTCTCGACGCGCAGCCGTGGCGACCCGCCGCACGTTCCTCCGGTCGCTCCCCGTCGCCGCCGTCGTCGGGACCGCCGGCTGTTCCGGCGGCGACGGCCCGCTTCTCGCCGACGGCTTCGAGCGCGGGCTGGAGCCGTGGACACGGGATGCCCACGTCGGGTCGGACGCGTCCGACGAGTTCCGGTGGTCGGTCGAGCGCACCGAGGAGCGCGCCCACGAGGGGTCGTGGAGCGTCCGGGTCGACACCGAGGGCCGGCACGACGACGGGACCGCGTGGCTCACCCGTCCGCTCGACGTCCCGGCCGACACGGGCCGACTGCGGGTCGCGGTGGTGGCGTGGAGCCCGTCGGAGTCGTTCGACACGCTCCGGCACCTCGTCGTCGCGCTCCGCCCCGACCCGCCGGAGACGGAGGCGGACTTCCCGGACCCCGGGTTGAACTCCGCCGACGTCGCCGACGCCCCATTCGGCGGCCTCCGGGAACCGCTCCACGTCGACGCGGGGTGGCGCGAGTACGCGGCGACGTGGGCCCCCGAGACGCTGCCGAGCCGCGTCCACGTCGCCGTCGGCGTGAGCGTCGTCTGTGAGGCCGACGCGGTTCACTACCTCGACGAGGTTCTCGTGACCACATAGGACAAGCATTTAGGCCGGGAGTGGCGACAGAATGCTATGGTACTCGACGACCTCGGGAGCTCGCTGCGCGGGACCCTCGACGACCTGCGAGGGAAGTCCCGCGTCTCCGAGGAGGACGTCAAGAACATCGTCCGCGAGATCCAGCGGTCGCTCCTCCAGGCCGACGTCGCCGTCGACCTCGTCACCGACCTGTCCGACGCTATCGAGAGACGCGCGCTCGAGGAGGAGGCGCCGTCGGGGACGAGCGCCCGCGACCACGTCCTGCGGATCGTCTACGAGGAGATGGTCGACCTCATCGGCGACTCGACCGAGATCCCGCTGGAGCCACAGACGATCATGCTCGCGGGGCTCCAGGGGTCGGGCAAGACCACCACGGCGGCGAAGATGGCGTGGTGGTTCTCGAAGAAGGGCCTCCGGCCCGCGGTCATCCAGACGGACACGTTCCGGCCCGGCGCCTACGACCAGGCGGCGCAGATGTGCGAGCGCGCAGAGGTGGCGTTCTACGGCGACCCGGACGAGGACGACCCGGTCCAGATCGCCCGCGACGGGCTGGCGGCGACCGAGGACGCCGAGGTCCACATCGTCGACACCGCGGGTCGACACGCCCTGGAGGACGACCTGATCGACGAGATCGAGGAGATCGAGCGGGCGGTCTCGCCCGACCGCTCGCTGCTCGTCATGGACGCCGCGATCGGGCAGGGCGCCCGCGAGCAGTCCCGCGAGTTCGACGACGCCGTCGGGGTCGGCGGCGTGGTCGTCACCAAGCTGGACGGCACGGCGAAAGGCGGCGGCGCGCTCACCGCGGTGGACCAGACCGACTCCTCGATCGCCTTCCTCGGCACCGGCGAGACGGTCCAGGACGTCGAGCGGTTCGAGCCGAGCGGCTTCGTCTCCCGGCTGCTCGGGATGGGCGACCTCCAGCAGCTGGCCGAGCGCGTCGAGCGAGCGATGGCCGAGACGGACGAGGCGGAGGACGACTGGGACCCCGAGGATCTGCTGGAGGGGCAGTTCACCCTCCGGGACATGCGCAAGCAGATGCAGGCGATGGACCGGATGGGACCGCTCGACCAGGTGATGGACATGATCCCCGGCCTGGGCGGCGGGATGATGGACCAGCTCCCGGACGACGCGATGGACGTCACACAGGAGCGCCTGCGCAGCTTCGAGGTGGTGATGGACTCGATGACCGACGGGGAGCTGGAGAACCCCCGCGTCGTCGGGAAGGAGCGCACCGTCCGTATCGCCCGTGGCGCGGGCGTCGACGAGTCCGTCGTCCGGGAGCTGCTCGAACAGCACCGGATGATGGAGCGTACGCTCAAGCAGTTCCAGGGGATGGGCGACGGCGACCTCCAGCGGATGATGCGCAAGATGGGCGACCAGGGCGGCGGGATGGGCGGCGCCGGGCCGTTCGGCTAGCCGCGTGTCGACGCTCGCGCCGGCGCGGCTGTCCGCCCTGCGCGAGCGGCTGTCGACGCTCGACGTCCTCGCACTCACGGCGGGGCTGTGGTTTCTCGCGAAGTTCCTGCGCTACGCCCTGCCGCCGCTGTTCCCGACCTTCCGCGAGACGTACGCCGTCTCGAACACCCAGCTCGGGCTGGTGTTCACCGGCCTGCTCGTCGGCTACGCCGCCATGCAGTTCCCGTCGGGCGCGCTCGCCGACCGGGTCGGCACCGTCGCCGTCATCACCGGCGGCGCGGTGCTCGCCGCGCTCGGCGCGGCGCTGCTCTTTCTCGCGCCGGCGTTCTCCGTCCTCGTCGTCGCCGTCGTCCTCGTCGGCGTCGGTACCGGCGCGCACAAGACCGTCGCGATCACCCTGCTCTCGACGGTGTACGCCGACCGCACGGGCGGCGCGCTCGGGGTGATGGACACCGTCGGCGAGTCGGCTGGCGTCGTCGCCCCGGCGCTCGTCGCCGTTCTCCTCGCGGCGACGGTGGACTGGCGCCTGCTCTTTCTGGGCGGCGCCGTCGCGGCGCTGGCGCTCGGCCTCGCCTTTCGTCGCCGCGTCGCGACGCGGGCGCCCGCCCCTGCCGGCGACGGTGCCGACGACGACGCCGGGATGCGGGCGTACCTCGCGGCCTTCCGTGCGCCACGCTTTTTGACCTTCTCGACGCTCGCGGTCGTCGCCGCGTTCGTCATCAGCGGTCTCGTCTCGTTCCTGCCGCTCTACCTCAGCGACGGCGCGGGCCTCACGGCGGAGACGGCGAGTCTCCTCTACTCGGGGTTCTTCGTCGCCGCCGGCGTCCAGCCGTTCACCGGCGACGTCGCCGACCGGCTCGGCCCGCTCCGCGTCGTCGCGGCGCTTCTCGGCCTCGCCACCGCCTGTCTCGCCGCCCTCGTCCTCGGCTCCGGGACGCTCGCCCTCGGCGCGTCGGTGCTCGGCCTCGGCGTCGGCCTCCACGGCTTCCGGCCCGTGCGCGACGCTCACTTCATGACCGTCATCCCCGACGACGTGGCGGGCGGAACGCTCGGTGTGGTCCGCACGGCGATGCTCGTCTCCGCGGCGGCGGCGCCCGCGACCGTCGGCTACCTCTCGGACGTCTCGACGTTTCGGGTCGCGTTCACCGCGCTCGTGGGCGCCGCCGCCGTCGCGACGCTGGCGGCTGTCGCCCTCGCGGTGACGCGGTGACCCGGCTGCGAGCGCCGGATCGCCGCGGCTCCTCCGTCACCGAGCCCGGTCTCGTGGCGCGGCTGTTTCGCTCCCGCGTCACGTGAACGACGCGTTTACGCCGCTGGCCGCAGCCCTCCCGCTCATGAGCCTCGGGCGGGTCGCGCGCGACGCCTACCGCGAGGCGCTGCCCGCCCTCTCGGCCAGCCTCGTCGGCGGACTGCTGGCCGGTCTCGTCCTCGGCGGGATGCGCTCCGACCTCGCAGCCGTCCCCGGCCTGCTCGTCCTCGTGCCCGCGCTCCTCGCGACGCGCGGAAACGTCTACTCCTCGCTCGGCGCGCGCGTCGCCACCGCGCTCCACCAGGGGATGGTCGCGCCGCGGCTGGCGGCTGCCGACGACCGGCTGGCGCGGGCGTGTGCGGCGGCGCTGGCGAACGGCCTGCTCGCGAGCGCGTTCGCCGCCGTCGCCGCCTTCGCGGCGCTCTCCGTCCTCCCCGGCACCGCGACGCCCGCCCCGCTCTCGGGCCTGGTCGCGATGGCACTGCTCGCGGGCGCGCTCTCGGGGACGACGCTCACCGCCGTCGTCGTGACGGCGGTGTTCGCGGGCTACCGCCGGGGGTACGACCCCGACGCGCTGGTCGGACCGCTGGTGACGACGACCGGCGACGTGTTCGGGGTCGCCTTCCTGCTCGTCGCTGTCCGCGCCGTCCGCGCGGCGGGGCTCTTCGGAGGGCCGTGACGTGACCACCACAGAGTGGACCGTCCGGGCGATAACGCGCGCCACCCTGCCGCTGTTGCTCCTCCTGACGCTCGTCGAGGTCGGGAGCGGGCTCGTCCTCGGCGGGTTCGAGTCGACGCTCCTGCGCTCGCCCGCCCTGCTCGTCCTCGTGCCCGTCACGATCGGCACGGCGGGGAACCTCGGGAGTGTGCTCGCCTCGCGGCTCTCGACCGCGCTCCACCTCGGCCTGCTCGCGTTCGACCCCGAGAGCGAGGTGCTCGTCGGAAACGCGCTGGCGACGCTCGGCCTCGCCGCCACCGTCTTTCCCGTCGTCGGCGCCGGCGCGTGGCTGCTGGCCGTGCTCACCGGCGGCGCGCGCCTGCCGCTCGTCGCGGTCGTCAGGGTGGCCGTCGTCGCGGGGCTGGCGCTCGCCGCCCTCGCGGTGGTCGTCGCGCTCGCCGCCACCTACGCGGCGTACCGTCTCGGCCTCGACCCAGACGACGTCGTCGTTCCCGTCGTCACGAACGTCTGCGACGTGCTCGGGGTGGTCGTGCTCTTCTTGACCGTCCGCCTGCTCGTCTGAGGGGCGTTTTCACGCCGTCTAAACTCGCGCCCGAGTTATATCGACGGCCTCGCACCTGTCAGGCGTGACGGACAGACAGCTCCTCTGGTGGCACACCGCTCCGCGGGCGATGTCGCGACGGACCGTGGGACACCAGCTCACACACGCTTCCGGCCTGTCGGCGCCCCACTTGCACGCCGCGGCGTCGCTCCAAGACGCCGACTCGTCGACGGACCCCCGCGCCGACGACGCCGGCGTGAGCGACTGAGCAGCCCGCCGCTCGGCTCGGTCGCGCCGACCGCTCTCCGGACGGCGAGCCGCGGGTCGGCTGCTCCCGCCCGCGGAGCCGGCGCGCGAGACGGACCGACCGACGGCGATATGCGGCCCGCGCTCGAACCGCGGCTGTGGTGCTGCTCCAGACGCTCGACCCCGCGCTCGCGGCCGATATCGCCGTCCGGGTCCTGCGTATCGCCGTCCTCGTCGCCGCCGGCGTCTTCCTCGCGAACGTCGCTGTCGAACTCGGCGCGGTCGAACGCGTCGCCGGCCTCTCGCGGCATCTGACCGGCCCCGCGAACCTCCCGGACGAAGCCGGGACGGCCATCCTCACGACCGCCGCCTCGACGACGGCGGGCTACGGGATGCTCGCCGACTTCCGCGAGTCCGGGCGGCTCTCCGACCGGCAGACGCTCGTCGCCGTCACGGTCAACACGTTCTTCGGCTTCGTCCAGCACCTGTTCACGTTCTACGTCCCCGTCCTCATCCCCGTTCTCGGCGCGCGGGTCGGCGTGCTCTACGTCGGCGCGCGCGCCGCTGTCGCCCTCGGTATCACGCTCGCGGGCCTGGTCGGCGGCGCTCTCCTGCTCTCGGCGCCGACAGCCGACCGGCCAGACGACCCGACCCCGACACCGGACGGCGGCCCGGCGACCGCCGACCGGCCCGACTCTCTCGGCGGTGCCGTGCGGGCGGCGCTCGGGAGCACGCGCTCGACGATCCGCCGCATCGTCCCGCGGCTGGCCGTCGTCTACGCGCTGGTGACCGTTCTCGTCGCCGCGGTCGACCTGCGGGCCGCGACGGCTGCCGCCGACCCGCTGGCGGCGCTTCTCGGCCTCCCCGGCGCCGCCGTCCCCGTCGTCGCCGTGTTCGCGTTCGACACGACGGCGGGCGCGGCGACGGTCGCGCCCCTCGTCGGCGACGGCGGGCCGTTCACGCCCCGGACTGCCGTGGCGACGATGCTGGTCGGCGGCCTCGTCAGCCTCGGCGTCTCGACGTTCAAGCGCTCGATCCCGTTCCAGTACGGCGTCTGGGGCGCGGAGTTCGGCGCACGGGTGGTCGCGCTGAACACGAGCCTGAAGATGGTCTTTCTGGCCGTCGCGCTCGCCCTCCTGCTGGCGTAGCGGGACCGGCACCGGTGACGTCCCGTCCTGCGCCGACGGCTCTGTCCGGCTTACCCGTCCACGACGGCGTCGTTCCACCGCTCCAGGCCGGTCTCGGCGACGTCGCGGTCCTGTTCGACGGCGCCGCCCGAGACGCCGATCGCGCCGACCACGGTGTCGTCGCGCTCCAGCGGGTAGCCGCCTCCGAAGATCACGATCCGGCCCTCGTTGGTCGTCTGTAGCCCGTACAGCGAGTTCCCCGGCTCGGACGGCTCCGCGAGCTCGTGTGTCGGCGCGTTGAGCGCCGCCGAGGTGTACGCCTTGTTCCGGGAGATGGAGACCGACGCCAGCCACGCGTCGTCCATCCGGTGCTGGGCGACGAGGTTCCCCTCCGCGTTCGCCACCGTGATTATCATCGGCCTGTCGATCTCGGCTGCTCTCGACTCGGCAGCCGCGATCAGGTCTGTCGCTTCGTCGAGCGTGACGTCGTCTGTCATTCGTGTGACTCCTCCGCGGGCGAAATTAGCCGTGCCTGCCACTTATTACTGCGTGTGTCACCCCCGGGTCTCGCCGCTACGTGCGGGTACAGCGTACTGGCCTGCGCCGCGCTCGTCGACGGGCCGCCGACCGCCGGCTACTCCACCGGGTCGCCCTCGACCGTCTCGGGGGCGACGAGGTCGATGTAGGCCTCGACCGACGGCTCGTTTACCACCACACTGACCGCCACGTCGCCGAGTTCGTCCGGCGACCCGACCGAGAAGTTGACGACGCCCTCGTGGGCGGCCTGCTTCTTCAGCGCGAACGAGAACCCGTCGTCGCCGGCCCGGCTGCGGAACTCCCGGCGTGCCGCCTCGAGTATCTCCTGTTCGTGGAGGCGCCGCGAGAGCTCGTCGAGGTCGTGGGTCTCGCCGACGACCTGTCCCGGCTCCTCCCGGACCGTCGCGGAGGGGAACAGCTCACGCACGGCGTCGGCGACCCGCTCGGTCACCTCCGTCGGGGAGACGGGCGCGACGACCCGGACGTCGACGCGGTAGATCACCGGTCGACCGCCTCCGGCTGGACCTCGTCCAGCACCTCGCGCACGGCGTCGCGAAACGCCGCGAGCGAGCGACCATCGTTCTCGACCCGGCGGTCCGCGTCCGCGATCACGTCGTCCATGCCCCAGTCGAGTTCACGCTCCTCGCGGGCGCGCAGCCGCTCGCGGTCGGCGTCGGTGGCGTCCCGGCCACGCTCCGCGAGGCGGTCGGCGCGGGTCTCGAACGGAGCCTCCACCGCGAGGACAGAGAAGTCGTCGCCGAACCGCTCGCGGAACCGGCTGGTCTCCGCGGGCGACCGGAGGCCGTCGACGACGACGAGGTCGACGCCGGCCTCCCCGAGCGCCCGCTCGACGTGCGGGAGCGACGCCTCCGCGACCGCGGCGGGGCCCCCCTCGTCGCGGAGCGTCTGTGCGACCTCGCCGTGGTGGGTCGCGGGCTCCAGCCCGCGCTCACGGCAGGCTTCGCGGATCACGTCGCCCATCGTCACGACGGGGACGCCCGCCGACTCGGCGACGGCGGCTGCCTCGCCCTTGCCGCTGCCGGGCATCCCGACCGTTCCCACGACTGACATCGTTTCCTCTCGGTCCGCCCGGCTGTTAATTCCCGCGAACCCGCGGCGCTTTAGTCACACCGTGGACTCGATCCGCCGAGGGCACGTAGCTCAGCCAGGATAGAGCGTCGGACTTCTAATCCGACGGCCGTGGGTTCGAATCCCACCGTGCTCGTGAGACCGCCGGGCGACAGCGAGGCGTGTCGAACGCCCAGGCAGGGGATCCGAAGCAGGGAGCGGGAGGCGAGCGATCACCGCGAGCGAACGGGAGCGACCGTGGTTCGAATCCCACCGTACCCGACCCGCACGAGCGGCGACCCCGCCAGCAGCCGCGGCTCGACGTCGCGAGCCTCGCCGCCCTGCCGCGACCCAAACCCTCAGGCCCCCGCGCCCGGCACGCGCGGTATGGACCGCACGAACGACGTCCGGCGGGCGCTGGCGGCGGGCGACCCAGTCGTCGGCGCGGGCGCGTCGACGTTCGCGCCGGAGGTGGTCGAGACGTACGGCGCGCTCGGCCTCGACTTCGTCTGGCTCGACTTCGAGCACGACGGCCCCGCGCCGCAGAACGCCCGCCTGCTGAACGACCTCTCGCGCGCCGCCGACTGCGCGGGCACCGAACTCCTCGTTCGCCTGCCGAGCGAGGACCCCCACCTCGTGCGGAAGGCGCTCGACGCCGGCGCCCGGAACGTCCTGATCCCCCGCGTGGAGACCGCCGAACAGGTGCGGACGGCGGCGGCGGCGACCCGGTTTCGCCACGACGGTGCGCCGGGCGAGCGCGGCGTCGCGCAGGCCCGCGTGACGACGTGGGGAAGCGACGACGAGGGGTACGTCGACGAGGAGGACGAGCAGGTCGCCCTCGGCACGATGGTGGAGTCCGCGGCGGCAGTCGAGAACCTCGACGACATCCTCGACGTGCCCGCGCTCTCGTTCTGCTTCGTCGGCCCGGCAGACCTCTCCGTCTCGCTCGGCCACCCGAACGAGCGCGACCACCCCGAGGTGCGCGAGACGGTGGCCGACGTCGAGGCGCGTGTCGCCGAGAGCGACGTCGCGCTGGCGGGCATCGCGAACTCGCCGGCAGCCGTCGCCGACGCCCGCGACAGCGGCTACGACCTGCTGCGGATCGGCGGCGACCTCGCGGTCCTGCGCTCGGCGCTCGGTGACCGCGTCGACGCGGTCCGCGAGGCGCTCTGACCGCGCCACACTTTATACAGAAGCACGCGCACCCACGTCTACGTGAGCGACTCACAGCAGGTCAGGGCGGTCGCTGACGTCGACCGCGTCGTCGACTGCGACGCACACGTCACCGAACACCAGTCGGACCTCCTGCCGTATCTCGAGGGGCCGATGGCGTCGGCGCTCCGGACCGACGTCGACGACTCCTACGGCTACATCTCCTCGTTCTACCCCTCTGCGGGCTTTCTCACCCCGGTCAACACCGGGAAGGCCGACGCGACGAGCGTCAAGACCCCCGCCGACGTGCGCGAGGGGATGGACCTGCTCGACACCGACACCGTCGTGCTGACGCCGACGCAGAACCTCTACCTCGGCTGCGTCCAGCACCCCGAACTCGCCGCGGCGCTCGGGCGGGCGTACAACGCCTGGCTGCTCGACACGCTCGTCGACCCGTCGGCGGGCCGGTACGGCGCCTGCGTCGTCGCGCCACAGCGCCCCGCGGAGGCGGCGGCGGAGATAGACGACCGGGCCGACGAGCCGGGGGTCTGTGCCGTCTTCCTCCCCAGCGGCGGCGTGAACCCGCCGCTCGGCAAGCGCCAGTACGACCCGATCTACGAGGCCGCGGAGCGCGCCGGCCTGCCCGTGATGATGCACAACGCCGCGGGGACGATGCTGCTCTCGTTCCCGAACCTGTTCCAGGGGTTCGACCGATATCTCTCCAGCCACGCGCCGGTCCACGCGATGCAGCATATGACCCACCTCTCATCGATGCTGACGACGGGCGTGCCGGAGCGGTTCGACGTCGACTTCGTCGTCCAGGAGGCCGGTATCGGCTGGGTGCCGTACTTCGAGCGCCGGTTCGACCACGAGTACCGCGCGAAGCGAGAGGACGCCCCGATCCTCGAGAAGCTCCCCAGCGAGTACCTGCGCGACCAGTTCTACTTCACCAGCCAGCCCGTCGAGGGGACGGGCGACCCCGACTACGTCGCGTCGATGGTCGAGCTGATGGGGCCCGACCGACTGCTGTTCTCCTCGGACTACCCGCACCTCGACTTCGACCACTCGGCGGAGCTGTTCCGGGCCGTCCGCTCGCGCCTCGGCCCCGACGCCGCCCGCGGCGTCTACGGCGAGACGGCGACGGCGGTGTTCGACCTCTGACCCGCCACCGCGTCGCGGCGGCGGACGACCTGACCGACGGCGAGCGGGTGGTGGTCGACCTGGACGGCCGGGAGGTTGCGGTGTTCCGCGTCGACGGCGAGTTCCTCGCGCTCGCGAACTACTGTGTCCACCAGGGCGGTCCGGTCTGCGAGGGCCGGCTGTCGGGGACGCTCGCGGAGGCGCCGGACGGGACGCTCTCGTACGACCACGAGGGTGGGGTCGTCGCCTGTCCGTGGCACGGCTGGGAGTTCGACGTGCGGACGGGCGAGGCGCTCGCGGACCCGAACTACCGCCAGCCGACCTACGACGTGGTCGTCGAGGCGGGCGCGGTGTACGTCGAGGCGTGAACTGAAGCCGCCGGGGACCGACCGGCCGGCGTGAGCCGGTCGCGAAACGTCGCGGTGCTGACGACGATGGTGACGGCGCTCGCCGTACTGACGCTCGTGCCGCTCCTGACCCTGTGGGGCGCCGTCGAGCTCGCCGGCGACTCCCCGCAGGGGCTGGCGGGCGTCGGCAGCGCCTGTGTCGTTCTCTCCGTCGGTCTCCTCGTCGTCGTCCGTGTCGCCGACGAGGGCGGTCCGGCTGGACTCGCCCGCGACCGGGGCGGGACCGTCGCGTCTGGAGTCGCCGCCGCAGCCGGCGATCCGGTCCGGGAGCCGGTCGGAGGGCGGGACTGTGCGGGCTACCTCTACGCCGTCGAGCACGCGCCGAGCGACGGGAGCAGCCGTCCCGGACCCGAGTGGGAGCCGCTCGTCTCCGGGCTGGTGGCGTCCGGGTCGCTCGTCGTCGAGACGGCGGACAGCCGCGTCGCGCTGCCGGTGTCGCGGGCGGTCGAGCCGTCGTTCGCCTCGCCTGCCGCCGCCGGCCCCCGAGGATCTGGACCTGGATCTGGTCGGCGACCCGGCGCCGTACCTTCGGCGCCTCGGGATCGAAGCCGCGGACAGCTACCACGACCGGTTCCTGCGGACCGAGCGGGTCCGGGTCGTCGTCGAGGCGTTCGACCCCGGCGACCCGGTCACGCTGGTCGGGACGTTCACGGAGCGAGACGGGGTCGTCGAGCCGACGGGTGACGTCGTCGTCCGCCGCGCCGCCGCAGAGGGGTGGGCGCGCGCGGCAGCACGGAACCTCCGGCGGGCCCGTCGGGTCGCGCTCGTCGTCGGCCCCGTCGGCGCCGCCCTCGTCGTCGCGGGGCTGGCGCTGTCGGCTGCGTAGCGGTCGAAAGAATCGGTCGGTCGAGTGTCGGTGCGTGCGGTGGGTGGGTGTGGCGTTACGTGGGGACGCTCACATCGCGCCGCCCATGCCGCCCATGCCGCCCATGCCGCCGCCCATGCCGCCGCCCATGCCGCCGGGCGGGCCGCCGCCCATGTCGTCGTCGCCGCCGTCGTCGCCGCCGCCCTTGAGGTCGCCGGCTGCGATGACGTCGTCGATGCGGAGGATCATGACAGCCGCCTCGGTGGCGGACTCGATCGCCTGCGTCTTGACGCGGAGCGGCTCGACGACGCCCTCGGTCTCCATGTCGATCGCCTCGCCGGTGTACGCGTCGAGGCCGGCGCCGAACTCGCCGCCGTCGTGGCGGGCGCGCAGGTCGACGAGCGAGTCGATCGGGTCGAGGCCGGCGTTCTCGGCGAGCGTGCGCGGGATGATGTCCAGCGCCTCGGCGAACGCCTCGACCGCGAGCTGCTCGCGGCCGCCGACGGAGTCGGCGAAGTCACGGAGCTCGAGTGCGAGCTCGGTCTCGGGCGCGCCGCCGCCGGGCATGACCTGCCCGTCGTCCAGCGTGACGCGCACGACGCCGAGGGAGTCCTCGACGGCGCGGGCGACCTCGTCGACGACGTGTTCGGTGCCGCCGCGCAGGACGAGCGTGACGGACTTGGCGTCCTCGACCTCCTCGACGAAGATGCGCTCGTCGCCGCCGATATCCTTCTGGGCGACGGAGCCGGCGAAGCCGAGGTGGTCGGCGGCGATGTCCTCGACGTTCGAGACGACGTTCGCGCCCGTCGCGCGGGCCAGCGCCGAGAGGTCGGAGTCCTTCGCGCGCCGGACGGCGATGATGCCCTCCTGCGCGAGGTAGTGCTGGGCCATGTCGTCGATACCCTTGCCGACGAAGACGACGTCGGTCCCGGCGTCGACCAGCGAGTCGACCATCGCCTTCAGCTGGGCCTCCTCCTGCTCGATGAACTGCTCGAGCTGGGACGGGTCGGTGACGTTGACCTCGGCGTCGATCTCGGTCTCTTTGACCTCCAGCGCGGCGTCGACCAGCGCCACGTTGGCGTCCTCGATCGCGTAGGGCATCTCCTCGTTGACGCGCTCCTTGTCGACGATGACGCCCTCGACGAGCTCGGAGTTGTCGATGGAGCCGCCGACGACCTTCTCGACGCTGACGTTGTCGGTGTCGACTCCGCTGTCGTCACGCACGGAGAGGACGGCGTCGACGACCAGCTCTGCGAGGCGGTCCTTCGCGCTCTCGGCGCCCTTGCCCGTCATCGCCGTGGCGGCGATCTTGACGAGCGTCTCGCGGTCGTCCGCGGAGACGTCGATGGACGTGTCCTCGAGGACCTCCTTCGCGCGCTCGGCGGCCTGCCGGTAGCCCTGCGCGAGCGTCGTCGGGTGGATGTCCTGGTCGATGAGCTCCTCTGCCTGGTCGAGGAGTTCGCCGGCGATTACGACCGCCGTCGTGGTGCCGTCGCCCACCTCGTCCTCCTGGGTCTCGGACACCTCGACGATCATGTTCGCAGCCGGGTGGTCGATATCCATCTCCTTCAGGATGGTTACGCCGTCGTTCGTCACGACGACGTCGCCCGTCGAGTCGACGAGCATCTTGTCCATCCCTTTCGGTCCGAGCGTCGTCCGGACCGACTCGGCGACGGCCTTGCCGGCCGTGATGTTCATGGACTGGGCGTCCTTGCCCTGTGTCCGCTGCGAGTCCTCGCCGAGAATGATCATCGGCTGGCCCTGCATTCGCTGAGACATAGTACAACCGTTGATTGCCGACGGTTCTATATAAATCTGTCGAACGCGACCGCCCGACCGCGCGGCTCGACCCCCGCACGCGGCGTGCGAATCCTTGACGCGCGGACGTTTAAATACGGTCGAGCGGGACGCGGGCCGCTCTACCGCGCCGGACCGAGGCCGTCGGTCAGTTCGTTGTGCTTGCGCTCGAGGTATGCGTAGACGGAGCCGTGGGGTGCGCCGTCGAGGATCATCTCGACCGCGCGGCGCACCGCGGCCACCTCCTCCGGCGAGCCGATGATGCCGACCGTCGTGCCGTAGACGACCACCTCTGCGCCCGTCAGCTCCTCCATCAGTTCGCGGGTCCGGCCGTCCTCGCCGATGAGCCGGCCCTTCTGGCGCTGGAGGTCCTTCTGGTTCCGCGTCGCGGCGTCGACGTCGATGAGTTCGAACCGCCGGAGGTCGTCGTCGAGGAGCGAGAGCGCCTGTTCCGGCGAGAACCCCCGCCCGACCGCCCGCACGACGTCGGGGGCGACCATCCCGGTCACGGGGTCACCGACCGACTCGACCGCGACGCTGCCGGACTCGCTGTCGATGTCGAGCCGGACCTCGGCGCGGTCCTCTATCTGCCGCATCGTCTCTCCGCCCTCGCCGATGAGGACGCCGATGCGGTCCTGCGGGATCGTCACGTGCTGCATATCCTGTTTAAGACGGCGCGCGCCTTTAATACTGTTCGCTCGCGTCCGTCGTCCCCCCGCTGACGGCGTCGTCGCCGTCCGGGCCGGACTCCGTGACCGCGTCGAACAGGTCGTCCGGGTCGACGTCGAGCCCCTGCCGGCCGAAGAAGTTCGCGACGTTCCGGCAGTCCCGGCGCAGGAACTCGTCGGCCCGCCGGTGGTGGACCGTCACCGCCTGCCCGAGGTCGATGACGACGAGTTCGCCCTCGTAGATGATGAGGTTGTACTCCGAGAGGTCGCCGTGGACGAGGCCGGCGGCGTAGAGCCGCCGCATATACTCGCGGACCACCTCGTAGGCGGTCTGTGGGTTCTCGACCGACACCTCGGCCAGCCGCCGCGCCCGGTCGTCGGCGTGGCCGACGAGTTCCATCACGAGGACGTTCCGCTCGACCGCGACCGGGTCGGGCACCCGGACGCCCGCCGCCGCCGCCCGCGAGATGTTGGCGAACTCCTTTCGCGTCCACGCGAGCACGACCTTCGACTTGTCGGACCCGATCCCCTCGAACCGCGGGTCGCCGTCGAGGTAGTCGCGCATCTGCCGGAAGTCCGAGGCGTTGATGCGGTAGATCTTCACCGCGACGTCCCGCCCGTCGCCGAGCGCCTCGTAGACGTTCGCCTCCTTCCCGGTCGATATCGGCCCGCCGAAGGCGTCGACGTGGCCGTCCTGGACGAGCTTGTACAGCGCCGCGAAGGTGGCGTCGTCGAACACCGCCTGTTCGACCTTGAACTGGTCGGCGTCCTTCAGGCGCTCGCGGAACTGCGCGAACTCGCGGTCGCGTTTCCGCGCGATCCGGTCTGCCTCCGTGTCGGCGACGTCGACCGTCTCCCACTCGTCGCCGAACCGCTCGCCCTCGCCGGCGTCGGGTTCGAGCAGGTCGATCTCATCGTCACCCATCTCCGCTCACGTACGAGCGCGCGCCGGAAAAACCCGTGGCGAGGGATTCATACAGCACCGACCCGTATCCTGTTGAGGTCATGGACGACGTTCGCACGGGCCTCTCGTACGGAGACGCCCTCCTCGTGCCGCACCGTTCGCCGGTCGACAGCCGCGCCGACGTCGACCTCTCGACGACGCTCGCGCCGGGACTCTCGCTCGACCGCCCGGTGCTGTCGGCGGCGATGGACACCGTCACCGGCCCGGACCTCGCCGCCGCCCTCGCCGACGCGGGCGGCCTCGGCGTCCTCCACCGGTTCGCGACAATCGAGGAGCAGGCCGGCTGGGTCCGGGAGGCCGTCGACCGGGGCGCCCGTGTCGCGGCTGCCGTCGGGATCGCCGAGGACTCGCTCGCGCGGACGGAGGCCCTGCTCGAGGCCGGCGCGGACGCCGTCGTCGTCGACGTCGCTCACGGGCATATGGAGGCGTGTCTCGACGCCGTCGCGGCGATCCGCACCGAGTTCGACCCCGTCCTCGTCGCCGGAAACGTCGCCACGCCCCAGGGCGTGGCCGACCTCGCCGCCGCCGGCGCGGACTGCGTGAAGGTCGGCGTCGGGCCGGGGTCGCACTGCACCACCCGCCGGGTCTCCGGCGCCGGCGTGCCCCAGTTGACCGCCGTCTCGGACTGCGCGACCGCCGCCCGCGACCGTGGCGTCACGACCGTCGCAGACGGCGGCATCCGGTCGTCGGGCGACGCGGCGAAGGCGCTCGTCGCCGGTGCCGACGCGGTGATGCTCGGGAGCATGTTCGCCGGCACCGCCGAGGCGCCCGGCCCCGTCGTCGAGGCAGACGGCGAGCGCTACAAGCGCTCGCGAGGGATGGCGACCACGGCGGCGGCGACGGACCGGACTGACAAGGACGGGACGCCGAGCGCGGACGAGGGTGTCGAGGCGCTCACGCCGTACAAGGGGCCGCTCGCGGGGGTCGTCGACGAGTTCGCCGCCGGCGTTCGCTCCGGGCTGTCGTACTGCGGGGCACACACCCTCGCCGAGGCACGCGACCGCGGCGAGTTCGTCCGGGTCGCCGCGAGCGCCCGCGACCGCGAGGGCGCACACTTCGACCAGGAGTGGGAAGACCCCGGCGCGGGCCGCGGGCGGGTCGTCGAGAGCGACGACTAGCCGATGTGGTCCTCATCGCGGAGCTGGTCGGCCTCGCTCTTCTCGTAGCGCCACACGACGTCGGCCTTCTCGTCCTGCCAGTCCCACGGGTCGACGAGGACCACGTCGTCCTCGCGGATCCACACCCGCTTCTGCATCCGACCGGGGATACGTGCCGTCCGCTCGACGCCGTCGGCACAGCGCACCTCGATGCGGTTCGCCCCGAGCATCTCGGTCACGGTGGCGAACACCTCGTCGTCCTCGGGCATCCGCAGGTCGCGCCGAGCGCCGTCGTCGCCGTCGCTCATCGACCGTCGCTCGCCGCGGCGCGGACTTAATCCGTTCGACCTGTCACCGCAGCGCCGCCAGCCGCTCGCGGCCCGGCGCGACGAGACGGTCGAGGTAGCCCGCGAGCGCGCCCTTCGCGTCCGCCGGGTGGAGCGCGCCGGACTCGAGGTCCGTCGCCAGCGCCTCGTAGGCGTCGTAGGTCAGGTCGCCGCCGTACTCCTCCGACCGCTCGACGACCACCTCGTCGAACCGGGGGAACACGTGGTAGTCGAACAGCTGGAGGACGGGGTTCTCGCGCTCCCGCCCCTCGCCGTCCGGGTCGGGGTCGCGCGTCGGCGGGCAGAACGCCCCCGCTACCTTCTCCTCGATCTCCGCCGTCGTGTCCTCCATCGACAGCGTGACGCCCTCGCTGGCGGACATCTTACCGACGCCCGTCGAGAGGTCGGCGATCAGCGGCGTGTGGAGACAGGTCGGCGCCTCGTGACCGACCTTCGGCAGGACGTCCCGCGCGAGCATGTGGACCTTTCGCTGCTCCATCCCGCCGACGGCGAGGTCGAGGTCGAGCGAGACGACGTCCAGCGCCTGCATCAGCGGGTAGACCGCCTGCGACACCCGGGCCGTGTCGCCGCTCTGAATCTCGCTCATCGACCGCTCGGCGCGCGCGAGGCTGGTCTCCAGCTCCAGCGCGTGGAGCTCCAGCGAGTAGTCGCGGTCGAACTGGAACGCCGAGCCGTAGACGAACTCGGTCGCCGCCTCGTCCAGCCCGTAGGCGAGGAACTGCGCCTGCATCCGCTCTGCGGTCGCCTCGATCTCCTCGAACGTCCCCTTCCCGTTGAGGTAGGCGTGGACGTCCGCGAGGAGGACGACGACCTCGAAGCCGGCCTCCTGGAGGTCGATGAGCTTGTTCGCGGTCAGCATGTGCCCGACGTGGAGCACCCCGGAGGGCTCGTAGCCGACGTACGCCCGTCGCCCCTCGGGGTCGTCGGCGAGCGCGCGAACCTCCTCCTCCGTGACCACCTCGGCCGCGTTCCGGGTGATCCGCTCGTAGGCGTCCATACCCGAGGGCGGTCTGCCGACCGGATATGCGTTCCCCTCTCTACGGGGCGCCGTGCCGGCCCGGTCCGTCCTCGCGCACGAGGAGGTAGACGACCAGCACCGCGATGCCGCCGACGCCGGCGACGAGGAACCCGCCCAGGGTGGCGACGGCCCACAGCGTCGCGTCGTCGCGCCCGCGACGGGTCGCGTCGCGGTACACCCAGTACGCCGCCCCGGCGGAGACGACGACCGAGACGACCAGGAAGAACAGGCCGATCAGGAAGACGATCAGCAGTTCGACGCCGCCGGGAAGCTGGAGGGGGATCGGGAACACGGCGGCTCCTCTGCTTCCCGACGTAACGCTCTTTCCATCACGTCCCCGGCAGGATGTCGCCCAGCGCCGCCCCGACTGCCATCGGAAGGTGCGCGGCGACGACGCTCCCGGCTGCGACCGCCGGCTCTGTCCACGCGATCCGCCCCCAGAGCGTCAGGCCGACGACGGCGGCGACCAGCGGCACCGCGAGGGACCCCACGAGCCGCCGGGGGACCACGCCGAGGACCCGACGGGTCACGCGCACGTCCTGGATGTCGGCGACGTAGACGATACCGTAGACGACGGCGACGGTGAACGCGAGGGTGCCGAGCGCCGCGAGCGGCGAGGCCGCGAAGTGTTCCCCGACCTCGGTCGTCCCCCCCTCGACGAACATCGGGACACCGAACACCACCGCGCCGAGCAGCGCCTCGGAGACGTCGCCGCGGTCGTAGCCGACGACCACCTGCCCGAACACGCCGACGTCGATGTCGAGGTCCGTCTCGACCGTCTCCCGGACGAGTTCGCGCTCCGCGTCGGTGTCGGTCGCGCGGGTCAGCTCCTCGAGCAGCTCGGCGACCTCGGGCGCCTCGCCGTCGGTCTCGTCCGCGCTCATACCCCGCCCGACCGGCGCTCGGGGGTTAACTGTCTGCCTCGTTGCCGTCCCGGTCGGCGCGGTGTTCGCTGATGAGCCGGTCGACCATCTCCGTGCGCTCGTCGCGCCGGCGCTCGGCGGCGCGCTCGCGCCAGTCGGCCACCGCCGCCTCGACGGCCGTCTCGTCGGCGACCGCGAGGTCGTCGACCTCGGTCAGGTCGACGGCGTCGGCGGGCGCGACCGGCACCTCGCGCTCGAACAGCACCTCGTCGGCGGCCTCGGAGAGGTTGCCCGTGCGGACGACCAGCCGCGGCTCGGCGTCGGCCAGCCGCTCGGCGGTCGACCGTCCCGCGCCGCTCGCGTCCCGGAGGTAGACCACGTCGTCGCGGGCCAGCCCGTACCGCTCGTCGGCGGCCTCGACGGCGTCGGTGGTGAACTGCTCGACGGGCTTGACCGGCACGAGGTCGCGGTCACCCGCAACCCGGTCGACGTCGGAGTGGTCCAGCCGCCACAGCGACTTCAGCCGCTCCAGCTTCGCCTCTGCCGCCTCGGCGCGCTCGCGGGCCTCGTCGCGCTCGTGGCGCAGGCGGTCCTTCTCGCGCTCCAGCCGGTCGACCTCGCGCCGCTCGCGGGCCTGCCGGCGCTCCTCGCGCCGGGCCTCGGACAGCTCCGTCTCGTACTCCTCGAGCTCGGCCTCCTGGGTCGCGACTGTCTCCTCGAGCTCGTCGACGTGTCCCCCCAGGCGCTCGACGCGCTCGCGGAGCCGCCGGATCTCGCGCTCCTCCTCGGTGAGCTCCCGGGGTTCGTGTTCGGTCGACTCCTCGGGCTCCTCCGGGTCGTCGGTCAGGTCGTCGACGACGACTTCGACCGACGTCTCCTCTGCCAGCACCTGTGCGATCACCTCGCCGCGGTCGAGCCCCGGCGGCGTCTTGCGCGTCACCCGCGCGAACTGGTCCTCGTGGTCGTCGAACGCGAACAGCGCGGCGGCGACCGCGTCGCGCTCGTGGTCGTTTTCGTAGCTCGTCTCGCGGGTGCGGTGGAGCTTCTCGTCGACCGGCAGGTCCGAGTCCGGCGTCCACCCCGCCGCGTCGAAGCTCCGCCGGAACTGCTCGACCGTCTCTGGCATCGGCGTCACGTCCGCGGCGACGAGCAGGGGCCGGCCCTGCTCGACCAGCCACTCGACGACGTCGCCGGTGTCGGCGGTGCGCGAGGAGTAGCGCTCGAGCACCTCGCCGTCGAGCGAGACGACCGCCGCCGCCGTCGTCGTCCCGGGGTCGACCCCGACGACGACGTGGTCACGACGCTCGACGAGCGGCTCGAACTCGATACCGTCGCGGCGCTCGCGCTCGACCTCGACGCGGGTGTCGCCCGACCGCCCCGTCGAGACGGGAATCTCGCCCGGCGTCGCCTCGACGGTGAACACGGCGTTCGCGAACCCGCCGTACTTCTCTGTCACCTCGCGCTCGTGGGTCAGCCCCGCGTCGTCGAGTGCGCTCTCGACCTCGCGGGTCCGCCGCCGGACGCTCCCGTGGATGCGCCGGGTGTAGCGGTCCTGGCTCCAGCCGCCAGACCCGGTCGAGCGCCCCCGCGAGATCTTCACGCGCGTCGTGTCGCCGAACGCGCGAACCGCCTGTCCGACGCGCCGGACCGCGAGCCGGGCCGCCGCCTCGGCCTCCTCCATCGGCTGCTTGCCGTAGGGGACGCCGTGGCGGTGGGCAACCCGCGACAGCGACTCCGGGCGCTCGGCGCCGGTCACCTGGACCAGCGTCGTCTCGTCCGGGAGCCACCGCAGGAACCCGATCAGGTCGTCCTTGTCCTCGGCCAGTTCGTAGACGTTGTCCGTCGCGATAGCCGCCGGCTCGTCGCGCTCGACCAGCCGTCGGAGCTTCCGGAACGTCACGACGTCGCGGTCGATCCGTGCCTCGCCCTCCGGCCCGTCGGTCGGGTCGAGGACGACCAGCGCGAACGACGGCGACGACCCCCGCACGTCGCCGCTCTGGACGTCCACCCCGAAGACCGGCGCGTCGAGCGCGCTCGTCCGGGCGTTCACAGACGAGAACTGGACCGCGACGGCTAAATACCTTGGTCGGGCCGGTGGAGCCGCCCCCGTCCGACCGGGACGACCCGCCCGCCGACCCGGACCGTCACCCCGTCCCCGTCCGTCTCGGCCTCGATCCCCAGCCGTGACGGGCGGCCCATCTCGTGTCCCTGCTCGACCCGGGCCGCGACCGTCCCCTCCCGGCGCGCGAGGTGGGCCGCGAGACAGCCGTTCGACGACCCCGTGGCCGGGTCCTCGGGGACGCCGTGTGCCGGCGCGAACACGCGCGCGGCGATGTCGTTCGCCGGGTCGCGGGGGTCGCGGCAGAACGCGAGGACGTTCTTCGCCCCACACGCGTCGACGAGCGCGTCGTACGCGTCGCGGTCGAGGGCGACGTCGGTCAGCGCCGCGCGGCTGACGAGCGGGACGACGACGGTTGGCAGGCCCGTCGAGACGACCTGCGGCGGCCCGGCCACGGCGTCGTCGGGGAGGCCGAGGACGTCGGCGAGCGCCGCCGGGTCGGGCTCCGGCCCGAACGTCGGCTCGGCCTGTGTCATCCAGAGCGCGCCGTCGCGCGGGCGGACGGGCACCGGCCCGACGCCGAGGTCGAGCGTCGTCGTCCCCGACGTCCCGGTCAGGGACCTGACGACCGCCGCCGTCCCGAGCGTCGGGTGGCCGGCGAACGGAATCTCGCCCTCGGGCGTGAAGATGCGGACCGTCGGGTCGGGGTCGAGCGACTCGACGAACGTCGTCTCGGAGAAGTCGAACTCCGCGGCCACGGCGGCCATCTCGTCGTCGGCGAGCCGTCCGCGCGACTCGACGACCGCGAGCTGGTTGCCGGCGTAGCGCTCCGTCGCGAACACGTCGACGAGGTGGAAGCGGGGACCGTTCGGCTCCGCGTCGGACATTGGTCGGTTCACGGCCCCTGCGGGCAAAAGCTCAGTCGTCCGGAAACGACACCTCGACCGTGTCGCCGTCGTCGGGGACGAACGCCTCGGCGTCGCACCCCGCCTCGTCGAGCCGCTCGCGGGCCTCCCCCGCGAGCACGCCCACGTCGCCCGCGTACCGCGCCGAGACGTGGACGAGCGCCAGCCGACGCGCGCCAGTCCGCGCCGCCAGCGCCGCCGCCTCACTCGCCGTCGTGTGGCCCGTCGACCGCGCCCGCCCCGCCTCCGCGTCTGCGAACGTCGCGTCGTGGACGAGGAGGTCCGCGTCCGCCGCAGCCGTCTCGACGCCCTCGCTCGGCCGGGTGTCGCCGGTGTAGACGACCCGGCGCCCCGGCCGCGGCGGGCCGACCACCTGCTCCGGACGGACCGTCCGCCCGTCGTCGAGCGTCACCGGCTCGCCATCGTGGAGCCGACCGTACGCCGGCCCCGGCGGGATCTCCAGCTCCTCCTCTGCGGTCTCGCGGTCGAACCGGCCGGGCCGGTCGTCCTCGACGAGCGCGTAGCCGACGGAGGTCGTGCGGTGGTCGGTGCGAAACGCCCGCACCTCGTAGTCGTCGCGGGCGAGCGCGACTGCCCCCGGCGAGACCTCGCTGATCCGCACCGGGAACTCCGGCTCGTGGCCGGCGGCGTGGACCAGGTCGCGGAGCCGACGGCGCGTCCCCGGCGGGCCGTGAACCGCGAGCGCGCGGGTCCGACCGTTGAAGCCGAGCGTCTGAACCAGTCCCGGCAGGCCGAGGACGTGGTCGCCGTGGAGGTGGGTGACGAAGACGTGGTCGGGACCGAATCCGGTGCCGAAGCGCATCATCTGTCGCTGGGTCCCCTCGCCGCAGTCGAACAGGAACTCGTCGCCTTCGCGCGAGACGTGGACGGCGCTGGCGCCGCGCTCGACGGTGGGGACGGCGCCCCCGGTCCCGAGGAAGGTGACACGGAGCGACATACTCCCGCTGTGGCGCGGCGTGGTTTAGGCGCGTCGGACCGGTGGCGCGACCGCGGCGGGCGTCCCGCGCCGTCGACCGCCGGCGTTTTGCCCGCTGGTCCCGTCCCCTCTGTCGATGGACGGCCCGCTGTGGACCGAGCGCCACGCGCCCGACCTCGCCGACCTGCCGCAGGCCGAGGTGCGCGACCGGCTGGCCCGCGCCCGGACCGAGCCGATGAACCTCGTCGTCCACGGCCCGTCGGGCGCGGGCAAGACCGCCGCCGTTCGGGCGTTCGCGCGCGAGACCCACGACGACCCCGACAACGACCTGTTCGAGCTGAACGTCGCGGACTTCTTCGACCGGACAAAAAAGCAGATCCGCGAGGACCCGCGGTTCGCGCCGTTCCTCGCCGGCCGGTCCCGGATGGCGAAACGCGACATGGTCAACCACGTCCTGAAGGAGGTTGCGGGCTACGCGCCCGTCTCGGGGTCGTACAAGACGGTGCTGCTCGACAACGCCGAGGCGATCCGCGAGGACTTCCAGCAGGCGCTCCGCCGGGTGATGGAGCGTAACCACCGGACGACACAGTTCGTGATCGCCACCCGTCAGCCCTCGAAGCTCATCCCGCCGATCCGGTCGCGGTGTTTCCCCGTCCCCGTCCGCGCGCCGACGACCGACGAGACGATCGCGGCCCTCCGCCGGGTCTGCGAGGCCGAGGCCGTCTCCTACGACGACGACGGCCTGGCGTTCGTCGCCGGCTACGCCGACGGCGACCTGCGAAAGGCCGTCCTCGGCGCGCAGGCCGCCGCCGCCGACGCCGACGAGGTGACGATGACCGCCGCCCACGCCGCCCTCGAGTCGGTCGGGCGGGACGACGCGCTCCGCGGCGTCCTCGTCGACGCCCGCGCCGGCGAGTTCGACGACGCGCACTCTGCCGTCGAGGACCTCCTCGAGGACGGCTTCGACGGGCAGGGGCTGTTGCGCGCGCTCCTCCGCGTCGCCCGGACGGAGTACGACGGCGCCGAACTCGCGCGCCTCCACCGCCTCGCCGGCGAGACGGACCTCGACCTCGCGACCGGCACCGACGACGCCCTCCACCTCGCACACCTCCTCGCCGAGTGGGGTCGGCCCGCGGAGGCCGAGGCGTGAGCAGCGTTCCCGGACTGGCGCCGGGCGCGGG